>NZ_PDOA01000019.1 GCF_003116135.1 Teichococcus aestuarii | reverse complement strand
GGTGGAGACCTGCAAGCTGAACGGCGTCGATCCGCAGCGCTACTTCACCGACCTGCTGACCCGGCTCGTCAACGGCTGGCCCAACAGTCGCATCGACGAGCTCATGCCATGGTGCTGGGCCAGCGCCGGTGAGCAAACGTCAAGCGCCGCCGCGTAGGGCCTACAGACAGCGCTTACGCAGGCGCTCTACAGCCTTTCGGATGAGCAAGCAGAATTTCAGCTGCGGGACCGGTTGTCGTTCATGCGCTTCGCGGGTCTCGGCCTGCACCAGGCGGTGCCGGATGCCAAGACGATCTGGCTCTACCGCGAGCAGCTCAAGCAGGCGGGTGCCATCGAAGGGCTGTTCCGCCGCTTCGACGAGGTCCTGGCCGCCAAGGGCCTCCTCGCCATGGGCGGGCAGATCATCGACGCCACGATCATTGCCGCGCCGCGCCAGAAGCTCACCCTGGAGGAGAAGGCCACGATCCGGGAGGGCGGCACACCGGCGTATTGGTCGAAGGCCAAGCGGGCGCAAAAGGACCGGGATGCCCGCTGGACGCTCAAGCGCGGGAGAGCCAAGCCCAAAGCCGAAGGCACACAGCGCCAGGCCATTCAGATCGCGGTGCCGATTTTCGGCTACAAGAGCCATATCGGCATCGACCGGCGGCACGGGCTGATCCGCCGCTGGACGGTGACCGATGCCGCCCAGCACGACAGCCGTAGCTTTCCCGCCCTGCTCGATCCCGGGAACACGGCCAGCCGCGTCTGGGCGGACACCGCCTACCGCACGAAGCGCAATCTGAAAGTGCTGGAACGGCGCGGGCTGAGCGAGCGCATCCTGTTCCGCCGGCCGCCTCGGCGCCCACTCTCCGAACTGCAGGCGAAAGCCAATGCATCACGCGCCCGGATCCGCTCTGGCATCGAGCATGTCTTTGCTGTGCAGAAGCACCGCATGGCGCTGTTCGTCCGCACCATCAGCCTGGCCCGGGCGCAGGTGAAGATCGGCATCGCCAACCTGGCGTACAACTTTGCCCGCCTGGCCTGGCTCAGCACCCGAGCTGCGCCCGCATAGCCCCACAGCTCCAACAAAGAGTGCACCGGCTGCCCCAAGCCGATCATCTGGCCCCATTAGCAGGGGCGCGTCACGGCCTGAGGCGACCATTCTGCGCGCGAAGGCCGTGCAGCAGCGGGTATTTCGAGGTGTCCAAACGGCTGGAGCGGGGACGCTTCATCTGGCCGCCACCAGCCGGCGGGGTAGTGTCCATCTCCGGCCGCAGTTGGCCTACATGCTGGAGGGGATCGACTGGCGGAACCCGCGGCATATCTGGCCGCCGAACGCCCCAAGCAGCATCTGACTGCTTACGCGGGGATCCTGCAGGCCGACGCCGATGCCGGATTCGGCAAGCTGTACCTGCCCGGCCGCAAGTCTGGGCCGATCACGGAGGCGGCGTGCTGGGCGCATTTCCGGCGCAAGGTGTCTGGACTGGCTGAGGTGGGCCGTGCGCGGCTGGCCGCTGAGGCCGTGCGGTGGATCGACCGGGTGTTTGACGCCGAGCGGACCGTGAATAGGTCCTCGGCGGAGGACCGCCTGCAGCACCGGCAGAGCGTCGTGGCCCCACTTGTTGCCAGCCCGTGTGCCTGGATGTTGGAGAGCAGGGGCAGGCTATCGAGCCACAACGACCTGGCCAAGGCACTGGACTATGCGCTCAAGCGCTGGGCCGCGTTCACCCAGTTCCCTGGCGAAGGCCGGATCTGCCTGACGAACAACGTGGCCGAGCGCGCCCTCCATGGCGTGGCCCTCGGTCGAAAGGCCTGATTGTTCGCGGGCAGCGATCGCGGTAGCGAGCGGGCCGCCATGTACTCCCTCATCGCCACAGCCAAACTGAACGATGTCGACCCGCGTGCTTGGCTTGTCGACGTGCTGGCCCGCATCGCCGACTACCCCACCTCCAGGCTCGACGAACTCCTGCCCTGGAACTGACACCGCGCCCAAGCCTCAGCGGCCGCCGCCGCCTGAACGTCAACCGCTGCCATCACCTGGGTACGTTCCACAGTATCTATCGAGCGGCGCTTTAGCCCGAGCTTGACCGGCAGGCGGCGTGGCGGACAGCCGAGGTGAGGTAAGGGCGCGTCGGTGCGCATCGCTGCGGGCGGCCGAATGGCCATGGGTGGGGATGATCGCCGCTATCGGGTTCGGCCAGACCTCCCCGGGAGCTTGCCCGGCCAACGGCCGGCCTTCTGGCGTCGCCTCCGGGAGTACGGCCGGCCATCCTTTGGCTCCATCCGCCACAGCCTGGCGGTCTCCATGCCCTGGAAGGTGTTCGGCGGCGGCTGGCGTGGCATAAGCGCGTCTGAACCGCTTTCAGCCCTGGGCCCCATGATCCGTCTAGACAACATCAGCAAGCAGAACGGCCAGCAGCTTCTCTTCATCGAGGCCTCCGCGGCCCTCCAGAAGGGCGAGAAGATCGGCCTCGTGGGCCCCAACGGCGCGGGCAAGACCACCCTTTTCCGCATGATCACGGGGCAGGAGCCGCCGGATGAGGGGCTGGTGCTGGTCGAGCGCGGCGTTAGCATTGGCTTCTTCAGCCAGGATGTGGGGGAGATGTCCGGCCGCAGCGCGGTGTCCGAGGTGATGGACGGCGCCGGCGATGTCAGCGCCGTGGCCGCCGAGCTGGCGGCGCTGGAAGCCGCCATGGCCGACCCCGCGCAGATGGACGCGCTGGACGCCATCATCGAGCGCTTCGGCGAGGTGCAGGCGCGCTTCGAGAGCCTGGGCGGCTATGCGCTGGAGGGCCAGGCGCGCGAGGTGCTGGCCGGCCTCAGCTTCAGCCAGGCCATGATGGATGGCGATGTGGGGGCGCTCTCCGGCGGCTGGAAGATGCGCGTGGCGCTGGCCCGCATCCTGCTCATGCGCCCCGACGTCATGCTGCTGGACGAGCCGAGCAACCACCTCGACCTGGAAAGCCTGATCTGGCTGGAGCAGTTCCTCGCCGGCTACGAGGGCGCGCTGCTGATGACCTCGCACGACCGCGCCTTCATGAACCGCATCGTCAACAAGGTCATCGAGATCGAGGGCGGCGCCCTGACCTCCTATTCCGGCAGCTACGAGTTCTACGAGCAGCAGCGGGCGCTGAACGAGAAGCAGCAGCAGGCACAGTTCGAGCGCCAGCAGGCCATGCTGGCCAAGGAAATCAAGTTCATCGAGCGCTTCAAGGCGCGCGCCTCGCACGCCGCCCAGGTGCAGAGCCGCGTCAAGAAGCTGGAGAAGATCGACCGCGTCGAGCCGCCGAAGCGCCGGCAGACGGTGGCCTTCGACTTCATGCCCGCGCCCCGCAGCGGCGACGACGTGGTCAACCTGCGCGGCGTGCACAAGCGCTACGGCGACAGGGTGATCTATGAGGGGCTGGACTTCCTGGTGCGCCGCAAGGAACGCTGCTGCGTGCTCGGCACCAACGGCGCCGGCAAGTCCACGCTGCTGAAGCTGGTGGCCGGCACGACCGAGCCGGATGCGGGAACCGTGGCGCTCGGCGGCAGCGTGAAGATGGGCTATTTCGCGCAGCACGCCATGGAGCTGCTGGATGGCGACCGCTCCGTGTTCCAGGCGCTGGAGGATGCCTTCCCGCTGGCGGCGCAAAGCTCATTGCGCGCCCTGGCCGGCTGCTTCGGCTTCCCGGGGGACGAGGTGGAGAAGAAGTGCCGCGTTCTCTCAGGCGGCGAGAAGGCGCGGCTGGTGATGGCCCGGATGCTCTACGACCCGCCGAACTTCCTGGTGCTCGACGAGCCGACCAACCATCTCGACATGGCGACCAAGGAAATGCTCATCGCAGCCCTCGCGCAGTACGAGGGCACCATGCTGTTCGTCTCCCACGACCGGCACTTCCTCGCGGCGCTGTCCAACCGGGTGCTGGAGCTGACGCCGGAGGGCATCCACCAGTATGGCGGCGGCTACACGGAATACGTGGCCCGGACCGGCCAGGAGGCGCCGGGGCTGCGGCACTGAGCCGCGCCCGGCGTGGCGGGCAGCCCCGGCCCGGTCTCAATCCGCCGCCGACAGGGGCATCGCCGCGGGGGTCAGCGTTCTGACCGCTCCGGCCGGCGCTTCCGCCTTGCGGAACCATTCCAGCGTCGCGCGCAACCCGTCGGCCAGGGGTGTTTTGGGGCCCCAGCCCAGCACCTCCCGCGCCCGGCTGATGTCCGGCTTGCGGCGGCGCGGGTCGTCCTGCGGCAGCGGGTGGTAGGTGACGGCCGAGCGGTGCCCGGTCAGCGCCAGGACATCCTCCACCAGCTTGTGCACCGTCTGCTCGTTGGGGTTGCCGAGGTTGACCGGGCCGGGCTGCGGCCCGTCATGCGCCATCAGCCGCACCAGCCCGTCCACCAGGTCATCGACATAGCAGAAGGAGCGGGTCTGGCTGCCGTCGCCGTAGATGGTGATGTCGGCGCCGGCCAGCGCCTGGGTGATGACGTTGGAGACGATGCGGCCGTCATCGGGCAGCATGCGCGGGCCATAGGTGTTGAAGATGCGCACCAGCCGCACCTCCGCCCGGCGGGCGCGGTCGAAGTCGAAGCACAGCGCCTCGGCGGCGCGCTTGCCCTCGTCGTAGCAGGCGCGGGGGCCGGTGCAGTTGACGTTGCCGGAATAGGTTTCGACCTGCGGGTGCACCTCCGGGTCGCCGTAGACCTCGCTGGTCGAGGCCTGCAGGAAGCGGGCGCCGTGCCGCTCGGCCAGGCGCAGCAGGTTCCGCGTGCCCAGCACGTTGGTCATCATGGTGTGCTCGGGGTCCGCCTGGTAGTGCGGCGGCGAGGCGGCGCAGGCCAGGTTGAACACGCGGTCCAGCCGGCGCGGCAGCGCCGAGGCCGGCAGCGCGTCGATGATGTCGGCCTCGATGAAGGTGAAGCGCGGCGAACGCCGGAGGTGGCGCAGATTGCCCCCCGAGCTGGTGAGCAGGTTGTCCACGCAGAACACATGCGCGCCCTGGGCGATCAGCGCATCGCACAGATGCGAGCCGAGGAAGCCGGCCCCGCCGGCAACCAGGACATTCCGTGGCTTGGATGCACTCATGCGCTTTCTCTTTCATCGGCCTGGTGGCGGGTCGTCCTGTCTCGCCTCGCCCCGCGCAGCAGGGCCTCGAGCTGCGCGGCGCGGTGCTCCGCCGTATGGGCGGCGAGAATCCTGCGGCGCGCGGCCTCGGCCTGGCGGTCGCGCGCCGTGTCGTCAGGGTCGAGCAGGACCGGCAGGACATCCTCCGCGCCATCGGCGAGCAGGATCTCGGTGCCGGGGGAGAGCACGTCCTCGATGCCGCTCCAGCGGTCGGAGATCACCGGGCTGCGGCAGGCGGCGGCCTCGAACAGCCGCACGCTGGGGCTGAAGCCGGCCCGCACCATGTCGGCGCGGGTGACGTTCAGCGTGTAGCGGCTGGCACTGTAGAAGGCGGGGTGCGCGCTGGGCGGCACGTGCTCCAGCCGCTCCACATTGGCCGGCCAATCGATGCCGGCCGGGTATTGCGGCCCGGCCACGGCGAAGCGCAGATGCGGCGCGCGGCGGGCCGGCTCCAGCAGCAGCCGCTCCAGCACCGGCTGGCGGTCGGGGCTGTAGGTGCCGAGATAGCTGAGATCCCAGCGCCGCGGCGTCTCCACCGGCCGGTAGGCCGCCGCATCCACCGAGCAGTACAGCGCCCGCGCCATCGGCGAGTCGTAGCGCCGCATCAGCAGCTCCAGCGTCGGGCCGCCGGTGAAGGAGCAATACAGGTCGTAGCCGGGGATCAGCGCGGGCGAGAGGTATTCCTCGTCGCCCTTCTCCAGCTTGGCCAGGGTGACGGGCGTGTCGATGTCGTAGAAGGCGCAGACGCCGTCCTTCATCCCCTGGGCCATCTCCTGCGCCATGCGGCCGACCGCGACGCCGTCCGGCACGTAGGAGCCGACCATCACCGCGTCGGCGGCCGCGATCTCGCCCTGCCAGCGGCGCAGATCGTCCAGCTCCTGGTAGAGTTCGAGGCGGCAGAAATCCGGCGCCGGCATGTCGCGGTGCGCGGCGTACCAGGGCTTGTCGCGCTCCAGGAACAGCACCGCGTGGCCGCGCTGCGCGAAGGCGCGCAGCAGGGCGCGGAAGGTGGTCGCGTGCCCGTTGCCCCAGGAGGAGGACAGGGTCAGCCCCAGCACCACCAGCCTCATGCGGCGTCCTTCCGCGCGAGCGCCGCGCGCAGCAGCGCATCGACCTCGGCGCCGCGGCGCGCATAGGTGTGGGATTCGAGGACACGGCGCCGCGCCGCCGCACCGATGGCCTGGCTGCGCTCCGGCGTCAGGGCCGCGACATGGTCGGCGACATCCTGGCCGTCGCGCGCCACCAGCACCTCCTCGCCCTCCTTCAGGAACATGTCGAGCCCGACCCAGGCATCGGTGATGAGGCAGGCGCCGGCGCCGGTGGCCTCGAAGACGCGGGTGGCGGGCGACCAGCCGGTCTGCGCCATGCTGTCGCGGGCGATGTTCAGCACCGCGAGCGGCGAGGTGTTGAAGGCGTTGTGCTCGCGCGTGTAGACATGGCCGAGATGGCGCACATTGCCGCTCATCGGCTTGCTCTCCCAGCCATTGCCGCCGATCAGGAAGGCGCGCTCCGGCAGCAGCGCGGCGGGGCGCAGGAAGAACTCCTCCACCCGCGCCTCGCGGTCCGGCAGGCGGTTGCCGAGGAAGGAGAGGTCCGCCCTGAAGCGCGGCTCGGCCGGCACCGGGTGGTGCGTGGCGGGATCCACCGCGTTGTAGACCGGCACGCAGCGCCGCGCGCCGAGCCCCTCATAGGCCGCGACCACCGGCGGGCCGCCGCCATAGGTCAGCACGAAATCCAGCTTCGGCAGGGTGCGGCGCAGCGGGTGGTCCGGCTGCGGCGTGATCTCGGCCAGGGTCGCCGGCGCGTCCACGTCCCAGAAGATGCGGATGGCGCCGGGGCGGGCGGCTTCCATGACGCCCTCGATCAGCTCGTTGTCGAACACGCCGACGCCGCTGGCCTTGACCACCACATCGGCCTGCCGCGCCTCGGCCACCACGCTGCGCAGCGCATCCTCCGTCGCCGGATAGACCACGACGCGCGCCCAGTCCGGCGGCTCGATGTCGCGGTGCTGCTGCCGGTCGAAGGCGTCGGGCTCGTAGAAGGTGATGTCGTGGCCATGGCGGGACAGCTCGTGCAGCATGCCGCGGTAGTAGGTGGCCGCGCCGTTCCAGTAGGAGGACAGCAGGCTGGAGCCGTAGAAGGCGATCCTCATGCGGCGTTTCCCATCATCTTGGGCCCCCTCGTCTCGGGTGAGGTCATCAATGTGTCGGCGATGGCCAGCAGCTCGCGCATGCGGTGCTCGCAGCCATGCCGGGCGCGTACGGTCTCGAGCCCGTGCGCCACGAGGGATTCGCGCAGCGCCGCATCCTCCCGGATCGCCACCATGTGGCGCCGCATCTCCGCGCCGTCGCGGGCGACGAGGTAGTCCGTGCCGGGGCGGAACAGCGTCTCGCTGTCCTCCCAGGGGGCGCTCAGCAGCGGGATGCCGCAGGCCAGCGCCTCGAAGACACGGATGGTCGGGATGCCGGGGAGCAGCCGCGTGTAGTAGCGCCGCGGCACATGCACGGTGGCGAGGTGGCGCGCGAACACCTCCGGCGCGCGGGCATTCGGCACCCAGCCACGGTAGCGGGCGCCATGTTCCGCGAGCCGCGCCCGCGCCTCCTCCGGGTAGCGCACGCCGTGGATGTCGAGCGGCAGGCGCGCCTCGCGCGCCGGGCGCAGCAGGAAGTCCTCGATCTCGGCGCTGCGCTCGCCATCGCCCCAGTTGCCGATCCACACCAGGCCCTCGCGCCGCTCCTCGGCGGCGGGCGGGTGGAAGTGGCGCAGGTCGGCCGCCTCGTGCCAGACCCAGACGCGGTCGCCCCAGCCCCAGCGGCGATAGACGGCCGCCAGCGTCTCGCCGAAGGCCAGCACGCCGTCATAGCCGGAGAGGTCGAAGGCGCGGATCGCCTCAGGGTCGCTGACCGCGCGGTGATGCGTGTCGTGGAACAGCAGGCGGAAGCGGCCGCCCCGCGCGCGCAGCCGGCCGATGCGCGCCACCACCGCCGGATCGTTCCATTCATGGACGATGACCAGACCGGCCTCGCCCAGCGCGTCCTCGATCTCCGCCGCGTCGCCGTAGCTCTGCGAGGCGAGCTCCGGATAGGCGGCGCGGAATGCGTCGAGCCCCGCCTCGCCGGCATCGCGGCGCAGATTCTCCAGGCTCCAATTGCCCTTCGGCTCGAAGACGGAGACCTCGTGGCCATGCAGCACCAGCTCGCGCAGCACGCCGCGCAGGAAATGCGCGTTGCCATGGTTCCAGCAGGACAGCAGGGAGTGGGTCAGATAGGCGATCTTCATGCCGGCGCCTCCATGGCCTGGGATGCGGGGACGAGCGCGCGGTAGAGGCCCAGCGTCGCCGCGACCATGGCCTCCGCGGTGTAGCGGGCGGCGCGCAGCCGCGCCGCCTGGCCCCGCGCGCGGCGCAGCCGGGGCGAGGCGGCGAGACGCCGCAACGCCGCCGCGAAGCCCGCCGCGTCGCCGGGCGGCACATAGTCGGCGGCGCCGCCCCAGATCTCGCGGAAGGTCGGGATGTCGGAGAGCACCAGCGGGCAGCCCGCCTGGGCCGCTTCCAGCACCGCCAGGCCGAAGGGCTCGTAGCGCGCCGCCGAGGCGAAGAGAGGGCGCTGCGCCAGGATGCCCTGCATCGCCGCGCGGTCGAGGCTGCCCCGGCCCTGCAGGTGGCGCAGCGCGACACGCGCACCGCCCGGCCCTGCCACCGGCCCGGCCGCGAGGAGGGGGAAGGGGAGCTCCGCCGCCGCCGCATCCAGCGTGGCGACGTCCTTGCCCTCGTCCCACAGCCGCCCGGCGGTGAAGGCGAAGGGCAGGGCGGCGGGGGAGTGCGGCACCGCCCAGGGAGGGATGCCGTTGTGGACCAGCCGCGGCCGCTCCGGCAGGCCGTAGAGCGCCTGGGTCGCCGTGGCGAAGGCCGCGCTGGGGGCCGCCAGAAGGTCCGCCGCGTGGTAGCCCTGCGCCAGCAGGTCGCGGTGCCAGGCGTAGGCGGCCGGCAGCGGCCCGGGCTTCACCGCCGCCCACCAGCTCGCCAGGCAGGAATGGCAGAAGGCCAGCACCGGCACGGGGAAGCGGTTGCCGGCCGCGAGGGCTGGGCTGTTGAGGTGCAGCAGGCCCGCGCCGCTCTCCCGCACCAGCGCCGCGAGCCGCCGCCCGCTCTCCTGCACCGCCGCGGCGTCGGGCGCCATCCAGTCGAGCGGCAGCCCGGTCTCGAGCAGGCGCAGCCCGGGGAGGGCCGCCGCTTCCAGCCGCTGCGCGGCGCCGGGCGCGGGGCCCAGCACCGCCAGCGTCACCTGCATCCGGCGCGCCAGCAGGCCACGGCACAGGGCCATGGCGTAGGACCAGACCCCGCCCACGGCATCCGCGGTCACCAGGATGTGGAGGGGCCGGGCAGCCAGCCTCACGGCGCGGCGCCCACCACGTCCAGCGCCGTGCTGCCCTGCCGGCTGTCCAGCCAGCGCGCCAGGGCGGCGATGCCGCGCTGCCAGGGCGTCGGCTCGCCCAGCGCCAGCTGCTCCCGCACCCGCCGCGTGTCGGACACATAGTAGCGCTGGTCGCCGGCGCGCCAGTCGCCATAGACGGTCTCCACCGGATGGCCGATCTCCGCCTCGATGACGGCGATCACCTGCCGCAGGCTGACCGCGTTGCCGGGGCCGCCGCCCAGGTTGAAGGCCTGGCCCTGCACCTGGCCGATCCGCCGCCAGGCAGCGATGTAGGCGTCCACCGCATCCTGCACCTGCAGCAGGTCGCGCACCTGGCAGCCATCGCCGAAGATGGTGATCGGCTCCCGCCGCAGGGCGCGGATCAGGAAATGCGCCACCCAGCCCTGGTCCTCCGTGCCCATCTGCCGCTCGCCATAGATGCAGCTCATGCGCAGCACGGCGGTGGGCAGGCCGAAGGAGCGGGCATAGTCCAGCACATACTGCTCCGCCGCGCCCTTCGAGCAGCCATAGGGCGTGTGGAAGTCGAGCGGGCGCTGCTCGCCGATGCCGGTGGCGCGGATCGCCGGATCGGCCGGCACATACGCGTCGCCGATCCGCTCCAGGGCGATGTCGGGCAGGTTGCCGTACACCTTGTTGGTGCTGGCGAAGACCAGCGGCACCGCCTCGCCGCGCCGGCGCAGCGCCTCCAGCAGGGTGAAGGTGCCGCGCAGGTTGACGTCGAAATCCTCGCGCGGGTCGGCGAGGCTGGTGGTCACCGCCACCTGCGCGGCGAGGTGGAACACCGCCTGCGCGTCCTGCGCCGCCGCCTGCACGGCGGCATCGTCGCGCAGGTCGGCGATCACCGGGATCATCCGCGCGCCATGCTGCTGTCGCAGCCATTCCAGGTTGGCCGCGACGCCGGGCCGGGCCAGCGCATCGAACACCAGCACCTCATGCCCGTCGCGCAGCAGGCGGTCGGCCAGGTTGGAGCCGATGAAGCCGGCGCCGCCGGTGACCAGCACCGGCTTCCTCCGCTCCCCTGGCCGCAGCGCCGGCGCGGCGAGCGGACCCGGCCCGCTCACGCCACCAGCCCCCGGGTCTCGAGCTCGCTGCGCGCCTGCTGCACCCGGTCCTCCGCCTGCTGCCGCGCCACCCACTCGGCGAGTTCCGCGAGATCGGCCTGGAAGTCACGGTCCACGCCGAACCCCAGCTCCCTCTGGATCTTGCCGATGTCGGCGATGTTGTGGCGGATGTCGCCGCTGCGCGTCTTGCCGGTGATCTCGGGCGCCAGATGCGGCTTGCCCATCGCCGCCGCCAGCGCCTGCGCCACCTCCGTCACGGTGCGGTCATGCCCGCTCGCGACGTTGTAGACCTGGTTGGCGGCTTCCGGCCGCTCCAGCGCCAGGTGGAAGGCGCGCGCCACATCCTCGACATGCACGAAGTCGCGCCGCTGCAGGCCATCCTCGAAGATCACCGGCGGCTGGTCGTTGTGCAGGCGGGAGGCGAAGATCGCCAGCACGCCGGTATAGGGGTTGGAGAGTGCCTGGCCGGGGCCGTAGGCGTTCCACAGCCGCAGCGCCACGCCTTCCATGCCGTAGGCCGGCGCCAGCGTCAGGGTCAGGCATTCCTGCGTGTGCTTGGAGATGGCGTAGACCGAAGCCAGCGCCGGGCGCTTGCTTTCCGGCGTCGGCACCGGCCGCAGCGGGCGGCCCTGCGCGTCCAGAGGGTCCCAGGGGGCGTCGGGGCCGCGGCGCGGCGTGCGCCGCACATCCTCGTGCAGCACGCCGTCGGCGTCCTCGTACAGCCCCTCGCCATAGATGCTCATGGAGGAGGCGACCACCACGCGCTTCACCGGCGCGTCGATCAGCTGCTGGAACAGCACCGCGGTGCCGAAATCGTTCACCGAGACGTAGCGGTCCACCGCATACATGCTCTGGCCAACGCCGACCTCGGCCGCGAGATGCACCACGCGGTCCGAACCGCGCAGGGCCCGCCGCACCGCGTCCGGATCGCGCACGTCGCCATGCTGGAACTCGGCGTCCGGCTCCAGCAGGTCGGGCCGGCTGCGCTCGCCGTGCACCTGCTCGATCAGGCTATCCAGCACCCGCACATGATAGCCCTGGCGCAGCAGGCGGCGCGCCAGATGGCAGCCGATGAAACCACCCCCGCCGGTGATCAGAACAGTCTCTTGCACTCTGGCAATCCCCCTGCGTCGAGGCCACGAAGCGTTCCGCGCATCCGCAGGAACAAAGAAGATGATGTAGAAGCTGAACCGCCCCGCTATGGCCAGGTTCCCGATTCCGTCGCCGCCATGATGAGGCTTGGAATGCCCTGACTGGAGGCCCAAACCCTTCTATCCACAAGGGTTGCAGCGCGCCTCCGTCCTGCGCCGCAGGATCACAAAGATGTCATGCAGCCGAAGGAACAAAGAAGCTGGTGCGGAGTTGTGGCCACCATGCGCTGTGACGTTCTAGCCTGAGCGGCGTGGCCGGACGCCTGCCCGGAGCATCTCCGGAAGCGGGCGGCATCGTTGAAGCAAGGAGGATTCGTGTCGGCATCCAGGTCTCTTCGTGTCGGCATCGTCGGTGTCGGCAACTGCGCCTCCTCTTTCGTGCAGGGGCTCTCCTACTACCGCGACGCCGATGTGAACGAGCCGATCCCCGGGCTGATGCATGCCGATCTGGGCGGCTACCATGTGCGCGACGTGGAGGTGAGCTGCGCCTTCGACGTCAACGCCGCCAAGGTGGGCCGCGATGTCGCCGATGCGGTGCTGGCCGCCCCCAACAACACGCGCCTCTTTTCCAGGCCCGCCCCCACCGGGGTGAAGGTGGAGCGCGGCCCGACCCTGGACGGCCTCGGCCGCTACGTGCGCGGCTCCTTCGAGGAATCGCAGGCGCCGGCCGCCGATGTCACCGACATCATCCGCCGCAGCGGCACGCAAGTTCTCGTGTCCTACCTGCCGGTCGGCTCGCAGCAGGCCAGCGAATGGTACGCGGAGCGCGCGCTGGAGGCGGGCTGCGCCTTCGTCAACTGCATCCCCGTCTTCATCGCCTCGGATGCGCGCTGGCAGAAGCGCTTCGAGGAGCGCGGCCTGCCGATCATCGGCGACGACATCAAGAGCCAGGTCGGCGCCACCATCGTGCACCGCGTGCTCGCCAACCTGTTCCGCGAGCGCGGCGTGCGGCTCGACCGCACCTACCAGTTGAATTTCGGCGGCAATTCCGACTTCCAGAACATGCTGGAGCGGGAGCGGCTGGAATCGAAGAAGATCTCCAAGACCCAGGCCGTCACCAGCCAGTTCGACGTGCCGCTGCCGGCCAATGACGTGCATGTCGGCCCCAGCGACTACGTGCCATGGCTGGAGGACCGCAAATGGGCGCATATCCGGCTCGAGGGCACCGCCTTCGGCGGCGTGCCGCTGAGCCTGGAGTTGAAGCTGGAGGTGTGGGATTCGCCCAACTCCGCCGGCATCGTGATCGACGCGGTGCGTTGCGCGCGCATCGCGCTGGACCGCGGCCTGTCCGGCGCGCTGACGGCGCCTTCCAGCTACTTCATGAAGTCGCCGCCCAAGCAGTACACCGACCATGAGGCGCGCGAGCGCACGCTGCGCTTCATCCAGGGGCTGGACTGACCGCGCGGCATGGCGCTGACGCTGTTCCTGCTGCGCCACGCCGCGCATGACCGCGTGGCGGACACGTTGTGCGGGCGCATGCCGGGGGTCGCGCTGGGCGCCACCGGGCGGGCGCAGGCCGCGGCCTTGGCGGCGCGGCTGCGCGGCGAGGCGATCGTGGCGCTGCACACCAGCCCCGTCCAGCGCTGCCGCGAGACCGCCGCGCCGGTCGGCGCGGCGCTGGGCCTGTGCGCGCAGGCCGAGGAGGCGCTGGCCGAGATCGATTTCGGCGACTGGACGGGCCGCCGCTTCGACACGTTGCAGGACGACCCGCGCTGGCATCACTGGAACAGCGCGCGCGACGCGGCGGCGGCGCCGGGCGGCGAGTCCATGCAGGCGGTGCAGCGCCGCATGCTGGGCTGGATCGGCGCCGCGCGGCAGCGCCACCCGGAGGGCCGCATCGCCCTCGTCAGCCATGGCGACGTCATCAAGGCGGCGCTGTGCCATTTCCTCGGGCTGCCGTTGCAGGGCTATGAGCGCTTCGACATCGCGCCCGCCTCGGTCAGCACGCTGGCTGTCTGGGAGGGTGGCGGCAAGGTGCTGGGCCTGAACGAGCAGCCCTTTCCCCGAACGGAGGCGGCATGACCCCTGACAGGATCCGCGAAGAGGCCGCGAAGCTCGGCCCCTGGTTCCACAACCTCAACCTGCACGGCGTGCAGACCGCGCCGGAGCATGCCCTCGGCGACTATCCCGCATCCGTCTGGCAGTATTTCGGCCACGCCCTGCCGCAGGATCTCAGCGGCAAGTCGGTGCTCGACATCGGCTGCAACGCCGGCTTCTTCTCCATCGAGATGAAACGGCGCGGCGCCGCGTGCGTGCTCGGCGTCGATTCCGATCCGCGCTACCTGGACCAGGCGCGCTTCGCGGCACGCGTGCTCGGCCTCGACATCGAATACCGAGAGTTGTCGGTCTACGATGTCGGCGCGCTGGGCGAGCGTTTCGACGTGGTGCTGTTCATGGGCGTGCTCTACCACCTGCGGCACCCGCTGCTGGCGCTGGACCTGCTGCGCGAGCACGTGGTGGGCAACCTGCTGGTGTTCCAGAGCATGCAGCGCGGCCCGCGCGAGGTGGAGCCGGCGCAGGAGGACTATCCCTTCGCGGCGGAGGAGCAGTTCGCCCGCCCCGGCTGGCCCAGGCTGCACTTCATCGAGCACCGCTACGCCGGCGATGTCACCAACTGGTGGATCCCCAACCGCGCCGGCGCCGAGGCCATGCTGCGCAACGCCGGGTTCGAGATCCTGCAGAATCCGGACCGTGAGATCTATCTCTGTCGGCCCGCCGCGCTTCCTTACGGCTCGGCCGCCGTCTACCCCGCAAGAGGCGTGCGCTGATGCTTGAATCCGTGATGATCTGGAACGAGCCCAACAACAAGTCCCACTGGGACCCGGAGCTCGACCCGGATTGGGTGATGTTCGCCGAGACGGCGCGGCTCGCCGGTCAGGCCATCCGCGCCGAGCATTCCTCGCTGCCGCGCGTGCTGGGCGGCATGTCGCCGATCGACCCGGTGTTCATCATGAAGATGCAGCAGCGCGGCGTGCTGGACGAGGTGGAGGCGGTCGCGGT
This sequence comes from Teichococcus aestuarii, assembly GCF_003116135.1. GTDB lineage: Bacteria > Pseudomonadota > Alphaproteobacteria > Acetobacterales > Acetobacteraceae > Pseudoroseomonas > Pseudoroseomonas aestuarii. Next base: position 61,061 of record NZ_PDOA01000019.1, on the reverse strand, counting down.
GCACGGCTTCCCGCTCGACTGGAACAACTGGCTGATCCATGAGTGGCCGGCGAAGCTGAAGGAGATCCAGGCGGTCACGCACCTGCCGGTCTGGGTGTCGGAGGTCGGCGTCTCCACCTTCGGCGCGGAGGAGGTGCAGCTCTGGGGCCTGCAGCGCACGGCGGAGCTGCTGATCGGGCAGGCGCCGCGCATCCACTGGTACAGCCTGTACGACCTGCCGACCCATTGGGAGGCCACCACGCGCCACCGCGAGGCCGAGGGCTCCTCCTACTACCGGCACTTCCACATGGGCCTGCTGCGCGAGGACGGCACGCCGAAGCTGGCGATGGAGGAGTTCGAGAAGCACACGCCGCATCTCGGCATCTGCCAGTGGTTCCACTACCAGGATCACCGGCTGGACGATGCGGTCACCTGGCTGAAGCGCCTGGGCGTGACGCATCTGCGCACCGGACTGTCCTGGGCCGACAGCTTCCGCCCCGACGCGCTGGCCTGGTTCGACCAGCAGATGGAGGCGCTGCGCGACTTCCAGGTGACCGCCACCTTCTGCTTCACGCCGGAGCATCGCGGCATCGCGCCGCACCACACCAGCCCGCCGCAGGTGAAGGAGGAGTTCGCCGAGTTCTGCGCCAGCATGGTGCGGCGCTACGCCGGCTGAGCGCCGGCCCGGGGCCGGGGGCTGGCTGCCCCCGGTCTTCCTCCCCTACCGCCCGTAGATGCCGTCCAGCACCCGCGCAACGTCGGTGATCTGCTCCACCGCCGGGTCGTAGCGCTCCCCCCCGGCCAGGCGGCGCGCCCAGTCCGCCGCCGCGCGGCCGCCCCATGCGTCGGGCGGCGCGGCCAGCACCTCGCGCGCCGTGCCGCGGTAGCGCTCGGCGGTGAAGTCGTAGAAGGAGCCATTGACGTTGCGCAGCGCCGCGCCGCCCTCGGTGCCGTAGAAGGCCGCCGAGATCATCGCGTCGCAGCCGGCCTGCAGCCGCCAGGAGCAGGCCAGGCGCAGCGCCGTGCCGTCCCGCAGGTCGATCTGCGCCGTGGCGTAGTCCTCGACCCGGCCGGGCCGCGCGCCGAGCCGCTCGCCGCCCGCGAACAGCGTGCCCGACACCGCCCCGACCGCCGGGAAGTCCAGCGTCCACAGCGCCAGGTCCACCAGATGCACGCCCAGGTCCATGACGCAGCCGCCGCCCGACTGGGCGGGGTCGTAGAACCAGGGCTTGTCCGGGCCATAGGCGTTGTGGAACACCAGATCGACGGCGTGGATGCGGCCGAGCTCGCCGGATTGCACCAGTTCGCGGATGCGCCGCATCCCTTCGGTGAAGCGGTAGGACAGGTCCACCGCCAGCAGACGGTCGGCGGCCCTGGCGGCGTCCACCACCGCCTGCACCTCGGGCGCGGTGCGGCCGAGCGGCTTCTGGCAGAACACCGCCACGCCGCGCCGCAGGGCCTGGGCCGATTGCTCGGCGTGCAGGGCGCTGGGGGTGGCGATCACCAGCCCGTCGAGCTCCTGCGCCAGGAGTTCCTCCAGCCCGTCGGCGCGGCGGGCGCCGGGGGCCAGCCGCGTGGCCTCCTCCAGCATGGCGGGGCTGGGGTCGGCGATGGCGGCGATCTCGGCCAGGCCGGTCTCCGCGATGGCCTGCATGCGGTGCCGGCCGATCCAGCCGATGCCGAGGAAGCCGATGCGCGGGCGGCTCATGGCGCCGTTCCCTCCGGCATGGTCACCACGGCCTTGAGGAAGCCGTCCGGCCTGTCCCGCGTGGCGTCCAGCGCCTCGGCCAGGCGGTCGAGCGGGAAGCGGTGGGTGTAGAGCGGCGCCGGGTCCAGCCGGCCCGATGCCACCGCCTCCAGCGCCTCCCGCATGCCCGCCATGTAGATCTCGGGGTCCCGCTCATGCGCGTTGATCACGTCGATGCCGCGCCAGTTCCACAGCCACATGTTGACCTGCCGCGGCCCGTCCTGGTGGTAGCCGGCGACGACCAGCCGGCCGCGCTCGGCCGTCAGCTCGCCGGCCAGGTCCAGCGGCCACTGCTTGCCGACGGCCTCGATCACCCGCTCGCAGAAGCGGCCCTCCGTCAGCGCCTTCACCTGCGCGATGATGCCGTGGTGGTCCTCCAGCGGGATGGTCTCGGCCGCGCCCATGCGCCGCGCCAGGTCCAGCGAGTAGGCGCGGCGCGAGATGGCGATGACCCGTGCCCCCGCCTGCGTCGCCAGCCGTGTCAGGATGGCGCCCAGGAAGCCGATGCCGATGATGGCGACGGTCTGCCCCGCCTCGATGCCGGCGCGGCGGAAGATGTTCATGGCGCAGCCCAGCGGCTCGCCGAGGAAGGGCTGGCCCGCCAGGGCCTCCGGCAGCGGCAGCACGTGGCGCGCCTCGGCCAGGTCGTACTCGGCGTAGCTGCGGAAGGACAGGGCGGCGACGCGCTGGCCGGGGGCGAGGCCGCCCACCCCCTCTCCCACCGCGTCGATCACGCCCCAGCCCTCATGGCCCAGGCCGCCCGGCTCGCCAGGGAACTGCATCCATTCGGGGCCGGACCAGGGCGTCAGGTTGGAGGCGCAGACGCCGCAACCCTCCAGCCGCAGCCGCACCTGGCCGGGGCCCGGCTCGGGGCGGGGCACCGCGCGGATCTCCATCCGGCCGGGGCCGGTCTGCACGGCGGCCCGCATGGTCGGGGCGGCGGGCGCTTCCCTCATCACGGTGTCTCCTGCGGGCGCGGGGAGGGAAGGGACGGCCGGACGCGGCATTCGGTTCGCAAGAGGACACTCCGCTCGATGGGGAAAGGGCCGCGGCGGCACCGGCCGCGCCCTTCCTGCCGGGAAACCAGGCCGGGCGCCGAGGGGCAGCCCGGCCGCCGTGGCAGCGCCCGCCGCACCCGGCCATGACGGCACGGGGCAGGGGGGCTTTCCAGCGGCCAAGCTTCAACAACCGGGAAGAAGCCGGGGCGGCGGCATCACAATCCCGGGAATCCGGGGGCGGCCCGTCCGGCGGGGACCATCCCCAGCCGCCGCGTCAGGACAGGCGGGGCGCGGGCGGCTGGTTGCGCCGGGCGAGGCGCTGCCCGGCGATGTAGCCCCAGGCCATGTTCGGGCCGATCGTCGTGCCGGTGCCGACATTGCGCGTGCCGATCGGGTTGGCCATCGCCACCCCCGCGGCGAAGAGGCCGGGGATGACGCTGCCATCCGGTCGCAGCACCTCGGCATGGGCATTGGTGCGGGCGCCGCCCTTGGTGCCGAGGATCGAGCGGCTGAAGGGCATGGCCAGGAAGGGCGCGCGCAGGATGGGCTTGATGCCCGCCCGCCGCCTCTTGTCACCGGCCGAGGCGGCATCGGCCCGCGCCGGGCGGCCGAAATCCTGGTCCTCGCCCGCCTCGGCGGCGGCGTTGAAGCGTGCCACGCTGGCCTCCAGCGCCTCCGGCGGCACGCCGATCAGCCCGGCCAGGGCGCCGATGCTCTCCGCCTGCCGCAGCCAGGAGGGGTCCGCCTTCGCCGCCCAGCGCACCGGCGGCACCTCCTCCGGCATCCGCGCATCGGTGATCACCCAGGCGGGCAGGTGGACGGGCTCGCCGGTCGCCGGGTCGCGCCGGTCCAGCACCTCGCCGATGTTGAAGGTCAGCTCGTTGACGAAGCGCACGCCGTGGCGGTTGACCAGCATGGCGTAGGGCTCGGTGTGGAAGGGCACCGGCTGGGCCAGCAGCCGGCCCTCGTAGCGCACCGGCACGGAGGGGGTGATGGTCGCCTGGTCCATATGCGCCAGCGCCGCCCCGGCGGCCTCGGCCAGGCGCTGCCCGTCTCCGTCATGCGCGCCGGGGCTGCCGCGATAGTCGAGCGGGCCGGGGAAGTGGCGCGCCATCAGCCCCGCATCCCACTCGAAGCCGCCGGTGGCGATCACCACGCCGGCCCGCGCCGTCCACGGCTCCCGCCGGCCGCCGCGCTCCACCACCGCGCCGGTCACGGCGCCCATCTCGTCCAGCGTCAGCTCCACCGCGCGGGCGTTCAGCGCCACCCGCACCCCGGCATCCAGGCAGCCGCGCAGCAGCCCCGTCACCAGCGCCGTGCCCTTGCCGCGCGTGTTGGTCAGCAGCCGCCACAGCAGCCGCGGCCACAGCTCCAGCGCGGTGCGGTAGGGCTTGTGGTAGAGGTCGGTCGTCACCGCCTCGTGGTAGGTGAAGATCTCCGGGATGGTGGAGCGGCGGATCCGGAAGGCGAAGCGCCCCGCCCGCCAGCGGCTGAGCGGCAGGGGGGACATCATCCGTCCCCGCGCCTTCGCGCCCGGCAGGGTGCGCAGCGGGTCCGGCTCCGGCGTCAGGGCGAAGCGCAGCGGCGTGTGCGCCTCGACGAAGCGCAGCATCTCCGGCGCGGCATCGACGAAGGCGCGCCACAGCGGCTCCTCCGTCTCTGCCCAGCCTTCCGGCGCGGCGGCGCGGATATAGGCCAGAGCTTCCTCGGCGCTGTCCTCGATGCCGGCGGCGGCGGCGTGGTGGCTGGCGGGAATCCAGGTGCCGGCGCCCGACATCGCCGTGGTTCCGCCCAGCCGGCCGGTCTTCTCCAGCACGGTGACGGAAAGCCCCCGCCGCGCCGCGGTAAGGGCCGCCGTCAGCCCCGCAGAGCCCGAGCCCAGCACCAGCACATCCGTCGAATACGCCGCCATCGCCCCGCCGCCGCTCGTGATCCCCTGATGCTCTTGGCACCGGTGCCGGCTTCGCGCCAGCCCGACGCCCCGCGCCCGGCCTTGACGCCTTTGCGGCGCGCGCGGAGACAGGAGCGCCCGCCGCCGCGCGGCGGCGGGGGAAGGAGACGCACCCATGAGCGTGAAGGCCACGCCCGCCACCCGCGCCGCCGAGGCCGCCGGGCTGCGCGCCCGCCTGCTGGAATACGAATACGACCCCGCCGCCGAGGCGATCGGGCTGCATGCGGCGGCCGCGCTCGGCCTTTCGCCGGCGGCCGTGTTCAAGACGCTGGTGGCGGTGCTGGACACGGGCGAGCTGGTCTGTGCCGCCATCCCCTCCGATGCGCGCCTCAGCCTGAAGGCGCTGGCCACGGCGCTCGGCGCCAAGCGCGCCGAGATGGCCGAGCCGGCCCGGGCCGAGCGCGCCACCGGCTATGTGGTGGGCGGTATCAGCCCGCTCGGCCAGAAGAAGCGGCTGCGCACGGTGTTCGACGCCAGCGCGCTGGACCAGGCCGAGATCGTGGTGAATGGCGGTCGGCGCGGCCTGCAGCTGGCCTGCGCGCCGGCGGCGCTGATCGCGGCGCTGGGGGCGAAGGCGGCGCCGCTGCGGGCCGGCTGAGGCTCAGCCCTCCTCCAGCCGGTAGCCCACCCCCGGCTCGGTGCGCAGCAGCCCCGCCGCCGCGCCGAGCTTCTGCCGCAGGTGCCCGACATAGACGCGCAGATACTGCGCGTCCTCGGCATGGGCCGGGCCCCAGACGGCGTCGAGCAGCTGGCGCTGCGTCATCACCCGCCCGCGCGCCCGCGCCAGGGCCACGAGCAGCTCCCATTCGCGCGGCGTCAGGTGCAGCGGCGGGTCCTCGCCCAGCCGGGCGACGCGGCGCTCCAGGTCGATGGCCAGCGGGCCGATCTCGATGCGCGCCGCCGCCGGGGCCTGCGCCGCGCCCGCCGCCTCGGCCCGCCGCAGCGCCACGCGGATGCGCGCCAGCAGCTCGGCCAGGGAGAAGGGCTTCTCCACATAGTCCTCGGCGCCGGCGTCGAGCGCCGCCACCTTCTCCGTCTCCTGCCCGCGCGCCGAGACCACCAGAATGGGGGCGGGGCAGAAGGCGCGCAGGCGCGGGATCAGCGCCTGCCCGTCCATGTCCGGCAGGCCGAGGTCGAGCAGCAGCAGGGCGGGGGCGGCGGTGGCGGCCAGGCGCAGCGCCTCCTGCGCCGTCTCCGCCCGCAGCGGCGCATAGCCGGCGGCGCCCAGCGCGGGGCCGAGGAAGCGGTGGATCTGCGGCTCGTCATCCACCACCAGGATGCGCGTCGGCTGGCTCATAGCGGCAGGTGGACCGACATGCGGGTTCCCGGGTTCTCTCCTGGCGCCTCCCGCGCCGGGCTCTGCGCGGTGATGCGCCCGCCCATGGCATGCACCAGCCCGCGGCAGATGGCGAGGCCCAGCCCGGTGCCGGCCGGCGCCGAATCGCCACGGCGGATGCGGAAGAAGGGGTCGAAGACCTGCCCGAGCTGGTCGGGCGGAATGCCGCTTCCCGCATCCTCCACGCTGAGCACCAGCTCGGGCCCCGCGCGCCGCGCCGCCACCCGCACCGGGCTGCCGGGGGGCGAGAACTTCAGGGCGTTGTCCAGCAGGTTGGCCAGCACCTGGTCGAGCAGCACGGCATCCAGCCGCGGCTCGGGCAGGCCCGGCGGCACGCTGAGCGCGATCTCCCGCCCGCTGGCGCGGGCGGCGCGGGCGGTGGCGGTGCGCAGCGCGTCGTCGAGGTCCACCGGCGCGCGCCGGGGCTGGAGCTGGCCGCTTTCCAGCCGCACCAGGTCGATGATGTTGGTGAGGTAGCGGTTGAGCCGCACCGTCTCCGCCTCCGCCGTCTCCAGCAGGTCCGCCCGCACCGCGGTGGAGAGGGCGGCGCCGGAGAGGCGCAGCGTCTCCAGCGCGCCGCGTATGGCGGTGAGCGGCGTGCGCAGGTCGTGCCCGATCGAGGCCAGCAGGGCGGAGCGCAGCGCCTCCGTCTCGGCCTGCGCGGCGAGGCGCGCCTGGTCCTGTGTCAGCCGGTCGCGCTCCAGGGCGATGGCGGCCTGGTCGGCCAGCGAGTCCAGCGCGCGGTCGCGCTCGTCCTCGAGGGGCGGCAGGCCGGGCAGGTCCATCCGCAGCCCGATCAGCCCGAGCGCGCCCTCCCGCGTGCGCAGCGGGCGGAACTGCCAGGCGGCGGCGGGCAGCGCGTCGGTGCCGGCGCCGGCGCGGCGGTCATGCGCCAGCGCCCAGCGCGCGGCGGCCATCGAATCCGCGTCCGGCTCGGCGTCCAGCGGGCGGGCGGCGCGGGGCACCGGCTCGCCCTCCAGCCCCAGCAGCACGCAGGCGGGGCGGCCGGCCAGCCGCTCCGCCTCCTGCGCCACCACCGCCAGCAGATCGGCGGGGGTGGCGGCGGCGGCCAGCCGGCGGGAGAGCTCCACCAGCCGCCGCATGCCGAACAGGCGCGCCCGCGCCCGCGCCGCCGAGCGGCCCAGCCCGCCCGTGGTGCCGGCCAGCAGCAGCGCCACGCAGACGAAGATCGCCGCCCCCGTCACCTCCTGCACGCCGGAGAGGGAGAGGGTGAGGCGCGGCTCCAGGAACAGGAAATCCCAGGCCAGGAAGGCCAGCAGCGCGCCCGCCGCCGCCGGCAGCGGCCCGAAGCCCGCCGCCAGCGCCACCACGGCGGCGAGGTAGATCATGCCGGTGCCGCCCTCCGGCACGCTGGCATCGGCCCAGAGGCCGAGCAGCGTGGCGAGCCCCACCAGCCCCGGCACCGCCACCCAGGCGGCGCCGCGCGGCAGGCCGGGCAGGGCGCGGGGCGGCGGGGCGGCGGCCGGGGCCAGGGCCAGGGCGGGGGCGGGCACCAGGTGCAGCGCGAAATCCCCGCCCCGGCGGGCCAGCGCCGCCGCCAGGTTGCGGCCGGTCAGCCGCCGCCAGAGGGCGGGGCGGCCGCGGCCCATCACCAGATGCGTCACGTTGCGGGCGCGGGCATGGGCCAGCACGGCGGCGGGCAGGTCACGCGCCACCGTGCTCTCCACCCCGGCGCCGAGGCGTGCGGCGAGGCGCAGCGCCGGGTCGGGGTCCAGATCGGCGCCTGAGAGGCCGGCGCCGGAGGGCGCCTCCACATGCAGCGCCAGCAGCGGCGCGCGCAGCGCGTCGGCCAGGCGGCGGGCGTGCCGCACCACCGCCTCCGCCGCGCCGTCGCCCCCCACCAGCGCCAGCACCCGCTCGCCCGCCGGCCAGGGGCCGGCGATGGAGTTGGCGCGCATGTAGCCGGTCACATCGGCATCGACGCGCTCGGCGGTGCGGCGCAGCGCCATCTGCCGCAGCGCCGCCAGATTGCCTTCGCGGAAGAAGCCGCGCAGCGCCCGCGCCGCCTGCTCGGGGGCATAGACCTTGCCCTGGCGCAGCCGCTCCAGCAGCTCGGCGGGGGGCAGGTCGATCAGCTCCACCGCGTCGGCGCCGGCCAGCACGTGGTCGGGCACCGTCTCCTGCACGCGGATGCCGGTGATGCGCGCCACGTCGTCCGCGAGGCCCTCCAGGTGCTGGACGTTCATCGTCGTCCAGACCTCGATGCCGGCGTCGCGCAGCTCCTCCACATCCTGCCAGCGCCGGGGGTGGCGGCTGCCGGGGGCGTTGCCGTGCGCCAGCTCGTCCAGCAGCAGCACGCCGGGCGGGCGGGCGGAGGGGTGGGCGAGGGCGGCGTCGAGGTCGAACTCCTCCAGCGCCTGGCCCCGGTAGGCGATGCGCCGGCGCGGCAGCAGTTCCAGCGGGCCGATCTGCGCCGCCGTCTCGGCCCGGCCATGCGTCTCGACCAGCCCCACCAGCACCGCGCCGCCCGCCGCGTGCAGCCGGCGCGCCGCGGCCAGCATCGCGTAGGTCTTGCCGACGCCGGGGGCGGCGCCGAGGAACACCTTCAGCCGGCCGCGCTCCGCGCGCGCGGCGAGCGCCAGCAGCGCATCGGGGTCGGGGCGGGAGGAGGCTTCGGCCATGCCGGCCGAGACTAGCGCGCCCATCCTGCCCGCAGCGAGCGGAGATGTTGATTTTTATGGATTTTTTATGCGCGGGCCGGGAATTCCACATCGCCTCTTTGCGGCGGCCGGGCCTATCGGGGGTGGTGCCGGCGGCGGCCTTCGCCCGCCGCCTTCCTTTCGCGGAACACCCCCATGACCGACCTCCTGCTGCTGGCGCTGGGCCTCGGCTTCTTCGGCCTGATGGCGGCCTACGCCGCCGCCTGCGACCGGATCTGACCGCCATGCCCGGCCTGCTGGACCTGATGCTGGGCGGCGCCGTCAGCCTCGGCCTGCTCGGCTACCTGCTGTGGGCGCTGCTGCGCCCCGAGGATCTGTGACGCCATGACCCTCCTCGGATGGGCGCAGATCGCCCTGACCCTGGCGCTGGCGGCGCTCGCCGCCGTGCCGCTCGGCCACTACGCCGCCGCCATCGCCGAGGGGCGGGTGCGCTGGCTGCGCCCGCTGGAGGCGCTGCTCTACCGCGCCGGCGGCATCGACCCCACGGCCGGGCAGGGCTGGCGCGGCTATGTGCTGGCCATGCTGGCGGTGAACCTCGCCGGTTTCCTGCTGCTCTACGCCCTCCTGCGGCTGCAGGGCGCGCTGCCGCTCAACCCGCGCGGCTTGCCCGGCCTCTCGCCCTGGCTGGCCTTCAACACCGCCGTCAGCTTCGTCACCAACACCAACTGGCAGGCCTATTCCGGCGAGGCGGCGATGTCCTACCTCACGCAGATGGCCGGGCTCACGGTGCAGAACTTCCTCTCCGCCGCCACCGGCATCGCGCTGGCCCTCGCCTTCTGCCGCGCGCTGGCGGCGGGCGGCGTCGCGCGGCTCGGCAATTTCTGGGCCGACCTCACCCGCGTCACCCTCTACCTGCTGCTGCCGCTCGCGCTGCTGCTCGGCCTGGCGCTGGTGGCCTGCGGCGTGCCGCAGACCCTGGCCGACTATGCCGAGGCGCGCACGCTGGAGGGCGGCACGCAGCTCATCGCGCTCGGGCCGGCGGCGTTCCAGGTGGCCATCAAGCAACTCGGCACCAATGGCGGCGGCTTCTTCGGCGTCAACTCGGCACACCCGCTGGAGAACCCGAACGCGCTCTCCAACCTGCTGCAATGCTGGGCCATCCTGGTCATCCCCTTCGCGCTCTGCGTCACCTTCGGCCGGCTGGTGGGCGATGCGCGGCAGGGGCGCGCCCTGCTGGCGGTGATGCTGGGCTTCGTGCTGGCCGGCACCGCCGCCATCTACGCCGCCGAGGCCGCGGGCAACCCGCTGCACCTGGCCGCCGGGCTGGACCCGGCGCCGGGCAACATGGAGGGCAAGGAGGTGCGCTTCGGCACCGCGCTCTCCGCGCTCTGGGCGGCGGCCACCACCGGCGCCTCGAGCGGCAGCGTCAACGCCATGCATGACAGCTTCACGCCGCTCGGCGGCATGGTGCCGCTGTTCCTGATCCAGCTCGGCGAGGTGCTGCCGGGCGGCGTCGGCTCCGGCCTCTACGGCATGCTGGTCTTCGCGCTGCTCGCCGTGTTCATCGCCGGGCTGATGGTCGGGCGCACCCCGGAATATCTCGGCAAGAAGGTGCAGGCGCGCGAGATCAAGCTGGCCATGCTGGCGGTGCTGGTGCTGCCGGCCGCCATCCTGGGCCTCACCGCCGTCTCGCTGGTGCTGCCCTCGGCCACCGCATCCCTCGCCAATGCCGGGCCGCACGGCCTCTCGGAGATGCTCTATGCCTACAGCTCGGCCGCTGGCAACAACGGCTCGGCCTTCGGCGGGCTGACGGCGGACACGCCCTGGTTCAACACCACGCTGGGCCTGGCCATGCTGCTCGGCCGCTACGCCTACCTCGTGCCGGTGATGGCGATCGCCGGGAGCCTGGCGGCCAAGCCGCGCGCCCCCGAGGGCGCCGGCACCCTGCCGACGCACGGGCCCCTTTTCGCCGGCCTGCTGGCGGGGGTGATCCTGATCCTCGGCGGGCTGCAATTCCTGCCCTCCCTCGCCCTCGGCCCGCTCGCCGAGCACTTCTCCCTGCTGGCCGGCAAGACCTTCTGAGGCACACGCATCATGGACACGCACATGCCCGCGCCGATGCCCGCGTCGGCCACCGCCGCGCGCCGGGACCCATCCGCCCCCGCGCTGCTCGACGGCCCCCTGCTGCGCCGCGCCGCGCTGGACGCGCTCCGCAAGCTCAATCCGGCGCAGCTGCTGCGCAACCCGGTGATCTTCGCCACCGAGGTGGTCTCCATCCTGGTGACGCTGCTGGCGCTGCGCGCGGCGCTCTCGGGCGGCGCCTGGGGCTTCTCCGCCGGCATCGCGCTGTGGCTCTGGGCCACGGTGCTGTTCGCCACCTTCGCCGAGGCGGTGGCGGAGGGGCGCGGCCGGGCGCGCGCCGAGAGCCTGCGCCGCGGCCGCGGCGAGACGCGCGCCAGGCTGCTGCTGCGCGCCGGCGACCGCAGCCTGTGGCAGCCCCGCGCCGCCACCGAGCTGCGCGTGGGCGACCTGGTGCTGGTCGAGGCCGGCGAGCTGATCCCCTCCGATGGCGAGGTGGTGGAGGGCATCGCCTCGGTGAACGAGGCGGCCATCACCGGCGAGAGCGCCCCCGTCATCCGGGAATCGGGCGGCGACCGCAGCGCCGTGACGGGCGGCACCACCGTCGTCTCCGACTGGCTGGTGGTGCGCATCACCGCGGCGCAGGGCGGCACCTTCCTCGACCGCATGATCGGGCTGGTGGAGGGCGCCTCCCGCCAGAAGACGCCGAACGAGGTCGCGCTCGACATCCTGCTGGCGGGGATGACCATCGTCTTCCTCATCGCCGTCGTCACGCTGGTCGGGCTGGCTTCGTGGAACGGCGCGCCGCCCGCCGTGCCGGTGCTGGCGGCGCTGCTCATCACCCTGATCCCGACGACGATCGGCGGCCTGCTCTCGGCCATCGGCATCGCGGGCATGGACCGGCTGCTGCGCTTCAACGTGCTGGCCACCTCCGGCCGCGCGGTGGAGGCGGCGGGCGACGTGGACGTGCTGCTGCTGGACAAGACCGGCACCATCACCCTCGGCAACCGCCAGGCGGCGGCCTTCATCCCGGCGCCGGGCGTGGCCGGGGAGGATCTGGCGCGCGCCGCCCTGCTCGCCTCGCTGGCCGACGAGACGCCGGAGGGCCGCTCCATCCTGGCCTTCGCGCGGGAACGGCACGGGCTCGAAGTGCCGGCCCTGCCGCCGGGCGCCGTGGCGGTGCCCTTCACCGCGCAGACCCGCCTCTCAGGGCTGGACACGGCGGAGGGGCGCTACCGCAAGGGCGCGGTGGAGGCGCTGCTGAAGGCCACCGGCACCACCGCGCCGCCGGAGGTGGCGCAGGCGGTGGAGCGCATCGGCCGCCAGGGCGGCACGCCGCTGGCGGTGGCGCGGGATGGCCGGCTGCTCGGCCTCGTCGCGCTGCAGGACATCGTCAAGCCCGGCATGCGCGACCGCTTCGCCGCGCTGCGCCGCATGGGCATCCGCACCGTGATGGTGACGGGCGACAACCGCCTCACCGCCGCCGCCATCGCCACCGAGGCGGGGGTGGACGATTTCATCGCCGAGGCCACGCCCGAGGACAAGCTGCGCTACATCCGCGCGGCACAGGGGGAGGGCCGGCTCGTCGCCATGGCCGGCGACGGCACCAACGACGCGCCCGCGCTGGCCCAGGCCGATGTCGGCATGGCGATGCAGACCGGCACCCAGGCGGCGCGCGAGGCCGGCAACATGGTCGACCTCGACAGCGACCCGACCAAGCTGATCGAGGTGGTGGAGATCGGCAAGCAGCTGCTCATCACGCGCGGCGCGCTCACCACCTTCTCCATCGCCAACGACGTGGCGAAGTACTTCGCCATCTTGCCGGCCATCTTCGTGGCGCAGTATCCGGAATTGCAGGCGCTGAACCTGATGCGGCTGGAAAGCCCGGAGAGCGCCATCCTCTCGGCGGTGATCTTCAACGCGCTGATCATCGTGGCGCTGGTGCCGCTGGCGCTGCGCGGCGTGCGCTACCGCCCCGCCGGCGCCGCCGCGCTGCTGCGCCGCAACCTGCTGGTCTACGGGCTGGGCGGCCTCGTGGCGCCCTTCCTGGGCATCAAGGCCATCGACCTGATCCTCTCGCTGCTGGGGCTTGCCTGAACCATGCGAAGCATCCTCCGCCCCGCCGTCACCACGGTCGGGCTGTTCACCCTGCTGCTGGGCCTCGCCGCGCCGCTGGCGATGACGGGCCTGGCCAACGCCCTGTTCCCCGCCCAGGCGGGCGGCAGCCTGATCGCGCGGGAAGGCCGGGTCATCGGCTCCGCCCTGGTCGGGCAGGGCTTTTCCGAAGCACGCTACTTCCACCCGCGCCCCTCCGCCGCGGGCTACGACGCCAGCGCCGGCGCCGCCTCTCAGCTCGGGCCGAGCAGCGCCAGGCTGCTGGAGGCGGTGCGGGCGCGCGTGGCCGGGGCCGGGCCTGCGCCGGTGCCGGCGGATGCCGCCACCGCCTCCGGCTCGGGGCTCGACCCGCACATCTCGCCGGAGAATGCGCGGCGCCAGGTGGCGCGCGTGGCGGCGGCGCGCGGCATGGAGGAGGCGCGGCTGCGGGAGATCCTGGCGCGGCATGTCGAGGGGCCGCAACTCGGGTTGCTGGGCGAGCCGCGCGTCAACGTGCTGGCGCTCAACCTGGCGCTGGATGCCGGGGAGTGAGCGGCGGGAGGGGCGCCGCCCCTCCCGGAACGCCGTCAGTAGACGATGAAGCCCTTGATGGCGTCCATCATCGCCTGCGGCTCGTCCACCCGGATGGAGTGGCTGCTGCGCTCGAAGACGCGTAGGTCCGAGCCGGGGATCAGGGCATGGATCTCCTCGGAGAATTCCGGGGCGCAGATCCAGTCGTGCCGCCCGGCCAGGATCAGCGTCTTCGCGGTGATGCGCGAAAGCTCGGGGCGCAGGTCGAAGCCCTCGCGCAGGAAGCCGCCGGGGCGGAAGGCGCGGTTCAGCGCCGCCGGCTCGTGCCGGGTGCGGGCGCGGCCGGGGGCGGCGGCGGCCTCGTCGTGGCGCACGGCGTAGAGCGGGCCCATCACCGCGTAGTACTGCTTCAGGTCCTCCACCGTGGTCAGCGTGCCGTCCCACAGGCGCTGGCACATGGCCTGCTGCTCCGGCGTGCCGCGCTCGGCCACGATCTCCTGCGCGCGCTGCACGAAACCCGAATGCGCGGCGGTGACGACCAGCACCAGGTGCGAGACCGCCTCCGGATATCTCGCCGCATGCGCCATGGACACCATGCCGCCATAGGAGGTGCCGATGGAGACGATGGGGCCCAGGCCGAGATGCTGCCGCAGCGCCTCCAGGTCCTCCACATTCTCGTCCAGCGTGTAGGTCTCGGGGTCGCCCTTGGCGGAGCGGCCCTGGCCGCGATGGTCGACATAGACAAGCTGCATCCGCTCGGCGAGGGGCGAGAAGCCGGGCTTGAAGCCGCTGTGGTCGCCGCCCGGGCCGCCGTGCAGGATGAAGGCTGCCGGCCGCTCGCGCATCTCCGCGCCGTCGGGTACCAGGCCCATCCCCTCCACGTCGAAATAGATCTCGGTGCCCCGAATCCGTGCGCGCATGGCTCTGCTCCCTGGTGATCCGGGGGCGGATGCTGGCACGTGGGGCTGGCGGGGTGAACCCGCCCCCCGTCCTTCAGAGCCGCGCCACCCCCTGCCGCTCCAGCACCCGCGCCGCGCGCAGCGCCAGATCCTCCCGCCAGGGCGCGGCGATGATCTGCACGCCGATCGGTAATCCGTCATCGGGCCAGAGTGGCACCGCGGCCACCGGCAGGCCGATGAAGGAGACGGGCTGGGTGTAGAGGCCGAGATTGGGTCGCAGCGGCAGGCTCTGCCCGTCCCATTCCAGCGTCTTCTGCCCGAGGCGCGGGGCGCGGACGGGGGTAGCGGGGGCGAGGATCAGGTCCACCTCGGCGAACAGCTCCAGCACCCGCGCCTGGTACCAGCGGCGGAAGCGCTGCGCCCGCGCCACCCAGGCGGCGGGGATGGCGAGGCCGCCGATCAGCCGGTCCCGCACCTCGGGGTCGAAATCGGCGGCGCGGGCGCACAGGCGCTCCGCGTGCAGGGCGGCGCCCTCGGCGGCGGTGATGACATAGGCGGCGGCGCGGGCGCGGGTGGCCTCGGGGAACTCCACCACGCGGCTGGCGCCGAGCGCCTTGGCCGCCAGCGCCACGGCGTCATGCGCCGCCCGGTGGCCACCCTGCGCGAAATGCCCGCCGGCGATGGCGATGCGGAGACCACCGATCCCATCCTCCAGCGAGGGCAGTACCGGCTCCACGGGGCGCTGCGCCTGCATCGGGTCCTCCGGGTCTGTGCCCTGCATGGCGTCGTGGGCGAGGGCGAGGTCGGTGACACCGGCGGCGAGAGGGCCGAGATGGTCGAAGGAGGAGACGAAGGGGAAGGTGCCGGCGCGGCTGAGGCGCCCATAGGTGGGCTTGAGGCCGAACACGCCGCAGAGCGAAGCGGGCACGCGGATGGAGCCGTTGGTGTCGGACCCCAGCGCCACCGGCACCATGCCGGCGGCCACCGCCGCGCCGGAGCCGCCGGAGGAGCCGCCCGTCATGCGCGCGAGGTCGCGCGGATTGCGGGAGGGGCCGTCATGCGCGTTCTCGCCGGTGAAGTCGTAGGCGTATTCGCCCATATTCAGCGCGCCGAGCAGGATGGCGCCGGCCTCTTCCATCTTGCGGGCGAGGAAGGCGTCGCGCGGGGCGGGGGCGCGCTCGCGGTTGATCCGGGAGCCGGCGCGGGTGGGCAGCCCGGCGATATCGAACAGGTTCTTCACCGCGAAGGGCACGCCGGCGAGCGGGCCAGGGTCGCGCCCTTCGGCCAGTTGCGCGTCGATGGCGTCCGCGCGGGCGAGGGCGCGGGCGGCGGTGACATCGGTGAAGGCATTGACCGCGGGGTTCTCCGCCGCGATGCGGGCGAGCGCGGCTTCCGTGGTAGCGCAGGCGGTGGCGCGGCGGCTGCGGATGGCGGCGGCGATGTCGCTGGCGGTGTTGCTCATGCGTGGAACACCGGTGCGTATTCGGCTTCGTCCTCCAGCGGAAACTCCTCCACCAGCCGCGCCGCCGCCGCCACGGTGCGCAGGGCGGTGGTGGCGGCTTCGAGCCATTCGGCTTGCAGTGTGAGTCCGTGCAGCTCCGCTGCTGTCTCCACCGCCTGTTCGATCGGGTCTTTGGCCATGGTGTCTCTCCCGGAGGGCGCCAGCGGCGCCCGAGAACTTGCAGAAACTGAAGGGGCCTGGGGAAGCTGTGCTTCCCCAGCGCTTTCTTCGCGCGTGCGATTCACGTCTCCGGCCTGCGGCCTCCGACGATCGCGCGCTAAACCGGCGGGTGCGGGATCGCCGCGATGAGTTCGCGCGTGTAGTCGGCGCGCGGGTTCTCCAGCACCTGCTGGGAGGAGCCTTCCTCCACCACCTTGCCCTGCCGCATGACGATGACGCGGTCGCAGAGCAGGCGGACCACGTGCAAATCGTGGCTGACGAAGAGGTAGCTCATGCCGAGCCTGAGCTTGAGGTCCTGCAACAGGTTCAGCACCACCGCCTGGACGGAGACGTCGAGCGCCGCGGTGGGTTCATCGAGGATGACGAGGTCGGGGTTGAGCGCGATGGCGCGGGCGATGCCGATCCGCGCCTTCTGCCCGCCGGAGAGCTGGTGCGGGAAGCGGTGCAGCAGGATGCGCGGCAGGCCGACGAGATCGGCCAGTTCCTCGACGCGCGCCTGGAGTGCCGCGCCGCGCTCGCGCCCCATGCGCAGGATGGGGTCGGCGATGGCACGGGATGCGGTGAGGCGGGGGTTGAGGCTGTCGGTCGGGTCCTGGAACACCATCTGGATGCGCGGCCGCAGCGGCGAGGCGGCGAAACCCCGGGTCGGCATGGCGCCGATCTCCTGCCCGGCGAAGCGGATGCGCCCGGCGGTGGGGTCGAGCAGGCGCATCAGCATCATCGAGGTGGTGGACTTGCCGCAGCCGGATTCGCCCACCAGCCCGACGCTCTCGCCCCGGTTCACGCGGAAGGAGATGCCGTCCACCGCGCGGAAGGGCGCTTCCGGCGCGCGGCCGGCGAGCCTGGCCAGCCAGCCGCCGAGGCCGGTGCGGGGATATTCCTTCACCAGCCCCTCCACCTCCAGCAGCGGCTCGCCGGCGCGCGGGTCGGGCGCCGGGAGGGGGGCGGGGGCGGCGCCCTCGGGCAGCAGGTCGCGCAATCCGGCACCGGGGCGGGGCGTGGCGCGCATCAGCCGGCGGGTGTAGGCGTGGGTGGGGGCGCGGAAGATGGCTATGGCATCCGCGTTCTCCACCACCTCGCCCTGCTGCATCACCGCCACGCGGTCGCAATAGGCGCTGGCGAGGCCGAGATCGTGCGTGATGAGCAGGGTGGACATGCCGCGCTCGCGCGTCAGCTCGGTGACGAGGTCCATCACCGCCTTCTGGGTGGTGACGTCGAGGCCGGTGGTGGGTTCGTCGGCGATCAGCAGGCGCGGGCGGCAGGCGAGGGCGAGCGCGATGACCACGCGCTGGCACATGCCGCCCGACAGCTCGAAGGGATAGGCATCGTGCCGCTCGGCGGCGCGGGCGATGCGCACCTGCTCCAGCGCGGCGATGGCCTTCGCCCGCGCATTGGCGCGCGTCGCCTGGCCGTGGCGGCGCAGCACATCGGCGATCTGCTGGCCCACGGGGCGGATCGGGTTCAGCGCGGCGCGCGGGTTCTGGAAGATCATCGAGATCTCGCGCCCGCGCAGGTCGCGCATCTCGCGCTCCGGCAGCTCGCGCAGCGGCACGCCGGAGAAGGCGATGCTGCCCTCGGCGATGCGCCCGGTGCGCTCCAGGATGCGCATCACCGCGTAGGAGGTGACGGACTTGCCCGAGCCGCTCTCCCCCACCACGCCCAGCGTCTCGCCGCGGGCGATGGAGAGGTTGACGCGCTTCACCGCGCGCACCGTGCCGCGCCGCGTGGCGAACTCCACCGTCAGGTCGCGGACATCGAGCAGCGGGACCGTGTTGCTGTCCATCGGCTCAGCTCCGGCGCTGCGGGTCGACGATGTCGCGCAGACCGTCGCCGAGCAGGTTGAAGGTGAAGACGGCGAGCATCAGCGCGAGGCCCGGGAACAGCGCCACCCACCACTCGCCGGAGACGATGTAGGCGGCGCCCTCGGCCACCATGATGCCCCATTCCGGCATGGGCGGCCGGATGCCGAGGCCGATGAAGGAGAGCCCCGCCGCGTTGAGGATGGCGTAGCCCATGGTCAGCGACATCTGCACCGCCATGATCGGCAGGATGTTGGGCAGGATGGTGCCGAGCAGCACGCGCCACTCGCCGTTTCCCGTGAGGCGCGCGGCCTGCACGTAGCCGGCCTCCCGCCGCACCGCCGCCTCGGCGCGGGCGATGCGCGCATAGAGCGGGAAGTTCACGATGGCGGTGGCGATGACGATGTTCGTCACCGTGTTGCCGAGGGCGGCGACGATGCCCATGGCCAGCACGAAGAGCGGGAAGGCCATGATGGTGTCGGCGATGCGGCCGACGATGCGGTCCGTCCAGCCGCCGAAGAAGCCGGCGGCGACACCCGCGAGGCCGCCGAGGACAAACACCAGCGCCACCGAGCAGATGGCGATGCCGAGGTCGAGCCGGGTCGCCACGATGACGCGGGAGAGGATGTCCCGCCCCAGATGGTCCGTGCCGAAGGGATTGCTCAGGGAGGGCGGCGCCAGGGCGCGGGCCGTGTCGCTCGCCAGCGGGTCGTGCGGTGCGATCCAGGGGCCAAGGAGGGCGCAGAGCAGCAGCAGGAAGAACAGCCCGAAGGCCATGGCGGTGACCGGGTTCTCCCCCACCACGTGCCGCGCGTGGCGCAGCAGGGCGGCGAGCGGGGAGGGCGCCCTGGCGGCCGGAAGAGCCGGGTTCTCGGCCATCACGCCACCTTCCGCATGCGGGGGTCGATCAGCCCGTAGAGCAGGTCGATCGCCAGGTTGAGCAGGATGTAGAGGATCGCCATGGTGAGGACGAAGCCCTGCACGGGCGCGAAGTCCGAGGCGATCAGCGCCTCCACCGCGTAGGAGCCGATGCCGGGCCAGGCGAAGACCTTCTCCACCAGCACATTCGCGCCGAGCAGGAAGGAGAACACCATACCCAGCGTGGTGAGCACCGGCAGCATGGCGTTGCGGAAGGCATAGGCGAAGACGATGGTGCGCCCGCCGAGGCCATTGGCCCGCGCGGTGCGGATGAACTCGGCGGAGAGGGCGGCGAGCATGGCGGCCCGCGTCATGCGCGCCAGCGGGGCGAGGGCGAAGATTCCGAGCGTCAGCGCCGGCAGCAGGATTTGTCCGAGTGCCGCGCGGAAGACTTCCGTATCGCCCGCCAGCAGGCTGTCGATCAGCAGGAAGCCCGTGCGCGCGGGCGGCTCGCTGAGGAAACTGTCCAGCCTTCCGAGCGGGGCGGGGGACCAGCCGAGCAGGTAGTAGAACACATAGACCGCCAGCAGCCCGGTGAAGAACACCGGCAGCGAGACGCCCGCCGTGGTGACGAGCCGGCAGAGATGGTCGATCCACGAGCCCTGCCGCAGCGCGGCGAGGATGCCGAGCGGCACGGCGATGCCCACGGCGATGAACAGGCCGAGCAGGGTCAGCTCCGCCGAGGCCGGCAGCCGCGCCGCGATATCCTCCACCACCGGGCGGCCGGTGGTGAGGGAGGTGCCGAGATCGCCCCGGAACAGCGCCGCCACATAGCCGGCGAACTGGGTCCAGAGCGGCTGGTCGAGGCCGAGCTGCGCCCGGATGGCGGCGATCGCCTCTGGCGAGGCCACCGGCCCGGCGAAGTAAAGCGCCGGGTCGCCGGGCAGCACGCGGGTGAGCAGGAAGGTGATGACCACCACCCCCGCCAGGCTGGGCAACGCCGTCCCCAGCCGCGACAGCACGGTGCGCAACATCGGCCCCGCTCCTCCTCAGCCCTTGGTGAAGGCGCGGAAATCCGGCTCGCGGCAGGGCCAGAACTGGTAGCCGCCGATATTCTTCTGCATCGCCATGTCGTGCAGCGGCTGCGCCAGCGGCACGACCGGCGCCTCGCGCTGGGCCATGCCGATGAAGCCCTTCACCGCCGCCTCATAGGCCGCCGCGTCCGAGGTGAAGCGGGCGGTATCGATCAGCCTGTCCATCTCCGGGTTCTGGTAGGAGGCGACGTTGAAGATCGAGTTGCTGCCGTGGAAGTTCCAGAAGAAGTAGTAGTCCGGCCAGTCCAGCCAGCCGGCGAAGCGGTTGATGACCATGGGCGAGTTTTTCTTCGCCAGCTCGCCGCGGAAGTTGCTGCCAGGCACCTTGTTCAGCTCGACGGTGATGCCGAGCGGCGCCAGCGCCTCCTTCACCAGCAGCGCGATCGGCTCGGCCACCGTGGCCTGGCCGGCGTCGAACAGCACGGAGGTGGTGATGCCGCCCGGTGCCGCCTGCTGCACCAGGGCGCGCGCCTTCTCGATGTTGGTGTTGTAGGGGAAGGGCTGCGGCCAGGCGGTGGTCGGCCCCCCCTCGGCGCCGGACATGATGACGCCGCGCCCGTAGAGCGCCGCCTGCATGATCTTCTCGTAGGGCATCGCCCAGGCCACGGCCTGGCGCAGCCGCACATCGGTGAAGGGGCCGGTGGCGCTGTTCATGGCGCAGTACCAGATGCCGTTCGGCACCGGCACGCCCACCACCTTCACCTTGCCCGCCGCGGCGAGGTCGGCGAAGTCCTTGGGCGGCAGCAGGGCCGAGACATCGGCATCGCCCCGCTCCAGCAGCGCGCGGCGGGTGGAGGGCGAGGGGATGTCGCGGGTGATGATGCGGCGCAGCTTCGGCTTGCTGGCATTCCACCAGTCGTCGTTGCGGGCATAGATGGTCTCGACGCCGGGCTTCCAGCTCTCGACCTTGAAGGCGCCGGAGCCGGCGACGTTGTTCTTCAGCCACTCCTTCGCCCAGGGGTCGCCGCCCGAATTCGCCTTGGCCGTCTCGCTGTCGATGACATAGGGGATGGTGACGCCGAGATTGGGCATCAGCAGCTTGTCCTTCCGGATGAAGTCGATCCGGAAGGTGCGGTCGTCGAGCGCCACGAACTGCTCGGGCTTCTCCATGCTGCCCGCCGCCATCTGCGTGGTGGCGAAGCCGCCGATGGAGACGGCGCGGTCGAGCGACCACTTCACGTCCTGCGCGCGCACCGGGCGGCCGGAATGGAACTTCGCCTCGCGCAGCTTGAAGGTGACGCTCATGCCGTCGCTGGCCTCCTGCCAGCTCTCGGCCAGCTCCGGCTCCAGCGCGTGCAGGGTGAAGCTGTGGCCGCCGCCATCGGGCAGCGGCACCTTCTTGTAGCTCAGCAGCCGGTCGTAGCAGTTCAGCGCCACGCCGTTCACCGGCTGCGAGGCGCCGATGCCCTGCATGTCCATGCTGTTGGGGCCGTATTCCTGCACCAGCAGCAGGGTCTCGGCGCGGCTGGCCGATTGCGCCTCGGCGGGCGCGGGGCGCAGCGCGGGGGCGGCGAGGGCGCCGGCGGTGGCGGCCAGGAAGGCGCGGCGTTGCATGGGCAATCTTCCTTCGGGTTGGGTGGGGCGGCGCATCAGGCGGGCGCCGTGGCGCGGCTGGCGAGCCAGGCCCGCCAGCCGCCACTGTCAGAGATATCCTCGGCCTGCCGCGCGCCTTCGGCCTCCACCAGGAAGCCCTTGGGCGCGGTGCCATCCTCCAGCCGCAGCGTGCCGAGGCCGAGCGGGGAAGGGATGGCCGCGAGCAGCGCGCCGATGCTCGCGCGGGGCAGCGCCCACACCTCCAGCGCGATGGCATGGCCCTCGCCCTCCGCCACGCGCAGCAGGCCGGGGCGGAAGGGTGGGCCGCCGGGCAGGCGGAACAGCCGGTAGCAGGGGCGGGTGCGGGTGGCGCGCAGCAGGCGGCCCTCCAGCGCCAGCAGCTCGCCATTCAGCGGCAGGCCGGACATGTGCGCGCCGACGACGCCGATCTCCATCTCGCTCATGCCGCGGCCTCGAAGCGCAGGCCGAGCGCCGCGAGGCGCGCATCGCTGCCGCCCGGCCCGATGAAGGTGGCGCCCGCCGGCAGCCCGTCCGGCCGGTCCGGCCCCGGCACGGCCAGCGCCGCGAGGCCCAGCAGGTTGACGAAGTTGGTGAAGGTGCCGAGGCGGGCATTCGGCCCGACCGGATCGGCGGCCAGATCCTCCCGGGTGGGGAAGAGGGGCGCGGTCGGCACGGCCAGCGCGTCGATCTCGCCCCAGAGCGGGGCGGTGGCGTGGCGCAGTTCGGCCAGGCGATGGAAGGCGCGGAAGGCGTCTGCCGCGCTGTGGCGGCGGCCATTCGCCTCGATGATGCCGCGCGTCACCGGCAGCACCGCACCGGGCGGGGCGGCGTGAAAGAAGCTTTCCAGCGAGGCCAGCCGCTCGGCCACCCAGGCGCCCTCGTAGAGCAGCGCGGCGGTCTCGCGGAAGGCGGCCATCGGCACCGGGCGAAGCTCCAGGCCGAGGGCGCGCAGGCGCTCCAGCGCGGCGTCCCAGGCGGCCTCGGCCTCCGGCTCGAAGCGCGGCCGGTCCGCCTCGGCGGGGATGCCGAGCACTCGCACCGGCGGGGCGGCGGCGGGCAGGCCCAGGGGGATGTCGCGCGAGAAAGGGTCCTCCGCATCCGCGCCGGCCATCGCCGCATAGGCCGTCCAGGCCTCCGCCACGCTGTGGGCAAAGATGGAAACGCAGTCGAGCGAGCGGCAGGCCGGCACCACGCCGCGCGTGGAGGCGGCGCCGGGGGTGGGCTTCAGCCCCACCAGCCCACACAGCCCGGCGGGGATGCGGCCGGAGCCCGCCGTATCCGTCCCCAGCGCGAAGGGCACCAGCCCTCGCGCCACGGCGACGGCCGAGCCGGAGGAGGAGCCGCCCGGCACCCGCCCCGGCGCGCGCGGGTTGCGGGGCACCGGGTGCGGCGTGCGGACGCCGACGAGGCCGGTGGCGAACTGGTCCAGATTGGTCTTGCCGATGGGGATGGCGCCCGCCGCCACCAGCCGTTCCACCACGCCGGCATGGCGCGCCGGGGTGTAGGCGAAGGCCGGGCAGGCGGCGGTGGTGGGCATGCCTGCCACGTCGATATTGTCCTTCACCGCGAAGGGGATGCCCCAGAGCGGCAGGCGCTCCCGGTCGGCCGGGTCCAGCGCGGCGGCGGCGGCCTCGATGGCCCCGGCGCTGGCGAGATGGAGGAAGATGCCCGGGTCGTCGCAGGCGGCGATGCGGCCGCGCAGGGCGGGCAGCAGATCGGCCGGGCTTTCGCCCGCGGCATAGCGGCGGCGGAAGCCGTCGATGTCCGCCATGCCGGCGGAAAGGGTGAGGTCCATGCGCCTGCCCTGCTCGGCCCCGCCGCGCCGGAAGTGGCGGGTGGGTTCACCGGGGAAGGGTCAGCAAACGGCGTGCCAGTCCTGCGCGGGCGCACCGGATAGGTGGAAGGCGCCGGGCTTGCCCGGACATGATCGCGCCGCCGGAAGGAGACGGCCGGAGGAAAAAGACGACCAGATTCCTCCTGCCGCAGAAATTGTATGCAATGCCGGCTTAGGAGCCTTTTTATTAATCAAATGCGGCGCTCGCTGCGCTCCGGCCGTCCGGAAATGCTCTCCCAGGAGGCGCCGCTGGAGAAGATATGCCGCCGCATGGCTTCGGCCGCGCCTTCGGCGTCCGCGCGCATCAGGCAGGCCACCACCTGGCCATGCTCGGCGTGGGAGCGTGCCAGCCGCTCCGGCGCCTCGAACTGGGCGCCGCGGAACGGCGCTAGGCGCTGATGGGTGGATTGCGCCACCTCGGCCAAGGGCGGGTTGTGCGCCCCGGCATAGATCAGCCCGTGCAGCCGGCGGTTGGCCGCGCGGTAGCCCGTGCGGTCGCCGGCACGGACCAGGGCGGCCATGGCGTGGTGCAGCTCCTCCAGCGCCGCGCGCTCCTGCGGCGCCATGCGCAGCGCCGACCAGCGGGCGCAGAGCGCCTCCATCTCGGCCAGCAGCTCGAAGGCGGCGCGCAGCCCGTCCGGCGCCGGAGAGGCGACCACGGCGCCCCGGTGCGGCCGCAACTCCACCAGCCCCGTGGCGGTCAGGCGCCGCAGGGCCTCCCGCACCGGGGTGCGGGACATGCCGGCCTCGGCGGCCAGGGCCTGCTCGTCCAGCCGCTGGCCCGGCTTCAGCGCACCGGAGACGATCCGCTCCGCCAGCGTCTCGGCCAGGGCTTCGGCGCGGGTGGCGGGGGCGGCAGGGCTCGGCACGGCGGTGAAATTCCTCGCGGATGGCAGGCCCTGGGTTCCGGGCCTTGCCGCACCGGCATAGTGGCCCGGGCCGGCCGGCGGAATACGGCACGCCGCCTGGAAGGGCATGGAGCCCTGCCCGCCCGCCACCCTGGACGCGCTGCCGGAGGCCGCTACCATGCGCGCGGAATCAAAGGAGAGTGTCTGTGCGCGCCATTTTCGTGGATGCCGGCGAGGCTCTGGGCCAGGTGATGCGGCGCCTGCGCCGCGACAGCGACATGCCGGTGACGGTCAACGTCCAGCCCGACGTGACGCCGGAGGAGCTGCCCGCCCTGGTGGCCGGGCATGACATCGTCATCATCGACCACACCGCCCTGCCGACGGCGATCGCCAAGCAGATCCCCTCGCTGAAGCATGTGGTGTTCCTCGGCACCGGCGCACGCAGCTACATGAACCCGGAGGAGCTCCAGGCCGAGTGCGGCATCGAGGTCCACATCATCAAGGGCTATGGCGACACGGCGGTGGCCGAGATGGCCTTCACCCTGATGTGGATCGCCGCCAAGGGCATCGCCCGCATGGACCGCGAGATGCGCGCCGGCAACTGGGTGCGCACCGATGGCGTGGAGCTGACCGGCAAGACGGTGGGGCTGCTGGGCTATGGCGGCATCGCCGCCGAGATGGCGCGGCTCTGCCGCGGCGCCGGCATGAAGGTGCTGGCCTGGAACCGCAGCCCGAAGACCGCCGAGGGCATCGAGTTCGTCAGCCTGGACCGGCTGCTGGCGGAGAGCGACCTGCTCTCGGTGCACCTGCTGCTGAACGACGAGACGCGCGGCTTCCTCTCCGCCGAGAAGCTGGCGCAGCTGAAGCCCACCGCCATGCTGGTGAACACGGCGCGCGGCGCGGTGGTGGATGAGGACGCCATGATCGCGGCGCTGCGCGAGGGGCGGCTGGCGCATGCGGCGCTGGACGTGTTCAACATCGAGCCGCTGCCGGCGGGCCACCCGCTGACGACGCTGCCGAACGTGACGCTTTCCGCCCACTCGGCCTTCCGCACGCCGGAAGCGAGCGACAACCTCATCGAGGCCTCGCTGAACCACTGCCGCCGCATCGCGGCGGGCTGAGGGGGGAGGTCTTTCGCCGCCTGCGCCGCTGTGGCAGGAAGCCCCGGCGGTGCGGGCGTGGCGGAATGGTAGACGCATGGGCCTTAAAAGCCCCCGTCCTCAGGGATGTACGGGTTCGAGTCCCGTCGCCCGCATCCGCCTCTTCCGCAGCCTGGGCGGCGCGATCTCGGCACGATCTCCGGGCCGCGATCCCTGGAAAGTGCGGGAGGCGCGGCTCGTCGCCGCGCCGTCCGGACCAGCGCCCGCCGCAGAAGGCAGGCGCCGCGTGTGTCGGCCGGTTACTCCGCCGAGCTGATGCGCGGCAGGCCCGCGGGCCAGTTCAGGTCCATCAGGGACCGGGCATACAGTCCACCCCCGACCAGGGCGGCAACGACAGTGACAAAGAGGAATTCGGACATGGGTAGACCCCTGTTCCTTTGAAACGGCCGCGATGCTGCGGCTGCGAAAAGGAATATAGGGACACCCCCCAGGCTTCAGCACTGCGTATTTCGCGGGTGCAGCATCGGGCCATGCATGGCTTTTCTGTCATGTGAGACACGCGGGGCTCTTGCCTTGCACCGGGCCGCGCGGAAGCAGGGAAGAGGGCGGCGGGCTGGAGCGCCCCGCCGCCTCAGCGGAGCAACTGCCGCGCCAGCTTCCGCACCCGCGCGCTGCGCGGCGGGTCGAACATCCGTGCGAGCGCGAAGGGGCCGTGCCGCACCCGCCCGCGCAGGTCGCTGAAGCTCTCGAACCCCGCCCGGCCATGGTAGCGCCCGAAGCCCGAGGCGCCGACGCCGCCGAAGGGCAGGGCGGTGAAGGCGGCGTGCTCCACGCAGCGCTCCTCCACCAGCGCGCCGGCGCGGGTGCCGGCGGCCACGGCGGCGGCCTCCGCCCGGCTGGCGCCGAACAGGTAGAGCGCCAGCGGCGCCGGCCGCGCCCGGACCCAGCCAATCGCCGCCGCGAGATCCGGCACCGCGCGCAGCGCCAGCGCCGGGCCGAACAGCTCCTCGGCGCTGTCATCGGCCACCAGCACGATTCCGCCGGGCAATGCCTCGCCCTCCTTGGCCAGCGCCGCCTGCCGGATGCGCTGCGCG
Organism: Teichococcus aestuarii; assembly: GCF_003116135.1. GTDB lineage: Bacteria > Pseudomonadota > Alphaproteobacteria > Acetobacterales > Acetobacteraceae > Pseudoroseomonas > Pseudoroseomonas aestuarii. The sequence goes on along the minus strand of NZ_PDOA01000019.1, from coordinate 34,964 downwards.
GGGGCCACGGCGGTCTCCACCGGCACGGCGGCGGCGCGGCAGGCGGCGGCGAAGGCCTCGGCCGTGTGGCCGACCAGCAGCACCGTGTCGGGCGCCACGCAGGTCTGCCCGGCATTCACCGCCTTGCCGGCCAGGATGGCGCGGGCGGCGCGGGGCAGGTCGGCGCCCGGCAGCACCAGCACGGGGCACTTGCCGCCGAGTTCCAGCGTCAGCGGCGTCAGGTTCTCCGCCGCCGCGCGCATCACCGCGCGGCCGATGCCGGTGCCGCCGGTGAACACCAGGTGGTCCCAGGGCTGCGCGGCGAAGTCGGCGGCCACCGCGGCATCGCCCTGCACCACGCGCGCCATGCGCGGGCCGAGGGCTGCCGCCACCACCTCGGCCAGCAGTGCGGCGGTGCGGGGGGTGTGCTCGCTCGGCTTCAGCACCACGCGGTTGCCGGCGGCGATGGCCTCGGCCAGCGGCCACAGCCCGAGCTGGATGGGGTAGTTCCAGGGCGCCATCACCCCCACCACGCCCTTCGGCACCGGCTCCACCCAGGCCAGCGCCGGCTGGAACGGGAAGGGCGCCAGCACCGGGCGCGGCATCGCCCACCACCACAGCCAGCGCCGCGCCCGCCGCGCCGCCTGCGCCACCAGCAGCACATCGGCCACCAGCGTCTCCACCGTGGAGCGGCCGCCATAATCGGCATCGGCGGCGGCGGCGAAATCCTCGGCGCGGCGCAGCACCTCCCGCGCCAGCGCGGCCAGCAGGGCGCGGCGCTCGCGGAGGGTGGGGCGCTGCGTCTCGGCGCGCAGGGCGGCGAGGGCGGCGGCGGGTGTGTCGGTCATCGGGCGGCGGCTTTCGGGAGGGCGCGCGCCAGGGCGGCCGCGGCGCGCAGGCCGGAGCGGGTGGCGGCCTCGATGGTGGCGGGCAGGAGCGGCTCCATCCAGTCCCCGGCCAGGGCCAGGTTGGGCAGGGGCAGCAGGGGCGGCGGGGCGGGCTGGTCCGGCGTGTGCAGGGGCGTCGCGCGCTGCTCCTTCACCGCGCGCCAAGCGGGGGGGGCCTCGGGCCAGGCGCCGGGCAAACGGGCGGCCAGGGCGGCGCGGCGCACCTCCCGCCAGACGCGTTCCGCCAGCACCTCAAGCGGCGTCTCCAGCACGGCGGCGGCGGCGCTCACCGTCACCGCCACGGCGCCGGGGCGCACCAGCACCCATTGGCCGACGCCGCCCAGCAGGCCGAGGAAGCGCGGCCCCGCCCCGCTGGCATGGGCGTAGTGCAGGTTCAGGATCGGCGCGTGGCGATCCGGCACGCGCAGCCCGGGCAGCAGCCGGGCGCTCTCCCAGGGCGGGGTGGCCAGCACCACCCCCGCCTCCACCGGCCGCGTGCCGCTAGAGAAGTGCAGGGCCGTGGCGCGGCCGCCCTCCACCGTCAGCGCGCGCAGGCGGTCGCCCGGGCGGATCTCCACGCCGCGCGCCGCCAGCGCCGCCAGCGCGGGCTGCACGAGGTCGGGCCCCAGCCCCTCGCGCGCCACATAGAGCCGGCAGGCACCTGGGCGGCCCATGCGGCGCAGCACGGCGCCGAGGCGGCGCAGCCCGGCCTCCGCCGGCACGGTGTTCAGCGCCGCCAGGGTCAGCGGCTCGACGAAGCCGCGCAGCAGCACCGGATGGCGGGCGAAGGCCTCCGACACCGTGACGCGGCGGCCCGGCCGGGCGGCCCCCAGCAGCGCCAGCAGCCCGGCGGCGTCCAGCCCCGGCGGACGGGCCGCCTTCCGCCACCAGCCGAGCGGCGAGAGCGAGACGCGCCACAGGGCGCCGCTCTCCAGGTCCAGCACCGGCAGCCGGTCCGGCTCCGGCTCCACCCAGCCGGTGCGGGCGCCGATCTCCGCCAGGAAGCGCAGCGCCGCCGGGTTGGCGCCGAGCAGTGCGTGGGTGCCGTTGTCGGTGCCGTCCGGCAGGGCGCGGGCGCGGCCGCCGGCGGCGGGCGTGGCCTCGTGCAGCACCACGCGGCGGCCCTGGCTTGAAAGCGCCCAGGCCGCAGCCAGCCCCGCCACGCCCGCGCCCACCACATGGGTGGCGGGGGCACCGCTCACGGCCGCAGCGCCTGCAGCGCCACCGCCAGCTTCTCCGCCCGGCCCAGGCGCGGGCGGCGGCGCGGCGGGGCGAAGCCCTGGGCGCGCATCCGCCGCAGCAACGCGTGATAGCCCAGCAGCATCAGCCGCGCCGGCTTCAGTTCGCGTGCCCGGCCGGGGGGCATCCGCGCATCGGCTTCGGCGAAGGCGGCCTCGGCGCGCTCGGCCAGCGCCGCCGCCACCCCCGGCAGGCGCGGATCGGCCACCAGCGCGGCGGCGGTGGCATCGGGCGGGATGCCGGCGACGGCGAGGTCGGAGAGCGGCAGGTAGACACGCTCGCGCAGCGCGTCCTCGTCGATGTCCCGCAGCACGTTGACGAGCTGGAAGGCATGGCCCAGCGCCAGCCCGTAGGCCTCGGCCTCCGGCGCGCCGAAGATCCGCACCGCGAGCGCGCCGACGCTGCCCGCCACCTGCCGGCAGTAGAGGTCGAGCGCCGCGCGGTCGGCGATGCGGCGGCTGGGGCCGGCATCGGCCTCCATGCCGTCGATCATGGCGTGGCACTCGGCCAGCGGCAGGGCGAAGGCGTCCCGTGCCCAGGCCAGCTCGCGCGAGAGCGGGCAGTCCGGCCGCTCCAGCTTGCCGCGCCATTCGGCCAGGCCAGCGCGCTTGTCGGCCTCGGGCATGGTGCCGTCGGCGATGTCGTCCACCGCGCGGCAGAAGGCATAGACGGCGTAGAGCGCGCGCCGCGCCGGGCCGTGCGTGGCCGCCATGCCGCGCGCGAAGGAGGAGCGGGCGCGCTTCACCCGCGCCCGCACCAGCGCCGCGTCGTCGGTGCCGAGCCGGGGGGCGCCAAGGCGGGGGGCGCCGAGGCGGAGGGCGGCGAGCAGGGCGGCGGCCATGTCGGCGCGGGAGAGCGCCACGCGCCCCGCCAGCGGGTCCGCCGCGCGCAGCCGCGCCAGCAGGCGGCGGGCGAGGTGCAGCGTCACCGCCGATTCCAGCGCCAGGCGGCGGCTTTCCAGGCGGCGCGGCAGGCGGGCGGCGCGGTCCAGCATCGCCTCCACCCGGTCCAGCGCGGTGAGCAGCACGGGGGCACGGGCGGCGGCGTCGGTGAAGAAGGCGTCCTCGCCGCCGGCCAGGGCCATCCAGTCCTGCGGCAGGTAGACGCGGTCCAGCGCCGCGCGGTCGGGGCCCAGATCCTGCAGGTGGTTCAGGATCTGCAATGCGGCGGCGAGCGACTCGGCGCCGGCCAGCGCCTCCGGGTCCGTCTCGCCATGCAGCCGCAGCAGCAGCCGGCCCACGGGGGCGGCGGAGCGGGCGCAGTAATCCTCCAGCGCCGCCCAGCTGGCATAGCGGCGCTGTGTGGCGTCCTGGCGGAAGGCGGAGAGCATCCGCCGCGCCTCGGCCGTGCCGGCGCCGCTCTCGTGCAGGGCGCGGGCCAGGGGCAGGGACGCGGCCGGGTCGTCCAGCGCCGCCTCCAGCCGGGCGAGGCGGGCGAGCTTCTCCTCCGGCGGCAGCTCCGGGTGGTCGGCAATGTCGTCGGCGGCGCGGACGAAATGGTAGAAGGCCAGCACCGGGCGGCGCAGCGCCGACGCCAGCAGCCAGGAGGCGACGGGAAAGTTCTCCGAGCCCGGGCCGCGCGTCGGCGGGCCGGCCAGCACCTCGGCGGCGGGGGCGGCACTCATGCCGGGCACGTCACGCGATGAGGCTTCACGTGGCGGGGCCGGCGGGGCCATAGGCGCGGCCCTTCCAGGCGGGGCGGCGGCCGAGCCAGCCGCCCAGCAGCGCCGACCACTGGATGCCCAGCGCCACGGCCACGGTGGCGGGATGCAGCGGCACCGTCCACCACGGCTCCCGCGTCCGCCAGGTGATGGCGGCGCGCAGGCCGAGCGAGAGCAGCAGCGCCGGCAGCGCCAGCGCGGTGAAGGGCAGCAGCAGCCAGGGCAGCAGGTGGGCGCCGCCCAGCAGCACGGTCCAGACCGGCAGGCCGAGCGGCGTGGCCATGCCCTCCCGCGCGTTCTTCAGGAAGCCCTCCCACCCCTCGCGGAAGCTCCGGTACATGCGGCAGCGCGCCAGCGGGGCGCCGTCCACCACCTCGGTGCGGAAGCCGCCCGCGCGCAGGCGGCGGGCCAGCGCCAGCCCGTCATGCAGCACGCTCGGGCCGGCGGCGTGGCCGCCCACCGCCGCATAGGCCGGCGCCTGCACCAGGATGAGCTGGCCGCAGGCGGCGGCAAGCGAGGCGCGGCTGCTGCCGGCGCGGCCGCCGCCGGGCAGGTAGCCCAGCATCATCAGGTTGATGGCCGGCACCGTCAGCGCCTCGCCCAGGGAGCCGATCTCCTGCCGCGGCACGCCGGTGACGAGGGCGATCTCGTGATCCTCCGCATGGGCGGCCAGGGCGGCGGCGGCATGCGGGGCTAGGCGGACATCGGCGTCGATGAACAGCAGGTGGGTGCCGCGCGCCGCCTCGGAGAGCCGGGCGCAGGCATGCACCTTGCCGGTCCAGCCCGGCGGCAGGGGCGGCGCCTGCAGCAGGCGCAGCCGGCGGTCCCGCTTCATCAGGCCGCGGACGATGGCGGCGGTGTCGTCCTGGCTGCCATCGTCCATCACCAGCACCTCGACCGCCACATCCTCGCTGGCCAGGGCGGCGCGGACGCAGGTCTCGATATGCGCCGCCTCGTCCCGCGCCGGGATGAGGATGGAGACGAGGCTGGGACCGGGCGGGGTGCCGCGCGGGCGGCGCAGCCGGCGCAGGTTCAACGTGCCGAGCAGGGCAGGGAAGGCGGCCAGGCCCAGCGCGGCCCAGCCGAGCCCGTTCGCCACGGCGCTCATGCGCGGCGGTCGTGCCGCGCGTCGAAGCGCTGGCCGCGCAACAGGGCGCGGCCGCGCCGCCAGAGATCGTAGATGCCGCCCATGCCTTCCCCTCCCTGCGCCACCACGCGGAACGCCTCCGGCCGGCGGGCGATGGCATCCCCGGCGAGGCGGTCCATCGTGCCGGCCAGCGCCCCGGCCAGCGCCGCCTGTCGTTGCTCCCGAGGCATGGCCTGCAATTCCGCCCCTGACAAGGGCGGGCCGAAGGCAGCCAGCATCTCCGCCTTGCGCTCGCTCCAGAAGGGGTATTCCAGCGCCAGGGGGATGAAGGTGGCGTGCGGCGCCAGCTCCGGCAGCCGCACCAGCCCGGGTGCTATGGGCACCGGCCGCTCCCGCGCATCGGCGAAGCGGCCGGGGGCGTTCATCCAGAGCATGTCGTCCCGCCCTGGTTCCAGCACGTGGGTGGCGGTGCGGAGGAAGGCCACGGCGCCGCGCGCGCTCTCCTGCTCCACCCCGAACACGCCGAGGCGGCGCATGAAGCCGTAGCGGGCGAGGGCCTGCGCCTCCATCGGGATGAACATGCGCCGGCCGGGGAAGAGACTGCGGGAGAGCAGCATGAAGGCCACCCCGTCCCACCAGGAGGGGTGGTTGGCGAACACCACCAGCGGCCCCGGCGGAAGCTGCGGCACCCCCCATTCCGCCACCCGCAGCGCCCGCATGTGGCGCCGTGCGAAGCGGCCGAACATGAAATGGTAGAACCGCATATGGGGCGCCGAATACAGGTCGGCGGGGGAGCCCGGAGGGGGCGGCGCCCCTTCCGGCCCCGGCCTGGAACTGCTCATTCCGCCGCCAGCGGCACCCCGCGCTGCCCCGCCGCGCGTGCCGCCTCGCTCATGCCGCGCCCGCCGAGGTCCTGGTCCAGCGCGTCGGCGGCGATCCAGCCGGACATCATCACCATGGGCATCCCCGGCCCCGGATGCGCGGCGCCGCCGGCGAGGTAGAGCCCCTTCACCGCGCGGGAGCGGTTGCCCGGCTTGAAGGCGCCGGTCCACACCCCGTGGCTGGCCAGGCCGTAGATGGCGCCGTCCAGCACCTTGTAGCGCTCGTGGATGTCCTGCGGCGTCAGCGCCTGCTCCACCACGATGCGCTCCTCGATATCCTCCATCCCCGCCGTGCGCTTCAGCTTGTCGAGGATGGTGCGGCGGTAGCCGGGCAGCATCGCCTTCCAGTCCTGGCCCGGGCGCAGGTGCGGGGTGTGCACCAGCACGTAGAGCGCCTCGCCGCCCTCGGGCGCCACGGAGGGGTCGGTGGCGGAGGGGGCGGCGAGGTAGGCGGTCGGGTCCGGCGCGGGGATGCCCTTCTTGTAGATGGCGTCGAACTCCTCCTCCGCGTCGCGGGAGAAGATGAAGTCGTGATGCGCCAGGTGCTCGTAGCGCCTGTTGAGGCCCAGATAGAGCACCACGCCGGAGCAGGCCGGCTCGTACTTCTTCCGGCTGTACTTCGCGGCCGGCGCCCCGCCCACCAGCTCCCCATAGGTGCGGATGGCATCCATGTTGGAGATGACGGCGTCGCAGGCGATCCGCTCGCCGCCCGCGAAGACGGCGCGCACCCGGCCGCCCTCCGTGTCCATCCCCGTCACCTCGACGCCGGGGCGGAGGTCGGCGCCGAGATCGGCGGCGAGCTTCGCCAGCCCCTCGGCCACGGCACGGGTGCCGCCCTTCGGGTACCACACCCCCTCGCTCGCCTGCATGTCGCCGATGCCGCAGAGCACGGCGGGGGCGAGGTAGGGGGAGGAGCCGACATACTGGCAGTAATGGTCCAGCATCTGCGCCAGCCGCGCATCCGGCACATGGCCGCGGATCACCTTGGCCACGCTCTGCCCCATGCGCAGCGCCAGCACGTCGCGCAGCGTGTCGGGCTGGAAGTTGGCCTTGAAGTCCAGCGTGTCGCCAATCCCTTCCACCGATTTCCAGAAGAAGAACTTCTCCGAGACGTCGTGCAGGTGGGTGGCCACGTCCTGGAAGCGGCGGTAGCCGTCGCCATTGCCGGGGGCGAAGCGGTTCATGCTCTCCGCCATGGCCGGCACGTCCTGCATCAGGTCAATGGCCGTGCCATCCTCGAAGAAGCAGCGCCATTGCGGGTCGAGCCGGATCAGCGGCAGGTCCTGCGCCTGGTCCCGCCCGGCCTCGGCGAAGATGCGGCGCAGCACGCGCGGCATGGTCAGGATGGTGGGGCCCATGTCGAAGCGGAAGCCGCTGTTGGACCCCACGGGGCCGCCGGGCAGGTTCAGCACCGCCGCCTTGCCGCCGAGCCAGGGGTTCTTGTCGAACAGCGTGACCCGGTGGCCACGCGCCGCGGCCACCGCCGCCGCCGACAGCCCGCCCAGGCCGGAGCCGATCACCACAACATGCGACGTCGTCATGCGACCGTCTCCTCTCCCTGCGCCATGGGCAGGCGCGTCTCGATGCCGCCGAGCCCCAGGTCGCGCGACAACAGGTCGGCGCTGATGCGCGCGCCCTCGTAGATCACCGGCAGGCCGCTGCCCGGATGCGTGCCGCCACCCACCAGATAGAGCCGCTCCGTGCTGCCGAAGCGGTTGCCGGGGCGGAAACAGAGCATCTGGCCCAGATCATGCGCCAGGTTGAAGGTGGCGCCATAGCCCACCGCGAACTCGTCGCGCCATTCCAGCGGCGTCACCATCCGTTCATAGCGGATGCGGGATTCGATGTCCGGCAGGCCGAGCGTGGCCAGCCGCCGCAGCGCCATGCGGCGGAATTCCGGCGCGCGCGTCGCCCAGTCGATGGTGCCGCGCAGGTTGGCCACCGGCACCAAGACATAGAGGCTGCTGTGCCCCGGCGGCGCCATGGAAGGGTCGGTGGCCACCGGGTTGTGCAGATAGAGGGAGGGCTCGCCCGGCAGCAGTCCGGTCTCGATCTCCTGCAGGTTGCGCCGGTAATCCTCGGCCAGCAGCACGGTGTGGTGCGCGATCTCGGGGAAGCGCCCCTCCACGCCGAGATAGAGCATGAAGGTGGAGCAGGAATAGCGCGCGCGCGCCAGATGCGCGTCCGACCAGCGCGGGCGCAGGGCATCCGGGATCAGCTTCGGCGCGGCATGGGCGAAGTCGGCGTTCATCACCACCGCGTCGGCCATCAGCCGCTCGCCGCCGACCTCGACGCCGGTGGCGCGCCTGCCCTCGAACAGCACGCGCTCGACCGGGGCGCCGAGGCGGATCTCGGCGCCCATCCGCTCGGCCACCCGCGCCATGGCCGTGGCCACGGCGCCGCAGCCGCCCTCGGGGTGGAACACGCCGTGCTCGTATTCCAGGAAGGAGAGGATGGTGAACAGGCTGGGGCAGCGGAACGGGCTCATCCCCAGATACTTGCTCTGGAACGAGAACAGCAGCCGGGTGCGCGGGTCGCGGAAGTAGCGCTTCAGCTCCGTGTCCACCGAGAGGTGCGGCCGCAGGTGCGGCAGCGCCTTCAGCATGTCGAGGCCGAACAGGTCGGCGGCGGAGGAGAAGCCGCGCTCCAGCACCGGGCGGAAGGCCTCCAGCTTGCTGCGGTTCTGCACCATGAAGTCGCGCAGGCGGGTGGCGTCCAGCGGGTCGATCTTGGCGATCTCGGCGGCCATGCGGTCGAGGTCGGGCGTGGCGTCGATCACCGGGCCGGCGCCGCCGCCGAAGATCAGGCGGTATTGCGGGTCCAGCCGCGTGAGCGCCACCTCGCGCCGCAGCTCGGCGCCGCAGCTCGCGAAGATCTCCTCGAGGATGCGCGGGTAGAGGAAGAAGGTGGGGCCGAGGTCGAATCGGTAGCCCTCGGGCGTCGTCAGGGTGCGGCTGCGGCCGCCCACCACCCCGTCCTTCTCCAGCAATGTGACACGGGCGCCGCGGGCCGCGAGCAGCATGGCCGCGGCCAGCCCGCCCGGCCCCGCGCCGATGACGATGACATGAGGGCGCCCGCCCGGGCGTCCAGGACCGGGCGAGGTGGGTAGGGGCAAGGAAGCGTTCATGCCGACTTTGCGATCACCTGTCTGGTTCATCTGCAGAGTTGCGGCGTGTTCGTCCCTTGCCAAGGGTTACATCGATGAGAGCCGTCCTTCATCCTGCCGAACGCTGCGGTTCCGGCGCCGGGTGGTCGGCGTCAGGCCGCCACCGGGCGGGCGCTGTCGTCGAAGCCGTGCGGATGGGCGGCGCGCCAGGCATAGGCGGTGCGGACGATGTCCTCCAGCGCGGCGTATTGCGGGGTCCAGCCGGTTTCCTCGCGCAGCAGGGTGTTGGAGGCTACCAGCACCGCCGGGTCGCCCAGGCGCCGCGGGCCGGTGCGGTAGGGCACCGGCCGGCCGGTGACGCGCTGCACGGTGTCGATCACCTCGCGCACCGAGTAGCCGCTGCCGTTGCCGACATTGTAGCGGACGCTGCGGCCCTGCTCCAGCACGCCCAGCACGCGCAGATGCGCGTCCGCCAGGTCGGTCACGTGCACATAGTCGCGGATGCAGGTGCCATCCGGGGTGTCGTAGTCGGTGCCGAACAGGGTCAGCTCCGGCCCGAGCCCCAGCGCGGCGTTGATGGCCAGCGGGATGAGGTGGGTCTCGGGGTTGTGGTCCTCGCCCAGCCGGCCCTGCGGGTCGGCGCCGGCGGCATTGAAGTAGCGCAGGCTGGCCGAGCGCAGGCCATGCACCCGCTCCGCCCATTCCAGCCCGCGCTCCGCCATCAGCTTCGACTCGCCATAGGCGGAGACGGGGCCGAGGCGGCAGCCCTCGTCGATCGGCAGCCGCTCGGGGAAGCCGAACAGCGCGGCGGTGGAGGAGAGCACGAAGCGCTGGCAGCCCGCCTTGATGGCGGCATCGGCCAGGCCGAGCGTGTTGGAAAGGTTCTCGGTGATGTAGCGCAGCGGCTCACGCATGCTCTCTCCCACCAGGGAGAGGGCCGCGAAGTGCAGCACACCGTCGAACTTCCAGCCGGCGAGGACATCGGCCACCCGGGCGCGATCCGCGAGGTCGGCCACCACCAGCTCCACCCCTTCCGGAATGGCGGCGCGGTGGCCCTGCCGCAGGTCGTCGATGACGACGACGTCATCACCACGCTCCTTAAGGGCGAGGACCACATGGCTGCCGACATAGCCGGCCCCGCCCGTAACAAGGAAGCGTGCCATCCCAAGATCCTTTACTCTGGAGCAAAAATGATGCGCCGGACCTTATCTCGTCAACGCGGGCCCGTGCATTAAACATCCAGTTCAACAAGCACCGGCACATGGTCGCTGGCCTGGGTCCAACCCCGCGCTGTGCGGTGGATCCGCCAGTCGCGCAGATGGCTGGCCAGATCCTGGCTGACCCAGATGTGATCCAGCCTCCGGCCCCGGTCCGAAGCCTCCCAGTCCCGCGCCCGGTAGGACCACCAGGTGTAGAGCTTCTCCGGCGGCGGCACGAAGTGCCGGATGGCATCGTGCCAGCCGCCGGCACGCTGCCACCCCTCCAGCGCCGCCACCTCGACAGGGGTGTGGGAGACGACGTCGAGAAGCTGCCTGTGGCTCCAGACATCGCTCTCGAGGGGGGCGATGTTGAGATCGCCCATCATCACCGCGCGCCGCGCCGGTCCGCGCGCCGCGTCCCAGGCCGTGGCCTCGGCAATGAAGTCCAGCTTGTGGGCGAATTTCGGGTTGGCCCCGCGGTCGGGAATGTCGCCGCCGGCAGGAACGTAGAAGTTGTGCACCTCCAGCCCGCCCGGCACCGCCAGATCGACGCCGAGATGCCGGCAATCGCCCTTGGCGCACCAGTCCGGGTCGCCCGGCCGGAGCGCGAAGGGAATGCGCGAGAGGATGGCGGTCCCGTTATAGCCCTTCATGCCCCTCACCGCCCGATGCGGGAAGCCCAGCGCCTCGACGCCTGCGTGTGGAAACAGATCGTCGGGGCATTTCGTTTCCTGCAGGCAGATCACGTCGGGCGCGAGGTCGCGCACCAGATCGGCCAGCAGGGGCAGACGCAGGCGGACGGAATTGATGTTCCAGGTGACGATGCGGAGGGTCGGCATGCGCGCTCGATAATCTGGATGGCGGGGCAGGGCTAGGGCGCTTCCGTCTCTCCTGCCGTCCACCCCTGTCTTCACCACGCCGCCAACGCGCTGTTTTCAGGCGATATCGTGCTTCGGCAGGCTGTCGGGGCCAGCGCCCCGGGCGCGAAGGCAGGATGACGGAAAAGGTGGCGCCCGGTCGGGGGGGACCGGGCGCCTTTGGGGGGTATCATTCCTTGGGGGAATGGTCGGGTGAGCCGGAGGGGAGCCGGCCAACCAGTGCCAAAATGGCACCTCCCGACGGGAAGATAAGGGTTTTTTGCCGCAACTCAAAAACGTTTGACGCGAAAACTTCGATTCGGCCTGTGGCTATTCCGCCGCAAGCGCCGCCGCGGAGGCGGCGTTGCCAACCCGTTCCAGGGCCCAGCGCGTCGCGGCTGTCCCGAAGGCCTCGAACAGGCGGCGGGAGAGGATATCCTCCGCCCAGTCATATTCCGGGTGCCACTGCACGCCGAGGGCGAAGCCCCGGGCGCCTTCCACGCGGCCACCCTCGATGGTGCCATCCGGCGCCCAGGCCTCCGGCAACAGCCGGGGGGCGGCCCGGGACACCGCCTGGTTGTGCAGCGAGTTCACCGGCACGCCCTCCGGCGACCAGTCCAGCCCCTGCCAGACCCGCGCCAGCATCCCGCCTTCCAGCACGCGCACATTGTGCGCCTTGCCCGTGCGCACCCTTGGCAGCACCTGGTCGACCGGGGTGGAGTGGTCCAGCCGGCCCGGCAGGTCCTGCACCCGCTGGTCCAGCGTGCCGCCCAGCGCCACGTTCAGCTCCTGGAAGCCGCGGCAGATGGCGAAGAGGGGCAGCCCCGCCTCCAGCGCCGCGCGGATCAGCGGCAGGGTGGTGGAATCCCGTGCCGGATCCTCCGGCGTGCCTTCCAGGTGCGGCGGGCCGGCGTAGAGGCCGGGCGCCACGTTGGAGCGGCTGCCGGTGAGCAGCAGCCCGTCCAGGCGCGGCAGGATGTCCTGCACCACCGTGTCGCCCGCGGCCGGCACCAGGATCGGCGTGCCGCCGACCGGGCCCATTACGACCTTGATGTAATGGTCGGACACGGCGTGGTTGGGCATGGCGAAGGCGCCGAAGGCCTTCATGCAGCAGGGGATGCCGATCAAAGGGCGCATGAGGCAAAGGTTGCGCCGCAAGGCGGCGCGATCAAGGCATTAATCGTGCATAACGGTGGCGTCAGCCCTGCCTCAGCGTCGGCCCTCGCTCTCGAAGAAGGTCGGATCGTTGAAGGTGAAGAGGCGGCGGGGCAGGTTCACGCCGGTCTCGATCTGGCTCAGCGTCACCCGCGTCTGGCGGCCCTGGCCATCGACCACCAGCCACTGGCGCAGCTCCATCGGGTCCTCGGCCAGAACCAGGGTCAGGCGCCCCTCGGCCGGGTTGTCCCGCCGCCGCAGCGTGACGCCGACGAAGCCGTTGCCGCGCTCCACCCCCAGCACCTCGATGTCGCCGCCGAAGCGCAGCTGCGGCCTCAGCAGGAAGCCCAGCGGGGTGGAGGAGACCGGCACGATGCTCGGCTGCTTCAGTTCCCGGTCGTAGTAGAGGAACTGGCCGTCGGAGGCGATGAGCAGCAGCGGCTCCGGCGGGTCGTAGTCGAAGCGCATACGGCCGGGGCGGGCGATGTAGGCGGTGCCCTCGGCCGAGCCGCCCTGGTGCGCGATCTGCAGGAAGCGGGCGCGGAGCGTGGTGAGGCCGTTCATGTAGGCCTCGACCCGCGCCAGGACGGCGGCGGCCTGGTTGGCCGGCACCGCCTGGGCGGCGGCCGGCGCCGCCAGGAAGGGGCGCGGCAGGAGGGGCAGGGCGAGGGTGGCGGCGAGCAGCGTGCGGCGGTCCATGCCCCCTACTTGGCGCGCCGCCGCGCGCGGGAGAAGACCCCCGCTCACATCGGCCCGCCCGGCACCGCGGTGGCGCTGAGCGGCGGGAAGGCGCGCGCCTCCGGCAGCTGGTAGTGCCACCATTCCAGCCCGTAATGGTCCCACCCGGCGGCGGTCATCAGCCCCAGCAGCAGGGCGCGGTTGCGCTGGTCCTCCACCGGCACGCCGGGATGGCCGTGCGCCGATTCGGCCTCCACGGCATCGAATCCGGTGCCCATGGGCAGGGAGGCGCCGCTGGCGGCATCGGCCAGGGTGAGGTCCACCGCGGCGCCCCGCGGATGCACGCCGCCGGCGCGCGGGTCGGAGACGAAGCGCTTGTCCTCCACCGCGTGCCACAGCGCCCATTGCGCCTCCAGCGGCCGGAAGGCGTCGAACACGCGGAGCTTCAGCCCCAGCCGCGCCGCCTGGTCGCGCGCGCGGAACAGCCGCTCCCGCGCCAGCGGCAGCAGCAGCGCCACGGGCCGCCGGTAGATCGGCCGCCCGGTCAGGTTGTCCGGCGTGGCGTAGCGGAGATCGAGCAGGAAGCCGTCGGCTTCGTTTACGGGCAGGAGCATGGCCGTATTCTGTCACCCCGCCCGCCCGGTGTCGCCGCAGGCGCACCCGTAAGCAGACCGAAAAAAGAAGGGGGCCAGGGGGAATTCATTCTCCCTGCCTTTACTTCCTTCCCCGCACCGCGCGCATTCCTTCCAGGCCTCGCCTGCCCTATGGAACCCACCATGCGGATTCTGGCGATGGATGGCGCGCTGGCGCGGGCCTCGGCGGCGGTGTGGGTGGATGGCGCGGTGCGTGCCTCGGCCCTGGCGGAGGGTGCGCGTGGCCAGGCGGTGGCGCTGCCGCCGATGGTGGCGCGCGTGCTGGCCGAGGCGGGCCTCGCCGCGACCGAGCTGGACGCGGTGGCGGCGGTAATCGGCCCAGGCGGCTTCACCGGGCTGCGGGCCGCGCTGGCGCTGGCGCAGGGCGTGGCGCTGGCGGCCGGCTGCCCGGCCATCGGCGTCACCACCGGCGAGGCGCTGCGGGCGGCCCTGCCGCCGGCGCTGCGGGATGGGGTGGCCGTCTGGTCGGTGATCGACACCCGGCGAGGCCGTGTGCTGCTGGAGCGCTTCGCCCCCGGCGAGGATGCCGCCGCCGCCCCGCCGCAATCCCTGGCGCCGGAGGAGCTGCCCGACCCCGCCGGCCCGGTGGCGCTGGTGGGCGACATGGCCGGCGCCGTGGCGGAGGCGCTGGCGGCGCGCGGCATCGCGGCCCGGCTGACCGGGAGCCTGCTGCCGGAAGCCGGCGCCGTGGCCGCGGTGGCGGCGCTGCGGCTTGCCGGGCGGCTGCCGCCACGCGCCGCGCTGCCGCTCTATGTCGAGCCTCCCGCGGTGCGCCTGCCCGGTGCCTGAGCGGGAGGCCGGACCGCGGTCCGCGGGCGCGGCGGATTCGCCGGCGCTGGCGGCGCTGCACGCCCAGGCCTTCCCGCCCGGGGAGCGCTGGGGCGACGACGCGCTGCGGCTGCTGCTGGAGATGCCGGGGGCCTACGCCCTGCTGGTGCCGGAGAAGGGCTTCGTGATGGCCCGCGTGGCGGCGGACGAGGCGGAGATCCTCACCCTGGCGGTGGCGCCGCCGGCACGGCGGCAGGGTGTGGGCGGCACGCTGCTGGCGGCCGCGCTGGGCCGCGCCCTGGCCGCTGGCGCGGCCACGATGTTCCTGGAGGTCTCGGAGGCCAACACGGCCGCGCGCGCGCTCTACGCGGCGGCGGGCTTCACCGGGAGCGGCCGGCGCCGGCGCTACTACGCGGATGGCAGCGACGCGCTGGTGCTCAGCCGCCGCCTTTGCGGATCCTGAGCAGCACGCTGCCATCTTCTGCCGCGCTTTCGTCGAGAACCTCGTGCCCCTGCTCGATGGCGGTGCGCGGAACATTGCGAAGCGGCTCTTCTCCCCGCAACCGAACCAGCAGAATTCCACCCGCCGGCAGCCGATCCAGGGCCAGCCGCGTGCGGACGAATGTCATCGGGCAAGTCTCGGTTGTGATATCAAGAGATTGGTCAAAAAGTTCTTCTTGCGGCACAGTAATTTTTTGGGAGGATTGATCAATCACGATTTTAACTCCGATTGCTGTTGCAGAAGCTTGATGCGCAGCTATATGTTCGGCAAAGTCAAGGTCGTAAGATGCGTCCAGACTGCAACAGGAATTTTTCGCGAGGCGTGGGAATGTCGGAAGAACAGGGCGGACGTGAACTGCTGGGGCTGACAGCGCAGATTGTCGCCGCACATGTCTCAAACAACTCGGTTCCATTGTCGGACGTGCCGAACCTGATCGAGCAGGTTCACCGGACTTTGTCTGGTCTTGGTACGGCGCCGATTGTCACGGCCGCGCCTGTGGAACGCCCGCAGCCCGCCGTCGCCGTCAAGAAGTCGGTCACCGACGATTATCTGGTGTGCCTTGAAGACGGCAAGAAGTTGAAGATGCTGAAGCGGCATCTCAAGACCGCCTATGACATGACCCCGGAACAGTATCGTGAACGCTGGGGGCTGCCGGCCGACTATCCGATGGTCGCCCCGAACTATGCGCGCCACCGTTCGTCGCTCGCGAAGAAGATCGGCCTCGGCACCAAGCCGCGCGGCACCCGGCAGCGGCGCGTCGCGGCCTCCGCCTGAGGGCCTCGTCGCGGCCCGGCGCCGCGCTCCGCCCCCGTGGCCGGAGCGCCGCCGGCGACGAACCGACGCGGCCGCCTTGCCTTGGGCGGCCGATAATGGCAAGCCAGTGGCGTGGCTGCCGGGGCGCGCGGCGCCATTCCCGTATGGCGCACCCGGCCCTCGTGCCATAATGCGTGCCGGCCGGCGGCGGGAAGGTCCCGCGTCCCGCCGGCACAGGAGAGCTTCCGACCACTCCCATGGACACGCGCACCGACACGCCCCGCCACGCCGCCGAGAGCCAGCCCGACCCCCTGCGGATCGAGCGCCTGTGCATCGAGCGTGGCCTGAAGATGACCGGGCAGCGCCGGCTGATCGCGCGCGTGCTTTCCGAGGCGGTGGACCACCCGGATGTGGAGGAGCTCTACCGCCGCGCCCTCGCCCTCGATTCCCGCGTCTCCATCGCCACGGTCTACCGCACCGTCCGGCTGCTGGAGGAGAAGGGCATCCTGGAGCGGCACGATTTCGGCGGCGGCCGCGCCCGCTACGAGGCCACCGAGCATGGCCACCACCACCATCTGATCGACGTCGATTCCGGCAAGGTGATCGAGTTCTCCGACGCGGAGTGCGATGCCCTGGCGCAGGGGATCGCCGCCCGGCTCGGCTTCCGCCTGGTCGATTTCCGGCTGGAGCTGTTCGCCCGCCGCGCCCCCGAGGGCACTCCCCTGCCGCCCCGCCGCTCCACCCGCCGGCGCGGGGGGGACGAGGCATGACCGCGATGTCCGGGGCCGGCTTCGGCGAGCTGCGCAGCGGCAACCTCGGTGTCCGCGTCGCCACCGCGCAGGAGGAGGTCGACGCGGCGCAGGCGCTGCGCTACCGCGTCTTCTACGAGGAGATGGGCGCCCATCCGGACGCCGAGACCGCCGCCACGGCGCGCGACCGCGACGCCTTCGACGCCGTGGCCGACCACCTGCTGGTGGTCGACCACAATCTGGGCGAGGGCGCCGCCTCGGTGGTCGGCACCTACCGGCTGATCCGCCGCGCGGCGGCGGAGAAGGTGGGGGGCTTCTACTCCGCCTCGGAATACGACATCGGGCCGCTGCTGGCGCAGCCCGGCCAGGTGCTGGAGCTGGGGCGCTCCTGCGTCGATGCCCATTACCGCAACCGCGCGGCGATGCAGCTGCTGTGGTCCGGCATCGCCGCCTATGTGTCGCGCCACCAGATCGCGCTGATGTTCGGCTGCGCCAGCCTGCCCGGCACCGATCTCGACGCGCTGGCCCTGCCGCTCTCCTACCTGCACGCCCAGCACCTCGCGCCGGCCGAGATCCGCCCGCGCGCCGTGCCGGAGCGCTTCGTGCCGATGGACCGGCTCGACCCCGCGCAGATCGACGCCCGCGCCGCCCTGGCCGACCTGCCGCCGCTGGTGAAGGGCTATCTGCGCCTCGGCGGCTTCGTCGGCGACGGCGCGGTGATCGACACCCAGTTCAACACCACCGATGTCTGCGTGGTGGTGAAGACGGAGCTCGTCACCGAGAAGTATTCCCGCCACTACGAGCGGCACCGCGGCGCGCAGGAATAGGCGCCGCGGCGGCGCCAGATGTCATGGCCGCGAAATGAAGCGGTCATTGTCCTGCCGCTGCTGCTCCGCTATCCGGCTTGGCCATGGTGGCCATCGCCCGCATCCCCGACGACCTTCCGCAAACCCGGCGGCGCAAGAACCGGCCGCCGCCCCTGCGCCGTGCGCCAGGGCAGTTCGGCGAGGTGCTGGGGCAGGAGCCCCGGCCCGTCGCCGGCCGCCTGCGGGCGGTGCGGCGCCTCGTCTCCGCCCTGCTGTGGACCCTGCTCTGCATCCCCGTGCAGGCGCTGCTGCTGGCGCTGCCGGGACGCGGCAAGGCGGCCTTCCCGCGTTTCTACCATTCCGTGCTCTGCCGGCTGATCGGGCTGCGGGTGCAGGTGGTGGGCGAGATCTCGGCGGCGCGGCCCACCCTGTTCCTGTCCAACCATTCCTCCTGGCTGGACATTCTGGTGCTGGGCGGCGTGCTGGAAGCCGCCTTCGTCTCCAAGGCGGAGGTGGGGGACTGGCCGGTGGTGCGCACGGTGGCGCGGCTTGGCCGCACCGTCTTCGTCAGCCGCAGCCGCGGCCGCACGGGGGAGGAGGCCACCGCCATGCGCGGCCGCCTGCAGCAGGGCGACAGCCTGATCCTGTTCCCCGAGGGCACCAGCAACGATGGCGCGCGGGTGCTGCCCTTCCGCTCCGCCTTCCTCGGCGTGGCCGACGCGGCGGCGGCGGTGCAGCCGATCTCGGTGGTCTATGACCGCCTGGGCGGGCTGCCGGCCTGCCGGCGGGACCGACCGCATTTCGCCTGGTATGGCGATATGGACCTGGGCAGCCATTTCTGGCGGCTGGCACGGCAGCCGGGCGGGCGGGTGACGGTGCTGCTGCACCAGCCGGCCGACCCGCGCGCCTTCCGCGACCGCAAGGCCCTGACCCAGGCGGTGGAGCGGGCGGTGGCCGAGGGAGCCGCCGACCTGCGCCAGAACCGCACGCCGGTGCCGCTGCATCCGCGCTGATCCTCGCCAGGACGCCTGACAGAGAAAAGGCCGGGGAGCGGAGCTCCCCGGCCTTTTCTCTGTTCGGGCCTGCCGCCGCTACTCGGTCGGCGCCAGGCTCTTGATCAGGTCGAAGACGCGCTTGCGGACCGCAGGCTCGGTGATGCGGTAGTAGGCGCGCACCAGCTCCAGCGTCTCCCGCTTGTGCAGCGTGTCGTCCTCGAAGCCTTCCTGGTGCTCGGCGAAGCCGCCCAGCCGTGCCCGCAGGGCGCCGTTGCCACCCATGGCATCCGGCATGTCGTCGAAGAAGAAGCCGATCGGCACGTCCAGCACCCGGGCCAGGTCGAACAGGCGACTGGCCCCGATGCGGTTGACGCCCCGCTCGTATTTCTGAACCTGCTGGAAGGTCAGGCCGAGCGCCTCGCCCAGCTTTTCCTGACTCATGCCCAGAAGTGTCCGGCGCAGCCGGACACGGGTTCCGACATGGACGTCGATGGGGCTGGGGCGGTGCTCGCGCTCGCCTTTTTCCACGACATCATCCACGGGCATGCTTGACCCTCCGCCACCAATTGCAGGACCGCGTTCGCTGGCCGCGGTTCCGCCTATGCTCTCGCTGTGGCGTGCCACTCGGGCGACCCCCCGCTTGTGTGTGTGCAATTTAACTAAGGCTGAGTTAGGAAATTGTCAACTCTTTCGAGAATTCTCAAAAAATAAACAATCTGCCTACGCATTATCGCCTGATTGTAGACGAGCTTCTAACGGCTGCAACCGCCAGAACCAGGATCGCCATCAGGATCGCGCCGGAATTGCCAAGCCGCGCATAGATTGTCGGCGGTAGCGCGCCGGGCAGCGCAACCTGCTGCGTTCCCATCCGGCCCAGCCCGATCCAGGCGATCACCTCTCCGCGCGCACCGAAGACAGCCGAGATTCCGGTCTGCGCCGCCCGTGCCAGGGGCAGCCCCTCCTCCACCGCGCGCAGCCGCGCGGCGGCGAGGTGCTGGTAGGGTCCGGCCGAGAATCCGAACCAGGCGTCGTTGGTGATGTTGAGCAGCCAGGCCGGCCGCTCGGCCGGGGTGACGGCGCCGGGGAAGATCACCTCGTAGCAGATGAGGGGGCTGAAGGCCGGCAGGCCGGCGGGCGCCAGGGCGACCGGCCCGGGCCCGGCCGAGAAGTCCAGCCCGCCCTGCACCACGCGGATCGGGATCAGGCCGCGCAGGGGCATGTACTCGCCGAAGGGCACCAGATGCACCTTGTCGTAGACGCCGCGCAGCGTGCCGCTGGCGTCGATGGCCGAGAGGCTGTTGAACACCCGCCCCAGCGCGCCGTCCCCCTGCCATTCGGCGCGCACCGAGCCGGCCAGCAGCACGCCGCCCGGCGGCAGCACCTGCGCCACGTATCCGCGCGCCGCCTCGTCCTGCGGCAGCAGGAAGGGGCTGGCGGTCTCCGGCCAGATGACGGCCAGCGGGCGGCCTTCCGGCGTCCCGGCCGGGGGCGGGGCGGCGGCGCCCTCGCGGGTCAGCTCCAGGTAGCGGCGGAAGATCGGCCAGCGCTGGTCCTCGCGCCACTTCGCCTCCTGCTGGATGTTGCCCTGCACCAGCATCAGGGTCACGTCCTGCGCCGGCGGAGCGGGCCGGGCCAGGCGCGCGGCGCCGAGTCCGCCCAGCGCCAGCAGCGCCAGCGCGCCCCCGGCCAGCGCCCGGCGGGGCGCCTGCCGGCCCGGCCAGGGCAGCCCGGCCAGCAGCAGCGTCAGCAGCGAGAGGCCATAGACCCCCACCCAGGCGGCCGCCTGCAGCGGCAGGGGATGGAAGGCCCAGACCGAGCCCATGGCGTTCCAGGGGAAGCCGGTGAACAGCACGCCGCGCAGCATCTCCAGCAGCGTCCAGGCGCCGGCCAGGGCCAGCCAGCGGGGCCAGCCGGGCCGCGCCATCCAGGCGGCCAGCGCGGCCAGGGCGATGTAGAGCGCCAGCGGCAGCGCCAGCCCCGGCACGGCGATGGGCACCAGCCAGCCCCAGCGCCAGGGGTCGGTCAGCAGGGCGTGGCTGATCCAGTAGAGGCCGACGACATGGTGGCCCCAGCCCCAGGCGAAGCCTATCAGCGCCGCCCGCCGGGCCGAGCCGGCACCCTCCAGCAGGGCGAGCAGCCCCGGCACGGCCAGCAGCAGAACCGGCACCAGATGCAGCGGCGGCATGGCCAGGGCGCCCAGGGCGCCCAGGCCGAAGGCCGCGAACAGGGCCTTCCGGCCGCTCAGTCGGGAGAGGCGTGTCAGCACGGGCGGGAGAACCTCAGGAGAGGAGGCGGCGGGGCCGCGGCCCGCGGGGTTTCACCCCGGCGCGCCGCCACGGCAAGGCACCGGCCGCAAAGGGGCAGGCTGCGAGGGGGGGCGGCGGTCCAGAGACGCCGCCCCCGGTTCCGGTCAGGCGGCCGCCTGCGTCGTGCCGCTGCCGTTCCCGCTGCCGGGCCGGCGCACGCGCAGGCGGCGGATGCGGCGCGGGTCGGCGTCCAGCACGCGGAACTCCAGGCCGGAGGAGTGCGAGATCAGCTCCCCCTTGGCCGGCACGCGGCCTGCGAGGGTGAAGACCAGCCCGCCCACCGTGTCGATGTCCTGCTCCCGCTCATCCTCGGTGAGGATGGTGCCGAGGCGCTGCTCGAACAGCTCGATGGGGGTGCGGGCATCGAGGTCGATCAGCCCGTCCGTCCGCTCGACGATCTGCGCCGGCATGTCCTCGTCGTGCTCGTCGGAGATGTCGCCGGTGATGGTCTCGACCAGGTCCTCGATGGTGACGAGGCCGTCGATGCCGCCATACTCGTCCACCACCAGCGCCAGGTGCATGCGGGCCTGGCGCATCTGCAGCAGCAGGTCGAGCACCGGCATGGAGGGGACGACGAAGAGCGGCTTGCGCAGCACCGCCGCCATGCTGAAGGGCGCCTCGCGCCCGACGCTGGCGAACACGTCCTTGATGTGGACCATGCCGACGATCTCGTCGAGCTGCTCCCGGTAGACGGGGAAGCGGCTGTGGCCCTCGCGCTGGATCAGGCGGATGGCCTGCTCCAGCGTCAGGTCCTCCGGCATGGCGACGATGTCGGCGCGCGGCACCATCACGTCGCTGGCGGTCTTGCCGCGCAGCTTCAGCACGTTGGCCAGCAGGGCGCGCTCCTGCGCGTCCAGCTCGGGGCGCGGCGGGCCGTCATGCTCGTGGTGCTCGTGGTGCTCGCGGCCCTCGACCAGGGCCTCCACCTGGTCGCGCACGCTTTCGGCGGAGCGCCGCCGCAGCAGCCCCTGGATGCGCCAGAGGAGGCCGTCACGCGATTCGCTGCCGCTCATGTCACCCCTCGCCACGGATTGGGCATGTTCAGGCGCCGCATGATGCGCGCCTCGGCCCGTTCCATCCGGCGGGCCTCCCCGGCCTGGATGTGGTCGTGCCCGCCGAGATGCAGCGTGCCATGGGCCACCAGATGCGCCAGATGCGCGCCCACCCGGCGGCGCGCCGCGCGCGCCTCCCGCCGCACCACGCCGAGGGCGAGGGCGATGTCGCCGAGATGGCCGAAGCCCTCCCCGGGGAAGGACAGCACGTTGGTGGGCTTGACCTTGCCGCGATGCTGGCTGTTCAGGCGCTTGACCGCCCGGTCATCCGTCAGCAGCACGGTCATGGCCCCGGCGGGAGCCCCGGGCGGCGCGGCCTCCGGCACGGCGCCGTCGAGGACCATCTCGGCCCAGGCGGCGGCGGCGGCGCGGCGCGCCAGATCCTCGACCCGCGGCACGGCCGCGCGCCATGCCGGGGCTTCGATGATAACCATCACCTCCGGCTGCGAAGGCCCGGCCGCGACATTGCGGCCGGGCGAGCTACTTCCCGGTTCCATCATTCTCCTTCCTGCCACGGCGGACCGTCTCCGCCGCGGCGCCGGCCGCGCCCGGCCCGCCTGTCCTGGCGTGGCCGTGGGCCAACTGATCGGCGCGGTTATACGCGGCGACGATGCGCGCCACCAGCGGATGCCGCACCACGTCCTGCTCGCCGAAGCGCGAGACGCCGATCCCCTGCACCCCGTCCAGCACGGAGAGCGCCTCCACCAGACCGGATTTCTGGCCGGAGGGGAGGTCCACCTGGGAAGGGTCGCCGGTGATCACCATGCGCGTACCTTCGCCCATCCGGGTCAAGAACATCTTGATCTGGGCGGGGGTGGTGTTCTGCGCCTCGTCGAGGATGGCGTAGCAATGCGCCAGGGTACGGCCGCGCATGAAGGCGAGAGGGGCGATCTCGATCTCGCCCGACAGGATGCGGCGCTGCACCTGGTCGGCCGGCATCATGTCGTGCAGCGCGTCGTAGAGCGGGCGGAGATAGGGGTCGACCTTCTCCTTCATGTCGCCGGGTAGGAAGCCGAGGCGCTCGCCCGCCTCCACCGCCGGGCGGGAGAGCACGATGCGGTCCACCCGGCCCGCCATCAGCATCGCCACGCCCTGCGCCACGGCGAGGTAGGTCTTGCCGGTGCCGGCGGGGCCGATGCCGAACACCATGTCGGCCCGCGCCAGCTGGTCCATGTAGTCGGCCTGGGCGTGGCTGCGGGGCGCGATCGCACCCTTCTTGGTGCGGATCGCCGGCAGGTCGGAGAGCGGCAGGCGCGGCTCCGGCGCCTCGGTCGGGTCCTTCGGCGCATCGGCCCGGCGCTGCGCCAGCCGCATCGCTGCTTCCACTTCCGGCATCGCCAACTTCTCCCCGCGTTCGAGCTGTCGCCACAGGCTGCGCAACGCCGCTTCCGCCACGCTGGTTCCCTCGGCCGAGCCGGTGATGGAGAGGCGGTTGCCGCGGCTGGCCAGCCGGACCCCCAGGCGCTGCTCGATCTGGGCCAGATGCCGGTCATGCTCGCCATAGAGCAGCGGCAGCAGCGCGTTGTCGTCGAACTGCAGCGTGACGGTGCGGGCGGCAGAGACGGTGTCGGCCATCATGGGGCGGCTCATGGCGCGGGGGTCGGCCCGCAGCGCGATGGGGGTGGTGTTGCTCAAGCGGGGGCGAGCTCCTTCGCATCCAGCAGGGTGGCGGAGAGGGAATTGGGCAGGGCGGCGTCGATGCGCACCCGCGCCATGCGCCCGGCCAGGCCGGCCGGGCCCATCATGTGCACCGGCTGCAGCCACGGCGTGCGGCCCGCCACCTGGCCGGGGTGGCGCCCCGGGCCGGTGAGCAGGATGTCGCATTCGCGGCCCACGCAGTCGCGGTTGAACTGGTCCTGCTGCCGGCGCAGCAGCGCCTGCAGCTCCTGCAGCCGGGCATCCTTCTCCGCCTCCGGCACCTGGAAGGGCTGGCCGGCGGCGGGCGTGCCGGGGCGCGGCGAATACTTGAAGGAATAGGCCAGGGCGAAGCCCACCTTCTCCACCAGCGCCATCGTCGCCGCGTGGTCCGCCGCCGTCTCGCCGGGGTGGCCCACAATGAAGTCGGAGGAGAGCGCCATGTCCGGCCGCGCCTCGCGCAACTGGTCGGCGATCCGGTGGAACAGATCGGCCGTGTGGCCGCGGTTCATGGCGGCCAGCACCTTGTCCGAGCCGCTCTGCACCGGCAGGTGCAGGAAGGGCATGAGCTGCGGGATGGTGCCGTGCGCCCGGATCAGCGCCTCGTCCATGTCGCGCGGGTGGCTGGTGGTGTAGCGCAGCCGGGCCAGCCCATCGATCTCGGCGAGCGCGTGGAGCAGGCGGGAGAGGCTCCAGGTGGAGCCGTCCGGCGCCTCGCCATGCCAGGCATTCACGTTCTGCCCGAGCAGCGCGATCTCCCGCGCGCCGCCGGCCACCAGCCGCTTCGCCTCGGCCAGGATGGCGGCGACGGGACGGGAGAACTCGGCGCCGCGCGTGTAGGGCACCACGCAGAAGGAGCAGAACTTGTCGCAGCCCTCCTGGATGGTGAGGAAGGCGACCGGCCCCTGCTTGGCGTTGACCTCCGGCAGCAGGTCGAATTTCTGCTCCACGGGGAAGTCGGTGTCGATCTGGGCGCCGGCGGCGCGGCTGGCGCGGGCCACCATCTCCGGCAGGCGGTGATAGGTCTGCGGGCCGAGCACGATGTCCACCCAGGGGGCGCGGGCGGTGATCTCGGCGCCCTCCGCCTGGGCGACGCAGCCGGCGACGGCCAGCACCATCTTCTGCCCCGCCTGCTCCTTCTCGGTCTTCAGCAGCCGCAGCCGGCCGAGATCGGAGAACACCTTCTCCGAGGCCTTCTCGCGGATGTGGCAGGTGTTGAGGATGACCATGTCGGCCTCCTCCGGCGTCTCGGCGGGGCCGTAGCCGAGGGGCGCCAGCACATCCGCCATGCGGGTGCTGTCATAGACGTTCATCTGGCAGCCCCAGGTGCGGATGAACAGCTTCTTCCGCACGCCGGCAGAGGGCATCGCCTCGGTCTCGGAAATCTCGGGCAACAGAGTCTCGGTGGGCAAGGTCTGGGGGCGGGGGGCGGTGGTCATGACGGCAGGAACCCTGGGGCAGCGACACCCGGCCATGTGCATCCGCCGGGGCCACCCCGGTGCGGGGCGGCGTTCCGGGCGGATGTGCGGGGCGCGGGGCCTCGGGTCAAGCGACCGGGCCCTGCGTGCTCCGCGATTCTGCGGTCGCGCCTGGGCTGCTCATCTCGGCTTGCATGGTTGGGGATGCGGGCGGGCCGGGTCAAGGCAAACCGCCCGGGGCCGGCATGACATTCCCGCGGAGCGTGGCATCGGCGCCATGCTCCGGCCCGGCCCTCAGCCCGCCAGATGCACCAGCAGCCGCGCCGCATGGGCCGGCAGCGCCGCGCCCCGGCGGTGCAGGAGGAGGAGGCGCCGCTCGGCCCAGGCTTCGGCCAACGGAATTAGCGCCAGCGGCGCGGCGGCGCCGGCGCGGCGCGCGGCGGCCTCCGGCACCAGCGCCAGCCCGGCGCCGAGGGCGGCCATGCGGCAGGCGGCCTCCGGCCCCGGCGCCTGGAGGCGCAGCCGCAGCCGCCCGGACGCGCGCGCCGCATGGCCGGCCAGGTGCCGCTGCAGGGCGCTCCCGGCACCGAGGCCGATGAAGGGCCAGCCCAGCGCCTCCTCCAGCCGCACGCCGCCGCGCCCGGCCAGGGGATGATCCGGCGCCGCCACGAGCACCAGCCGGTCCGTCCGGAAGGGAAGCGCCTCCAGCCCGGCGAGGTCGGCATGATCGGCGGCGATGCCCAGCTCGGCCCGCCCTTCCGCCACGGCGGCGGCGATGGCGGTGCTGGTGCGCTCCTCCAGCGCGATCTCCACCTGCGGATGTGCGGCCAGGAAGCGGGCCAGCGGCTCGGGCAGGAATTCGACGGTGGCGGCGGTGTTGGCCAGCAGCCGCACATGCCCCTGCAGCCCGCGCGCATATTCGCCCAGCTCGCCGCGCATCCGCTCCACCTGCTGCCCCACCAGCCGGGCATGGTGCAGCAGCGCCTCTCCCGCCGGGGTCAGGCTGACACCGCGCCGCCCGCGCAGCAGCAGCGCCACGCCGGCCTGCGCCTCCATCGCCCGCAGCCGGGCGCTGGCCGAAGCCAGGGCCAGCCCCGCCCGCGCGCCTCCGGCGGTGATGCTGCCCGCCTCCGCCACATGGCGGAACAGCCGCAGGTCGGTCAGGTCGAGATGCATGGAGGTTCGAGCCTTCGTCCCTGCCGAAGCCTCACTCTGCCACATCCGCATTGTGCCGGCCCAGGCTTCGCCGGAGGGTGTCGCCGCAGGCGCACCCGCGAACGGACAGAAAAAGGAAGGAGGTCCGGGGGAATTCATTCCCCCGGCGCTTCCGGGAGACATCATGGACATCCTGTTCCTGCTGCTGGTCTTCCTCCTCGCCGGGATGGTGAAGGGCGTACTCGGCCTCGGCCTGCCGACGGTGGCGATGGGCCTGCTGGGGGCCGTCATGCCCCCCGCCCAGGCCGCCGCGCTGCTGGTGCTGCCTTCGCTGGTGACGAATCTCTGGCAGCTCTTCGCCGGCCCGCGCTTCGGCGCGCTGCTGCGGCGGCTGTGGGGCATGATGCTGGGCATCCTGGCCGGCACGCTGCTGGGCGCCGGGCTGATCGCGCGGGAGGAATCGCCCTGGCCGGTGGCGGCGCTGGGCCTCACCCTGCTGGCCTATGCCGTCCTCGGCCTGGCCCGCCCCGCGCTGCGCGTGCCGCCGCGCGCCGAGCCCTGGGCCGCGCCGCTGGTCGGGCTGGCCACCGGCGCCGTCACCGGCGCCACGGGGGTGTTCGTCATCCCCGCCGTGCCCTTCCTCGGCGCGCTCGGGCTGGGGCGGGACGATCTGGTGCAGGCGCTGGGCCTGTCCTTCACCGTCTCCACCCTGGCGCTGGCGGCGGGGCTGGCCTGGCACGGGGCGCTGCCGGGGCTGCTGCTCGGGCAATCCCTGCTGGCGATCGGGCCGGCGCTGCTGGGCATGGCGCTGGGCGGCTGGCTGCGCGGCCGGGTGCGGGCGGAGACCTTCCGGCGCGGCTTCTTCGCGGGCCTCGGCCTGCTGGGGGCGGAGATGGTCTGGCGCGCCCTGGCATAGCCGCGTCCCGGCGCCCGCTCTCGACACCGGCCTCCCGCCGCGCCCATATCCGCCCCCATGCCCGAGCCGATCGCCCTCTATGTCCACTGGCCCTTCTGCGCGGCCAAGTGCCCCTATTGCGACTTCAACAGCCATGTGCGGGAGCGGGTGGACGCCGCCCGCTTCGGCGCCGCGCTGCGGCGGGAGCTGGCCTTCGAGGCGGCGCGGCTGGAGGCGGAAGGGCAGGGGGGGCGGCCGCTCGCCTCCATCTTCTTCGGCGGCGGCACGCCGAGCCTGATGCCGCCGCAGGTGGTGGCCGACATCATCGCCGACGCCACGCGCCTCTTCCCGCCCCTGCCGGACATCGAGATCACGCTGGAGGCCAACCCGACCAGCGTCGAGGTCTCGCGCCTGGCCGAGATCCGCGCGGCGGGGGTGAACCGCGCCAGCCTCGGCGTGCAGGCGCTGGACGACACGGCGCTGGGCTTCCTCGGGCGGAAGCACGATGCCGGGCAGGCCATCGCCGCGCTGGAGGCGGCGCGCGGCCTGTTCCCGCGCCTCTCCTTCGACCTGATCTACGCCCGCCCGGGCCAGGCCGTGGCCGAATGGCGCGCCGAGCTGCGCCGCGCCCTGGCCCTGGCCGCCGACCATCTCTCCCTCTACCAGCTCACCATCGAGCCGGGCACGCGCTTCGCCACCGAATACGCGCGCGGCGCCTTCGCCCTGCCGGAGGGGGAGGAGGCCGCCGCCCTCTACTTCGCCACCGGCGAGGAGGCGGCGCGCTTCGGCCTGCTGCCCTACGAGGTCTCCAACTATGCGAAGCCCGGGGCGGAGAGCCGGCACAACCTCGCCTACTGGCGCTATGGCGACTATCTCGGCATCGGCGCCGGCGCGCACCAGCGGCTGACGCTGCGCGAGGGGCTGGTGGCCGCCCGCCGCCACCGCGGGCCGGAGGAATGGCTGGCGCGCGTCGAGGCCGCGGGCCACGCCATCACCGCCACCGAGATCCTCTCGCCCACCGACCGGGCGCGGGAGGCGCTGCTGATGGGGCTGCGCCTCTCGGAAGGCGTGGACCCGGCGCGGCTCCAGGCCCGCAGCGGGCTCTCGCTGGCCGAGGCGGTGGACCCCGCCATGCTCGCCGCCTGCCTCGACGAGGACTACCTCACCTGGACGCCCGAGGGCCGGCTCGCCGCCACCTGGGAAGGGCGGCTGCGGCTGGACGCGCTGCTGCCGGCGCTGCTGCGGTAGGCGGCGGAAATCCGGGCCGGCGCGGCTTGGCGTCCGGGCAATTCAGAACATATTAAGAACTGAAACGCTCCGGACCGCCGCCATGGATCTCCGCGCCAAGCTCGCCCTGCTGGCCGATGCCGCCAAGTACGACGCCTCCTGCGCCTCCTCCGGCACGGAGAAGCGCGATTCGCGCCAGGGCGGCCTCGGCAGCACGGAGGGCATGGGCATCTGCCACGCCTATGCGCCGGATGGCCGCTGCATCTCGCTGCTGAAGGTGCTGCTGACCAATGCCTGCGTGTTCGACTGCGCCTACTGCATCAACCGCGCCACCTCCAACGTGGCGCGCGCCCGCTTCACCGTGGCGGAGCTGGTGAAGCTGACGCTGGCCTTCTACCGGCGCAACTACATCGAGGGGCTGTTCCTCTCCTCCGGCATCATCCGCAGCCCGGACTACACGATGGAGCAGCTCATCCGCGTGGCCCGTACCCTGCGGGAGGAGCATGGCTTCCTCGGCTACATCCACCTCAAGACCATCCCCGAGGCGGCGCCCGAGCTGCTGGCCGAGGCGGGGCGCTGGGCGGACCGGCTGTCGATCAATGTGGAGCTGCCGCAGGTGGCCAGCCTGAAGCGGCTGGCGCCGGAGAAGGACCTGCCGGCCATCGGCGGCGCCATGCAGCAACTTGCCGGCCGCATCGCCGAGGCGAAGGAGGCGCGCCGCACCGCCCGCCGCGCCGCGCCACCGCGCTTCGCCCCCGCCGGGCAATCGACGCAGATGATCGTCGGCGCCGATGACAGCGACGACCGGCGCATCCTCGGCAAGGGGGCGGAGCTGTACGAGAAGTACGGGCTGCGCCGGGTGTACTACTCGGGCTACTCGCCCATCCCGGAGGCCTCCAGCCTGCTGCCGCCGGCGCCGCCGCCGCTGCTGCGCGAGCACCGGCTGTACCAGGCGGACTGGCTGCTGCGCTTCTACGGCTTCGGCACGGAGGAGATCCTGGCGGGCGGGGAGGGCGGCATGCTGGACCTGGAGATCGACCCCAAGCTGGCCTGGGCGCTGAAGCACCGCGCCGACTTCCCCGTGGACCTCAACAGCGCCCCGCGCGAGCTGCTGCTGCGCGTGCCGGGCCTGGGCGCGCGCAACGTGGAGCGCATCGTCGCCGCCCGCCAGGAGGGCCGGGTGCGGCTGGCCGACCTCGCCCGGCTGCGTGTGCCGCTGCGCAAGGTGGCGCCCTTCCTGCTCGCCCCCGACCACCGCGCCGCCCCCGGCCTGCTGGACAGCCCCCGCCTGCGCGCCATGCTGACCACGCCCGGGGGTTTTGGTGCGCAGGCCAGGCCCCGCCAGCTTTCGCTGTTTTCCTGATGCGCCGCCCCGAAGCCCCGCAGCCGGCGGGCGCCGCCGCGGCGGAGGCGTTCTCCGTCGCGCTCGAGGGCTGCGCCGACTTCGCCGCCTGGCGCCTGGCCGCCCGCCGCCTGCTGGCCGCCGGCATTCCGCCCGAGTCGGTCGAGTGGCGCACGCCCGAGGACCCGCCCGGCCTGTTCGGCGGCCGCCCCCCGCCCGAGGCGGAAGGCCCGCCCCTGCCGGTGCCGCGCGACTTCGTGGAGATGGCCGAGCTGGCGATCCGCCATGCGGACCGCGAGCGCTTCGCCCTGCTCTATGCCCTGCTGTGGGACTCCCAGACCCGCCCCGGCCTGCTGCGCACCCCCACCGAGCCGCGCATGGCGCGCCTGGCCGGCATGGCCCGCGCCGTGCGGCGCGACGCGCACAAGATGCACGCCTTCCTGCGCTTCCGGGAGATCGGGACCCCCGAGGGGCCGCGCTCCGTCGCCTGGTTCGAGCCGGAGCACCACATCGTCGAGGCGGAGGCGGGCTTCTTCGTGCGGCGCTTCGCCATCCTGCGCTGGTCGATCCTGACGCCGCGCCGCTGCGCCCACTGGGATGGCGCGGCGCTGGCCTTCACCCCCGGCGCCCGCCGCGCCGATGCCCCGGCCGAGGACGCGGCGGAGGATCTGTGGCGCACCTACTTCGCCAGCATCTTCAACCCCGCCCGGCTGAAGCCGGACGCCATGCGCGCCGAGATGCCGAAGAAATACTGGAAGAACCTGCCGGAGGCGGCGGTCATCCCCGAGTTGATGCAGGGTGCCGAGGGGCGGGTGCGCGTCATGCTGGGGCAGGAATTCCGCGCGCCGCGCCGGCGCCAGAAGGCGGAGGGGGACTGACCCCCCCCCCTCCGGCCTCATTCCGCCGGCAGCCACACCTTGAAGGTGGCGCCCTCGCCGGGGCGGCTCTCGATGTGGAGCTGGCCACGGTGGCGGTTGACGATGTGCTTGACGATGGCCAGCCCCAGCCCGGTGCCGCCCGCGTTGCGCGAGCGCGCCTTGTCCACCCGGTAGAAGCGTTCCGTCAGGCGGGGGATGTGCTCGCGCGCGATGCCGGGGCCGTCATCGGCCACGCTCATCGTCACGCCGGGGCGGGGGCTGCCGGTGCGCGCCACGCAGAGCTTCACCTCGCCGCCCTCCTGGCCGTGCCGCACCGCGTTCTCCAGCAGGTTGCGCAGCACCTGGGCGAGCTGCTCGGCATCGGCGGGCGCGGCGACGGCCGCCTCGTCCAGGTCCAGCGACAGCTCGACATGGCGGCTGGCCAGGATCGGCGCCATGGCCTCCGCCTCGGCGCGGGCCAGGGCGGCGAGCGGCACGCGCTCGGTCGGCGCCTGGTGCTCGGCCAGCTCGATGCGGGAGAGGCCGAGCAGGTCCTCGATCAGCCGCCGCATCCGCTCGGACTGCTCGGCCATGATGCCGAGGAAGCGTGCCTGCGCCTCCGGGTCGTCCTTCGCCGGGCCGCGCAGCGTCTCGATGAAGCCCATCAGGCTGGCCAGCGGCGTGCGCAGCTCGTGGCTGGCATTGGCCACGAAATCGGCGCGCATCCGCTCCACCGCGCGCTCCCGCGTGCGGTCCGCGAGCAGCACCACCAGCCGCCCGCCGTCGAACAGGGGCGGGTCGAGCGGGATCACCTGCGCCGCCAGCTCGCGCGGCACCGGCACGGGCAGCACGATGTCCGCCGCCTGCCGCGTGCCCTCGGCGAGCGCCCGGTCCACCGCCCCGGCCAGGGCCGGGTGGCGCATCAGCGCGGCGGCGTCGCCGGCCAGCGGCCCGGCCTCGGCGGCGCGGGCGCCGAACAGCGCGCGGGCGGCGGCGTTGGCGCGCAGCGCCGCGCGGTCCGCCCCCAGCACCAGCAGCGGGTCCGGCAGGCTCTCCAGGATGGCGGCATCCGCCCGGCGCATCCGCCCCAGCAGCTCGCCGCGCTCGGCCAGGCTGCGCGCCAGCCGCGCCACGCCTTCCGACACCTCGGCCAGCGCCGGCAGCAGCGGCGGGGCGGAGGGCGGTTCCGGCCAGGCGCCCTCGCCCGCATCGGCGCGGCGCAGCACGGCGGCCAGCCGCGACAGGTTGCCGAGCCAGCGCCGCGCCAGCAGCAGCGCCGCCAGGGCGGTGCCCGCCATGGCGAACAGCGCCGGCCCCGCCTCGGCCCGGCCGGTGACGGCCAGCAGCGCCAGCAGCGCCAGCGGCACGCCGCCGATCAGCGCCGCCGAACCCAGCCAGCGGTGCAGCGCCGGCCTTTCCTCATCCATGCCAAGCTCCGGTGGCTGCGTGCGCGCGGCGGCGGGGCCCGGCCCCGCCGCGTCTCCCCTCAAGGACCGGCTCAGAAGCCGGCGGTGCCCGGCAGCTCGGCCGGCGCCGCCACGCCGGGCGGCGCGCCGGGCGCGATGGCATAGACCGCCAGCGCCCGCTGCACCTGCCCGCCCGGGTTCAGCCGCAGCGCGCCATCGGCCCCCAGCACCACCTCGCCCAGCGGCATCTGCGCCGCCGCCCCGGGCGGCTGGTTGCGCAGCGCGCGGGCGGCCAGCGCCGCGGCGTCGTAGGCCACGCCCACCACCCGCGCCGGGCGCTCGCCGAAGGCGGCCTCGTAGCGGCTGTCGAAATGGCCGCGCGCCGCCGGGTCGGGGCCGGGGAACCAGGCGCCCGCCAGGGCCGGCTGCTGCCCCATGCTCTCGTCATGCCCCCACAGCGCATGGCCGGCCAGGCGCAGCGGCGGCATGGCAGCGCCGGCCGAGGCGAGGCCGGCGGCGAAGTCCCGCGCGCGCGCGCCGCTCTCGCCCAGCAGCAGCATCTCGGTGCGCGATTCGGCGGGGGCGTCGGGGTCCGTGGCACCGATCCGGCGCGCCACCTCCACCGCCACCACGCCGGGGGCGGCGGCGGCCGGATACGTCTCGATGACGGGGGCGGGCAGGCCGAGATCGCTCGCGGCGCCGCGCAGCGCCTCGGCCATCTGCCGGCCCAGCGCGCCGTTCGGCGCGGCCAGGGCGAAGCGGCGCACGCCCTGGGCGTTGGCGGCCGCCACCACGCGCCGCACCTGCTGCGCCGGCGTGATGCCGAGCGGCCAGACCTGCTGCGCCGCCTGGCTGCCATCGTTGGTGAAGGGCAGCATCGGCACGCCGGCGGCGCGCGCCGGGCTGGCCACCGCCGCCGTCTCCTGCGCCGTCAGCGGCCCGACGATGACGCGTGCGCCCTCGGCCATCGCCGCCCGCGCCGCCTCGGCCGCGCCGGCGGCCGTGCCGCCCGTGTCGCGCGGCAGGAACTCGAAGCCCGGCTCGCCCTGCTCGAACAGCGCGAGCTGCGCCGCGTTCAGCAGCGACTGGCCGAGCGCCGCGTTCTGCCCGGTGAGCGGCAGCAGCACCGCCACCTTGCTGCGGGGGGGCGGCGGCGGCAGAGTCGGCAGGCCGGCCGTGGGCGCCGGGGCGTAGGAAGGGCCGGAGGCTTGCGGGGCGCAGGCCGAGAGCGCCACAAGGCCCGTGAGCAGCGCAGCGCCGGCCAGCCATCGCCGGGTTTTCGGGAGAGTTCCAGTCAGTGCAGCCGGATGAGCCTGAGACGACGAGCGCGGAAACGACAAATGAAACCTCCCCCAATGGAACCGCAAGTGGGCCCGCTCCGGGACCGGGCGGCAGGCCCGGGCTGACCCTGGTGGCGACGCCGATCGGCAACCTCGGCGACCTCGCCCCCCGCGCCCTGGCCGTGCTGCGCGCGGCCGACGCGGTGCTGTGCGAGGACACCAGGGTAACCGCTCCGCTGCTGGCGCGACATGGCGTTTCGGTGAGCCTTCTCCCGCTGCACGAGCACAACGAGGATGCCGCGACGCCCCGCCTGCTGGCGCGGATGGCGGGAGGGGAACACCTGGCGCTGGTTTCGGATGCCGGCACGCCGCTGATGAGCGACCCGGGCTACCGGCTGGTGCGCGCCGCCATCGCCGCCGGCCACACCGTCTCGGCGGTGCCGGGGGCGAATGCGGCGGTGATGGCGCTGACCCTCTCCGGCCTGCCGCCGCACCCCTACCTGTTCCACGGCTTCCTGCCGCCGCGGGAGGCGGCGCGGGCGGCGGAGCTGGGGCGGCTGCGCGCCGCCGAGCGCGCCGGCCTCTCCGCCACCCTCATCTTCTACGAGGCGCCGCACCGCCTGGCCGAGACGCTGGCGACGATGGCGCAGCAGCTCGGCCCCCGCCCGGCGGCGGTGGCGCGGGAGCTGACCAAGCGCTTCGAGGAGGTGCGGCGCGGCACGCTGGAGGCGCTGGCGGCGCACTACGCCGAGCACCCGGCGCGGGGCGAGATCGTGCTGGTGGTGGGGCCGCCCGCGGCGGAAGCCGAGGCGGGCGAGGCGGAGGCCAGCCTGGACGAGCGGCTGCGCGCCGCGCTGGCGGCCGGCGAGAGCCTGCGCGACGCCGCCGCGCTGGTGGCGGCGGCCACCGGCCTGCCGCGCAAGCAGGTCTATGCGCGGGCCCTGGCGCTGCGTGACGAGGGGTGACTCTTGCCCGCGCCGGCGCGGCGCTCTAGCAGGAAGGCCGGTGCCGAAGCGCGACCAGGGTCGGTCGCGAGGCCGATGGGAGCCTTGAGGGCATGGTCGAAACCGCGGTCGGGATCAGCGCGCCGATCATCATCTTCGCCTTCGACCGCGCGCCCTACCTGGAGCGCTTCTGCGCCTCGCTGAAGGCGCAGGAGGGGGTGACGCTCGACCAGAGCCGCATCTACCTGCTGCAGGACGGCGCCGTCTCCGCCGCCTCCGGCGTGCGCTATGCGGAGGACAAGGCGATCGCCGACAGCGTCGCGGCGTTCCGCGGCGTCTTCCCCGAAGGCCATGTGCTGCAGAGCCCCGACAACCTCGGCATCGCCTTCAACATCCAGCGCGGCGAGAAGCTGGCCTTCGAGACGCTGAAGGCGGAAACCGCCTATTTCTTCGAGGACGACCTCGAGCTCGGCCCTGCCTACCTGCTGATGATGGAGCGGCTGCGCCAGGCGCTCGCCCCCTTTCCGGAGGTCGGTTACTTCGCCGCCTATGGCGACCATCGTGCCACGCCGGACCCGGAGCGGGTGCGCGTGGTGCCGCTCGATCACCACTGGGGCTTCGGCCTGCGGCGCGGTGCCTGGCGCAGGATCAACGCCTGGCTGAAGCCCTATCTCGAGATCATCCGCCGCACCGACTACCCCAACCGAAACCACCTGGCCGTCTACCGCTGGCTCGAAGGCCAGGAGATGGCGATCGACAAATCCTCGCAGGACGCGATGAAGGCGCTGGCCTGCGCGCAGCTCGGCCTCGTGCGGGTGATGACCGATACCTGCTTCGGCCGCTACATCGGCGAGAAGGGGGCTTCCTTCAACGAGCGCCGCTTCCGCGAAATGGGCTACGACCGGATGACGCCCGTGGAGCGCGGCGACCTGCCCATCGCCGCCGCCTCGGCCGACAGCATCGCCGCCATCCTGGCGCAGCAGCAGGCGCATTTCCGCACCTTCCGCGAGCGCGACTTCGAAGGCTTCCTGGAACGCTACGCGGGCCGACACTGGGACCCCGACCGCCTGCTGGAGCGCGAGGACGTGGCCGACCTCTACCGCCTGCTGCTCGACCGCCTGCCGGAAGGCGAAAACATCTACGAGCAGTATGTCGGCAAGACCACGGTGCGCCGGTTGCGGAGAATCATGTTCAACAGCCGGGAGTTCCAGGGCAGGAACACGAGAAAGTAAAGAGAAGCGTTCTTTTTTGGAAAAAAGAACCAAAAAACTTTTTCGAGTTGGTGTCCTGCCCTGGATAGTCTAGCGCCAGACTCGAAAAGTCTTTTTGCTTCTTTTTCTTCAGAAAAAGAAGAAGCTTTCCTCTAAGGCCTGTTAGAGCTTGAATGCTACTCCCATGTTTTGGGTATGGCGAAGGGCAAGGACGAGCAGCTTCTCACGGATGCGACCTGGGCGGTGTGGGAGCCGCTGATCGAGGCGGCCAGGCCTCACGGT
>NZ_PDOA01000018.1 GCF_003116135.1 Teichococcus aestuarii | reverse complement strand
GTTGGCGTAGGCCTGGCTCAGCGCCTCCTGCAGCGTCTGCGCGCGCGCAACACCCACCCCCAGCAGCGGAGAGGCCACCACAGCCGCCATCACCACCGCAAACGGCATCACCCCTGGGCGAAACGGATTCATGGGCATGGGCATGCTCCTGCGCGAAAGGCCGGGTCTGGCCCGGAGGTGGCGCAGGCTAGCGGAGCGGGCCGCCGGCGGCCAGCGGCACGCCATACAAAACGCCGGCGGGCCGCACGCGGCCCCCCGGCGCTGCGGCTTCAGAAGACGAAGCCGGGCTGCGGCTGGAAGTCCGGCAGCGGCGCGGTGCCGCAGTCGAACGCCTCGGTCAGGCTGAAGGAGCCGCCCAGGCGGCGGCCCAGCACGGCAGCCCCCGCCTCCCCCGGCCGGCGCTGCACGGCCACCACCCGGCCGCCCTCGGCCAGCTGCTCGACCAGCAGCGGCGGGATCTCCGGCACCTGCCCCTCGATGAGGATGAGGTCGTAGGGCGCGCCCTCGGCATGGCCGCGCGCGGCATTGCCCTCGATCAGGCGGATGCTGCCCGGCGCCACCGACAGCCCGGCCAGCGCGTCCCGCGCCAGGGCCAGCAGCGCCGGCGCGCTCTCCACCGCCGTCACGCGGGCGCCGAGGCGGGCGGCCAGCGCCGCGCCATAGCCGCTGCCGGCGCCGAGCAGCAGCACCTGCTCCTCGGCGCGGATCTGCGCCAGCTGCATCAGCCGGGCCTGCATCATGGGCTGGATCATCACGCGGCCGCCGCCGAGCGGCACGTCCTCATCGGCATGCGCGCGGGGCGCCTGCGCCGGCGGCACGAAGCGGTGCCGCGGCAGGTCCGACATGGCCGAGAGGATGCGCGGGTCGGTCACCTTGTTGGGGCGAAGCTGCCCGTCCACCATCCATTTGCGCGCACCCGCGAAATCCATCGCCTGCTGTCCTCGACTGCCGGGGCACGGACCACTTCCCGCGCCGTGCCGGCGTTATAGGCGCGCCGCGCGCCGCGCGCCAAGCGCAAGGCACTCTTGACCGGGAGCCTCAGACCCACGATACACCCCCACCGAAGGCCCGATGGCAGAGTGGTGATGCAGCGGACTGCAAATCCGCGTACGTCGGTTCAATTCCGGCTCGGGCCTCCACGGACTACCCCACCGATCATCCGGTGGACGGCGCGAAAGCGGAACGGTTTCAAAGGGGTCTTGCAGAGCCCGGAACGCCCCGCTATAGCGCCGGCCACACGCTGATCCCCGATAGCTCAGCTGGTAGAGCACGCGACTGTTAATCGCTAGGTCGTTGGTTCGAGTCCAACTCGGGGAGCCAATCAAGGAAGAGGGCGCCGGAAACGGCGCCCTTTTTCTTTGTGCCCGGTTTTCTTGGTGTCCGGCTTCGCTGCACGGGGAGGACCGGCGCCCTCCCCGCTCGTTTCTGTCACGCCATGGCAGGCATGGGCATCAGGCGGCTGGCCGCCTCCGGCGCCACCCAGGCCAGGCCGCCGCCGCAGAACACCGCCACGGGCGCCCGCCGGTCCGGGTCCACCAGCACCACGTCGCCCCGCAGCCCGGGCGAGAGCCGCCCGCGGTCCGCAAGGCCCGCCGCGGCGGCGGGGTTGGCGCTGACCAGCGCCCAGGCGGCGGGCAGGTCCAGCACCCCACGCGATTCCAGCACGAAGGCCGCCTCCAGCAGCGAGGGCCAGACATAGTCCGAGGCCAGCACCGTCACCAGGCCGCGCTCGGCCAGCGGCGCGGCGCTGGCCCAGCCCAGATGGCTGCCGCCGCGCACCACGTTGGGCGCGCCCATCACCACCGCCTCGCCCGCCGCCCGCGCCGCCTCGGCCACCGCCTCGGCCATCGGGAACTCGCAGATGCCGGCGCCGAGCGCGCGGAACATCGCCCGCTCCTCCACCGTCGCGTCGTCATGGCTGGCGATGGGCAGGCCGGCGGCGCGCGCCGCGGCGGCCAGCCGCAGCCGCGCCGCCGGCACCCCGGCGCGCCGCGCGGCGGCGGCCTCGGCCAGGGCGCGGAACGCCGCCACGGAGACGCCGGCGCGCTCGGCATACTTCGCCGCCGCCGCCTCCTGGCCCAGCTTGCGCAGGATGCCGGGCGTGTGGTCGTTGAAGGCCAGCAGGTGCACGCGCCCGGCGGCGATGTCGGCCACCGCCTCATCCAGCGCCTCGAGATTGTCCGCCTCGAAGCGCAGGTGCACGCGCAGGTCGGCGCCGCGCCAGCCGCCCGGCGTGGCGCGCAGCGCGGCGAGCCCGGCCAGCAGCGTCCGCCAGGCCTGGAGGGAGCGCAGCCCCGGCTCCCAGGAGAGCGTCA
Organism: Teichococcus aestuarii; assembly: GCF_003116135.1. Classification (GTDB taxonomy): domain Bacteria; phylum Pseudomonadota; class Alphaproteobacteria; order Acetobacterales; family Acetobacteraceae; genus Pseudoroseomonas; species Pseudoroseomonas aestuarii. The sequence continues at coordinate 76,054 of NZ_PDOA01000018.1, read as the reverse complement.
CGCCCAGGAAGGCCGTGGTGATGCCGGCCGCCAGGAGCTGCGCCGCCGAATCCCGCAGCGCCAGCGCCGGCGGCAGGGCCACGCCCGGGCGCGGCTGGAACTGCCGCTCATGCGCGTCGCCATGGATGTCGACGATGCCGGGCAGCACCAGCAGCCCGCCCGCATCGAGCCGCCGCGCCCCGGGGCGCGCGGCCTCGCGCACCACGCCGCCGCCCAGCGCCAGCGCGCCGGGGCGCAGCGCCCCGCCCTCGCCTGCCAGCACGGTGCCATCCTCGATCAGCCACTCATCTGTTCCACGGGCTGTTCCACTGGCCTGCATCATGCTGCTCCCGCGCCGTCCTCGATGACGATCTGCACGCGCCCGGCGGCGTAGCGCGACAGGGTGTGGTCGATCGGCCGGCCCTCGGGGTCGGTCGTCAGCGCCTCGGAGATCATCACCGGGCGGGCGCGGGCCTGCTGCAGTTGCTCCGCCTCCTCGGCGGTGGGCATCCGGGCGGTCAGCCGCGTCCAGGCGCGGCGGTAGTCGGCCACGCCGCAATCGGCCAGCGCCCGGGTGATGGAGCCATGCCCCCGCGCCAGCGAGGCCGCCATGGCGGCGAAGCGCGGCAGCGGGAAGTGGTGAAGGCCGAGCACCACGGGCCGGCCATCGGCCAGGCCCAGCCGCTCCACCGCCAGCACCGGCGCGCCGGGGGCGAGGCCCAGCGCCTCGGCCACCGCGGCCTCGGCCGGCACCTCCCGCGCCCAGAGGATGCGCCCCTCCGGCTCCCGCCGCTGCGCGCGGATCAGCTCGGAGAAGCGGGTGCGCGGGCCGAGGCGGTAATCCACCACATCCTCCGCCACGAAGGAGCCGCGCCCCTGCTCGACGCGGATCAGCCCCCGCTGCGCCAGGGAATCCAGCGCCCGCCGCGCCGTGTGGCGGTTTACGCCGTGCTGGGTGGCGAGGCTGGCCTCGGTGGGCAGGCGCTCACCCGGCGCCAGCGTGCCGCGGGCGATCATCTCCTCCAGCGCGGCGGCGATCTGCCGCCACAGCGCCACGCCCTCGCCACGCGCCAGGGGCGGCTCGTGGGACTCCGTCGGGGTCGGGGGCGTCATCGAAACTTCAACTCCATCGGGGCTCCGGCATGCCAGTTTCGCGTTGACGATACTGCGGCGGATATCTAGTCGTCTAGACATCTTCAACGGCCGCCGAGGTCCACCCTTGCCCGAACCCGCCCCGACCCCACCGCCCAATGCGGCGCCCGAGACGGCCGCGCGGCAACGCTGGATGGCGGTGCTGGCGCGCACCGGCCTGGCCGCGCTGGAAGCCCGCCTCGCCGGCGCGCCGCCCCTGCCGCCGCACACCCGCCTGCGGGGGCCGGAGACCGGCCTCGTCATGCTGCGCGGGCGGGCGGGCGGCGATGGCGGCCCGTTCAACCTCTCCGAGATGACGGTCACCCGCTGCGCCGTGCGGCTGGCCGACGGGACGGTGGGCCACGCCTATGTGGCCGGGCGGGACAAGGCCCAGGCCGAGCTGGCCGCGCTGCTGGACGCCGCCTTGCAGGACCCGGCGCAGCGCCCGGCGCTGATGGCGGCGGTGATCGAGCCGCTGGCCGAGGCCCAGGCCGGGGCCGCCGCGGCCGAGTCCCGCAAGGCCGCCGCCACCCGCGTGCAGTTCTTCACCATGGCGACAATGCGATGATGCAGCCCGGCTTCACCGACCCCGTGCTGGACGGGCAATCCGTCTTCCGCGCCGTGCTGGAGGCGACGAGCCGTCCCGGTCGCGTGCAGGAGATTTCCGCCGGCCTCACACCGCCCGCGCCGCTGCACCCCGCCACCGCCGCCGTGCTGCTGACGCTGGCCGATACCGAGACGCCGGTCTTCTCCGATGCCGGCGCGGCCGCCGCCGAATGGCTGCGCTTCCATGCCGGCTGCCCGCTGGTGGCGGCCCCCGCCACCGCCGCCTTCCTGCTCGCCACCGGCGCGCCGCCGGCGCTGGAGGAGATCGACCTGGGCTCGGACGAGGCGCCGCAGGAGGGCGCCACGCTGGTGCTGCAGGTGGCGTCCCTGGCCGAGGGCGGCGCGCTGCGCCTCAGCGGCCCCGGCATCGAGCATGAGCACGGCCTGCATGTAGAGGGGCTGCCCCAGGGCTTCCTCGCCGCCCGCGCCGCGCTGGCGCCGCTCTACCCGCGCGGGCTGGACATCATCCTCTGCGCCGGCACGCGCGTCGCGGCCCTGCCGCGCACAACGATCGTCACCGCGCTGCCGCGCACCACCACCGTCATGGAGGGCTGAGCCATGGCCTATGTCGCCGTCAAGGGGGGCGAGCGGGCGATCGGCAACGCCCATGCCTGGCTGGAGGAGACGCGGCGGGGCGACCCGTCCCTGCCCGCCCTCTCCGTCGCGCAGATCGAGGCGCAGATGGGCCTCGCCGTGGACCGGGTGATGGCCGAGGGCGCCTGCCACGACCGCGGCCTCGCGGCACTCGCCATCAAGCAGGCCCAGGGCGACCTGATCGAGGCGGCCTTCCTGCTGCGCGCCTACCGCACCACCCTGCCGCGCTTCGGCCACGCGCTGCCGCTGGAGACGGGGGCCATGCGCATCCGCCGCCGCGTCTCGGCCACCTACAAGGACCTGCCCGGCGGGCAGGTGCTGGGGCCGACCTACGACTACACCCACCGCCTGCTCGACTTCGCCCTCGCCGCCGAGGGCGCGCCGCCGCCGCCCCCCGCGCCGCAGGCCGAGGCGCCGCAGGAGCACGCCCCGCATGTGACGGAGCTGCTGGCGCGCGAGGGGCTGATGGCGCGCGAGGCGGAGGCCCGGGGCGAGCCGGCCGACCTGACCCGCGCGCCGCTGGCCTTTCCCGCCAGCCGCGCCGCCCGGCTGCAGAACCTGGCGCGCGGCGACGAAGGCTTCCTGCTCGGCCTCGGCTACTCCACCCAGCGCGGCTACGGCAACAGCCACCCCTTCGTCGGCGAGATCCGCCAGGGGAGCGTGACGGTGTGCCTGATGCCACCGGAGCTGGGCTTCGAGATCGAGATCGGCGAGATCGACGTCACCGAGTGCCAGATGGTCAACCAGTTCCACGGCTCGAAGGCCGAGCCGCCGCAGTTCACCCGCGGCTACGGGCTGGCGCTGGGCCGGGGCGAGCGCAAGGCGATGGCCATGGCGCTGGTGGACCGCGCCCTGATGGCCGGCGATCTGGGCGAGGAGCGCACCGCCCCCGCGCAGGACGAGGAATTCGTCCTGCTGCATTCCGACAATGTCGAGGCCACCGGCTTCGTCGAGCACCTGAAGCTGCCGCACTACGTGGACTTCCAGAGCGAGCTGGAGGTGGTGCGCCGGATGCGCGCCACCGCCGAGGCCGCGCTGCGGGCCATCGCAGAGCCGGCGCGCGAGGAGGAGGTGGCGGAATGAGCCACGAACCCGGTTCCCCGTTTGGCGGCTACAACTTCGCCTATCTGGACGAGAACACGAAGCGGATGATCCGCCGCGCGCTGCTCAAGGCCGTGGCCATCCCCGGCCACCAGGTGCCCTTCGGCGCGCGGGAGATGCCGCTGCCCTATGGCTGGGGCACCGGCGGCATCCAGGTGACGGCCGCAATCCTGGGACCCCGCGACGTGCTGAAGGTGATCGACCAGGGGGCGGACGACACCACCAACGCCGTCTCCATCCGCCGCTTCTTCAGCCGCGTGGCGGGGGTGCGCGGTACCACCCGCACCGCCGAGGCCACCATCATCCAGACCCGCCACCGCATCCCCGAGACGCCGCTGACCGAGGCGCAGACCCTCGTCTACCAGGTGCCGATGCCGGAGCCGCTGTTCCGCCTGGAGCCGCGCCTCGCCGAGACGCGCCGGATGCACGCGCTGGCCGATTACGGGCTGATGCATGTGAAGCTCTACGAGGACATCGCGCGCCACGGCCATGTCAGCACCGCCTACAGCTACCCGGTGATGGTGGGCGGGCGCTACCTGATGTCCCCCTCGCCGATCCCGGCCTTCGACAACCCGAAGATGCACCGCATGCCCGCCCTCCAGCTCTTCGGCGCCGGGCGGGAGAAGAAGATCTACGCCGTGCCCCCCTACACCGAGGTTCGCAGCCTGGATTTCGAGGACCACCCCTTCCGGCCGCACCGCGCCGACGGGTGCTGTGCCCTGTGCGGCTCCACCACCTCCTATCTCGACGAGGTGCTGACCGACGACCGGGGCGGCCGCATGTTCGTCTGCTCCGACACCGACTATTGCGAGGAGCGCCAGGAGGCGGCCGCCACCGCCGCCCCGGCCTCCACGACCCCGGCGCCCGAGACGGAGGGCGTGGCATGAGCGCCCCCCTGCTGGAAGCGAAGGGCCTGAACCTCGCCTTCGGCGCCGTGCGGGCGCTGGACGACGTGGCCATCGACATCCACCCCGGCGAGGTGGTGGCCATCGTCGGCGAGAGCGGCTCGGGCAAGTCCTCGCTGCTGCGGGTGCTGGCCGGGCAGATGCGCCCCGATGCGGGCACCGTCCTCTACCGCGACCCGGCGGGCACCGCCCACCCGGTGCACGGCATGGGCGAGGCCGCGCTGCGCCGGCTGATGCGCACCGACTGGGGTTTTGTCCACCAGAACGCGCGGGACGGGCTGCGCATGGGCGTCTCCGCTGGCGGCAATGTCGGCGAGCGGCTGATGGCCATCGGCGCCCGCCACTATGGCGGCATCCGCGAGGAGGCCACCGAATGGCTGAAGCGCGTCGAGATCGACCCGGCGCGGATCGACCACCTGCCCCGCACCTTCTCGGGCGGCATGCAGCAGCGGCTGCAGATCGCCCGCACGCTCGTCACCCGCCCCCGCCTCGTCTTCATGGACGAGCCCACGGGCGGTCTGGATGTCTCCGTCCAGGCGCGGCTGCTGGACCTGATCCGGGCGCTGGTGGCCGATCTCGGCATCGCCGTGCTGCTGGTGACGCACGACATCGCCGCCGCCCGCCTGCTGGCCCACCGCATCCTCGTCATGCGGCGCGGCCAGGTGGTGGAGCACGGCCTGACCGACCGGGTGCTGGACGACCCGCAGCACCCCTACACGCAACTCCTCGTCGCCTCGGTGCTGGCCGCATGAGCATTTCCGAAAGCGCCCTCTGGACGGAGGGCCTGGGCAAGAGCTTCCGGCTGCATCTCCAGGGGGGCCTGCGCATCCCGGTGCTGGCGGATGTGGACCTCGCGGTGAAGCCCGGGGAGTGCGTGGCGCTCTCCGGCCCCTCGGGCGCCGGCAAGTCCACCCTGATGCGCTGCCTCTACGGCAATTACGGCGCCGAGCAGGGCCGCATCTGGCTGCGCCACCAGGGCGCGCCGGTGGAACTGACCGCCGCCGACGCCCGTGCCACGCGGGAGATCCGGCGCCACACGCTGGGCTATGTCTCGCAGTTCCTGCGCGTCATCCCGCGCGTCGGCGCGCTCGACATCGTGGCCGAGCCGCTGATCGCCCGCGGCGCGGCGCCCGATGCGGCGCGCGCCCGGGCGCGGGAGCTGCTGCTGCGGCTGAACCTGCCGGAGCGGCTGCACCACCTGCCCCCCGCCACCTTCTCGGGCGGCGAGCAGCAGCGGGTGAACCTTGCCCGCGGCTTCGCCCCCGGCTACCCCCTCCTCCTGCTCGACGAGCCGACCGCGAGCCTCGACGCCGCCAACCGGGCGGTGGTGATCGGCCTGATCGGCGAGGCCAAACAGGCCGGGGCGGCGCTGATCGGCATCTTCCACGATGTGGAGGTGCGCGACCAGGTCGCCGACCGTCTCTTCGAAGTGTTGCCCATCCAGGACGCCGCATGACCCCCGAGACCATCCTGACCAACGCCCTGCTCGTGCTGCCGGACCGGGTGGAGCCCGGCACGCTGGTGCTGCGCGACGGGCGGATCGCCGAGATCCAGCCGGGCCTGAGCCGCGCCCCCGGCGCGCTGGACCTCGACGGGGACCACCTGATCCCCGGCGTCATCGACGTCCACACCGACAATCTGGAGCGGCAGGTGCAGCCGCGCTCCCTGGCGCGCTGGCCTTCCCGCTCCGCCTTCCTGTCGCATGATTCGCAGACGGCGGCGGCCGGCGTCACCACCGTGCTGGACGCGCTCTGCCTCGGCGACCTCGGCTTCGACGCCGAGCGCACCGAGACCTTCCTCAACGGCGTGCGCGACCTCGACGCGCTGGCGCCGACCGGCCTGCTCAAGAGCGAGCACTACCTGCATCTCCGCTGCGAGCTGCCGGCGGCCGACATGCTGCCGCTGGTCGAGACGGTGGCCGAGCACGGCGCGGTGCGCATGGTCAGCCTGATGGACCACACCCCCGGCGTCGGCCAGTACGCCGATATCGAGCGCTACCGGCAGATGCGGGTGCGCGGCGGCAAGTCCATCGCCGAGGTGGACCGGCGGATCGAGGAGCTGGTGGCGCAGCGCAACCGGCTGCGCGGCCCGCAGCGCCGGGCGCTGCTGGACCGCTTCGGCGGGCGGGACATCGCCCTGGCCAGCCATGACGACTGGCACGCCGACGAGATCGCCGAGAACGCCGCCGACGGCGTACTGATCTCCGAGTTCCCCGTCTCGATGATGGCGGCCGAGGCGGCGCGGGCGGCGGGGATGGAGATCATCGCCGGCGCGCCCAACATCGTGCGCGGCGGCAGCCACTCGGGCAACGTCGCCGCCGCCGACCTCGTCCGCGCCGGGCTGGTGGACGTGCTGGCCAGCGACTACGTGCCGCCGGCCATGATCGAGGCCGCCTGGCGCGCGGCGGGCGAGATCGGCCTCGCCGCCGCCATCGCCACCATCACCGAGGCGCCGGCGCGGATGCTGCGCATGGCCGACCGTGGCCGCATCGCCGAGGGGCTGCGCGCCGACCTCGTCCGCATCCGCCCGCTGGAGGGCCCGGACGGCCCGATGCCCGTGGTGCGCACCGTGTGGCGCGCCGGGGAGCGCATCGCGTGAACCCCGATCCCGCCATCGGCAACGACCCCGCCAGCACGCGCCTCGCCCTCTACTGGGCGCCGGAGCTGGAGGACCCGCTGCACGCGGCGGCCTCCGCCTGGCTGGGGCGGGATGCCGAGACGGGCGCCACCCTGCCCCAGGCGCCGCTGCCGGGGGTGGAGATCGGCGAGATCACCGCCGATGCGCGGCGCTACGGCTTCCACGCCACGCTGAAGCCGCCCTTCCGCCTGGGCACCACCTATGCCGAGGCGCGGGCGGCGGCGATGGACCTCGCCGCGCGCACCCGCCCCTTCGCCCTGCCGCCGCTGCGGGTGGCCGACCTCGACGGCTTCCTGGCGCTGCGCGAGGTGACGCGCTGCCCGGAGCTGCACGCCTTCGCCGATGACTGCGTGCGCGCGCTGGAGCCGCACCGTGCCCCCGCCACCGCCGCCGAGATCGCCCGCCGCCGCCCGGAGCGGCTGCCGGAGCACGAGCGCGGCTACCTGGCGGAGTGGGGCTACCCGCATGTGTTCGAATCCTGGCGCTTCCATCTCACCCTCTCCCGCCGCCTGAGCGCGGCGGAGATGGCGGTGGTGCGGCCGGCGGCCGAGGCGGCGCTCGGCGCCGTGGCCGGCCGGCCCCGCTACGTGCGGCAGCTCTGCCTGTTCACCCAGGCCGGGCCGGATTCGCCCTTCCTGATCGCAGAGCGATTGCCGCTGCTGGGCTGAGCCGCCGGCTGTCCACCGCCTGGGCGGCGCCGCCGCGCCTTGCCCAGGCTTTGGGCAAGGCCACGCCGCGCGGGGCCAGAAAGCCGGGCCGAGAGGCCTTCGCAGCGGTGGCCGGCGGGGTCTAGCGTGGCGCCCTCTGGAGGGGTGGGCGCCATGCGCATCGACGCGATGAACTGGATGCAGGTGGAGGAATGGCTGCGGCGGGACGACCGCGCCGTGCTCCCCCTCGGCTCCACCGAGCAGCACGCCCAGCTCAGCCTCGCCGTGGACAGCATCCTGGCCGGGCGCGTCTCGGTGGAGGCGGCGGAGCCGCTCGGCGTGCCGGTCTTCCCCGTGCTGCCCTATGGCATCACGCCCGGCTTCCTGGCCTATCCCGGCACCGTCACGCTGCGCGCCGAGACGCATCTGCGCGTGGTGCGGGACGTGCTGGAGAGCCTCCACCGCACCGGCTTCCGCCGCATCCTCGTCGTCAACGGCCATGGCGGCAACGACCCGGCGCGCGCCGCGGCGCTGGAATTCATGGCCGACCACCCGGACTGCCGGATCCGCTTCCACAACTGGTGGAACGCGCCGCGCACCATCGCCCGCGTCCGGCATTACGATCCGGTCGGCACCCACGCCTCCTGGATGGAGAACTTCCCCTGGACGCGGCTGCCCAACCTGGCCGCGCCGGACGGCGCCAAGCCGGTGGCCGACACCGAGCGCCTGCGCGCCCTGCCCCCCGCCGCGGCGCGCCGCCTGCTGGGCGACGGCAATTTCGGCGGCCGCTACCAGCGCGACGATGCCGAGATGCTCGACATCTGGGCGGTGGCGGTGGCCGAGACGCGCGAGATCCTGGCGGAAGGCTGGGCGTGAGGCGCCCGCGCGGCGACCGCGTGACGCGCCAACCGGCCCTCCGATTCACGCCCCGATTGACGCCCTTGTCGCTCCGATCCTACGCTTCCCCGCAACAATCGCGGCCGCATGGCGAAACCCAGCCCGCGCCGCCCAGCAACCGAGGTGTGGTCATGCAACGTCGTCAATTCCTGTCGGCCGGCGTGGCGGCCGCGCTGCTTCCCGGCCTGCCCGTGCCGGCGCGCGCCCAGGGCGCCGCCTCTCGCACCCTGACGGTGGGCGTGCGCACCGGGCCGGAGAGCATCGACCCCCACTGGTCCACCCTCGGCGGCCATATCGAGGCGCTGCGCCACATCTTCGACAGCCTGGTGGGCCAGGACGAGAATCTCGGCCTGCAGCCCGGCCTTGCCCTCTCCTGGAAGGCGGTGGACGACACCACCTGGGAGTTCAAGCTGCGCGACGGCGTGAAGTTCCACGACGGCTCGGACTTCACGGCCGAGGACGTGAAGTTCTCGCTCGAGCGCATCCCGGTGGTGACCGGCCCGATGAGCATGACGCTCTACACCAAGCGCGCCACCGGCGCCGAGGTGGTGGACCGCCTCACCGTGCGGGTGAAGACCAACGGCCCCGCCCCCTCCCTGCCCAATGATTTCAGCCGGCTGATGATCGTCAGCCACAAGATCGGCATGGAGCCGCGCAACGAGCAGTTCAACTCCGGCCAGGCCGCCATCGGCACCGGCCCGTTCCGCTTCGTCAAGTGGGAGCCGCGCGGCGATCTCGTGCTGGAGCGCAACGAGGGCTGGTGGGGCGGCGCGCAGCCCTGGGCGCGCGTCATCCGCCGCGAGATCCCGAACGACGCGGCGCGCATCGCGGCGCTCAAGAGCGGCCAGGTCGACATCGCCAACTACATTCCCGCCACCGACGTGGCGGCGCTGCAGCGCGACAGCACCATGGACGTGGTGGTGGGCGACAGCGTCTATGTCTTCAACGTCTACTTCAACCTTGCCGAGAAGCTGCCGAAGCCGGTGAAGGTGGATGGCAAGGAGATCGCCGCCAACCCCTTCCTCGACCCCCGCGTGCGCGAGGCGATGGACCTCGCGATCGACCGCCGCGCCCTGGCCCGCGTGGTGTTCGAGGGGCTGGCCAAGCCGATGAGCCAGCTGATGCCGGACAATTTCTTCGGCTCCAGCAAGAACCTGCCGGAGCGCCGGCCGGACCTCGCCCGCGCCAAGGCCCTGCTGGCCGAGGCCGGCTACCCGAAGGGCTTCGAGGTGGAGCTGTTCTCCACCAGCAACCGCCTGCCCGGCGACAGCGCCCTGTGCGAGGCGCTGGCGCAGCAATGGTCGCGCCTGGGGCTGAAGGTGGCGCCGAACGCGCTCACCGGCACGGTGTTCTTCCCCGCCAGCACCCGCGGCGAGTACAGCCTGCAGATGTCCGGCTGGGGCACCCTGACCGGCGAGGCCGCCTACACCTACGGCGCGCTGCTGCACAAGCCGGACGCGCAGAAGGGCTTCGGCGGCTTCAACCGCTCGAACTATTCCAACCCCGAGGTGGACAGGCTGCTCGAGCAGGGCAGCGCCGAGCTGGATGACGCCAAGCGCCGCGCCCTGTTCGAGCGCGCCACCGAGATCAGCATGAAGGACCGGCCGATGCTGCCGATCGTCATGCCGCAGACCGTGTGGGCGATGGGCAAGGGCAAGTTCAGCTTCACCACCCGCGTGGACCAGGAGACGCTGGCCCACCGCATCACCCCCAAGGCCGGCTGAGGCAGAGAACCGCGCGGCCATGCTGGGCTTTCTCCTCGGGCGCCTGGCGCAGGCCGCGCTGGTGATGCTGGTGATGTCGGTGCTGGTGTTCCTGGGCGTCTATGCCATCGGGAACCCGATCGACGTGCTGATCGACCCCGCCGCCTCGCCCGACATGCGGGCGGCGCTGATCCGGCAGTACGGGCTGGACCTGCCGCTGTGGCAGCAATACGGGCATTTCCTCGGCAATGTGCTGAGCGGCGATTTCGGCAACAGCTTCGTCTTCCGCATCCCGGTGATGTCGCTGATCCTCTCCCGCCTGCCGGCGACTCTGGAGCTGGCCGTCACCGCCATGCTGATCGCCACCCTGCTCGGCGTGCCGCTCGGCATCTGGGCGGGCTACCGGCCGGAGGCGCGCTCCAGCAAGGTCATCATGGCGGCCTCCGTGTTCGGCTTCTCGGTGCCCACCTTCTGGGTGGGGCTGCTGCTGATCCTGGCCTTCTCGGTGGAGTTCCGCTGGCTGCCCTCGGGCGGGCGTGGCCCGGCGGGTCCGCTCGGCCTCAGCATCTTCAGCGCCGATGGCTGGACCTACCTGCTGCTGCCGGCGCTCAACCTCTCGCTGTTCAAGCTCGGCCTGCTGATCCGCCTGGTGCGCGCCGGCACGGAGGAGGTGATGGCCAGCGAGCATGTCCGCTTCGCCCGCGCGCAGGGCCTGCCGGAATGGCAGGTGGTGGGGCTGCATGTGCTGAAGAACATCGGCATCCCCATCGTCACGGTGTTCGGGCTGGAGTTCGGCTCCACCCTCGCCTTCGCGGTGGTGACCGAGACGGTGTTCAACTGGCCCGGCATGGGCAAGCTGATCATCGAGAGCATCACCGCGCTCGACCGGCCGGTGATGGTCGCCTACCTCATCCTCGTCGTGCTGCTCTTCGTGGTGATCAACCTCGTGGTGGAACTGACCTATGGCTTCCTGGACCCGCGCGTGCGGCTGAAGAGCGGCGCGTGAGCGGCGCCATCGCCGAGGGCTGGCGCGAATACCGGCGCAGCCCCGTCGCCGTCGTCGCGCTGCTGGTGGTGCTGGCCATCGTGGCGCTCGCCCTCCTCGCCCCCTGGATCGCGCCGCAGGACCCCTACGACCAGGCGGGGCTCGACCTGTTCGACGCCCGCCTGCCCCCCGGCGAGGTGGGCTCGGGCGGCTATGTCCACTGGCTTGGCACCGACAATGCGGGGCGCGACCTGCTCTCGGCCATTCTCTACGGGCTGCGCCTCAGCCTGATGATCTCCGTCTCGGCCGGCACGGTGGCGCTGGTGCTGGGCACCGCCATCGGCCTCTCGGCGGCCTATTACGGCGGCTGGTTCGGCGCGCTGGCGATGCGGGTGGTCGATCTCCAGCTCTCGCTGCCGGCCATCCTGCTGGCGCTGGTGCTGGTGGCCATGCTGGGCCAGGGCGTGCCGCAGCTGATGGCGGCGCTGGTGGCCGCGCAATACGCCTATTTCGCCCGCACCGCCTATGGCGCGGCCAGCGCCGAGCGGCGCAAGGACTATATCGAGGCGGCGCTCTCCACGCCGCTCTCCGGGCGCCGCGTGCTGCTGCGCCACCTGCTGCCCAACACCCTGCCGCCGCTGATCGTGGTGGTGACGGTGCAGATCGCCACCGCCATCTCGCTGGAGGCGACGCTCTCCTTCCTCGGCCTCGGCCTGCCGATCACGCGGCCCTCGCTCGGCCTGCTGATCTCCAACGGCTTCCAGTTCCTGCTCTCGGGCCGCTACTGGATCTCGGTCTATCCCGGCATCACGCTGATGGTGACGGTGCTGGCCATCAACCTGGTGGGCGACCAGCTCCGCCAGGTGCTCAACCCGAAGCACCGCCGATGAGCACCCTGAAGGAAGCCCCCCCCGCTTTGGAGGTGCGCGGCCTGCGCACCCAGTTCCCCGGCCGCCAGGGCCTCGTCCGCGCGGTCGATGGCGTTTCCTTCGCCATCCGCCGTGGCGAGATCCTGGGGCTGGTGGGCGAGAGCGGCTCGGGCAAGTCGGTCACCGGCTTCTCCATCCTGGGGCTGGTGGAGCCGCCGGGGAAGGTGGTCGCCGGCGAGGTGCTGCTGGCCGGCCGGCGGATCAGCGGCCTCGACGGCGCGGCGATGCGGCGCATCCGCGGCGCCGAGGTGGCGATGGTGTTCCAGGACCCGCTGATGACGCTGAACCCGGTGCTGCGCATCGGCACCCAGATGGCCGCCGCCGTGCGCGCGCATGACCGCGTCAGCCGCGCCGCCGCCTGGGACCGGGCGGAGCAGGCGCTGACCACCGTGGGCATCCCGAGCCCGCGCGCGCGGCTCGACGCCTACCCGCACCAGCTCTCGGGCGGCATGCGGCAGCGCGTGGCCATCGCCACCGCGCTCCTGCATCGGCCCAAGGCCATCATCGCCGACGAGCCGACCACGGCGCTCGACGTCTCCATCCAGGGGCAGATCCTGGCCGAGGTGCGGCGCCTGGCCGACGAGACCGGCACCGCCTTCCTCTGGATCACCCACGACCTCGCGGTCGTCTCCTCGCTGGCCGATGCGCTCTGCGTCATGTACGCGGGGCGCGTGGTGGAGCGCGGCCCGGCGGATGCCGTCATCGCCGCGCCGCGCCACCCCTACACGGTGGCGCTGGTGGGGTCCGTCCCCTCCGGGCACGCGCCGGGGGCGCGGCTGCCGCAGCTCGCCGCCGGCCTGCCGCCGCGCGGCGCCGATGGCGCGCCCGATTCCGGCTGCCCCTTCCGCACCCGCTGCCCGCGCGCCACGGAGGTCTGCGCCGCCCCGCCGCCGGAGCGGGATTTCGGCGCCGGCCACACCGCCCTCTGCCATCACCCCGTGGAGGCCGCCGCATGAGCGAGCTGCTGCGCATCGAGCGGGCCAGCAAGCGCTTCCGCCAGCCCGTGCCGCTGGGCGACCGGCTGGCGGCCTGGCTCGGCCGCCCGCGCCCGCCGCGCGCCGTGCAGGCCGTCACCGATGTCTCGCTCACCGTGGCGCGGGGCGAGGTGGTGGGGCTGGTGGGCGAGAGCGGCTGCGGCAAGTCCACCCTCGGGCGGATGGTGGCCGGCATCTACACGCCGAGCGAGGGCGCCGTGCTGTTCGAGGGCGCGCCGGTCATGCCCGGCGGCCACAAGCGCAGCCCGCGCGTGCAGATGATCCACCAGGACCCCTTCGCCAGCCTCGACCCACGCATGAAGGTGGGCGAGACGGTGGCGGAAGGCCCGGTGGCGCACGGCATCGTCTCCCGCGCCGGGGCGGATGCGCTGGTGGCGGAGACGCTGCGGCGCGTGGGCCTCGACCCCGCCCTGCGCAACCGCTACCCGCACCAGTTCTCCGGGGGGCAGCGGCAGCGCGTGGCCATCGCCCGCGCGCTGGCCCTGAACCCGGCGCTGCTGGTGCTGGACGAGCCCGTGGCCTCGCTCGACGTCTCCATCCAGGCGCAGGTGCTGAACCTGTTCATGGATTTGCGCGAGGCCGCGGCGGGCGGCTCGGGGCTGACCAGCCTGTTCATCAGCCACGACCTCGGCGTGGTGCGGCACGTCTCGGACCGCGTGGCCATCATGTATCTCGGCCGCATCGTCGAGCTGGCGCCGACGCGCACCCTCTACGCCGCCCCCGCCCACCCCTACACCCGCGCCCTGCTCGACAGCGTGCCGAGGCTCGGCCAGGGGCGCGGCGTGTTCCACCCCATCGCGGGGGAGCTGCCCTCGCCCCTGGCGCCGCCGCCCGGCTGCCACTTCCACCCGCGCTGCCCGCATGCGGGGCCACGCTGCCGGGTGGAGGCGCCGGCGCTGCTGCCGGTGGCGCCCGGGCAGAGCGCCGCCTGCCACCTGCACCATGGCGGCACGGCGGCCGCCGCCACCGCCTGACGCCGGGGCGGAAGCGGCCCTGAAACCGGGCGGATATCAAAACATCCTGTTGCCTGCGGCCCTCCCGGCCCCTTTAAGAAGGGTGGGATGGTTGTGGGGCAAGCGCCGCCGTTCCATCTGTTGCGCTTGCACCTGGCGGCCATGCTCAAGGCATACGCCATGGGCGCAGGCTATCGACGGAGGAGACGGGCTGGATGGAAGAAGCCTCAGGCAACCGCGCGGCGGCACTGGAGGCGGAGAACGCAGCCCTGCGTGAGCAGCTCCAGGCCTACGAGACGATCACCCAGTTCGGCAGCCGCCTCGTGGCGGAGCTCGACCTGAACCGCCTGCTGCAGGCCTTTCTCGAAGGGCTCACCCAGCTCACCGGCGCCGCCTACGGCGCCTATTTCGAGAAGGTCCTGGCCCCCCTCGGCGCAGAGGCCGCGCAGGAGGGCTGGCGCCTCTCCGCCCTGGCCGGCGCCCCGGCCGAGGCCTTCACCCGCTTCGGCCTGCCGCGCGCCACCGCGCTGTTCAGCCCCACCTTCCTGGCGCAGGGTGTCATCCGCCTGGACGACGTGCTGGCCGACCCGCGCTATGGCAGCCTGGGCGGCATGCCGCGCGGCCACCTGCCGGTGCGCAGCTACATGGCGCTGCCCGTGCTCTCGGGCACCGGCGAATCGGTCGGCGCGCTGCTGTTCGGCCACCCCGAGCCCGGCCGCTTCGGCGAGCGGGAGGAGCGGCTGGCCACCGGCCTCGCCTGGCAGGCCGCCATCGCCATCGACAATGCCCGCCTCTTCGCCGCCAGCCGCGCCGAGATCGCCGAGCGGGCCAAGGCGCAGGCGGCGCTGGCGGCGCTGAACGACACGCTGGAGGAACGCATCCTCGAGCGCAGCCGCGCCCTGATGCAGGCCGAGGAGCGGCTGCGGCAGAGCCAGAAGATGGAGGCGGTGGGCCAGCTCACCGGCGGGCTGGCGCATGACTTCAACAACCTGCTCACCGGCATATCCGGCAGCCTGGAGCTGCTGCAGATCCGCATCGCCCAGGGCCGGCTGGACGATCTGGACCGCTACCTGCGCGCCGCCCGCGCCGCCTCCGACCGCGCCGCGGCGCTGACCCACCGGCTGCTCGCCTTCTCCCGCCGGCAGACCCTGGCCCCCCGCGCCACCGACATCAACCGGCTGGTGGCCGGCATGGAGGAGCTGATCCGCCGCACCATGGGCCCGGACGTGACGGTGGAGGTGATCCCGGCGCCCGGCCTCTGGGCCACGCTGGTGGACAACAACCAGCTCGAGAACGCGCTGCTCAACCTCTGCATCAACGCGCGCGACGCCATGCCGGAGGGCGGCCGCCTGACCATCGAGACCGCCAACCGCTGCCTGGACGAGGCGGCGGCGCGGGCCAAGGACCTGCCGCCGGGCCAGTATGTCTCGCTCGTCGTGCGCGACACCGGCACCGGCATGTCGCCCGAGGTGGCGGCGCGCGCCTTCGATCCGTTCTTCACCACCAAGCCGCTGGGCGTGGGCACCGGGCTCGGCCTGTCCATGGTCTACGGCTTCGTCCGGCAGTCGGGCGGGCAGGCGCGCATCCTCACCGAGCCGAGCCAGGGCACCACCATCTGGCTCAACCTGCCCCGCCACCACGGCCCGGCGGAGACGGAGGCCGAGCCCGCCGCGCAGGCCGGCTCCGCCCCGGCGCCCGCTCCGCAGCGGCATGGCACCTCCGGCGAGACGGTGCTGGTGGTGGATGACGAGGCGCCCATCCGCATGCTGGTCTCAGACGTGCTGTCCGGCCTCGGCCACACCACCCTGGAGGCGGAGGATGGCGCGGCGGCGCTGCGCCTGCTGCGCTCGGCCACGCCGCTGGACCTGCTGATCACCGATGTCGGCCTGCCGGGGGGCATGAACGGCCGCCAGCTGGCGGAGGCGGCGCGCGCCCTGCGCCCCGGCCTCAAGGTGCTGTTCATCACCGGCTATGCCGAGAGCACGGCGCTCAGCCACGGCCATCTCGGCGCCGGCATGCGGCTGCTGGCCAAGCCCTTCACCCTGCAGGCGCTCGCCGGCCATGTCCGGACGATGCTCGCCGGCAGCGCGGCGGCCGTGCCCTAGCGCGGGATCAGCGGCGCCACGGCGCGGTCGGCCGGGTCGGGGCTGGCGGCGAGGCCCGCGGCCACGCCGGCACGGTCGGCGGCGTCCCGGTTCTGGCTCATCTTGCGCTTGCCCTCCAGCCGGGCGATGGGCAGCCGCAGCCCGACGATGCCGCGCAGCTGCGCCCGCACGAAGGCCTCCGGCGCGTCGGCCAGTTGCCAGGGCGTGGCGCGGCCCCCCTCGTGCCGCGCCGTCAGCCGGGCGACCACATCGCGCAGCCGCGCCGGGTCCTCGAAGAACTCGGCCTGGCCATGGGCATGCACCGCCACGTAGTTCCAGGTCGGCACCACCTTGTGGTGCTCCGCCTTCGAGGCGTACCAGTTCGGCGTCACATAGGCCTCCGGCCCGCCGAACAGCACCATGACCTCGCCCAGCGGCGGCGTCCGCCATTGCGGGTTGGCGCGGGCGAGATGGCCGTAGAGCGTGCCGAAGGGCCCTTCCTCCGGCGCCAGCAGCAGCGGCAGCGGCGTGGCCATCAGCCCCTCCGCCGTGGCGGTGACCAGGCTCGGCAGCCGCGCCGCCCGCATCGCCGCATGGATTTCGGGCAGTTCCTCCAGGCGGAAGGCGGGCGGGATATACATGGTGGCGCGGCTCCTTGCTCAGGGCTTGAGGATGGCGCGCTTCCGGTCCAGTGGAAACGGCCAGTTCCGGACAGAAAGGGTGGTCCAGTTGGACAGTCAGTCGGAGAGGCCGGGCCGGCGCATCCAGGCCGCCATCGTCGCCGGCATCCGCGAGGGCCGGCTGCCCCCGGGCGCGGCGCTGCCCTCCAGCCGCGCCCTGGCGGCGGAATGGGGCGTCTCCCGCACCACCGCCACCGCCGCCTACGAGCAGCTCGCCGCCGAGGGCTATGTGGAGAGCCGCCCCGGCGCCCGCCCGCGCGTCGCCGCCGGGCTGCTGCCGCCCGCGCCCGCCGCGCCGCCGCCCGCCGCGGCCCCGCCCGCCCTCTCCGGCTATGGCGCCCGGCTGGCGGCGCTGCCGCCGCTGCCGCCGCCGGGCTCGGACGCGCTGGCCGTCGATTTCCGCCATGGCGAGCTGGCGCCGGCCGACTTTCCCGCCCTGCCCTGGCGCCGCGCCCTGGCCGAGGCGCTGCGCCGCCCGCCGCGCCGCCTGCGCTACGGCGACCCGGCCGGCGACCCGGCGCTGCGCGCGGCGCTGGCCGGCTACCTCTGGCGCGCGCGCGGCCTGCGCTGCGCGCCGGAGCAGATCGTCGTGGTGGGCGGCTCGCAGCAGGGCATCGACCTCTGCGCCCGGCTGCTGCTCGACCCCGGCGACCGCGTCGCCATCGAGGACCCGGCCTACAGCCTGGCGCGGCACGCCTTCCTGGCCGCCGGCGCCGTGCCGGAGCCTCATCCGGTGGACCGCGAGGGGCTGCGCACCGCCGCGCTCGGCGCCGCCCGGCTGGCCTATGTGACCCCCTCCCACCAGTTCCCGCTCGGCGCCGTGCTGTCCGCGGCGCGGCGGCAGGCGCTGCTGGCCTGGGCGCGGCGCGAGGGCGCCTGGGTGCTGGAGGACGACTATGATGGCGAGTTCCGCTTCGGCGTCGCCCCCATCCCGCCCCTGCAGGCGATGGAGCAGGAGGGGGCGGAGCGCGTGCTCTACCTCGGCACCGTCTCCAAGACGCTCTCGCCCGCCCTGCGGCTGGGATACCTGGTGCTGCCGCGGGCGCTGGTGGCGCCCTTCGCCACCGCCAAGCGGCTGACCGACCGGCACGCCTCCGGGCTGGAGCAGGCGGCGCTGGCGCGGCTGATCGAGAGCGGCGCCTATGAGCGGCATGTGCGCCGCGCCCGGCGCCGCCACGCGGCACGGCGCGCCGCGCTGCTGGCTGCGCTGCGCGCCGCCCTCGGCCCCCGCGCCACCGTGGCGGGAGAGGAGGCCGGGCTGCATGTGGTGCTGTGGCTGGAGGAGCTGCCCGCGGCGCTGGAGCCGACGCTGGTGGCGCGGGCCGGCGCCGCCGGGCTTGGCCTCTACCCGGTCGGCGCCCTCTACCACCCGGGCGGTGCGCGGCCGGACAAGGCGGGGCTGGTGATCGGCTACGCCGCGCTGGGCGAGGCCGAGATCGCCGAGGGGGTGCGCCGGCTGCGCGCGGTGCTGGAGGCGATGCGCCGCTGAGGCCCCTGCCCTCAGGCCCCCGCTCTCAGGCCGTCGCTCTCAGGCCTTCGCTCTCAGGCCGTCGCGCGCAGCGCCGCCAGCAGCCGCGCCGCGCCTTCCTCCGGGGTGGTGTCGTTCGCCACCTCCACCACGTCGAGCCCCTCGGGCAGCGGCGCGGCGCGGCTGAGGCGCAGCGCGATCTCGGCCGCGCCCTCCCGCCCGCGCCCGGCCAGCCGCGCCGCCAGCACGGCGGGCGGCGCCGTCACCAGCAGCACGCGCAGGCGGTAGCGCGCGGCGGCCTCGGCCAGCACGGTGCGGGAGAGGTTGGCCACCACCACCCGCCCCTGCGCCAGGTCGCGCTCGACGATGCGGGGGATGCCGTAGTGCAGCCCGTGCGCCTGCCAGTGCAGCGCGAAGGCGCCGCTGGCCCGCGCCGCCCCGAACTCGGCCTCGCTCATCGGCCGGTGGTCCTCGGCGCCCGGGTGGTCCTGCGCCTCGGCCGGGCGGGTGATGACCCGCCGCGCGAAGACGAAGCGCGGATCGGCCGCCAGCGCCGCCCGCGCGGCGCCGAGCAGCGTGTCCTTCCCCGCGCCCGAGGCGCCCACCACCGTCACCAGACTGCCCGCCATGCCGCTGCCCTGCCTCCCCCGGTTGACCCGACGCTTTTCGGCGCGCAATCAGCAAGGCGCAAGCACCCCCGCCCGGAGGCCATGAAATGTTCACGACCCGCCCCGAGATCGCCGCCACCTTCGGGGCGGTCGGCAGCACCCACTGGATCGCCAGCCAGGTGGCCATGGCGGTGCTGGAGCGCGGCGGCAACGCCTTCGACGCCGCCGCCGCCGCCGGCTTCACCCTCCAGGTGGCCGAGCCGCACCTGAACGGCCCGCTGGGCGACTGCCCCATCATCATCCATGACGCCAGGGCCGACACGCAGCACGTCATCTGCGGCCAGGGCCCGGCGCCCGCCGGCCTCAGCGTGGCGCATGTGAAGGAGGGGCTGGGGCTCGACCTGATCCCCGGCACCGGCCTGCTGCCCGCCATGGTGCCCGGCGCCTTCGACGCCTGGGCCACCATGCTGCGCGACTGGGGCACCTGGACCCTGGCCGACGTTCTGGAATTCGCCATCGGCTATGCCGAGCGCGGCATCCACTACGTGCCGCGCATCGCCGCCACGGTGGAGAGCGTGCGGCCGCTCTTCGAGCAGGAATGGCCGACCTCCGCCGCGCTGTGGCTGCGCGATGGCGGCCCGCGCGCCGGCAAGCTGTGGCGCAACCCGGAGCTGGCCGCCACCTATGCCCGCGTGCTGCGCGAGGCCGCCGCCGCCGGGCCGGACCGCGTGGCGCAGATCGATGCCGCGCGCCGCGCCTGGTACGAGGGCTTCGTCGCCGAGGCGATCGACCGTTTCTGCCGCGGCACCGAGGCGCTGGACGCCTCCGGCCGCCGCCACCGCGGCGTGCTGACGGGCGACGACATGGCGCGCTGGCGCGCCCCCGTCGAGGCGCCGCTGGCCTATGACTACCGCGGCACCACCCTGCTGAAATGCGGCCCCTGGAGCCAGGGCCCGGCCATGCTGCAGACCATGGCGATCCTCGCCGGCTTCGACCTCGCCGCCATGGACCCGGTGGGCGCAGAGTTCGCGCACCATGTGGCGGAGGCGATGAAGCTCGCCTTCGCAGACCGCGAGGCCTTCTACGGCGACCCGGATTTCACCGACGTGCCGATGGAGACGCTGCTCTCCGAGGCCTACACCGCCGGGCGCCGCGCGCTGCTGACGCCGGACGCGCAGATGGAGCTGCGCCCCGGCAGCATCCCCGGCCATGCGGGCTGGGTGGACCATGCGGCCGAATCGCGCGCCGCCCTGCTGGGCGCCGCTGCCGGCGCGGGGGAGCCCACCGTCTCCCGCCTCGGCGTCTCGGGCGCCGACACCTGCCATGTCGATGTCATCGACAAGTGGGGCAACATGGTCTCGGCCACGCCCTCGGGCGGCTGGCTGCAATCCTCGCCGGCCATTCCGGGGCTCGGCTTCTGCCTTGGCACGCGCGGTCAGATGTTCTGGCTGGACGAGAGCCTGCCGAACGGGCTGAAGCCCGGCAAGCGGCCGCGCACCACCCTCTCCCCCGGCATGGCGCTGCGCGACGGCCGCCCCTGGATGGCCTTCGGCACGCCGGGCGGCGAGCAGCAGGACCAGTGGCAGCCCATCATGCTGGCGCGGATGCTGAACCACGGGCTGAACATCCAGCAGGCGATCGACGCGCCGGCCTTCCACACGGAGCACTGGCCCTCCAGCTTCTGGCCGCGCGTGGCGCGCCCGGGCAAGGTGGTGCTGGAAGGCCGCTACGCCCCCGAGGTGCTGCAGGACCTGCTGGCGCGCGGCCACCGCGCCGAGCTGGGCGGCGACTGGTCGGAAGGCCGCCTCTCCGCCGTCCGGCAGGAGCCGGACGGGCAGATCTTCGCGGGCGCCAACCCGCGCGGCATGCAGGGCTACGCGGTCGGGCGCTGAGGCTGGGGCGGCATCCTGTCACGGCGGTGGCGCCACGCGCCGCGCAGGAAGCCGAAGCCCCAGGCCAGGTGCATGGTCATCACCGCCAGCCCCACGGGCAGCAGCGAGGGGTCGCGCGCCTTCGCCGCCTGCGCCGCACCCCAGCCCAGGCAGAGCAGCGCATAGGCCAGCGGGATGAACAGGAAGGGCGGCCAGAACGGCGCCAGCAGCACGGCGCCGGCGCAGCCCAGCAGCGCCGCAACCGGCGCCATCTGGCGCGGGCGGGGGCGCAGCCCGTGCTTCATCAGGGTGCGGGCGCGCCCCGCCCCGTGCTTCATGTACTGCCGCGCCAGAGAGGGCAGGTCCTTGCGCGGGTAGTAGGTGACGGGCGCCTCCCGGCACATCCACACCTTGCCGCCCGCGAGGTGGGCGCGGTGGTCCAGCTCGGCGTCCTCGTTGTGGGTGAAGGCCTCGTCATAGCCGCCGATGGAGCGGAAGAAGTCGCGGTTGAAGGCGGCGTGGTGGCCATGGTCCACCCAGCCCGAGACGCCGCCCGCGCGGTGCGCCGAGCCGCCATTGCCGAGCTTGCTGTTCTGCGCCAGCGCGATGGCCCGCTGCATCCCGGCATGGCCTTCCGTCTTCATCGGCACCACCACGGAGGTGGCGCCGGCGGAGGGGCCGGTCCGCGCTTCCAGGCACTGGCACACGCGGGTGACGAAGCCCGGCGGATACCAGGCATGGGCATCGGCCCGCAGCAGGATGCGCGCCTCGGGGCTGGCCTCGCGCGCCGCCTGGTTCACCGCGGCGGATTGCAGCCGGGCCGGGTTGTGCAGCAGCCGCACCTCGGGGTGGCGGAGCTGGATGCCGGCCACGATTTCCCGCGTGCGATCGGTGCTGCCGCCATCGAGCACCAGGACCTCCAGCCGGTAGCCATCGCCCTGCGTCAGCAGCGAGGCCAGGCAGTCGGCGATGTAGTGCTCCTCGTTCAGCACGGGCACGGCGATGGCGACAAGCGGGAGGGCGGCGAGGGGACGATCGGAGGACATGAACCGCCTTGTCTGCTGCAACTGCCGGACTTACTGCGAAGGCTCCGGCGCAGCGTCAAATGCCGATTGCGTGTCCGATCCTCGATCCTCGGATGGGTTTTCCCCGCAGATTCTTGTTTTTGATCCGGCCTGTTACCGGAATGCGCGGAGGGCGTGGCCCAGGGAGGATTTTTCCCCCCTGGGCCCTTTCGGCTTCAGTCGGCCGGCGTGTCCATCTGCGCCAGCCAGACCTCCACCTGGTCGAGTGCAGCCTCGTCCGGTGCCGTGATGACAAGCCTGGGCGGCTGCCCCTTGGCCACGGTGATGGTGACATCCCGGCCCTTGTAGCTCTGCGCCAGGCTGGGGTCGGCGCGCAGGGCGACAGGGCAGTCGACGGTGCGGGTGAGCATGGCGTGCCTCCAGTTCCGTGAGCAGGAGGCAACCGGGCCGGCCCCGCCGGGTTGCGCCGCTCAGCCGCGCGCCAGCACCGCCCGCACGGCGTCGAGGTCGATCGCCTCGCCCTTGCGTTTCCGCCGGCTCAGCGGGTCGCGGCTCTCCACCGTGGTGGCCATGGTGAGGGAGTTCAGCACCGCCTCCTCCACCGCCTCGATGGCGGCCACGAAGAGGGGGGACATGCGCTCGTTCGGCCAGTCCTCGTAGCGCGGCTGGGGCCGCCGCACGCCGGGATGGGTGGAGAAGGCGATGGCGTAGTCGCCCGAGCCGTCCGAAAAGGCGGCGCCGGTGCGGGCCAGCCCGGCCATGGCGCGCAGCGCGAGGCGCCCCAGGTTGCGGTCCGAAAGCGGCGCGTCGGTGGCGATCGCCACCATCACCGAGCCGTCCGCGTCCCCCCGGTCGGCGTGCTCGCGCAGGTAGAAGCGGCCCAGCGCCTCGCCGACGCGGTGGCCGTCCATCAGCAGCGCGCCGCCATAGTTGCTCTGCACCAGCGCGCCGAGGGTGAAGCCGCCCAGCGCCGCCGGCAGCACCCGCGAGGCCGTGCCGATGCCGCCCTTCCAGCCGAAGGCCATGGTGCCCGTGCCGGCGCCGACGCTGCCTTCCGCCACCGGGCCGGGCGCCGCCTGCTCCAGCGCCGCCCGCACGTCCGCGGCCTCCAGGCCACGTGCGCGGATGTCGTTCAGCCGCCCGTCATTGGTCTCGCCCACCACGGCGTTGACCGAGAGCACCGCCTCGTTGCCGGGCTGCGCCAGCGTCCAGTCCACCACCGCCTCGACGGCACGGCCGACCGACAGGGTGTTGACCAGCACCAGCGGCGATTCCAGCTCGCCCAGCTCCTGCAATTGGGTGGCACCGGCCAGCTTGCCGAAGCCGTTGATCGTGGCCAGCCCCGCCGGCACACGCTCGCGGAACAGGTTGCCGCCATGCGGGCGGATGGCGGTGACGCCGGTGCGGGTGAAGTCGCCTTCGATCCGCGTCACCTGCCCCACCAGCACGCCCGCCACGTCGGTGATGGCGTTCAGCGCCCCGGGCGGGAAGACGCCAGGGCGCAGGCCGAGGTCGCGGGCGCGGCGGCGCGCCGCGCCCGTCTCCCCCTCGCTCATCCGGCCAGCGCGGCCTTGATGGCGGCCAGCGCCTCGGCGGCCTTGTCGGCCTCCGGGCCGCCGGCCTGGGCCATGTCCGGCCGGCCGCCACCGCCCTTGCCGCCCACCGCGGCGCTGCCGGCGCGCACCAGCGCCACGGCATCGGCGCGGCCCTTGGCGCCCTCGGCCACGCCGACGACGATGCTGGCCTTGCCCTCGGCGGTGGAGAGCAGCGCCACCACGTCGGTGACGCCGGACTTCAGGATCGCCTCGGCCAGCCCCTTCAGGTCGCGCGGCGGCACCTCGCCGAGGTCGCGGCCGGAGAAGCGCAGCCCGCCCACCTCCTCGATGGCGGCATCCGAGCCGCCGGTGGCGAGCTTCTTGCGCAGCTCGGCCACGTCGCGCTCCAGCTTGCGCCGCTCCTCGACCAGGGCGGCGATGCGCGCCGGCAGTTCGGCGGGGGCGATCTTCAGCGCGGCGGCGGCCTCGCGCAGCATGCGCTGCTCCGCCTCGATCAGCGCCAGGGCGGCGGCGCCGGTCACCGCCTCCACCCGCCGCACGCCCGCCGAGACGGCGCTCTCCCCCACGATCTTGAACAGGCCGATATCGCCGGTGCGCTTCACATGCGTGCCGCCGCACAGCTCCAGCGAATAGACGCCGTGCTTCTCCGTGGCCGCCGGGTCATGCCCCATGCCGACCACGCGCACCTCGTCGCCATACTTCTCGCCGAACAGCGCCATGGCGCCGGCCTCGACGGCGGCCTCCGGCGTCATCAGGCGCGTCACCACCTCGGCGTTCTCGCGGATGCGGGCATTCACCTCGGCCTCGACCCAGGCGAGGTCATCGGCCTGCATCGGCGTCGGCTGGGAGACGTCGAAGCGCAGCCGGTCCGGCGCGTTCAGCGAGCCCTTCTGCGCCACATGGGTGCCGAGCCGGCGGCGCAGCGCCTCGTGCAGCAGGTGGGTGGCCGAGTGGTGGGCGCGGATGGCGCCGCGGCGGGTGTGGTCCAGCTCCGCCACCACCGCCTTGCCCGGCGCCGCCTCGCCCGCCTCGACCGTGCCGAAATGCACGAACAGGGCGAGCTTCTTCTGCGTGTCCCGCACCGTAATGCGCAGCCCGTCTGCCGCGGTGATGGTGCCGCTGTCGCCCACCTGGCCGCCGCTCTCGGCGTAGAAGGGGGTCTGGTTCAGCAGCACGGCCACCTCGGTGCCCGGCCCCGCCTTCTCCGCCACCGCGCCATTGGCCACCACGGCGAGGATCTCGCCCTCGGCGCTCTCGGTCGAGTAGCCGAGGAACTCGGTGGCGCCGAGGCGGTCCTTCAGGTCGAACCACAGCGTCTCGGTGGCGGCCTCGCCGGAGCCGGCCCAGGCGGCGCGGGCGCGCTTCTTCTGCTCGGCCATGGCGGCCTCGAAGCCGGCCACGTCAACCGCCTTGCCCTCGCCGCGCAGCGCGTCCTGCGTCAGGTCGAGCGGGAAGCCGTAGGTGTCGTACAGCTTGAAGGCGACGTCGCCGGGCAGCGTGCCCTTGTCGCCGAGCTTGCCGCTCTCCTCCGCCAGCAGGCCGAGGCCGCGCTCCAGCAGGCTGCGGAAGCGGTTCTCCTCCAGCTTCAGCGTCTCGGAGATCAGGCTCTCGGCGCGCACCAGCTCGGGATAGGCGGCGCCCATCTGGCGGACCAGGGTGGGCAGCAGACGGTAGAGCAGCGGCTCCTTGGCGCCCATCATGTGGGCGTGGCGCATGGCGCGGCGCAGGATGCGGCGCAGCACGTAGCCGCGCCCCTCGTTGGAGGGCATCACCCCATCGGCGATCAGGAAGGCGCCGGAGCGGAGATGGTCCGCCACCACGCGGTGGCTCACCTTGAACGGCCCATCCGCCGGCTGCCCCGTCGCCTCGGCCGAGGCCAGGATCAGGGCGCGGAAGGTGTCGATGTCGTAGTTGTCGTGCTTGCCCTGGAGGATGGCGGCGAAGCGCTCCAGCCCCATGCCGGTGTCGATCGAGGGGCGCGGCAGCGGGTTGCGGGTGCCCGCCGGCTCCTCGAGATACTGCATGAACACGAGGTTCCAGATCTCGATGAACCGGTCCCCATCCTCGTCCGGGCTGCCGGGCGGGCCGCCGGGGATGCCCTCGCCATGGTCGTAGAAGATCTCGGAGCACGGGCCGCAGGGGCCGGTGTCGCCCATCCGCCAGAAATTGTCGGAGGTCGGGATGCGGATGATCCGCTCATCCGGCAGGCCGGCGATCTTGCGCCACAGCGCGGCCGCATCCTCGTCCTCCGAGAACACCGTGACCAGCAGCTTCTCCTTCGGCAGGGAGAAATCCTTCGTCAGGAGCGTCCAGGCGTGGGTGATCGCCTGCTCCTTGAAGTAGTCGCCGAAGGAGAAATTGCCCAGCATCTCGAAGAAGGTATGGTGCCGGGCGGTGTAGCCCACATTGTCCAGGTCGTTGTGCTTGCCGCCGGCGCGCACCGACTTCTGAGCGGTGGTGGCGCGGGAATAGGGCCGCTTCTCCTGCCCGGTGAAGACGTTCTTGAACTGCACCATGCCGCTGTTGGTGAACATCAGCGTCGGGTCGTTGCGCGGCACCAGCGGCGAGGATTCCACCACCGTGTGGCCATTGCGGGCGAAATAATCGAGGAAGGTGGCCCGGATGTCGTTGCTGCTGGTCATATTCCGCTCTGTCGCCTTCGCTCTGGCCATGGGCGTGAGATTCCGTGGCCGCTGACGTAGCGCGGCGCGGCGAGGGTGAAAAGCGCCGACATGCCCTGGCCGGGGCAGCCAGCGCCCTGCCCCTGGCGTTATAAGGCCCTCATGCCGCCACGCCGCCCCCCGAGCCCCGCCGCCACCCCCGCCCCCGCCCCTACCGAGGATCTGTTCGGCGCCCCGCCCGCCCCGCCCGGCCCCGAGGCGGCGGAGGCGCAGGCCGCCGACACCGCCCGCCCGCTCGCCGACCGGCTCCGCCCGCGCCGGCTGGAGGAGGTGGTGGGCCAGGAGCACCTGCTCGGCCCGCAGGGCAGCATCAGCCGCATGCTGGAGCGCAGCGCGCTGGCCTCGCTGATTCTGTGGGGGCCGCCCGGCGTCGGCAAGACCACCATCGCCCGCCTGCTGGCCGAGGCCGCCGGTCTGCGCTTCGCCGCCCTCTCGGCGGTGTTCTCGGGCGTCGCCGACCTCAAGCGCGCCTTCGACGAGGCCCGCGCCCGCCGCACCTCCGGGCAAGGCACGCTCCTGTTCGTCGACGAGATCCACCGCTTCAACCGCGCCCAGCAGGACGGTTTCCTGCCCGTGGTGGAGGACGGCACCGTCACCCTGGTGGGGGCAACGACCGAAAATCCCTCCTTCGCGCTGAACGGCGCCATCCTCTCCCGCTGCCAGGTGATGGTGCTGAAGCGGCTGGACGACGCGGCGCTGGAGCGCCTGCTCGCCCGCGCCGAGGAACTCTCGGAGCGCCCCCTGCCGCTGGACGAGGCGGCGCGCGGCGTGCTGCGCGCCATGGCCGATGGCGATGGCCGCTACATCCTCAACATGGCCGAGCAGCTCCTGGCCCTGCCCGCCGGCACCGCACCGCTCGACCCCGCCGGCCTCTCCGCCCTGCTGGCCAGGCGCGCCGCGCTCTACGACAAGGACCGCGAGGAGCACTACAACCTCATCTCGGCGCTGCACAAATCGCTGCGCGGCTCGGACGCCGATGCGGCGCTCTACTGGTTCTCCCGCATGCTGGAGGGCGGCGAGGACCCGCGCTACATCGCCCGCCGCCTGACGCGCTTCGCCGCCGAGGATGTGGGCATGGCCGACCCCACCGCCCTGCCCGCCGCCATCGCCGCCTGGGAGACCTATGAGCGCCTCGGCAGCCCGGAGGGGGAGCTGGCGCTGGCGCAGCTCGTGGTGCATCTCGGCACCGCGCCGAAGTCGAACGCCGTCTATGTCGCCTACAAGGAGGCGCGCCGCGCCGCCAAGGAGACCGGCAGCCTGATGCCCCCCGCCCATATCCTGAACGCGCCGACCAAGCTGATGAAGAGCCTCGGCTACGGCGCCGGCTACGCCTACGACCATGACGAGGCGGAAGGCTTCAGCGGCCAGAACTACTTCCCCGACGGGATGGCGCGCCAGCCCTTCTACCGCCCCGCCGGGCGCGGCGCCGAGGCGCGCATCCTGCAACGGCTGGAGCACTGGGCCGGCCTGCGCGAGGAGCGCGCCCGCGCCGAGGCTACCCCGCCCCGCCGCCCCCGTGGCGGTAGCCAGCCATGAGCGGCGCCTTCTCCCCCGCCCTGCTCGGGCTGGTGGCGGCGGGGGGCGCGGCGGGCTCGGTGCTGCGCTACGCGGTGGGAATCTGGTGCGCGGGCTGGTTCGGCACCCACCTGCCCTGGGGCACGCTGGCGGTGAACGTCATCGGCAGCGCCGTCATCGGCCTGCTCGGCGGCGCCATGCTGGGCGGCCTGGCCTTCCCGCAGGAGGCGCGGCTGCTGGCCGTCACCGGGCTGCTCGGCGGCTTCACCACCTTCTCCGCCTTCTCGCTGGACACGGGCACGCTGTTCCTGCGCAGCCCGTCGCTTGCCGCGCTCTATCTCGGCCTGACGCTGGCGGGCGGGCTCGGCGCCTTCGCCGCCGCCTTCGCCCTGGGCCGCCTGCTCGGCCGCGCCCTGGGCTGAGGCTGCCCCGCCGCGCCGCATCCCCCACGGGGCGCGGCACGGCGGGGCGCGCGTCACGGCGTCACGGTGAGCGGCGGCGTCTGCTGGTGCTGCACCACGCGCCACTCGTCATGCGCCAGGCGCCGGTACACGGAGGTGCAATGCGCCTCGTAGGGCGCCTTGCCCTCGCCCCGCGCCGCCGCCTTGTAGGCGATGACGATCAGCCCCTCCTGCGGGCGCGAGACCTGCTTCTCGGAGATCTCCACCGTGCTCCAGCGCGGCGTGTCCGCCACCGCCGCCACCGCCTCGGCCCCGCCCATCACGAAGGGGGGGTGCGGCAGCACCATCAGGCACTCATCGTCGATCAGCGCGCGGTAGTGCTCCGCATCGCCCGTCCAGAGGCTCTCCTCGAAGGCCCACACCCGTCCGTCGTCCATGAATCCTGTTCTCCCGTTGCGGTCGGGTGGAGAACGCCGGGCGCGGCGGATCGTTCAGCCGCGATGCGCGTCCGCGCCGCCCGGCACGCGGTCAACAATGCCTGACAACAAGGCCCGACGGGGCCTCAGCCTTCCTCCACCCCGGCGGCGACGGCCTCCGCCACCGCCACGCGCCGCCGCAGCAGGCCGAATTCCAGCGCCGCGTCGGCCGCCGCCTGCAGCTCCTCCAGCAGCGCGGCGTCGAGCGGCACGGCGCGGGTGCGCTGGCTGGCGAAGGCCTGCCGCACCGCAGGCTCCGGCAGGCGGGTCAGGCGGGCATTGGCGGCGGCATAGGCCTCCAGCCGGCCGGCGGCCCAGTCCCAGCCGCGCCGCTGGCGGCGGGCCAGGTCGGCCAGCAGCGGCCGGCGCTGGCGCAGCGCATTTTCATGCGCGGCGAGGAAGCTGACGGTGGGGGTCAGCCCGGTGCCGTCCTCCAGCACGCGGGCGCCGAACAGGGTGCGCTCGATCGCCACATAGGGCTCCCAGATCGCCCAGGCATCGACGGCGCCGGAGCGGAAGGCCAGCGCGGCGTCGGCCGGGCCGAGCCAGACCAGCTCCACCGCCTCCGGCGCCAGGCCGGCGCGCTTCAGCGCCGCGCGCAGCAGGAAATGGCCCCAGCCGCCGCGGTTGCCGGCGAGCTTCTTCCCCCGCAGGTCGGCGAGGCTCCTGGCCCGGGAATGCTCCGGCACCAGGATGGCCTGGGAGCGCGGCTCGGCGCGCGTGGCGGCGAAGGCGCGCAGCGGCGCCCCGGCGGCGAAGACGCTGAGGAAGGCGAGGTCGCCCATGGTGCCGGCGTCGAGCGCATCGGCGGAGAGCGCCTCCAGCAGCGGCGCGGCGGCGGGGAACTCGCTCCAGGCGATGTCGTAGGGCGGCGCCTCGCCCTGCGCGGAGGCTTCCAGCAGCGAGCGCAGCCCGCCCTTCTGGTTGCCCACGCGCAGGGTGGGGCGGCCGCCCTGGGCACGGGCCAGGGCGGGCATGGCGAGCAGGCCGGCGGCGGCGAGGCCGAGGCGGCGGCGGGTGGTGCGGAGGGTCTCGGTCATGGCGGCGAGCATGGCCGCCGCCAGAGCGTGCGGAAAAGAGCGAAGTTTGGCAAATTTCGCAGCGAAAAGAGAAGGTTATGCCATGCGGCCAAGGCCGGGCAGTGACTTTCTTCTCCCCGCCCCCGCCACCTTGATAAGAATATATTCCTTTACTCCGCCCGGTTCCTCGCCCTAGGCTGCGGCATCATCGGCTCCGGCCTGTCCAGCACCGTCACCACCCGGCCCGGCCACAGCACCAGCGCCCCGTCATGCACCTGCACCCGGAAATGGCTCGGGCAGCCCAGCGCCTCCATCACGGCGCGCGGCAGGGTCAGCTGGTTCTTGCTCGTCAGCTTGGCCAGCCGGGGCGGGTTGCTCGGGGTTTTCATGCGGGGCCTCCGGTAAGGCAGTAAGATGGTAAGGAAGTAAGGAATATATTCCTTCCACGCAAGCGGAATCGCCCCCGTTTTCGCTCGACGCGGCGCGTCGCCGGAGCTACCTCCCCGCGCATGACCATCCAGCATCGCACCGTCCATCCGGCCGACGAGGAATCCCGCCTCGACCGCTGGTTCCGCCGCCACTTCCCCCAGGTGACGCAGGGCGCGCTGCAGAAGATGCTGCGCACCGGGCAGATCCGCGTCGACGGCAAGCGCGCCGAGGCCAACACGCGGCTGATGCGCGGCCAGGAGATCCGCATCCCGCCCCTGCCCGAGGGACCGGCGCCAGAGCCCGAGCGCCGCGACCGCGAGGTGAGCGATGAGGATGCGCGCGCGCTGGAGAAGCTGGTCCTCTACCGCGACGACAGCGTCATCGCCCTGAACAAGCCGCACGGCCTGCCGGTGCAGGGCGGCCCGAACATCAAGAAGCACCTGGACGGGATGCTGGACGCGCTGCGCTTCGGCCATGAGGAGCGGCCGCGCCTCGTCCACCGGCTGGACCGCGACACCTCGGGCGTGATCCTGCTGGCGCGGGACGCGCTGGCGGCGCGCCGGCTGGCCAGCGCCTTCCGCGGGCGGGATGCCAAGAAGACCTACTGGGCGCTGGTGGTCGGGCAGCCGCAATACGAGGCGGGGCGGATCGACATGAAGCTGGGGCGCGTCGGCACCGGCCAGGGCGAGCGCACCGCCCCCGTGGAGGGCCGCGAGGGCCTCTTCGCCGTCACCGAGTACAGCACGGTCGATGTGGCGCGCCGCCACGCCACCTGGCTGGAGATGCGGCCGCTGACCGGCCGCACCCACCAGCTGCGCGTGCACTGCGCCTCGGCGCTCGAATGCCCGATCCTGGGCGATGGCAAGTATGGCGGGCAGGCGGCGCATCTCGAGGGGATGTCCCACGCGCTGCACCTGCACGCCCGCGCGCTGCAGGTGCCGCACCCGGAGGGCGGCACGCTGGAGGTAAGCGCGCCGCCGCCGCCGCACATGGTGGAGAGCTTCCGCACCCTCGGCTTCGAGGTGCCGCGCACGCCGCAGCCGCGCCGGGTGGGCTGAGGCCATGGCCCCGCCCCGCCGCCGCCGCCGCACCCTGCTGGCCGGCGCCGCCGTGCTCGTGGCCGTGCCGGTGCTGGCCTGGGGCGGGCTGAACCTGGTGCTGCGCGATTCCGTGCTGCGCCCGCGCGTCATCGCCGCCGTGGAGCAGGCGACGGGGCGTGCGCTGACCCTCTCGGGCCCGGTCGGCATCAAGCTCTCCCTGGTGCCGACGGTGACGCTGGAGGGCGTGGCCCTGGCCAACGCCCCCGGCGGCAGCCGCGCCGAGATGCTGACGGCCAGCCGCGTGGAGGCGCGGCTCGCGCTGCTGCCGCTGCTCTCGCGCCGCATCGCCTTCGAGCGGCTGACGCTGATCGAGCCGGACCTGCTGCTGGAGGTGGATGCGGAGGGCCAGGGCAACTGGCGCCTCTCCCCCGCCCCCTCGCCCGCCACGGGCCGGCCGGAAGCGGCACCCGGCGGCGCGGCCGAGGGGCGGCTGGCGCTCTCCATCGCCGCGGTGGATATCGAGGGCGGGCGCCTCACCTGGCACGATGCCCGCACCGGGCGGCGGGAGGTGCTGGACATCCGCAGCCTCGCCCTGCGCGCCGAGACCCCGGCGGCGCCGATCGACTTCCAGGGCGCGCTTGGCCTGCGCGGCGTGGCCGTGGCGCTGGAGGGGCATGCCGGGCCGCTGGCGCGGCTGCTCGGCACCAGCGCCGAGCCCGCCGCCTGGCCGCTGCATGTGGCGCTGGCGGCACCGGGGCTGCAGCTGGTGGCCGATGGCAGCGCGACGCGCCCCGAGGCCGCCGCCGGCTGGCAGCTGGCCCTGAAGGCCACGGCCGAGAGCACCGCGCGCCTTGCGCCCTTTCTGCCGCGCGCCGGCCTGCCCCCGCTGCGCGGGCTGGAGCTGGACGCCGAGCTGGCCGATGCCGGCGCCGGCCGCCCGCCGCGCCTGGACCGGCTGGTGGCGCATACCGAGGGCGGCGATCTCGGCGCCTGGGTGCCGGGGCTGGCGCTGGGCGCCGCCACGCTGCGGATGCCCGGCCCGGAGCAGCCGGGGCAGCTCAACGCCGACCTCTCCCTGCGCGGCCTGCCGGTGCAGGCCGAGGGGCAGCTCCCCGCCCCGGCCGCGCTGCTCGGCGACGGGCCCTGGCCGCTGCGCCTGACCCTGCGCGGCGCCGGCGCCACCGCCGAGGCGCAGGCCGAGTTGCCGGGGCCACGGCTGGAGGGCGCCAATGTGGCGCTGAGCCTCGCCGCACCGGACACGGCGCCGCTGCTCTCGGCCCTGGGGCTGCCCGGACCCCGCCTGACCGAGGCACGGCTGGAAGGCCGCCTGCTGCTGCCAGCCGGCGGCGCGGCGCTGGAAGGGCTGCGCCTGCGCGCCCGCGAGGCGACGCTGGAAGGCGAGGCCCGGCTGGCCCTCGGCGGACCGCGCCCGGCCCTGACCGCGCGGCTGAACGCATCACGGGTGGACCTGGATGCGCTGCTGGCCCCCCTGCCCGCCACGCCCGCCGCCGCGCCTTCCGCCGCCCCGGCGCCAGGCGCTGCCCCCGCCGCGCCGGCCGTGCCGCCGCGCCCGCCCGCACCCGCCGCCACCGCCGAAGGGCCGCGCCGGGTGATCCCCGCCCTGCCGCTGCCGAATCTGGCGCCGCGCGGGCTGGACGGCGACATCCAGCTCGCCGTGGCGGAGCTGCTGGCGCAGGGAATTACCTATCGCGACCTGCGTGGCACGGCGAAGCTGGCCGATGGCCGGCTGACGGTGGCGCCGCTGGCGGTGACGCTGCCCGGCGGCCGCCTCAGTGGCCGCCTCGGCGCCGAGGGCACCGGCCCCGCGCAGCGCCTGACCCTGGCGCTGCGGCATGAGGGCGCCGGGCTGGACCTGCGGCCGCTGCTCCAGGCCTATGGCCTGCCCGGCCAGGCCAGCGGCAGGCTGGAGCTGGAGGCGGACCTCTCCGGCACGGGCGCCGACCTGCGGGCGCTGGCGGGCAGCCTGGGCGGGCATCTCGGCCTCGCCCTGGCCAATGGGCAGATCGACAACCGCCTGCTGGACCGGCTGGGCGGCGATCTGCGCCGCATGCTGGTGCCCAACGCGCCCACCGAAGGCGGCACGCCGCTGCGCTGCCTCGCCCTGCGGCTGAACCTGCGCGAGGGCGTGGCGCGACCCCAGGCGATGCTGCTCGAGACGGGGCTGGCCGATGTGGTGGGCAGCGGCCGCATCGACCTCGGCCAGGAGACGCTGGCGCTGCGCCTGCTGCCGCAGGTGCGGCTGGGCGGGCTGGGGCTGACGGCACCGGTGCTGGTGGGCGGAACGCTGGCCGCGCCGAGCTACCGGCTGGACCCGGCCGGCGTGGCCGAGGCCACCGCCGGCATCGTGGGCGATCTGGTAGCGCGGCAGATGGAGAACCAGGACTCCGTCCTCGGCCAGCTGGCCCAGCAGCTCGCCGGACGCGGCAATGCCCTGCCCGACTGCGCCCAGCAACTGGCCGTGGCACGCGGCGGGCGCAGCGGCCCCGTGCCGGCGCCACGCCCTGCCTCCCAGGGGCAGGAACGCCCCGCCAGCCCGGTGGACCTGCTGCGCGGCCTGCTCGGCCGCTGAGCGGGCCTGAGGCCCGGGCACGAAAAAGGCGCGGGGGCGTTCTCCGCTCCCCGCGCCGTTCCTGTTTCGCCTTGCTGCCTTACTCGGCCGCGGCGGCATCGTCCGGGTCGGGCCCGGCCACCATCAGGCTGTTGGCGACGATGCCGGACTGGGCACGGATGCGCTGCTCGACGCTGTCCGCCATGGCGGGGTTGTCGCGCAGGTACTGCTTGGCGTTCTCCCGCCCCTGGCCGATGCGCTGGCTGTCGCAGCTGAACCAGGCGCCTGACTTCTCGACGACACCGGCCTTCACGCCGAGGTCGAGCAGCTCGCCCACCTTCGAGATGCCCTCGCCATACATGATGTCGAACTCGACCTGCCGGAACGGCGGGGCCATCTTGTTCTTCACCACCTTGACGCGGGTCTGGTTGCCGACGACCTCGTCACGGTCCTTGATCTGGCCGATGCGGCGGATGTCGAGACGGCAGGAGGCATAGAACTTCAGCGCGTTGCCGCCCGTCGTCGTCTCCGGGTTGCCGAACATGACGCCGATCTTGAGCCGGATCTGGTTCAGGAAGATCAGCAGCGTGTTGGAGCGCGAGACGGAGCCGGTCAGCTTGCGCAGCGCCTGGCTCATCAGCCGGGCATGCAGGCCGACATGGCTGTCGCCCATCTCGCCTTCCAGCTCGGCGCGCGGCACGAGGGCGGCGACGCTGTCGACCACCAGCACGTCGACGGCGCCGGAGCGCACCAGCGTGTCAGCGATCTCGAGCGCCTGCTCGCCGGCGTCGGGCTGGCTGATCAGCAGGTTGTCCACGTCCACGCCCAGCTTGCGGGCATAGCCGGGGTCGAGCGCGTGCTCGGCGTCGAGGAAGGCGCAGGTGCCGCCCTGCTTCTGCGCCTGGGCGATGGCATGCAGCGCCAGCGTGGTCTTGCCCGAGCTTTCCGGCCCGTAGATCTCGACGATGCGGCCCTTCGGCAGGCCACCGATCCCGAGCGCCAGGTCGAGGCCCAGCGAGCCCGTGGAGATCACCTCGACCTCGTCGGATTGCTGCTTCGCGCCCATGCGCATGATCGAGCCCTTACCGAAGGCCCGTTCAATCTGGCTGAGCGCGGCGTCGAGCGCCTTGTTCTTATCCATTCTGGAACCTCTTAGCCCTTCGGCTCTGTTCGTCTCGCAACCGGGCACGGCGAGGAGCCGGTCCGTATGACTGGAATAACATGTGAGCGGGGCAAAGGTCGCGTCCCCATGCCGCCCTGGTGTTCGCTATATGTTCATGATTGCGGCGTTCCGCAAGAGGCTCCCGCAACATCCGCCAGATCAGCCACAGCCGCCGTCAGCTCGGCGGCGGTGTAGGGCTTGGCGAGGAAGCGCAGGCCCTGGTCGGACAGCCCTTCTTCTACCACGGACGGTGCATATCCGCTCACCAGAAGCACGGGCAGGCGGGGATTGCGGGCCCGCAATGCCCGCGCCAGGGCGGGGCCGTCCATGGCGCCAGGCATCATCACGTCGCTGACCAGCAGGGCGGGCGGCGATTCGGCCGCCAGGGCCAGTGCCGCCTCGGCATCCTCCGCCGCCAGCACCGGCCAGCCGGCGCGGCGCAGGGTGCGCTCGGCCAGCCGGCGCAACGGCACCTCGTCCTCGACCAGCAGCAGCGGCCCGCCGCCGGCCGGGGCGGCCATGGGAGCCTCGGCCGGGTCGGGCTCGGCTTGGGCGGGCTCGGCTTGGGCGCGATCGGTGGGCAGGCTGGCGGCGGGCGGCGATGGCGGCCCGGCAGCCGGCGCCTCGGTGCGCGGCAGCAGGATGCGGATTCGGGTGCCCTGCCCCGGCCGGCTTTCCACCGCGATATAGCCGCCCGATTGCCGCACGATGCCATGCACCGTGGCCAGCCCCATGCCGGTGCCGCCCTGCTGCGGCCGGCTGGTGAAGAACGGCTCGAAGATACGCGGCAGGATCTCGGGCGGGATGCCGTGGCCGGTGTCGCGCACCTCCAGCACCGTCCAGCGCCCGGCCGGAATCGGCTCGGGCATGGCCGGCTCCGGCTGGAGCAGCAGCGCGCGGCTGGTCGCCAGGGTCAGGCGCCCGCCCTCCGGCATGGCCTGACGGGCGTTCATCGCCAGGTTCATCAGCACGCGGTCGAGCTGGGAGGGATCGATCCGCACCAGGCGCCCGGGCGAATCCAGGACCAGCTCCAGCGCGATGGCCCGGCCGAGCAGCGGGCGCAGCATCCGCGCCATCTCGGAGACGGCGGTGTTCAGCGGCACCAGCCGCGGCTCCAGCACCTGCTGCCGCGCATAGGCCAGCAATTGCCGCACCAGCCCCGCACCCCGCTGCGCCGCCTGCCGCACCTGCTCCAGCTCCGCGGCGAGAGCCGGATCGGGGTTCTCGCCCAGATGCCGCCTCGCCTCCTCCGCAGCGCCCAGCACCACGCTCAGCAGGTTGTTGAAGTCGTGCGCGATGCCACCGGCCAGCCCGCCCAGGGCCTGCAGCCGGTCGGACTCGGCGAGCTGGGCGGCCAGGGCCTTGCGGGGGGCGGCATCCGTCAGCAGCAGCACCGCCTCCCCCTGCGGCAGGGCGATGCGGCGCGGCAGCACGATCAGGCCCGGCTGCCCCAGGGGCGCGGCCAGGCGAAGCTCCGGCGGCTCCGGGCCGCCCGCCAGCCATTGCTGCAAGGCAGCGCGCGATTCGGGCGCGAAGATCAGTGTGATGGGCGTACCCGTCCGCAGAGGCAGGCTGGGTCCCAGGGCCGCGCGCAGGGCCGCGTTGCCTCCGCGAAGCCTGGCGGCGCCGTCGAGCCAGAGGGCGGGCTCGGGCAGGCCGGCCAGGAGAGACTGGAAGGCCGCCGGGCTGCGCCGCAGAGAGGCACGCCAGCGGGGCCAGAGATCGCGCAGGGGCATGGCCATGCGGTCATAGCATCACGATTTGGTGACGTCAGTCTTTCTTGGCCGGCCGATCTGCCCGAGGGTTTCGCTGAGCACGGCGCGGGCATTGGCCAGCACGGTACGGTTGCGGGTGTCGGTGCCGGCCGGCAGGGGAAGGCCCGCCAACGGCCCGGCCAGGGCAGTCCTGGTGGTGCGGATGGCGGCGGGGGTGGTGGCTGAAACGTCGCCGGAAAGGCGCATGGCCACGGCCAGCAGCCGTTCCGATGGCGCCATCAGGCTGGCCACGCAGCTATCGAGCGCCTCGTTGATTTCCATCGTGCCTCCGGTTCCGCAGCGGGAGGACAGCAGGATGGAAGGCGCTGGTAAGGATTCGGTTAGGACGGTGCCGCTGCAGGTTTCGGTAACGAAGGCCCGTCTAGCCTGCCGCCATGTCCGTCACCGCCCTGCCTGCCCTGCTGGCCGCCCTCGATTCCCTGGAGACGACGCTGAAGCTGGCCGAGGCGCTGGCCACGGGCGGCCGCTCCATCGATCTGGAGGGGCTGGATGCCGAGGTCACCGCCCTCTGCGCCGCCGCCCTCTCCCTGCCCGCCGCAGAGCAGGCCGAGGCCGGGTGGGCGCTGCGCCGGCTGCACGGGCGGGTGGAGCGGTTGCAGCGCCTGGTTTGAAGCGGCGCGCGGCCGGGCAAGGGAAGGATTGTGTCCTTCCCTTGCGCCGCCGCATCAGCCCTGCGGCAGATGCTTGCTGATGTAGGGCGGCAGGTTGAAGGCGCCGGTGTGGATCTCGGGCGTCCAGTACTGCGTCTGGCCCAGGATGCCGGCGGCCTCGGCGCGGGCGCGGATGGTGGCGGTGTCCACCTGGCGCAGCGTGGCGTCCTTCGCCGCCCAGCCCAGCGTCATGAAGCCGCCGACATAGGTCGGCACGGCGGCGACATAGGCCCAGATGTCGGCGAACACCTTGCCGCGGCGCAGGCTGGTCTCGGCCAGCTCCTCCGCCTGCATGGCGGGCACGCCGCACTGGTTGACGATGAGGCCGCGGTCGGAGAGCAGGCGCGCCGCGTTGGCGTAGAACTCGTCGGTGAACAGCACCTCGCCGACGCCGATCGGGTCGGTGGAATCGACGATCACCACGTCGAAGCTGCCGGCCTCGGCCTTGCGGACGTAGTCGATGCCGTCACCCACGATCACCTCGGCGCGCGGATCGTTCCAGGCGTCGCCGGCGATGTCGGGCATGTGCTCCTTGCAGAGCCGGATCACCTCACCGTCGATCTCGACCATCACGGCGCGCTCGACATTACGGTGCTGCAGCACGCGCTTCAGCACGCCGCCATCGCCGGCGCCGATGATCAGCACGCGCTTGGCGTCGCCATGCGCCAGCAGCGGCACATGCGTCAGCATCTCCTGATAGACGAACTCGTCCTTCTCGGTGATCTGCACCACGCCGTCGAGCAGCATGACGCGCCCGTGGCTGTAGCTCTCGAACAGCATGATGTCCTGGAAGTCGCTCTGCACGCGGGCCAGTTCGCGCTTCACCAGGAAGCGCTGGCCCCACTCGGCGTAGAGCGTCTCGTTCACCCAAGAATCGGTCGGCATGGAGGAAATCCTCGGTCAGGAAACACAAGAAGGGGGCGGGATCCTGAGACCCCGCCCCCGCCTCGTCACGTGAAAGGCTGATGTCAGCCGATCAGGCCGCGCTTGTGCTCGGCGAGCTGCACGCGCTCCGGCCCGAAGCCCTTCTTCAGGATCGGCACCGCCTTGTACGGATTGCAGATCCCGCAGACGAAGATGTCGAGCGCCGCGTAGGCACGCTCCGGCCAGGTGTGGATCGAGATGTGGCTCTCGGCCAGCACCAGCACGCCGGACACACCGTCGGGCGCGAAGTGATGGAAGTGACCGTGCAGGATGGTCGCGCCGGTTTCGATGGCGGCCTCGCGCAGAACGGAATCGATATGCGCGGGGTCGTCGAGATTCGTGGCGCCCCACAGATCGACGATCAGATGCGTGCCGGCAAAACGCACACCATCACGCTCGACGAAGTGGTCCTTCGCCTCGCCGTGAGTATCAACAGACTGGGCTTCGCTCGGGCTGCAATCCGAAACCATCCCCAGCGGAGAAACGAGAGCGTCCATGGTTTGAGGGCTCCTTCCCACCAGAAGATGACCAGGGTGATCGTGGATCGATCAGGTCAACGAGGCGGCATATGGGGCATGGGGGGTCCTCCCCGCAACAGAAATCGGGACTTTGAGGCCGAAAAAAACGCGGGTCGTTCCCGCGTTCAGCGCGTATCTCGCCGCGCCGCCCCCCTCCCGCTCCGCAAATGCCCCCCGTGGACAGGGTCAGGGCTCGGAAAATCTTCTGTCACAATCCGCCCGGCGTCGAAAACCGCATCTTGGCCCTTGCCCGGCCTGGAAAGCCTGCTATACCGCCGCCCTGCGCTGGATGGGTGGCCGAGCGGTCGAAGGCGCACGCCTGGAAAGTGTGTATACCTCAAAAGGGTATCGTGGGTTCGAATCCCACCCCATCCGCCACGGCCGTCCTGGCCGAACCAGCCTCCGGGCCTTCCGAAATTCCGCTGACGGCAACAGGCAAGAAGAAGCCCCGCCGCGCTTGCGCGGGCGGGGCCGGTGTTTCGCCGCGCGGCGCGGGCCGGTTCAGGCGGCGCGCGTCTTCAGCCGGCCGGCGAAGCTCTTGCGGAACTTGGCCACCTTCGGCGCCACCACCATCCGGCAGTAGCCACTCCACGGGTTGCGGGCGAAATAGTCCTGGTGCTCCGGCTCGGCCGGCCAGAAGGTGCCGGCGGGCTCCAGCTCCGTCACCAGCGGCGCCGGCCACAGCGCCGCGGCCTCGATCTCCGCCATCACCTGCCGCGCCGTCGCGGCCTGTGCCTCGGAGGTGGTGAGGATGATGCTGCGGTATTGCGGGCCGACATCGGCGCCCTGCCGGTCCTTCGTCGTCGGGTCGTGCAGGGTGAAGAAGATGCGCAGGATGTCGGCGTAGGAGATGGCGGCGGGGTCGAACACCACCTTCACCACCTCGGCATGGCCGGTGCGCTTGCCGCAGACCTGCTCGTAGGTCGGGTTCTCGGCATGGCCGCCGGCATAGCCGGAGACCACCTCGGTCACGCCGGCCAGGTCGCGGTAGGCGGCGTCGATGCACCAGAAGCAGCCGCCACCCAGGATGGCGGTCTCCTGCGGGGCATTCTCAGGCATGGGGTTCTCCTTGCTTGGGATGTCGAGCACGGAGATGGGGTCGCGGAGCGCTCCGCGCATCCCCGGCCGCTTGCGCGCCGCACGGGGCGGGGCCACCGTCGCGGCCATGGAATCGCACACCCCCTTCCCCGCCCAGGACCCGGCCCAGGCCGGGTTCGACCCCGCCGCCCTGGCCGAGGCCGTGGCCTTCGCCCAGGCGCATGAGAGCCCCTTCCCGCGCGACATCCTGGCGCATCTGGAATCCGGCTATTTCGAGCCGGCGCCGGACAACGAGGTGCTGGGCAACACCGCGCCGCGCGGCGCGCCGAACGGGCTGGTCCTGCGCCATGGCAGGCTCGTCGCGCATTGGGGCGACACGCGGCAGGTGGACATGACCTTCAGCGTGGCCAAGAGCTACCTGGCGCTGCTGGCCGGCCTGGCGCTCGGCGACGGGCTGATCGACAGCCTCGATTCCCGCGTCTCCGCCAGCGTGGACGACCCGGCCTTCGCCGGGCCGCACAACGGCGCCATCACCTGGCGGATGCTGCTGGACCAGACCAGCGAGTGGGAAGGCACCCTGTTCGGCAAGGCCGACCGCATCGACCGCGGGCGCGACCTGAAGCGCGAGGGCAGCGGCCCCAAGGGCCATGAGCGCCCGCTGAAGACCCCCGGCACCTACTGGGAATACAACGACGTCCGGGTGAACGCCCTCTCCCTCGCCCTGCTCCACCGCTTCCGCCGCCCGCTGCCGGAGGTCTTCGCCGAGCGCATCATGGCGCCGATCGGCGGCAGCACGGATGGGCGCTGGGAAGGCTACCGCACCAGCTTCGTCGAGATCGACGGCCGGCGCATCCAGTCCGTCTCGGGCGGCGGGCACTGGGGCGGCGGCGTCTTCACCCATGCCGAGGACCAGGCGCGCATCGGCCTG
The DNA here is from genome assembly GCF_003116135.1 of Teichococcus aestuarii. Taxonomy (GTDB): domain Bacteria; phylum Pseudomonadota; class Alphaproteobacteria; order Acetobacterales; family Acetobacteraceae; genus Pseudoroseomonas; species Pseudoroseomonas aestuarii. The sequence continues at coordinate 35,575 of NZ_PDOA01000018.1, read as the reverse complement.
CTGATGCTGGGCGACGGCGTGTGGGAAGGCCGCCGCGTGCTGCCCGAGGGCTGGGTGGCCGCCTGCACCACCCCCTGCCGGCTGAACGCCGATTACGGCCTGCTCTGGTGGCTGAACGGCCAGGGCCGCTACCCGGGCGCCAGCCGCGCCAGCTTCTTCGCCCAGGGCGCGGGCGGCAACTACATCTGGATCGACCCCGAGAACGGCCTCGTCGCCACCTTCCGCTGGCTCGACCCGGCGGCGCTGCCGGAGATGACGGCCCGCGTCACCGCCGCGCTGCGCGCCGGCTGAGGCAACCACCGCCATCAGGAAAGGGGGAGCGGCGCCGCTCGCCGCTTGCCCCGCCCTTCCCGCGCGCCCAGGCTCGCCAGCCGACAGCCGAGGGAGAGACCGCATGACCACCTTCGCCTTCCCCCGCCGTGCCGCCCTGCAACTGGGCGCCGGGCTCGCCACCGCCGGCATGCTGGGCCGCCCGGCCCTGGCGCAGTCGGCGGCGCGCACGCTGCGCTTCGTGCCGCACACCAACCTCCAGACCCCCGACGCGCTGCAATCCAGCACCCTCATCTCGCTGAACGCCGCGCACGCCATCTGGGACCAGCTCTACGGGCTGGACAGCAAGCTGCAGCCGCGCCCGCAGATGGCGCAGGGCCACGAGCTTTCCGAGGACCGCCTGCGCTGGCGGTTCCGCCTGCGCGCGGGCCTGCGCTTCCACGACGGCGAGCCGGTGCGCGCCGCCGACTGCGTCGCCTCGATCAACCGCTGGTCGCAGCGCGACCTGTTCGGCAAGCGCCTCGCCGCGCAGCTGGAGGAGATGCGCGCCACCAGCGACACGGAATTCGAGATCCGGCTGAAGCAGCCCTACAACCAGCTGCTCTACGGCCTCGGCGCCACCGCCTGCTACATCATGCCCGAGCGCGTGGCGCAGACGCCGGCCACCACCACCGTCGCCGACTTCACCGGCAGCGGCCCCTTCGTCTTCCGCCGCGAGGAATGGGTCTCCGGCGCCTCCGTCGTCTTCACCCGCAACGAGGCCTATGTGCCGCGCGACGAGCGGCCGGACATGTGGGCCGGCGGCAAGGTGGCGAAGCTCGACCGGATCGAGTGGCGCATCATGCCCGATCCGTCCACCGCCATCTCCGCCCTGCAGACGGGCGAGGTGGACTGGCTGGAGCGCCCCCTGGCCGACCTGCTGCCCCTGCTGCGCGGCCGGCGGGGGCTGGAGGTGAAGACCATCGACCCGATCGGCGTCTGGGCCGAGCTGCGGCTGAACGACAGCGTGCCGCCCTTCGACAACCCGGCGATGCGCCGCGCCCTGTTCCCGGCGCTGCGGCAGGTGGACTACATGCAGTCCCTGGTGGGCGGCGATCCCTCCCTCTACCGCACCGGCGTCGGCGCCTTCCTGCCCGGCTCTCCCGCCGCCAGCGATGTGGGGCTGGAGGCCGTCACCGGCGAGCGCAGCATCGAGCGCGCGCGGCAGGCGGTGAAGGCGGCGGGCTACCAGGGCGAGACCATCATCCAGATGGCCGCCACCGACATCAGCTCCGCCGCCGCCATGTCGCCCGTGGCGCAGCAGATGCTGCGCGAGATCGGGCTGAACGTCGATTACCAGAGCGTCGACTGGGGCACGCTGATCAGCCGCGCCAATGCCGCCGGCGCCGCCGAGCGCGCCAACTGGCACTGCTACTGCACCGGCTGGGCGGGGCTGTGGGTCTCCAACCCCGGCAGCCACCTGCATCTCTACGGCACCCGTCCCAACCCGCGCCTGGAGGCGCTGCGCGACGCCTGGTTCGACGCGGCGGATGCCGCCGCGCAGCAGCGCATCACCCGCGAGATGCAGGCCATCGCCTTCGAGGAGCCGCCCTTCCTGCCGCTCGGCCAGTACTTCACGCCGCAGGCCTACAGCACCAGGCTCTCGGGCTTCGTGCCCAGCCCGATCGCGCTGTTCTGGAACCTCGAGAAAGCCGCCTGAGAGAGGAGAGCCGCCATTGCCGACGCCGCCACCCTCGACACCGCTCTGCCCGAGGCGCTGCGCGCGCGCCTCGACACGCTCTCCGGCTTCGAGGGCGCACTGCTGCTGCGGGAGGGGGCGGAGGGCGTGGCGCTGGCCCTGCGCCGGCCCACCGGACTGGTGCTGCGCGTGGCGGCCTTCTGGATCTCGCCCGGCGCGGCGGATGCGGAGGCCACCGCCCGGGCGCTCGCCGCGCGGCTGGAGGCGGCGGCGCGGGAGGCCGGGCTGCTCGCCCTGCGTGCCGCGCCGGAGGATGCGCCGTGGCTCGACCCCGCCGGGCTGCGCCAGCTGGGCCTCGCGCCGCTCGCGGCACCCTATGCCGAACGCTGGCTCGGCAATGACGCGCCGCGCCGTGCCCTGCCGCTCTACGCGCAGACCACCCCCTTCACCTGCGGCCCCGCCTCGCTGCTGATGGGCTTCCAGGCCCTCGCCGGCCGCGCGCCCACGCGGAGCGAGGAGATCGCCCTCTGGCGCGAGGCCATCACCATCGTCAGCCTCGCCGGCCCCGGCGGCTGCGACCCGCACGGGCTGGCGCTGGCGGCCCGGGCGCGCGGCTTCGGCGCCCGCATCCTCGCCACCACCGACCGCGCACTGCTGACCGAGCGCGCCGACACGGCGCAGAAGCGCGAGCTGATCGAGTTCGCGCAATCGGAGTTGCGGGCGCAGAGCGCCGCGGCCGGCATTCCCGTCACCCTCGGCGACTTCGCCATCGCCCCGCTGGCCGCGCATCTCGGCGCGGGCGGTCTCGTGCTGCTGCTGATCGACCAGCACCCGACCCATGGCCGGCATGCGCCGCACTGGATCCTGCTGCACCAGGCACGGGATGGCTGGTTCCTGGTGAACGACCCCTGACCCGATCCGCCGCGCGGCGAGACGGCGGCGGATGCCGCCAACCTGCCCATCCGCGCCGAGGCGCTGGAGCGCATGGCCTGGTTCGGGGAGCCGCCCTACCGCGCCGCCGTGCTGCTCACCCCGCCCGGCGGTGGCGCTGGCGATTGACGGCCGCGCGGCCCCGCCCGAGACTCCCGCGACCGCCACCGCCGCAGGACGAGACATGACCGACATCCAGACCGCCAGCGCCGTCCACGCCGCGACCCTGACGCTCGACACCCATGTGGACATCCCCTGGCCGCAGACGCCCGACCCGCGCGGCGAGACGGCGCGCTGCGTGGACTTCCCGAAGATGCGCGCCGGCGGGCTGCGCGCCGTGGTGTTCGCCGCCTACCTGCCGCAGGGGCCGCGCACGCCGGAGGGCCACGCCGCCGCCGCCGAGCGTTGCGAGGCGATGCTGCGCGCCATCCGCGCCACCGCCAGCGGCGAGGACCGCCGCATCGTCAGCCGCGCCGCGGAGCTGGAGGCGCTGCGGGGCAGCGGCGGCTTCGGCGTGCTGCTGGCGGTGGAGAATGGCTACGCCATGGGCGAGGATCTCTCCCGCCTGGCGCTGTGGCGCGGCCTCGGCGCCTGCTACGTGACGCTGACGCATAATGGCCATAACCTGCTGGCCGATTCCGCGATCCCCCGCCCCGACCTCGGCGATGGGCCGGTGCTGCATGGCGGCCTCTCCACGCTGGGGCGCGCGGCGGTGGCGGAGATGAACGCGCTCGGCCTGCTCGTCGATGTCTCGCATGTCGCCAAGAGCGCGATGCTGCAGGCGGTGGAGATCTCCCGCGCGCCGGTGGTGGCCACCCACACCTGCGTCCGCGCGCTCCGCGACCATCCGCGCAACCTCGACGACCAGCAGATGGACGCGCTGCGCGCCACCGGCGGGCTGATGCAGATCACCGCCGTGCCGGGCTTCCTGCGCAGCCCGGGCGCGGACGGCAAGGTGCGCGCCCGCGTGGCCGACATCGCCGACCATGTGGACTACGCGGTGCAGCGCATCGGCATCTCCCATGTCGGCCTCTCCTCCGACTTCGATGGCGGCGGCGGCGTCGAAGGCTGGATGAATGCGGCCGACAGCGCCAACCTCACCGCCGAGCTGTTGCGCCGGGGCTATGATGCCGAATCCGTCGGGCTGCTCTGGTCGGGCAATTTCCTGCGCGTGATGCGGGCGGCGGAGGCGGTGGCGGCGGCCGGGTAGAAAAGGCAGGCCGGGGAAGGAATTCCCCGGACCCCTTCTTTTTTCTGCCAGTCAGCCGAGCTCGAAGCTCATCAGGCCAAAGATCTCGTCCAGCGGCAGGGCGGGCGCGGGGCCGCGATACATGCGCGCGGTCTCGAAGACGGGCGCCATGCCGGCCTCCCCGGCCAGGGCCAGGGCGGCGGCGTTCGGCTCGGGCAGGTCCAGGAACACCGGGCCGGGGGCACCCTCGGCCAGCGCGTTGAACAGGGCGCGCGCGAAGGGCGCCCCGGTGGCCGTCAGGGGGCCGATCTTGGCGCCCTCCCGGCAGGGGCGCAGCACGCCGAAGCCGCGCACCGCCCCCGCCCCGTCCCGCACCGCCAGGGCGCGGTGCCCGGGCGCCGTGAGCCAGGCGCGCAGCAGCGCCTCGCGCGGCGCCGGGAACACCCGCGCATCCAGCGCCGCGAGCGCGGCGAAGGGCACCGAGGCCGCCGGCACCACCTCCCCCTCCACCCCACCGACGGCGCGCGGCGCCGCGGCCCCAAAGCGGACATTGCGCCACGCCAGGGCGAAGCCGGAGCGCGCGTAATTCGCTTGCTGCGCCACCACGCCGTCCAGCCCCACCACGCGCCCCTCCAGCCGCGCCATCCCCGCCCGCCACAAGGCCAGGCCAAGCCCCTTTCCGCGCCAATCCGGGCGGACGATGTAGAAGCCGATGAAGCCATGCTCCTCCCCCTGCCGCACGGCGGAGAGGCAGGCGACGGGCAGGCCCGCCACCTCGGCCAGCAGGAAGCCCCCGGCATCGGCGGCGTGGAAGGTGGCGGCGTCGGCGAGGCCTGGGTTCCAGCCCTCGGCGGCGGCCCATTCCACCAGCAGCGGCATCTCCGCCGCGCCCGCGGGGCGGATGACGGGGCTCATGCCGAAAGCCTCCGCATGGCGGCGCGGAAGGCGGCGGCGATGGGTTCGGCCGCCACGTGCCGCCCCTCCCGCACCACCACGCGCCCGCCGGCCACCACCTGCCGCACCGGGTTGCCCTGGCCGCTGAACACCCAGGCGTCGAGCAGCTCATCCCCTTCCCGGCCGCACAGGGCGGGGTGTTCGTCGTCCAGCGCCACCAGGTCGCAGCGCTGGCCGGGAGCGATGCCGGCGATGGCCCGCGCGCTCACCTGCGCCCCGCCGGCGAGAGACGCTTCCAGCAGGTTGCGCGCCGGGTGGGGGTGGGCCTCGTCCGTCGCCACGGAGCGCCGGCGCTGCGCCAGGCGCTGGCTGGTCTCCAGCTGCCGCATCTCGTCGCGCGGCGAGGTGCCGACATGGCTGTCCGTGCCGAAGCCAAGCCGCCCGCCCGCCGCGCGATAGGCGGGCAGGCCGAAGATGCCGTCCCCCAGCGAGGCCTCGGTGCTGGGGCAGAGCCCGGCCACGGCGCCGCTGCGGGCGAGGCCCACGGCTTCCGCCTCCGTCATGTGGGTGCAGTGGATCAGGCACCAGCGCGCGTCGAGCGGCATGTTCTCCAGCAGCCATTCCACGGGGCGGGCGCCGGTGGCGGCGCGGCATTCCTCCACCTCGCGCAGTTGCTCGGCGGCGTGGATGTGGATGGGGCCGCCGAAGCGCGAGACCTCGCGCAGCATCTCCGGCGTCACCGCGCGCAGCGAGTGCGGCGCGAGGCCGAGCCCCGCCTGCGCATCGCCCGCGATGGCGCCGCGGATGCCCTCGACGATGCGCCAGAAGCCGTCGAGGTCGTTGAGGAAGCGGCGCTGCCCCGGCACCGGGTCCTTCCCGAAGATGCCGCCATGCCGGTAGAGGCTCGGCAGCAGGGTGATGCCGATGCCCGTGGCGCGCGCCGCCGCCAGATGCCGCAGCGCCATCTCCGCCGGCTCGGCATAGGGCGTGCCGTCGGCCTGGTGGTGCAGGTAGTGGAACTCGGCGAGACTCGTGAAACCCCATTCCAGGCATTCGGCGTAGAGCTGCGCGGCCACGGCTTCCGCATCCTCCGGCGTGAAGCGGCCGACGAAGCGGTACATCGTCGTCCGCCAGGTCCAGAAGGAATCCTCGCCGCCCTCGGCATCGCGCGCCTCGGGGGGCGAGCGGCGCTCGGCATGGCCGGCCATGGCGCGCTGGAAGGCGTGGGAATGCAGGTTCGGCAGGCCGGGGATGACGGCGCCCGGCAGGCGTTCCGCTCCGGCCGGATCGCCCCCCGGCGTGACGGTCGCGATGCTGCCGGCGCCATTGGTCTCGATGCGCACGTCGCGCGCCCAGCCGGTGGGCAGCAGGGCGGCGGGGGCGAAGTAGTGGGTCATGCCGGGCGGCCTTCTCGCAGCGGTGGGCGGCATCGTCTTTCCGGTTGACTGGACTTGTCAAGACAACCATGCTCCCGGCCATGCCGAGCTCCGAAACCCCTGCCCTGCTGCCGACGCCCAGCCCGGCCACGCCGCGCTACCAGCAGATCAAGGCCTTCATCCTCAGCCGCGTCGCCAGCGGCGAATGGGGGGTGGAGGACCGCGTGCCCTCCGAGCATGAGCTGGTGAAGCTGACCGGCGTCTCCCGCGTCACCGTCAACCGCGCGCTGCGCGAGCTGGCCGATGCGGGGCTGCTGGTGCGGGTGCAGGGGGTGGGCACCTTCGTCGCCGGCGCCAAGCCGCAATCGAACCTGCTGGAGCTGCGCGACATCGCCGAGGAGATCGCCGAGCGCGGCGGCATGCACGCAGCCGAGGTGCTCTCCCTCGGCCGGCTGCGGGCGGACGCGGCCATGGCCGCCGCCTTCGGCCTGCCCGAGCAGGCAGAGCTCTTCCGGGCGCGGCTGGTGCACCGGGAGGATGGCATGGCCGTGCAGTTCGAGGAGCGGCTGGTGAACCCGGTGATCGCGCCGCGCTTCCTGGAGCAGGATTTCAGCCGCATCACGCCCTACCGCTACCTCACCTCCTGCGCGCCGCCCGAGCGGGTGGAGCATGTGGTGGAGGCCACCCGCGCCGCACCCGACATCGCCGCTTCCCTCGGCATCCCGCCCGACGAGCCCTGCCTGCTGGTCCACCGCCGCACCTGGTCGTGGCGCGTGGTGGCGACGCGGGCCTTCCTCACCCATCCCGGCACGCGCTACCGCCTTGGCGGCGCGCTGGACTGAACCCCGACCGAGACGAGACAGACCCATGTCGCACAGCCGGTTCCGCAATGCCCCCGCCATCCGCGCCCCGCGCGGCGACACCCTCACCGCCAAGCATTGGACCACCGAGGCGGCGATGCGGATGCTGATGAACAACCTCGACGACGAGGTGGCCGAGCGGCCGGGCGAGCTTGTCGTCTATGGCGGCATCGGCCGCGCCGCGCGCGACTGGCAGAGCTATGAGCGCATCCTCGACGTGTTGAAGCGGCTGGAGGAAAACCAGACGCTGCTGGTGCAGTCCGGCAAGCCGGTGGGCGTGTTCGAGACGCACAAGGATGCGCCGCGCGTGCTCATCGCCAACTCCAACCTCGTGCCGGCCTGGGCGAACTGGGAGCATTTCAACGCGCTCGATCGCGCCGGGCTGATGATGTACGGCCAGATGACGGCGGGTTCCTGGATCTATATCGGCAGCCAGGGCATCGTTCAGGGCACCTACGAGACCTTCGTGGAAGCCGGGCGGCAACATTTCGGCGGCGATCTCGGCGGGCGCTGGATCCTGACGGCGGGCCTCGGCGGCATGGGCGGCGCGCAGCCGCTGGCGGGCGTCTTCGCGGGTGCCTGCGTGCTGGCGGTGGAGTGCCAGCCGAGCCGCATCGAGAAGCGGCTGGAAACCGGCTATCTCGACCGCCGCGCGGAGACGCTGGACGAGGCGCTGGCGATGATCCGGCAGGCCTGCGCCGAGCGGAAGGCCATCAGCATCGGCCTGCTCGGCAACGCCGCCGAGATCTTCCCCGAGCTGGTGCGGCGCGGCGTGGTCCCCGACATCGTCACCGACCAGACAAGCGCGCACGACCCCGCCAATGGCTACCTCCCCGCCGGCTGGACGCTGGCGGAATGGGAAGCGAAGCGCGAGAGCGACCCGAAATCCGTCGCCGCCGCCGCCAAGAAGTCGATGGTCGCGCATGTGCAGGCGATGCTGGACTTCAAGGCAATGGGCAGCGCCGTGCTCGACTACGGCAACAACATCCGCCAGATGGCCAAGGATGAAGGGCTGGAAGGCGCCTTCGGCTTCCCGGGCTTCGTGCCGGCCTATATCCGCCCGCTCTTCTGCCGCGGCGTCGGCCCCTTCCGCTGGGCCGCGCTCTCCGGCGACCCGGAGGATATCCGCCGCACCGACGACAAGGTGCGCGAGCTGATCCCGGACGACAGGCACCTGCACCGCTGGCTGGACATGGCGCGCGAGCGGATCAAGTTCCAGGGCCTGCCGGCGCGCATCTGCTGGGTGGGGCTGGGGCAGCGGCACCGGCTCGGCCTCGCCTTCAACGAGATGGTGGCGCGGGGCGAGCTGAAGGCGCCCATCGTCATCGGCCGCGACCATCTCGATTCCGGCTCCGTCGCCTCGCCCAACCGCGAGACGGAGGCGATGCGGGATGGATCGGATGCCGTGAGCGACTGGCCTCTGCTCAATGCGCTGCTCAACACCGCCTCGGGTGCCACCTGGGTGTCGCTGCACCATGGCGGCGGCGTCGGCATGGGCTATTCGCAGCATGCCGGCATGGTCATCGTCGCCGACGGCACGGAGGATGCGGCGCGCCGCCTGAAGCGCGTGCTGTGGAACGACCCGGCCACCGGCGTGATGCGCCACGCCGATGCGGGCTACGACATCGCCCTCGACTGCGCGCGGGAACAGGGGCTCGACCTGCCGATGCTCGGGGGTGCGAAGTGAGCGCCGCCCGCATCGTGGCACCCGGCCACGCCACGCTGGCCGATCTGCGCGCCATCCTCGAAGGCGCCGTGCTGGAGCTGCCGGCAGGGTGGGAGGCGCCGGTGGCGCGCTCCGTCTCGGCGCTCGCCGCGCGCATCGCCACGGGCGAGGCGCTCTATGGCGTCAACACCGGCTTCGGCAAGCTGGCCAGCCAGCGCATCGGCACGGAGGACCTGGCGAAGCTGCAGCGCAACCTGCTGCGCAGCCACGCCGCCGGCATCGGCCCCTTCATGCCTGCCCCCGTCGTGCGGCTGGTCCTGGCGCTGAAGGCCCTCTCCCTGGCGCGCGGCGCCTCGGCGGTGCGGCCGGAGGTGGTCTCCGCCCTGCTCGCCCTGCTGCGCGCCGATGTGCTGCCGGCCATCCCCGCCAAGGGCTCGGTCGGCGCCTCGGGCGATCTCGCGCCGCTGGCCCACATGGGGCTGGTGCTGATCGGCGAGGGCGAGGCCTTCGTCGGCGAGGAAGTGTTGCCCGGCGCCGAGGCGCTGAAGCGCGCCGGCCTGGCGCCGCTGGAGCTGGGGCCGAAGGAGGGGCTGGCGCTGCTGAACGGCACGCAGGTTTCCACCGCGCTGGCGCTCGCCGGGCTGTTCGCCACGCAATCCCTCTGGCGCAGCGCGCTGGTGGCGGGGGCGATGAGCGTCGATGCGGCGCGCGGCTCGGACACGCCCTTCGACCCGCGCATCCACGCGCTGCGCGGCCAGCCGGGGCAGATCCGCGCCGCCGCCGCGCTGCGCACCCTGCTGGAAGGCAGCGCCATCCGCGAGAGCCACCGCACCGGCGATAGCCGCGTGCAGGACCCCTATTGCCTGCGCTGCCAGCCCCAGGTGATGGGCGCCTGCCTCGACCTGCTGGACCACGCCGCCGCCGTGCTGGAACGCGAGGCCAACGCCGTGACCGACAACCCGCTCGTCACCGCCGAGGGCGAGGTGCTCTCGGGCGGCAATTTCCACGCCGAGCCGGTGGCCTTCGCGGCCGACACCATCGCCCTCGCGCTCGCCGAGATCGGCGCCCTCTCCGAGCGCCGCATCGCGCTGCTGACGGACCCGGTGCTCTCCGGCCTGCCCGCCTTCCTGGTGCGCGAGGGCGGGCTGAACTCGGGCTTCATGATCGCGCAGGTGACGGCGGCGGCGCTGGCCAGCGAGAACAAATCCCTCGCCCACCCCCGCAGCGTGGACAGCCTGCCCACCAGCGCCAACCAGGAGGACCATGTCTCCATGGCCACTGGCGCGGCGCTGCGCCTGGCCGAGATGGCGGACAACACCGCGGGCATCCTCGCCATCGAGTTCCTGGCGGCGGCGCAGGGAATCGGCTTCCATCGGCCGCTCGCCACCTCGGAGGTGCTGGAGAAGGCGCTGGCGGAAATCCGCGGCATCGCCGCGCCCTGGGATGAGGACCGGCTCATGGCGCCGGATATCGCCGCGGCCAGGCGTCTCGTTGAGCACGGGGTGTTTGCCGCGCTCCTTCGCTGAAAGCCTGGCCAGGAGGGGCGCCGCCCCTCCTGGACCACCCCGCCGGGGGAACTGAGTTCCCCCGGAGCCCCCACATTCGGGAAGGATCGCGATGAGCGGGTTCGATCACGTCTGGCTCAATGCCCACCTCGCCACCATGGACGGACCGGCCGAAGCGCCGCTCGGAATCGTCGAGGACGGGGCCATTGCCACGCAGGGCGGCAGCATCGCCTGGGTCGGGAAGCGCGCGGACCTGCCGGCGCATGAGGCACCGGTCACTGATTGCGCGGGCGCCTGGGTCCTGCCGGGGCTGGTCGATTGCCACACCCACCTCGTCTTCGGCGGCAACCGCGCGGGCGAGTTCGAGCAGCGGCTGGAAGGCGCCACCTATGAGGAGATCGCCCGCGCGGGGGGTGGCATCTTCTCCAGCGTCCGCGCAACGCGCGCGGCCAGCGAAGGCGCCTTGCTGGAAGCCGCCCTGCCCCGGCTGCAAGGGCTGATGGCCGAAGGTGTCACCACCGTCGAAATCAAGTCCGGCTATGGGCTCGATCTCGAATCGGAGATGAAGATGCTGCGGGTCGCCCGCCGCCTCGGCGCCGCGCTGCCGGTGGAGGTGGCGACCTCCCTGCTCGCCGCCCATGCCGTGCCGCCCGGCTACGAGGGCGGCGCCGGGGCCTACACGGATTTCGTGGTGCGCGAGGTCATCCCCGCCGCCGCCGCCACCGGGCTGGCCGACGCGGTGGATGCCTTCTGCGAGCGCATCGCCTTCTCGCCCGCGCAGACGGAGCGGGTCTTCGCCGCCGCGCGGGCCGCCGGCCTGCCGGTGAAGTTGCACGCCGACCAGCTTTCCGACCTTGGCGGCGCGGCGCTCGCCGCCCGCTTCGGCGCCCTCTCGGCCGACCACCTGGAATATGCCAGCGCCGAAGGGCTGCGCGCCATGGCCGCCGCCGGCAGCGTGGCGGTGCTGCTGCCGGGGGCCACCTATTTCATTCGCGAATCGAAGCATCCGGACGTCGCGGCGATGCGGGCGGCCGGGCTGCGCATGGCCCTCTCCACGGACATGAACCCAGGCTCCTCGCCCGCCCGCTCCCTGCTGCTGATGCTGAGCCTGGGCTGCACCCTGTTCCGCCTCACCGTGGCCGAGGCGCTGCTGGGCGTGACGCGCCACGCCGCGGCCGCGCTTGGGATGGCCGACCGCGGCGTGCTGCGGCCCGGCCTGCGGGCCGATCTCGCCCTCTTCCGCATCGGCCGCCCCGCGGAGCTTTGCTACTGGATCGGCGGCAATCCCTGCGTCGGACGGGTGGTGTCGGGGCGGGCCGGCTGAATGCGGCGCGGCCGGGCGAATGGCCGCTTGGCCCGCAACTCCCACACAGCCTTTCCGTTGCTTTCGTCAGGGGAAGGACAAGCGAAAGCTTCGGCCTGTATCCTGCCGCGATGCCGCAGTGGTATTGCGCCGCCTGAGGAACGATCTGGCTTTTAACCACATTCCGGTTAAATGCCATATTGCACCGCAGCATCAAGGACTTGGCTATCGCCTTGCGCTTGCAGTTGGGCGTTGCGCCACGTATCTCGGCCTTGCGCTGCCGCCAATTCCGAGCGGTTGCGGGCAGAATGGAGCAGCCGGATGGTCCAAGGCGCCGAAGCGGCCACCACCAAGCGTCGCGGCAAGGCGAAGGCCCCACCCGCAGGGCGGGAAGGCCTCTCGCAGGAGCAGTTGCTCAAGGCCTACCGCGACATGCTGCTGATCCGGCGCTTCGAGGAGAAGGCGGGCCAGCTCTACGGCATGGGGCTCATCGGCGGCTTCTGCCACCTCTACATCGGCCAGGAGGCCGTGGTGGTGGGCATGCAGCTCTGCCTGCAGCCGGGCGACCAGGTCATCACCTCCTACCGCGACCACGGACACATGCTGGCCACCGGCATGGAGGCGCGCGGCGTGATGGCGGAGCTGACCGGTCGCTCAGGGGGCTACTCCAAGGGCAAGGGCGGCTCGATGCACATGTTCAGCCGCGAGAAGGGCTTCTACGGCGGCCACGGCATCGTCGGTGCCCAGGTCAGCCTTGGCGCCGGGCTGGCCTTTGCCAACATGTACAACGACAACGGCAATGTCTGCCTGACCTACTATGGCGACGGCGCGGCCAACCAGGGCCAGGTGTTCGAGAGCTACAACCTCGCCGCCGTGTTCAAGCTGCCGGTCGTGTTCATCATCGAGAACAACAAGTACGGCATGGGCACCAGCGCCGAGCGCGCCTCCGCCTCGAAGGACCGCTCGAAGGACGGCACCCCCTGGGGCATCCCGGGCGAGCAGGTGGACGGCATGGACGTGGAGGCCGTGCAGGCCGCCGGCGAGCGCGCGGTCGCGCACTGCCGCGAGGGCAAGGGCCCCTACATCCTGGAGATGAAGACCTACCGCTACCGCGGCCACTCCATGTCCGACCCGGCGAAGTACCGCACGCGGGAGGAGGTGCAGAAGATGCGCGAGCAGCATGACTGCATCGAGACCGCCCGCAAGAAGCTGCTGGACAGCGGCCTGCCCGAGGCCGAGCTGAAGAAGATCGACGACGAGGTGAAGCGCATCGTCGCCGATTCCGCCGAATTCGCCCAGACTTCCCCCGAGCCGGACGAGTCCGAGCTGTGGACGGACATCCTGCTGGAGGCCCGCTGACCCATGGGTGCGACGATCCTGATGCCCGCCCTCTCCCCCACCATGACCGAGGGGAAGCTGGCGCGCTGGCTGAAGAAGGAAGGCGACACCGTCGCCGCCGGCGACATCATCGCTGAGATCGAGACCGACAAGGCCACCATGGAGGTGGAGGCGGTCGATGAGGGCGAGCTGACCAGGATCCTGGTGCCCGAGGGCACCGAGGGCGTGGCGGTGAACTCCCCCATCGCCGAGATCGATGGCGGGGATGGGGGCGCCGGCACCTCGGCCTCCGGGCCGCAGGAGCCCGTCTCCAACGCCATCCAGGCCGGCGGCGAGACCGCCGAGGTGGCGAAGGAGGCCGAGGACCACGCCGCCGTCGCCGCCAAGGGCACCGAGCAGCGCCCGGAGACGGACGCGCAGCCCAAGGCCCCCGCGCAGGAGGCCGAGAAGGACTGGGGCGAGACCAAGCCCATCACCGTACGCGAGGCGCTGCGCGACGCGATGGCCGCCGAGATGCGGCGCGACGACAAGGTGTTCCTGATGGGCGAGGAAGTCGCCCAGTACCAGGGCGCCTACAAGATCAGCCAGGGGCTGCTGGACGAGTTCGGGCCGAAGCGCGTCATCGACACGCCGATCACCGAGCACGGCTTCACCGGCATGGCGGTGGGCGCGGCCTTCACCGGGCTGAAGCCGATCGTCGAGTTTATGACCTTCAACTTCTCGATGCAGGCGATCGACCAGATCGTGAACAGCGCCGCCAAGACGCTGTACATGTCCGGTGGCCAGCTCGGCTGCCCGATCGTCTTCCGCGGCCCGAACGGCGCGGCCGCCCGCGTCGCCGCCCAGCACAGCCAGTGCTACGCCTCCTGGTACGCGCATGTGCCGGGCCTCAAGGTGGTGGCGCCGTGGTCGGCGGCCGATGCCAAGGGGCTTCTGCGCGCCGCCATCCGCGACCCGAACCCGGTGGTGTTCCTCGAGAACGAGATCCTCTACGGCCAGACCTTCGAATGCCCGACGGACGAGGATTTCATCCTCCCCATCGGCAAGGCCAAGGTCGAGCGCGCCGGCAAGGACGTCACCATCGTCGCCTTCTCGATCGAGGTGGGGCTGGCGATGCAGGCGGCCGAGAAGCTCGCCGAGCAGGGGATCGAGGCGGAGGTCATCAACCTGCGCACCATCCGCCCGCTCGACACCGAGACCATCGTCGCCTCGGTGAAGAAGACCAACCGCCTCGTCACCGTCGAGGAAGGCTGGGCCTTCAGCGGCATCGGCTGCGAGGTGGCGATGCAGGTGATCGAGCACGCCTTCGACTACCTGGACGCGCCGCCGGTGCGGGTCGCCGGCCTTGACGTGCCGATGCCCTACGCGGCCAACCTTGAGAAGCTCGCCCTGCCGACCATCGACCACGTGGTCGATGCGGCGAAGCGCGTCACCTACAAGAAGTAACGGGGGAAGCGGGACGATGGCCACCAACATCCTGATGCCCGCGCTGTCCCCCACCATGACCGAGGGGACGCTGGCGCGCTGGCTCAAGAAGGAAGGCGACGCGGTCAAGGCGGGCGACGTCATCGCCGAGATCGAGACCGACAAGGCCACCATGGAATTCGAGGCCGTGGATGAGGGCATCCTCGGCAAGATCCTGGTGCAGGAGGGCACCGAGGGGGTGAAGGTGAACGCCCCCATCGGCGTGCTGGTCGAGGAGGGCGAGGCGGTGCCGGACGATGCTGGCGCCGCCGCCCCGAAGCCGGCCCCGAAGCAGGAGGCCCCGAAGCAGGAGGCGCCGAAGCAGGAGGCGGCGAAGGAGAAGGCGCCCGAGCAGGTCGCGCCGAACCGCCCCGGCACGCCGCCGGCCACCGAGGCACCCAAGGCGGAGCAGAATTCCGCCCCGGCGGCGCAGGGCGACCGCGTCTTCGCCTCGCCGCTGGCGCGCCGCATGGCGCAGCAGGCGGGCATCGAGCTTTCCGATGTGCAGGGCTCCGGCCCGAACGGGCGCATCGTGAAGGCCGATATCGAGGCCGCCGCCGGCAAGCCGAAGCAGGCCCCTGCCCCAACCGCCGCGCCGAAGGCCGAGGCCGCCGCGCCCGCCGCCGCGCCCGCCGCCGCCCCGGCCGCCGCCAAGGCGCCTGCGCCCGCCATCACCGCCCCGCACACGGCGGTGCCGAACTCCTCCATGCGCAAGGTCATCGCCAAGCGCCTGGCGGAGAGCAAGGCGACAGTGCCGCACTTCTATGTCTCGATGGACATCGAGCTGGACGCGCTGCTGAAGCTGCGCGCCGACCTCAACGGCCGCGCGCCGAAGGACGGCCCTGGCGCCTTCAAGCTCTCGGTGAACGACCTCATCATCAAGGCCGCCGCGCGGGTGCTGCGCCAGTTCCCGAATGTCAACGCCTCCTGGACCGACGACGCGATCATCCAGTACCACGACGTGGACATCTCGGTGGCCGTGTCGATCCCGGACGGGCTGATCACGCCGATCGTGAAGAAGGCCGACCAGAAGGGCCTGGCCGCCATCAGCAACGAGATGAAGGACCTGGCCGCCCGCGCCAAATCCGGCAAGCTCAAGCTGGAGGAGTTCCAGGGCGGCAGCTTCAGCATCTCCAATATGGGGATGTATGGCGTCACCAGCTTCTCGGCCATCATCAACCCGCCGCAGGGCGGCATTCTCGCCGTCGGCGCCGGGCAGCAGCGGCCGGTGGTGAAGGATGGGGCGCTCGGCATCGCCACGGTGATGACCTGCACCCTCTCGGTCGATCACCGCGTCGTCGATGGCGCGCTGGCGGCCGAGTGGATGGCCGCCTTCAAGAAGGTGGTCGAGGATCCCCTGAGCCTCATGCTGTGAGCGGCGGCCCCGGCTTCACGCTGCGCGAGGCGAAGCCGCGCGACGCCGAGGCAGTGCTCGCCCTGGTGCGCGGCCTCGCCGCCTACGAGAAGCTGGAGCACGAGGTCACCGCCAGCGCGCAGGATTACTACGGCGCGCTGGCCACCCGCCGCATCCAGGGGCTGATCGCCGAGATCGACGGCGAGGCGGTGGGAATCTGCCTCTGGTACGAGACCTTCAGCACCTTCGCCGGCCGCGCCGGGATCTGGGTGGAGGATGTGTTCATCGTGCCGGAGCGCCGGCGGCACGGCATCGGCCTCGCCTTCTTCCGCGCCCTGGCGAAGCGGGCGGTGGAGGGCGGCCATGCCTGGATGGAATGGAACGTGCTCGACTGGAACGAGCCGGCGATCGCCTTCTACCGGCGGATCGGCGCGGTCGGGCGCACGGAATGGACCGATCAACGCCTCTCCGGCGACGCGCTGAAGGCGCTCGCCGGCTGAAGGCCCCGCCCTGAAGGGACCGGAAAACATGGCCGAACAGTTCGACCTGGTGGTGGTGGGCGGCGGCCCGGGCGGCTACGTCGCCGCCATCCGTGGCGCGCAGCTCAAGATGAAGGTCGCGCTGGTGGAGCGCGAGCATCTGGGCGGCATCTGCCTCAACTGGGGCTGCATCCCCACCAAGGCGCTGCTGCGCGCCTCCGAGATCAACCACCTGCTGCACAGCCTCGACCAGTACGGCTTCGCGGCGGACAATGTGCGCTACGACTTCGCCAAGGTGGTCAAGCGCTCCCGCCAGGTGGCCTCGCAGCTCTCCTCCGGCGTCAAGGGCCTGCTGAAGAAGCACAAGGTCACCGTGTTCGACGGCAGCGGCAAGCTGGCCGGCCCTGGCAAGCTGATGGTGACGGGCAAGGACGGCAAGCCGGCGGCGGAGCTGCAGGCGAGGAACATCCTGCTGGCCACCGGCGCGCGCGCCCGCGTCATCCCCGGCATCGAGCCGGATGGCAAGCTGATCTGGTCCTACCGCGAGGCGCTGGCGCCGGACATCATGCCGAAGAAGCTGATCGTCATCGGCTCGGGCGCCATCGGCAGCGAGTTCGCCTCCTTCTTCCTCAACATGGGCGCCGAGGTGACGCTGATCGAGGTGATGGACCGCATCCTGCCGGTGGAGGATGCCGAGGTCTCCGCCTTCGTGCAGAAATCCTTCGCCAAGCAGGGCATGAAGATCATCACCGGCGCCCGCGTCCAGGGCGTGCGGAAATCGGCCGATGGCATCACCGCCATCGTCGAGGCCGGCAACAAGGTGCAGGAGATCCAGGCGGACCGGCTGATCTCCGCCGTGGGCATCGTCGGCAATGTCGAGAATATCGGCCTCGAGGGCACCAAGGTGAAGGTCGAGCGCACCCATGTGGTGACCGACCCCTATGGGCAGACCGGCGAGCCGGGCGTCTGGGCCATCGGCGACCTCACAGGCGCGCCCTGGCTGGCGCACAAGGCGAGCCACGAGGGCATCATCGCCGTGGAGGCGATGGCGGGGATGCACCCGCATGCCATGGATGTCACCAACATCCCCGGCTGCACCTACTGCCGCCCGCAGGTGGCCTCCGTCGGGCTGACCGAGGCGCGCGCCAAGGAGGCCGGGCACGAGGTGCGGGTGGGCCGCTTCCCCTTCATCGGCAACGGCAAGGCGATCGCGATGGGCGAGCCGGAGGGCTTCGTCAAGACGGTGTTCGACGCCAAGACGGGCGCGCTGCTCGGCGCCCACATGGTCGGCCCGGAAGTGACCGAGATGATCCAGGGCTACACCATCGCCCGCACCCTCGAGACCACCGAGGCGGAGCTGATGCACACCGTCTTCCCCCACCCCACCGTCTCGGAAGCCATGCATGAGTCGGTGCTTGATGCCTATGGCCGGGTGATCCACATCTAGCGGCAAGAGGCCCCGCGCTGGCTTGCGGGGCAAGACTGCCTTCATAGATCATGGCAGGCGGCGGCCGCTCCCGGCAGGGTGGGGCCGCCGCCTTCCCTACAGCCGGGGTTCCGAATGGCCACCCGTATCCTGATCGACCACCGGGCCGGCGGCGCGGTTTCCAACGCCGAGGGCACCGTGAAGCCCGTGGCCCTGCCCCCCCAGGCGGCGGCCCCGCTGCGCCACCCCGAAAAGGCGCACCGGCCGGACAACCCGATCAAGCGCAAGCCGGACTGGATTCGCGTCAAGGCGCCGACGCACCCGATCTACCAGGAGACGCGCAACCTGATGCGCGACAACAAGCTGGTGACGGTGTGCGAGGAGGCCGCCTGCCCGAATATCGGCGAGTGCTGGTCGCAGCGCCACGCGACCATGATGATCATGGGCGAGATCTGCACCCGCGCCTGCGCCTTCTGCAACATCACCACCGGCATGCCGAAAAGCCTGGACGCCGATGAGCCGCGCCGCGTGGCCGATGCCGTGGCCAAGCTCGGCCTGCGGCACGTCGTCATCACCAGCGTGGACCGCGACGACCTGGCCGATGGCGGCGCCGCGCATTTCGCCGCCGTCATCGCCGCCATCCGTGCCGCCGCGCCCGAGACCACCATCGAGATCCTGACGCCCGACTTCCTGCGCAAGGATGGCGCGCTGGAGGTGGTGGTGGCCGCCCGGCCGGACGTGTTCAACCACAACCTCGAGACGGTGCCGAAGCTCTACCCCACCATCCGCCCCGGCGCCCGCTACTACCACTCGCTGCGGCTGCTGGACCGGGTGAAGCAGCTCGACCCCTCGATCTTCACCAAGTCCGGCGTCATGGTGGGTCTGGGCGAGACGCGGCCGGAAGTCCTCCAGGTGATGGACGACATGCGCAGCGCCGAGATCGACTTCCTCACCATCGGCCAGTACCTGCAGCCCACCATCAAGCACGCGGCGGTGGACCGCTTCGTGGAGCCCGCCGAGTTCGAGGACTATGCCCGGATGGCGCGCGGCAAGGGCTTTCTCCTCGTCTCCGCCACGCCGCTGACCCGCTCCTCCTACCATGCGGACCGGGATTTCGCGGCGCTGCGCGAGGCCCGCAACGCCAGGCTGGCGGGCCGTGCGCTGGCGGGCGCCGCCGCCTGATGCCGACCCATGCCGAGAAGCGCATCCTGCGCTACACGCCGGAGCAGATGTTCAACCTGGTGGCGGATGTGCGCCGCTACCCGGAATTCCTGCCCTGGTGCGTGGGCGCGCGCATCGTCTCCCAGACCGAGACGGAGCTGCTGGCCGACCTGACCATCGGCTTCAAGATGTTCCGCGAGACCTTCCGCTCCCGCGTGGTGCTGGAGCGCCCGCACGCGGTGCGGGTCCGCTATGAGAACGGCCCCTTCCGCTACCTGAACAACAACTGGACCTTCACCGCCGTGGAGGCCGGCACCGAGGTCGATTTCTTCGTCGATTTCGAGTTCAAGTCGCGGCTCCTCCAGGCCGTCATCGGTACCGTGTTCAACGAGGCGGTGCGGCTGATGGTGCGCGCCTTCGAGCGCCGCGCCATGGCGCTCTATGGGCGGGACGGACGTGCCGGCGGAGCC
This sequence comes from Teichococcus aestuarii, assembly GCF_003116135.1. GTDB lineage: Bacteria > Pseudomonadota > Alphaproteobacteria > Acetobacterales > Acetobacteraceae > Pseudoroseomonas > Pseudoroseomonas aestuarii. The sequence continues at coordinate 16,212 of NZ_PDOA01000018.1, read as the reverse complement.
CAGCCCGTGCCCGGCAACCCCGCCGCGGGCGCCTGACGGGCAGGAACCGGCAAGAAGGGGGGGGCTGACGCGGCCGGTGCGGGCTGGCATGCTGCCCCGCGCCATGCCGAAGATCCTTGCCCTGATGCTCTGCGCCGCCATCGGGCTGCTGCTCTGGCGGCGTGAGGGCCCTGGCTGGCTGGCGGACTGGCCGTGGGAGGCGCTTCTCGTGTCGATCCTGCTGCCGGCCCTGCCGCTTGCCTGGTTGGGCTGGCGCCGCCTGCGCGCGGCCATCCGCGACATGAACGACTGATCCTCCCGCAACATCCACGAGGTCCCGCCCCATGGTGCATGCTCCCGCTCGTCCGCCCGCCGGGGCGCCGCCCATCCGCATCAACCTCTATTCGGACACCCAGACCCTCCCCACGCCCGCCATGAAGGCGGCGATGATGGAGGCAGAGATGGGCGACGAGCAGCATGGCGACGACCCCACCGTCCACGCGCTGTGCGACCGGATGGCGGCGCTGCTGGGCAAGGAGGCGGCGGTGTTCCTGCCCTCCGGCACCATGTGCAACGTCATCGCCATTCTCACCCATTGCCGCCCTGGCGAGGAGGTGCTGGCGCATGAGACGGCGCACATCCTGGGCAGCGAGGGCGGCACCCATGCGGCGCTGGCCGGCGTGCAGATCAACCCGCTGAAGGGCGAGCGCGGCATATTCAGCGCCGAGACGCTGCGCGCCGCCATCCGCCCCCGCAGCCGCCACGCGCCGCCGCAGAGCCTGCTGGAGGTGGAGCAGACCGCCAATATCGGCGGCGGCGCCGTCTGGCCGCAGGCGGAGCTGGACGCGGTGGTGGCCGTGGCGCGCGAGCAGGGCTGGGCCACCCATATGGACGGCGCCCGGCTGATGAACGCCGTGGTGGCCAGCGGCATCCCCGCCGCCGAGATGGTGGCCGGGTTCGACACGGTGTGGCTGGACTTCACCAAGGGCCTTGGCGCGCCGCTCGGCGCCGTGCTGGCGGGCTCGGAGGAGTTCATCGGCGAGGCCTGGCGCTGGAAGCAGCGCCTGGGCGGCGCCATGCGCCAGGCCGGCATCTGCGCCGCCGCCTGCATCCACGCGCTGGACCACCATGTGGACCGGCTGGCCGACGACCACGCCAATGCCAGGGCGCTCGCCCGCGGGCTGCGGCAGATCGAGGGCATCACCGTCGAGGAGCCGGACACCAACCTCGTCTTCTTCGACCCCGCCGGCACCGGCCTGGCGGCGGGCGAGCTGGTGAAGCGGCTGCGGATGGAGGGCGTGCAGCTCTCCATGCTGGGCGGGCGCATCCGCGCCTGCACCCATCTCGGCGTCACGGCGCCGATGATCGAGGAGACGCTCTCCCTGACCCGCAAGGCGCTCGCCGCCTGAGCGCCGTGGGGAGGCGCGGCCTCCCCACACCCCTCCGCCGGGGTGACAGTGTCACCCCGGACCCCGCCTTCAGTCCTTCCGCGCCAGGCGGCCGAGCAGGCGGGCATGGCTGCGGGCGCCGGCATGCAGGCAGCTCAGCTCGAACTTCTCGTTCGGGCTGTGCACCTGGTCGTCGTCCAGGCCGAAGCCCATCAGCAGGCTGTCCAGCCCCAGGATGGACTGGAAGCTGGACACCACCGGAATCGAGCCGCCGCCGCCCGCCAGCACCGCCGGGCGGCCGAACTCCTCCGCCAGCACCTCCCGCGCCGCCTGCACGAAGCGCGACTCCATCGGGATCGAGATGCCCGGGCCGCCGGCGAAGACCTGCAGCTCGAAGCTCGCATCCGCCGGCAGGCGGGACTGCACGAACTGCCGGATGCCCTCGATCACCTTCTGCGGGTCCTGCCCCGGCACCAGGCGGCAGGAGAGCTTGGCATGGCCCTCGCAGGCGATGACGGTCTTGGAGCCCTCGCCCATGTAGCCGCCCCAGATGCCGTTGATGTCGGCGGTGGGGCGCGCCCAGAGGCGCTCCGGCGCGCTGCGGCCGCGCTCGCCGCCCGGCACGGAAAGGCCCTGGGCGCCGAGGAAGGCGGCCTCGTCGAAGCCCAGCGCCTCCCAGGCGGCGCGCTGCTCGGCGGTGGGTTCCTGCACTCCGTCGTAGAAGCCGGGGATCTGGATGCGGCCCTCCTCGTCCTTCAGCTCGCCCAGGATCTTCGTCAGCAGGTTCAGCACATTCGCCGCCGAGCCGCCGAACAGGCCGGAATGCAGGTCCCGGTCGCCCAGCCGCAGGTCGATCTGGGTATAGACCAGCCCCCGCAGGCTGACGGTGAGCGAGGGCGCCCCCGGGGCCCACATGTTGGTGTCGCTGATCAGCACCATCTCGGCGGAGAGGATGTCCTTCTCGGCCGCCAGCACCGCCTCCAGGTTCGGGCTGCCGATCTCCTCCTCGCCCTCCACCAGCACCGTCACGCGCACGGGCGGGCCGCCGGCCACGCTGTTCCAGGCACGCAGCGCGGCGAGCCAGGTCATCACCTGCCCCTTGTCGTCCACCGCGCCACGGGCGACGAGGCGCGGGCCGCGCGGCCCCTCCACCACCTGCGGCTCGAAGGGCGGGCTGTCCCACAGCTCCAGCGGCTCCGGCGGCTGCACGTCGTAGTGGCCGTAGATGAGGATGTGCGGCGCGTCCGGCCCCGGGCCGGGATGGGTGGCGATCAGCACCGGGTGGCCCGGCGTCTCGCGCAGCCCGGCCTCGAAGCCGAGGCCGATCAGCTCCCGCGCCAGCCACTCGGCGGCGCGGCGGCAATCCGGGGCGTGGGCGGGCTGGGCGCTCACGCTCGGGATGCGCAGCCAGTCGATCAGGCTGGCCTCGGTGGCGGTGCGGGCGGAATCGAGCGCGGCGAGAACCCGCGCAGTCTGGTCCTGGGTCATGGCGGCAGTCTCGCGCCGGGCGCGGCCGCCGCCAATTCCCCCGCCGACAAAAAAGACGGGGGGCGGGGTCCGCCCTCCTCCGGAAAAAAGCGCCCGCCTCAGAGGGCGGCGGCGATCCCCAGGAAATCCTCCGCCTTCAGGCTGGCGCCGCCGACCAGCGCGCCATCCACATGCGGCAGGGCCAGGATGCCCTTGGCGTTGGAAGGCTTGACCGAGCCGCCATAGAGGATGCGGAGCGTCTTGCCGGCCTCGCCGAACGCCTTCTCCAGCTCGGCGCGGATGCGGGCGTGCATGGCGGCGATGTCGTCCTCCGTCGGCGTGCGCCCGGTACCGATGGCCCAGACCGGCTCATAGGCCACCACGCCGCCGGCTGCCGCGAAGCCCTCCGGCAGGCTGCCGGCGAGCTGCCCGGCCACCACCGCCTCGGCCTCGCCGGAGAGGCGCTGCGCCTCGCTCTCGCCCACGCAGACCACGGGCACGAGGCCGGCGGCCAGCGCCGCCTCGGCCTTGGCCTTCACCGCGGCGTCGCTCTCGCCATGGTCGGCGCGGCGCTCGGAATGGCCGAGGATGACATAGGCCGCGCCGAGATCCTTCAGCATGGCGGCCGCCACGTCGCCGGTATGGGCGCCCTTGGCGGCGGCGTGGCAGTCCTGCGCGCCCAGCGCCACGGCCTTGCCGCGCAGGGCCTCGGCCACCGGCACCAGATGCGGGAAGGGCGGGCAGACCAGCAGTTCCGCCTTCTCCGTGGCGCCGGCGGCGACGCCGGAGGCTAGGGCGGTGGCCTCGGCCAGGGTGCCGTGCATCTTCCAGTTGCCGGCGATCAGCGGGCGCACGCCTGGGGTCATTCCCGGTCTCCTTCTGCCTGTCGGGCGGTCCGTGGTGAACAAAGTGTTGCCGTGCCGCGCTACAGGCGGCGCCGGTGTTTGGCAACCGCCTGCCTTTTCCCTATGGTCCGCCCGCCTTCATCAGTCGCGGAATACGATGCTCACTGCACTGCGCCGCCTTGCCGGTACCTGGTTCGCCAAGGGCCTCTTCGTCCTCCTCATCCTGTCCTTCGCCATCTGGGGGATCGAGGACATCGTGCGGAACTTCGGCACCGACCGGGCGGTGGCCCGCGTGGGCGGAGAGCCGATCGAGCTGCCCGAGGCCCAGGAGGCCGCGCGGCGCGAGATGCAGCGCGTGCAGCGCCAGCTCGGCGCCGGCTTCGAGATGACGCCGCCGATGGCCACCGCCCTCGCCCGCCAGGCGGTGGAGGGGCTGGTGATGGAGCGCGTGCAGCGGCAGGAGGCCAGCCGCCTCGGCATCGTGGCCCCCGAGGCCGCGCTGCGCGACTATGTCTTCTCCATCCCCGCCTTCCACGGCGCCGATGGCCGCTTCAGCCGGCCGCTGCTGGATGGCTTCCTGCGCAACAACGGCCTCTCCGAGGCGGGCTTCCTGAGCCTGCTGCGCGACGATCTGCGCCGCCAGCAGCTGGTCGGCGCCGTGCGCGCCGGCGCCGCCGCGCCGGACGCGCTGACCCGCCCGCTGCTGGCCTGGGAGCGCGAGCAGCGCGTGGCCGAGCTGGTGCTGCTGCCGCTGGCCGCCGCGCCCGAGCCGGCGGCGCCGGAGGAGGCGCAGCTGCGCCGCTACCACGAGAACAACCCGGACCGCTTCTCCGCCCCCGAATACCGGCGCGCCACCATCGCCGTGCTCTCGCCGGAGACGCTGGCGGCCGAGGTGCAGCCCACCGAGGCGGAGCTGCGCGCCGCCTACGAGGCGCGCCGCAGCCAGTTCGAGGTGCCGGAGCGCCGCACCCTGGAGCAGGTGCTGGTGCAGGACGAGGCCAAGGCCGCCGAGATCGCCGCGCGCTGGCGCGAGGGCGCCGACTTCGCCGCCATCGAGGCGGCGGCGCAGGAGGCGGGCGGCCAGGCCCTCGCCCTCGGCACGCTGGACCGCGCCGGCCTGCCGGTGGAGGCGCTGGCCGAGGCCGCCTTCGCCCTGCCGGAAGGCGGCGTCAGCGCCCCGGTGCAGAGCCCCTTCGGCTGGCACGTGCTGCGCGTCACCGACATCGAGGCGGGCGAGAGCCGCGGCTTCGACGCCGTGCGCGCCCAGGTGGAGGCCGAGGTGAAGCGTGAGCGCGCCGCCGACCTCGCCTATGAGCGCGCCAACCAGGTGGAGGACGCGCTGGCCGGCGGCGCCACCCTGGCCGAGCTGGCGCCGCGCTTCGGCCTCGCCTTGGCCGAGGTGACGCTGGACGCCCGCGGCCTCGACCGCGAGGGCCAGCCCGCCGCGCTGCCGCTGGAGGGTGGCGCGCGGGACATCGCGCTGCGCGCCGTCTTCGCCGCCGAGCAGGGGCAGATGCCGCGCCTGGCCGAGGCCGGGCAGACCGCCCTCTTCGCCTTCGAGCTGCGCGAGGTGATCCCCGCCGCGCTGCGCCCCTTCGAGACGGTGCGCGAGCAGGTGCTGGAAGCCTGGACCGCCGATGCCCGCCGCCGCTCGGTGGAGGAGCGCGCCGCCGGGCTGCTGGCCGCCGTGCAGGGCGGCAAGCCGCTGGCCGAGGCGGCGCGCGAGGCCGGGCTCGCCACGCGCCGCGTTGGCCCCTTCGGGCGGCAGCCGCAGCCGCAGTCGGGCCTGCCGCCGGAGCTGGTGCAGCCGCTCTTCGCCACCGCTCCGAACGCCGCCACCATGGCCGAAACGGGCAACGGCTTCGCCGTGGCGCAGGTGCTGGAGGTGCTGCCCTTCAACCCGGACAGCGACCCGCTGGCGCTCGGCCGCACCCGCGACGCCGTGGAGCAGGCCATGCTGGCCGATCTCGAGGTGCAGTATCTGGACGCGCTGCGCGCCCGCGGCGACGTCACCTACAACGAGAACATGCTCGGTCAGGTCGCCAACCGATGAACGCTCCCTCCACCAGTCCGACCCAGGGCCCCGACTTCACCGCCTTCGCCGCCGGCCTTGGCGCCGGCCAGGGGCAGGTGCTGTGGCGCGAGCGGGTCGCCGACCTCGACACGCCGGTCGGCGCCTATCTCAAACTGGTGCAGGGGCAGCCCAACGCCTTCCTGTTCGAGAGCGTCGAAGGCGGCGCGGCGCGCGGGCGCTACTCGGCCATCGGCATGGCGCCCGACCTCGTCTGGCGCTGCCGCGACGGCCACGCCGAGATCAACCGCCACGCCCTCTCCGCGCCGCACGCCTTTGTCCCCGAGGCGGCGCCGCCGATGGAGAGCCTCGCCGCCGCCATCGAGGCCGCGCGCCTGCCGCTGCCGGCCGGGCTGCCGCCGATCGCCGCCGGGCTGTTCGGCTATCTGGGCTACGACATGGTGCGGCACATGGAGCGCCTGCCGGCGCTGCGGCCGGACGTGCTCGGCATCCCCGAGGCGGTGATGATGCGCCCCACGCTGATCGCCGTGTTCGACCATGTGCGGGACACGCTGACGCTCTGCGCGCCGGTCTTCCCCGGCCTCGACCCGCAGGCCGCCTGGGACGCCGCCCAGGCGCGGCTCGACGAGGCCGAGGCGGCGCTCGACCGCCCCCTGCCCCGCCCGGCGCCGCCGGCCAACCTGCCCGCCCTGCCCGAGCCCGCCTCCAACTACACAAAGTCCGACTTCCTGGCCGCCGTGGAGCGGGCCAAGGAATACATCCGCGCCGGCGACGTGTTCCAGGTGGTGCCGAGCCAGCGCTTCTCGGTGCCCTTCGCCCTGCCGCCCTTCGCCCTCTACCGCGCGCTGCGGCGGATCAACCCGGCGCCCTTCCTGTTCTACTTCGACTTCGGCGGCTATGCGGCGGTGGGCGCCAGCCCGGAGATCCTGGTGCGGCTGCGGCATGGCGAGGTGACGGTGCGCCCGCTCGCCGGCACCCGCCCGCGCGGCGCCACGCCCGAGCAGGACCTGGCGCTGGAGAAGGAGCTGCTGGCCGACGAGAAGGAGCGCGCCGAGCACCTGATGCTGCTCGACCTCGGCCGCAACGATGTCGGGCGCGTGGCCGAGATCGGCTCGGTGAAGGTGACGCAGAGCTTCAACATCGAGCGCTACAGCCAGGTGATGCACATCGCCAGCGAGGTGCGCGGCAAGGCCCGGCCGGGCGTGGGCGCGCTGGAGGCGCTCTCCGCCGGCTTCCCCGCCGGCACGCTCTCGGGCGCGCCGAAGGTGCGGGCCATGGAGATCATCGAGGAGCTGGAGCCCTCGCGGCGCGGCCTCTATGCCGGCGGCGTCGGCTATTTCGGCGCCGATGGCGGCATGGACACCTGCATCGCGCTACGCACCGCGCTGGTGAAGGAGGGCACCATGTATGTCCAGGCCGGCTGCGGCGTGGTGGCCGATTCCGACCCGGTGGCGGAATACGAGGAGACGCGGGCCAAGGCGCGCGGCCTGTTCCGCGCCGCCGAGGAGGCGGTCCGCTTCGCCGCCGGGCGCCGCTGAGAGACGCCGAGCAGCCCACGCTTGACCCGCACCCGCCCAGGGGAGAAGGATCGCGCACCATGATCCTGTTGATCGACAACTACGACAGCTTCACCTTCAACCTCTACCACTTCCTGGGCGATCTCGGCGCGCGGGTGGAGGTGCGGCGCAACGACGCGCTGACGCCGGAGGAGGCGCTGGCGCTCGAGCCGCAGGCCATCCTGCTCTCGCCCGGCCCCTGCACCCCGCGCGAGGCCGGCATCTGCCTCCCCCTCATCCACGCCGCCGCCGCGGCCCGCGTGCCGCTGATGGGGGTGTGCCTCGGCCACCAGGCGATCGGCGATGCCTTCGGCGGCGTCGTCGAGCGCGCGCCGGTGCCGGTGCACGGCAAGGTATGGGCCATGCACCACCGCGACACCGACCTCTTCGCCGGCCTGCCCAGCCCCTTCCCCGCCACGCGCTACCACTCGTTGGTGGTGCGGCGCGAGGGGCTGCCGCCGGAGCTGGAGGTGACGGCCTGGACCGAGGACGGGCTGATCATGGGCCTGGCGCATCGCGACCTGCCGATCTGGGGCGTGCAGTTCCACCCCGAGAGCATCGCCAGCGCGCATGGGCACGACATCCTGCGCAACTTCCTGACCATGGCCGGCGCCGACCTGCCCGCGCCGGAGCGGCAGGCGGCATGAACACGCTGAAGCCGGTGCTGGCCCGCCTCGCCGAGGGCGAGACGCTGGCCGAGAGCGAGGCGGAGCACGCCTTCGGCCTGATCATGGAGGGCGAGGCCACGCCGGCGCAGATCGCCGCCATGCTGATGGCCATGCGCGTGCGCGGCGAGACGGTGGCCGAGATGACCGGCGCGGTGCGCGCCATGCGCGCCCGCATGAACGCCGTCGAGGCGCCCGAGGGCGCCATCGACATCGTCGGCACCGGCGGCGACGGCATGGGCACGCTGAACATCTCCACCGCCACGGCCTTCGTGGTGGCCGCCTGCGGCGTGCCGGTGGCCAAGCACGGCAACCGCGCGCTCTCCTCGAAATCCGGCGCCTCGGACGCGCTCTCGGCGCTCGGCATCAACCTCGACGTGCCGCTGCCGGCCCTGCCGGCGGTGCTGCGCGAGGCGGGCATGGTGTTCCTGATGGCGCCGCGCCACCACGCTGCGCTGCGCCACGCCGCCGGGCCGCGCGTCGAGCTCGGCACCCGCACCATCTTCAACCTGCTCGGGCCGCTGACCAGCCCGGCGCGGGTGAAGCGGCAGATGACCGGCGCCTATGCCCCGGAATGGCTGCGCCCGATGGCCGAGACCCTCTCCCGCACCGGCAGCGAGCGCGCCTGGCTGGTGCATGGCCAGGGCATGGACGAGCTGGCCCTCTCCGGCCCCAGCCAGGTGGTGGAGCTGCGCGGCGGCCAGATCCATGAATTCACTCTCACCCCGGCCGATGCCGGGCTGCCGGAGGCGCCGATGGCGGCGCTGAAGGGCGGCGACCCGGCCGAGAATGCCGCCGCGCTGGTGGAATTGCTGCGGGGCGCGCATGGCCCCTATCGCGATTGCGTGGTGCTGAACGCGGCCGCCGCCCTTGTCGTCGCCAGCGAAACAAACGATCTGAGGGGCGCCGCCGCCCGCGCGGCCCGCGCCATCGACGAGGGCGCGGCCCTGGCGGCGCTGGAGCGGCTGCGGCACGCCACCCATGCGCCGCCGGCCGAGATTTCTCCGGGCTGAAGGCCCGGCCGCGCACCCGACCACCCGACCTCCCCCAGAAGCCCCGGCACGCTTCTCCCCCCGCGCCCAGGGCTGCAAGAGATGACCATGAACGCTGATACCCTGCCCGACACACTCCTCCGCATCCTGGCCGACAAGGAGGTGGAGGTGCGCGAGCGGGCCGCCGCCACGCCGCTCGGCGAGATGGAGAAGCGCGCGCAGGATGCCGGCAAGCCGCGCGACTTCACCGGCGCGCTCTGCAACGCCGTGGCCGAGGGCCGCATCGGGCTGATCGCCGAGATCAAGAAGGCCTCGCCCTCGGGCGGGCTGATCCGCGAGCCCTTCGACCCCGCCGGGCTGGCCAAAGCCTACGAGGCCGCCGGCGCCGCCTGCCTCTCCGTGCTGACCGATGCGCCATATTTCCAGGGTACGCCGGCCGACCTCGTCACCGCCCGCAGCTCCTGCGCCCTGCCGGTGCTGCGCAAGGACTTCATGATCGACCCCTACCAGGTGTTCGAGGCGCGGGCGATGGGCGCCGACTGCATCCTGCTGATCATGGCCGCCCTCTCCGACGCGCAGGCGCGCGAGCTGGAGGATGTCGCCCGCGGCCTGGACATGTCGGTGCTGGCCGAGGTGCACGACCAGCGCGAGCTGGAGCGCGCGCTCGGGCTGCACACCCGCCTCATCGGCATCAACAACCGCAACCTGCGCAGCCTCAGGACCGACCTGGCCACCGCCGAGGCGCTGGTGCCGATGGTGCCCGCCGACCGCATCCCGGTGGCCGAGAGCGGCCTGCGCGACCCGGAGGATGTGCGCCGCATGGCCGCCGTCGGCGCCCGCTGCATCCTGGTGGGCGAGCACCTGCTGCGCCAGGCGGACGTGACCGAGGCCGCCCGCGCCATGGTGCAGGCGGGATGAGCGACCCCTCCGAGGACAGCGCGCCGGCCGGCCTGACGCATTTCGATGCCGAGGGCCGCGCCGTGATGGTCGATGTCTCCGGCAAGCCGGAGACCGCCCGCCTCGCCATCGCCCGCGGGCGGGTGGTGATGGCGCCGGCCACGCTGGAGACGATCCGCGCGGGCGGCATCGGCAAGGGGGACGTGCTGGGCGTGGCGCGCATCGCCGGCATCATGGCCGCCAAGCGCACCGCCGAGCTGATCCCGCTCTGCCACCCGCTGGCGCTCTCCTCGGTGAAGCTGGACCTCACCCCGGCCGGGCCGGACACGGTGGAGATCGAGGCACGGGTGAAGACCACCGGCCCCACGGGCGTGGAGATGGAGGCGCTCACCGCCGTCTCCGTCGCGGCGCTGACGGTCTATGACATGTGCAAGGCGATCGACCGCGGCATGCGCATCGAGGCGATCCGCCTCGCCCGCAAGGAAGGCGGCAAGTCCGGGGTCTGGGAGGCGTCCTGATGATTTCCGTGGAGGAGGCGCGCGGCCGCATCCTGGAGGCCCTCTCCCCCTGCGGCGCCGAGACGGTGCCGCTGGCCGAGGGCTGGAACCGCGTGCTGGCCCGCCCCGTGGCGGCCCGCCTGACCCAGCCGCCGGCCGATGTCTCCGCCATGGACGGCTATGCCGTGCGCGCGGCCGATGCCCTGGAGGGGGCCATGCTCCGAGTCATCGGCGCGGCGCCGGCGGGCCATCCCTTCGCCGGCGTGGTCGGCGCGGGCGAGGCGGTGCGCATCTTCACCGGGGCGCCGGTGCCCGAGGGGGCGGACGCCATCCTGCTGCAGGAGGACGCCACCGCCGCCGGGGGCACGGTGCGCGTCAACGAGGCGGTGCGGCCCGACCGCTGGATCCGCCGCGCCGGCATGGATTTCCGCGCGGGCGACACGCTGCTGAAGGCCGGGCGCCGCCTCACGGCACGCGACATCGGCCTTGCCGCCGCCGGCAACCATGCCTGGCTTGCCGTGCATCGCGCGCCGCGCATCGCCATCCTGGCCACGGGCGACGAGATCGTGCTGCCGGGCGAGCCGCTGCCGGGGGGCGGCATCGTCTCCTCCAACGCACACATGCTGGCGGCGCTGGTGCGGGCGGCGGGAGGTGTGCCGGTGGTGCTGCCCATCGCCGGCGACAACCACGACGCCATCGGCGCCGCGGCCGAGGCCGCACGGCGCTGCGAGATGCTGGTGACGACGGGCGGCGCCAGCGTGGGCGAGCACGATTTGGTGCAATCGGCCCTTGCCCCGCACGGCTTCACGCTGGATTTCTGGAAGATCGCCATGCGGCCGGGCAAGCCGCTGATCTGGGGCCGGCTGGGCGAGACGCCGGTGCTGGGCCTGCCGGGCAACCCGGTCTCGGCGCTGGTCTGCTCCGTGCTGTTCCTCTGGCCGGCGCTGGCGCGGCTCTCCGGCTTGCCGGTGGCGCCGCTGCCGCTGCGCATGGTGCGGCTCGGCGCTGCCCTGCCGGAGAACGACCGGCGCGAGGAATACATGCGCGCCCGGCTGGAGACCGATGCCGAAGGCCGCGCCGTGGTGGTGCCCGCCACGCGGCAGGACAGCGCCATGCTGCGCATCCTGGCGGGCGCGGATGCGCTGCTGCAGCGCCCGCCACACGCCCCGGCCCTGCAGGCCGGCGCGCTGGTGCCGGTGGTCAGCCTGGCCGATCTGGGGATCTGACCTGGGATCCGACCGGGCGGCTTCCCGCCGGCCGGCGCGGCCTACACCGCGCCATGCGCCTCCACATGCAGGGCATAGAGGGAGTGGCTGGCGGTCATGTAGAGCCGGTTGTTCTTCGGGCCGCCGAAGGCCAGGTTGGCGCAGCGCTCCGGCAGGCGGATGAAGCCGATGGCCTTGCCCTCGGGGTTGAACACCATCACCCCGTCCAGCTCCTCCGGCTTGCCGCGCAGCGCGTAGACGCGGCGCCCGCCCACCTCGCGCGGCTCGGCCTCCAGCGCGCCATTGCTGCCCCAGCCGCACCAGAGATTGCCGTCGCGGTCCACCTTGAAGCCGTCCAGCGCGCCCTGGTCGGCGGCGTCGATGAACTTGGTCTTGTTCGCCACCCGGCCATCCGCCTGCACGTCGTAGCGCCAGATGCTGCGGTTGGGCGTGCCCTTCCATTCCACGACGTAGAGCTTGCTCTCATCCGGCGAGAAGGCCAGGCCGTTGGGGTTGACCAGATCGGTGATGACGGCGCTGAGCTTCCCGTCCGTGCCGATGCGGTAGACATTCGTCGTCGGCTGCTCGGGGCGGGCGCGGCTGCCCTCCCACTCGCCGTTGATGCCGAAGAGCGGATCGGTGAACCATATCGTGTCGTCCGAGCGCACCACGATGTCGTTCGGCGCGTTCAGCCGCTTCCCCTCGAAGCTGTCCGCCAGCACCGTGATGCTGCCATCCTTCTCCGTCCGCGTGACGCGGCGGGTGACGGAGTGCTCGCAGGTGAGCAGCCTTCCCTGCCGGTCTCGCGCATTGCCGTTGCTGTAGTTGGCGTTCTCGCGGAAGACGGTGAAGCGGCCATCCTTCTCGTCGAACTTCATGATGCGGTTGTTCGGGATGTCGCTGCACAGCAGGTAGCCGCCTTCGGGGAAGTAGGCGGGCCCTTCCGCCCAGCGCATGCCGGTCGCCACCTGCTCCAGCGTGCTGCTGTAGATGCGGTAGCGCGCGAAGCTCGGGTCGAGGATCTGCACCGCCGGGTCCGGGTAGCGCTGGTTCGGCGTGAAGGGGAAGGATTGCGCGGCCGCGCCGGAGGCGAGAAGCGCCCCGCCGGCCAGGCCGGCTCCGCCCCGCAGCAGGCTGCGGCGTGTCGTGCTCATGGTGGTTCCTCCTTGGCGGCACTGACGGCCGCTTACCGCCCGCCCCGCCCCCGGAGGCCCCACGCGCCATGCGTGCGGGTGCCGCGAGGAAAGGCTGTTCCAGAAGCAGGCTGGCATTGGGGCCGGAGGGTGTCAATTCGTCATATGACACGATAAGGCGTAAAGCGGCATGCCGGCGCCGCCTTGATGCACGCTTACTCGATCGCGTTGGCCTGCAGGAACAGGGCCTGGGACAGGGTCTCGAAGAAGCGCTGGAACGGCGCCGGATCGGACAGCTCGTACTGGTTCATCTGGCCGGAGGCGCGGACGATGGTCCGGTTGCCCCCGCCGCGGCGCAGCGTGACGGTGAAGCGTACCAGTCCGCCATTGCCGTAGCGCGTGGCGCTGATGGTGCCCAGTACGGTGTCGGCGCGGTCCACCACGAAGCCCAGATCCTGCAGTGCGCTGAGCGCCGCCTGGAACACCTTGGCCTTATCCGCCGTCTCGAAGGCGCGGGTGGAGATGGCGCGCTGCGCCGCCTGGCTGTTGGCGCTGCCGAGCACCTGCTGGCGGCTGTCCATCTGGCAGGCGGCCAGCAGCGGCAGCAGGGCCATGGCGGAGGCGAAACGGAGCATGAAGGGATTTCCGGGCAGGACTCAGATCTCGTGGGCGGTGAGGAAGGCGGATTGCGCCAGCTTCTCGAAGAAGCCCTGGTAGATGGCCGGATCTTCCAGGGTCTCCCCCATGGCGATCATGGCACCCGGACGCGGGACAATGGTCTGGAAGGTAGCGCGGACCAGGATGCTCCGGCCATCGGCGCCCGGCCGCAGCACCACCTGCGCGCGGACGCGCCCGCTTGTGTTCTTGGTGCCGACGACGACGCCATGCGCCGCCTGCGTCTCCTCGATGAGATAACCGAGATCCTGCAGCGCGCCGACGGTGCTCTGCAGCATCAGTTCCCGGTCGGCCGTGTCGAAACGGCGGGATTGCCGGGCGCGCAGCGCGGTCGCCGCGGCGCTCGGCATGAAGGCGGCCGCCTGCTGCTCGGCCGTGGGCGCGCAGCCGGCCAGCGCCGCGGATGGCAGCACGGCCAGAACGTGACGGCGCCGCGGGCGGGAGGGCCGCCGCATGACCCGCGCCCCCGGCTCAGAAGCTCGAGGAGCGGTAGGAGAAATCCCGCACCTTGCCGGCCGCGTCGTAGCGGATGATCACGGTGAGGGTCCGCTGCGAGGTGCTGGCGGCCCCGGCGCGCCCGCTCGCCCCGCCCAGGAACAGCACCCCCGCGCCGCCCTGGGAGCTGGAATAGACCTGCTCGGTGGCGATGCGGTCATAGACCCAGGTTTCGCGGCGCTGCTCGTCGGTGGTGACGATGTTGGGCGAGCCCAGCACCGCCGCCACCTCCGCGCCACTCATGCCCACGCGGATCTCACGCTGGACGGTGCCGACCGTCATGCGGTCCTGCGCCTCGCGGCCCGCCGCGACGCTGCGGGCATGGTCCTCGGCGGAGGCACAACCAGCCAGGAGGGCGGCCAGGCCCAGGGCCGGCAGCAGACGGCGTATCGCATTCATCGGGAAGAAGCTCCGTTTGCAGGGCTCGCCGTGGCGGGCTGCGCGACAGCGCGGGCGGCGGCCTCGCGCTCCTGGATGGTGTTCAGTTCGGCGGTGGGGCGCTGAGCCTCCGGGGCGGTCACATCCGCCGGCGCCTCGGCCACCTCACGCTGCAGCGTCGCGGCCAGCTGGGCAAAGAAATTCTTCTGGTAGAACTCGGCGCTGTCCACCTGCGCCTCGCGCAGCGGTGCGACGATGGTGGCATTCGCACGCACCACGGATTCCCCTGGCGAGCGCGGGCGCACCACCACCGCCATGCGCAGCGCGGTGACGCGGGTGGCGGAGACGGTTCCCGCCTCCGGCTCAACCTTGGTGATGCGGTAGCCGAGGTCGTGCAGGGTGGCGATGACGCCGCGCATGGCGGACTCGGCATCCACCGGCACCAGGCGGACCTGGGCGGCGCGCAGCTCGGTGGCGGGCTTGCGGCTGGGCTCGAAGACCGTTTGCTGCTGGGCGCAGGCGGCGAGAAGCGGCGCAAGCAGTGCCAGGGGCAAAATGGTGCGCATCCGGTTCATGCCGCGCGCGCCAGGCCGGCGCGCACCCTCTCGAAGAAGCCGCTGGAGAACTCCGCCTCGGTGAGGCGCTCGACCCGGGATAAGCCCTGGTTCGTCGTGACGATACGCTCGAAGGAGACGCGCAACTGGCTGTCGCGCGTGCCGAGTGGCTGGGTGGTGAGCGTCGCCCGGATCACCTGATCGGTGTCGTAGACCGGGTTGTACCGCACGCCCAGCAGCGCCAGGCCCACAGTCAGCGCCACCTGCCCGACCACCTGGCCGGCTTCGGTCGCGTCGCGGTCCTTGCTGCCGGCGAGTACGCCGTAGCCGGGGGCGCTTTCCTCGATGGTGAAGCCGAGATCCTGCAGAACCTGGGTCGCCTCGACGAGCAGGCGCTGCTCGGAGGTCTCAGGGAAGCGCGCAGTCTGCGCCTCCCGCAGCGCGGCGGCATTCTCCAGGGGTGCGCCGGCCTGAAGGGCGGCCTTGTTGGCCCAGTCCTGGTCGGGCTGCTGGCACGCGGCAACGGATGTTGCTGCCGCAAGGGCGACAAAGTGCGAGAGGCGCATCAACATTCCCGGCGAGGTCGGCTTTGAGCAGGCTTGGCTTGACAATGATCTGTTACAGCCTTGCCACTCCCCGTCAAGTTCTCGTGAACGAAGACGTGCTCGCCGCCCTATCACGCAGCATTCCATACCTGAATGCGCCATAGCGACTTCAGGGAAGCAGGCCTCATGCGGCCGCGAAATCTGTGATGTCAGCAGGAGAGGGTGGCGGAGGGGATGGCCTTCTCACACCGCCTCCCAAGCTACTGTAACTGCTACCGATTTTAGTTGAGGGCGACCTGTGCCCACGATTTTAACCCATGATAGGCCAACCGCTTCCTGATTCTGACTCAAGCCTATTAGCCCTCGGTTTGAAGGAGGGAGCTGACTTTAAACAGCCTCCTCTAGACGCTTGATTTCACTCTCCTCAATCATGCGATCTCAGACTGGCCCACGATCCAGCCCCATTTTGTAACTTTTTCGTGACCAACACGGGGTATGCCTCAAAAAAGATCGTACCTTAGGCATCGAGCCATAAGGCATCCGCGCTCTGAGGCGCCCCCCCCGGCCATCGCGGGCCACCGAACAGAAGCTAACTGCCTGTTTGAGAATGCTGGTGGTGAGGTGTTTGGGCGTCCCTGCGTGGCCAGATGGGCTGGATGTGGACCAAGGAACACCGTGCCCGGCAGGCAGCGTTTGAGCGGCGGCGCTACCCGACAGATCTGACTGACGAGGAATGGCAGGTCATTTGTCCTCTGCTGCCGCCCAGCAGCGCCCGCGGCAGACGGGTTGGCGTCGACCTGCGCGAGGTGCTGAACGCGATCCGCTACCTGGCGCGGGCAGGATGCGGATGGCGCATGCTGCCGGTCCATTTCGGGCCATGGCAGACGATCTACTGGTGGTTTCGACGGC
>NZ_PDOA01000017.1 GCF_003116135.1 Teichococcus aestuarii | reverse complement strand
CCCCAAAAGGCAGCTCAGACAGAACATCCCCAAAAGCATGAAACCCACTCAGCCCAACCTAAAAAAGGTCAAACCAAACCAAGCTTCTTAATACTTCCAGAAAACCCGATGCGATTTTCAATCAACGCTTGAGCTTTGCGGTGCAATGCAGCAATCCGCCGCATGAACCTCTCGCTCAACCTCGCCAGAGTTCCTGGCGGGGTGGGGTATCTAGCGCCGCTCTCCGGCCCCGTCAACCGCCCCGCCAAATCTTTTTGGCGCCCTCGCTGAAACCGTTTCTTTCGAAGCGCCTCAGCGTCGGGAGCCGGCTTTTACGTCCGGCTCCCATCCCTGTCAAACAGGTTTAACGGAAATTCCGCAGGCGGTTCAAAAAACCTACACCGCGAGTTCCAACCCCTCGACACCCGCCGTCACCTTAACCGCGCTGCCATCGGTCACGCGGCCCTCCAGGAGCAGGCCGGCGAGCTGGTCCTGCAGGTTGCGCTGGATCACCCGCTTCAGCGGGCGCGCGCCATAGACGGGGTCGTACCCCGCCTCGGCCAGCCAGTCGGTCGCCGACGGGTCGAGCTCCAGCGTGATCTTGCGGTCCTCCAGCAGCTGGCGCAGCCGGCCAAGCTGGATCTGCACGATCGAGCCCATATCCTTCCGCGCTAGGCGCCGGAACAGCACGATCTCGTCCAGCCGGTTGAGGAACTCGGGGCGGAAGCGGCTGCGCACCACGTTCATCACCTGCCCGCGCACCAGGTCCACATCCTCGCCTTCAGGCTGCGCCGCCAGGATCTCGGAGCCGAGATTGCTGGTCAGCACGATCAGGGTGTTGCGGAAATCGACCGTCCGCCCCTGCCCGTCCGTCAGCCGCCCGTCGTCGAGCACCTGGAGCAGGACGTTGAACACGTCCTCATGCGCCTTCTCCACCTCGTCGAACAGGATCACCTGGTAGGGCCGGCGCCGCACCGCCTCGGTCAGCGCGCCGCCCTCCTCATAGCCGACATAGCCGGGGGGCGCGCCGATCAGCCGGGCCACCGCGTGCTTCTCCATGTACTCCGACATGTCGATCCGCAGCAGCGCCTTCTCATCGTCGAACAGGAAGCCGGCAATGGCCTTGGTCAGCTCGGTCTTGCCGACGCCGGTGGGCCCCAGGAACAGGAAGGAGCCCATCGGCCGGTTCGGGTCCTGCAGCCCGGCGCGGGCGCGCCGCACTGCCTTCGACACCGCCTCCAGCGCCTCCTCCTGGCCGACCACGCGCTGGCGGAGCATGTCCTCCATGCGCATCAGCTTGGCGCGCTCGCCCTCCAGCATCTTGTCCACCGGGATGCCGGTCCAGCGGCTGACCACGGCGGCGATGCCCTCGTCGGTCACCGCCTCGTTGACCAGCTTGCCGCCCTCGCCCCCTGCCTCGGCGATCTGCCGCTCCAGCTTCGGGATCACGCTGTAGGTCAGCTCGCCGGCGCGGGCGTAGTCGCCCTTGCGCTGCGCCACCTCCACCTCGGTGCGGGCGCGGTCCAGCTCCTCCTTGGCCTTCTGGGCGGCGCCGAGCTTGTCCTTCTCCGCCTGCCAGGCCGCGGCCATGGCGTTGGAGCGCTCCTCCAGCTCGGACAGCTCGCGCTCCAGCCGAACCAGGCGATCGCGGCTCGCCGTGTCCTCCTCCTTCTTCAGCGCCTCGCGCTCGATCTTGAGCATCAGCAGGCGCCGGTCCACCTCGTCCAGCTCCTCCGGCTTGCTGTCCACCTGCATCCGCAGGCGGCTCGCCGCCTCGTCCATCAGGTCGATAGCCTTGTCGGGCAGGAAGCGGTCGGTGATGTAGCGGTTGGACAGCGTCGCCGCCGCCACCAGCGCGGAGTCGGCGATCCGCACGCCGTGGTGCAGCTCGTACTTCTCCTTGATGCCGCGCAGGATGGAGATTGTGTCCTCCACCGTCGGCTCGCCCACGAACACCGGCTGGAAGCGCCGCGCCAGCGCCGCGTCCTTCTCCACATGCTTGCGGTATTCATCCAGCGTGGTCGCGCCGATGCAGTGCAGCTCGCCACGCGCCAGGGCCGGCTTCAGCAGGTTGGAGGCGTCCATCGCGCCATCCGCCTTGCCCGCGCCCACCAGCGTGTGCATCTCGTCGATGAAGAGGACGATTTCGCCCGCGGCCTTCTCGACCTCGGTGAGCACGCCCTTCAGCCGCTCCTCGAACTCGCCGCGGTACTTGGCGCCGGCCACCATGGCGCCGAGGTCGAGCGCCAGCACCTTCTTGTCGCGCAGCGCCTCCGGCACGTCGCCATTGACGATGCGCAGCGCCAGCCCCTCGACGATGGCGGTCTTGCCCACGCCCGGCTCGCCGATCAGCACCGGATTGTTCTTGGTGCGCCGCGCCAGCACCTGGATGGCGCGGCGGATCTCCTCGTCACGACCGATCACCGGGTCGAGCTTGCCCTCGCGCGCCGCGGCGGTGAGGTCGCGGGCGAACTTCTTCAGCGCGTCGAACTGCTGCTCGGCATTGGCGCTGTCCACGGTGCGGCCCTTGCGGATGGCGGCGATCGCCCCATCCAGCTTCTGCGCCGTGGCGCCGGCGGCGACCAGCGCGCGGCCGGCCGGCGTGTCGCTCGCGGCGAGCGCGGTCAGCAGCCGGTCCTGCGCCACATAGGCGTCGCCGGCCTTGTTCGCCTGCTGCTGCGCCGCGTCCAGCACGCGCACGATGTCCGGCATGAACTGCGGCTGCCCGGCGCCGCCACCCTGCACGCGCGGCAGCCTGGCCAGCTCGGCCTCGACCTTCTCCAGCACCGGCTTCGGGTCGGCGCCGGCGGCGCGGATCAGGCCGGCGGCGGCACCCTGCTCGTCGTCGAGCAGCGCCTTCAGCAGGTGCTCGGCGGTGATGCGCTGGTGGTATTCGCGGATCGCGATGGTCTGTGCTGCCTGCAGGAAGCCGCGGGCGCGCTCGGTGAATTTCTCGATGTCCATGTGATGGTCCCTCCGGTGAGGCAACCGGCCCCGACGCCCCCGAAGGCGACACCGGGCACCGCTGTCAGATCGAATGTGGTATGGGGAAACACGGCCCTTCAAGGGCGCGTGCGCGAAAAAAGCAGGAGCTGAGCCTATGCGCGTCGAGCATCTCTACCGCTACCCCGTGAAGGGCCTCTCGGCCGAGGCGCTGGAGGCGGTGGAGCTGCGCCCCGGCGAGTGCATCGCCCATGACCGCCGCTTCGCGCTCGTGCAGGGCGATGCGCCCTTCGAGGAAGCGGCGCCGCGTTTCCTGCCCAAGCAGAACTTCGCCTGCCTGATGGCCAATGCCCGGCTGGCGCTCGTCGCCTCCGCCTATGACGACCGCGCCGGCATCCTGTCCCTGCGCGTGCCGGGCGAGGCCCCGCTGCAGGCCGACACCCGCACCGCCGAGGGCCGCGCCGCCATCGCCGCGCTGCTGACCCGCTACCTGGGCGAGGAGGCGCGCGGCACGCCGCGCTTCACCGAGGCGCCCGGCCACGCCTTCACCGACCAGAAGGCCAAGGGCATCTCGCTGATCAACATGGCCAGCATCGCGGCGCTCGAGAAGGCCACCGGCCTGCGGCTCGACCCGCTGCGTTTCCGCGCCAACATCTACTTCACCGGCCTGCCGGCCTGGGCGGAGTTCGGCTGGGTGGGGCAGGAGGTGCTGCTGGGCGGCGCCCGGCTCTCGGTGTTCAAGCGCACCGTGCGCTGCCCGGCCACGCAGGTGAACCTGCAGACGGGCGAGCGGGATGCCGACGTGCCGCGCCTGCTGCGGCAGCATTTCGGCCATGCCGATCTGGGGGTGCACGCCACCGTGGTGGAAGGCGGCAAGGTCGCGCTGGGCGACGCGCTGGAGGCGCTGGAAACCGCCGCCTGAGGAGAACCGCGCCCGGGCGGCCGGGCGGCGAAACCCACCGGCGGGGGCGGCCCACATGGCCGCGCCCCGCCAGGAATGGGGTTACTGAACCGTCTCGCGCTGCTCAGCCGGCTCGTTGCCGTCCGGCTCGTAGCCACCGGACTGGGACTGGCCGCTCATCTCGCCGCCCTCCCCTTCTCCTCCGCCGCCTTCCTGGCCGTCGGCGCCGTTCTGCTGGCGCCGCGGCGCCTGGCCCTGCTGCGCCTGCACGGCCTGGGCCATGGCGTTGAGGATGCGGAAATAGTGCTCGGCGTGCTGGAAGTAGCTCTCGGCCATCACGCGGTCACCGGCGCCCGTCGCGTCGCGCCCGAGCTGCAGATACTTCTCGAAGAGCTGCTGGGCCGTGCCACGCAGCCGCATGTCCGGCCCGTTCGAGTCGAACACATGGTTGCGGTTCATGGGCTGGTGGTTGCTTTGGCGGAATTGACCGCCGCCGCCGCCGCCACCGCCGCCGCCACCATGGCGATGGCCGCCGCGGCCGCGCATGCGTTTCATGTTCATCGGTGTTGCGTTCGCCGTCTCATGCTCGCGCCATCTGGTGGAGAGGTGATCCATCACGGACCACAGCGCACCAGGGGGCTTGCTGATGGAGTTGCATCGCTGCGGGGCCGGGGGGCGATGGCATTCCGCCACATGGGCCTTCCCGGCGTGTCCAACCGGGGGGATCATCCGCCCGGGGCCGCAAAGCCACCCTAGCGGCGTGCTGCACCGCCGCCAAACGGTTTTTTCAGCCCAGCCCCGCTTGGCGGCCCAGAACCAGGGCCCGCTCGACGCCACCCAGATCGGCATGGCAGCCGCGAATCGCAAGCCCCGCCGCCTCCGCAAGGGCGGAAACCGCCTCGCGCTGGCCCAGCCCCAACTCCAGCACGGCGCAGCCCTGCGGCTGGAGCAGGGCGGGAAGCGCCGCGACGATGCGCCGATAGGCCTCCAGCCCGTCCGCGCCGCCATCCAGCGCCCGCGCCGGCTCATGCGCCGCCACCTCGGGCATCAGGGCGGGAATGGCGGCGCTCTCGATATAGGGCGGGTTGGACAGCACCAGGTCGAACCGGCCGGAGAGCGCCGTGGCCCAGTCGCCTGCCAGGAAGGCGGACCGCCCGCCCAGGCCGTTGGTGGCCGCGTTGCGGGCCGCCAGCGCGGCGGCGCCGGGAGCGAGATCCACCCCCACCCCGAAGGCTTCCGGCCATTCCGAGAGCACCGCCAGCAGCAGGCATCCCGTGCCGGTGCCGAGGTCCAGCACGCGCGCCCCCGGCCGGGGAAATGCCGCCAGCGCCGCCTCGACGATCGCCTCCGAATCCGCGCGCGGGATCAGCGTCTCGGGCGAGACTTCCAGCTCCAGCGTCCAGAAGCCCTGGCGGCCGAGCAGAAAGGCCATCGGCTCATGCGCCAGCCGGCGGCGCAGCAGGTCGCCGAAGCGGGTGGCGGCCTCGGGCGGCACCGGGGCGCGGGGCTCGCGCAGCAGCGCCGCCTGCTCCACCCCCATGGCCTCAGCCAGCAGCAGGCGGGCCTCCAGCCGCGGCGCCTCGATGGCGGCGGCGCGCAGATGCTGCCCGGCCCGGCAGAGGAAGCCGCCGACGCTGCCTGCCGGATCGGGGCACCCGGCGTCAGACACCTTCGGCCGCCAGCCGCGCCGCCTCGTCCTCGGCGGTCAGCGCGTCGAACAGCTCGTCGAACTCGCCCTGCATGACGCGGTCGATCTTGTGCAGGGTCAGGCCGATGCGGTGGTCCGTCACCCGCCCCTGCGGGAAGTTGTAGGTGCGGATGCGCTCCGAGCGGTCGCCGGTGCCGACCTGGGCGCGCCGGTCGGCCGAGCGGCTGGCGCTGGCCTGGCTGCGCTGCGCCTCGTAGAGCCGGGCGCGCAGCACCTTCATCGCCTTGGCGCGGTTCTTGTGCTGGCTGCGCTCCTCCTGCATCGCCACCACCGTGCCGGTGGGGATGTGGGTGATGCGCACGGCGCTGTCCGTCTTGTTGACGTGCTGGCCGCCGGCGCCGCTGGCGCGGTAGGTGTCGATCCGCAGGTCGCTCTCGTTGATCTGCACATCCACCTCCTCCGCCTGCGGCAGCACCGCCACCGTCACGGTGGAGGTGTGGATGCGCCCCTGCGTCTCGGTGGCCGGCACGCGCTGCACCCGATGCACGCCACTCTCGAACTTCAGCCGGGCGAACACCCCCCTGCCCTCGATCTCGGCCACCGCGCCCCGGATGCCGCCCAGCTCGGACTCGTCATAGTCGAGGATGCCGAAGCGCCAGCCGCGCGTCGGCGCGTAGCGCTGGTAGGCGGCGAACAGCTCGGCGGCGAACAGCCCCGCCTCGTCTCCGCCGGCGGCGGGGCGGATCTCCAGGATGGCGCTGCCCTCATCCGCCGCGTCGCGCGGCAGCAGCGCCAGGCGGATCTCCCGCTCCAGCGCCGGCACGGCGTCGCGCTGGGCGTAGAACTCGGCCTCCGCCAGCTCGCGCATCTCGGGGTCGGCCATCAGCGCCTCCGCCTCATCGCGGGCGCGCTCGGCGGCGCGCAGGGCGTTCACCCGCGCCACCAGCGGCTCCAGCTCGGACAGCTCCTTCGACAGCACCCCTACCTGTGCGCCATCCGCCGTCTCCAGCAGGGCGCGCAGCTCGTCGGCGCGGTAGAGGACGCGGTCCAGCTTCTCGGAAAGGCTCATGCGATCGGTCCATGGCAAGCGGGCCGGGTGGCCGCCTGCCATTCAAAGTTCAAACAGCGGCGGCGCGGCCGCGAGGCCGCGCCGGAAGGGATCAGTCCTCGGCGTCGTCCGGGTCGGGGCCGAGGCCTTCCTCCAGCCCTTCGACCACCTGCTCCAGCATGGCGTCCACCACGCCCGCGGCGGCCAGCGCCGAGAGCAGGCCCGGCATGCCGACGCGCTCCTGCGTGCCGTCCGAGAGGTTGCGGACCACCACCACGCCCTCGGCCACCTCGCTCTCGCCGAGGATCACGGCGGCCTGCGCGCCGGTGCGGTTGGCCCGCTCCATGCGCTTCTTGAGGTTGCCCTTGTAGGCGATCTCGGCCGGCACGCCGGAGGCGCGCAGCGTCTGCGTCAGCAGCAGGGCCGGCGCCTCCTCGGCGGCGCTGACGGGGATGACGGCGACCGGCGGGCTGGCCTCCGGCGTCTCCTCCAGCAGTTCCGCCAGGCGCTCCACCCCCGCCGCCCAGCCGACGCAAGGCGTAGGCGGGCCGCCCATCTCCTGCACCAGCCCGTCATAGCGGCCGCCGGCCATCACCGTGCCCTGCGCGCCCAGCCGGTCGGTGACGAACTCGAAGGCGGTGTGGCTGTAGTAGTCGAGCCCCCGCACGATGCGCGGATTGTCGCGGTAGGGCACGCCCAGCAGGTCGAGATGGCGCTTCACGGCGGCGTAGAACTCGGCCGCCTCGGGCGTCAGGTACTCGTGGATGGTGGGGGCGTCGGCCACCAGGGCGCGGTCCCCGGCATCCTTGCTGTCGAGGATGCGCATCGGGTTCTTCTCCAGCCGCAGCTGGCTGTCGGCGGAGAGCTTCTCCCGGTGCTCGGTGAAGTAGGCGACCAGCGCGGCGCGGTAGGCGTCGCGGCTGGTGGCGTCGCCCAGCGTGTTGATCTCCAGCACCACCCCGTCATCGATGCCGAGATGCTGCAGGATCTGCCAGCCGCAGGCGATCACCTCGGCATCGGCCAGCGGCTCGGCCGCGCCCAGGATCTCGGCGCCGATCTGGTGGAACTGCCGGTAGCGGCCCTTCTGCGGCCGCTCGTAGCGGAACATCGGGCCGGCATAGAACACCTTGCGGGGCAGGCCGCCCTGGGTCAGCCCGTTCGAGACCAGCGCCCGGCAGATGCCCGCCGTGTTCTCGGGCCGCAGCGTGACGGAATCGCCGCCACGGTCCTCGAAGGTGTACATCTCCTTCGTCACCACGTCGGAGGTGTCGCCCAGGGTGCGGGCGAAGACGCCGGTGGCCTCGAAGATCGGCGTCGCCCACTCCTCCAGCCCGTAGAGGGTGGTGACGTGGCGCGCCGTCTCGATGACGTGGTGGTGGCGGCGGAAGCCTTCGCCGATCAGGTCCTTGGTGCCGCGTACCGGCTGCATTCCGCTCAAGACAGTTACTCCGCCGCCTGGCTGGCCGGAGCCGCGGCGATCTCCGCGGCCTTCTTCTCGACCAGTTCCACGATGTGATCGACCATGTTCTCGCCCGCCACGGTGTGGTCGGTGCGGCCGGCGTGATACACCATATGCCGCCCCGCGCCGCCCCCCGTGACACCGATATCGGTCATCAGCGCCTCGCCCGGCCCGTTCACCACGCAGCCGATGATGGAGAGCGTCAGCGGCGTCTCGATATGCGCCAGCCGCTCCTCCAGCGCCTCCACCGTCTTGATGACGTTGAAGCCCTGCCGGGCGCAGGAGGGGCAGGAGATGATCTTGACGCCGCGGTGGCGGATGCCGAGCGACTTCAGGATGTCCCAGCCCACATGCACCTCCTCCTCCGGCTCGGCGGAGAGGGAGACGCGCATCGTGTCCCCGATGCCGGCCCAGAGCAGGGAACCGAGGCCAATCGAGGACTTCACCGTGCCGGTGCGCTTGCCGCCCGCCTCGGTGATGCCGATGTGCAGCGGGTGGTCGCAGGCCTCGGCCAGCTGCTGGTAGGCGGCGACGGCCAGGAACACGTCGGACGCCTTCACGCTGATCTTGAACTCGTGGAAGTCCAGCTCCTGCAGGTGGGCGGCGTGCCAGAGGGCGGATTCCACCAGCGCCTCCGGGTTCGGCTCGCCATACTTCTCCAGCAGGTGCCGCTCCAGGCTGCCGGCATTGACGCCGATGCGGATGGAGCAGCCATGGTCGCGCGCGGCCTTCACGACCTCCTTCACGCGCTCCTTCGAGCCGATATTGCCCGGGTTGATGCGCAGGCAGGCGGCGCCCGCCTCGGCGGCCTCGATGGCGCGCCTGTAGTGGAAGTGGATGTCCGCCACGATCGGCACGTTCACCTCGCGCACGATCTCGGCGAGAGCGGCGGTCGATTCCTCGTCGGGGCAGGAGACGCGGACGATATCCACCCCCGCCAGCTCGGAGAGGCGGATCTGCGCGATGGTCGCGGCGGCATCCTGGGTCAGGGTGTTGGTCATGGTCTGGATGGAGACGGGCGCGTCTCCGCCGACCAGCACCTTGCCGACACGGATCTGCCGGGACTTGCGGCGCAGGATCTGCTGGTAGGGACGATAGGACATGGCGGTCAGGCCTCCCGCTTCGGCATGGGGCCGATATGGCAGCACAGCGCCCGCCGGCCAAGTCACGGACCTGCCGGGGGCCGCGTTTCCCGGGGCCGCGGCGTGTTACGCTTTCGTGGCGGCCCTCAGCGGGTGGGGAGCTGGCCGGGCTGCGCCTCGCGCAGCCGGGCCGGGTCCAGCAGGATGTCCCGCCGCACGCCGATATTGTCGGCGAAGGCCGGCGAGGCCACGCCATCCACCTCGGCCACCAGCCCCTCGATGCGGCCGGTGTTGAGCAGCAGGCCAGGGGTCTGCGGCACCTCGTAGGTCTCGCCCGGGCGCAGCACCCGCTCGAACACCACACGGTTGCCCCGGGCCTCCCGCACCCGGATCCAGCTCTCCTGGGTGGCGCGCAGCACGATGCGGTTGGCCGGCGGCGCGGCCTCGGCGGGCGGGGAAGCGGCTGGCGGCGTCGCGGCGGGCGGCGCGGCCGGCGGCGGCACCACGGGCGGGATGGCCGGCGCGGCGCCGCCGCCCGGAGCCACCGCGCGGGGGGCCTGCTGCGGCCCGGCAGCGGTCGGCGCGGCGCCGGAGGAGGCGGCGGTACCGGAGGAGGCGGCTCCCGGCGGGGTGGCGGTGGGAGGCGTGGCGGCAGGAGGCGCCGAGACAGGCGGCACCGTCACGGGCGGGCTGGTGACGGGCGCGGGCGCGGCAGGCGCCTCGCGCTGGGTCACGCCGGGCAGCGGCGGCGAGCCGGCCTCGCGCGCCGCCTGCTCCAGCCGTGGCGGCAGGGCCGGCACCGCATCCACCGTGCGCTCGCCCGAGCCGCTCCAGCGGTACCAGCCGGCATAGGCGCCGATGGCCAGCACGGCCCCCACCAGGATGATGGCGCCGGTCGGCACGCCGCGCTCCGGCACCGGCTCGGGGAAGACGAGATCCTTGCCGCGCGGCCCCTGCCCCGCCCCCTCGCGGAAGCGGCGCACCAGGTCCGGCGCGTCCAGCCCCATGGCCTGGGCGTAGCTGCGCACGAAGCCGATGCCATAGGCCGCGCCCGGCAGGTCGGCCACCCGGCCATCCTCCAGCGCCGCGATGTAGCGGCGGTTGATGCGCAGCCGCTCCGCCATCTCCTCCAGGCTGATGCCGAGGGAGAGCCGGGCTTCCCGCAATTCCTCGCCGACGCGCAGGGCCTCGGCGGGGTTCTCGTTGGAGCGGTTCGAACGCTTCAGGTCATAGGGCACGTGAAAACACCTATCGCGCGGCGGCAGCCGCGACCAACCGTGACACGATGAAGCGGTCTCCCCACCCCGGCGAAGGGCCGCCGGGGATCATGCTCAGCCGCCGGCGCGGCGCGCCGCAAGGGCCGTCGCGGCCTGGTCCAGCAATTCGGCGATGATCTCGGCGGCGGGCTGCTCCCGCGTCACCAGGCCAACGCTCTGGCCAGCCATCAGGCTGCCATTCTCCACATCGCCATCCACCACGGCGCGGCGCAGGGCGCCCGCCCAGTAGTGCTCGATGTCGAGCTGCGCGGCCTCCTTGTCCAGCTCGCCCGCCTTGAAGCGGCGCACCACCTCGGCCTGGTGCTCCAGGAAGCGGCGGGTGCCCTCGTTCTGCAGGGCACGGACGGGGATGACGGGGAAGTGCGGGTCGAGCTGCACGGTGGGCAGCGCGTCGCGCGCCGCGCCGCGCAGGAAGGCGCGCTTGAAGTTCGGGTGCGCCACGCACTCGGTGGCGCAGACGAAGCGGGTGCCGAGCTGCACGCCGGCCGCGCCCATCTCCAGATAGGAGAGGATGGCCTCGCCGCGGCCGATGCCGCCCGCCACGAACACGGGCACGTCGCGGATATGCGGCAGGATCTCCTGCGCCAGCACCGTCAGGCTGACCGGGCCGATATGCCCGCCGGCCTCGGAGCCCTCGATCACCAGCGCATCGGCGCCGGAGCGCACCAGCTTCTTGGCGAGCGCCAGAGCGGGGGCGAAGCAGATGACCTTGGCCCCGCCCTCCTTGGCCGCCTTGATGGCGGGCCCGGGCGGGATGCCGCCGGCGAAGACGATGTGGCCGACCTTCGCGTCCAGGCAGACCTGCACCAGCTCCATCAGCTTCGGGTGCATGGTGATCAGGTTGACGCCGAAGGGCTTCTGCGTGAGCGCCTGGGTGGCGGCGATCTCCTCGGCCAGCCGCTCCGGCATCATCGCGCCACAGGCGATGACGCCGAAGGCGCCGGCATTGGAGAGGGCGGAGACCAGGTTCCGCTCGCTCACCCAGCTCATGGCGCCGCCCAGGATGGCGTGGCGCACGCCCAGGAAGGCGGCGCCACGCGCCATCAGCGCGTCGATCGCCGCCATCTCCGGCCGGGGGCTGCTCTCGGCGCGGGGGCTGTCCAGGGGCGCGTCCATGGGCATCAGCCCTCGGCGTCCAGGCCGTAGGCGGTGTGCAGGGCGCGCACCGCCAGCTCCGTGTACTCGGCGCCGACCAGCACCGAGGTCTTGATCTCCGAGGTGGAGATGACCTGGATGTTGATGCCCTTCTCGGCCAGCGACTTGAACATGGTGGCGGCCACGCCCGCATGGCTGCGCATGCCGATGCCGACGATGGAGATCTTGGCGACATCCGGGTCGGCCAGCATGGCCTCGAAGCCGATGGTGGGGCGCTGCTCCTCCAGCACGGCCTTGGCGCGCGGCAGGTCGGTCTTGCCCACGGTGAAGGTCATGTCCGTGGTGCCGTCGGCGCCCAGGTTCTGCACGATCATGTCGACGTTGACATTCGCGGCCGAGAGCGGGCCGAACACATGCGCGGCGATGCCCGGCTTGTCCGGCACCCGGCGCAGCGTGACCTTCGCCTCGTCCCGGGAATAGGCGACGCCCGTCACCAGCGGCTGTTCCACGATCTCATCCTCATCCACGACCATCGAGCCGGGCTTGTCCTCGAAGGAGGAGAGCACCTGCACCCGGACCCGCTGCTTCATCGCCAGCTCGACCGACCGCGTCTGCAGCACCTTGGCGCCGACCGAGGCCAGTTCCAGCATCTCTTCATAGGCCACCGCCGGCAGCTTGCGCGCCTTCGGCACGATGCGGGGGTCGGTGGTGTAGACCCCGTCCACATCGGTATAGATGTCGCAGCGGTCGGCCTTCACCGCGGCGGCGATCGCCACCGCCGAGAGGTCGGAGCCGCCACGGCCCAGCGTGGTCACGCGGTTGTCCGGGCCGATCCCCTGGAACCCCGCCACCACCGGCACCTGGCCCATCTTCATGCGCTCGATCAGCGCCGCGCCCTCGATCTCCTCGACCCGCGCCTTGCCGTGCGCGGCATCGGTGCGGACCGGCACCTGCCAGCCCTGCCAGGAGCGGGCATCGACGCCGATGGTCTGCAGCGCGATGGCCAGCAGCCCGATCGTCACCTGCTCGCCGGTGGCGACCACGGTGTCGTATTCCCGCGCATCATGCAGGGGGGAGAGGTCCTGGCACCACTTCACCAGCTGGTTGGTGACGCCGGACATGGCGGAGACCACCACCGCCACCTCGTTGCCGGCGTCGACTTCCCGTTTCACCCGGTTGGCGACGTTGCGGATACGGTCCAGATCGGCGACGGAGGTGCCGCCGAACTTCATCACGATACGTGCCATTATGGGCGTGCCATGCCGGTCCTGAAGGAACGGTCCGAGAGGGATTGTGCCACAGCCGCGGTTGCGGCCCGCGAGGGGGTGCGACAGATAACGGGCGGAGCGCGTGGCCGCAACCGGCATCACGCGCCCGCCAGCCCGGAGAGCGTGCCATGCCCCAGCCCACCCCCACCGCCCGTGCCGACGAGATCGCGAAGTTCGACGCCCTGGCCGCGCGCTGGTGGGACCCCTCGGGCCCGATGGCGCCGCTGCACCGGATGAACCCGCTGCGCACCGAGTGGATCGGCCGCCGCCTCGCCGCCGCCGAGGGGCGGCCGGGCGCCAACCTCGCCGGCCTCTCGGTGCTCGACATCGGCTGCGGCGCCGGGCTGGCGAGCGAGGCGCTGGCGCGCATGGGGGCGCAGGTCACCGGGCTGGACGCGGCCGCCGCCGCGCTGGAAGCCGCCCGCGCCCATGCGGCGGCGGAGGGCCTGTCCATCGACTACCGCGAGGGCATGCCGGAGGACCTGGCCGCCGAGGGGCGGCACTTCGACGCGGTGGTGGCGCTGGAGGTGATCGAGCACGTGGCGGACCGCCCCGCCTTCCTGGCGGCGCTGGCGGGGCTGGTGAAGCCCGGTGGCCTCGTCTTCCTCTCCACGCTGAACCGCACCCCCCGCTCCTTCCTGCTGGCCAAGGTGGGGGCGGAGTACATCCTGCGCCTGCTGCCGCGCGGCACGCATGACTGGAAGATGTTCGTCACGCCGGCCGAGCTGGGCGCCGAGGCGCGCCGCGCCGGGCTGCGGGTGACCGACATCGCCGGCATGTCCCCCGTCCAGGGCGGGCGCGACTGGCGCGAGAGCCGCGACGTCTCGGTGAACTACCTCGCCGCCCTGCGCCGCGACTGAGCCTGAGCAGGAACGGGGCGGCAGGCACCCCCTCCCCACCCGGCCCTGCTGCCTCAGGCCAGGGTGGTCTCCACCGCCACGTTGCCGCGCAGCGCGTGGCTGTAGGGGCAGACCTTGTGGGTGCGCTCGATCAGATCCTGCGCCACGGCCCGGTCCAGCCCCGGCAGGGAGACGCTGAGGGCGGCGGTGATGCCGAAGCCCTCCCCATCCTCCCGCTGGCCGATGCCTACTTCGGCGGTGACGGCCGCCTCAGCCGGGACCGCGATCTTGCGCTGGCCGGCGACGAACTTCATCGCCCCCAAGAAGCAGGCGGAATAGCCGGCGGCGAAGAGCTGCTCCGGGTTGGTGGCGCCGCAGGGGAGCGGCTGAGGCACCGGCCGTGCCTCAGCCGTCGGCGCGCGGCACCCAGGGTAGGCGCGCCACGGCGATGCCCTCTTCCTGCAGGGCCTCCGCCTCGCCATCGCTGGTCTCGCCATAGATGCCGCGATGCTCGCTCTCGCCGCGGTGCATCCGGCGCGCCTCTTCCGCGAAGTCGGCGCCGACATAGTCGCAATTCTTCTCGACCTCGGCGCGCATGCGCTGCAGCAGCGCCATCACCTGCGCCGGCATCGGGCCGGCGGCGGCCTGCGGAGCGCCGGAGGCCTGGGGCTGCGGGGGCGCCGGCGCATCGGACGCCGCCGGCTCGGCGGGGCGGGCCTTGGCGATGGCCGGCGCCATCAGCGCCCGGCTGACCTTGCTGCTGCCGCAGACGGGGCAGTCGATCATGCGCCCCTGGGACAGCTTCTCGAATGCCGCGCTGTCCTTGTACCAGCCATCGAAGCCGTGGTCCTGGTCGCAGCGGAGCTGGTAGTGGATCATGCGGGTTCCGGTTGCCGTGGGGCCGGTTGTTCCGTGTCTGCCGGCCGCGTCATGCCGCCTGCAGCATGGCGTCCAGCTTGCCCGCGCGGTCGAGCGCGAACAGGTCGTCGCAGCCACCGATGGCTTCATCGTTGATGAAGATCTGCGGCACGGTGGTGCGCCCGCCGGAGCGGCGCACGGCATCGGCGCGCTCCGGGGAGCCGTTCGGCGCGTCGTATTCGGTGAAGCCGACTCCCTTGCGGCCAAGCAGCAGCTTGGCGCGCGAGCAATAGGGGCAGAATGCGGTGGTGTAGATTTCAACCTTGGCCATGCTGCAGAAATCGTCCCGGCGGGGGCGGCGGTCAAGAGCGTTGCGGGGCCGTCCCGGTGCTTATGTGTCCTCGTCCTGGCGGGGGTCGGGCACGCGGGCGGCGGCCAGCACCTCCACCCGCGCCGCCCCCGCCGCCAGCAGCACGGCGGCGCAGGCCGAGGCGGTGGCGCCGGAGGTGAGCACGTCGTCCACCAGCAGCAGCCGCCGCCCCGCCACCCGCGCGGCACCGCCGGAGGCCAGGCGGAAGGCGCCCTCCAGCTGGGCCGCGCGCGCGGCCGCGCCCTGCCCGGCCAGGGCGGCGGTGCGGCGCGTGCGGCGCAGCAGGTCCGGCGCCCAGGGCACGCCGCTGAGGCCGGAGAGGCGCCCCGCCAGCAACCCGGCCTGGTTGTAGCCGCGCGAGAGCAGCCGGCGCCGGTGCAGCGGCACCGGCAGCAGCAGCTCGGCCTCGGCCAACAAGGCGCGGCCGGCGCGTGCCATCTGCCGCGCCAGCGGCAGGGCCAGCTCGGTCCGCCCGGCATATTTGAAGGGCAGCAGCAGGCGCTTCGCCCCGGCATTGTAGAGATAGGCGGCGCGGGCCCTCCGGTAGGGCGGTGGCTCGGCCGCGCAGCGCGGGCAAAGCAGGCCGCCGCCCAGCGCCGGCTCCCCCTGCCCCGCATGCAGGAAGGGAATGCCGCAGCACTCGCAGAGCGGCGGGCCGATCAGCCGGATGCCATGGAAGCAGTCGCCACAGAGCGTGCCTTCGGCGAGCACCGGGGTGGCGCAGGCCAGGCAGCGGGGCGGCAGCAGCATGTCCAGCACCGCGTGCCCCAGGTGGCGCATGCCGTGCCGCAGACGGTCCAGGCCGGAAACATTGCTCACGATTTCGTGAAATTAGCGGAACGCGCCCCGGCTCCGCAAGGACGCTTGCGCACCGGCCGGCGGCGGCGCATCTCCCTGGCATGGCGGATGCGATGCAGGTTTTCGACCGGACCCTTGTGCGGCGGCGGCGCGACCGCGCGGCATCCCGCATGGCCGGGGTGGCGCCCGTGCTGGAGGCCGCCGCCGAGCGGCTGCTGGACCGGCTGGACGACACCACCCGCCGGTTCGGCCACGCGCTGGAGATCGGCGGGCGCGGCGCCGTGGCGCCGGCGTTGCGGGCGCGCGGCGTAGGCCATGTGGTCTCGATGGACCTCTCGGCGCGCATGGCCGGCGGTGCCGGCGGCCTGCCCCTGGCAGCCGACGAGGAATGGCTGCCCTTCGCCCCGGGCAGCTTCGACCTGGTGGTGGCCAATCTCTCGCTGCACTGGGTGAACGACCTGCCGGGCGCCCTGCTGCAGATCCGCCGCGCCATGGCGCCGGATGGGCTGTTCCTGGCCAGCCTGCCCGCCCTCGGTACCCTGCAGCCGTTGCGCGAGGCGCTGGCGGCGGCCGAGACGGCGCTGCGCGACGGGCTCAGCCCGCGCATCTCCCCCTTCCCCGAACTGCGGGACGGCGCCGCGCTGCTGCAACGCGCCGGCTTCGCCCTGCCGGTGGCCGACCGCGAGACGCTGCCGCTGCGCTACCGCACGCCGCTCGCCCTGCTGCACGATCTGCGTGCCGCGGGCGAAGGCAACGCCGTGCTGGCGCGCGACCCGCGCATCCCGCCGCGCGCCCTGTTCCCGATGGCGCTGGCCGCGCTGCGGCCGGATGCCCAGGGCACGTTGCCGATGCCGCTGGAGATGCTGGTGCTGACCGGCTGGGCGCCGGGGCCGGACCAGCCGAAGCCGGCGCCGCGCGGCAGCGCCAATGCCCGGCTGGCCGATGCGCTGGGCACGGTGGAGCAGCCCGCCGGCGAGCGCCCCCCGCCGCGCCACTAGCGCCCCCGCTTCCCTGCCACGGTGGCACCCCTGCCCTGCGCGGCAGCCGCTTGCAACCAAAGGGCGTCTTGCGCATCTTGCGCGACATGGAACAATCCGGTGCCGAGGCGCGGCGCATCATCCTGCACGCGCCCGAAGATTTCGAAGGGATGCGCCGCGCGGGGCAGCTGGCCGCCGCGACGCTGGACATGATCACCGAGCATGTCCGCCCGGGGGTCACCACGGGCGCGCTGGACGCGCTCATCCTGGCGTTCATCGAGGAGAACGGCGGGACCTCGGCCACCATCGGCTACCGGGGCTACCAGCACGCCTCCTGCATCTCCATCAACCACGTCGTCTGCCACGGCATCCCGGGCACGAAGACGCTGGCCGATGGCGACATCCTGAACATCGACGTCACCGTCATCCTCGATGGCTGGTACGGCGACACCAGCCGCATGTATGCCGCCGGCCAGCCCAGCACCAAGGCGCGGCTGCTGATGGACGTGACGCATGAGAGCCTGCTGCGCGGCATCGCCGCGGTGAAGCCGGGCGCCCGTCTCGGCGACATCGGCCACGCAATCCAGAGCTATGTCGAGGGCCACCGCTTCAGCGTGGTGCGGGATTTCTGCGGGCACGGCATCGGCCGCCACTTCCACGCCGCGCCGAACGTCCTGCATTTCGGCCGCCCCGGCGAAGGGCCGCTGCTGAAGCCGGGCATGTTCTTCACCATCGAGCCGATGGTGAATGCCGGCCGCCACGACGTGAAGGTGCTGGACGATGGCTGGACCGCCGTGACGCGCGACCGTAGCCTTTCCGCCCAGTTCGAGCACATGGTGGGCGTGACCGAGACAGGGTGCGAGGTGTTCACCTTCTCCCCCGCCGGGCTGC
Source organism: Teichococcus aestuarii (assembly GCF_003116135.1). GTDB lineage: Bacteria > Pseudomonadota > Alphaproteobacteria > Acetobacterales > Acetobacteraceae > Pseudoroseomonas > Pseudoroseomonas aestuarii. The sequence goes on along the minus strand of NZ_PDOA01000017.1, from coordinate 72,485 downwards.
ACAAGCCCCCCTACCAGGCCTGAGTTCCCTGCCACCGCCGGCCCGGCGGTGGCATCCGGGCGCTGGACAAGCGCACCCTGCCCGGTTCAACCTCCGGTCGAGAACGGAGGTCCCATGCGCAAGACGCGCGGGCTGGGCGAGGCCGGCCCCGCCCTTCCCCTGCCGCCGGCCCTGCCGGACTCCCTGACCCCCGCGCCGCGCCCGCTGGCGATGAGCGCGGAAGGCCATCGCGCCCGGATGCGGGCGAAGCTGCTGGCGCACGGCCCCGATGCGCTGCTCGACCACGAGCTGGTCGAGATGCTGCTGTTCCTCGCCCTGCCGCGGCGCGACACCAAGCCGATCGCCCGTGCCCTGCTCTCCCGCTTCGGCAGCCTCGGTGCCGCGCTGAGCGCGCCGGTCGCCGAGCTGCGGCAGGTGGAGGGGCTGGGCGAGGCCGGCATGGCCGCGCTGAAGACCGCCCAGGCCGCCGCCCTGCGCCTGCTGCGCGCCGAGCTGCGGGACCAGCCGGTGCTGGACAACTGGGAGCGGCTGCTCGGCTACCTCAACGCCGCCCTGGCGCGGGAGCGGGTTGAGCAGTTCCGCGTGCTGTTCCTCGACAGCCGCAACCGCCTGCTGGCCGACGAGGCCCAGGCACGCGGCACGGTCAACCATACCCCCGTCTATCCGCGCGAGGTGATGCGGCGCGCCCTGGAGCTGCACGCCACGGCGCTGATCGTGGTGCACAACCACCCGAGCGGCGACCCCACCCCCAGCGAGGCCGACCGCGCCATGACCGCCGAGTTGCAGCGTGCCGCCGCCGCGCTCGGCCTCGCCCTGCACGACCATCTGGTGATCGGCAATGGCCGGCACTTCTCCTTCCGGCAGGCGGGGCTGCTCTGACAGGGCGGCACCGCCACCCTGCCGGGGCCCCGGCCTGCCTCAGCGCGCCACCGGCGGCGGCACCCCGGCGGCAGCCAGGGCCTCGGCCTGCCGCGCGGCCAGCGCCTGCTCGCTGTAGTCGGCGATCAGCTCGTTGAAGAGGCGGTGCCAGTTCAGCCGCGCCCCCAGCCGCAGGAAGGCGCTGCCCAGCCCGACCGCGCCGCGGTCCACCAGCACGAACTCCCGCGGCGGCTTCACGCCGCCGGTGCGCTTGAGGCCGGCATGCACCTCGGCCGCCACCTTGCGGCCGAAATCCGGGTCGTCCACCTCCTGGATCGGCCGCACCCGGTCGTCCAGCAGCGGCTCGTGCAGGAACTTCGCCCAGAGGCCGAGCACCGCCATCTTCTCGCGCGAGAGGTCGGTGAAGCCCCAGATGCGGTAGGCCTCGGCCGCCTTGTCGTCATCGCCGTCGCGGATCGCCTCGTAGAGCATGATCACGCCGGTGAGGAAGGTGGGCGGGAAGACCCGGATGGCGCCGAAATCCAGCAGGTTGATGCCGGCCTCGCTCTCCGCCGTGGGCTGGCGCACCTGGTAGTTGCCCAGGTGCGGGTCCCCGTGGATCACGCCATAGCGGTAGAAGGGCACGTACCAGGCGCGGAACAGGGCGCGGGCATAGGCGTCGCGCTCCTCCTGCGAGGGGTCCTCGGCCAGGCGGTCGAGGATCGGGCGGCCCTCCAGCCAGGTCATGGTGAGCAGCCGGCGGGTGCTGTACGCCTCCACCGGCTCGGGGGTGCGGATGGTGGGCTCGTCGGCCAGCATGCGGTTGTAGAGCCGCATCTGCGCCGCCTCGCGGGCATAGTCCAGTTCCTCGCGCAGCCGGTCGCACAGCTCGATATAGACGTCGTCGTGCTGGATGGCGTCGTCCATCCGGGCGAACAGGCCCATGGCGATCTTCAGCTGCCGGAGGTCGGCCTCCACCACGCTGGCCATGTCCGGGTATTGCAGCTTGCAGGCCACCACCTGCCCGTCCGGCAGGGTGGCGCGGTGCACCTGGCCGAGGCTGGCCGCGGCCGAGGCCTCCTGGCCGAAGCTGGCGAAGCGCGACTGCCAGGCCGGCCCCAGCTCGGAGGACATGCGGCGGCGGACGAAGGCCCAGCCCATCGGCGGCGCATTGGCCTGCAGCGCGGCCAGCTCCTTGGCGTATTCGGGCGGCAGCGCGTTCGGCACGGTGGTGAGGAACTGCGCCACCTTCATCAGCGGCCCCTTCAGCCCGCCGAGCAGGGCCTTGAGGTCGTTGGCGTGCACCATCTTGTCGGTCTTGATGCCGAGATAGCGCTCCCCGGCCACGCGGGCGGCGATGCCGCCCACCGCGCCCGAGGTGCGCGCCATGCGGCGGATCTCACCGAAGAGGGTGCTGCCCTCGCGGTCCTCAGCCATCCGTGTGCTCCCGTTCGTCGCGCGCGCGGGCGCGCCCCGGTCGTTCATTGGCCATCGGTACGCTCCAGCTCGTCGATGAAGCCGGCGATGACGTTCAGCCCCATGTGCCAGAAGGCGGGGTCGGAGGCATCGAGGCCGAAGGGCGCCAGCAGATCCTTGTGCCGCAGCGTGCCGCCGGCGCGCAGCAGCTCCAGGTACTTCTCCTGGAAGCCGGGCACGCCGCCATTCTGGAACACGCCGTAGAGCGCGTTCACCAGGCAGTCGCCGAAGGCGTAGGCATAGACGTAGAAGGGCGTGTGCACGAAGTGCGGGATGTAGGACCAGTAGATCTCGTAGTCCGGCGTGAACTCGAAGGCCGGGCCGAGGCTCTCGGTCTGCACCTGCATCCACAGCGCGCCGATCTCCTCGCGGGAGAGCTCGCCCTTGCGGCGGGCGTCGTGCAGCAGCGTCTCGAAGCGGTAGAAGGCGATCTGCCGCACCACCGTGTTCAGCATGTCCTCCACCTTGCCGGCCAGCATGGCGCGGCGCCGCTTCGGGTCGGTCTCGGCGTCGAGCAGGGCGCGGAAGGTCAGCATCTCGCCGAACACCGAGGCGGTCTCGGCCAGCGTCAGCGGCGTGCCGGACATCAGGTAGCCCTGCTCCGCCGCCAGGATCTGGTGCACGCCATGGCCCAGCTCATGCGCCAGCGTCATCACGTCGCGCGACTTGCCGTGGTAGTTCAGCAGCAGGTAGGGGTGCGCGCTCGGCACGGTGGGGTGGGCGAAGGCGCCGGAGGCCTTGCCGGGGCGCAGCGCGGCGTCGATCCAGGGCTTGTCGAAGAAGCGGGCGCCGATGCGGCCCAGCTCCGGGCTGAAGCCGGAATAGGCCTTCAGCACCCGCTCCCGCGCCGCCTCCCACGGGATCTCGCTGTCATCCTCGTCCGGCAGGGGCGCGTTGCGGTCCCAGTGCTGCAGCTTCGGCAGGCCCAGCCACTTCGCCTTCATCGCGTAGTAGCGGTGCGACAGGCTGGGGAAGCTGGCGACGACGGCGCTGACCAGCGCGTCCACCACCTCGTCCTCGACCATGTTGGCGCGGTTGCGGCTGCTGCCGGGGCGCGGATACTGCCGCCAGCCGTCGATGATCTCCTTGTCCTTGGCCAGAGTGTTGGTGATCAGCGTGAACAGCCGCGCCTTCTCGCCGAAGGCGGCGGAGACGCCCTTCGCCGCCGCCTCGCGCACCTTGCGGTCGCCGTCGGAGAGCTTGTTGAGGGCGCCGGAGACGTTCAGCGTCTCCTCCTCCACCTTCACCTCCATGGCGGCGATGGTCTCGTCGAACAGGCGGTTCCAGGCGGCGCGGCCGGTCACCTCCTTCTCGTGCAGCAGGCGCTCCACCTCGTCCGAGAGCTGGTGCGGGCGGAACACGCGCAGGTCGCGCAGGAAGGGGCGGTAGCGGGCGAGCGCCTTCGAGCCGGAGAGCTTCTTCTCCAGCGCCGCCTCCTCCAGCTTGTTCAGCTCCAGCGTGAAGAACAGGGTGTGGCTGGAGATCGCCGTCACCCGCTCCTGCATGGTCTGGTAGAAGCGGCCATTGGCCGCGTCCTGCGCATCGCCGGCGAAGGTAAGCGAGGCGAAGGACATGACCCGCCCCAGTACCTCCTCGATCCGCTCATAGGTGGCGATGGCCTCGGCCAGCCTGTCGCCGGAGAGGGTGGCGAGCTTGCCGGAATGCGCCTCGGCGAAGGCGCGGGCCTCGCCGTCGGCGCGGGCGAGGTCGGCTTCCAGGGCCGGGTCGGCGGGGCCGGCGTAGAGATCGGCCAGGTCCCAGGCGGGGAGCGCCCCGGAGCCATCATTCCCACCATTGCCCCCCTGTGGACGGCCGGCGGTGTCGCGATGCGGAGGGCGGAGGTTGGAAAGCTGCACGGGAGGCCTTGCGGTTGTGGGTTCGCTCTTCCCGATATAAGCCCATGGCGGGGCAGGCCAAGCGCCTCCCCCCCATGTATCGGCGCCGGGGAAGCCGGCGCCGGGCCCCGGGCCGGCGGCAAGACCGGCCGGGGTGCCGCCTCTGCCTGGCCGCGTCCGGCCGCCTTCCCCTGTTCGGAACAAGGAAAACGCCCCCCGCCATGCGCGCCGAGGACAATTGGAACAGCCTGCCCGCCCTGATGCTGGGCCTGGCCCGCTCCTGGCCCGACCGGCCGATGCTGCGCTTCTGGCGCGGGGGCGGCTGGCGCAGCCTGAGCTGGGCCGAATTCGCGCTTCAGGTGGCCGATGTGGCGGCGGGGCTGCGGGCGCGCGGCGTCTGCCCTGGCGACCGCGTGATGCTGGTGGCCGAGAACCGTCCGGAATTCCTGGTGGCCGACACCGCCATCATGGCGATCGGCGCCGTCTCGGTGCCGGCCTACACCACCAACACGGTGGCCGACCACGCGCATCTGCTGCGCGATTCCGGCGCCCGCTGCGCCATCGTCTCGACCACCCGGCTGGCCCAGGCGGTGGCCGAGGCGGCCGGCCTCGGCGGGCTGGACCTGCTGATCTCGATGGAGGATGGCGCCGGCACCGTCTCCTGGGCCGAGCTGACGGCGGTGCAGGGCGACCTGGCGATGCTGGTGGCCGAGGTGGAGCACATCCCCGCCGGGCGGCTGGCCTGCCTCATCTACACCTCGGGCACCGGCGGCCCGCCCAAGGGCGTGATGCTGCCGCACCGGGCGATGCTGGCCAACCGGCAGGGCATCGCCGGCTTCATCCGCCGTCTCGGCCTGCCGCGGGACGCCTGCTACCTCTCCTTCCTGCCGCTCTCCCATGCCTATGAGCATACGGTGAGCTACCTGCTCTGCTCCTTCGGCATGGAGATCGTCTTCAGCCGCGGCGCCGAGCGGCTGGCGGCGGAGCTGACCGACATCCGCCCGCAGGTCGTCACCGCCGTGCCGCGGCTGTTCGAGGTGCTGCGGGCGCGCATCCTGGCGCTGGTGGAGAAGCAGAAACCCTGGCAGCGGCGCCTGTTCGAGCGCGCCCTGCGGCTCGGCCTGCGCCGGCTGGACGGCCCGCCGCTGGGCGCGCTGGAACGGCTGGAGGACGCGGTGCTGGAGCGGCTGGTGCGCCGGCGCATCCAGGCCCGCTTCGGCGGGCGGCTGGCGGCGCTGGTCTCGGGCGGGGCGCGGCTGGACCCGGAGCTGTCCGGCTTCTTCATGGCCATGGGCCTGCCGGTGCTGCAGGGCTACGGCCAGACCGAGGCCGGCCCGGTGATCAGCGTGAACGTGCCGTGGGAGAACAACCGGCACGCGGTGGGCCGCCCGCTGCCGGGGGTGACGCTGCGCATCGCCGAGGATGGCGAGGTGGTCATCCGCGGCCCGCTGGTGATGGATGGCTACTGGAACAACCCGGAGGCCACGGCCCAGGCCCTGCGCACCGAGGGCGGCGAGGTGTGGCTGCACACCGGGGATGTGGGCGAGATGGTCGGCCCGGCGCTGCGCATCACGGACCGCAAGCGGGACTTCATCAAGACGCTGGGCGGCGACATGGTCAGCCCCGCCCGCATCGAGAGCCTGCTGATGGCCGAGCCGGCGATCACCCAGGCGGTGGTGGCCGGCGAGGGCCGGCCCGGCATCGCCGCCCTGCTGGTGCCCGCCGAGGGCACGGCCGAGGCCGCGCTCGCCGAGGCGGTGCGGCGGGTGAACGGCAAATTGTCGGGGGTGGAGCGCATCCGGCACTTCGCCACCGTGGCGCCCTTCACGGTGGAGAATGGCCAGCTCACGCCGACCATGAAAATCAAGCGCCGGGTGGTGCTGAAGGACCACGCGGCGAAGCTCGATCAGCTCTACGGCTGACCCCCATGGCCGGGAAACCCGGCCATGGCCGCTGCCTCAGCCGATGGTTTCCATCACGAGGCGGCGGATCTCGGCCTGCGACAGGCCGGTGGAGGCGCTGCCCTGCACCACCATGGAGGTCTTGTGGGCCTCCGGCATGGTCTGCAGGCGCGGCTCGTTGATATGCGTATTCAAGGTAGTTCTATCCTTCTTGGGCGGCATAGCGAAGGCCGCCGTGGCTTGGTGTCATGTCGTGAAAACCGGCCAAGCCATAGGGCCTGCGGGGTTCCGCAGGCCAGAACGCCGCCAACCTCAGAGGGTTGCAGGCCATTCCTGAAATGCTTGGGCCGGGAAGAAACCGATATGGTCATGGATGACCAGTGAGGCGCAAATGGCCGTGCGGTTTCCGTCAGACGCCTATCTAGAGATCCGCGCCGCCCGAAGCAAGCTCTTTCTGAAGCGAGCTCTTTCTCCGGCCCCCGCCCTCCGGCGGCCTCAGCGTGGCGGCGGCAGCTCCTGCCCCGGCTCCGGCTCCGGCTCCGGCGCCGCCGCCTCGGCCAGGGCTTCCTGCGCGGCGGCCTCCTCGCGCTCCACCGCCGCTTCCTGCGCCACGGCCACCAGCTCGGTGCTGACCGGCTGGACGGGCATGACGAGGAAGTCCTCCTTCGCCTCCGGCGCGGCGCGCTGGCGCATGCGGTAGAGGCCCCACAGCGCGATCAGCAGCTGGGCGGACAGGATCAGCCAGCCGAGGCCCGGATTACCCAGCGTGGTCATGGCCGTGCCGCCGATGATCGGGCCCAGCGCCGAGCCGGCGCCCCACAGGATCAGCAGCCCACCCGAGGCGGCGGCGAACTCGCCCGGCGGCACGTGGTCGTTCACATGCGCCAGGATCAGGCTGTAGCCGGGGATCACCATGGCGCCGAACAGCGCCACCAGGCTGTAGGCCATCCAGCGCGGCGGGTCCTCGGGCACCAGCAGCACCATCCACAGCAGCGCCGCCGTGGACAGGATGGACAGGCCGACGATCAGCCCGCGCCGGTCGATGCGGTCGGACAGCCAGCCCACCGGCCAGGTGGCGGCGAAGCCGCCCAGCGAGCCGCAGGCCATGAACACCGCCACCGCCGCCGCCTCCAGCCCCAGCCGCTGCGCGAAGAGCGGCCCGAGCGCGTAATAGGCGCCGGTGCTGATGCCGCTAAGGAAGGCCGCCACCACGCCGAAGGGCGACTGCCCGTAGAGACGGCCGAGATTCAGCTCGGCATCGCCATCCGGCTGCGCCGGCGCCTGGGCGCGGGAGAGCACCACCGGCACCAGGGCGAAGGAGATGATCATGGAGATGACGCAGAACAGCGCGAAGCCGCGCGGCGAACCCATGGTCAGCAGCATCTGCCCGGCCACGCCGGCAATCATGCCGGTCATGCCGTAGACGCTGAGGATCTGCCCGCGCACAGAGGCGTTGGCGGCGCCGTTCAGCCAGCTTTCCACCACGATGAACAGGCCGGCGAAGCAGAAGCCGGTGAGCGCCCGCGTCACCGGCCAGACCCAGGGGTCCATCGCCAGCAGGTGCAGCAGCGGCGCCATGGAGGCGATGGCGGCCAGCGCCGCGAAGGCCCGCGTGTGCCCCACCATCCGCACCAGCCGTCCGCCGCGCAGCGAGCCCAGCATCAGCCCGACATAGAAGCCGGAGCCGACCAGGCCGATCTCGGTGGCGGTGAAGCCCTCCAGCCCGCCGCGCACGGCCAGCAGGGAGGATTGCAGCGTGTTGCCCATCTGCAGCAGCGCGTAGCCGAACAGCAGGGCAAAGACGGTGGCCAGGGTGCTGGCGAGGGAGGATGGCACGGCAAGGTTCCGCGGCGTGCAAGGGGCCGGGAGGCCCCGTGGGAGGGCGGCCCGCTACGATTCCGCCAGCATGGCGGCGCGCGGCGCGCCGGCCCCCAAGGGGCGGCGCGGGGCGCGGGCGCATCACATGCCGAGGGCGCGGCGGTAGAGGTCGAGCAGGGTCTCCTGCTCCTCCACCTCGGCCGGCTCCTGCTTGCGGATGCGCAGGATCTGCTTGATCACCTTCACCTCGAAGCCGGCCGACTTGGCCTCGGCGAAGATGTCCTTGATATCGTCGGCGAGGGCCTTGCGCTCCTCCTCCAGCCGCTCCACCCGCTCGATGATCGAGCGCAGGCGGTCGGCGGCGATGCCGCCCACTTCCGCCTCGGGATCGGCCTCCTGGCGCTCGCGGCTGGCCTGGGCCTCCTGCGCGTCGAAATCGCTCATCATCGTCTCCAGAAACGGACCAGACCCGGCGCCGGAAGGCGGCGCCGGAGGGGCGCGGGTATAGCGGCGCCGGCCAGGGCGGGCAAATGGATCGGACCTGCGCCCCTCCCCCTCGCCCGCTTCCCGGCACCCCGGCTCAGTGCCCCGGATTGCTGGCCGCGAACTTCGCCTTCTGCTCGGCCGAGGCCTCCTTCTGGTGCTTCGCCTGCCACTCCTTGTAGGGCATGCCGTAGATGGCCTCGCGCGCCTCCGGGTCCGGCAGGGCGATGCCGCGCGCCTCGGCGGCCTCGCGGTACCAGCGGCTGAGGCAGTTCCGGCAGAAGCCGGAGAGGTTCATCAGGTCGATGTTCTGCACATCCGTCCGCTCCCGCAGGTGCTCGACGAGGCGGCGGAAGGCGGCGGCCTCCAGCTCGGTGCGGGTGGCGGGGTCGATCTCGGTGGTCATGGCATGGGCCTCCTTGCTCAGCGCCCAAGGTGGGGCCGGCACCACCCTCCTGCCAAGGCACCCCCCTGACGCGAGGCCCCCCGTGCCCCATATCGGGGAGGACTGCCCTGCCCCGCGCGGGGTCCTTCTCCATCCCCGCAACCCGCCTGGGGAGGCATATCCATGATCCGCTACTCCGTCCTCGACCTCGCGCCCATCAAGCAGGGCGAGGAAGCCAGCCACGCCTTCCACAACGCCCGGGACCTGGCGCAGCACGCCGAGCGCCTGGGCTACCACCGCTTCTGGCTGGCCGAGCACCACAACATGCCGGGCATCGCCAGCGCCGCCACGGCCGTCGTGATCGGCCATGTGGCGGCCGGCACCTCCACCATCCGCGTGGGCTCGGGCGGGGTGATGCTGCCCAACCACGCGCCGCTGGTCATCGCCGAGCAGTTCGGCACGCTGAACGCCCTGTTCCCTGGCCGCATCGACCTCGGCCTCGGCCGCGCGCCGGGCACCGACATGCGCACCGCCCGCGCGCTCCGGCGCAACCTCTCCGGCGACGTGGACAGCTTCCCGCAGGATGTGGTGGAGCTGCGCGCCTGGTTCGCGCCGGTGCAGCCCGGCCAGCCGGTGCAGGCGGTGCCGGGCGGCGGCATGGAGGTGCCGCTCTGGCTGCTGGGCTCCAGCCTCTACAGCGCGCAGCTGGCGGCGGCTCTGGGGCTGCCCTTCGCCTTCGCCTCGCATTTCGCGCCGCAGGCGATGATGCAGGCGCTGGAAATCTATCGCGAGGGCTTCCGCCCCTCCGCCCAGCTCGACCGCCCCTACAGCATGGCGGCGATGAACATCTTCGCCGCCGACACGGACGCGGAAGGCGAGCGCCTGTTCACCTCCCTGCAGCAGCAGTTCCTGAACCTGCGGCGCGGCACGCCGGGCAAGCTGCCGCCGCCGGCCGAGGATGTGGCGGCGCTGCAGCACGAGGCCCGCTATGCCGGCGTCGGCCAGAGCCTCTCCTGCTCGGCGGTGGGGTCGCCCGAGACGGTGCGGCGCCAGATCGGGGAATTCGTGGAGAAGACAGGCGTGGACGAGCTGATGCTGACCGGGCAGATCTACGATCACACGGCCCGGCTTCGTTCCTTCAGCATCGCCGCCGAGATCTGCCGCGAACTGGTGCGGCAGCCCGAAGCGGCGCACTGAACCGTCAGGCGCCGGTCCTTCCCGCCCCTGCGGCCTTCCGGGAGGAAGGCCTCAGGGGTTCTGCTCCGTGTGATCGACATCCTCGCCCGCATCCCGCCCATAGGCGCGGAGCGGGGCACCAGGGGGGTGGAGGACGGGATCGCCGCCTTCGGCACGCTCGAGGTGCGATTTCAGGCTCTGCAGGGCCGCCTCCATGCCGTGCGCCAGGGCCTCCTGGGGCGTCTCCCGCTCCGTGGGGTCGTTGGGCTGGGCGGTGTCGGTGCCGAGCGTCAGGAAAAGGCGGGCCACCTTTCCCTCGCCCTCCACCCGCCACTCGCCGCTCGGAGCGAACGGCCAGCGCACCGTGAGGGCGGCCTTGTCCGCCGAGAGCTTGCCCTCCGGCGGGCCGGTCTCCTCGCGCCGAAGGTGGGGCAGCCATTCCCGCCAGTGGCGGATGTCCGCCACATAGGCGAAGACCTCGGCGGCGGGACGGCTGATGGTGATGCTCTGTTGCATGATGCCATCAACGCGCCGCCGCGATGCCGGTTGCCAGCGGGGCGCGGCCGCTCCGCTGGCGTTCAGGGGTTCAGGCGTTGCCGGAGAGGTAGTCCATGGCGGCCTTCACGCCGCCTTCCTTGTGCGGCACGCCGGCGATGCGCAGCCCCATCTCGACGCCCGAGAGCGTGCCCATCAGCGCCAGGTCGTTGAAGTCGCCCAGATGGCCGATGCGGAACACCCGGTCGTTCAGCCGCCCGAGGCCATTGCCGAGCGACATGTTGAACTTCTCCAGGATGGCGGCGCGCAGCGCGTTGGCCGAGTGGCCCTCCGGCAGCCGCACGGCGGTCAGCACGGAGGAATAGTGGCGCGGGTCCTCGCACTGCACCTCCAGCCCCCAGGCGCGCACGGCGCGGCGGGTGGCCTCGGCGTGGCGGTCGTGGCGGGCGAAGACGTTCTCCAGCCCCTCGGCCAGCAGCAGGTCCAGCGCCGTGTCCAGCGCGTAGAGCATGTTGGTGGCGGGGGTGTAGGGGAAGTAGCCGGTGGCGTTGGAGGCGATCATCGGCTTCCAGTCCCAGAAGCTGCGCGGCAGCTTCGCACCCTCGCTGGCCTTCAGGGCCTTTTCCGAGACAGCGTTGAAGGACAGGCCCGGCGGCAGCATCAGCCCCTTCTGGCTGCCCGAGACGGTGACATCGACGCCCCATTCGTCATGCCGGTAGTCCATCGAGCCGAGCGAGGAGATGGTGTCCACCAGCAGCAGCGCCGGGTGGCCGGTGGCGTCCATCGCCGCCCGCACCTCGGCGATGCGGGAGGTGCAGCCCGTGCTGGTCTCGTTGTGCACCACGCAGACGGCCTTGATGGCGTGCGCCGTATCCGCCCGCAGCCGGGCCTCGATGCCGGGCACGTCGGCGGCGCGGCGCCAGTCGGTCTGGATCAGCTCGGGCTTCAGCCCCAGCCGCTCGGCCATCTCGCGCCAGAGGAAGGCGAACTGCCCCGTCTCGCACATCAGCACCGTGTCGCCAGGGGAGAGGGTGTTGACCAGCGCCGCCTCCCACGCCCCCGTGCCGGAGGCGGGGTAGATGATCACCGGCTGCTCGGTCTTGAAGACCTGCTTCACCTTCTCCAGCAACTGCTTGCCGAACAGGCCGAAATCCGGGCCGCGATGGTCCATGGTCGGGTTGTCCATGGCGCGCAGCACGCGGTCCGGCACGTTGGAAGGCCCCGGGATCTGCAGGAAATGCCGGCCGGCGGTGGGCTTGGACTGGAAATAGGCCATGGATCGCTTCCTTCCCTGGACGGGCTGATGGCCCGATCTCTTACGGGCGGTGCATGTGCCGCGCCAATGAGTTCGGCTCGTGGGATTGATGAGCATTATAGATCGGACAGGAGCGCCCGGCTGCGCTAGGGAGAAGGCACTCTCCTGCCCCGCAGGCTGCCACCCAGGGAACGCCCGATGAACGCCATCCACCACTCCAAGGTCCGCCCCGGCGACCCGGCCCTGGCGGCGCGGCTGAAGCGCGAGACCGAGGGCGAGGTGAAGTTCGCCCCCGCCGACCGCGGCCGCTACGCCACGGATGCCAGCATCTACCAGGTGGAGCCGGTCGGCGTGCTGGTGCCGAAGACCATCGCGGACGTGCAGGCGGCGCTGGCCATCTGCCGCGAGGCCGGCGTGCCCGTGCTGCCGCGCGGCGGCGGCACCAGCCAGTGCGGCCAGACCGTCAACCGCGCCCTGGTGATCGACTGCACCAAGCATCTGCGCCGCGTGCTGGAGGTGGACGAGGCGGCCGGCATCGCCCGCGTCGAGCCCGGCATCGCCCTCGGCGCGCTGAACGACGCGCTGAAGTTCCGCAAGAAGTTCTTCCCCGTCGATCCCTCCACCTGGGCGCGCTGCACCATCGGCGGCATGGCGGGCAACAATTCCTGCGGCAGCAAGTCCATCCGCTACGGGCTGATGGCCGACAACGTGCTGGCCATCGACGCGCTGCTGGCCAGCGGCGAGCGGCATACCTTCGGCGAGCTGCCGGACAATCTCGGGGCGGGGATGCCGGCCGGCGTCGCCGCGCTGGTGCAGTCGCTGCGCGCCCTGGGGGCGGCCGAGGCGGAGGAGATCGCGGCGCGCTTCCCGAAGCAGTTGCGCCGCGTCGGCGGCTACAACATCGAGGCGCTGACGCCGGCAGCGCGGGCCGCGGGGCGCGGCAACCTGGCGCGGCTGCTGGTGGGCAGCGAGGGGACGCTCGCCTTCTCCGCCTCGCTGGACCTGAAGCTGTGGCCCATCAAGCCGCGCAAGGTGCTGGGCATCTGCCAGTTCCCCACCTTCCGCGCCGCCATGGCCGCCAGCCAGCACCTCGTCACGCTGAACCCCGAGGCGGTCGAGCTGGTGGACCGCACCATGATCGACCTCGGCCGCTCCATCCCGATCTACCGCGCCACCATTGACCAGATCGTGCGCGGCGAGCCGGATAGCCTGCTCATCGTCGAGTTCCACGGCGATGACGACGCGGCCCTGCTGCGCGACCTCGCGCGGCTGGACGAGATGATGGGCGATCTCGGCTACCCCGGTGCCGTGGTGCGCGCCACCGACGCCACCCTCCAGGCCAGCATCGCCGAGGTGCGCGAGGCGGGGCTCAACATCATGATGAGCATGAAGGGCGACGGAAAGCCGGTCTCCTTCATCGAGGACACGGCGGTCGACCTGCCCGACCTCGCCGACTACACCGAGCGGCTGAACGCGGTGTTCGAGCGCCACGGCACCAAGGGCACCTGGTACGCCCATGCCAGCGTCGGCTGCCTGCATGTGCGGCCCGTGCTGAACATGAAGGATGGCGCGGATGTCGCGAAGATGCGCGCCATCGCCGAGGAGTGCTTCGCCCTCGTCCGCGAATACAAGGGCAGCCACTCGGGCGAGCACGGGGATGGCATCGTCCGTTCCGAGTTCCACGAGAGCATGTTCGGCGCCCGCATCGTCCGCGCCTTCGAGGCGGTGAAGGACGGCTTCGACCCGGAGGGGCTGCTCAACCCCGGCCGCGTCGTCCGCGCGCCGCGCATGGATGACCGCTCTCTGTTCCGCTACCCGCCCGGCTACCGCGCGGACGAGACGGTGAAGCCGGCGCTGGACTGGTCCGCCTGGCCCGGGCCGCAGGGCGGCTTCCTCGGCGCCGTCGAGATGTGCAACAACAACGGCACCTGCCGGAAGTTCGACGCCAACGTCATGTGCCCCTCCTTCCGCGTGACGCGGGAGGAGCAGCACCTGACGCGCGGCCGCGCCAACACGCTGCGGCTGGCGCTGACCGGCCAGGTCGGGCCGGACGCGCTGGCCGGCGACGAGGTGGCCGAGGCACTCTCGCTCTGCGTCTCCTGCAAGGGCTGCAAGCGGGAATGCCCGACCGGCGTGGACATGGCCAAGATGAAGATCGAGGTGCAGCACGCAAGGGCGCGGAAGCATGGCATCAAGCTGAAGGACCGCATCATCGCCGAGCTGCCGCGCTGGGCGCCCTGGGCGGCGCGGCTGCCGGAGGTGGCCAACGCACGCGACACCATCCCCGGCCTCGCCGGCCTCTCCGAGCGGATGCTGGGCTTGGCCGCCGGCCGCACCCTGCCGAAGTTCCGCCGCGACGTGTTCCGCGACCGCGAGGCGGTAACGGGCGGCCCCAAGCGGGAGGTGCTGCTCTTCGCCGACACCTTCAACCGCTACTACGAGCCGGAGGTGCTGCGCGACGCCGTGACGGTGCTGGGCCATGCCGGCTACCGCGTGCGCCCGGCCCATGCGCATGAGGGCCGCCCGCTCTGCTGCGGCCGCACCTACCTCGCCGCCGGCATGGTGGACCGCGCGCGGGAGGAGGCCCGGCGCACGCTGGCGGCACTCTCCCACAGCGACGCGCCGGTGATCGGGCTGGAGCCCTCCTGCCTCACCACCCTGCGCGACGAGTTCCTCTCCCTCCTCCCCGGGGAGGAGAGCCGGAAGCTCTCGGAGCGCGCCTTCCTCGCCACCGAGTTCCTGGCGAAGGAGGATGGGCTGCTGCCGCTGCACGGCATCCAGGCCCCCCGCGCCCATATCCACGGACATTGCCACCAGAAGGCCTTCGGCGCCTTCCCGGCGGCGGTGAAGACGCTGCGCCGCATCCCCGGGCTGGAGGTGGCGCCCATCGCCTCCTCCTGCTGCGGCATGGCGGGCAGCTTCGGTTACGAGGCGAAGAATCTGGAGGCGAGCAAGGCGATGGCGGAGCTTTCCCTGATCCCGGCGGTGCGCGCGGCGGCGCCGGAAGACCTGATCGTGGCCGACGGCACCTCCTGCCGCCACCAGATCCGCGACCTCGCGGGGCGGGAGGCGCTGCACTCGGTGCAGGTGCTGGCCCGCGCGGCGCGCCCGGCATGAGCCTCTCCCCGCCGGATGTCCTCGGCTTCTGGTTCGGCGACGACGCCACGGTGTTCCGCCCCCGCTGGTTCCAGCGTGACGACGCCTTCGACGAGGCCATCCGCGCCCGCTTCGGCGCGGCGGTGGACCCGGCGCGGGAGGGGGCGCTGGATGGCTGGGCGGAGACGCCGGAGGGCGGCCTGGCGCTGATGATCCTGCTCGACCAGTTCCCCCGCAACCTGTTCCGCAGCACGCCGCGGGCCTTCGCCAGCGATGCCCATGCCCGCGCCACCGCCCGCCAGGTGGTGCTGGAGCGGCGGCACGACCTGGCGCTGCACCCGGTGCAGCGGAGCTTCCTCTACCTGCCCTTCGAGCATTCCGAGGCGATGACCGACCAGGAGCTTTCCGTCGCACTGTTCGAGGGCCTGCGGGACCACGCGCCGTCCCGCCAGCCCGGCGGCGTCATCGACTATGCCTGGCGGCACCGGGCAGTGATCCGCCGCTTCGGCCGCTTCCCGCACCGGAACGCGGCGCTGGGGCGGGCGGACACCGCCGCCGAGGCCGCCTATCTCGCGCAGCCCGGCGCCGGCTTCTGAAGGCCGGCCCGGCGGCGGGGCCGGTTTCGCTGCGCCCGATTCACAAGAACGTGCGCCGAATCCGGCCTTCCCCGCGCCGCGGCGTGGGCGGCACCGCCCCGCCGCCGCATCGTGCGCTGTCCCACCCAGGCTCGCAGGGCGATTTCCTGCCTAAAACAGCAATTTAACCAGTCTGGACCGAACTCTGTGACAGTTTCGCCACAGGCCCCATTCATTGCAAAACCGTACCGCAACTTGGAGATGAAACCCTGGTTTTCCCTGCGCCCGTCCACTGGGTTGCCAAGGAATATGACCATGACGCTTCGTCGCCTGCTTCTCGCCGCCACCGTCCTCGCCACGCCGGGCGTTGCCCTTGCCCAGGGCACCTCTTCCTCTCCCTGGTACTCGCCCATGGGCTGGCTGCCGACCGCCGCGGCCGAGCCGGTCTCGGGCGTCTATATCGGCGCCGGCGCCGGCTGGAACCACTCCGACGCGCGTGGCCTGACGGCCCAGGGCGGCAACGCCGCCTACTTCGACGGCACCTCGGGCAACCGCCAGGGCAACCTCGGCTTCGAGGAGGGCTTCATGGGCGCCCTCTCGGTCGGCTACGGCTTTGGCAACGGCTTCCGCACCGAGATCGAGGGCAGCTACCGCTACAACAACGTCGACCGCCTGGGCGGCTTCCAGAACCGCGCCGGCGGCGCGCCGGGCGTGGCCTTCCGCAACATCGACGGCGACATGCAGCAGTACGCCGTGATGGCGAACGTGTTCTACGACTTCCAGCTGCCGCGCTGGTTCCCGAACATGCCGGTGGCCGTCGTTCCCTACATCGGCGGTGGCGTGGGCTACATGTGGACGGAGCTGGAAGCCAGCGGCGCCCGCCTGCCGGCCGGCGCCAACAGCGTCCGCATCGATGACTCCGCCGGCCAGTTCGCCTATCAGGGCATCGCCGGCCTGGCCTTCCCGATCACCGCCGTGCCGGGCCTCTCGGTCACCGCCGAGTACCGCTACACGGGCGCGCTGCAGACCAAGTTCGACGGCACGGTGCGCAACCCGGCGGGCGGCGTCGTCTCGCGCGGCAGCTACGAGGTGGACCAGGCGCACAACCACTCCGCCATGCTGGGCCTGCGCTACGCCTTCAACCAGCCGGTGCCGGCCGCGCCCGTGCCGGTCGTGGCCCCCGCGCCCGCCGCTGCCCCGGCTCCGGCCCGCACCTATCTGGTGTTCTTCGACTTCGACCGCGCCGACCTGACGGACCGCGCCCGCCAGATCATCGCCGAGGCCGCCCAGAACAGCAGCCGCGTGCAGACCACCCGCATCGAGATCGCCGGCCACGCCGACCGCTCGGGCTCGCCGCAGTACAACCAGCGCCTCTCGCAGCGCCGCGCCGATGCGGTCGCCGCCGAGCTGGTCCGCCTCGGTGTCGCCCGCTCCGCCATCGGCGTGCAGGCCTTCGGCGAGAGCCGCCCGCTGGTGCCGACGGCCGACGGCGTGCGCGAGCCGCAGAACCGCCGCGTCGAGATCGTCCTGCGCTGATCACGCAGGCCGGTTCCGCACGGAACGAGAGGGGGGCGCCGCGAGGCGCCCCTTTTTTCATGCCGCCCTCCGCGCGGCGGCGGCATGAAAAAAGGGCGGGGCGCCATGGCGCCCCGCCCGGCCGGGTGGGTGTAATCCCTCAGTTCATCCGCGTGGGCGGGTCGCCCGGCGGATCCCCGAGCGGCGGGATGTCGGGCGCATCCGGCGTCGGCTGGTCCGGCCCCGGCGGCTCGTCGATCGGCGGCTCCGGCAGGTCCGGGCCCGGCGGCTCGCCGGGCGGCGGCATCGGCGCCGGCGGATCGGTCGGCGGGATCGGGATCTGCGCCCGGATGCCGGTGTCTGGCAGGCCTTGGACTCGCATGGGGTCCCTCACTCCTGTTCAAGGATAGAGAAGCGGGCGGGGCGGCCATGGGTTGCCGCCCCGGGCGCCGAATTCGCCCCGCATGGCGTGAGACACAGCCATGACATCTCTCATGTTGCAGCGCACAAAAATTCTCCCCTAGTCTGAGACTGAGGGAAAGCCGTGCACGGCCTCGACTGACGGAGAGTCGGATGCGACGTAGGGATTTTGTCCGCCATGCCTCGGCGGGGCTGCTGGCGGCGCCCGCCCTCCTGGCCGCGGGCCGGGCCAGGGCGGTGGAGCCGGTCGATGTGGAGCTGGCGCTGGCGGTGGATGTCAGCCGCTCGGTGGACGCGGAGGAGCAGGAGCTGCAATTCCGCGGCTATGCCGCCGCCTTCCGGGACCCGCGCCTGCTGGACGGCATCGCGCGCGGGGCGATCGGTTCCATCGCCGTATGCTTCTTCACCTGGTCCGACTGGAACGTGCAGGAGCTGCTGGTGCCCTGGGCGCGCATCGACGGGCGGGAGAGCGGCGAGCGCTTCGCCGCCGCCATCGACGCCGCGCCGCGCCGCACGCACCTCTACACCTCGATCTCCGCCGCCATCGACTACGCGGCCACGCTGTTCGGCCAGGGCTATGAGGGCACGCGCCAGGTGGTGGACATCTCCGGCGACGGCGTGAACAACTCCGGCCGGCCGCTGGCCCAGGCGCGCGCCGACGCGCTGTCCCGGGGCATCATCCTGAACGGCCTGGCGGTGCTGGACCGCACCCCGCCCCCCGCGCAGTTCGCCAACCTCACCCCGCCGCTCGACGACTACTACCGGGACGAGGTCATCGGCGGCCCGGGCGCCTTCCTGATGGTGGCGGAGGGCTTCCAGGCCTTCGAGGGCGCGGTGCGGCGCAAGATCATCCGCGAGATCGCCAGCAATCCGCCGCCCGGCCCGCGGGTGGAGCGCGCCTACGCCTGAGGGCGGGCGCGCTGCCCTGCGCGCCCCGCAGCCCCGTCCCCCGGCCCCGCCCTCTGGCGCCGGGGCGTGCCCGGGCGCATGGTCGGCGCCTCTGCCCCCACAGGAGGAAACGGCGCCGGATGCAAGAGGAAAACGATGGCCTGCCGCAGCCGCAGCGGCTCTGGGCGGTCCTGGCGCTCGCCGTCTCCATCGCCATGGCGGTCATGGATTCCTCCATCGCCAATGTCGCCCTCCCCGCCATCGCGGCCGATCTGCGCGTGCCGCCTTCCGACGCCATCCTGGTGGTGAACGCCTACCAGATCGCCGTGGTGATGGCGTTGCTGCCGCTGGCCTCGCTGGGCGAGCTGATCGGGCATGAGAAGGTGTACCGCACGGGGCTGGCGCTGTTCGTCATCGCCTCGCTGTTCTGCGCCATGGCCGATTCCCTCACCGGCCTCGCCACCGCGCGGGCCGTGCAGGGGCTGGGCGCCGCCGGGCTGATGAGCGTCAACACCGCGCTGGTGCGCTTCATCTATCCGCAGCGCCTGCTGGGGCAGGGCGTGGGTGTCAACGCGCTGGTGGTGGCCATCTCCTCCGTGCTCGGGCCGACGGTGGCGGCGGGCATCCTGAGCGTGGCGCACTGGCCCTGGATCTTCGCCGTCAACATCCCGGTGGGGGCGCTGGCGCTGCTGCTCGCCATCCGCTTCCTGCCCGCCACGCCGCGCGCCCGGCGCCGCTTCGACGCGGCCAGCGCCCTGCTCAGCGCCGCCACCTTCGGCCTGGTGATGACGGCGCTGGAGCAGTTCGCCCGCGGCGCCGCCCCCTGGCAGGCGGGGCTGATCCTGGCCGGCGGCGTGGCGGCCGGCATCGCCCTGGTGCGGCGCCAGGCCGGGCGGCCGGCGCCGCTGCTGCCGGTGGATCTGCTGCGCATCCCCATCTTCGCCCTGTCGGTCGCCACCGCCATCTGCTCCTTCGCGGCGCAGATGCTGGCCTTCGTGGCCCTGCCCTTCTTCCTCCAGCACGGCCTCGGCCGCAGCCAGGTGGAGACGGGGCTGCTGATGACACCCTGGCCGCTGGTGCTCATCATCGTCTCGCCGCTGGCCGGGCGTGCCTCCGACAAGCTGCCGGCAGGTTTGCTGGGCGGCCTCGGCCTCGGGCTGATGGCCACAGGGCTGGCGCTGCTGGCCTGGCTGCCCGAGGCGCCCACCGCTCTCGACATCGGCTGGCGCATGGCGCTGTGCGGCCTCGGCTTCGGGCTGTTCCAGAGCCCCAACAACCGCACCCTCCTCTCCTCCGCCCCGCGCGAGCGCAGCGGCGGCGCCAGTGGCATGCTCTCCACCTCCCGCCTGCTGGGGCAGACCAGCGGCGCGGCGATGGCGGCCTTGACCTTGCGGCTGGCCGGGGAGAATGGCGCCACGGCGGCGCTCGGCGTCGCCGCCACCATCGCCGCCGGCGCGGCGCTGATCAGCTTCACACGCCTCACACCCCGCATCCGCTGAGATCGCCCTGCCAGGAGTGCCGCCCATGTCCGCCGAGCCGAAACGCCCCTCCCTCGAGGCGCTGGGAGAGGAGATCCTGCGCCAGACCGCCGCCTGCGGCCCCGGCAAGTCTATCTGCCCGAGCGAGGTGGCGCGCGCCCTGATGCCGGACCCGCAATGGCGCAGCCTGATGACACCCGTGCGCCACGCCGCGCTGAAGCTGCAGAAGGAAGGGCGCATCGAGATCCTGCGCAAGGGCAAGCCGGTGCCGGCCGAGGAGGTGCGCGGCGTCATCCGCCTGCGCGCCGCCGGCGCGGCCTGACGCGCGGGCCGCTTCCCTTCACCTGCGAGGTCGCTTTTCCATGCGGCGCATCCTTCCCTTCCTCGGCGAGGCCTGGGCGCTGGCGCGCCCCTACTGGAACAGCGAGGAACGCTGGCGCGCGCGTGGCCTGCTGGCCGTGGTCGTGCTGCTGAACCTGGCGCTGGTGGGCATGGGCGTGCTGCTCACCTACTGGCAGCGCGCCTTCTACAACGCGCTGGAGGCCAAGGACTTCGCGGCCTTCACCGGGCTGATCCTGTGGGGCCAGGGCGGCGAGGAAGGCTTCATGCCCGGCTTCTCGCTCATTGCCGCGGCCTACATCCTGGTGGGCGTCTATGCGCTGTATCTCCAGCAGGCGCTGCAGATCCGCTGGCGCCGCTGGCTGACCGACCGGATGCTCTCCGGCTGGCTGGAGAAGCGCGCCTATTACCGCATCGCGCTGACCGATGCCGGCACCGACAACCCCGACCAGCGCATCGCCGACGACACCCGCCTCTATGTGGACGGCACCCTCGTCCTCGGCCTCGGGCTGATGAACGCGGTGGTGACGCTGGCCTCCTTCGTGGTGGTGCTGTGGGGCCTGTCGGGGCCGATGGAGGTCTTCGGCCTCTCCATCCCCGGCTACATGGTGTGGGTGGCGCTGCTCTATGCCGGGCTCGGCACCTGGCTGGCGCACCTGATCGGCCGCAAGCTGATCGGGCTGAACTTCCTGCAGCAGCGGGTGGAGGCGGATTTCCGCTACGCCCTGGTGCGCTTCCGCGAGACCATGGAGGGCGTGGCGCTGCATGGCGGCGAGGCGCAGGAGAAGCGCGGCCTGCTGGCCCGCTTCGGCGCCGTCATCCAGAACTGGTGGGGCATCATGCGCGCCACCAAGCAGCTCACCTTCTTCACCGCGGGCTACGGGCAGCTCGCGGTCATCTTTCCCATCGTCGTCGCGGCGCCCGCCTTCTTCGCCGGGCGCATCCAGCTCGGCGGGCTAATCCAGACCTCCTCCGCCTTCGGCGAGGTGCAGGGCTCGCTCTCCTGGATCGTCACCAACTACGCGCGGCTGACCGAGTGGCGCGCCACGGTGGAGCGCCTCACCGGCTTCCAGCGCGCCCTGCGGGCGGCGCAGGACGCGGCCGGGGAAGGCCCCTCCCTCACCGCCGGCGGCGGCGACGGGCTGCGGGTGGAGGCGCTCTCCATCGCCCTGCCCGGTGGCCGCGCCCTGACACAGGATGCCGCGCTGCACCTGGCGCCAGGCGAGGCGGTGGTCATCACCGGCGCCTCGGGCAGCGGCAAGTCCACCCTGTTCCGGGCGCTCGCCGGCATCTGGCCCTTCGGCACCGGGCGCATCGCGCTGCCGCCGGGCGAGGCGCTGTTCCTGCCGCAGCGCCCCTACATCCCGCTCGGCACGCTGCGCGCCGCCATCTGCTACCCGCATGATGCGGCAGGGTATCCGGAGGCGGCGGTAGTGGCGGCGTTGGAACAGGCCGGCCTCGGCGCGCTGCGCGGCCGGCTGGACGCGGTGGAGCCCTGGGAGCGCCGCCTCTCGGGCGGCGAGCAGCAGCGGCTGGCGCTGGCCCGCGCCCTGCTGCTGAAGCCGCGCTGGCTGTTCCTCGACGAGGCGACGGCCAGCCTCGACCCGGAGGCGGAGGAGCATCTCTACGCCACGCTGCGGCGCGAGCTGCCGGAGACCGCCATCCTCTCCATCGCTCACCGCCCCGCCGTGGTGCGCCACCACGACCGGGTGCTGCGCCTTTCGGAGGGGCGGATCGGTCCCGCCTGAAGGGGTGGCGCGGCCCCTTCAGGCGCTGCCGATGAAGATGCCCGTCAGCAGCACCAGCACGCCGCCCAGCACCACCTGCACGATGGCGCTGGTGAAGGGCGTCTCCATGTAGCGCCAGCGGATCCAGGCGATGGCGAACAGCTCCAGCGCCACGATCACGCCGGCCACCGCCGTGGCGGTCCAGAAATCCGGGATCAGATACGGCAGGGTGTGGCCGAGGCCGCCCAGCGTCGTCATCACGCCGCAGACGCCGCCGCGCAGCCAGGGATGGCCGCGCCCGGTGATCTCGCCATCGTCCGAGAGCGCCTCGGTCAGCCCCATGCTGATGCCGGCGCCGATGGAGGCGGCGAGGCCGACGACGAAGGCATCGCCCGAGTTCTGCGTGACGAAGGCGGCGGCGAAGATCGGCGCCAGTGTGGAGACGGAGCCGTCGATCAGCCCCGCCAGGCCCGGCTGCACCACCTGCAGCAGCAGCATCCGCCGCGCCTCGGCATCCTCGGCGCTGCGGGCGTCGGCGGGCAGCAGCTCGGCCTCCAGCGCCGCGGCGCGGTCCTCGTGCTTCTGCTCGATCTCGGCGAGGTCGCCGAGCAGGCGGCGCACCTCGGTGTCACGCGCGCGCTCGGCGGCACGGGCATAGAACTGGCCGGCCTCGCGTTCCATCAGCGCCGCCTGGGCGCGCACCGTCTCGATCCGCAGATCCCGCATCAGCCAGACCGGGCGGCGCTTCATGAAGCCGCGCACATCCTGCCGGGTGATGTAGGGCATCTCCCGCCCGAACTTCGCTTCGTAGAGGGTCAGCAGGCGGTGGCGGTGCTCCTCCTCCTCCGCCGCCATCGCGTCGAACAGCGCGGCGGAGGCGGGGTAGCTGGCCCGCAGCCGCAGCGCGAAGCTGCGGTAGATGCGGGCATCCTCCTCCTCATTGGCGACCGCCAGGGCGAGGGTCTCGGCCTCCGTCAGGTCCTGGAAGCGTTTCATGCGGGTGGCTCTCCTGCCCGGCATTGTTGCCGCGGAGCCCGGGCGAGGCAACCCGGCAGGCGCAGTTTCCGCCGATTTTTCAGGCACTTGGAGAGAATGCGCCGCGTTCTCAACCCGGCTTCGCAAAGCCCCCGGCACGGCCCATGATGCGGCTCCGAACCCGCAGGAAAGGATCTGGCCCATGACCGCCGTGCTGCAGCCCGCCATCGACCATGTGGTGATCAATGTCGGCGACAGGCTGGACGACGCGGCCGGGCGCTATGCCCGGCTCGGCTTCCAGCTCACCGAGCGCGGGCATCACTCCCTGGGTTCCAGCAACAACCTCGCCATCTTCGGCACGGACTACCTGGAGCTGCTGGGCTTCGAGCCGGGCCGCGCGGCGGCGCGGCCGGAGCTGCTGAGCATGCCGGCCGGCCTGGGCGGGCTGGTGTTCAAGCCGCCGGCCGATGCCGGCTTCCGCGACCGCGTGGCCGCCGCCGGACTGCCGGTGCAGGAGTCCCGCGAATTCGTCCGCCCCGTCGCGCTGCCGGACGGCACCAGCCCGGAGGCGCATTTCCGGGTGACGCATCTGGGGCCGGAGGTCACCTTCGGCGGGCGCGTCTTCTTCTGCCACCACTTCACGCCGGAGCTGGTGTGGCGGCCGGAATGGCAGCGCCATGCCAATGGCGTCACCGGCATCGCCGAGTTCGGCATCGTCAGCGACGACCCGGCGCGGGCGCTGGCGCCCTACAAGGCGCTGTTCGGCGAGGAGGCGATCCGGCCCGTGGCGGGGGGGCTGGCCATCCAGGCGGCGCAGGGCGCCGTGCTGGTGCTGCTGCCCGAGGCCGCGCGCAGCCACTGGGGCGAGGGCCTGCCGGAGCTGCCCGCCAGCGGCGAGCGCATGGTGGCGCTGAGCTTCCGCACCGGGGGAACCGGGCTGGACGCGGCGCGGGCGGCGCTCCAGTCCGGCGGGGTGCCGATGCTGGAGAAGCCGGGCCGCATCCTGGTGCCGGCCGAGGAAGCCTGCGGCGTGGCCCTGGCCTTTCTCGGCTGAGGCGGCGCCTCAGGCACCGGTGAAATGGCCGGGCTGGGCGGCGCGCAGCGTCTCCACCCGGCCCAGCGTGTCCGCCAGATGGCGCCGCAGCGCCATGGCGGCGCCGGCGCCGTCCCCGGCCAGGATGGCGCCGGCGATCGCCTCATGCTCGCGCAGGATGGTCTCGGCCTTGCCGGGCGCGGGCAGGTGCAGGCGGCGCAGCCGGTCGAGATGCCCGCTGCGGCTGCGCACCATGGCCCAGAGCGGAGAAATGCCGGCCGCCTCGTGGAGCGCCTCGTGGAAGGCGTCGTCGGCGGCGGTAAGGCCGGCATGGTCCTCCCGCGCCACCAGCTCCGCCTGCCGCGCGAGGTGCCCGGCCAGCACCTCGCCCAGCGTGGCCGGGGGCGCGGCGGCGAGCGCCTGCACCATCTCCAGCTCCACGGCGCGCCGCAGGAACTGTGCCTGGCGCGCGCTGGTCAGGTCGATCGGCGCCACGCGGGTGGAGGCGCTCGGCACCACCTCCACCAGCCCCTCCGCCTCCAGCCGCATCAGCGCCTCGCGCACCGGCGTCTGGCTGAGGCCGAGCTGCGCCGCCAGCGCGGCGCGGGAGAGCACCGCCCCCGGCGGCAACGCCAGGGTCAGGATGGCCTCGCGCAGGCTGACATAGGCGAAGGCGCCCGCTGAGGGAGGGCGGCCGAAGGGCTGCAGGGGAAGGGCGGCAGGCGGCTGGATGACGGACATGGTGGGAACCTTATAAGCCCGGCACGCGAAATCCGAAATATCGGCTGCTTGCCGGACAAGGTGATGTCCGGTATCGAGGATGGCAAGGCCGCCCTGTCGCGACGGCCGGATCAGGGAAACGTTCCATGGCCCCAGCCTTGCCCCGAGCCTTGCCCCGCCTCCTGGTGGCGCGCCGCCTGACCCCGGCCGCCACAGACCGCGCCCGCCGCGAGTTCGACGCCCTGCTGGCGGAGCACGACATGAGCACGGAGGAGGCGATCGACGCCGCCGCCGCGCACCGGGCGGAGGCCATCCTGATCGGCCCCAAGGTGAAGCTGGATGCCGCCGCCATCGCCCGGCTGCCGGGCCATGTGAAGCTGATCGCCAACAGCAGCGTCGGCTACGACCACATGGATGCCGAGGCCGCCCGCGCCCGCGGCATCCTGGTGACCAACACGCCGGACGTGCTGACCGACTGCACCGCCGACCTCGCCTTCCTGCTCATCCTCGCCGCCTGCCGCCGCGCGCATGAATACGAGGCGCTGATGCGCGCGGGCTGGCGCAAGGGGCTCGGCCTGCCGGACATGCTGGGCGTGCGGCCCTCCGGCAAGGTGCTCGGCATCGTCGGCATGGGGCGCATCGGGCGGGCCGTGGCGCAGCGCGCGCGCGGCTTCGGCATGCGCATCCTCTACCACAACCGCAGCCGCCTCCCGCCCGATCTGGAGCAGGGCGCGGAATACTTCGCCTCGGTGCCCGAGATGCTGCCGCACTGCCAGATCCTCTCGCTGCACCTGCCGGGCGGCGTGGCGAATGGCGTGCTGATGGACGAGGCCGCCTTCGCCGCCCTGCCGCGCGGCGCCGTCTTCGTCAACACCGCGCGCGGCTCACTGGTGGACGAGGACGCGCTGCTCGCGGCGCTCACCTCCGGCCATCTCTTCGCCGCCGGGCTCGACGTGTTCCGCAGCGAGCCCGACTACGACACGCGCTTCGCCGCCCTGCCCAACGTGTTCCTCACGCCGCATGTCGCCAGCGCCACGCTGGAGACGCGCGACGCGATGGGCCTGCGCGCCCTCGACAACGTGGCCGCCATCGCCGCCGGCCGCGCTCCCCTCGACCCTGTCTGACCCGGAAGCCCTGCCGCCATGAGCGAATCCCCGAGCAGTTCCCCCCTGCCCCGCGTCAAGTCGCCCGAGGAGCTGCGCAGCCGCCGCTGGTTCGGCCCGGCCGACCTGCGCTCCTTCGGCCACCGCTCCCGCGCCATGCAGATGGGCTACGCGCCGGAGGAGTGGACCGGCAAGCCGATCATCGCCATCCTCAACACCTGGTCGGACCTCAACCCCTGCCACGCGCACTTCAAGCAGCGCGTCGATGACGTGAAGCGCGGCGTGCTGCAGGCGGGCGGCTTCCCCGTCGAGCTGCCGGCGATCTCGCTCGACGAGAGCTACCTCAAGCCCACCTCCATGCTCTACCGCAACCTGCTGGCGATGGAGGCGGAGGAGCTGATCCGCAGCCACCCCGTCGATGGCGTGGTGCTGATGGGCGGCTGCGACAAGACGACGCCGGGCCTGATGCTCGGCGCCACCAGCGCCAACGTGCCGGCCATCTACCTGCCCGCCGGCCCC
The DNA here is from genome assembly GCF_003116135.1 of Teichococcus aestuarii. GTDB lineage: Bacteria > Pseudomonadota > Alphaproteobacteria > Acetobacterales > Acetobacteraceae > Pseudoroseomonas > Pseudoroseomonas aestuarii. Next base: position 46,415 of record NZ_PDOA01000017.1, on the reverse strand, counting down.
ATGCTGCGCGGCAACTGGGCCGGCAAGGTGCTCGGCTCCGGCTCGGATTCCTGGAAGTACTGGGACGAGCTGCGCGCCGGCAAGATCACCGACAAGGACTGGCTCGGCGTCGAGCAGGGCATCGCCCGCAGCTACGGCACCTGCATGACCATGGGCACGGCCAGCACCATGACGGCGATTGCGGAAGCGGCCGGCATGTGCCTGCCCGGCGCCTCCTCCATCCCGGCGGCGGATGCCAACCACATCCGCATGGCCTCCGCCTGCGGCCGCCGCATCGTCGAGATGGTGTGGGAGGATCTGACGCCGCAGAAGATCCAGACGCGCCCGGCCTTCGAGAACGCCATCGCCGTGGCGATGGCCATGGGCTGCTCGACCAACGCCATCATCCACCTCATCGCCATGGCGCGGCGCGCGGGGCAGGATATCGGCCTCGACGATTTCGAGCGCTACAGCCGCAAGGTGCCCGTCATCGGCAATGTGCGCCCCTCGGGCAGCACCTATCTGATGGAGGATTTCTTCTACGCCGGCGGCATCTGCGCGCTGATGGGCAACATCCGCGAGCACCTGCACCTGGACTGCCTCACCGTCACCGGCCGGACCATGGGCGAGAACATCGCCGACGCGAAGGTCTACAATGACGACGTGATCCGCCCCCTCTCCAACCCGATCTATGGCGAGGGGTCGCTCGCGGTGCTGAAGGGCAACCTCGCCCCCTCCGGCTGCGTCATCAAGCCCGCTGCCATGGACCAGAAGTTCCTGAAGCACTCCGGCCCCGCCGTGGTGTTCGACGACTACCCCTCGATGAAGAAGGCCGTGGAGGACGAGGATTATCCCTTCACGCCGGACAGCGTGCTGGTGCTGCGCAACGCCGGCCCGCAGGGCGGCCCCGGCATGCCGGAATGGGGCATGCTGCCGATGCCCAAGAAGCTGCTGAAGATGGGGCTGCGCGACATGCTGCGCATGTCGGATGCGCGCATGTCCGGCACCAGCTACGGCGCCTGCATCCTGCACGTCTCGCCCGAGAGCTTCGTCGGCGGCCCGCTGGCGCTGCTGCGGACGGGCGACATCATCGAGATGGATGTGCAGGCGCGCAGCCTCAACATGCTGGTCTCCGAGGCGGAGCTGGAGCGCCGGCGCGCCGCCTGGGTGCAGCCCGCGGCGCGCTACGAGCGCGGCTATGGCTGGATGTTCACCAAGCACATCCGCCAGGCCGACGAGGGCTGCGACTTCGACTTCCTGGGCACCGAATTCGGCGCCCCCGTCCCCGAACCCGTCATCTACTGAGCGAAGGCGAAACGCCCATGGCCCTGAGCCCCGAGACCCGCGACAAGCTGAAGCAGGTCAGCACCGCCACCCTGGCCACCGCGCTGTTCAAGCGCGGCTTCCGCAGCCAGATGATCCAGGGCGTGCAGCCGCTGCGCCCGATGGCGGAGAGCATGGTGGGGGAGGCTTTCACGCTGCGCTACATGCCGGCGCGCGAGGACCTCAACAAGCTCGACGTGTTCCGCGACCGCGCCCACCCGCAGCGCAAGGCGGTGGAGGAATGCCCCCCCGGCGCGGTGATGGTGATGGACAGCCGCAAGGACCCGCGCGCCGCCTCGGCGGGCGGCATCCTGGTGACGCGGCTGCAGCAGCGCGGCGTGGCCGGCGTCGTCACCGATGGCGGCTTCCGCGACAGCGCGGAGATCGCCACGCTCGACATGCCGTCCTTCCACGCCCGCCCCTCGGCGCCCACCAACCTGACGCTGCACCAGGCCATCGACATCAACGTGCCGATCGGCTGCGGCGACGCGCCCGTGTTCCCGGGCGATGTCATCGTCGGCGACAATGACGGCGTCATCGTCATCCCCGCGCATCTCGCCGACGAGATCGCCACCGAGGCCACCGAGATGACGGCCTTCGAGGATTTCGTCACGGAGAAGGTGCGCGGCGGCCAGAGCATCCTCGGCCTCTACCCGCCGACCGACGAGAGCAACCTCGCCGCCTTCGCCGAATGGCGGAAGGCGAACGGGCGCTGACGCGCCGCCGGGGGAGGCCACCCTCCCCCGGCGCTCTCCGCCTCAGTCGAAGCTGAGGAAGCCCGGCATCTCGCTGATCGGCCGCGCGGCCTTCAGCTTGGCGAGGTCCGGCACCGGGCGGGCGAGCGCCGCGTCGCCCGCCGTCGCCGCCTCGATGGCGGCGGCCACCGCGATCACCAGCGCGTCGCCGCCGCGCGGGCCGACGATCTGCAGGCCGAAGGGCATGCCTGCATGGTCCACGCCGAGCGGGATGCTGATGGCCGGATGGCCCACCAGCGTCACCGCGTAGGCCATGGCCAGCCAGTGGAAGTAGTTCTTCGTCGGCTGGCCGTCGATCTCGGACGGGTACAGCTCGCTCCACGGGCGCGGCGAGAGGGTGATGGCGGGGGTGATGATGACGTCCACGCCGCTCTCGAAGAAGCCCTGCCAGGCGCGGTACATCTTCGTCTGCGCCACCGAGGCACGGGCCACGTCATTGGCGCTGTAGCGCAGCCCCTCCTCGACATTGGCGCGCACATTGGGGCCGACATCCTGCGGCCGCACCCGCACCTTCTCCTCATGCGCGGCCAGGAAGTTCAGCGCGCGCAGGATGGCGAAGGTCTCGTCGGCGCCGTCACAGTTCGGCGTCTTCTCCTCGACGCTGGCGAAGAAGGGCGAGAGCGCCTTCATCCGCTCGGCAAAGACGGCGCGGATGTGCTTCTCGGTCGGCGCGAAGCCGAAATCCGGCGTGGCGGCCACGTGCAGGGTGGAGAGGTCCACCGCCTCGTGCAGCGGCATGCCGCGCCGCACGTCGATATCGGGCAGGGTGTAGGCCAGCGGGTCGAGCGCGTGGTCGGCGGCCATGACGGAGAGCATCAAGGCGAGATCGCCCATGTCGCGCGCCATCGGGCCCAGCACCGGCAGGTTGGACCAGCCGAGCAGGCGGCGCTCCGCCGGCACCAGGCCGGGGCTGGGGCGGAAGCCGACGATGCCGTTGAAGGCCGCCGGGTTGCGCAAGGACCCGCCGGTGTCCGAGCCGCTGGCCAGCGGCACCATGGAGCAGGCCAGCGCCACGCCGGAGCCGCCCGAGGAGCCGGCCGCCGAGCGCGTCGGGTCGAAGGGGTTGCCCGTCGCGCCATAGACGGCGTTGCGCGTGTTGGCGCCGGCGCCGAATTCCGGCGTGTTGGTCTTGCCAAGCACGATGCCGCCCGCCTCGCGCAGGTCGGCCACCATGGAGGAATCCCTGGCGGGCACGTGATCCTTGAAGATCGGGCTGCCGAAGGTGGTGCGCAGCCCTTCCGTCTCGTCGAGGTCCTTGATGCCGAGCGGCAGGCCGTGCAGCGCGCCGAGCGCCGCGCCCTGCATCACCGCCTGCTCGGCCTGCTTCGCGGCCGCGCGGGCGCGCTCCTCGTCCATGGCCGTCATGGCGTTCACGGCGTGGTTCACGGCGCCGATGCGCGCGAGGCAGGAGTCCAGCAGCTCGACAGGCGAGAGCTTCTTCTCGCCGATCAGGCGGCGGGCGGTCACGGCGGGCAGGTCACACGGTTCAGTCACGCGGCAGGCTCCTTTTCATCCGGTCCAGGCAAGGGGCTGCGCGGCGGCCCGCCGCGCAGCCATTCCCTCAATAGCCGAGCGCGCAGCCATCCTTGCGGGGGTCGGAGCCGCCGATCAGCACGCCGCGCGCATGGTCGATCAGGATCGCCTGGCCGCCGCCATGCGGCTTGTCGATCAGCTCGCAGCTGTGGCCCAGCCGGTTCAGCCGGTCGATGACCGAGGCCGGGACGCCGCGTTCCACCTGCACCTTGCCCTGGTAGGGGAAGAGGCGCGGCAGATCGAGCGCCGCCTGCACGTCGAGGCCGAACTCGAAGTGGTTGGACAGGAACAGCGTCTGCCCCATCGGCTGGAAATGCCCGCCCATCACGCCATAGGGCATGATGGCGCGGCCATCCTGCATCACCATGCCGGGGATGATGGTGTGCATCGGCCGCTTGTTCGGCGCGATGCAGTTCGGGTGGCCTTCCTCCAGGCGGAAGCCGAAGCCGCGGTTGTGCAGCATCACGCCGCTCTTCTCGGCCAGCAGGCCGGAGCCGAAGCTCTCGAACAGCGAGTTGATGAAGGAGCAGGCGTTGCCGTCGGCGTCGACGACGCAGAGATACACCGTGTCCCGGTGCTTCGGCAGCATCTCGGCCATGCCGGCGGGCGGCAGCTCGGGCATCGCCGCGTCGTCGCGGATCAGCGCGCGCAGCTTGCGCGTGTACTCGTCGCTGGTGAGCTTCGCCACCGGCACCTCGACCTGCGAGGGATCGGCCAGGAAGCCATCGCGGTCGCGGTAGGCGAGGCGCGCCGCCTCGATGTGGCGGTGCAGCCGCTCGGTGGAGAGCGGCCCCTGCTCCGGCGTCTCACACTGGCCGAGCACGCCCAGCATCTGCAGCACCAGCAGGCCGGAGCCGTTCGGCGGGCACTGGAAGATGTCGAGGCCCTTCCAGCGCGTCTGGATCGGCGTGACGAACTCGGCCACGTCCAGCCCGGCGGCGAAGTCGGCCTCGGTGTGGGTGCCGCCGGCGGCGCGCAGCGTCGCCACCATGTCGGCCGCGATCTCGCCCTCATAGAAGGCCTTCGCGCCGCGCTCGCCGATGGCGCGCAGCGTGCGGGCCAGCTCCGGCTGGGCGAAGCGGTCGCCGATGGCGTAGGGCTTGCCGTCCTTCAGGAAGCGGCGCGCGGCGGCCGCCTGCTTGCCCAGCTTGGGCGCCGCCGATTCCCAGTCGCTCGCCACGCGGGCATGCACGGGGTGGCCTTCCTCGGCGATCCTGATGGCGGGCGCCAGGATCTGCGCCAGGCTGAGCTTGCCATGCGCCTTGTTCAGCTTCTCCCAGGCGGAGATGGCGCCCGGCACCGTCACCGAATGGGCCGAGGTGGCGGACATGGCGGTGAGGCCATCGGCGCGCAGCTTCTCCGGCGTGGCGCCGGCCGGCGCCCGGCCGGAGCCGTTCATGGCGATCACCTGCCCCGTGCCGGCGGGCGCGTAGAGGCAGAAATTGTCGCCGCCGATGCCGGTGGATTGCGGCTCGATCACCGCCAGCACGGCGCAGGCGGCGATGGCCGCGTCCAGCGCGTTGCCGCCCTGGCGCAGGATGTCGATGGCGGTGAGGGTGGCCGCCGGCATGGAGGTGGCGGCCATGCCATGCGTGGCCAGGACGGGGCTGCGGCCGGGGGCGTGGAAGTCGCGCATGATGGTCCTTACGGAAGCGAAAACGTCGATGGGCAGGGGGAGAGGCCGCCGGCGCCCGGGGATGGGCGGCGCGCCTTTCGCGGCGCAGCATTCCATCGGCCGGGCCTCGGCGGCCTCTCGCGGGGCGCTGACGCTGGCACGGCTGGCGCGCCGCGTAAATGCGGCCACTTCCACCGCCGCCCCCGCTGCGCTATCGGATGGAGATGGAAGCCACCGCGACGATCGAAGATTTCGACCGCCTCGACATCCGTGTCGGCACCGTGGTCGATGCGCAGCCCCTGGAGGGGGCGCGCAAGCCGGCCTTCCGGCTGGAGATCGACCTGGGCCCGGAACTCGGCATCCGCCGCTCCTCGGCGCAGATCACCGTGCACTACACGCCGGACAAGCTGATCGGCCGCCAGGTGCTCTGCGTGGTGAACTTCCCGCCCCGCCGCATCGCCGGGTTCGAGAGCCAGGTCCTGACCCTGGGCCTGCCGGACCCGGAGGGCGCGGTGGTGCTGCTCCGACCCGATTTCGCCGTCCCGAATGGCGGCAGGATGTTCTGAACCATGGCGCCGCGCTACTACACCGTCAGCTGGGACCAGCTTCACCGAGACAGCAAGGCCCTGGCCTGGCGGCTGGTCGAGAAGGGCCCGTGGAAGGGCATCGTCGCCATCACGCGTGGCGGGCTGATCCCCGCCGCCATCGTGGCGCGCGAGCTGGATTGCCGGATGATCGAGAGCGTCTCCATCATCACCTATGACGAGGAGGTGCGCGGCGAGCCGCAGGTGGCCAAGCCGCCCGTCGCCGCCGGCGATGGCGAGGGCTGGCTGGTGCTGGACGACCTGGTGGACACCGGCACCACGCTGCGCGTGGTGCGCGGCCTGCTGCCCAAGGCCCACTTCGCCACCGTCTATGCCAAGCCCGCCGGCAACCCGCTGGTGGACACCTACATCACCGAGGTGAGCCAGGACACCTGGATCCTGTTCCCCTGGGACACCGAGCCGCAGTTCATCGCCCCCATCGCGCGCTCGGCGGTGCCGAAATAGGCCACCGCCAGTCCGGGGCCCGCGCGCGGGCCCCGGTTCCACCCGCCCCTCAGTAGCCCCGGTCCGGGACCACCCGGTTGGGCATGGGCTGGCCGGCGCGCGCCGCCCGCAGATTCTCGAAGAAGATGTCCAGGCTGCGGTCGTTGTAGGTGGCCGGGTCGTCGGACGACATGTGCGGCGTGACGAACAGGCCCGGCGTGCGCCACAGCCGGCTTTCGGGCGCCAGCGGCTCGGGCACCGCCACGTCGGTCACGGCGCCGCCGAGATGGCCGCTCTCCAGCAGGTCGCACACCGCGTCCTGGTCCCACAGCGCGCCGCGGCCGATATTCACCACCTTGCCACCGCGCGGCAGCAGGGCGAGGCGGCGGGCGTCGATCATGCCGCGCGTCTGCGGCGTCAGCGGGCAGGCAAGCAGCAGGAACTCGGCGCGCGGCAGCACGGAATCGATATCGCTCTGCGCCACCACCTCGTCGCACGACTCGTGCGGGGTGGCGCTGCTGCGCACGCCGATGACATGCATGCCGAACTGCTTCGCCCGCGCGGCGACCGCGCCGCCGAGCGAGCCAAGGCCCACCACGCAGACGGTGCGCCCCGCAAGCACGGAGGCGAAGCGCGGCGCCCACTGCCCCTGGCGCGCGTCATGCGCGAACCACGGCACATGGTTGGCCAGCATCAGCAGCGCCATGATGCCGAACTCGCCCGCCTTGGCGGCATGGGTGCCGCGGTTGTTCAGCAGCGTCATCTGCTCCGGCAGCCAGTCGAAGGGCGCGAGGCGGTCCAGCCCGGCCGAGGTGCAGAAGATGGTGCGCAGCTTCGGCGCCACGCCGGGCAGCGCACCCTTCGGGAAGCGCTGGTGCACCACCTTCGTCCAGGTGACGATGGCCTCGGCATCGGCCATGGCGGCGGCGAAGCCGGCATCGTCCGAGGCGAAGCTCACCTGGAGATCCGCCATGTCGGGCGCGCGCGCGATGGCCGCGTCCCATTGCTGCGGCGTGATGGGGAAGACGGTCTCGTCGGCGGGGTTCTGGACATGGATGCGCATGGCGCGGAGGGTCGCAGGATGGCGCGCCGCGTCAAGACGGTTACGCACCGATTGACAGGCCGCCGCGTTGCGCGCCCGATATTGGCCTTCCCTGCCGCAAAGGCTGCCCCATGCGCCACACCCGCACGCCCCGTCCCCTGCCCGCCCTTCTCGCCGCCGCCGCCGTGCTCGGCCTCGCCGCCACCCAGGAAGCGGCGGCCCAGGGCGCGGCGCAGAGCCTGACCATCGGCATGCAGGGCGAGCCGGGCACGATGGACCCGCAGTTCAACCTGCTCGGCACCAACACCTCGGCGCTGCGCAACATCTACGACACGCTGCTCTCGCGCGATCCGTCGCTCCAGCTCCGCCCGTCGCTGGCGGAATCCTGGAAGGCGGTGGACGACACCACCTGGGAGTTCCGCCTGCGCGAGGGCGTCACCTTCCACGACGGCAGCACGCTGACCGCCGAGGATGTGCGCTTCACCATCGAGCGCGTGACGCGCGTGCAGGGCAACCCGAACAGCTACGCCACCTACATCCAGGGCATCCGCGAGGTGCAGGTGGTCGATGCCCGCACGGTGCGCTTCCTCACCGACGGGCCGGTGCCGCTGCTGCCGGTCAACCTCTCCAACATCTTCATCCTCTCCTCGGCCAAGGGGGTGCGCAGCACGGGCGAGTTCAACAGCGGCGCGGCGGCGATCGGCACCGGGCCCTATCGCCTGGCCTCCTGGCAGCCGGGGCAGCCGCTGGTGCTGGAGCGCAACGCCTCCTATCACGGCACGGCGCCCGCCTGGTCGCGCGTCACCTTCCGCCCCATCCCGAGCGATGGCGCGCGCGTCGGCGCCCTGCTGGCCGGCGATGTGGACTTCATCAACGCCGTGCCGCTGCAGGACGTGGCGCGGCTGGAGAAGACCGAGGGCGCGCGGCGGCTGCGCGTGTTCAGCGGCCCCTCCGCCTATGTCTACATGCTGTTCCCCGAGCTGGAGAAGGAGCCGCTCGCCGGCACGCGGGACGCGCAGGGGCAGCCGCTGGCGAAGAACCCGTGGAAGGACCCGAAGGTGCGCGAGGCCGTCTCCCTCGCCCTCAACCGCACCGCCATCGTCGAGCGGCTGATGGAAGGGCGCGCGCGCGTGGCCAACCAGGCGGTGCCGCAGGGCTTCTTCGGCCACTCGGAGAAAATCGCCCCCGCCCGCTTCGACCTGGAGCGCGCCCGCGCCCTGCTGCGCGAGGCCGGCTACCCCAACGGCTTCCAGACCAGCCTCGCCTGCCCGAACGACCGCTTCGTCAACGACAGCAAGATCTGCGAGGCGGCGGCGCAGCAATTGCAGCGCGCCGGCATCCGCGTCGATCTCAACGCCCAGCCGCGCGCCACCTTCTTCCCCGCCCGCGCGCGGCGCGAATGGCCGCTGCACGCCGCCGGCTGGGGCAGCCTGACGGGCGAGAGCAGCTATTTCCTCACCAGCCAGGTGCATACCCCGAACAAGGAACTCGGCCTCGGCGCCATCAACTACTCCGGCATCGGCAACCCGGCGCTGGACGGGCTGATCCAGCGCGCCCGCCGCACCCTCGACGAAGGCCAGCGCCGCGCCCTGCTGGAGACGGTGATGGAGCAGACCATGGCCGAGAACCTCATCATCCCTATCCTCACCTTCGAGGCGGTGTGGGCGGGGCGCGCGGACAAGGTGGACTTCACCCCGCGCGCCGACGAGGAGACCCTCGCCATCGAGGTGACCCCGGCGGGAAGCACGGCCCGCTGATGTCGCTCGCCATCGATCTCTCGGGCCGGCGCGCCCTTGTCACGGGCGCGGGCACGGAGGGCATCGGCCGCGCCGCGGCGCTGCTGCTGGCCGGGGCCGGCGCGCGCGTGGCCATCCACCACCATGCCGAGCCGGAGGCCGCCGCCGCCCTTGCCGAACGGACCGGCGGCCCCGCGCTGCAGGCGGATCTCGGCGATACGGCGCAGGCCGCCGGCCTCGCCCACCGCGCGGCCGAGGCGCTGGGGGGCCTCGACATCCTGGTGAGCAATGCCGGGATGCTGCTGCGCAAGCCGCTCGCCGAGACGACGGACGCCGAGTTCGCCCGCGTCCACGCTGTCAATCTCGGCGGCGCCTTCGCCCTCGCCCGGGAGGCGGCGGGGCTGATGCGGGCGGCGGGCCAGGGCGGGCGCATCGTCTTCACCTCCTCGGTGAACCAGTGGATGCCCAATCCCGGCCTCGTGGCCTATGGCAGTTCCAAGGGCGGGCTGATGCAGCTGGCCCGGCAGATGGCGCTGGAACTGGCGCCCGATGGCATCACGGTGAACCTCGTCGCTCCCGGCACCATCGAGACCGACTTCAACCGCGCCGCCCGGCAGGACCCGGCCTGGCGCCCGGCGAAGCTCGCCCTCATCCCCGCCGGCCGCACCGGCACGCCGGAGGATGTGGCGGGCGCCATCCTCTACCTCGCCAGCGGCCTCGCGGCCTATGTCACCGGCAGCACCGTCACGGTGGATGGCGGGCTCTCGCTGATGGGGCAGCGGCCATGAGCGGCGCGGTGTGGCAGGCCTATGCCATCCGCTTCGCCAGCGATCCGGCGCGGCGCGCGGCGCAGACCTTCCTCGGAGGGGCGGGCGGCGATGCGCCGACGCCCTTCGCCTACCACGCCTACCTGCTGCGCGGCCCGCAGGGCTGGGTGGCGATGGACACCGCCGCCAGCCCCGAGACCTGCGCCGCCTTCGGCAAGCCCACCGACGGCACCCTGCCCGCCGCCATGGCGCGGCTCGGCGTCGAGCCGGGCGCGGTGCGGCATGTGGTGCAGACGCATCTGCACTGGGACCATGCCGGGCAGCCCGGCCTCTTCCCCGCCGCCACCTTCCATATGCAGGCGCGGGAAATGGCCTATGTGAACGGCCCCGCCATGCGCCACGCCGTGCTGCGCGCCGGCTACCGGGCGGAGGACATCGCCGCCCACACCGCGCTGCTCCATGCCGGGCGCCTGGCGCTGCATGACGGGGTGGTGGAGCTGCTCCCCGGCCTCGAGCTGCACCATGCGGGCGGCCACACGGACGGGCTGCAATTCGTCCGCCTCCGCACGGCGCGTGGCTGGATGGTGCTGGCCAGCGACACGGTGGCGCTGCGCGCGCATCTGGAGCGGCGCGTGCCCTTCCCCGCCCTCTGGCATGTGGGCGACGCGCTGGCCGCCTTCGAGCGCGTGCTGGCCCTGGCCGACGCGCCGGAGCTGGTCATCCCCTCGCACGACCCCGCCGTGAGCGACGGCGCCGAAGGCTTCGTGGCGCCCCTGTGACCGACAGCAACGAAGAAGAGTGACACGATGAGCCAAGCCGTCGCCGACCATCTGGTCGCGCAGAAGGATGCGATCCTCGACCGCCTGATGGCGCTGCTGCGCCTGCCCAGCGTCAGCACCGACCCGGCCTATGCCGAGGGGATGCGCGCCACGCGGGAATTCCTGCTGCAACGCCTGGAGGCGCTGGGGCTGCAGAATGTCCGGCTGCTCGATGGCGGCGGCCAGCCGGCGGTGTATGGCGAATGGCTCGGCGCCCCCGGCAAGCCGACGATCGTCGTCTATGGCCATTACGACGTGCAGCCGCCGGATCCGCTCGACCTTTGGGTGACGCCGCCCTTCGAGCCCAGCATCCGCGACGGCCGGCTCTATGCCCGCGGCGCCTCGGACGTGAAGGGCTCCACCCTCATCGCGGTGGAGACGATCGGCGCCTTCCTGGCGGTGGAGGGCGGCTGCCCGGTCAACGTGAAGTTCTTCCTGGAGGGCGAGGAGGAGACGGGCAGCCCCAGCATCCGCCGCATCATCGAGGCGCACCGGGAGCTGCTCGCGGCCGATGCCGTGCTCTCGGCCGATGGCGGCCGCGCCAGCACCACGATCCCGACGCTGAACACCGGCTCGCGCGGGCTGTGCAAGCTGGAGGTGACGCTGCGCTCGGCGGGGAAGGACATGCATTCCGGCCGCTATGGCGGTGCCGTGCGCAACGCCATCCATGAGCTGGCCCGCCTCGTCGCCACGCTGCACGACGCCGAGGGCCGCATCCAGGTGCCTGGCTTCGACAGCGACGCCACGCCGCTGACCAACCGCGACCGGGCGGATGCCGCGGAGCTGGCCGGAGACGAGGCCGCCTTCTACGCCGGCCCGCAGGCCCTGCCGCATGGCGACCCGCTCTACAGCGTGCGGGAGCGCACCACCCTCCGCCCCTCGATCGACGTGAACGGCATGTGGGGCGGCTACACCGGGGCCGGCAGCAAGACCGTCATCGCCGCCGAGGCCCATGCCAAGATCACCGCCCGCCTGGTGCCGGGGCAGGACCCGGACGCGGCGCGGCAGCGTATCGTGGACCATCTCCAGGCGCATTGCCCGGAGGGGGTGGTGCTGGAATTCAGCCCGCCCGGCGGCAACTCCCCCTCCTCCACCCTGCCCGATGGGCACCCGCTGCTCGTGGCGGCCGAGGCGGTGGTGCGCGAGGCCGCGGGCCGTGCCCCGGCGCGGGCGCGCATCGGCGGCACCTTGCCCATCACCGGCATCTTCCAGGAGATGCTGGGCATCGACACGCTGATGTTCGGCTACGCCATGCCGGACGAGGATGTGCACGCGCCCAACGAGTTCTTCCGCCTCGCCTCGCTGGAAGAGGGGCTGCGCGGCTGGCCCGCCCTGCTCTCCCGCCTCGGCGAGCAGGAGGCGGCATCCTTCGCGCCCTGGCGCAGGGCGCCAGTCATCTGATCCCCTGGCGCAAGGCGCCAGTTATCTGATCCCCCGGCGCAAGGCGCCAGTTATCTGATCCCCCGGCGCAAACCGCCCGCCGCTTGACAGGCCTCGCGGCGGGGGCGCAAGGTCGGCCCATGACCAAGGCCGCGCCCTCGCTGCGATCCTATTATCCGCTCTCTCCATAGAGAGCGGCCCGGTCGACCCTGCCAGATCGAACCATGCCGCCGCCGGGCGGCATGTGTGTTTCAGGAGCATCCCCTCGGCGTCGGCGCCCAGCCCAGCCCGAGGTTTTCATGTCTCCCTCCCCGCTTCCGTCTCTCGGCCTGATCGGCCTCGGTGCCTTCGGCGCCTTCGCCCGGCCGCATCTCGAAAAGCTTTTCACCGTTCACGGGCACGATCCGGCCCGGCCCGGCGGCGCCACACTGGCGGAGGCCGCCGGCCAGCCCGTGGTGGTGCTGGCCGTGCCGGTGGCGCGGCTGGCCGAGGCGGCGCGTGCCATCGCCCCGCATCTGCGCCCCGGCGCGCTGGTGGTGGAGGTCTGCTCGCTGAAGGTGCGGCCGCTCGCCACGCTGCGCGCCCTGCTGCCGGCGCATGTGGAGATCCTCGGCACCCATCCCCTGTTCGGGCCGCAGAGCGGGAGGGAGGGCATCGCCGGGCTGCGGCTGGTGCTCTGCCCCGGCACCGGCGCGCGCGGGCGGCTGGCGGGGCGGATGCTGCGCCGCCTCGGGCTGGAGGTGGTGGTGATGACGCCGGAGGCGCATGACCGGCAGATGGCCTGGGTGCAGGGGCTGACGCATCTGCTCGGCCGCGTCGTGGCGGGGCTGGAGATGCCGCCCCTGCCCCACACCACCAGCAGCTTCGATCAGCTGATGCGTGCCACCGCCATGGTCTCGCAGGATTCCGAGGCGCTGTTCCGCACCATCACCGAGGACAACCCCTTCGTGGAGGAGGTGAAGGCGCAGCTCCGGGAGCGGATGGCGGCGGTGCTCGGCGCGCCGCCGGCGGCGCTGGCCGCCTGAGCCCGCCGCGCGGCGCCCGCTACCAGCGCAGCCAGATCCGGCCGGCCAGCCCGCCCAGCAGGCCGGTGAATCCGATGCCCAGCCCGTACCACATCGCCAGGAAGAGCGGGCTGTCGTCGACGCAGTGCAGGGCGTAGAGCGCGGCGGCCACGCCGCCGGCCGCCAGCCCGGCCAGGGTGCCGCTCAGCCCCGGCCGGCGCGGCGCGCCCTGGCGCAGCGCCAGCAGCAGCCCGGCCAGCGGCGGCAGGGCCAGCAGCGGGACCAGGATCAGGCAGGCCAGGGCGTTCTGTCCGCGCAGCCGGGCGCCCCATTCGGCGGCCGGCGCCAGGGCCAGCTCCAGCGCCACGCCGCCCGCCAGCAGCAGCGCCACCGTCGCGAGGCCCCAGGGCCAGGCGCCGGGCGTGCCGTCGGGCCGCGCCAGGCGCAGCGTCAGCGCCAGGGCGCAGAGGGCCAGGCCCAGGGTGGTGGCGAATTTCAGCAGCAGCGGCGCGGTGGGCAGCAGCGCCAGCAGGCCGGCGCGCGGCCCCAGCCACAGCAGCACGGCCAGCGCGGCCGGCACCGCCCCCGCCGCCAGCCCGATGCGCAGCGCGGCGGGCAGGCGCCAGCGCGGCGCTGCCTGGTCCTGCACCAGGGCGTTGATGAGTTCCGTGGTGTTCATGCGGCTTGCCTTCCGGTGAGCAGGGCCAGGGTCTTCAGCGCCCGGTGCAGGGCGACGCGCACCGCGCCCTCGGACATGCGGAGGCGCTGCGCCGCCTCCCGCGCGGAAAGCCCCTCGACCGTGAGGGCCTGGACGATGTCCCGCTGGCGGGCGCCGAGCTGCGCCAGCAGCCGGTCCAGCTCGTGTCCGCGCACCGGCTCGGGTGGTGCCTCGGCGGGCAGGATCTCCAGCAGGTCGTCGATCGGCACATGCGCCGCGGCGGGCCGGCGGCGCAGCGCATCGACCAGCTTGTGCCGCAGGATGGCGGCCAGCCACGGCCCGAGCGGCCGCGCGCTGTCCCAGCTGTGGCGCTTCAGGTGGATGGCCAGCAGCGCCTCCTGCACCACGTCCTCCGCCTCGGCCGGCGGCAGGCCGGCGCGCTGGAAGCCGCGCCGCGCCCGCGCCCGCAGCACCGGCGTCAGCGCCTCCAGCAGGCGCCGGTAGGCCGCGGCGTCGCCGGCCAGGCCGGCCTGCATCCAGCCGGACCATTCCTCATCCTCCGTCAGCCCGGCCTCCCCTGTGCTGCATGCGCCTGCCTCCGTTCGGCGCCCAGGGGCGGGACGTTACGCGGCGCCGGGAAAATATTCCGCCGCCGTGCCGTGTAATGCCGGGGTTCGCCAGGCCGTAACCGCCTCCGTGGGCCGCTTCCGGCCCCGCCGACCACGGAGACAGACCCATGGCTTCCACCTCCTCCACCCTCGCCCTCGCGCTGTTCGGCTCGCTCGGCACGGCCCTGGCGCTGGGCGCCGCCCCGGCCGCCGCGCAGCAGGCCGCCACCGAGAAATGCTACGGCGTTGCCCTGGCCGGGCAGAATGGCTGCGCCGCCGGCCCCGGCACCACCTGCGCCGGCACCTCCAAGGTCGACTACCAGGGCAATGCCTGGAAGCTGGTGCCCGCCGGCACCTGCACCACCATGGGCACCCCGCACGGCCCCGGCTCGCTGACGCCGATCAAGCGCCCGGCCTGACACCGGCCGGCCCCGTGGCGGCGGGCCAGCCCGCCGCCCTTCCCCCCTTGCGCCCCCCTGCCGGGAGCACCGCCATGCCCGAACCCCGCCTTCCTCCCCGCGCCGGGCTCGGCTTCAAGCCGGCGCATTTCGAAGCGATCATCGCCGCGCCGCCGGCGGTGGGCTTCCTGGAGGTGCATGCCGAGAACTACATGGGCCAAGGCGGCGCGCCGCACGCCCAGCTCGCCCGGCTGCGCCAGGACCATGCGCTCTCCCTGCATGGCGTCGGCCTCTCGATCGGCGGCATGGCGCCGCCGGACCGGGCGCATCTGGCGCGGCTGCGCCGGCTCTGCGCCCGCTACGCGCCGGAGAGCTTCTCCGAGCACCTCGCCTGGTCCCGCCATGACGGGATCTACTACAACGACCTGCTGCCGCTGCCCTACACGCCCGAGACCCTGGCGCGGGTGGCCCGCCATGTGGACGCGGTGCAGGCGGCGCTCGGCCGACCGATGCTGCTGGAGAACCCGGCCAGCTACGTCGCCTTCGCCGGCGAGACCATGCCGGAGGGCGCGTTCCTGGCCGAGGTCGCCCGCCGCACCGGCTGCTTCCTGCTGCTCGATGTCAACAACCTCTACGTCGCCGCGCGCAACCGCGGCGCCGACCCGGCGGCCGAGCTGGCATGCTTCCCGCTGCACGCTGTGCGGCAGGTCCATCTCGCCGGCCATGCCGCCGCCACCGGCCCGGAGGCGGGGCCGCCGCTGCTGATCGACGACCATGGCGCACCGGTGGCCGACCCGGTCTGGGCGCTCTACGCCCGCCTGCTGGAGGCGACCGGCCCGCTGCCGACGCTGATCGAATGGGACAATGACGTGCCGCCCTGGCCGGTGCTGCTGCGCGAGGCAGCACGGGCCGAGGCGCTGCTGCAACCGGCCCGGACACGGCGGGCGGCATGATCGCCCCCGCCCCCCGCCCGCCGCTGCCGGCCGACGCCTCGACGGCGCCGCTCGCCGCCGCGCTGCTGGACCCGGCGGCGCCGCTGCCAGCGCCGCTGCGCCCCCTGCCGGGCGAGGCGCCGGAGCGGCGCTTCGCCGTCCACCGCAACAACGTGCTGTCCGGGCTGGTGGCGGCGCTGGCCGCGCGCTACCCGGCCGGGCAGGCCGTGGTGGGCGAGGCTTTCTTCGCCGCCATGGCCGCCGCCTATGCCCGCTGCCACCCGCCGCGCTCGCCGGCGATGCTGGCCTATGGCGGCGGCTTCCCGCGCTTCGTGGCCGGCTTCCCGCCCGCCGCCGCGCTGCCCTACCTGCCGGACCTGCTGCGGCTGGAGGATGCGCGCGCCCGCGCCTTCCATGCCGCCGATGCGCCGCCGCTCTCCCTCGCCGCCCTCGCCACCGCCGATGGGGGGCTGGAGCGGCGGGTGCTGCGGCCCCACCCGGCGCTGCGGCTGCTGGCCTCGGCGCAGCCGGTGGTGACGATCTGGGCGATGCAGGTGGGCGAGATGCCGCTCGGGCCCCTCTCCGCCTGGCAGCCGGAGGCGGCGCTGGTGACACGGCCGCACCAGGCCGTGCTGGTGCACCGCCTGCCGCCCGGGGGGGTGGCCCTCGCCCGTGCCCTGGCGGCGGGCCGGCCGCTGGGTGAGGCCGCCGGGCAGGCCCTCGCCGGGCATCCCGGCCTCGACCTGCCCTCGGTGCTTTCCATCCTCATCGGCCAGGGCGCCTTCCGTCAGGAACGCGGCCCGCGCAGCCATGGAGCCCCCGCATGAACCGCCCCGCCCTGACCCTGGAGGATGGCCTGCTGCTGGCCAGCCGCGTCTTCCCCGCCGCCATCTTCTGGCAGTCCGGCCGCACCAAGGTGGAGGGCTTCGCCCTGGCGCCCGGCACGGTGGAGCTGTTCCGCGACGAATACGCCCTGCCGCTGCTGGACCCCGGCGTGGCGGCGGTGCTGGCGGCGGCGGCCGAGCACGCCTTCCCGCTGCTGCTGGTGCTGGGGCTGGGCAGCCGGCTGGCGGCGCTGGCGCTGCTGGGGATGACGCTGGTGATCCAGCTCTTCGTCTACCCGGGCGCCTGGCCGACGCATGGCGTCTGGGCGGCCTGCCTGCTTTGGGTGGCGGTGCGCGGCGGCGGACGGCTGGCGCTGGATGCCTGGCTGCCGGTGCCGCCGCGCCCCGCAACGCGGTGACGAAAGAGGTGCGGGGCCGTGCGGCCCCGCACCGCTCAGTTGGCCGGCTGCTTCCGGCGGGCGCCGTTGCGGTGCAGGAGGAACTCGCGCCCCAGCTTGACCCGCGCCACGCCGTCATAGGAGACGATGTCGGCCGTGGCGTAGGTCTCGCTCCAGGTGTTGGGGATGAAGCTGCCGGTGCCGACCACGTCGATCGGCGCGCGCGCCTCGTTCATCACCCGGCACTTGGTCACGCCGAAGCCGGAGGAGGCGACGATCCGCACCTTCGGGAAGCCCGCCTCGTCCAGCGCCTCGCGGATGCGCCAGATGGCGGCGGCGGAGACGCCGGTGCCCACCAGGTGCCGCAGCTCGGTCTCGGAGCGGTAGCGGCGGATGGCGCCGGGCACGTGCCGCTCCAGCACGGCGTAGGATTCCGCCGGGTCCAGCCCCTCCAGGAAGCGGCCGCCATGGGTGTCGAGCCGCACCGCCAGCCGCCCGCTCTCCGCCAGCTCAGGGAAGCGCTGGCAGACGCCGAGGCTGTCCGTCACCTCGCGGCCGAAATAGTCCACCAGCACCGTCAGCGGCTCGTCCGGATAGGTCTCGTGGAACATCTCGGCGGCGCGCACCGTGCTGCGGGCGTAGCCGATCAGCGCGTGCGGCATGGTGCCGTAGCCATGGCTCTTGCCGAACCAGTGGGCCGTGGCGTCGTTGGCGTTGCCGATGAAGCCCTTCGCCCCCTCGCGCTGCGCCGCGGCGCTGCCGACCGAGGCGGCATAGGCCATCATCTCCTGCATCTCGGCGCCGGCGCAGTGGCGGGCATCCATGGCCAGGAAGCTGGCGCGGGGCAGTTCCAGCGCCATCTGGAAGGCGTTGTGCGCCGCCACGCAGGCGGGGCCGAGCTTCTGGAGATAGAGCGTCTCCAGGTCGGCCAGCGCGTGGAAGGAGCCGGTGAGATAGACCATGGGGTCGCCCGCGCCGACCCACTCGCCTTCCTTGTGCACCAGCTCGATCTCGAAGGGCGTGCCGCGCGCCGCCGAGACCCGCTCCAGCCAGTCGATCATCAGCCGCGGGGCGGAAACCACGGGGCGGCGCATGAACACCGCGTAGGTGACCCGCGCATCCCCGAACCGGCCGACGATGGCCTTGGTGCGGTTGAAATAGGCGTCCGTCTGGCGGGCGATGGCGGTGTCCTCCACCATCGCCGAGTTGTGGCCCTGCGTCACTGCGCCGCGATCAGCGGCAGCGCCGCGCCCTCCGGCCGGCGGGCCTTCAGCTCCTCCGCCACCAGGAAGGCCAGTTCCAGCGCCTGCTCGGCGTTCAGGCGCGGGTCGCAGAAGGTGGCGTAGTTGGCGGAGAGGTCGGCCTCCGTCAGGCGGTGGGCGCCGCCCACGCACTCCGTCACGTTGCTGCCGGTCATCTCGACATGCACGCCGCCGGGCCAGGTGCCCACCTCCTGGTGCGCGTCGAAGAAGCCGCGCAGCTCGGCCAGGATGGAATCGAAGGAGCGGGTCTTGTAGCTGCCGGCGGTGTGGGTGTTGCCGTGCATCGGGTCGCACAGCCACACCACCTCGCGCCCCGCGCGCTGGATGGCGCGCAGCAGCGGCGGCAGCTTCTCGCCCACCTTCTGTGCCCCCATGCGGCTGATCAGCGTCAGCCGCCCGGGGATGTTCTCGGGGTTCAGGATCTCGGTCAGGCGCACCAGCTCGTCGGCATCCGTGGTCGGGCCGACCTTGAGGCCGAGCGGGTTCTTCACCCCGCGCAGGAACTCCACATGCGCGCCATCCGGCTGCCGCGTGCGGTCGCCGATCCAGAGGAAGTGCGCCGAGCAGGCATACCAGTCGCCCGTGGTCGAATCGACGCGGGTCAGCGCCTCCTCATAGGGCAGCAGCAGCGCCTCGTGGCTGGTGTAGAACTCCGTCTCGCGCATCTGCGGCGCCGAGGCCACGCCGCAGGCGGCCATGAAGCGCAGCGTCTCGTCGATGCGGTTGGCCAGGTCCTGGTAGCGCTCGGCCAGCGGCGAGCGGGCGACGAAGCCCAGGTTCCAGCGGTGCACCTCGTGCAGGTCGGCATAGCCGCCGGTGGCGAAGGCGCGCAGCAGGTTCAGCGTGCCGGCCGACTGCATGTAGGCGAATTCCATCCGCCCGGGATCGGGGATGCGCGCCTCGGGGGTGAATTCGGGGCCGTTGATGATGTCGCCGCGATAGGAGGGCAGCGTGACCCCATCCTGCGTCTCGGTGTCCGAGGAGCGCGGCTTGGCGAACTGCCCGGCCATGCGGCCGAGCTTCACCACCGGCAGCGAGGCGCCGAAGGTGAGCACCACCGCCATCTGCAGCAGCACCCGGAAGGTGTCGCGGATCGGGTTGGCCTTGAAGTCGGCGAAGCTCTCAGCGCAGTCGCCGCCCTGCAGCACGAAGGCCCGGCCCTGCCCGGCGAGGGCCAGGGCCTGCTGCAGCCTGCGGGCCTCGCCTGCAAACACCAGCGGGGGAAAGCTCGCGAGCCTGGCTTCCATCGCATTCAGCCTGGCCTGGTCCGGATAGTCCGGAACCTGCCGGATCGGCATTTCTCGCCAGCTTCCGGGCTGCCACCCGCGCACCGTCATGACACTTAGCGTCCTCAGACTATTTCTTGGCCGGGCAGGATAAACCCAGCACGCCCCCGAGTGCTACGGCCGAAGCACCCGCGCAGCGCATGGAAGCCGTGTCTCAGCCCGGCAGCAGGGCCGGATTTCCCGCCTCCACCACGAAGCGCCCCCGCTCCTCCCGCGCCGCGCCGGGCCGGGTGACGGCGGCGACGGCCACGAAGGCGCTCTCCACCCGCCCTTCCCGCGCCTCGTGCAGGGTGTAGCCGCGCCGGTTGTTGAAGAAGCGGAGGTGCGGGTTGCGCGCCAGCATCGCCGGCGTGGTGCCAAGCTGCTCCGAGCCGTCGCCACCCGAGGAGATGGAGGTGGCGACGTATTCCACCCCCAGCGCCGGCCCCTCCGCGGCGTCGCGGTGCAGCGTTCCGGCCCAGGCACTGTGCACGTCGCCCGAGAGCACCAGCAGGTCGCGCAGCCCGGCGGCCTCGGCGCCGGCCAGCAGCCGCTCCCGCGCCGCCGGGTAGCCGTCCCACTTGTCCATCGACAGGCGCGGCGGCTCGCCGCCGAAGGCGCGGCGCAGCATCGGCACCTGCTGGGCCAGCAGCGACCAGCGCGCCCGGCCGGGGCGGAGGCGGCCGGCCAGCCACGCCTCCTGCGCCGGCCCCAGCATCTGCGCCGCCGGGTCGTCCCAGGCGGCGCAGGGTGCCACGGTGCCGTCGCCGCAGGGCTGGTCGGTGCGGAAGCTGCGGGTGTCCAGCACCGAGACCTCCAGCAGCCGCCCGAAGCGGAAGCCGCGCCAGGCGGTGATCTCCGGCCCGCGCGGCAGTTGCGCGGCGCGCAGCGGCATGTGCTCGTACCAGGCCTGGAAGGCGGCCTGCCTGCGCAGCGCGAAGATCTCGGGCGGCACGGCGGGCCGGCCATGCCGTGTGCCGTCATCGGCCGAGAAGGCGCCGGCCCAGTCGTTGTGCACCTCGTGGTCGTCGAAGGAGGGCAGGAAGGGGTGCGCCGCATGCGCCGCCGCGAGGTGGGGGTCGAGGCGGTACTGGGCGTAGCGGTTGCGGTAGTCGTCGAGCGAATACAGCTCGTCGGAATTGTGCCGGCGTGGCTGGCCGCCGCGCGGAGCGCCCTCGTAGATGTAGTCGCCATAGTGGAAGACGAAGTCGAGTTCCGGCTCCTCCGCGATGTGCCGCCAGGCGGTGAAGTGGCCGTGCTCGTAGTGCTGGCAGCCGGCCTGGGCGAAGCGCAGCCGCCCCGGCATCGCCCCCGGCGCCGGCGCGGTGCGGGTGCGGCCAACCGGCGAGAGAGCCTCGCCGGCGCGGAAGCGGTACCAGTAGGGCCGCCCCGGCCGCAGCCCGGAGACCTCCACATGCACGGCATGGCCCAGCTCCGGCCGCGCCAGCGCCACCCCCTCGGCGGCGATGGTCCGCATCTCCGGCTCCTCCGCCACCTGCCAGGAGACCGGCACGGCGCGCCTCGGCATGCCGCCCCCCGCCAGCGGCTCCGGCGCCAGCCGGGTCCAGAGCACCACGCCATCCGGCCAGGGCTCGCCGGAGGCGACGCCGAGGGTGAAGAGGTCGTCCGTGAAGCGCGGCTGCGCCCAGGCGTGGCGGGCGGCGGGTGGCTGCAACGCGGCCAGTGCCGCGAGCCCCGCGGCGCCGCGCAGCAGGCCACGGCGGGAAAGCTCCAGGATGTGGCGGGCGGTGCTGTCCATAGCGGGCCTCGGGCGGAGTCGGCGGGCGCGCAGCATGCCATGCCGGCCATGACCGGCGGATGACGCCCTCAGCCGAGCAGCGGCAGCAGGCTGGCGGCCAGCAGCAGGCCCATGGCGGCGTTGAACACCCGCCAGGCGCGCGGCATGCGCAGCGCCCGCCCGGCGCCGAGGCCGAGCGCCACCCACACGGCGAGGCAGGGCAGCGACACCACCCCGAAGGCCAGGGCGATGCGCAGCCCGCCGGCGAGCGCCCCTTCCCCCGGCACCGAGAAGGCAGCGGTGGCCGCCAGCCCCACCAGCCAGGCCTTGGGGTTCACCCACTGGAAGGCGGCGGCGGCCCAGAAGCCCATCACCCGCGCGGGCGCGCCGGGCGCCGGCGGCGGCGCGGTGCCGATGCGGAAGGCCAGCCAGAGCAGCCACCCCGCTCCCACCCAGCGCATGGCGGATTGCGCCATGGGGCTGGCCGCCAGCGGCGCCGCCAGCCCCAGCGCCACCACCAGCAGCAGGACCACGAAGCCGGCCGAGATGCCAAGCATGGCCGGCAGCGGCGCCCGCGCCCCGCCGCGCGCGGCCATGGCCGCCACCATCAGCGTGTTCGGCCCCGGCGTGACCGAGGCGGCGATGGCGAAGCCCAGCAGCGGCAGCAGCGTTTCCATGCCCGAAACGAAGCGCGAAACGGCATCAAGGTCAATAATGCTGACCTTTCCGGTGCCGCGCCGCGGGCCTCAGCGGTTGCGGGTGACCAGCCGGCCCGGCTTCTCGCCGGTCTCCTTGCCGCCCGCGAAGGTGGCCACGCCATTGGCCCAGACCTGCTCGATGCCGACGCTCATCTGCACCGGGTTCTCGAAGGTGGCGTTGTCCATCACCGTGTTGGGGTCGAACAGCACGAGGTCGGCATAGGCGCCCTCGCGCAGCACGCCGCGATCGACCATGCCGAAGACCTGCGCGGCGCGGCCGGTCATCTTGTGGATGGCCGTCTCCATGTCGAACAGGCCGAGCTGGCGGGTGTAGAAGCCCAGCACACGCGGGAAGGTGCCCCACAGGCGCGGGTGCGGCTTCTCGTCATGCGGCAGCCCGTCCGAGCCGATCATCGAGAGGGGGTGGCGCATAATGCGGCGCACATCCTCCTCGTCCATCTGGAAGGTGACGGCGCCGGCCGGCGTCAGCCGCTCGGCGGCGGCGCGCAGGTCGGTGTTCCAGCCGCGCGCAATCTCGGAGAGGTCCTTGCCCGCCATCTCCGGATAGGGGACGGACCAGGTGATGATGGTGCGGAGATCATCCCGCACCCGGTCCGGCATCAGCACGGTGGAGCCGGCGGGGTAGGGATAGACGTCATAGGCCACCTCCTGCATCGAGGCGGCGGCCTGGATCAGCGCCAGGGTCTGCACCGAGCGGCCGTAATTCTCCGGCATCGAGCACTTGTGGTGGCTGATATGCGCCGGCACGCCGAGGCGGCGGGCGATCTTCAGCGTCTCCTCGATCGAGGCGCAGATCTTGTCCGCCTCGTCGCGCATGTGGGTGACGTAGAGGCCGCCCATGGTGCGCATCGCCTCGCCCACCGCAATCACCTCCTCGGTGGAGGCCTGGGCGTTCGGCGCGTAGTAGAGGCCGGTGGAGAAGCCGGAGCCGCCCTCGGCCAGCGCCTGCTTCAGCCGCGTCTGCATGCGCAGGATCTCGGCATCCGTCGCGGCGCGGTAGGGATCGCCGCCCATCGCCTCGACGCGCAGCGTCTGGTGGCCGATCAGCGCGTAGGTGTTCACCTCGCTGCCCTTGGTCTTCAGCGCGTGGGCGTAGTCGCCGAAGCTGTCGAAGGTCCACCACTGCTCGTCGCCCAGCAGGTCGAGCGGCGCGGGCGGGCGCTTGGCGGTGTGGCGCATCGGCGAGAGGCTGATGCCGCAATTGCCCACCACCACGGTGGTGACGCCCTGGCTGATCTTGCACAGCGTGCAGGCCGGGCCGCAGAGCACGGCACGGTCGTCATGCGTGTGCGCGTCGATGAAGCCCGGCGCGATGGCCTTGCCGGTGCCGATCACCTCGCGGTCGGCACTCATGCCGCCGAGGTCGCCGACCCCCACGATGCGGTCGCCGCTGACGCCGACATCGCCCACCCGGCGCGGCCCCCCCGTGCCGTCGTAGATCGTGGCATCGCGGATGATGAGGTCGCAGCGGAGCGCCATGGCGGACAGATCCTCTTGGCAGGCGGCAGGGCCGCGGGAACAACGGACGGCAGGGCCGCGGATCATGCCCCCGTCCGGCGCGGTGATCCAGGGCGGCAGGGCGGAAAGCGGCGGGTTTTTCCCCTTCGCTCTTGCACCATGGCCGCCATGGCCCCAAGACGCCCGGCACAACGGGAGGGGCCGGAAATGGCGGACGACAGGCTGTTCGTACAATCCTTGCAGAAAGGTCTGGCGCTGCTGGAGGCCTTCTCACGGCAGCCGGGCGAGCTGAGCCTGAACGAGCTGGCCGCCCTCTCCGGCATCGACCGCAGCTCCGCCCAGCGCATGGCCCACACCCTTCTCAAGCTCGGCTACCTGGAGCGCGGCAACAACGGGCGCGGCTACACGCCAGGCCGCAAGATCCTCGACCGCAGCTTCGACTTCCTGCGCAGCCGGCCGCTGGTGGAGCGCGCCACCCCGGTTGTGATCGACCTGCAGCGCAGCACGGGCGAGCGCGTCGACCTCAGCCTGTTCGACGGCACCACCATCGTCTACGCGCTGCGCCGGCAGACCAAGCGGGAGACCTTTTTCGCCACGCTGGTGGGCCGCCGCCTGCCGAGCTTCACCGCCGCCGGCGGCCGCGCCTGCCTGGCCCACCTGCCGCGCGAGGAGGTGGCCGCGCTGCTCAACCGCGCCGATCTGCGCCCGGTGACGCCCAAGACGCTGCTCGACCCCGACGCCATCACCGCCCGCATCGACCTGGCCCGGCGCGAGGGCTACTGCCTGGCGCAGGAGGAGATGCTGATCGGCGAGGTGGTGATCGGCGCCGCCATCCTCGACCAGCAGGGGCGGCCGGTGGGGGCGATCCATGTGGCCGGCTCGCTGGCCGAGTGGCCGGCGGCGCGCTTCGCCGCCCGCTTCGCGCCGCTGGCGCTGGAGGCGGCGCGCGCCCTGAGCGGCGGCAGCGGCCGCTGAAGGCCGTTGCGCGGCGGGGATGGCGGGGCGACAATCGCATGCCGATATCGCCTTGTCCCGCAACGACTTTTCCCCGGATTGCGCCCTGCGGCGCGGGCTTCTAGCCTCCCGCCCTCGCGCTGCCAGGGACGCCGTGACCGATGACCGAGACCACCCCCAAAGACACATTGCCGCCGCATGAGCGCATCGCCGTGGCCGGGCTTCGGCAACCGGCCTCGATCCATGTGGACCGCTGGGGCATCCCGCACCTGCGGGCGGAGAACGAGCACGACCTGTTCCTGGCGCAGGGCTTCAACGCGGCGCGCGACCGGCTCTGGCAGATCGACCTCTGGCGCAAGCGCGGCCTCGGCCTGCTCGCCGCCGATTTCGGCCCCGGCTACCTGGCGCAGGACCGCGCCTCCCGCCTGTTCCTCTACCGCGGCGACATCGAGGCGGAATTCGCCGCCTATGCGCCGGATGCACGCGCCATCTGCGAGGCCTTCGTCGCCGGCATCAACGCCTATGTGGCGCTGGTGGAGGCCGAGCCGGACCGCCTGCCGCCCGAGTTCCGCGCCATGGGCACGCGGCCGCAGCGCTGGGCGGCGGAGGATGTGGTGCGCATCCGCAGCCACAGCCTGACGCGCAACGCCCTCTCGGAGGTGATCCGCGCCATCATCCTCTCCCGCGCCGACCTCGCCACCGACCTGCTGCGCAAGAACCTGGAGCCGATGAAGGAGCCGGTGCGGGCGGAGGGGCTGGACCTCTCCACCCTCGGGGTCGAGGTGCTGACGCAGTTCAAGCTGGCCACCGCCGGCGTCACCTTCTCGGCCGAGCGCCTCGCCGCGCCGCTGGGGGATTGGCGCCGCTGGACGGGGGTGAGCGACCTCGGCGAGGTGGTGCAGGGCGCCGAGATGGAAGGCTCCAACAACTGGGCCATCCATGGCAGCCGCACCGAGAGCGGCCGGCCGATCCTGGCCTCCGACCCGCACCGCGCCCATGCCGCGCCCTCGCTGCGCTACATCGTCCATCTGGAGGCGCCGGGCTTCAACGCCATCGGCGCCGGCGAGCCGGGGGTGCCGGGCATCTCCATCGGCCACAACGGCACGGCGGCCTTCGCGCTGACCATCCACGGCGCCGACCAGGAGGATGTCTATGTCTACGAGACGGCCGCCGACCTGCCGCGCCACTACCGCCACGCCGGCGGCTTCGAGCCGATGGAGGTGGTGGAGGAGCGCTTCGCGGTGAAGGATGCGCCGGAGCAGGTGCTGGAGCTGTGCTTCACCCGGCACGGCCCCGTCATCGCGGAGGACCGCGCGGCGCGGCGGGCGGTGGCCATCCGCACCGTCTGGTCGCAGCCCGGCGCGGCGCCCTATCTCGGCAGCCTCTCCTCGATGCGGGCGCGCAGCCTGGCGGAGTTCCGCGAGGCGCTGCGCCGCTGGGGCACGCCCTCGGTCAACAAGGTCTATGCCGATACGGGCGGCACGGTGGCTTGGGCACCGGCCGGCTTCGCGCCGCAACGGCCGAACTGGGACGGGCTGCTGCCCGTGCCGGGCGATGGCAGCCATGAATGGTCCGGCCTGCTGGACCCGGCGGAATACCCCTGGCGGGTGGACCCGCTGGAGGGCTTCGTGCACAGCGCCAACGAGCAGAACATGCCGGCCGACTGGCCGCACGCGCGGAAGACCTTCGGCTACGAGTGGACCGAGGCCTCCCGCGCCCGCCGCATCCGCGAGGCGCTGACGCGCGGCCCGCTGCTGACGCTGGCCGATTCCACCGACCTGCAGACGGATGTCACCTCCCTGCCCGCCCGCCGCCTCTGCGCCCTGCTGCTCTCCCTGCCGCGCGGGCGCGAGCCGGAGCTGTGGGCCGCCCGCGCCCTGCTGGAGGAATGGGACCACCGGCTGGAGGCGGACAGCGCCGCCGCCGCGCTGTTCGAGGTGTTCGTCACCAAGCACCTGAAGCCGCGCCTGCTGGCGGCGCTGGTGCCGGATGCCACGCTGCGCCCGCTGCTGCTGCCGCAGGATATGGAGAGCCTGCTGCGCGCCGTGGAGCAGCCCGATCCGCGCCTCGGCGCCGACCCGGCCCGCGCGCGCGACGCGCTGCTGACCGAGTGCCTGCTCGCCGCCTTCCGCGACTGCGAGGCGCGCATGGGCGTCTCCCCGGCCGAGTGGCAGTGGAGCCGGCTGCACCAGGGCTATTTCAGCCACGCGCTGATGGGGGTGGCGCCGGAGGCGGGCAACCTCGATGTCGGCCCCTTCCCCGTCGGCGGCAGCGCCTCGACGCCGATGCACACCGGCTACCGCCCCTCCGATTTCCGCTGCACCTACGGCGCCTCGGTCCGGCTGGTGATGGATGTCGGCGAATGGGACAACAGCCTCTGCATCAACGCGCCGGGCCAGTCGGGCGACCCGGCCTCGCCGCATTACGCCGATCTCGCGCCCCACTGGGCGCGGGGCGAGTATGTGCCCCTGCTCTATTCGCGCGCGGCGGTGGACGCGATGGAGATGCAGCGCATCGAGCTGGTCCCGGCCGGCTGAGCCGGCAACCCGGGGCGCCGGGCGGCGTCTCTCCGTTGAGCGCGGCGCCCTGCCCGGGCGCCGCCCCGCCAGCAGGAGAGATGCCCGATGCCCAGCCAACGCTTCGCCCCGCCCGGCCCGCTCGGCTTCGGCGGCGCGCCCCTCGGCGACATGTTCGACCGCGTGGACGAGGCCACCGCCGAGGCCAGCCTGGAGGCCGCCTGGGAAAGCGGCATCCGTTACTACGACACGGCCCCGCATTATGGCGCCGGCCTCTCCGAGCACCGCTTCGGCGCCGTGCTGCGGGAGAAGCCGCGCGACGACTACGTGCTCTCCACCAAGGTCGGCCGGCTGCTGGTGCCGAGCGTCGAGCCCGAGATCGGCGAGCCCTTCGTCAGCGGGCTGATGTTCCGCCGGCAGGTGGACTATTCCGCCGCCGCCGCCCGCCGCTCGGTGGAGGACAGCCTGCAGCGCATGGCGGTGGGGCGCATCGACATCGCCTATGTGCACGACCTCGCCCCCGACCACCTGGGCGACGGCTATGACGAGGCCTTCCGCACCGCGCGCGATGGCGCCTTCCGCGAGCTGACCAGGATGCGGGAGGAGGGGCTGATCCGCGCCTGGGGCCTCGGCGTAAACCTGACCGAGCCCTGCGTTCGCGCCCTGAAGGAATCCGACCCCGACGTGTTCCTGCTCGCCGGCCGCTACAGCCTGCTGGACCTCTCAGGGCTGAAGGAGCTGTTCCCGCTCTGCGCCGGGCGCGGCGCGCACATCGTGGTGGGCGGCCCCTACAATTCCGGCCTGCTCGCCGGCGGCCGCAACTTCGACTACCAGGAAGCCGGCCCCGAGCAGGTGGCGGCGCGCGACCGCATGGCCGCCGTGGCGGCCGAGCATGGGGTGGACCTCAAGGCCGCCGCCCTGCAGTTCTGCGCCGCGCACCCGGTGGTGGCCTCGGTGATCCCCGGCGCCAAGCACCCCGACCGGGTGCGCCAGAACGCCGCGCTGATGAAGCGGGAGATCCCCGCCGCCTTCTGGGCCGCGCTGAAGGAGCAGGCCCTGCTGCCGCCGAACGCGCCCACGCCCTGAGCCGGCGGGCGGGAAGCGGGAGGAGAGCCCCGCCTCCCCCGCCGCCTCAGATGTCGAGCCCCGGCCGCCACAGCACCGGCGCCGGGTTGCTCACGCCCCGGATCGCCGCCTGCACCTCCGTCTCCAGCGCCGAGAGGAAGCGGGACTTGTCGGCGGCCGCCATCGGCGCCGGGCCGCGCGTGGTGGCGCCGATCTCCCGCAGGTGGCGCGCCACCTCGCGCCCGGCCAGGGCGCTGCCGATGTTGTCGGTGGTCCAGACGCGGCCGTTGGGCGAGAGCGCCCGCGCGCCGCGCGCCAGGCAGCGCGAGGCCAGCGGGATATCGGCGGTGATGCAGAGATCCTGCCCGCGGATGCGCTCGGCGATCCAGTCATCGGCGGCATCGGCGCCCTCGGCCACGATGACGCGGCGGATCCAGGGCACTTCCGGCAGGCGGATGCCCCGCGCGCCGTTGGAGACGACATGCACCACCAGGCCCAGCCGCCCGGCGACGCGGAACACCTCCTCGCGCACCGGGCAGGCATCGCCGTCGATCCAGATCTCCGGCGCCTTGGCATCCGGCTCAGTCATGGTGCCCACCATTCTTACATTGTCTCACATTGCACGTCCTGGAAACATTATTTTGATCGGACAATAAATTAATATCCCCTGTATAAAAAATGGCAATGCCGGCGGTTTTTCTGGAAACGCCGGCGGTCCGGGGGAAAGCATGTCCATCAACACCACAACCTTCAATTTCCGTCTCACCGAGGCCACGATCCAGCGGAATGGCGGCGTGGTGACCGTGTGGGGGCCCGAGGGCGAGCCGGTGCGGGCCGCGGCCGGCGGGCGCTATGTGTTCACCGATGGCACGGTGGACGACGCCGATGGCGACCTGCTGGTCGAGGACCTCCTGTACTACAGCCGCAACCATGATGTCTGGCTCTCCGGCGCCGATGCCGACGCGCATTATGCCAGCCAGGGCTGGCAGGAGGGCCGCGCCACCGGCGGGCTGTTCGACGCCCAGGCCTATCTGGCCGCCAACCCCGACGTGGCCGCCTCGGGCATCGACCCGCTGACGCATTACCGCGTCTTCGGCTGGCGCGAGGGGCGCGACCCCTCCCCCTTCTTCGACACCGCCGCCTATCTCGCCGCCAACCCCGATGTCGCCGCCGCCGGCATCGACCCGCTGGAGCACTACATCGCCTTCGGCCGCTTCGAGGGCCGCTCCGCCACGCCGGGCGCGCTGGAGGTGCTGGGCTTCGACGCGGCGTTCTACCTGGAGCAGAACCCCGACGTCGCCCGCTCCGGCATGAACCCGCAGGAGCACTACGTGTTGTTCGGCCGCGCCGAGGGCCGTGCCGCCAACGCGGTGTTCGACCGCGACCACTACCTGGCGCAGAACCCCGACGTCGCCGCCAGCGGGATGGACCCGCTGGAGCATTACCTGCGCTTCGGCTGGCGCGAGCAGCGCAGCCCCTCGGCCGGGTTCGACGGCGGCAAGTATCTGGCCGACAACCCGGACGTGGCCGAGGCCGGCGTGAACCCGATGCTGCACTACCTGATGCACGGCCTGGGCGAGGCGCGCGCCGCGCGGCCGGTGCACGAGGCGCCGGCCGACCTCAGCCTCTCCGCGCTGGCGCTGGAGGAGGCGCGGCCGGGCGCGGCGGTGGGCACCGTCTGTGCGCGGGACCCCGATGGCGACGGCCTCACCTACAGCGTGGATGACGATCGCTTCGAGGTGGCCGGAACCCTGCTGAAGCTGAAGGATGGCATCGCTGTCGATTTCGAGGCCGAGCCGGTGCTGTGCCTCGCTTTGACCGCCACCGATTCCAGCGGCCTGTCCGTCACCCGCCGCTTCGAGCTGGCGGTGCGCGACGTCAACGAGGCCCCCGCCGCCCCCACCCTCTCCCCCGTGCCTCTCTACGAGAACCTGCCCGGCGCCAATCTGGGCCGGCTCTCCGCCGCCGACCCGGATGCGGGCGACAGCCTCTGCTTCAGCACGGCGGATGAGCGTTTCGAGGTGGTGGACGGCAACCTGCTGCGGCTGCGGGAGGGCGTCTCCCTCGACTTCGAGACCGAGGCCGGGATTGCCGTGCTGGTGCGGGCGACGGACAGCCACGGGCTGTGGACGGAGCGCAGCCTCGCCGTGCCGGTGCTGGACGCCAACGACTCGCCCCGCGACATCCGCCTGAGCGGCTTCTCGCTGCGCGAGAACGAGGCCGGCGCGGTGGTCGGCACGCTGACGGCGGTCGACCCCGATGCCGGCGACACGCACCGCTTCCGCGTCGATGACGAGCGCTTCGAGGTGGCCGGCAACCTGCTGAAGCTGAAGGACGGCATCGCGCTGGACCACGAAGCCGCCGCCACGCTGCACCTCCAGGTCACCGCCACCGACCATGACGGCCAGGGGCTTTCCGTCGCCACCCCCTTCACCCTCGCCGTCTGCGACGTGCCGGAAGCCCCCGTCTTCGGCGGCACCGGCACCGGGACGGTCATCGAGGACGACGAATCCATCACCTATGGCAGGCTGACCGTCACCGACCCCGATGCAGGCCAGTCCTCCTTCCGCGAGGCGGTCCTGGAGAGCGCCTATGGCACCCTCTCCATCGACCGGGAGGGCGACTGGATCTACATCTTCGACGGCCACGACCGCCCCGAGGTGCAGGCGCTGAAGGCGGGCGAGAGCCTGCTGGATGTCCTCACCGTCCGGTCGGCCGACGGGACGGAGACGCAGATCACCGTCACCATCGCCGGCGCGGACGAGCAGCCGGGCATCGACTTCACCTTCGAGGACGGGCTGCAGGGCTGGGAGAGCTTCGGCACGGTGTTCGACGTCAACGACCTCAGCGTGGCCGAGGTGCTCATGTCGGCCCTGCCGGACGGGGCGCCGGAGAACGACCTGGCCGGGCTGACCGCCTTCTTCGGCGGCGCCGAGATCGGCCTGCCCATGCCGCTGCATTCCGAAGCGTCGGGCATCCGGACGACGGTGCAGCTCGAGGCGGGCCAGGTCGTCTCCTTCGACATGTGGCTGGTGAACGAGCTGGCCGGGGCGCCGGAAGGCTATGAGTGCCTGGCGCTGATCTCGCTGCAGAACGAGGCGCACGCCCAGATCTACGGCTTCAGCGACACCGGGCAGCAGTGGAGCAACATCTACTTCACGGTGGAGGAGAGCGGGACCTACCAGCTCGGCTTCGCCGCGCTGCTCTATTCCGACCAGGAAGAGCCGGCCTTCGGCCTCGCCGATCTCTGGCTGGACAACGTCCGCTTCTCCGACCCGCTCTGAGCGGTTGCGGAGCAAGGCGGGGCCGGGAGGCCATCCTCCCGGCCCCGCCGGTTCAGCCGGCGGCCTCGCGCAGCCAGTGCGCCACCACGGCGCAGCCTTCGGCGAAATCCTCCATCCGCATCGCCTCGTGCGGATTGTGGCTGCCATTCTGGTTGCGCACGAACAGCATGGCCGCCGGGATGCCGGCGGCGCCGAAGGCCGCCGCGTCATGCCCGCCGCCCGAGGCCATCTCGCGGTGGCGCACACCCGCCGCCTCCGCCGCGCGGGCCAGGCCGGCGCGGATGCCGGCATCCATGGGCGAGGCCAGCGAGCCGGTCTCGGCGCCCAGCTCGAAGCGCACGCCGCGCCGGGCCTCGATCTCCGGCACCTTGCGGGCGAGCGCCGCGAAGATGGCGTCCACGCTGGCCGGGTTCACGCTGCGCACGTCCAGCATGAAGGTGGCCTCGCCGGGAATCTTGGTGAAGCCCGCCTCCGCCGTGGTGGCCAGGGTGCAGAAGGTGACGACGAGGGTGTGGCCCCGCGCCTCCAGCAGCGCCCACTCCTCGTCGAGCGCCACCGCCAGCTCGGCGAGCGCGATGGCCGCGTCCCGCCGGTAGCGGCGCGGCGTGCCGCCCGAGTGGTTGTACTCGCCGAGCACCCGCCCCTGGCGCAGCCGCCGGCTGCCGGGGATACCGGTGACGATGGCCACGGGGATGCGCTCCGCATCCAGCACCGGCCCCTGCTCGATGTGCAGCTCGAGGAAGGCGGCGGTGTTCTCCGGCGTCAGCACGCGCTCGCCGCGCGCGGCGAAATCGGGGTCGAAGCCTTCCTCGCGCATATGCTCGGCGAGCGTCCGGCCGCTGTCCTGGCGCTTCACCTGAAGCTCCTCGGGCTTCAGCCGGCCCAGCGCGCCGCGACTGCCGGGGTAGGAGGTGGGGAACCAAGCCCCCGCCTCCTCCGCCCGCGTCGCCATCACCACGATGTCCCGCTCGGGCACGAAGCCCGCGCGCTTCAGCCCGGAGACGGCGGCAAGCCCGGCCAGCACGCCCGCCGCGCCATCGAAATTGCCGCCATTCGGCACGGAATCGAGGTGGCTGCCGAGCAGCACGCGCGGCGCCGCCCGGTCCCGCCCCGGCAGGGTCATGTAGAGGTTGCCCACCGGGTCGGCGGCCACCTCCAGCCCCAGCGCCTCCGCCTCGCGCCGGGCCAGCGCATGGGCCATGCGCTCGCCGGGGCCATAGGCCTCGCGCGTCACGCCCTCGCCGTCGCGGCTCTTCTCCCGCACCTCGTCGAACATGCGGGCGGCGAGGTCGACATCCGGCACCAGGTTCAGTCGGGCAGCCGTATCAGACACAGCGGACGGCCCCGCCATCCATGATGTGGATGCGGCCCGTGGTATAGGCGGCCTTGTCGGAGGCGAGGAAGGCGGCCATCGGGCCGAACTCCGGCGGCTCGCCATAGCGGCCGGCGGGGATGGCGGCGGAGCGCTCGGCCACCAGCGCCTCGATGCTCTTGCCGGTCTTGGCGGCCACGGCGGCCAGCGTCTCCGCCGTGCGGTCGGTGGCGAAGGCGCCGGGGGCCAGGATGTTGCAGGTGATGCCCTCGCCCGCCAGCTCGGCCGAGAGGGTTTTGTTCCAGCCGACGATCGAGGCGCGCAGCGTGTTGGAGAGCGCCAGGCCCGGCAGCGGCTGCACCATGCCGGTGGAGCCCACCGCCAGGATGCGGCCCCACTTCTGCTCGCGCATCGCCGGGATCAGCCGGTTGGCGATGCGGATGGGCGAGAGGACGATGCGCTGGAACCAGGTGATCAGGTCCTCCTGCTTCATCTCCAGCGCCGAGCAGGTCGGCGGGCCGCCATGGTTCAGCACCAGGATGTCCACGCCGCCCAGCGCCGCCACGGCGGCGTCGGCCAGCCGGTCCATCTGCGCGCCCTCGGCCACGTCGGCCGGGATGCCCACCGCCTTCGGCGCGCCGAGCGCCATCAGCTCGGCCGCCACGCGGTCAAGGCTCTCCTGGCTGCGGCCGGAGACGGCCACCGCCACCCCCTCCGCCGCCAGCGCATCGGCGATCGAACGGCCGAGGCCCTTCGAGGCCCCCATCACCAGGGCGCGACGCCCGCTCAGACCGAGATCCATGGTCCTGACTCTCCCGAAAGAATTGGGCGCGGACGGTGAACGCTTCCCCCGCCCCTGGCAAGACGGGGGGGCGCGGAAAGGGAGGGTCTGGCCAGGGCCGGGGACGTGGTTAAGCTACCTCCAAAGAATTGGGAGTCCGGAAAGCCATGTCCGCAGCCAGCGTTCCCCCCAGCCCCCCCTCGGGAGGGGCATCGCGCCACCGCCTCGTCTCGGTGCGGCGCCTGCCACCCGCCGTCACGGCGCGGGCCGCGGCGGAGTATAACGGCGTCCTGGCGGTGGAGCACGACATCGGGCGCGAGGAGTCGCTGGCGCTGCTGCGCGACCACGCGGCGGAGGCGCTGCTGTTCAGCTCCAGCTTCAAGCTGGATGCCGGCTACATCGCCGCCATGCCGCCCCAGGTGAAGGTGGCCGCCACCTGCTCGGTGGGCTTCGACCATGTCGACGTGGCGGCGGCCAAGGCGCGCGGCCTCATCGTCACCAACACGCCGGACGTGCTGACCGGCTGCACCGCCGACCTCGCCTTCTCCCTGCTGCTCTCCGCCGCCCGCCGCCTGCCCGAGGCCGACGCGCTGATGCGGCGCGACGCCTGGGGGCCGCGCAGCATGGGCGATTTCCTCGGCGTGCGGGTCTGGGGCAAGACGCTCGGCATCCTCGGCATGGGGCGGATCGGGCGCGCGGTGGCGCGGCGCGCCCGCGGCTTCGACATGCGCGTGCTCTACCACGACGTGGCGCCGCTGCCGCCGGCGCTGGAGGAAGGCGCGCACTACGTGGAGTCGCTGCCCGCCCTGCTGGCGCAGAGCGACTTCCTCTCCCTCCACTGCCCCCTCACCCCCGCCACCCGCCACGTGCTGAACGGCGAGACCCTGGCCCTGCTGCCGCGCGGCGCGGTGGTGGTGAACGCCGCGCGCGGCGGGCTGATCGACGAGGAAGCGCTGATCGCCCGGCTGCAGGATGGCCACGTCGCCGCCGCCGGGCTCGATGTGTTCGAGGGCGAGCCGCGCTTCGACCGGCGCTTCATCGGCCTGCCCAACGTGGCGCTGGCGCCGCATATCGGCAGCGGCACGGTGGAGACGCGCGACGCCATGGGCCACCGCAGCCTGGACAACATCGCGGCCGTGCTGGCCGGCCACCCCCCCATCGACCCGATCTGGAGCTGAGCCGCATGAGCAAGCCCGTCCTCCTGCTGACCCGCCGCTTCCCGGATGCCGTGGAGGCCCGCGCGCAGCGGGACTACACCACCATCCCCAACCCGGCCGACGTGCCGATGTCGGGCAGCCAGATCGCCAGGGCGGCGGCGGAGGGCGAGGCGGTGGGCATCCTCTGCGCCGCCGGCGACGCACTGAGGGCCGAGACCATCGCCGCCCTGCCGGAGGGCGTGAAGATCATCGCCACCTTCAGCGTCGGCACCGACCATATCGACCTGGAAGCGGCGGCGGCGCGCGGCATCGTGGTGAGCAACACGCCGGACGTGCTGAGCGTGGCCACCGCCGAGATCGCCATGCTGCTGATCCTGACCGCCGCCCGGCGCGGCGGCGAGGCGGAGCGGCTGGTGCGCGCCCGCGCCTGGACCGGCTGGGCGCCCACCCAGCTGATGGGGGTGACGCTGGAGGGCAAGCGCCTCGGCATTCTCGGCATGGGGCGCATCGGCCAGGCCCTGGCGCAGATGGCGCGCGGCTTCGGCATGGAGATCCACTACCGCAACCGCAACCGCCTCCCGCCCGCCGAGGAGCAGGGCGCGACCTACCATGGCGACGACACCGCCTTCCTCGGCGCCATCGACGTGCTGTCGATGCACATCCCCGGCGGCGCCGCGACGCGCCACTGGCTCGATGCCCGGCGCATCGCCCAGCTCCGCCCCGGCGCCATCGTGGTCAACACCGGGCGCGGCACCACGGTGGACGACCCGGCGCTCTGCGCGGCGCTGCAATCCGGCCATCTCCGCGCCGCCGGGCTCGACGTGTTCGACGGCGAGCCGAAGATCTTCGAGGGCTACCACACGGCGCCCAACGTGGTGCTGCTGCCGCATCTCGGCAGCGCCACGGTGGAGACGCGCGACGCCATGGGCTTCCGCTGCCTCGACAACCTCGACGCTGTGCTGCTGCGCGGCGAGCCCGCGCCGCACAAGGTCGGCTGACCCCTTCCCTCCTTCCGCCAGGACGACGCCCCGCATGCTGTTCGACTTCGAGACGATCCCGACCCGCGAGGCCTACAAGCTGATGGTCTCGACCATCGTGCCGCGCCCGATCGCCTGGGTGGTGTCGCAGGACCAGGGGGGCGTGGTGAACGCCGCGCCCTATTCCTTCTTCAACGCCTTCGGCGACAATCCGCCGGTGGTGGGCTTCTCCTGCGGCCCGCGCCCCGAGGGCGCCGACGCCCCGGCCAAGGACACGCTGGCCAATATCCGCGCCACCGGCCAGTTCGTCGTCTGCCTGGTGAACGAGGCGATGGGGCCGGCGATGAGCGCCACCGCCACCGACTTCCCCCCCGGGGTGGACGAGCTGGACGAGGTGGGGCTGGAAAAGGCCGCCAGCACCCGCGTGGCGCCGCCGCGCATCGCCCAGAGCCCGGTGGCGATGGAGTGCGAGACCTTCCAGCTCGTGCCCGTCGGCCACCACACGCTGGTGCTGGGCCGGGTGCTGGCGCTGCATGTCCGCGACGACTGCGTGCTGAACGCCGAGAAATACTACATCGACACCCCGAAGCTGGACCTGCTGGGGCGCATGCACGGCCGCGGCTGGTATACCCGCACGCGGGACCGGGTGGACATCCCGCGCACCACTCTGGCGGAGTGGCAGGCCCGGAAGGCCGGCGCCGCCGAGTAGCGGCCCCACGCCGCGCCACGCCGCCTCCCTGGGACACCGCGGGGCGGGATTGCCTTTGCACCGGCGGGGGGCCGGTGCTAACGCGGCTGAAAAGCAGTCGCAGTCGCGTGTCAATCACAACTCTCCCCTCCCCCCATCCCGTCACCCAGGCCGGCGCCCCGGCGCGGCAGCCGCCCCGGCGGCGCGTGCCGCTCTGGGCGCGCGCGGGCTGGCTCGTCGCCCTGCTGGTGGCGCTGCCCGTGCTGGCGGTGCTGGCCAGCGCCGCCGCCCCCCTGCTCGGCGGCGGCGACAACCAGGTCTGGCACCATATCGCCCGGACCAACCTGCTGCCTTATCTGGGCAACTCGCTGCAGCTCGGCGCGCTGGTGGCGGTGATGGCGGCGGGCACCGGCGTGGTCTGCGCCTGGCTGGTCACCGCCTGCCGCTTCCCCGGCCGCAAATCGCTGGAGGTGGCGCTGCTGCTGCCGGTGGCCATGCCGGCCTATGTCTGCGGCTATCTCTACACCTGGCTGCTGGATGGCGCCGGCCCGGTGCAGACCGCCATTCGCGACGCCACCGGGCTGCGCTGGGGCGAATACTGGTTCCCCGAGATCCGCAGCCTGCCCGGCGCCGCGCTGATGCTGGCCGCCGTGCTCTACCC
This sequence comes from Teichococcus aestuarii, assembly GCF_003116135.1. Taxonomy (GTDB): domain Bacteria; phylum Pseudomonadota; class Alphaproteobacteria; order Acetobacterales; family Acetobacteraceae; genus Pseudoroseomonas; species Pseudoroseomonas aestuarii. The sequence goes on along the minus strand of NZ_PDOA01000017.1, from coordinate 9,780 downwards.
TTACGTGTACCTGCTCTGCCGCGCCGCCTTCCTGCAGCAGAGCACCTGCCTGATCGAGGCCAGCCGCACGCTCGGCCTCTCCCTGCCGCGCACCTTCCTGCGGGTGGCGCTGCCGCTGGCGCGGCCGGCGCTGGCCGCCGGCACCGGCCTGGTGCTGATGGAGACGCTGGCCGATTTCGGCACGGTGGACTACTTCGCCGTCCGCACCTTCACCACCGGCATCTACGAGGCCTGGTTCGGCATGGGCGACCGGGGCGCCGCCAGCCAGCTCGCCGCCTGCCTGATGGGCGTGGTGGCGCTGCTGCTGCTGGCCGAGCACGCCTCGCGCGGCGGGCGCCGCTACCACCCCACCACCACCCGCCAGCCGCCGCTGCGGCCGGTGGCGCTGCATGGCGTGAAGGCCTGGGCAGCCACCGCCTTCTGCACCCTGCCGGTGCTGGTGGGCTTCGCCATCCCGGCGGGCGGGCTGCTCTGGCTGATGGTGGAGCAGGGCGACGCGCTGGCGCCGCACCGCTACCTGCCCTTCGCCCGCAACTCGCTGCTGCTGGCCGGCACCACGGCGCTGATCGGCGTGGCGCTGGCGGCGCTGCTGGGCTGGGGGCTGCGGCTCTATCCCTCGCGCCTCTCCCGCATCGCCAACCGAGTGGCGGGGCTGGGCTACGCAGTGCCGGGCTCGGTCATCGCCGTCGGCACGCTGGTGCCCTTCGGGCTGGCCGACAACGCGCTGGATGGCTGGATGCGCGCGCAGTTCGGCGTCTCCACCGGGCTGCTGCTCTCGGGCACCATGGTGGCGCTGGTCTTCGCCTATGTGGTGCGCTTCCTGGCCGTGGGGCAGTCGGCGGTGGAGAGCGGTCTGGCCCGCCTCAAGCCCAGCCTGTTCCAGGCCGCCCGCACGCTGGGCTGCGGCCCGGGCGAGGCGATCCGCCGGGTGGAGGCGCCGCTGGCGCGCGGCGCGCTGCTCACCGCCGCCGTGCTGGTGTTCGTGGACACGATGAAGGAGCTGCCCGCCACCCTCATCGTCCGCCCCTTCGACCTCGATACCCTGGCGGTACGGGTGCACAACCTGGCCTCCGACGAGCGGCTGGCCGAGGCCTCGACGGCGGCGCTGCTGATCGTGGCGGTGGGCCTGGTCCCCGTCCTGGTGCTGGTGAAGGCGATGCACCGGAAGGATTGAAGGCCGGCGGACATCGTCCGCCGGCCCTTGCAGAAAGAAGATGGGGGCCTGGGGGAATTCCTTCCCCCAGGTTTCTTTTTTCTGTCAGACGTTGACCGCCCGCAGGCGGGGCTTCTTGTTCGCCTCGATCAGCTGCTCGTAGACCGAGACATAGTCCTCGGCCATGCGGCGGGCGGTGAAGCGCTGCTCGAAGCGCTGGCGGATGCGGGCGCGGTCCAGCTCCGGAATGCGCGCGACGGCCGCCACCGCCTCATCCTCGTTCTCGACGATGAAGCCGGTCAGCCCGTTCTCCATCACCTCCGGCACGGAGCCGCGGCGCATGGCGATGACGGGCGTGCCGCAGGCCATCGCCTCGATCATGACGAGGCCGAAGGGCTCCGGCCAGTCGATCGGGAAGAGCAGGGCATGGGCGCCGGAGAGGAACTCGGGCTTCTGGCTGTCGTTGATCTCGCCGATGTACTCGACATGCGACTGGTTCATCAGCGGCGAGATCTCGCGGTTGTAGTAGGCGCGGTCCGCGTCGTCGATCTTGGCGGCGACCTTCAGCTTGACCCCGGCGCGGGCGGCGATGCGGATGGCACGGTCCAGCCCCTTCTCCGGCGAGACGCGGCCGAGGAAGGCGAAGTATTTCTGCTCGACGGGCTGCGGCGTCAGCCGGTCGGCCGGCATGCCGTGCAGCACGGTGCGCGCCCAGTTCAGCTTCGGGATCGGCAGGCGCTGGTTGTCGGAGATCGAGACGAAGGGCGTGTGCCCGTAGGTCTCGTAGATCATCTTGAATTCCGGCAGGTCGAGCCGACCATGCAGGGTGGTCAGGAACGGCGTGCGCTGCCGGTCCAGCAGGCCGAGCGGGAAGTAGTCGATATGAGAGTGGATGACGTCGAACTCGCCGGCGCGCTGGGCGATCTGCTCGACCATCTTGTAGTAGTGCGCCACCCAGTCCTTCACGGTGGGGTCGAGGCGCAGCGCCTGGTCGCGCATCGCGGCAAGCTTCGCGGCGGTGACGGAATCGCCGCTGGCGAAGAGGGTGACATCGTGGCCCATGGCCACCAGTTCCTCGGTGAGGGAGGAGACGACGCGTTCCGTGCCGCCATACAACTTGGGCGGCACCGCCTCGAACAGCGGCGAGATTTGCGCGATACGCATGAACGCGATCCCTTTTCTCAGGCAGATCACAGCTTCTATTTGAGTTCGGGCGCGAAAACGTTGAAAATATTTATCGGCGCCTTTACTTCATTGGCGTTATACAAATCCATTATGGCGAAAAGTAGGCTGCCTTGACCGCACCGAGCGCGCCGCGCCCCTCCGCCTTCGGCTTCCTCTTCCGCTACGCCCGGCGCCGGCCGCTCGGCCATGCGGTGGTGTTCGGCGCCGTGCTGCTGGCGGTGCTGTGCTCCATCTCCACGCAATACGGGCTGAAGCACCTCATCGACATCGTGGCGATGGGGCCGGAGGCGGCGGCGCGCAGCGTCTGGCCGGCCTTCGCGCTGCTCTGCGCCATCATCGCGGCCGACAACCTGCTCTGGCGCGTCGGCGGCTGGGCGGCGGCGCGCAGCTTCACCGCCGTCACCGGCGACATCCGGCAGGACCTTTTCGCCCATCTCGCCGGCCACACCCCGGGCTACTTCGCAGACCGCCTGCCAGGGGCGCTCGCCGCCCGCGTCTCCGCCACCGCCCAGGCCGCCTTCACGGTGGAGAACACGCTCGCCTGGAACGTGGTGCCGCCCAGCGCGGCGGTGATCGGCGCCATCCTGTTCACCAGCGCCATCCACCCGCCGCTGGCACTGGCGCTGGCCGCCGTGGCACTGGCCATCGGCCTGCTGATGCACCGGCTGGCGCGACGTGGCGCCGCACTGCACCGCCGGCACGCCAACAGCGCCGCCGCCATCGATGGCGAGCTGGTGGACGTGGTGGGCAATATCGGCGTCATGCGCGCCTTCGGCGCCACGCTGCGCGAGCGGGCGCGCATCGCTGGGGCCGTGGGCGAGGAGATCGGCGCCCACCAGCGCAGCCTGCTCTACATGGAGAAGCTGCGGACGATCCACGCCGTGCTCACCGTGCTGATGGCGGGCGCCGTGCTGGCCGCCGCCCTGCTGCTCTGGCAGCGCGGCCAGGCCTCGGTGGGGGACGTGGCGCTGCTCGCCACCCTGTCGCTGACCATCCTGCACGGCACGCGGGACATCGCGGTGGCGCTGGTGGAACTGACCCAGCAGCTCGCCCGGCTGGAGGAGGCGACCGGCGCGCTGCTGGTGCCGCACGCGCTGGAGGACCGCCCCGGCGCCGTGCCGCTCCTCCCCGGCGCGGGGGAGGTGCGGCTCGAATTGGTGCACTTCGCCTATCCGGACCGCCCGACGGTGCTGGACGGGCTGGACCTCACCGTGCCGCCCGGCCAGCGAGTCGGGCTGGTGGGCTTCTCGGGCGCCGGCAAATCCACCGTTCTCGCCCTGCTGCAACGCTTCTACGACCCCGATTCCGGCCGCGTGCTGATCGACGGGCAGGATCTGCGCGACGTCACGCTGGAGAGCCTGCACACGGCGCTGGCCGTGGTGCCGCAGGACACCGCCCTCTTCCACCGCACGGTGCGGGAGAACATCCGCTACGGCCGCCCCGACGCGACGGACGAGGAGGTGCTGCGCGCCGCCGAGATGGCGCATTGCCGCGCCTTCATCGAGGCGCTGCCGGAGGGGTTCGACACGGTGGTGGGCAACCGTGGCGTCAAGCTCTCGGGCGGGCAGCGGCAGCGCCTGGCCATCGCCCGCGCGCTGCTGAAGGACACGCCCATCCTGCTGCTCGACGAGGCCACCTCGGCGCTGGACAGCGAGAGTGAGCGCGCCATCCAGGCGGCGCTCGACAGCCTGATGCGCGGCCGCACCGTCATCGCCATCGCGCACCGCCTGTCGACCCTGCAAAATTTCGACAGAATCATCGTGATGAATCACGGCCGGATCGTGGAGGACGGCCCTCCGTCGGAGCTGGCCCGCCGCCACGGACCGTATCGCGAATTGCTGCGCCAGCAGCACTCCGGGAACCTGCCGGAGCTGCCGGAGGCGGCGTGAGGGGAAGCGCGCATGTCGCGACTGGTCGTGGTTTCCAACCGTGTCGCCCCGATCAACGAGGGCGAGGCCACCGCCGGCGGCCTGGCGGCCGGCGTGATGGACGCGCTGCGCCACACCGGCGGGCTGTGGTTCGGCTGGTCCGGCCAGACGGTGCCGGATGTGGTGCCGCCCGAGAGCCTGCCGCCCGGCCTGCCGCCCGCCGTGGCGCGCAGCGGCCCCGTCACCCTCTACACCACCGACCTGACGCAGCGGGACTACGACGACTACTACCGCGGCTTCGCCAACGGCACGCTCTGGCCGATCCTGCACAACCAGACCGGCCTCGCCCGCTTCGACTGGGCGGAGTTCGAGGGCTACCGCCGCGTCAACGCCCATTTCGCCCGCCACCTGGCCGACCTCGTGGCGCCGGACGACGTCATCTGGGCGCACGACTTCCATCTGCTCTGCCTGGCGGGGGCGCTGCGGGCGCTCGGCCTGCGCAACAGCATCGGCATCTTCCTGCACACCCCCTTCCCGGCGCCCTCCGTGCTGATGACCGTGCCGGTCCATGCCGAGCTGGTGCGCGCCCTCTGCCAGTACGACCTAATCGGCTTCCAGACCGAGGCCGACCGCACCGCCTTCGCCGACTATGTCTGCCGCGAGCTGGGCGGCACGGCGCTGGAGGGCGGGCTGCTGGCCGCCGAGGGCCGCCAGATCCGCACCGGCGTCTACCCGATCGGCGTGGATGTCGATGCGCTGCGGGCCGAGGCGGTGGCGGGCGCGGACCAGCCGCAGCTCGCGGCACTCCGCTCCGGCCTCGCCGGGCGGGCGCTGATGATGAGCGTGGAGCGGCTCGACTACTCCAAGGGGCTGCGCCAGCGCTTCGCCGCCTATGAGCGCTTCCTGGCGAAGCACCCGGAATGGCACCGGCAGGTGGAGTATTTGCAGATCGCGCCGCCCTCCCGCACCGATGTGGAGGCCTATCAGGCCATCCGGCGGGAGTTGGAGGGCGAGGCGGGCCGCATCAACGGCCGCTTCGCCGACCTCGACTGGACGCCGCTGCGCTACCTGAACCGCTCCTTCCCCCGCCGCGCCCTGATGCCGCTCTACGCCGCCGCCCGCGTCGGGCTGGTGACGCCGCTGCGGGACGGCATGAACCTCGTCGCCAAGGAATACGTCTCGGCGCAGGACCCGGCCGATCCGGGCGTGCTGGTGCTCTCGCAATTCGCCGGGGCCGCGCGGGAGTTGGATGCCGCCCTGCTGGTGAACCCGCATGACGAGGCTGGCGTGGCCGATGCCCTGGCCCGGGCGCTGGCCATGCCGCTGGCAGAGCGGCGCGAGCGCCACGCCGCCATGCTGAAGGTGATGCGCCACAACAGCCTGGAGCGCTGGCGCGACCGCTTCGTGGGCGACCTGCACGCCCTGCCGCCCCGGGCGCTGGACGCCGCCTGAGGCGCGCCGCTCCTGGCCAGCCGGGCCCGGCCGGGGCAGATTGCGCGCCATGCGCATCTACCTCGCCGGACCCGATGTCTTCCTCCCCGACGCCTCCGCCATCGCCGCCGCCAAGAAGGCCATCTGCGCCCGCCACGGCGCGGAAGGCGTCTTCCCGACCGACCCCATCGAGAGCGCCGCCGCCGACGCAGCGGACAGCCGCTGGCTGGAGATCTATCTCCGCAACGAGGCGCATATCCGCGCCTGCGACGCGCTGGTGGCCAACCTCACCCCCTTCCGCGGCCCCTCGGCCGATGCCGGCACGGTGTACGAGCTGGGCTTCATGCGGGCGCTGGGGCGGCCGGTGGCGGGCTACAGCAACAGCGGCCAGGGCTTCACCCAGCGCACGCGGCACTTCCTGGGCGCCGGGCTGCGGCCGGGCCCCGGGGGCGGCTGGGCCGATGCCGAGGGGCTGGCGCTGGAGGATTTCGGCTGCCACGACAACCTGATGATCGATGGCGGCATCGTCGCCGCGGGCGGCATCCTCGTCGCGCGGGAGGTGCCGGAGGCGCGCCGCTGGCAGGCGCTTGAGGGCTTCGAGGCTTGCGTGGCGGCGCTGAAGCGGGGAAGGCTTGCCCCCTGACGGCACCCGCATGACCGGACCTCCGGCGTGGCAGAGGCGCCGCGACGGAGGGAATGCATGTCACGAATCGCCATCCTGGGCTGCGGCGCCATGGGCTCGGTCTATGCCGGGCTGTTCGCCGCCGCGGGGCACGATGTGCTGGCCATCGATTCCTGGGGCGCGCATGTCGATGCGATGAACCGCGACGGGCTGCGGCTGGAGGGCGCCTCGGGCGAGCGCACCGTGCGCCTCGCCGCCGCCACCTCCACCGAGGGCCAGGCGCCGGTGGATCTGGTGATCCTCGCCACCAAGGCGCGGGACGTGGCCACCGCCGCCCGCGCCATCCCGCCCCTGCTGGGGCCGGAGACCACGGTGCTGACCATCCAGAACGGCCTCGGCAGCAGCGCCGTGCTGGCCGGGGCGCTGGGGCAGGACCGGGTGGTGGCGGGCATCGCCGGGGGCTTCGGCGCCTCGCTGAAGGGGCCGGGCCACGCCCACCACAACGGCATGGAGGTGGTGCGCATCGGCGAGCTGGACGGGCCGGCGACGCCGCGCCTCGCGGCCATCGCCGCGATGTGGCGCGGCGCCGGCTTCCGCGCCGAGGCCTGCGACGACATCCAGGCCCTCACCTGGGAGAAGCTGATCTGCAACGTCACCTTCTCCGGGATCTGCGCGCTGACCGGCCTGACCATCGGCGAGGTGATGGCGGACGAGGACCTGTGGCCCACCGCCCGCGCCTGCGGGGTGGAGGCATGGGAAGTGGCGAAGGCGCGCGGCGTTCGCCTCTCGGTGGAGGACCCGGTGGCGCACATCACCGCCTTCGGCCGCAAGATCCCCAATGCCCGCCCTTCCCTGCTGCTCGACCACCGGGCCCGCCGCCGCAGCGAGATCGACGCCATCAACGGCGCCATCCCGCGCGAGGCGGCGCTGGCCGGGCGCGCGGCGCCGGTGAACGCCACCATCACCGCCCTGGTGCGCCAGCGCGAGCGGGACTTCGCCTGACGGAAAGCGTCCTCCGGTCCGGGAAAAACGAAGCCGGGAGGCCTTGCCAGCCTGGCATGGCGCTCCCCGCCGGGGCGCCGCCAGGCCGGCGATGATTTCTCGGAGCCCTTTTCCGGAAATGAACGTTTCCTCGTGTATCCCGCCGGTCGCGCGCAGATGACCAAACAGTCACGCCCCCCCGGGGGGTATTGAGGCAGCTTGCCCCCCACCATGCCCCAACCGACTCCGCCCTCCGCCTTCACGCCGCTCCGCCACCCGGCCTTCCGGCTGCTCTGGCTGGCCAACCTGGCCAGCAACACCGGCATGTGGGTGCAGAACACCGGCGCAGGCTGGCTGATGACCAGCCTCGCCCCCTCGCCCATCATGGTCAGCCTGGTGCAGGCGGCCTCGATGCTGCCGGTCTTCCTGCTGGCGCTGCCATCGGGCGCCATGGCCGACATCGTGGACCGCCGCCGCTACCTGATCTTCGCCCAGGCCTGGATGTGCGCCATGGGCCTGCTCCTCTGCATCCTCACGGCGCTGGGCCTGCTGGGGCCGTGGGGGCTGCTGGCGCTCACCTTCGCCATCGGCGCCGGCAGCGCGATGAACTTCCCCGCCTGGGCCGCCACCACGCCGGAGCTGGTGCCGCGCGCCGACCTCACCCAGGCCATCGTGCTCAACGGCATCGGCTTCAACCTGGCGCGCGCCGTGGGGCCGGCGCTGGGAGGCTTCATCATCGGCCTCGCCGGCACCCAGGCGGCCTTCGCCTTCAACGCCTTCTGCTTCCTCATCCTCATCGTGGCGCTGGTGCTGTGGCGGCGGGAGGCGCCGGCCAGCCGGCTGCCCAAGGAGCACTTCCTCTCCGCCATGCGCGCCGGGGTGCGCTTCGTCGGCGCCTCGCCGGCGCTGCGGGTCATCATCCTGCGGGCGGTGGTGTTCTTCTTCTTCGGCGCCGCCATGTGGGGGCTGCTGCCGCTGCTGGTGCGCGAGGGGCTGGGGCTGGGGCCCGAGGCCTTCGGCCTGCTGCTGGCGGCCATGGGCGTCGGCGCCGTGGGCGGCGGGCTGCTGCTGCCGCGCGCCCGCGCCCGGCTGGACCGTGGCGGGCTGGTGATGGCGGCCTCGCTGCTCGCCTCCGGCGCGCTGCTGCTGCTCGGCCTCGCGCCGCGCCTGGCCCTGGGCGGCTGGGCGGCGGCGGGGCTCGGCATGCTGCTCTACGGCGCGGCCTGGATCGGCGCCGCCAGCACCCTGCAGGCGGCGGCGCAGCTCTCATCGCCCGCCTGGGTGCGGGCGCGCGCCATCGGCATCTACCAGCTCTCCTTCTTCGGCGCGCTGGCCTTCGGCTCGGCGCTCGCCGGCTGGGTGGGCACGCTGGTCGGGGTGGGCTGGGCGCTGTGGGGCTTCGGCGCCTGTGGCGCCGCGGCGGCGCTGGCGATGCGCCGCTGGCGGCTGGACCAGCCCGGCCCCGCCGAGGTGGCCAGCCCCGCCATGCCGCAGCCCGAGGCGCCGGCCGCCGAGCTGGCGCCCCTCCTGGCGCAGGACCGCGGCCAGGTGCTGGAGATGGTCCGCTACCGCATCGACCCCGCCGACCGGGCCGCCTTCCTCGCCGCCATGGCCGATCTGCGCCGCGCCCGGCTGCGCAGCGGGGCGCTCTCCTGGCGGCTCTACGAGGATGTCGCGCACCCCGAGTTGTGGGTGGAGGTGTGGTCGGTGGGCAGTTGGACGGAACATCTGCGCGAGAATGACCGCCTGCAGCCGGCCGACCATGCCGCCATCGCCCGCGCCGCGGTTCTGCACCGGGGTGAAACCGGCCCCGAGAGCGCGCGCTATATCCACCAGTCCCTCTAGAATTGGCGGGAAGCGGGGCTGACAGCCGCCCCCGGCAACCCCACACAAGCTTCAGCGTTACCCGCGCCGAACAGGAGAACCAAACCATGAGCCTGCGCGCCACCCGCAATGATCTGGGCGAGAACGCCAAGAAGGTGTCCGTGAACGTGCTGAACGGCACGCTGGTCGACACCATCGACCTGACCAACTGCGTGCGCATGGCGCACTGGACCCTGCGCGGCTCCAACTTCATTGGCCTGCACACCATGCTGGAGGGCTTCTACAACGAGCTCTTCGCCACCGCCGACGAGGTGGCCGAGCGCCTGGTGCAGATCGGCGGCACGCCGGACGGCACCAGCCAGCTGGTGGGCGAGAAGACCCGCCTGCCGGCCTACCCGCAGCACACCACGGCCAGCATGGAGCATGTGAAGGAGCTGGCCGACCGCTTCGCCAACCTCGCCAAGTCCGTGCGCGAGGGGATCGACGCCACCGACGAGGCGGGCGATGCCGACACGGCCGACCTGCTGACCGGCCTGTCCCGCGACCTGGACAAGAAGCTGTGGATGCTGGAAGCGCATCTCGACAAGTAAGTGCCCGTTTGAGAATGGTCATGGGTGGGCGATGCGCCTGATGAGGAGCGCGCCCATGCCGACGTGGATCATGGCTTCGGAGACGTCGGAGCGGCGCTCGTAGTCACGGACCAGGCGACGCCAGCG
>NZ_PDOA01000016.1 GCF_003116135.1 Teichococcus aestuarii | reverse complement strand
GGGCCACCAAGCCGGAACTTAACAAACACACGGATACTCTCACCACCGCGGGGTGGAGCAGCCCGGTAGCTCGTCAGGCTCATAACCTGAAGGTCACAGGTTCAAATCCTGTCCCCGCATCCAAATCACACAAAAAGCCACCCCAAAAGGGTGGCTTTCTGCGTTCGGTCTTCCCGAGACAAATCCGCAGGCGACAAAGTTCTTTCGCTTGTGCAGCATGCGCGCCATGCCGTCCTTCACCGAAGCCGGGCTGATCGCCCTCGCCGCCGCCGCCCGTGCCGCCAGCCGGGGCGATCCCTTCGCCAATCCGGTGCTGTCGGTCGCCCTGGCCCTGAGCCGGCAGCTGGACGAGGGCCAGGCCTCCCATGCGGATATGGCCGATGCGCTGCGGCAGATCGGCCGCGCCGCCTTCCTCGACCGCGCGCAACGCCTGGCACATGCCGCCGGCGCCGGGCTGGCGGGGGCGGATGCGGCGCTGGCCGGCCTCGCCACCCGCCTGGCCCGTCCTGATCCGGATGACAGCCCGGTGCCGCTGGCCACCTTCCGCGCCGCCTGCGAGCGGCCCCGCGCCGCCGCCGTCTTCACCGCCCACCCGACCTTCAGCCTGCCGCGGGAATCGACGCGGGCGCTGGCCCAGGCGGCGGGCGGCCTGCCGCTGCCCGATCCGCTGCCGCTCCGCCCCACCGCGCCCACCCTCACCGAGGAGTTCGAGCAGGCCGCCGCCGCCATCGCCAATGGCCGCGATGCGCTCGACCGGCTGGCCGCCGCCTTCCTCGGCACCGCCCGCGCCATCTGGCCGGACCGCTGGACACAGCTCAACCCGCGCCCCGTCATCCTGGCCTCCTGGGTGGGCTATGACACGGATGGCCGAACCGATATCGGCTGGCACGACACGCTGCGCCTGCGGCTGCGGATGAAGCGGCTGCAACTGGCCCGCCTCGCCGCCCAGATCGCCGCCCTGCCGGAGGATTGCACCGCCGCCCTGCGCGGCCGGCTGGAGGAGGCGCTGGCGGCGGTCGAGGCCCAGATCGAAGCCTGCCCTCCCACCGGGCCGGTGAAGCCGGAAGCGGCGCAGGCCTTCGCCCAGGCCCTGGTCGGCCAACGGGAGGCCGCCCTCACCACGCCGCAGCCGCTGGTCGAGCTTTTCCCCGCCGCCATCGCCGCCGCGCCGGAGGAGCAGACACGGCTTGCCCTCTGCGTCGCCCGGGCCGGGCTGGTGGCGCATGGCCTCTCCCTGGCGCACACCCATGTGCGGCTGAACGCCGCCCAGCTGCACAACGCCGCGCGGCTGCGCTTCCCGCATCTCGGCAGCGGCCCGGAGGACCCGGCGCGCCGCCGCGCCCTCTTCGCCGCCATCAACACGGCGCTGGAGGAGGTCTCGGCCGAGCCGGTCGACATGGGCGGGCTGATGGCCGAGCAGGCCTCCGCCGCGCGGCTGATGATGACCGTGGCGCAGATCGCCAAGCATATCGACGCCAGCCAGCCCGTCCGCTTCCTCGTGGCCGAGACGGAGAGCGGCTACACCCTGCTCGCCGCCCTGCTGCTGGCGCGCCTCGCCGGCGTCGAGGACCATGTGGAGATCTCCCCCCTCTTCGAGACCGCCGAGGCGCTGGAGCGGCGCGGCGAGCGGGTGGTGGAGGAGGCGCTGCGCAGCCCGCACTGGCGGGCGCATCTGCGCCGGGTGGGGCGGCTCTGCCTGCAATTCGGCTACTCCGATTCCGGCCGCTATGTCGGCCAGGTCGCCGCCACCCACCTGATCGAGCGGCTGAAGCTGCGGGTGGTGGAACTGCTGGCGCGGCACGGGCTGCAATCGCTGGAGGTGGTGCTGTTCGACACCCATGGCGAGGGCCTCGGCCGCGGTGGCCACCCCGACGGGCTGGCGGCGCGCTTCGACTACCTCGACCCGCCTGCCGTGCGCGCCGCCTTCGCCGCCCGTGGCATCCCGACGCGGGTGGAGACCTCCTTCCAGGGCGGCGACGGCTACCTGCTCTTCGGCACCCCCTCCCTGGCGCACGCCGCCGTGGCGCGCATCGCCGAGCACGCCTTCGCGCCGCTCCCCGGGGGCGAGCCGGACCCGGTCTATGCCGAGGGCGGCTTCGCCACCGACCTGTTCGCCGGGGCGCGGGCCGCCTTCAACGGGCTGGTGGAGGATCCGGGCTATGCCGCGTTGCTCGGCGCCTTCGGCCCGGCGCTGCTGGACCGCACCGGCAGCCGCCCCGCCAACCGGCAGAGCGACACGGGCGGCCCCGCCACCATCCGCCACCCGCGCGAGCTGCGCGCCATCCCGAACAACGCCGTCCTGCAGCAGCTCGGCTTTCCGGCCAACCTGATGCACGGCCTCGGCCATGGCGCGGTGCAGGAGACGGAGGCCTTCGCCGACCTGCTGCGCCGCAGCCCGCGCTTCGCCAACGCCCTGGCCTTCGCCCGCGCCGGCCTCGCCCTCTCGGATGCCGATGTGCTGCTGGGCTATGTGGCGAGCCTCGACCCCGCCACCTGGCTGGCCCGCGCCGCGCAGACCCGCCGCCCCGGCCGCGCCGCCGCCCTGCTGGCCGTGGCCACCGCCCTGGAGGAGCTGCGCCTGGGCGACCCCGCCCGCGCCGTGTTCCGCCGCCTGAAGGCGGACGACCTCGCCCTCCGCGCCGCCTGGCCGTCCGACCTGCCGATCCCGCCGGGGGCCATCGGCGGCGGCCCCGGTGTGCCGCGCATGAGCGACCGGCTCTTCGCCCTGCACGCGCTGCGCCTCTGCCTGATCCACCGCATCTGGCTGCTGGCGGTGGAGGTGCCGGATTTCTCGCCCCGCCACGGCCTCACGCGGGAAGGGCTGGTGCAGCGCCTGCTGCGGCTAGACGTGGAGGGCGCCGTGGCCCTGCTCGACCAGGTCTTCCCCATGGCCGACCCGCCCGGCGCCGAGCTGGACTTCGCCGAGCCGCCCGCGCCCCGGCATGGCGGCTATGGCCGCGAGCAGGAGGAGATCATCCGCCCGCTGCGCGAGCTGTTCAGCCTGGTGCGGGAGGTGAGCGCGGTGGTCTCGCTGGAATGCGGCGCCTTCGGCTGAGGCTGGCCCGCCCGGGCGGGACGGGCCTATCCTCCCCCCGCCGCCCTTCCGGGCGGGGGGAGACGAATGCATGGACGTGAACGGCACGTTGATCGCGCTGGTGGTGCTGGTGCTGCTGGCGGTCCTCACCGCCTTCAAGGGCATCCGCACCGTGCCGCAGGGCGAGGCCTGGACGGTGGAGCGCTTCGGCGCCTTCACCCGCGTCCTGCCGCCTGGGCTGAACCTGATCATCCCCTATATCGACGTCATCGGCCGCCGCATGAACGTGCAGGAGACGGTGCTCGACATCCCCGAACAGGCCGTCATCACGCGGGACAACGCCAACGTCTCGGTCGATGGCGTCGTCTATTACCGCGTGATGGACCCGGAGAAGGCCGCCTACCAGGTGCAGAACCTGACCCAGGCGCTCACCGCACTGGCCATGACCAACATCCGCGCCATCATCGGCGAGATGGACCTCGATTCGGCGCTCTCCTCGCGCGACAAGATCAACACCCATCTGCTCGGCGTGCTGGACGGCGCCACCGACCCCTGGGGCGCCAAGGTGACGCGCGTCGAGATCCGCAAGATCGAGCCGCCCGCCAACCTCGTCATCGCCATGAACACGCAGATGATCGCCGAGCGGGAGCGCCGCGCCACGGTGATGCGGGCGCAGGGCGAGCGGGAGGCGGCCATCGCCCGCGCCCAGGGCGAGAAGGAAGCCCAGGTGCTGGAGGCGGAAGGCCGGCTGGAGGCCGCGCGCCGCGACGCCGAGGCGCGCGAGCGGCTGGCCGAGGCCGAGGCCGCCGCCACCCGCTCCGTCGCCGCCGCGGCGCGCGAGGGCGGCGAGGCGGCGCTGAACTACTTCATCGCCGAGCGCTACATCGCCGCCTTCGGCCAGCTCGCCGGCAACCCGGCCTCGAAGCTGGTGGTGGTGCCGATGGAGGCCTCCGGGCTGGCGGGCGGCATCGCCGGCGCGGTGGAGATGTTCCGCAACGCCACCCTGCCGCCCATGGCCGCCGGCCCGGCCGTGCCTGGCCCGGCGCCAGGGGGTGCCCCTCGCCGTGGCCCGGTGCCGGAAACCCGGCCCGGCCCCTGGACCGATCCGGGCGCCGCCCCGTGAGCCTGCCCTGGTCGGTCTGGGTGGTGGCCGGGCTGCTGATGATGGCGGCCGAGATGCTGCTGCCCGGCGCCTTCCTGATCTGGGTGGGGGCGGCGGCGCTGGGCACCGGGCTGCTGGTGCTGCTGCTGGACCCTTCCCTGCCGGTGGCGCTGCTGGCCTTCGTGCTGCTGCTGGGGCTGGGCATCGGCCTGTCGCTGGTCTGGCTGCGGCCGCGCGCCGCCGCCCGGCGCAGCACGGTGAACGCCCCCGGCTCCGGGCTGGTCGGCCGCGCCGGGGTGATGCTCGCCGCCGACCGGGTGCGCGTCGGGGATTCCGACTGGCCCGCCCGCCCGCTGGAGGGCGCCGCCCCCGGCAGCACGGTGCGGGTGGTGGCGGTGGAGGGCCTCACCCTGCTGGTGCGGCCGGAGGGTTAGGCGCCGCCCGCCCGCAGCGCCGCCAGCACCCGCTCCGGCGTCGCCGGCAGGTCGAGCCGCGCGCCGCCCACGGCGTCGCGCAGGGCGTTCCACACGCAGGTGGCCAGCAGCAGCGGCGGCTCGCCCACCGCCTTGCTGCGGAAGATGGTGTTGGCCCGCGCCGGCGCGTCCGCCAGCAGGCGCAGGTTGAATTCGGCCGGCATCTCGCGCGAGCCGGGGATTTTGTAGGTGGAGGGGCCGAGGGTGCGCAGCCGCCCGTCCGCGTCCCACCACAGTTCCTCGCAGGTCAGCCAGCCCTGGCCCTGGAGGAAGGCGCCCTCGATCTGGCCGCGGTCGATCGCCGGGTTCAGGCTGCGGCCGCAATCCTGCACCAGGTCGGCGCGCAGCACGCGGTATTCGCCGGTGAGGGTGTCCACCAGCACCTCGGCCAGGGCGGCGCCGTAGGAGAAGTAGAAGAAGGGGTGGCCGCGCATCGCCACCGGATCCCAGTGGATGTCGGGCGTCCTGTAGAACCCCGTGGCGGAGAGGCTGACGCGCTGCGCCCAGCAGAGCTGCGCCAGCTCGCCGAAGCGCATGCGGTGGTTGCCGGCCGAGACGTGGCCATCGGCGAAGATCACCTCCTCCTCCGGCACGCCCCAGGCCGTGGCGGCGATGCCGGCCATGCGCGCGCGGATGGCGCCCGCCGCCTGGTGCGCCGCCCATCCGTTCAGGTCGGAGCCGGTGGAGGCGGCGGTGGGGGCGGTGTTGGGCACCTCGGCGGTGGAGGTGGCGGTGATGCGGATGCGCTCCACCTCCACGCCGAACACCTCCGCCACCACCTGGGCGATCTTGATGAACAGCCCCTGTCCCATCTCGGTGCCGCCATGGTTCAGGCGGATCGAGCCATCGGTGTAGACATGCACCAGCGCGCCCGCCTGGTTCATCGCCATGATGCCGAAGGAGATGCCGAAGGCGAGCGCGAAGCCGCCCAGGCCCCGGCGCAGGGTGGGGTGGGCGGCGTTGAAGGCCTCCGCCGCCGCGCGACGGCGCTCCCAATCGGCGCCCTGCCTCGCCTCGGCCCAGACGCGGCGGATCAGCTCGCCCTCCAATTTCTGGCCATAGGGTGTTTCCGCCCCGTTCGGCCCGCCGGCGAAGTTCCGCTCGCGCAACTCGTCCACCGGGCGCCCCGTGGCGCGGGCCATGCTGAACAGAACATCCTCCATCAGCAGCGCCCCTTGCGGGCCGCCGAAGCCGCGGAAGGCGGTGTTGCTCACCGTGTTGGTCTTGCAGGCGAGGCCCGTCACGCGCAGCGCCGGCACGTCATAGGCGTTCAGCGCGTGGGTCACGGCGCGGAAGATGACGCCGGCCGAGAGGTCCAGGCTGTGTCCGCCATCGGCGGCCAGCGTCGCGTCCAGCGCCAGCAGGCGGCCTTCCGCGTCGCAGCCGGCGCGCCAGCGGAAGAGGAAGGGGTGGCGCTTGCCGGTGGCCGCCATGTCTGCCTTGCGGGAGAGGCGCAGCTTCACCGGCCGGCCCGTGGCGCGCGCCGCCAGCGCGGCGGCGGCGGCGATCCAGGAGGCGTTGCTCTCCTTGCCGCCGAAGCCGCCGCCCATGCGCCGGCACTGCACGGTGACGCGGTTGTAGTCGCAGCCCAGCACGCGGGAGGCGATGTGCTGCACCTCCGTCGGGTGCTGGGTGGAGGCGTGCAGGGTGATGTCCCCATCCTCGCCCGGCACGGCGAGGGTGATCTGCCCCTCCAGATAGAAATGCTCCTGCCCGCCGCAGCGGAACTCCCCGGCCAGTTGCAGCGGCGCGGCCTCCAGCGCCGCCTGCCAGCCGCCGCGTTCGATCACCTGGGGCGGCATCAGCAGCGCGCCGGTCTCCAGCGCGGCCTCGATGGAGAGGATGGGCGGCAGGGGCGCGATCTCCGGCCGCAGCGCGGCGGCGCCGGCCAGGGCGGCATCCCGCGTGGCGGCCACCACCAGGGCGAGCGGCTGCCCCCAATGCTCCACCAGCCCCTCGGCGAAGAGTTTTTCCAGTGCCTTGCCGCTGGGGGAGATGTCGTTGCGGCCGGGCACCTCCGCCGGCCCCAGCACCGCCACCACGCCGGGCACGGCCCGCGCCGGGGCGAGGTCGAGCGGCGCCAGCCTGCCATGGGCCACGGGCGAGAGGGCCAGCGCCGCGTGCAGCGTGCCGGGCGGCTCGGGCAGGTCGTCGGTGAAGCGGGCGGCGCCGGTGGCGTGCTGCAGGGCGCTGTCCTGCCGCAGCGCGGCGCCCATGCCGGTGCGGGTGGCGGCGGGAGGGGGCGGGGCGTCGGTCATGCCTGCACCTCCAGCGCCAGGTCGGGGCGGGCGATGCGCCAGTGGAGGCGGCGCAGCAGCCCCTGGGCGCTATGCAGCCGGTACTCCGCCCCCGCCCGCCAGTCGGAGAGCGGGGCGAAATCCTCCGCCAGCGCCTGCGCCGCGCGGGCAAAGGCCTCCTCCGTCACGGGCTGGCCGGCGAGCGCCGCCTCGGCGCGCGGGGCGCGGGCCACGGTGGCGGCCATGCCGCCGAAGGCCAGCCGCGCCTCCGCCACCACGCCCCCCTCCAGCCGCAGCAGGAAGCCGGCGGCGACGGCCGAGATGTCCTGGTCATGCCGCTTGGAGAGCTTCTCGCAGGCGAAGACGGCGCCCTCCGGCGGGCGCGGGATCTCGACGCGCAGGATGATCTCGTCCGCCGCCAGGGCCGTCTGCCGGTAGCCGGTGATGAACTCGGCCAGATCCAGCACGCGCTCGCCCGCCCGGGCCGAGCCCAGCACCACCCGCACCCCCAGCGCCAGCAGCGGCGGCAGCGTGTCGCCGATCGGCGAGGCGGTGCCGAGATTGCCGCCTAGCGTGCCGAGGCCGCGGATCTGCCGCGAGCCGAGGCGGCGCAGATGCGCGGCCAGTGGCGCCATTTCCGGCGCCCGCGCCAGCAGGTCCAGCAGGCGGGCATAGGGCAGGGCCGCGCCCACGGTGAGCAGCCCCGGCGCCAGCCGCGTTTCTGCCAGTTCCGGCACGGCGCCGAGGGAGAGGATGCGCGCCGGCCGCTCGCGGTGCTCGGAAACGCGCAGGCCGAGATCGGTGCCGCCGGCCAGAAGCCATGCCTCGGGGTGGGCGGCGCGCAGGGTCAGCGCCGCCTCCAGCGTGGCGGGGGCGTGGAAGACCTGCCCGGGCACGGCGAATTCGCTGCCGCCCTCCAGCGCGGGTGCCGGGGCGGCGGGCGCGCCGTCATCCTCCAGCGCGGCGAAGACGCCGAGGATCGGGCGGTAGCCGGTGCAGCGGCAGAGATTGCCCGCCAGCGCCTCATGCGCCGCGCCGCCGCACCGGGAATGCGCCCAGGCGGACATGACGATGCCGGGCGTGCAGAAGCCGCATTGCGTGGCATCATTCTCGGCCATGGCGCGCTGCACCGGGTGCGGCGCGCCATCCGCCGCCACCAGCCCCTCCACCGTGCGGAGCGCCCGGCCATGCATCTGCCCGAGCAGCGCCAGGCAGGCATTGACGGGGGTGCGGGCGCCATCCGCCGCCTCGATCACCACGGTGCAGGCGCCGCAATCCCCTTCGGCGCAGCCCTCCTTGGTGCCGGTGAGGCCCGCCCCCCGCGGCGCAGGGCCGCGCAGCCAGTCGAGCAGGGTCATGCCGGGGGGCGTGTCCGCCGGCAGGGTGCGGGGCTGGCCGTTCAGGGTGAGGGCGATGCGGCTGCTCATGCCGGCCATCGAAGCAAATCCCGCGCCGCGGCGCCACGCGGCTTTCCGGCGCCGGCTTGATCCAGCGCAAGGCGGGCGCGGCGCCGGCAGACTAATCCAGCGGCATGTCGCCCGAAACCGCCGCCCGCTACGCCGCCGCCGCGCTGCCGCGCTACACCTCCTATCCCACCGCGCCGCATTTCCAGCCGCTCGCCGAGCAGGATTACCGCCGCTGGCTGGCCGGCATCGGCGCGGCGGAGGCGCTCTCGCTCTACGTCCACATTCCCTTCTGCGAGAGCCTCTGCTGGTATTGCGGCTGCCACACCAGCGTGACGCGCCAGCCCGCGCGGCTCGCGCGCTACACCGGGGCGCTGCTCGACGAGGCGGCGCTGCTGGCGGCGGCGCTGCCGGCCTATGCGGGGGTCTCGGCGCTGCATCTCGGCGGCGGCACGCCCTCGGCCATCGGCGCCGCGGGGCTGGCGCGGCTGCTGGCCGGGCTGCATGACCGCTTCGCCTTCCGCGACACGGCCGAGCTGGCGGTGGAGCTGGACCCGCGCGTGCTGACGCCGGAGATCGCCGCCGCCCTGGCGGAGGGCGGCATCAACCGCGCCAGCCTCGGCGTACAGGATATCAACCCCGCCGTGCAGCAGCGCATCGGCCGGGTGCAGAGCAACGAGCAGGTGGCCGGGGCGGTGGCGATGCTGCGCGGGCAGGGCATCGGCGCCATCAACCTCGACCTGATGTACGGCCTGCCGGGCCAGGGCATCGCCCAGGTGGAGGCCAGCGCGCGCTTCGCCGCCGAATTGCAGGCGGATCGGGTGGCGGTGTTCGGCTACGCGCATGTGCCCTGGATGAAGCCGGCCCAGCAAGCGATCGACAGCGCCGCCCTGCCCGACGCCATGGCTCGGCTGGAGCAGGCGGAGGCCGCCGCCGCGGTGCTGGAGGGGGCGGGCTATCTGCGCATCGGCCTCGACCATTTCGCCTGGCCCTCGGACCCGATGGCACGGGCGGCGGCCGCCGGCACGCTGCGCCGCAACTTCCAGGGCTACACGACGGACACGGCGCCGGTGCTGCTCGGCCTCGGCGCCTCGGCCATCGGCCGCGCGCCGGCGGGCTTCGCGCAGAACCTGGCGGGCGAGCGGGATTGGCTGGCGGCGGTGGCGGAGGGGCGGCTGCCGGTGGCGCGCGGCCGCGCCCTCTCGGACGAGGACCGGCTGCGCGGCCGGCTGATCGAGCGGCTGATGTGCGAGCTGGAGCTGGACCTCGCCGCCGTGCCGGAGGCGGTGCTGGCCGCCGCACGGCCGCGCCTCGACGCGCTGCGGGCCGATGGCGTGGTAGCGGAGCGGCGCGGCTGGCTGCTGGTGCGGGAGCGGCGCTTCCTGCGCCATGTGGCGGCGGCGTTCGACGCCTATCTGGGCCAGGGCCCCGGCCGCCACAGCCAGGCGGCCTGAGAGAGGAGGGGGCGCCCCCAGGCGGGCGCGCCCCGGTCCCGTCGCGGCGTTACTTCACCTGCACGTAGCGCAGCGGGAAGTAGTTGTCCGCCGGCTGCACCAGCTCGATGTTGGTGCGCGTGGCCCACACCACCTGCTGCTGGTGCAGCGGGAGGTAGAGGGCCTCGTCGTGGATGATCTTGCTGGCCTGCGTGATCATCGCGTTGCGCTTGGTCTCGTCGGACTCGACCGACATGTCCTGGATCAGCTTGTCCAGCGCGGCGTTGGAGAAGCCGCCATTGTTGAACACGCCGCGCGTGCCGTCGCGCGTGCCGGCCAGGTTGAAGAAGGCGTTGTGCGCGTCGTAGGTCGTCGGCGTCCAGCCCAGCATGTAGAAGCTGGTGTTGTAGTTGGGCGGGTTGATCTCGGCGAAGTAGCGCGCGCGGGTCTGCGCGTTCAGCGTCACCTTGACGCCCACGCGCGCCAGCATGGAGACGACGGCGGTGCAGATCGCCTCGTCGTTCACGTAGCGGTCGTTCGGGCAGTCCATCGTCAGGCTGAAGCCGTTCGGGTAGCCGGCCTCGGCCAGCAGCTTCTTGGCGGCCTCGGGGTCGTACTTGTAGCGGGTGTCGTTGGCTTCCTCGAAGCCGTTGACGCCGGGGCCGAAGATCTGGCCCGTGGGGCGGGACTGGCCGCGCATGACGCGGCTCTTGATCGCCTCGATGTCGATGGCGTGGTAGAAGGCCTGGCGGACGCGCACGTCCTTGAAGGGGTTCTTGCCCTTCACGTCGGACTTCAGCAGCTCGTCGCGCAGCTGGTCCATGCCGAGATAGATGGTGCGCAGCTCCGGCCCCTGCAGGATGCGGGTGTTCGGCGCGCGGCGGATGCGCTCCACGTCCTGCGGCGGCACGGTGTAGAGCATGTCCACCTCGCCCGAGAGCAGGGCGGCCACGCGCGTCGCGTCATTGGCGATGATGTTCAGCTCGACGCGGGTCAGGTTGTGCTGCGGCTTGTCCCACCAGCCGGCATTGGGCTCCAGCACGGTGCGGCGGTCGGGCTCGCGGCTGACCAGCTTGAAGGGCCCGGTGCCCATGGCGTTGCGGGTGGCGAAATTCTCCTCGCGCGAGGTCAGGTCGGCCGGGGTGGTGGCGTTGTTCTTCTCCGCCCACGCCTTCGACATCATCGCCCAGTTGGTGAGGCCCTGGGGCAGGATCGGGTCGGGCATCCGGGTGATGAAGTCGACCGTGTGGTCGTCGATCTTCCGCACCTCGGACACCGAGGCGATGACCGACTGCAGGTTGGAGCCCTTCGAGCGCACGCGCTGGACGCTGAACAGCACGTCGTCGGCGGTGAAGGGGGTGCCGTCGGAGAACTTCACGCCCTGGCGCAGGGTGAAGCGCCAGGAGGTCGGGCTGGTCTGCTCCCACTTCTCGGCCAGGGCCGGCTCCAGCTCCAGGTCACGGTCGCGCCGCACCAGGGGCTCGTAGATGTTGGCCATGAAGGAGAGGAGGAAGGTCTCCTGCCGCGTATACGGGTCCATCGAGTTGACGTCGCCGTCATTGGCCCAGCGGAAGGTCTTGGCATCGGCCGGCAGGCCGGCCAGCGCCGTGCCGGCGAGCAGCGCGGTGGCGAGGAGGATACGGCGCATCGGAAGCGGCTCCCTGGAGATTCGTTTGGCCACGGACGTTAAGGCCTTTTCGGCGGCCCGCAATGGGGGAGCGCGGGGAGAGCGCGGGGGTCAGCCGGCGCGCAGGTGCTCCTGCAGCCGCGGCATCAGCTCCACCAGGTTGCAGGGCTTGTGGCGGCTGTCGAGCTGGAAGCGCAGGATGTCGTCCCACCCGTCCTTCACCGCGCCGGAGGAGCCGGGCAGCGCGAACAGGTAGGTGCCCCCCGCCACGCCGCCCAGGGCGCGGGACTGGATGGTGGAGGTGCCGATCTTGGCGTAGCTCAGCATCCGGAACAGCTCGCCGAAGCCGCCGATCTCCTTCTCCAGCACGCGGGCGAAGGCCTCGGGCGTCACGTCGCGGCCGGTGATGCCGGTGCCGCCGGTGGTGATGCCGACATCGACCGCCGGGTCCGCCACCCATTCGCGCAGCACCGCCTCGATGGCGTCCGGCTCGTCGCGCACGATGCGGCGGGAATGCAGGCTGTGCCCGGCCGCCGCCACCCGCTCGGCCAGCAGCGCGCCGGAGCGGTCGGTGGCCAGGTCGCGCGTGTCGGAGACGGTGAGCACGGCGATGGAGACGGGCAGAAAGCGGAGCGATTCGTCGATCGGCATGTGGCGGGCCCTCTCGCGGTCTGGGGCGCGCGGCTCAGGCGGGGGCGACCATCACCCGGTTCCGCCCGGCGCGCTTGGCCGCGTACAGCGCGGCATCCGCTGCCGATATCATCGCCTCGGCCTCCACGCCACCGGCATTGCCCGCGATGCCGGCGCTGAAGGTGACGCTGAAGCTGGCGCTCTCCGTGTCGAAGGAGGCGGCGGCGAAGCGCTCGCGCAGGTGTTCGATGATGCCGTGCGCCTCCGCCGGCGCGGTGCCGATCAGCAGGGCGGCGAACTCCTCGCCGCCATAGCGGCCGATCACGTCGGTGCGGCGCAGCCGCTTCTGCAGGCTGCGCGCCAGGCCGCGGATCACCCGGTCCCCCACCAGATGGCCGTAATTGTCGTTCACCGACTTGAAGTGGTCGAGGTCGAAGATCACCAGGCTCAGCGTGTGGCCGTGGCGGCGGGCGCGCTCCAGCTCCAGCACCAGCCGCTCCTTGAAGCGGGCATGGTTGAGCAGGCCGGTCAGGCTGTCGCTCTCCATCACGGCGCGCAGCGAACGGGCGCGCTCGGCGCGCAGCCGCACCAGCGTCACCAGCCGGTCGAGATCGACCGGCTTGGGGATGAAGTCGTCGCCGCCGAGGCGGCGGGCCAGGATCTGCCGCTGCGTGTCCTGCTCGGCCGAGAGGAACAGGATGGGCAGCGAGAGATGCCGCCGCGTCTGCCGGATCACCCGCGCCAGCTCGATGCCGTCGATCCCCGGCATCTGCAGATCCATCAGGATCAGGTCGGGCGCCGCGGCGGCGATCACCTCGATCGCCTGGGCGGGGTCGGAGACGCTGGTCACCTGCATCCCCGCCTGGCGCAGCGCCATGGCATAGGCGGCGGCCAGCAGCTGGTCGTCGTCGACGATGACGATGCTGTAGCGCGTCTCGGCGCGGGCGCCGGCGAAGTGGTCGAGCCAGTCGGCCAGCTCGTTCACCTCCAGCGGCTTGGCCACCAGCGCCTCCACCCCGGCGCGGGCGGCGGCGAGGCGGTTCTCGAAGGAGCTGTCCTCGGCCAGCAGGATCAGCGGGCAGCGGCCGGCGAGGCGGCGGCACACCGCCAGCGGGTCCGGCACCGCATCGTCGATCACCGCGGCGGAAAGCCGGCTCTCGGGCAGCATGCCCTCCAGTACCTCGCGCTCCGAGGCGCGCCTCACGCCGTAGCCGAGATTGGCGATGACGGCGGAGAGCAGCGCCTGCTCCTCCGGCTCGGCGAAGAGGAAGATGGGCTCGCCATGCTCGGCCTGGCTGGCCTGGCCGGGGGCGTCGCCGGCCTCCTCGGCGCCGGCGGAGCCGGCCGCCCAGGCGGCGGCGACGGCTTCCACCTGGGCGCTGGCCTGGCGCAGCCGGTCGCCGCGCGGCGAGGGGGTGTCGCGCAGGCCGAGCAGCAGCAGCTCGAGCGGCGCCGCGGCCTTGGAGAGGCCGGGGAAGCCGAAGGTGCCGCCCGCCCCGGCCAGCCGGTGGGCCGAGGCCGCCAGCTCGCCCAGCCGGGCGCGGTCCACCGCGTCCCAGGGGCGGCGGGGCTGCAACGCCGCCCAGCCCGCCACCAGCTCGCGCACCCGCTCGCCCAGGCGCTGCACCCCGTCGGCGCGCAGGCGCCGCAGGGCATCGCGCATCTCCGTCTCGGCGCCCGCCAGCTCAGTCATCGCGCTTGGCCCATATGGTGCGCACCATGGTCGAGAGCGTCATCGGGTCGAAGGGCTTCGAGATGACGTCGAGCGTGCCGAGGGCGCGGTAGCGCGCCACCTCCTGCGGCTGCACCTTGGCGGTCATGAAGATCGCCGGCACGCCGGCGATGGCGGGCAGGGCGCGCAGCCGCTCCAGCGTGGTGGGGCCGTCCATGCCGGGCATCATCACGTCCAGCAGCAGCAGCTGCGGCGCGAAGCCCTCCGCCTTCTCCAGCGCCTGCTCGCCGGATTCGCAGGGCTCGACGGTGAAGCCGCCCACCATCTTCAGCGCGAAGGTGGCCACCTTGCGCACATCGTGGTCATCCTCGACGTAGAGGATGCGCGAGAGCGCCTCGCCGCCCATGCCGCCATGGCTCATGCCAGCGTCTCCGTGTTCTGTCGTGCCTCGGGGTTCTGTCGTGCCTCGGGGCCGGCCTCGGCCCCGGGCGGGCGGGCGGCGTCCATCAGGTGGCGTATGGTGTCGTGCAGCACGCGGTTCTCGGTGCGGCTCTTCACCAGCGTGCCGGCCACCTCGCGCGCCGTGTGCTGGTCGGCGTCGGTGGCGGAGAAGATCAGCACCGGCGGCGGCCGGTCCATGGCGCGGATATCCTTGATCAGGTCGAGCCCGCTGCCATCCGGCAGGCCGAGGTCGATGATCACCAGGGCGAAGCGCAGCGTGCCGGCGAGCGCCGCGCGCGCCTCCGCCAGGTTGCGCGCCGGCACCAGCTGCGCCTCCTCGCCCATCACGGCGGAGACGACGCGGGTGATGTCCTGGTCGTCCTCCACGTGCAGGATGCGGGCGGGGCCCTCATTGCCCTGCAGGGCGCGGCGCAGCGCGTCGCGCAGCCGGCTCTGGCTGATCGGCTTGTCCAGCCAGTCCACCACCCCCACCGCGTCGCCGTTCAGCTCCCGCCGGCCCTGCGCGGCGGTGGCGGAGATCACCACCACGGGCAGCGCCTTGCCGTCGGGGCGCTGGCGCAGGCGGCGGAACAGCGAGATGCCGTCCACGTCCGGCAGCATCAGGTCGAGCGTCATGGCGTCGAAGGACTGGCGGTCGAGCCAGGCAAAGGCCTCCTCGGCGTTGTGCGCGATCATCCCGTCCCAGCCATGTTCGTCGAGCAGCATCTGCAGCAGCATGGCGACCGAGGGCTCGTCCTCGACGATCAGCACGCGCGGGCGGCGCGCCTCCTGCGCGGGCGGCAGGGGCAGGACCTCGCGGTCCACCAGCCGGGGCAGGGTGAAGAAGAAGACGGTGCCGCCGCCCTCGGCATCGGTGAAGCCCATGCTGCCGGCGTGGTGCTCGATGATGGCGCGGCTGATGGAGAGGCCGAGGCCGGTGCCGCCCTTCTGCCGCACATCGCTCGAATCCGCCTGGGCGAAGCGCTGGAAGATGCGGCCGCGGAAGGCCTGCGGGATGCCCGGCCCATGGTCGCGCACCTGGAAGGTCACGTCGCCTGCCTCGACCAGGAGGGAGAGCTCGACCTTGCTGCCGGCGGGGGAGAACTTGGCGGCGTTGGAGAGCAGGTTGGCCAGCACCTGCTGGATGCGCGCGACATCGGCATAGACATCGGCATCGGCCCTGCCGGCATCCTGCCGTTCGAAGCGCACGTTGAACTGGGCGGCGTAGGCGGCGTTGGCGGCCAGCGCCTGATCGAGCAGGGCATGGGCCGAGACCCGCTCGCGCCGGAACTCCAGCCGCCCCGCCTCGATCTTCTCGATGTCGAGGATGTCGTTGACCAGCAGCACCAGCCGCTCGGAGTTCTTGTGCGCGATGTCGAGCAGCTCGCGCACCTCCTCGGGCAGGGCGCCGGCGACGCCGCCGACCACCAGCCCGAGCGAGGCGCGGATCGAGGTGAGCGGGGTGCGCAGCTCGTGGCTGACGGTGGAGACGAACTCGCTCTTCAGCTCGTCCAGCCGGCGCCGCTCCGTCACGTCGCGCAGCACGCAGACGGCGGCGCTGTTGCCGCTCTCGGTGTAGCGGCCGATCGAGAGGTCGGCGGTGAAGACGCTGCCATCGGCGCGGCGGGCCTGCACCTCGCCCGAGCGCGCGCCATAGGAGGGCACCAGCGCCTGGATCGGGCTGCCGATGATCTCGGCCAGCGGCTGGCGGAACTGCCGCGCGGCGGCGGCATTGGCCACCTGCACCCGGCTGCCGGCATCGACCAGCAGGATCGGGTCCCGCGCATGGTCGAGGATGGATTGCAGCTGGCCGCGGCTGTCCCACAGGGCGGCGTTGGCGGCGTCGGCCGCCTGCTTGGCCTCCTCCAGCGCCTGGTAGCGCAGGGCGTTGCCGTGCAGGTAGCGGTAGAAGCCCCAGATCGCCGCCAGGGAGAGCGCGAGCAGCGCGCCGAAGAGCAGGACGAAGACCAGCCGCAGCTGCGCCACCCGCCCGGCGTAGTTCTCGTTGAATCGCTGCAGCTCGGCCCGCTCATGGGCCACCATCACGTCGATGCGGCTGGTCAGGCGGTTGCGCTCGCCGCTGGTCTCGCGCAGCAGCATCGCCAGGTCCATTCCCTCGCCAAGATCGCGCGCCAGGGTCCCGTTGAGCCGGGCGACGAACAGGTCCAGCGCCTCGCCCAGCTCGGCGGCGGCCGCCGCCTACAGCGGGCTGTCGGCCGCAAGCTCCTTCAGCGTCTCCAGCCGCTCGCTCAGCCGCGCCAGGTTGGATTCGTAGGTGGCGCGCGAGCTGGCGGGATTGCGCGAGAGGATGAGGTTGCGCTCCACCACGATCTCGAACAGCGTGTTGCGCATCTCCAGCAGCCCGGCCACCAGCCGGTGGCTGCCATCCATCGCCTCGCGCTGGGCGCGGCCGTCGCTCAGCACACGGCCCACCACCATGGCGCCCGTCAGCAGCAAGGCCAGGAGCACCACCGAGACGCCGAGCGTGGTGAGGCGGATACGGCGGAGCGGGCTGGCCATGGTGCAATCCGGTGGCAGGCGGAGAGCGGCGGATGCCGCTCCGGCGCGGGATGCGCCCGCTGCACTTCGCACGCGCAGGGGGCGCCGTGCAACTACCGGAAATAGCAGCGATTTTTCAAAAAAATCAGCACAATTCGCGAATTTCTGGACGGGCCGGGCCGCCGGGCGGCGGTCCGGCCCGGGCCATTCACCGGGCGGCCGTGCGCGTCACGCCGCGCAGCGGCGGCTGCTCGGCCAGTTCCAGAGGCGCGCTGCCGAAGCGCGGGAAGTCGCCGCCCGCCAGCGCGTCCAGGCTCGGCGAGGGCAGGCCGAGGCGGCTGGCGTAGATCCAGGAATAGGACAGCACGCGCTGCACGAAGACCCGCGTCTCGCCCACCGGGATGGATTCGAGGAACAGGAACGGGTCGTCCTGGTGCCGCACGTTCGGCGCCCAGCGGCCGACATTGCCGGGGCCGTTGTTGTAGGCGGCGAGCAGGCGGATCAGGTCGCCATCCACCACCTCGCGCGCCGTCAGGTGGTGCAGGTAGCGCTGCGCCAGCTCCAGCGAGAAGGCCGGGTCGTGCAGCCGGCGCAGGCCGCCGGCGCCGCGCAGGCTGGGGTCGCCCAGGATGTAGGCGGCGGTGGCGGGCATGATCTGCATCAGCCCGCGCGCGCCCACGGGCGAGACCGCCTTCGGGTCGAAGCGGGATTCCTGCAGCGCCAGGCCGTAGAGCAGGGCCGGGTCCACCCGGAAGCCGCTCAGCGGCTCCAGCTGCGGCATGGGGAAGCGGTCGTAGTCGCGCGGGCGGCCGTCATTGGTCTGCGCCAGCGCGGCGACCTGCGCGGCGAGGTCGGTCATCCCCGCCTGGCTGGCCACCGCCAGCATGGCGCGGGAGAGGCCGGAATTGCCCTGCGCCATCGGCCAGAGCCGGCGCAGCTCCTGCTCCGCCCGCTCCCTCTGGCCGATCTGCAGCAGGGCGAGCGCCCGCCAGCCGGCCGCGGTCTCGGCCAGCGCCGCGCCCTCGGCGGCCCCGGCCAGCTCGCGCTCCCAGGCGAAGCCGGGGGCCAGCCCCAGCACGCGCCGCGCCACCAGCCCGTAGAAGGTGCGCGGCTCCTGCGCGGCCTGGAGCATCCAGGGCACGTAGAGCTGCGGCCGGCGGGTGCGGATGGCGGCGCGCGCCGTCCAGAAGGCGGCGGCGGCGCGCAGCGCGGGGGTGGCGCTGTCGGCCCGCGCGGCGGCCTCGAACTGGGCCAGCGCCAGGTCCGGCCGTCCCATGCCCCAGGCCGAGAGGCCGGCGACGAAGGCCGGCTGCGCCGCCTGCGGGAAGCGCCGCGCGGCCTGGGCGGCGAGGCGGTGGGCCTCCTCGTCGCGCCCCTTGTGGAACAGGGCCAGCGCCGCCTCGCTCTGCCCGCGCGCCTCGGCGCTGAGGGCGCGGGCGGCGGGCTCGCGCTCCTCCGGCACCACATCCGTCTCGGCCGCCAGGTACTCGTCGGGCGGGGCGGGGGGCTGCGGCGCGTTGCGCGGCAGGCGGCGGCGCAGCATGGCGTGCACCAGGGCGGCGTCCGGGTGGTCGGAATACTCCGCCAGCCAGGCGTACAGCTCCGGCACCGTGGGCTCCGCCGCGCCCGGCTGGCGCCAGCGGTCGGCCAGCACATGGCCCATCAGCCGCCGGTCCTCCAACCGCTCGGCTTCCCGGGCCGCGCCGACCATGTCGCCTTGCGCCTGCAACCGGAAGATCCGGGTCAGGCGCGCCGCGTCGGACGGGGCCAGGGGATGTGGGAGTCCCGCCACGCCTGTCTCCAGGGTGGGGTGTGGGACACTCAAAGCCCGCTCAAGGGGGGCGGTCTCTCCGGCCCGTTGCGCCATGGCCGGGACCTGAGCCCCGACACACAGCGACGCCGCCCATCCCAGCCCGAGGGCGAGGACAGGTGAACGCAGGGCCATGGTGCAGAACGCTCGCATGGCGGATTGGCGTTAACCGGATGGAAGCGTTCGGGCAACTTCGGAACGCGCGACAAATCCCACGTCAAGAGACGAACTGCGCGATATCAGGAGAAACGACGAAAAAGTTCAATCACAATGGCGTCAATCTATCCCTCGGCGGGCGGGTTTTCGCCGTCCAGCGTGCGCCGCAGCAACAGGAGGTCGGCCCAGGCCTCGCGCTTGGCGGCCGGATTCCGCAGCAGATAGGCGGGATGCAGGGTGGGCAGCGCCGGCAGCGTGGCCGATTCGCCCGCCTGCTCCACCGGCATGGCGTGCCAGCGGCCGCGCAGCCGGGTGATGCCCTCCTTAGCCCGCAGCAGCGCCTTGGCCGAGACGCCGCCCAGCATCACCACATGGCGCGGCTTCACCAGGGCGATGTGGCGCAGCACGAGCGGCAGGAACTGGGTGATCTCGGCATCGGTCGGCGTGCGGTTGCCCGGCGGGCGCCAGGGCAGGATGTTGGTGATGTAGAAGGCGCGCGCCGGCTCCTCCGCCGCGCGGTCCAGCCCGATGCTGGCCAGCATCCGGTCGAGCAGCTGGCCGGAGACGCCGACGAAGGGGCGGCCGAGCCGGTCCTCGTCGCCGCCCGGCGCCTCGCCGATGAGCATCAGCCCGGACTCCGGGTTGCCATCGCCGAAGACGAGGTTGGTGGCGGTGTCGCGCAGCGGGGTGGGCACTTCCCGCATCGCCTCGCGCAGCGCCTCCAGGCTGTGCGCGGCGGCGGCCAGGCTGGCGGCGGCCTGCACCGGCTGCGGCGGCGGCGCGCCGGGCAGCAGGGAGGGGGCGGCGGGCTGCGCCGGGCGGCGCGGCGCCCGTGGCGGCGGCGGCCCGGCGGGCGCCGGGGTGGCCATGCCGTCCGGGGCGGCAGAGGGGCGGGGCGGCGGCGCGGCCAGCCGGTCCAGCGGCGCCTCGGCCAGCGCCTCGTCCGCGCCCCAGTCCAGTTGCAGCCGCAGCGCGGCGAGCAGGGCCTCGGTCTCGGAGAGGTCGCGGGGGGCGGCGTTCATGGCTCCCGCCATATCGGGGCGCGATGGGGTTCCGCGCAACCCGCGATCGGGCTAAGGCGCTGGGTGCGGGACGACAAAGGGAGAACGGCAAGGTGTCCGAGCGCGAGAGCATGGAATTCGATGTGCTGATCGTCGGTGCCGGCCCGGCGGGGCTGGCGGCGGCGATCCGGCTGAAGCAGCTCTCGCCGGAGGCGGCGGTCTGCGTGGTGGAGAAGGGCTCGGAGGTCGGCGCCCACATCCTCTCCGGCGCGGTGATCGAGCCGCGCGCGCTCGACGAGCTGCTGCCCGACTGGCGCGACGATCCGCCGGGCCTGGCCACCCCCGCCGGCGAGGACAGCTTCATGTTCCTCACCGAGACGAAGGCCTACAAGCTGCCGACGCCGCCGCAGATGAACAACCACGGCAACTACATCGTCAGCCTGGGCAATGTCTGCCGCTGGCTGGGGGCGAAGGCCGAGGCGCTGGGCGTCGAGATCTACCCGGGCTTCGCCGCCTCCGAGACCATCATCGAGGAGGGCGTGGTGCGCGGCGTCGTCGCCGGCGTCATGGGCATCACGCGCGAGGGCGAGGAAGGGCCGAACTACCAGCCGGGGATGGAGCTGCGCGCCCGCTACACCCTGTTCGGCGAGGGCTGCCGCGGCTCGCTGACCAAGCGCCTGCACGAGACCTTCGGCCTGCGCGAGGGGGTGCAGCCGCAGACCTACGCCCTCGGCATCAAGGAGCTGTGGGAGATCCCCAAGGAGCGGCACACGCCGGGCAAGGTGTGGCACTCCGTCGGCTGGCCGCTGAAGAGCGACACCTATGGCGGCGCCTGGCTCTACATGCTGGGCGAGAACCTGGTCTCGATCGGCTTCGTGGTGGGGCTCGACTACCCCAACACCTGGCTCTCCCCCTTCGACGAGATGCAGCGCTTCAAGACCCACCCCGAGGTGCGCAAGATGCTGGAGGGCGGCAAGCGCATCGCCTACGGCGCCCGCGCGCTGAACGAGGGCGGGCTGCAATCCATCCCGAAGCTGGTGTTCCCGGGCGGCGCGCTGATCGGCGACACGGCGGGCTTCCTCAACGTGCCCAAGATCAAGGGCACCCACACCGCGATGAAGACCGGCATGCTGGCCGCCGAGGCCGCCGCCGCCGCCCTGGCCGACGAGGCCGCGCCGCCGGTGCTGGAGAGCTACCCCGAGGCGCTGCGCGCGAGCTGGGTGTGGGAGGAGCTCTCCTCCGTCCGCAACATCCGCCCCGGCTTCGCCAAGTGGGGGCTGTATGGCGGCATGGTCAACGCGGCGCTGGAGACCTACCTGTTCCGCGGCAAGGCGCCCTGGACGCTGCCGCACCACTACGACCACAAGGCGACGAAGCCCGCCGCCCAGTCCGAGAAGATCGCCTACCCCAAGCCGGACGGGAAGCTGACCTTCGACCGCCTCTCCTCGGTGTTCCTGTCGAACACCAACCACGAGGAGGACCAGCCGGCGCACCTGAAGCTGAAGGACCCGGCCAAGTGGCGCCCGGTGAACTGGGAGACCTACCGCTCCCCGGAATCGCGCTACTGCCCGGCCGCCGTCTACGAGGCGGTGGGCGCCGAGGAGGGCGAGCCGCGCCTGGTGATCAACGCGCAGAACTGCGTGCACTGCAAGACCTGCGACATCAAGGACCCGGACCAGAACATCGACTGGTGCACGCCGGAAGGCGCCGGCGGGCCGAACTACATCGGCGGCATGTGACGCCGCCGCGCGGGCCGGGGGGCATCTCCCCCGGCCCGTGCCGCCTCAGCGCCAGCCGTAATCGGCGCGCGAGCAGGTCTCGATGCCGCGCCGCTCCTGCGACTGGCCGTTGGCATAGACCACCTTCATGTCCACCGTGCAGCTGCGGCCGGAGGGCAGCTCCACCCAGTGGTCGCTGCCCGGGTCCAGCGTCTCGTCGCCCAGCCGGTCGCGTCCCCAGTTCCGCTCGGTGCTGAGCGAGACGTAGAGTTCGCGGATGACCGAGCCGGTGCGGTTGACGAAGCTGAAGGAGGGGTCGCCCGCGGCGCGCGAGACGCTGCCGCCCGCGCCGCCGCCGCCGTTGCGCACCGTGGCCCCCGCGCCGCCGCCATTGCCGAACACCACGCGCGAGAGGCTGCAGGCGTTGACGTTGCGCCGCTCCTCCTCGCGCCCGCCCTGGTAGCGGACGCGGATGTCGAGCACGCAGTCGCTTGCCTGCGGCGTCACATGCACCTGCTCGCCCGGCGGCAGCACGGACTGGCCGAGGATGTCCGGCCCCCAGTTGCTCAGGCGCGAGGGGGAGACGTAGGCGCTCTCGATGGTCTGGCCGGACTGGTTGACCAGCCAGAAGCGGTTCTGCGCCGCGGCGGGGGAGAGGGTGGCGGCGGCCAGCCACAGGGCCAGCGCGGCCATCAGGGCACGCATGAGGGGGTCCTCCACGGAGTCGTCGATGGGGCGGCGGGCGGCGGGCGGCCATCCTGCCGTCGCAACGATCCTGCCATGCCGCGGCAGGTTCCGCCATGACTGTCACGCCCAAGCTTTCCGAAGCGTTTCCCGCACGAGCGAAAAGGTTCTAGGCTGCGGGGCATGGTCATGCTCGTCTCCCCGCGTCGCCTCGCCCTGCTGGCCGCCGCCCTGCTCGCCGGATGCGCGGCAGGCGGGGCGCCCGATGCCGCCGCCCCGCCCGGGGCCGGCGCGCCGCCCCGCATCACCGCCGCCGGAGCCTATCTGGCCGGCCGCTTCGCCGCCGCCGAGACCGACACCGCCAGCGCCGCCGACCAGCTGCTGGAAGCGCTGCGCCTGGCGCCGGAGGAGGAGGAGGTGCTGAACCGCGCCTTCCTCGCCACCGTGCTCGATGGCCGCTCGGAGGCGGTGCGGCTGGCCCGGCGCCTGCCGCGCAGCGAACTGGCCGACATGCTGCTGGTCGGCGCCGACGCCATGGCCGGGCGCTGGGAGCGGGCCGAGACGCGGCTGCGCGCCATGCCGCGCGGCGGCTCGGGGCAGGTGCTGCAGCCGCTGCTGCTGGCCTGGGCCCAGGCCGGGCGCGGCGCCACCGATGCCGCGCTCGCCACGCTGCGGCCGCAGATCGAGGGCAATCGCCTGCGCGGCCTAGCCGCGCTGCACGCCGCCATGATCGCCGACCTCGCCAACCGCCCGCGCGAGGCGGAGCAGCTCGCCCGCATCGCCCTGGCCGAGACGGCGGACCTCAACCTGCGGCTGGTGCAGGTGGTGGCCGGCATCCTGGAGCGCGGCGGCAAGTCCGTGGAGGCGATGCGGCTGGTGGACAGCGTCACCGCCAGCGGCGACGAACTGTCCCTGTACAGCACGCCGGAGGAGCGGCGACGCCTGTTGCGCGGCCGCGCCGTGGCCTCGGCCGTGGAGGGCATGGCGGAGGCGCAGCTGGCGCTGGCCAGCGCGCTCCGCGGCCAGGCGGCGCCGGACCTGACGCTGCTGCTGGCCCGCCTCTCGCTGCGCCTGCGCCCTGACTTCGCCCCCGCCATGCTGCTCGCCGCCGACGCCCTGGCCGAGGAGCGCCACCCGGAGAGCGCGCTGGCCGTGCTGCGCGACGTGCCGCGGGACGACCCGCTGGCGCCGCTGGTGGCGCTGCGCCGCGCCACGCTGCTGGACCGGCTGGACCGGCCGGAGGAGGCGATCGCCACGCTGCGCCGCCTGGCCGAGCAGCGCCCGCAATCGCTGCAGCCGCAGGCGCGGCTGGGCGACCTGCTGCGCGGCCGCGAGCGCTGGGCCGAATCCGCCGAGGCCTACACCGCCGCCCTGGCGCGGGTGCCGCAGCCGGGGCGGGAGCACTGGCCGCTGTTCTACGCGCGCGGCATCGCGCTGGAGCGCGCCGGCCGCTGGGAGCAGGCGGAGGCCGATTTCCAGCGCGCCCTCGCGCTCTCGCCCGAGCAGCCCTACGTGCTGAACTACCTGGGCTACACCTGGGTGGAGCATGGCACGCGGCTGCCCGAGGCGCGCGCCATGCTGGAACGCGCCGCCGAGCTGCGCCCGCAGGACGGCAACATCGCCGACAGCCTGGGCTGGGCGCTCTACAAGCTGGGCGACCTGCCGGCGGCGATCCGCTGGATGGAGAAGGCGGTGGAGCTGGAATCGCGCAACAGCGTCATCAACGACCACCTGGGCGACGTCTACTGGGCCGCCGGCCGGCGGGTGGAGGCGCAGTACCAGTGGCGCCGCGCCCTGACGCTGGAGCCGGAGCCGGGCGACGCGCCGCGCATCGCCGCCAAGCTGCGCGACGGGCTGGA
Source organism: Teichococcus aestuarii (assembly GCF_003116135.1). Taxonomy (GTDB): domain Bacteria; phylum Pseudomonadota; class Alphaproteobacteria; order Acetobacterales; family Acetobacteraceae; genus Pseudoroseomonas; species Pseudoroseomonas aestuarii. The sequence continues at coordinate 74,471 of NZ_PDOA01000016.1, read as the reverse complement.
CACGGCCGCCACCCCCGCCGCCTCCACCCCCGCCACCACGCCGCGCTGACGGTGCCGGAGACGCCGCTGGCCGAGACCGCCCCGGCCAAGATCAACCTGCACCTGCACGTCACCGGCCGGCGCGCGGATGGCTACCACCTGCTGGACAGCCTCGCCGCCTTCGCCGGCGCGGCCGATGCGCTGCGCTACCAGCCCGGCGGCCCGCTCGCCCTGGCGCTGGAGGGGCCGGAGGCCGGCGCCCTGGAGGCCGAGCCGGACAACCTCGTGCTGCGCGCCGCCCGCCTGCTGGCCGAGGCCGCCGGCCGTGCCCCCGAAGGGCGGCTGGTGCTGGAGAAGCACCTGCCCGTGGCCTCCGGCATCGGCGGCGGCTCGGCCGATGCCGCCGCGGCGCTGCGCCTGCTGAACCGCGCCTGGGGGCTGGGCTGGGGCACGGCGCGGCTGGCGCCGCTGGCCGCGCGCCTCGGCGCCGACGTGCCGGTCTGCCTCGACAGCCGCGCGGCGCGGATGGGCGGGGTGGGGGAGCTGCTCTCCGCCGCGCCCGCCCTGCCGGCGGCGGGGCTGGTGCTGGCCAATCCGCGCATCCCGCTCGCCACGCCGGCGGTGTTCAAGGCGCGGCGGGGCGGCTTCTCGGCCGCGGCCGCGCTGCCGGATTCCTGGCCGGACGCCGCCGCCATGGCGCGCGGCCTCGCCGCCTGCGGCAACGACCTGGAGGCGGCGGCCATCGGCCTCTGCCCGGCAGTGGCCGAGGTGCTGGCGGCGCTGCGCGCGCTGCCCGGCTGCCTGCTGGCGCGGATGAGCGGCTCGGGCGCCACCTGCTTCGGCCTGTTCGCCACCCCCGCCGGGGCGGCCCGCGCCGCCGGCCACCTGCCGGCTGCCTGGTGGCGGTGGGGAGGGGGCTTTACGGCGGGGGGGCAACCCCTTTATTCAGCAGCCGAGCAGCCTGAGCGTCAGCCTGCTGGGGCGTAGCCAAGCGGTAAGGCAGCGGTTTTTGGTACCGCCATTCCCAGGTTCGAATCCTGGCGCCCCAACCACCTCCCATGCCATTCCCGCCATCCGAAAGCCGCTCCCGCGCGTTGCCGTGCCAGGAGCGAAGGGAGAGCACGCATGGGCCTGTTGGTGGATGGCGTCTGGCGCGACCAGTGGTACGACACGAAATCGACCGGCGGCCGCTTCGAGCGCAAGGACAGCGCCTTCCGCAGCTGGGTGACGCCGGACGGCGCCCCCGGCCCCTCCGGCGAGGGCGGCTTCCGGGCCGAGGCAGGGCGCTACCACCTCTATGTCTCGCTGGCCTGCCCCTGGGCGCACCGCACTCTGATCCTGCGCGCGCGGAAGAAGCTGGAGGGGATGGTCGGCCTCTCCGTGGTGCACTGGCGGATGCTGGAGGATGGCTGGACCTTCGAGGACGGCCCCGGCGTCATCCCGGACCCGCTGCACGGGGCGCGCTGCCTGCACCAGGTCTACACGGCCGCCCGGCCGGACTACACCGGCCGCGTCACCGTGCCGGTGCTGTGGGACAAGGCGCGCGGCACCATCGTCAGCAACGAATCCGCCGAGATCCTGCGGATGTTCGACCACGCCTTCGACGATGCCGGTGCCGCGCCGGGCGACCACTACCCCCAGGCGCTGCGCGGCGAGATCGACGCCGTCAACGCCCTGGTCTACGACCGGGTCAACAACGGCGTCTACAAGGCCGGCTTCGCCACGACGCAGGAGGTCTATGAGGAGGCGGCGCGCGCCCTGTTCGCGGCGCTCGACGAACTCGACGCCCGCCTCGCCCGCCAGCGCTACCTCTGCGGCGGCGTGCTGACCGAGGCGGATGTGCGCCTGTTCACCACGCTGGTGCGCTTCGACCTCGTCTATCACGGGCACTTCAAGTGCAACCTGCGGCGGATCGCCGACTACCCGGCGCTGTTCCCCTACCTGCGCGACCTGTTCCAGACGCCGGGCTTCGGCGAGACCTGCGACTTCCGGCACATGCAGCGGCACTATTACGAGAGCCACCGCAGCATCAACCCGACCGGCATCGTGCCGGTCGGGCCTGCGCAGGACCTCGCCGCGCCGCATGACCGCGCGGCGCTGGCGGGGTAGGCGCTACTCGATGCGGATATTGGCCTTGCGCACCAGCGCGCCGTAGCGCTCCGCATCGCGCCGCACCAGGGCCACGGCATCCGCGGCCGAGCCGCCGCCGGGGATGAAGCCGGCCGCCTCCAGCTTGCCGCGGATCTCCGGGTCGGAGAGCGCCTTGTTCATCGCCGCCGACCAGCGCCGCACCACCGGCTCCGGCAGCCCGGCCGGGCCCAGCAGCATGTACCAGACATTGATCTCGAAGCCGGGGAAGCCGCTCTCGGCCACGGTCGGCACGTCGGGCAGGGCGGCCACGCGCTGCGGCAGGGTGGTGGCCAGAGCCCGCGTCGTGCCGCTGCGGATATGCGGCAGGTGCGTCGGCATGGTGTCGATGGCGAGGTCCAGCGTGCCGGCGATCAGGTCGTTCACCACCTGCCCGGTGCCGCGGTAGGGCACATGGGTCATCTGGATGCCGGCCGTCTGGCACAGCATCTCCGCCGCCAGGTGCTGCTGCGTGGCGACGCCGGAGGAGGCGTAGTTCAGCTTGCCCGGATTGGCGCGGGCGAACTCGATCAGCCCCTTCATGTCCTTGTAGGGCGCGTTGGCGGGCACCACCACCACCAGCGGCACGGTGCCGGCCAGGGCGATGGGGGTGAAGTCCTTGTCCTGGTCGTAGGGCGGCGTGCGCATCAGCGGCCCGACGACGGACTGGGTGGAGACGGTGCCCATCAGCAGGGTGTAGCCATCCGGCCGGGCGCGGGAGGCGGCGGCGGCGGCCACGGTGCCGCTGGCGCCGGGGCGGTTCTCGATGGTGACGGGCTGGCCCAGCTCGGCGTGCAGCGAGGGGCCGAGCAGCCGGGCGATGATGTCCGTGCCGCCGCCGGGGGCGAAGCCCACCAGCATGGTCATGGCCCGGCTCGGGTAGTTGTCCTGGGCGCGGGCCGGCCGGATCAGGGCCGAAGGGGCGAGGGCGGTGGCGGCGCCCAGCAGGGCGCGGCGTGGCAGCAGCATGGATCGTATTCCCCTGGTTCGGCGTCTGGTGCGCCGAATCGTCGACAGTTCGCAGTCTGCCGCCATGCCGGGGAGAGGGCCACCCTGAATATGCGGCCGGGGACGATGCGTGGGGGGCAGGTCCGGGAGGGGCGGCGCCCCTCCCGCCTTGTCAGCCTTCCAGCTCGTGGGAGAGGGCGATGAGGTCGCGCGTGTGCGGGTGCTGCGCCTCGCCCGCCCGCAGCTGTGCCTCGGTCAGCTCCTCGACGATGCGGCCATGCTGCATCACCGCCAGCCGCCCGCAGAGATGGCCGATGACCGCCAGGTTGTGCGAGACGAGGATGCAGGTGAGCTGCCGCGCCACCCGCAAATCGGCCAGCAGGTTCAGCACCTCCGCCTGCACCGAGACGTCGAGCGCGCTGGTGGGTTCGTCGAGCAGCAGCACCGAGGGGTCGGCGATCAGCGCGCGGGCGATGGCGACGCGCTGGCGCTGCCCGCCCGAGAGTTGGTGCGGGTAGCGGAATCGCGCGGCGCGGGGCAGCGCCACCTCCTCCAGCGCGCGGGCGATGCGCGCCTCGGCGCCCTCGATGCCGTGCACCTCCAGCGGCTCGGCCAGGATGCGGTCCACCGTCTGGCGCGGGTGCAGCGAGCCGTAGGGGTCCTGGAACACCATCTGCACGCGGCGGAAGAAGGCGCGGTCCCGCCGCGGCCCGAGCTGCTGCCCGGCCACGCGCAGCGTGCCGTCCCACCCCGTGACCAGCCCGGCGATGGTGCGCAGCACGGTGGACTTGCCGGAGCCGCTCTCCCCCACCAGCCCGTAGGTCTCGCCCGGCGCCACCTGGAAGGCGATGTCGCGCACCACGTGGTTGCTGCCGAAATGCACGTCGAGGCCGGCCGCCTCGATCATGGGGGTTTCGCTCATGCGCGCTTCTCCAGCCAGGCGGCATCGCGCGTCAGCACCGGCAGGCGGTCGCGCTTCTGGCTCAGGCTCGGCATGCAGTCCAGCAGGCCGCGCGTGTAGGCGTGCTGCGCGCGGTGCAGGTCGCGCGCCGGCAGCTCCTCCATCACCTGGCCTGCATACATCACCACCACCCGGTCGCAGAAGCGGCCGACCAGCGGCAGGTCGTGGCTGATCAGCATCAGCCCCATGCCGCGCGCCGAGACGAGGTCCTCGATCAGCTTCAGGATCTCGGCCTGCACGGAGGCGTCGAGCGCGCTGGTGGGTTCGTCGGCGATCAGCAGGTCCGGGTTGGGGGCGAGCATCATGGCGATCATCACCCGCTGGCCCATGCCGCCCGAGACCTCGTGCGGGTAGCTGTCCAGCACCCGGCCGGGGTCGCGGATCTTCACCTGTTCCAGCAGGGTCAGCGCCGCGTCGCGGGCCTCGCGCTTGCTGCCCTTGTTGTGGGCGCGCCAGGCCTCGGCGATCTGCGCGCCCACCGTCATCACCGGGTTGAGCGAGTATTTCGGGTCCTGCATGATCAGGCCGATGCGGCCGCCGCGCAGGCCGCGCATCTGGCGCTCACTGGCGGCGAGGATGTCGGTGCCGTCGAAGCGCAGCGCGCCGGCCCGCACGCGGGCGGCCTCGGGCAGCAGGCGCATCAGCGCCCGCCCCGTGACCGACTTGCCCGAGCCGCTCTCGCCGACGATGCCGAGCTTCTCGCGCCCCATGCTGAAGGAAATGCCGCGCACCGCCGGCGTGAAGCCCTGCGGGTTGGGGAAATCCACGTGCAGGTCGCGGATCTCGACGAGGTTGCCGTTGCTCATGCCGCTCACCGCTGCTTCGGGTCCAGCACGTCACGCAGCCCGTCGCCCAGCAGGTTGAAGGCGAGGGAGGCGGTGAAGATGGCAAGCCCCGGGATCACCGGCACCCACCACTGCTCCAGGATGAAGCGGCGGGCGGTGGCGATCATCGTACCCCATTCCGGGATCGGCGGTTGCGCGCCAAGGCCGAGGAAGCCGAGCCCGGCGGCGGTGAGGATGATCGACGACATGTCGAGCGTGACGCGCACCGTCAGCGAGGGCAGGCACATCGGCGCCACGTGCTTCCAGATGATGCGCCAGGGCGAGGCGCCGGTCATCTGCACGGCGGCGATGTAGTCGGTGTTGCGGATGGTCAGCGTCTCGGCGCGCGCCAGCCGCGCATAGGGCGGCCAGGCGGTGAGCGCGATGGCGATGACGGCGCTCTCCACCCCCGGCCGCATGGCGGCGACGAAGGCCAGCGCCAGGATCAGGCGCGGGAAGGCGAGGAACACGTCCGTCACCCGCATCAGCACCTTGTCCAGCAGCCCGCCCGCATAGCCGGCGACGCAGCCCACCACGAGGCCGAGCGGCGCCACCAGGATGACGACGGCCACCACCATGCCGAGCGTGACGCGCCCGCCATAGAGCAGCCGAGACCAGGTGTCGCGCCCCAGCTCGTCCGTGCCCAGCCAGTGTTCGGCGGAGGGCGGCTGCAGGCGGTTGGCCAGGCTCTGCGCGCCGGGGTCGTGGGTGGCGAGCAGGGGGGCGGCGATGGCCAGCACCAGCATGGCCAGCACCACGGCGAGGCCGGCCACCGCCAGCGGGTTGCGGCGGAAGGCGAGCCAGAGCTGGTAGCGCCGCCCCCAGCGCGCCTGGGCGCGGGAGGCGGGCGTATCGGAGAGCAGCCAGTCGCGCCGGGTGCCGGCGGGTTGTGTGGTTCCGCTCATCTCAGCGCACCCTTGGGTCCAGCAGGCGGTAGAGCAGGTCGGCCAGCAGGTTCAGCGCCACATAGATAAGGCCGACCACCAGCGTGGCGCCGAGCACCGCGTTCATGTCGGCGTTCAGCAGCGACACGGTGAGGTATTGCCCGAGGCCGGGCCAGGCGAAGATCGTCTCGGTGAGCACCGCGCCTTCCAGCAGCCCGGCATAGGTCATGGCCAGCACGGTGACGAGCGGCACGGCGATGTTGCGGAAGGCATGGCCCCAGACGATGCGTCCGCGCGACAGCCCCTTGGCGCGCGCGGTGGTGACGTACTCGCTCTTCAGCTCGGCCAGCATGAAGGCGCGCGTCATCCGCGCGATGTAGGCGAGGCTGAAGAAGGCCAGCACCCCGGCGGGCTGCGCCAGGTGCCACAGCGCGTCCCGGAAGGCGGGGATGTCGCCGGCCAGCAGCGTGTCGAGCGTCAGGATGCCGGTGCGCTCGTCGATCATGCCCTCGAAATAGACGCCCTGCCGGCCGGGGCCGGGGGCGATCTCCAGCGTGGCGTAGAACAGCAGCAGCGAGAGCAGCCCCAGCACGAAAACGGGGAGCGAGTGGCCGGCCAGGCAGAACAGCCGCACCCCCTGGTCGATCCAGCTGCCCTGCCGCGTGGCCGCCCAGACGCCGAGCGGCACGCCGACCAGCACGGCGACGATGATGGCCACGGTCGCCAGCTCCAGCGTGGCGGGGAAGAAGCGGGCGATGTCCTGCGTGACCGGGTTCGAGGTCATCACCGAGCGGCCGAGGTCGCCGCTGACGATCTGCCCGAGATACTTCCAGAACTGGATGTAGAGCGGCTGGTCCAGCCCCAGCTCCAGCCGGGTGCGCTCCACCACCTCCATCGGCGCGCGGTCGCCGACGATGGCGAGCACCGGGTCGATCGGCACCACGCGGCCGATGAGGAAGGTGACGAGGGCGAGGCCGAAGAGGGTGATGGGCACGCTCGCCACGGTGGCGGAGAGGGCCTGCAGGCGCAGCCGCGCGGCGCTCGGCCGGGACCGCGCCGTGGCGGCCGCGCCCGAGGGCACGACCGGGGAGGCGGCGGGCGCAGAGGCAGCGGGCGCAGAGGCGCCGGGCGGCGCGGCGGCCGCCCGGTGAGTGTTGTCTTCCGTCATGCCTTGGTGATGTTGGTGTAGGAGTGCCGGTCGTTCATCGGGCCCATGTCGAAGCCCTTCACGCCGGCGCGGGAGACCGAGATCTCGATGTCCTGCAGCATGATGACGAAGGGCGACTGCTGCTGGTGGTCGCGCTGCAGCGCCTCGTAGAGCGCGGTGCGCTTGGCGGCGTCCGTCTCCTTCAGCGCCGCCACGGTGCGGGCGGACAGCTCGGGGATCAGCCAGCTCGCGCGCCAGGCCAGCGTCCGGTTGCGCGCATCGTCGCTGTTGTCGGTGTTGATGCTGAAGGCTTCGGCGTTGCTGTGCGGGTCGAAATAGTCGGAGCCCCAGCGGACCATGGCGATGTCGTGCGTGCGGGCGCGGGTCTTGGTGATGACGGCGCGCTGCTCGCCCGGCAGCATCCGCAGCCGGATGCCGATCTCGGCCAGGTTGGCCTGCACTGCCTGGGCGATGTCGGAGAAGGGCGCGGCGGAGGAATAGTCGAAGCCCAGCTCGAAGCCCTCGGCCAGCCCGGCCTTGGCCAGCAGCGCCTTGGCCTCGGCCACGTTGCGCTTGAAGGGGTGCTCGGTCAGCGCGCCGGGCAGGCCGGCCGGCAGGAAGGACTGGTGCACCGCGTAGGTGGTGGGCACGATGGCCTTCTGGATGCCCTCGTAGTCCAGCGCCAGCTTGATGGCCTGCCGCACCTCGGGCTTGGCCAGGTTGGCGTTCTTCTGGTTGAGGCTGAGATACATCACGCTCGCCTTGCGGGCGGACTGCACGGTGTAGCGCGAATCCCCCTCGAGCTGGCGGATCTGGTCGGCGCCGAGGTTGCGGGCGATGTCGTAGTCGCCCTTGGTCAGGCCGAGCAGCTGCGCCGAGGGGTCGGCGATGTGGCGCATGATGATGCGCTTGATCTGCGGGGCCACGTTGCTGTGCGGGTTGGCCTCCAGCACCACGCTCTCGCTGGCGCGCCACTGGCGCACGGCGTAGCTGCCGGAGCCGGCGCTGTTCTGCTTCAGCCAGCCATTGCCCCAGTCATCGCCCTGGGCCTTGGCCATGACGGCGGCCTTCTCCACCACCGAGCCGACGGCGGCCGAGAGGCAGTAGAGCAGGAAGGAAGGGGCGGTGGATTCGGCCGTCTGCAGCACCAGGGTGCGCGGGCCGGTGGCGCGGATGCGCTCGCCCACATTGTCCTTGTTGAAGCCGAACTGGTTGATGATGAAGGCGGGGGACTTGTTCATCACCACGGCGCGGGTGAGCGAGAAGGCCACGTCCTCCGCCGTCACCGGCTTGCCGGAGGCGAATTTCGGGCCGTCCTTCAGGGTGAAGGTGAAGGTCTTGCTGTCGCCCGAGACCTCCCACTTCTCCGCCAGCTCGCCCTCGATCTGCGAGGGGTTGGAATTCGGCGTCGTCACCAGCTTCTGGTAGACGTTCCCGGCCAGCTCCGAGGCCGTGTACTCGAAGGCCTCGTGCGGATCGAGCGAGATGATGTCGTCGATCTGCTTGGCGAAGACGAGCACGCCGGGCGGCGTCTGCGCCGCGGCGGGGCTGCCCGCGAAGGGAAGGGCGGCGGGCGCCATGGCGGCGGCGCCCGAGGCGAGCAGCAAGGAACGGCGTGACAGCATGGTGAAGGACCTCCTGCGATGGACGCCTTCTAGCGCGGCGCGGGGGGGCGGCGCCATGCACAGCGTGCGTGAGGGTGCTGGCGCGGCGCGGCGCGGCGTGGCATCGGGGCCGGTCATGGAATTCTGGCAAGAGCTGATCCCGGCGCCCCGCCCGGCCGCCGCCCATGCGGAGCACTACCCGGCGCCGATGCCGGACGGCCGGGCGCTGGTGCTGCCGCTGCGCGACTATGGCGCCATCGCCGTCACCGGGCTGATCGGCAACCAGGCGGGCTTCGCCGTGCAGCGCGCGCTCTGCGGCTGGATGGCGGAAGCCGCCCGCCCCTTCGGCGCCGAGGTGGTGGTGGGGCTGCCGACGCTGGGCCATGTGTTCGGCGGCCCGGTGGCCGAGGCGCTGGGCCACCCCAACTGGGTGGCGCCCGGCTATTCCCGCAAGAAATGGTACGACCCGGCGCTCTCCGTGCCGACCTCCTCCTCCACCGCGCCGGATGCGCGGCGGATGTGGCTGGACCCGCGCCTGCTGCCGCGCCTCGCCGGCCGCCGCGTGCTGCTGGTGGACGATGTCATCAGCACCGGCAGCTCGGCGCTGGCCGGCCTCGCCTTGCTGCGGCTGGCGGGGGTGGAGCCGGTGGCGCTGTGCGTCGCCCTGGCGCAGGGCGACCGCTGGGTGCCGGACTGGCCGGCGGCGCTGCCGGTGGCCGCCGCCTTCGCCACCCCGCTGTTTCGCCGCGCGCCGCAGGGCTGGGTGCCGGACTGGTCCACCCTGCCGCGCGGCCTGGCCCTGCCATCCGGCGCCGGCCGGGCTATACCCCGGCCCCCGATCTCCGAGGAGCCCTGCTGATGCCCCGCCTCTGGCTCGTCCTTGGCGCCCTGTCCGGCCTGCTGGCGGTGGCGCTCTCCGCCTGGGCCGCGCACGGGCTGGTGCTGGACGAGGCGGATCACCGCCGCGTGCAGAGCGCGCTCACCATGCAGGGCTGGCACGCCCTGGCGCTGCTGGCCGTGGGCCTGCTGGCCGAGCGCCGGCCCGGCGCCCGGCTGGCGCACCTGGCCGGCGGCTGCTTCGCGCTGGGTTCGCTCGGCTTCTGCGGCGCCGTCTGGTGGCTGGTGCTGCGCGGCGAGTCGCTCGGCGTCGCGCCGCAGGGCGGCACGCTGCTGATGCTGGGCTGGCTGCTGCTGGCGCTGGCCGCGCTGCGGAGGCCCGCGGCATGAGCATCCAGAGCGCCTATCTCGCCGCCGAGGGCTTCGAGCCGGAACTGGAGGAGGAGCTGCGCCGCGCCGGCGTCGCCATCGACCGCTGGCACGGCCCGCTGGCGCTCTCCGGGGCGCCGCCCGTGGGTGCCGCCTGGGCGCTCGACGTCTGGACCGACCCGCGCGAGATCGAGATCCCCTCCATCAAGGGAGGTGCCGCGGCGCTGCGCGCCATCCAGCGCAACTGGTCGCTGCTGCCGGTGCTGCACCACCGCCGCGCGGCGCTGATCGAGGCGGCGCTGCCGCCGGTGAAGGGCCGCGCGCTGCGCTTCCCCGAGCCCGCGCCCACCGGCCATCTCGGCGCCTGGACGCTGCTCTCGCCGGAGCGGATGCTGGCCAGCCCGACCAAGACCAGCCCCTTCCTCGGCGGCGCCGTGCGCTTCGAGGAGGACCGCGCGGGGCCACCCTCCCGCGCCTACCTCAAGCTGTGGGAGGCACTGACGCGCATCGGCCGCTGGCCCGGCCCGGGCGAGACCAGCCTCGACCTCGGCGCCGCGCCGGGCGGCTGGAGCTGGGCGCTGGCGCAGCTCGGCGGGCCGGTCATCGCGGTGGACAAGGCGCAGATGGACCCGGCGGTGGCGGCGCTGCCCAACGTCGCCATCCGCACCGAGAGCGCCTTCGGCCTGGAGCCGGAGAAGCACCCGCCGGTGGACTGGCTGTTCAGCGACATCATCTGCTACCCCGCCCGGCTGCTGCAGCTGGTGCGGCGCTGGATGGCGGCCGGGGCGGCGCGGCACTTCGTCTGCACCCTGAAGTTCCAGGGCGGGACGGACCACGACACGGCGGCCGAGTTCGCCGCCATCCCCGGCGCGCAGCTCTTCCACGGCGCCCACAACAAGCACGAGCTGATGTTCTGCCTGCTCGACCAGACGATCCGGGAATGAGTCCGCGCCGGCCGCCAAAGTCCTGGAATCGCGGCGAAGGGGCCCCATGCGTGGGCGTTGCGGTCAACCGCAGGCAAGGCACCTCATGAGGCTCTGATCGGCCCGCGGGTGGACTTGGCGGACCCGGTTCCTAGGATGGCGGTCCCTTTCCCGCCTCCGACCGGAGATATCCCCGCCCGATGCGATTGTTCCTCCTCGTCCTGCTTGGCCTTTGGCTGGGCCTCGGCCCGCTCCGCGCCCAGACGGCAAGCCCACCCCCCGCCGGCACGGCGGCGGAGCTTTCGCCCGAGGCGCTGGCCAGGCTGCTGGAGGACGACGCCAGCCGCGCCGCGCTGATCGCCCGGCTGCGCGCGGCCGGCGCCACGACGGGCAGCGCCACGCCGGAGATGCCCGCCCTGCTCGCCCCGGAGCCGGAGCCCACCTTCGCCCGCCAGCTCGCCGAATACTCGCGCGACGTCGCGGAGCAGGCGGCCGGGCTGGTGCAGCACACCGTCTCCCTGGCGCGCGGCTTCAGGCAGCTGGTCGGGGAGCTGGCGGAGGCGGACCGCGCGGCGCTGTGGAGCGGCGCCGCCACCCTGCTGCTGCTGGTGGCGGTGGTGCTGGGCGGCTTCTACGCGCTGCGGCTGCTGGCGGCGCCGCTGCTGGCCGGTATCGCCCGCCGCGCCGCCGGGCGCAGCCCGCTGGTGCGCGCCGCCATCCTGCTCAGCGCTCTGCTGGTGGAGGCGATGACGGTGCTGCTGGCCTGGGGCGCCGGCTACCTCTTCGCGCTGAACTACGGCACCACCGGCGTCATCGCCGTGCAGCAGACGCTGCTGCTGAACGCCTTCCTGGTGGTGGAGGGCGGTAAGGCGCTGGTGCGCGCGGCGCTGATGCCGCGCTACCCGGCGCTGCGCCTGCTGCCGCTGGGCGACGAGGGCGCCCGCGCCTGGTCCTTCTGGCTCAGCCGCGCCGCCTCGCTGATCGGCTACACCTTCATGCTGCTGGCGCCGCTGCTGAACAGCAACGCCTCGGTTGCCGCCGCGCAGTCGCTGCGGCTGGTGGTGATGCTGGCGGCGCTGCTGATGGGCATCTTCGCCGTGCTGCGGCACCGCCGCGCCGGGCAGCGCTGGATCGCGCAGCGGCAGGATGTGCGGGGGCTGCGCGCCTTCGGCCGCGGCTGGACGGCGCTCGGCCATGCCTGGCACGTGCTGGCCATCCTCTACCTGCTGGCGCTGTTCCTGGCCTGGGTCGCCAATCCGCGCCATGCGCTGGGCTTCATGCTCTCCGCCACCTGGCAGTCGGTGGCGGCGGTGGTGGCGGGCGCGGTGGTGCTGCACCTGACGCGCCGCCTCTTCGCCGGCGGCGTGCATGTGCCGGAGACGGTGCAGGAGCGCCTGCCGCTGCTGCAGCGCCGGCTGAACACCTTCATCCCCGCCATCCTGCGGGTGGTGCGCGGCCTGGTCGGGGTGGCCATCCTGCTGGCGGTGGCGCAGGCCTGGGGCGTGCTGGACGTGCTGGGCTGGCTCTCCACCGAGGCGGGGCACCGCTTCGTCGCCGCCCTCGTCTCCGCCTCGCTGATCGTGCTGGTGGGCATGGCGGTCTATGTCGCGCTCTCCTCCTGGGTGGAGTACCGGCTCAACCCCAACTACGGCACGGTGCCGACCCCGCGGGAGCGCACCCTGCTGTCGCTGTTCCGCAACGCCGCCACGGTGGCGCTCTTCATCCTGGTGGCGATGCTGGCGCTGAGCGAGCTGGGGGTGAACATCGGCCCGCTGCTGGCGGGTGCCGGCGTCATCGGCCTGGCCATCGGCTTCGGCGCGCAGAAGCTGGTGCAGGACATCATCACCGGCGCCTTCATCCAGTTCGAGAACGCCATGAACGAGGGCGACGTGGTGGCCGCCGGCGGCGTCTCGGGCGTGGTGGAGAAGCTGACCATCCGCTCCCTCTCGATCCGCGACCTGAACGGCACGCTGCACCTCGTGCCCTTCTCCTCGGTCGACACCGTCTCCAACATGATGAAGGACTTCGCCTTCCACGTGGCCGAGATCGGCGTCGCCTACCGCGAGAGCATCCCGGAGGTGAAGGCGGCCATGCAGGAGGCCTTCGAGCGGCTGCAGAAGACCGAGCACGGCCCCTCCATCATCGGCCCGCTGGACATGCAGGGCGTCACCGCCTTCGCCGATTCGGCGGTGATGGTGCGCGCCCGCATCAAGACCGTCGCCGGCAAGCACTGGGGCGCGGGCCGTGCCTACAACGAGATCCTGAAGGAGGTGTTCGACGCGCGGGGCATCGAGATCCCCTTCCCGCACATCACCCTCTACATGGGCGAGGACAAGCAGGGGAACGCGCCGCCGCTGCACCTGGCGCGGCAGCCCGCCCGCCCGGCGCCGGCCGCGCCGGTGCCCGCGCCCAGGGTGATCGAGGCCAAGGTGACGGAGGCCAAGGCGACGGGGGGGCGGGCCGAGCCGCCCGCCGCCGGCCCGCCGGCGCCTGCCACGGCCCCCGCCGCCCCGGCGTCCTCGGCCCCGGCGCCCTCCGCTCCCGGGCCTGCCGCTGCTCCTGCGGACGGAGACCCGCCCGACACCCCGCCGGCCGCCGCCCCACGCCCCGGCCCATCCCCGTCCGGCCCGGCCTCCTCCGGCCCGGAGCCCGCCGCGGCGGCCGGCAGACCCACCTGGCTGCGCCGCGCCATGGCCTGGCGGGCCAGGACCCGGCGTGACTGAGGGCAGGACCACCCCGGCCCGGTAGCCGCCGGGCGGTGGCACCCGGAGAGGTGTGGCGAAAGCGCCACGCGGACCGGCCAAGGCTCTCCTGCCGGCAACCCCGCCTTGGCCGGAGCCGTTCCTTGGCCAGTGGGTTCCAGGGGAGGGGCGGGATGATGCGCAAGGCCTGGTGGCTGGCGCGGCAGAGCGTGCTGGGATTCATCGAGGACGAGGCGCTGAGCCGTGGCGCGGCCATCGCCTTCTACACCGTCACCTCGCTGGCGCCGGTGCTGCTCATCGCCATTGCCATCGCCGGCCTCGCCTTCGGCGAGGATGCGGCGCGCGGCGCCATCGTCGCGCAGCTGCAGGGGCTGATGGGGCCGGGCGGCGCGGAGATGGTGCAGAGCATCATCCTCAGCGCCTCCAACCCCACCTCCGGCATGCTGGCCAGCGTGTTCGGCGTGCTGACGCTGTTCATCACCGCCAGCGGCGTGTTCGGCGAGATCCAGGCCAGCCTCAACATGATCTGGCGCGCCGAGCTGAAGGGCGACACCGTCTCCCGCCTGCTGCGGGCGCGCGCGGCGAGCCTCGGGCTGGTGGCGACGCTGGGCTTCCTGCTGATGGTCTCGCTGGTGGTCAGCGCCGCGCTGACGGCGCTGGGCAGCCTGCTGGACCAGAGCCTGCCGGCGGTGGCGGTGCTGGTGCGGCTGGCCAACGCCGTCATCTCCTTCGCGCTGATCTGCGCGCTGTTCGCCGCCATCTACAAGTTCCTGCCCGACCGCCGGCTGGAATGGCGCGACGTGCTGGTGGGCGCCGTCGTCACCACCCTGCTGTTCAACGTGGGCAAGACGCTGATCGGCCTCTACCTCGGCAGCAGCGCCATCGGCTCCACCTACGGCGCGGCCGGCTCGGCGGTAATCGTGCTGCTGTGGATCTACTATTCGGCGCAGATCTTCCTGCTGGGGGCGGAGTTCACCAAGGCCTACGCCATCCGCCGCGACGCCGAGGCCTGGCACGCGCGCGGCCGCCCGCCCACCGCGCCGGAGGCCGCCGCGGCGGCAGAGGTGGCCGCCGAGCGGGCGGAGAAGGGCGAGGCGCCGGCGGAGGAGCCCTGCGAGATTCCCGAGCGCCCGCCCATCAACCTGCCGCCCGTCGCCTGAACCCCTTTTCATCCGGCGGCCGGCCCGATAGGGCATGCGGCATGACCACGCTTCCGCTGGATGCCGGCCGATGAGTCGCCAACGCCGCACCGCGGCCCCCTGGGTGGCGCTCGCCGCTGCCATCGCCGGCCTGCTCGGCGCCTCGCAGATCACCGAGGCGGACTGGATGCGCCTCGGCCGCGCGCTGTGGCGCGTCGTCACCACGCAGGAGGAGGAGGCGCCGCGCCGCCGCGCACCGCGCGGCGAGGCGGAGCTGCCCACCGCGCCCTTCTCCGGCCAGGCCCGGGTGCTCGATGGCGACACGCTCGACATCGCCGGCATCCGCGTCCGCATGCAGGGGATCGACGCGCTGGAGGGCGACCAGCAATGCAACCGCCCCGGCGGCCGCTACGCCTGCGGCCGCGCGGCGCGTGACCAGCTGGCGGCGCTGATCGACGGGCGCGACATCACCTGCACGCCGGATGGCAGCTCGACCTATGGCCGCAGCGTGGCCGTCTGCACCGTGTCGCAGGGCGGGCGGGAGATCGACCTGAACGCCGCCATGGTGCGCTCCGGCTATGCCTTCGACTGCACGCGCTACTCCAAGGGCCGCTACGCGGAGGAGGAGGCGGCGGCCAAGGCGGAGAAGGCCGGCGCCTGGGCCGGGCGCTTCACCTACCCCTGGTCGCACCGCGACCGGGCCGGCGCCTGCGGGCGCTGAGCGGCATGCGCGGCGCCGGGCGCGGAGGATGGCGCCGCTGGCTGCTCCGCGCGGCGCTGCTGCTGCTGCTGCTGGGCCCGCCGCTGCTGATCCTGCTGTTCCGCTTCGTGCCGCCGCCGGCGACGCCGCTGATGCTGATCCGCGCCGTGCAGGGCCACGGCCTGGCGAAGGACTGGGTGGATTACGGGCGGATCGACCGCGCCCTGCCGCGCGCCGTCATCGCCGCCGAGGACAACCTGTTCTGCGAGCAGATGCTGGGCTTCGATTTCGACGCGCTGCGCGGCCAGGTGGCGGCGGCGCTGGAGGGGGAGCGGCCGCGCGGCGCCAGCACCATCACCATGCAGGTGGCCAAGAACCTGTTCCTCTGGCCGGGGCGCGACCCCTTGCGCAAGGTGCTGGAGGCCTGGCTGACGCCGCAGGTGGCGCTGCTCTGGCCGAAGCGGCGGGTGCTGGAGGTGTATCTCAACATCGTCGAGTTCGGCCCCGGCGTGTATGGCGCCGAGGCCGCGGCGCGGGCCTTCTTCAACCGCCCCGCCGCCGATCTCACGGCGCAGCAGGCGGCGCAGCTGGCGGTGGTGCTGCCCGCGCCGCTGCAATGGTCGGCGGCGGCGCCCACGCCCTACCTGCGCGAGCGGGCCGCCACGGTGCGCCGCCGCATGGGGCAGCTCGGCCCGCTGCTGGCCTGCGCGGAGTAGCCGCCCAGGCGGGGAAGCCGCGCCGGGCCGGCGCTCAGAACAGCACCCGCTGCAACCCCGTCGCCAGCGCCGTCTCCGCCTTGCGCAGGTCGATCGGGCGGGAGAGGTGGAACCACGCCCCGTCATGCACCAGCCCGAACAGCCGCCCGGCCTCGATGGCGCGCTTCCACAGCAGCATGGTGCCGAACGGCCCGTCCGGCGCGCCCTCCAGCAGGCGCGGATGCACGATCTGCACCCCCGCATAGACATAGGGCGAGATCTCGCGCTCCTTCGGCAGCCGCACCCGGCCGAGCGGGTCGAGCAGGAAGTCGCCGCGGCCCACCTCGCCCTCCACCGTGGCGGCGCGCACCAGCAGCAGCAGCGCGTCCATCTCCCCGGCGCGGAAGGTGGCGGCCAGGCGCTCGATGGTGGGCGTCGGGCCGTCCAGCCAGAAGGCGTCGCCATTCACCGCCAGGAAGGGCGCGCCGCCCAGATGCGGCAGGGCGTCGCGCATGCCGCCGCCGGTCTCCTGGATGGGCTCCTCGCGCAGCACGCGCGGCGGGTTGGGCCGGGCGGCGCAGACCGCCTCCACCTGCTCGGGGAACCAGTGGGCGTTGACCACCACCGTGCCGATGCCGGCGGCGTCGATGCGGTCCAGCGCGTGGTCGAGCAGGGTGCGGCCGGCCAGCTTCAGCAGCGGCTTCGGCGTCGCCTCGGTCAGCGGCCGCATGCGGGTGCCGAGGCCGGCCGCCAGCACCATGGCGGAGTTCAGGGTGATCACGCGGCGGGGTCCTTGGTGGGGCTGGCGGGCGTTGCGTCCGGGTTGCGCCGGAGCGCGGGCGGCACGTGCCGGTCGAGGAAGCGGGCGAGGGGGGCGGTGGCGGGGTGGCGCAGCGCGCGCGCCAGCAGCGCCCAGCAGCGCGGCCCGTGCGCCAGGTAGCGCGGCTTGCCGTCGCGCCGGTCGAGCCGCACCCAGAGGGCGGCCACCCGCAGGTGGCGCTGCGCCGCCATCGCCGCCAGGGCGGCGTGGAAATCCGCCGCGTCCAGCTCCGGCCGCAGCGCCAGGTAGCGGGCCAGCGTGGCCTCCCGCACCGCCGGCGCCACGTCCCGCCGGGCGTCCTCGACAAGGCTGACAAGGTCGTAGGCCGGGTGGCCGAGCGCCGCGTCCTGGAAATCGAGGATGCCGGTGCGGCGCGGGCCGTCGCGGTCTTCCAGGCGCATCAGGTTGGCGGGGAAGTAGTCGCGGTGCACCAGGCAGCCGGCGCCGGCGAAGGGGGCCAGCATGGCGCGCAGCGCGCCGGCGAACTCGGCGCGCACCGCATCGGCGGGCGCCGCGCCGAAGGTGGCGGGCCACCACCAGTCGAGGAAGGTGGCGGCGGCGGTGGCGGCCATCCGCTCCGTCTCCCAAAGCGGCAGGCCGGGCGGCGGCGGGGCGGCGTGCAGGGCGGCCAGCGCCTCGGCCGCCTCGGCGTAGAGGGGCAGCGGGTCGGCGCCGCGGTCGAGCAGGGCGGCGTGGGTGTCCTCGCCGAGGTCCTCCACCAGCAGCAGGCCATGCGCCGTGTCCTCGGCCAGCACCGCGGGCGCGGAGAGGCCGATGCCGCCGATGTGCCGCGCCAGCCGCAGGAAGGGCAGCAGATCCTCCTCCGGCGTCAGCCCGACGCGCGGGGCGTCGGCGCAGTCCATCAGCAGGGCGGGGCGCGGCCCGCCGCGCAGGCGGGTGTAGCGGCGGTGGCCGGCATCCTGCGGCAGCGCCAGGCGTTCGGCCTGCGCGTAGCCCTGGGCGGCGAGGAAGGAATCCACGGGGGTCATGTCGGGGCAGGTGGTGACGCAGCCGGCGCCGCTTGCCAAGCGCCGATTGCGCCCGTCTCGGTTGCGGCACGGCCGGAGGAGGGGGCCAGGGGCGGCGGTGGCCAGGGGCGGCGGTGGCCAGGGGCGGTGCGGCGCCGTGCCCATGCCCCGCCCGCTCAGCCGGCCAGCCCGGCCAGCCGCGCGCCCCAGCCGGAGAGCCGCGCCGCGCGCGCATCGCCCCCTTCCAGCGGAACGAGGGCGATGCGCAGCGCGTCCTCCGGCATCAGCCAGCCCAGCCGGTCCGGCCATTCCACCAGCACGATGCCCTCGCGCGCCTCCTCCCATCCCAGCTCCTCCAGCTCCTCGGGGCCGGAGAGGCGGTAGAGGTCGTAGTGATGCGCCGGGCCGTGCGGCAGTTCGTAGCCCTGCACCAGGGTGAAGCTGGGGGAGGGCACCTCCAGCGCCGGGTCGCCCGCCGCCGCGCGCAGGAAGGCGCGGCAGAAGGCCGACTTGCCGGCGCCGAGCGGCCCTTCCAGCAGCAGCGCGTCGCCCGGCCGGGCCAGGGCGGCGGCGCGGGCGGCGAGCGCCTCGGTGGCGGCGAGGTCGGGCAGGCGGAGGGTCAGTGTCTCGGGCATGATCTCGGGTGTTCCGACGGGCAATGTGCCCGCGCCGGGGTGCGCCGCACAACAGGGCCGTGCACGCGGGATGCACCCTTTGCCCTCCCCGCCCTTTGCCTTCCTGCCCTTTGCCCCTCGGCGGCAAAGCCTCTATGCCTGCCCGCCCCCTCTGCGGAGATCACGCCCCATGGCCGACGCCACGCCCCATGATGCCGCCCCCCATGTCGCGGTGGAGACCGATGTCGCCATCATCGGCGCCGGCCCGACCGGGCTGTTCGCGGTGTTCGAATGCGGCATGCTGCGGATGAAATGCGTGGTGATCGACACGCTGGAGGCGATCGGCGGGCAATGCGCCGCGCTCTACCCGGAGAAGCCGATCTACGACATCCCGGCCCACCCGGCCATCTCGGGCGGCGCGCTGATCGAGCGGCTGCAGGAGCAGGCGGCGCCCTTCTCCCCCATCCACCTTCTGGGCCGCCGGGTCGAGGCGCTGACCCCGCAGGAGGGCGGCTTCGCGCTGCGCACCAGCAAGGGCGAGGTGGTGCGCGCCCGCGCGGTGATCATCGCCGCCGGCGCCGGCGCCTTCGGCCCCAACCGCCCGCCGCTGAACGACCTGGCCGCCTACGAGGCGAGCGGCGCCGTGCGCTACATGGTGGCCCGGCGCGAGGAGCTGCGCGGCAAGCGCGTGGTCATCGCCGGCGGCGGCGATTCGGCGGTGGACTGGGCGCTGAGCCTCAAGGACATCGCCGCCCGCGTGACGGTGGTGCACCGCCGCCCCAAGTTCCGCGCCGCGCCGGAGAGCGTGGCGCAGATGGAGGCCGCCGCCGCGCGCGGCGAGATCGACCTCGCCATCCCCTACCAGCTGCACGGGCTGCGCGGCGCGGGCGGCGAGCTGTCCGAGGTGGTGCTGGCCACGCTGAAGGGCGAGGAGCGCGCGGTGCCGGCCGACCACCTGCTGGCCTTCTTCGGCCTCTCCATGGAGCTTGGCCCGATCGCCGAGTGGGGGCTGGGGCTGGAGCGCAGCCACATCACCGTCAACCCGGCGACGCTGGAGACCAGCACCCCGGGCATCCACGCCATCGGCGACATCGCCACCTATCCGGGCAAGCTGAAGCTGATCCTGCAGGGCTTCTCCGAGGCGGCGATGGCGGCGCACGCCATCCACCCGCGGATCTTCCCCGGCGAGGCGCTGCATTTCGAGTACAGCACCTCGAAGGGCGTGCCCGCCGAGTAGGGGCCGGGCGCGCCGCGGGGCCAGGAATGCACGGACAGGGAGACCGGCCGATGTTCGACTACGCCACGCTGGGGACGAGCGACCTCGCCCGCGCCCTCCGCTTCTACGACGCGCTGCTGGCCCCGCTCGGCCATGTGCGGCGCTGGACGGGGGAGGACGGCGCCTCCTGGGCCGTGCCGCAGGACCCCGCCGCGCCCTTCCTCTATGTCGGCAAGCCCTTCGATGGCGGCCCGGCCACGCGGGGCAACGGCGCCATGCTGGCCTTCCGCGCGCCCAGCACGGCGCTGGTGCGGGAGCTGCACCGCCTGGCGCTGGCGCTGGGCGGCACGGATGAGGGCGCGCCCGGGCTGCGCCCCCGCTACGCGCCCGATTTCTACGGGGCCTATGCGCGGGACCCGGACGGCAACAAGCTCGCCTTCGTCTGCCGCGGCCCCGCCGCCCTGGCCTGAGCCCGCGGACGCGGGGGCGGCTTCACCGCGCCCCCGCCCCGGCCTAGGCTGCGTCCGGTTTCCAGAGAACAAGGGGCGCGGTTCATGGCGGAAGGCCGTCTCGTCATCGGCACCAAGATGTATTCCTCCTGGTCGCTGCGCGGCTGGCTGGCCGTGCGGCTGGCCGCGCTCGACGTGACGGAGGTGGTGATCCCGCTCGCCGGCGGCGCCACCGAGGCGGTGAAGCAGGCCACCCCCGCCGGGATGGTACCCTATCTGGAGCATCGCGGCTGCCGGGTGTGGGAAAGCCTGGCCATCGTCGAGTACTGCGCCGAGCTGGCGCCCGGCCTCTGGCCCGCCGATCGCGCCGCGCGCGCCCAGGCCCGCAGCATCGCCGCCGAGATGCATGCCGGCTTCCGTGGCCTGCGCATGGCCATGCCGATGAGCATCCTCAACCGCTTCCCCGGCCAGGGCCGGACACCCGAGGCGCTGGCCGACATCGCCCGCATCGAGGCGATCTGGCGCGAGGCGCTGCTCGATTCGGGCGGGCCCTTCCTGTTCGGCGAGAAGTTCGGCGCGGTGGACGCGATGTTCGCCCCCGTCGCCTGCCGCTTCCTCACCTGGGAGCCGGAGCTTTCCGAGACCAGCCGCGCCTATGTGCAGGCCGTGCGCAACCACCCGCTGATGCGCCGCTGGTACGACGAGGCCGCCGCCGAGCCCGCGGCCTGGCGCCTGCCGAAATACGAGCAGGCACCTTCCGCATGAGCGGCGCCCCCTCCGCCCCCCCCTCCGGCGCCCCCTCTGGCGTCCCCTCTGGCGCCGCGACGCTCGACCACATCGGCGTCTGCACGCGCGACGGCCCGGGGCTCTGGGCGGCCTATGAGGCGCTGGGCTTCCACCTCACCCCTGTCGCGCGGCAATCCGGCCGCCGCCATCCGGGCGATCCGGTGGAGCCCTTCGCCACCGGCAACCGCTGCGCCATGCTGCGCCAGGGCTATCTGGAGCTGCTGGCCATCCTGGAGCCAGAGCGGTTCGACAACCGCATCGGCGCGTTCCTGGCCCGCTACACCGGGATGCACATCGTCGCCTTCGGCATCGGGGACGCGGAGGCCGAGCTGGAGCGCCTGCGCCGCGCGGGGCTCGACATCCCCGGCGTGGCGCATCTGGAGCGGCCGGTGGACGACCCCAAGGGGCCGCGCGCCCGCTTCGCCCGCCTGCCGCTGCCGGACGCGCCGGAAGGCCGGCTGCAACTGATCCAGCACCTGACGCCGGAGCTGCTCTGGCAGCCGCGCTGGCTGGAACACCCCAACCGCGCCGTGGCGCTGGAGGCCGCCATCCTGGTGGCGGAGGTGCCGGCGGTGAGTGCCGCCGCCCTCTCGCGCCTCACCGGCCACCCGCTGGAGCCGGACCCGGCCGGCGGCTATGCCCTGCCGCTGCCGCAGGGGCGGCTGCGCATCCTGCCGCCCGAGGCGCTGGGGCAGGTGCTGCCAGGGGTGAAGGCCCCGGCGCTGCCCTTCCTGGCCGGCTGCGTGCTGCGCACCGATGACGGCAACGCCGCCATCCGCCGCATCGCCGGCGACGCGCTGCGCCCGGTTCCGGGCGGGCTGATGGTGCCTCCGGACTTGGCCGGCGGCACCGCCCTGGTCTTCGCCGCATGAGCACGCTGGCCCCCCGGGCGCGCGCCATCGGCCGCTCGCTGCGCACCTACTACGCCCCCGGCCGGGCGGCGGTGCTGGACGGCTTCCTCGGCCGCTTCCTGGGCGCGGGGGAGCTGGGCTTCGACATCGGCGCCCATGTGGGCGACCGCACGGCGAGCTTCCGCCGGCTCGGCGCCGCCGCCGTGGCGGTGGAGCCGCAGCCGGGGCTGGCCCGCCTGCTGCGCCGCCTGTTCGGGCGGGACGGGAAGGTGGCGCTGGTGCAGTCCCTGGTGGGCAGCCAGCCGGGCAGCGGGCGGCTGCACCTGAACAGCGCCAACCCCACCGTGGCCACCGCCTCGGAAGCCTTCATCGCCGCCGCCGAGGGGGCGGAGGGCTGGCGGGGCCAGGTGTGGGACGGCGCCATCAGCCTGCCCGTCACCACGCTGGATGCGCTGATCGCGGCGCATGGCACGCCGCACTTCATCAAGATCGACGTGGAGGGCTACGAGGCCAGCGCGCTCGCTGGCCTCTCCGCGCCGGTGCGCAGCCTCTCCTTCGAGTTCACCACCCACCAGCGGCGCGTGGCGCTGGAGGCGCTGGAGGCGGTGGAAGGTCTGGGCGACTACCACTTCAACGCCTGCCTGGGCGAGGAGGCCGCCTTCGTGCTGCCCGGCCCGGTGCATGCCGGCACCCTGGCGCGCTGGCTGGAGGCGCTGCCCGATTCGGCCAATTCCGGCGACATCTACGCCACGCTGGACCCCGGCCGCCTGCGCGCCTGAAAACGGATCAAAAAAAAGAAGGGGTCCAGGGGAATTCCTTCCCCTGGCCTTGACCCAGCCTTCCACCGCCCGCACGAGGCCCCCCGCGACAGCCCGGGCACCCGTGAATGACCCTCCACGCCTTCCTGCAACATCTCGCCTTCGGCGCCGGCCTCGCCGTCATCTCGGCGCTGCTGGTGCGGCTGATGATCGCGCGGCCGATCCTCGACCACCCGGACCACCGCAAGGCGCACAGCCGCCCCACGCCGAAGGGCGGCGGCGTCGGCATCGTCTGCGCCTTCGTGGTGGGCATGCTGGTGCTCTACCGCGTGGCCGACTTCGCCCGCATGGCCGATGACCGCTTCATCGGCGTCATCCTGGCGGCGGTGGCGATCGGGGTGGTGGCGCTGCTGGACGACATGCGGGATTTCCGCTTCGTCGTGAAGCTGGCGGCGCAGGGGCTGGCGGCGCTGGTGGCGGTGGCCAGCGGACTGGTCATGACGCAGTTCGCCATCCCCTGGTACGGCGTGGTGGAGCTGGGGCCGCTCGGCACGCTGGCCACGCTGTTCTGGATCATCGCCTGCACCAACGCCCTCAACTTCATGGACGGGCTGGACGGGCTGGTGGGCGGCACGGTGCTGGTGGTCTGCGCCGGGCTCGGCCTGATCGGGGTGCTGCAGGGCGCCTGGTTCATCTACGCCGCCTGCCTGATCCTGGGCGCGGGGGTGCTGGGCTTCCTGCCCTTCAACCTGCACCCGGCGCGCATCTTCATGGGCGATGTCGGCAGCCAGTTCCTGGGCTTCATGCTGGCGGTGCTGGGGGTGGCGGCGGCGCGGCTGGACGTGGCGCAGCTCTCCTTCCTGCTGGTGCCGCTGCTGCTCTTCGCCGTGCTGTTCGACACCGGCTTCACCCTGCTGCGCCGTGCCTGGATGGGCGAGCGCGTCAGCGCCCCGCACCGCACCCACCTGTTCCAGATGGCGCAGCGCAGCGGGCTTTCCGTGCGCGCCGTCGCGGCGCTGCACTGGGGCTTCGCCGCCTTCCACGTGGCGCTGGCGCTGCTCTTCCTGCGGCTGGCGCCGGGCCTGAAGCCGCTCATCATCCTGCCGCCGCTGGCGGTGCAACTGCTGTGGCTGGCCTATGTGGTGGCGCGGGCGCGCCGCGCCGGCCTCAGCTGGAAGGCGGCGTGACCACCTCCAGCCGCAGCATGCCGGCCTCGCCCACCCATTGCTCGGAGCGCCAGATGCCGCCCGTGGCCGGGTCCGCCCAGTAGCGGTTGGTGAAGGCGGCGCCGCCGCCGCGGCACTGTTCGCTCACCAGCAGCACCGCCTCCCGCCGGGCGGCGCCCAGCCGGCAGGTGAGGGAGAGGCCGAAGCGCATGCCCTGCGGCGCCCGGTCCGCCCGCATCAGGTCCAGCTGCCGGCGCAGCGTGGCGGGGCGGGCGGCGAGCTCCAGCGGTTCCTCCAGCGGGTCCGCCCCGTCCAGGCGGCTGCCGGCGATCCATTCCCGCAGCCCGGCGGTGGCGGTGATGCGCCCCCCCTCGGTGGCCACCACCAGCCCGCCGGCGCTGCGCCACATCCGCCGCTCGCCATGCTGCTCGACCAGCACCGCCAGCGCCTGCCCCCCGGCCCATTGCAGCCGCAGCGCGGGCGTGCCGTCGGGCGGGGCGGGCAGGGTGGTGTCCGCCTCCGCCAGGGGCGGCAGGGGCTCGCGACCCAGCCCCAGGGCGTCGCCGACGAAGCCGGGCAGGGCACAGCCGGGCAGCAGCAGGAGAAGGCCGAGCAGGGCGCGCATGCCGATCGCCTCAACAATCACGGGAACGTGATAATGGTTAAGGCGCCAGGCCGCCAGGAAAAGCGGGACCCGGGGAGAGGAATTCCCCGGGCCCCTTCGGCGCCCGGCTACAGCACGGGGCGGGCGGGCACGCGGAACTGCGGCAGCAGCAGCGCGCCGGCGAGGCCGAGGCCCAGCCAGTGCGGCGCGGGTAGCAGCCCGTCCAGCAGCGCCGGGAACACCAGCAGCAGACCCGCCGCGACGAAGCCCAGCCGCTCCGGCAGGCCGAGCGGCCGGCGCGCCTGGCCCTGGCAGCCGGCCGCCAGCGCGGCGAGGCCGAGCGCCGCCAGCACCACCTGCCACGCCACGTCCGCCCATGTCATCTGCGGGGTGAGCGAGAGCAGCAGCCCCACCCCCTCCGGGTCGGTGACGAAGACGAAGGGCAGCACGAAGGCGGGCAGGGTGTATTTCCAGGCCTGCAAGGTGGTGCGGTAGGGGCCGGCGCCGGTGATGGCGGCGGCGGCGAAGGGCGAGAGCGCGGTGGGCGGCGAGACCTCGGACAGCACGGCGTAGTAGAAGACGAACATGTGCGCCGCGTAGTCCGGCACGCCGAGCTTCATCAGCGCCGGCGCCGCCACCACGGCCGAGATGATGTAGCTGGCCGTCACCGGCACCGCGAGGCCGACGATCCAGACGATCAGCGCCGTGTAGAGCGCCGTGACCACCAGGGAGCCGCCCGCCGCCTGGATGGCGATCTCGGAGAATTTCAGCCCCAGCCCGGTGAGGGTGATGCAGCCCACGATGATGCCGGCGCAGGCGCAGGTGGCGGCGATGCCCACCGCCTGGATGGCGCCCGAGGCCAGCGCCGTGACCAGCCGGCGCGGCACCATCGCCGTCTCCGCCCGCAGGAAGGAGAGCACCACCGCCACCCCCATGGCGTAGAGCACGGCCAGCGTCGCGCTGTAGCCCAGCGCCATGAACACCACGATGGCGACGAGCGAGGAGAAGTGGAAGCCGTAGCGCCGCGCCAGCTCTCCGGCCGGCGTCACCGCCATGGCCTCCAGCGGCGGCACGGCGCCGAGGCGGCGCTGGTCCAGCTCCACCATGAACAGGAGGGAGGCGTAGTAGAGCACGGTCGGGATCGCCGCCATGCGCAGCACGTCGAGATAGCCGAGCTTGAGGTATTCCGCGATCAGGAAGGCCGCCGCGCCCAGCACGGGCGGCGAGATGATGGCCCCCAGCCCGCCCGCCGCCAGCAGCCCGCCGGCATCGTCGGGGCGGTAGCCGACGCGCTTCATCATCGGCCAGGCCACGGTGCCGAGCGTCACGGTGGTGGCGACGCCCGAGCCCGAGGGGCCGCCCAGCAGGAAGGAGGAGAGCACCACCGTGCGCCCGGCGCTGGTCGGCTTGCCCCCCGTGAGCGCGAAGCTGAAATCGACGAAGAACTTGCCCGCCCCGCTGCCCTGCAGGATGGCGCCGTAGATGGTGAACAGGATGATCAGCGTGGCCGAGACATCCACCGCCGTGCCGAAGATGCCGTCCAGCGTGATGGTCAGGTGCGGGATCAGGCGGGTGGTGTCGTAGCCCCGGTGGGTCCAGGGCGCGGGCAGGTGGTTGCCCCAGAAGGCATAGAGCATGAAGGCGATGGCCACGGCGGGCATGATCCAGCCCGTGGTGCGGCGCGTGGCCTCCAGCACCAGCGCCACCAGCAGCCAGCCCACCACCAGGTCCATCGGCTCGGGGAAGACGTAGCGGTCGAGCAGGTCGTCGCCGCCAGCGATCAGGTACCAGGTGCAGAACAGGCCGAGGCCGATCAGCGCCAGGTCCCACAGCATCAGCCGGTCGCGGAAGCGGCGGGAGAGGGGGAACAGGAAGAAGCCGATGGCCAGCGCGAAGCCCACATGCACGAAGCGCAGCGTGGTGGTGGGCACGATGTCCCAGGCGGCCCAGAGGTGGAACAGGCTCATCGCCACGGCGAGGAGGGTGGCCGCGTGGCCGAGCAGCCCGCCGAAGCGGTTCTGCACGCCCTCCTCCTCCTCGATCAGCCGCTCCACCCGGGCGGCGGTGCCCTGGTCGAGCGACGCGGGGTCGATCTCCGGCGGCAGGTTGTGGAGCGGCGGGTTGCGCGGGGGCTGCATTCAGCCGCGGCCTCCGCCCGGCGCGGGAGGGAGGCGGGGCCTCATGCCAGCTTCGCGCCCTGCGCCGTCCAGAAGGCCTCGGCCGCCTTGTGCCAGGGGATGCCGGCGGCGGCGCTCTTCTGCGCGGCGAGCGCGAAGTTGCGGCCCTCGGCGTGCACCCGGCCCAGCTCCTCGCGCCCTTCCCAGGCGGCCTTGAGCAGGGCGGCGACCTGCGCCTCCGGCATGTCCTCGCGCACCGCCAGGATGTTGGCCACCGACATCTGCCGGTTGTCCGTGGCCTGCCCCGGATAGGTGCCGGCCGGGATCACCTCGGGGAAATAGACCGGCCCGTGCTTCTCGACGATGCGCGGCACGTACTGGTCGTGGTCGATCAGCACGAGCTGCACGCCGGGCGAGGCGCCAAGGTCGGTGATGGCGCTGGTCGGCACGCCGGAGACGAAGAAATAGGCGTCGAGCTTGCCGTCCTTCACCGCGTTGGTGCTCTCGGCGGGCGAGAGGCGCTCGCGGGCGCGGAAATCCTTGTCGCGGTCCAGCCCGGCGGCCTCCAGCAGGCGGAAGGCCATCACCTCGGTGGCCGAGCCGGGGGCGCCGGTGGAGATGCGCTTGCCCTTCATCCCCTCCAGGCTGGTGATGCCGCTGGCCGCCGTGGTCACCACCTGCATGCGGTTGGTGTAGAGCACCGCGATGGCGCGCGCCGCCACGGGCCGGCCCTTGAAGCGCTCATTGCCGCGCACCGCGTCCACCGCGGCATCCACCTGAGTGAAGACGAGGTCGGCGCGGCCCGCGCCCAGCAATTGCAGGTTGGCCACCGAGCCGCCCGTCACCTCCACCGTGGCGGAGAGGCCGGGGATGGAGCGCGAGAGCAGGTTGGCCAGCCCGCCCCCCAGCGGGTAGTAGACGCCGCCCGTGGTGCCGGTGGCGATGGAGAGCTGCTGGCTGCCCTGCGCCCGGGCGCGCCCGAAGGCGGCCATGCCGCCGGTGGCGGCCAGCCCGGCCAGGATGCTGCGGCGTGCGAGCCTCGGCATTGGAATCCTCCCTGATTTTGTTCTGTATCCGCACCCTATCCTGCCCGCGCGGCCCGGTGGAAGCTTCATCCAGGGCATCCGCCAGGGTGGATGCCAAGGCCGCGCCGCGATTGATGCGCATCAAGGCGTGCCGGGCCGGCGGGGCGCATGATGGGCGCATCGGATAGGAGCAGCCGCCATGACCGTGCTGAACGCCAAGGACCTGATGACCGAGAATGTGGTGACGGTGCCGCCGGAGACGCCGGTGCTGGCCATCGCCCGCCTGCTCTCCGAGCGCGGCATCTCCGCCGTGCCGGTGCTGGGCGCCGATGGCAAGCTGCTCGGCATCGTCACCGAGGCGGACCTGATCCGCCGCCTGACGGGCGGCGACGGCAAGCCGATGGGCCTGCTGCGCCAGCTCTTCACCGACATGGACCGGCTGGCCGACCGCTACGCCGCCAGCCACGGCGCCACCGCCGCCGACGTGATGACGCGCGACGTCGTCACCGTCGCCCCCACCACGCCGGTCTCCGAGATCGCGGCGATGATGGAGGAGAAGGGCATCCGCCGCGTGCTGGTGACGCATGAGAAGCGGCTGCTCGGCCTCGTCAGCCGCGCCGACCTGCTGCGCGCGCTGGTCGAGCCGCCGGCCGAGACGGGCGAGTATTCCGACGAGCGGCTGCGCCGCGCCGTGCTGGCGGCGATGCGGCGCGAGCCCTGGGCGGACACCTTCTTCACCCTGGTCGACGTGAAGGACGGGGTGGTGGAGCTGCACGGCTTCAGCAACAGCGCGGCCGTGCTGCGCGGGCTCAAGGTGCTGGCCGCGCAGGTGCCTGGCGTGAAGGCGGTGGTGGACAACACCCAGCCCATGCCGGCCCAGCTCTTCGCCGCTGCCTGAAGGGGGCGGCCGAGGCGCGGGGCGCCGCCCGGCGGGCAGGCCGGGCGGCGCCCCTCTGCGTTCAGGCGGCTCGGCTCACGCCGCCAGGCGGATGTGGCGGCCCTCCATGGCCTCCACCCGCAGCACGCCGACGATCTGGCCCAGATTGCCGGCCACCAGGTGCAGCATCTCCACCGGCATGGCGTCGAGCGCGATCTCGGTGCGCAGCAGCTCGCCCTCGCGCTGCGAGCGGACGCGGTCGGGCGTCAGGTCGCGCTTGGCGAAGGGCTCCAGCACGCGGGAGAGCAGGCCGGGATAGGCCTCGGCGAGGACGGTGAAGCGGGCGGCCGTAAGGGCGCAGGGATGGTCGGACATGGGGAGAAGCTTCCGGATCATTCGGTGGGGATGGTCGCGCGGGGTTGATCCCGGCCGCTGCCCCCCGCAGGGCGCTCAGGCGGCCGGGCCGCTAATGACGATCCCGATGTTCCGAATACGGCGCATGGCCGCACGATAAGCCCGCCCCGCGCCGCGAGGCAAGCCCGTTCCTGCGCCTCCCGCGCCCGCCTTCCTCACGGCTGCGGCGCCGCCACCGGCGGGAAGCCCGACGGGGGCGTGCCCTCGAACATCAGCTTCTGCCGCTGCGCCGGGATCTCGATGCCCAGCTCGTCGAAGCGCTGCTTGATGCGGCGGTTCATCTCGCGCATCACGTTCCAGCGCTGGATCGGCTCGGTCTTGATCCGCACGCGGATCACCGGCCCGTCCGGCGGCAGCCGGTCCACGCCCAGCACCTCCATCTCGTCGCGGATGACGAGGCCCCACTTGGCCTCCGCGCGCATCTCCTGGCAGAGCGCCTGCAGCAGCTCCACCACCTTGTCGGTGCTCTCGCGGTAGGCCACCTGCACGTCGAGCAGGGCGAAGGAGAAGTCCCGCGTCATGTTGGTGACGGCGGTGACGGTGCTGAACGGGATGATGTGCACGCTGCCGTCGAGGTCGCGCAGCGTGATGGAGCGGATGGAGAGCTTCTCCACCACGCCGCCCTTGCCGCCGAGATTGACCACGTCGCCCACCGCCATGGCGTCCTCGAACAGCAGGAAGACGCCGGTGATGACGTCCTGCACCAGCTTCTGCGAGCCGAAGCCCAGCGCCAGGCCGATGACGCCGGCGCCGGCCAGCAGCGGCGCCACGTTCACGCCCAGCTCGGTGAGCAGGTTGAAGGCCACGAACAGCAGGATGACGACGAACAGCGTGGTGCGCAGCATCGGCACCAGGGTGCGGACGCGGGCGCTGCGGGCGGCCTCGGCATCGCGCGAGAGGCGGTCGAGGTGGCGCTGGATGGCGGCGTTCACCGCCTCCCACACCACCACCGCCACCACCGCGGTGAAGCCGACCGAGAGGGCCGAGCGCAGCACCCGGCTGCCCAGCTCGCCCGGCGCGAACCAGGCGAAGGAATCGATGCCCCACACCTCCAGCAGGGTGAGCACCGTCAGCACCGTCAGGAAGCCGGAGATGCCGCCCTTCAGCAGCGGCACGTAGCGGTTGGCGCGCGCCTCCAGCGCCGGGTAGCGGCCGGCGAGGTCGGGGGCGATGCGGAAGCTGCCCGCCAGCGCCCGGCGCAGCAGCACGTCGAGCCCCTTGGCGAGCGAGAGCACCAGCACGGTGAGCAGGCTGGCGCGCAGCAGGCGGGTGAAGCCGTCGCGGATCTCGAGCGCCCAGACGCCCCAGAGCGCCAGCAGGTAGAGGATGGCGAGCACGTGCCACACCTCGGCCAGCCAGTCGCGGAAGCGGCGCAGCGCGGCGCGGGAGCGGTTCGGCACGTCGCCCGGCTTCAGCGGGGGCGCGCGCAGCTTCTGCGCCACCGCCACCCGGTTCTGCAGCACGATGATGCCGAGGAACACCGAGGCGATCAGCAGCACCAGGCGCAGGATGGCGTCGTAGGCGCCCCAGGGCAGGCCGAACAGCAGCCCCGCCTCCGCCACCGCGCCGCCGGTGATCATCACCACCACGATGCGCCGCAGCCAGACCGTGACATAGGCGGCCGTGAGGTCGGCGCAGGGCAGCAGCCGCAGATGGGCGGAGGCGGGGGAGAACAGCATCCGGCTCAGCGCCATGATCAGCCGGGCGACGATGTAGGCGTTGTTGGCCGTCAGCAGCACGAGCTGGGTGGTGGGCAGCGGCTGCACCGCGCCGATCAGCCCGTAGGAGATGACGGCGAAGGCGGCGATCGGCAGCAGGTCCAGCAGCAGCCGCGCCAGCACCAGCGGCACCCGGCGCAGCCAGGTCCAGGCATTGCCGGCCTCGGGCGCCAGCGCGTCCAGCCGCTCGCGCGGGCGGTGCAGGGCACGGTGCGCCAGCCACTCTGCCAGCACGCCGAGGCCGAGCAGCAGCGCCAGCTTCCAGGAGGCATCGGCCACCCGCGCCTGGGTCACCGGGTCGCGCGCCAGGGAGGAGAACCAGCCGAGCAACCCCGGCAGGTCGGTGACCGCCTCGGCCGTGCTGACGATCTGGGTGGAGAGCCATTCCAGCCGCTGCGAGGCGCCGATCAGCAGCTGGCCGCCCAGCGTGTTGGGCGCCAGGAGCTGCTCCACCGCCTGGCCGGGGGCGGCGGCGGCGGGCTGCTCGGGGGCCGGGGAGGCCGGCGCGGCGGATGGCGCGGCCGGAGCTGTGGCCGGAGCGGCGGCGGGCGCGGCGGCCGGAGCGGGGCCGCGCGTGGCGGCGGCCTGCCGCTCGGCGGCGGCCAGGGCCTCCAGCGTGCGAATCAGCTCGGCCCGCCGGGCGTCGTCGCGCAGCAGGCCCAGCAGGCGCGCGGCCTCGCCCGCCGGCACGGCGGCGCCGGGTGGGGCGGCGGCGGGCGGAGCGGCGGCGGGCGGGGCGGCGTTCTGCGCCAGGGCCGGGGCGGCCCAGGCGCACAGCAACAGCAGCAGGACGTGCAGGGTGCGCATGGCGCGCACCGGAAGCCGAAGCCCCGGCCCGGGTCAAGCCTTGCTTTGGGCTTTCCTGCCCCCATGGACGGCGCCGGCCGCGCCGTCCAGGATGGCGGCGGAATGTTTGCAGCCCCCACCGTCTGGACCGTCATGGTCGCCCTGCTCGGCGTGCACCTCGCCGGGATGGGGGCCTTCCTCACCCTGCCCGTGCTGGCGCCGCTGATCGCGCGCGAGCTGGACCTGCCGCCGAGCCTGGTCGGGCTGCACACCGGGCTGGTCTATGCTGGGGCGCTGGTCTCCGGCCCCTTCACCGGGCTGCTGCTGCGCCGGCATGGCGGCATCCGCGTCTGCCAGGGGGCGCTGGTGCTGATCGGCTGCGGCATCGCCCTCGCCGTGCTCGGCCATCCGCTGGCGCTGGCCGCCTCGGCGCTGCTGGCCGGGCTGGGGCACGGGCCGGTCACGCCCTCGGGCAGCCACCTGCTGGCGGGGCGGGTGCCGCCGCGGCAGCGCAGCCTGATCTTCAGCCTCAAACAGTGCGGCGTGCCAGCGGGCTCGATGCTGACGGCGGCGCTGGCGCCGGCGGTGGGGGTGGCGTTCGGCTGGCGGGCGGGGGCACTGACCATGGCGGCGCTGGCGCTGCTGGCCGCGCTGGCCCTGCAGCCGCTGCGCGCCGCGCTGGACGCCGACCGCGACCCCACCGCCGCCGGCGGCCCCCGCGCCGCCTGGCGCGACGCGGTGGGCAGCCTCGGCCTGGTGCGGCGGGACAGCCGGCTGCGGTCGCTGACCTGCGCCGCCGCCTGCTTCGGCGTCTCGCAATTCTGCTTCGCCGCCTTCTTCGTCGCCTGGCAGGTGGAGGTTCTGGGCACCCCGCTCACCGAGGCCGGGCTGCGCATGGCGCTGGCGCAGGGGGCGGGGGTGGCCGGGCGCGTCTTCTGGGGCCTGCTGGCCGACCGGGTGGGGCCGGTGCCGGTGCTGGTGGCGATCGGCGCCGGCGCGGTGCTGGGCTGCGTGGCGCTGGCCTTCGCCGGCCCTGCCTGGCCGGGGCTGGCGGTGACGCTGGCCGGCATGGTGCTGGGCGCCACCGGCATCGGCTGGAACGGCGTGCTGCTGGGCGAGGTGGCGCGAATCGCGCCCCAGGGCCGGGTGGGCGGCGCCACGGCGGCGCTTGGCGTGGTGTTCGGGGTGGTGCAGGTGGTGATGCCGGTGGCCTTCACCGCGCTGGTGGCGGGTACGGGGGCCTATCTGGGCGGCTTCCTTCTCTGCGCCGCCTGCGCGCTGGCGGGCGCCTTCTGGGTGCGCGGCGGGCGCTGAGGCGCCGGAACGATCCCCGCCGCCGCCGCCGGTCTGCCCTGCGGCCGGCGCCGCCATGCACGCCCCCGGGCCGGCTTGCACGCCTGCGAAACGGCGCTATGTGCGATCCATGCAAATCGTCCTCTCCATCCTGCTCGGCGTCGCCATGTTCGCCACGCTGGGCGTCATGTTCGCCGGCATGCTCGGCCTTGCCCAGGGCGAAGGGAACGGCGCCCGCTCCAACCGGTTGATGCGCTGGCGGGTCACCCTCCAGGGCGTCTCCCTGGCATTGTTCGTGCTGCTGATGCTCACCATGCGTGGCTGACGCCGGCCGGCGGAGCCGGGCGGGGCGGGCCGGGGGTCACCTTGCCTCGGCCGGCGCTGGCGCCTAGGCTCCGTGCCGCAACTGCACAAAGCCTCCCGGAAGGGGGGCGGGTGGCATGCGCGCCCCGCCTGGCACGGCCGGAGGGGGGTGCGGCGCCGCCCGGCACTCAGGTTGAAACCCAGAAAGCAGGACACGGCCCGGCGATGAAGCTCCTCGTCCCCGTCAAGCGGGTGGTCGATTACAATGTGAAGGTCCGCGTGAAGGCGGACGGCACGGGCGTCGAGACGGCGAACGTGAAGATGTCGATGAACCCCTTCGACGAGATCGCCGTCGAGGAAGCGGTGCGTCTGAAGGAGAAGGGGACCGTCACCGAGATCGTCGCCGTCACCATCGGCCCGGCCCAGGCGCAGGAGCAGCTCCGCACCGCGCTGGCCATGGGCGCCGACCGCGCCATCCTGGTCGAGGCCGAGGGCGCCGAGCCGCTGGGCGTGGCCAAGGTGCTGAAGGCGCTGGTCGAGCGCGAGCAGCCGCAGCTCGTCATCCTCGGCAAGCAGGCGATCGACGACGACATGAACGCCACCGGCCAGATGCTGGCGGCGCTGCTCGGCTGGAGCCAGGGCACCTATGCCAGCAAGGTTGAGCTCTCGGCCGATGGCGCGAAAGTGACGCGCGAGGTCGATGGCGGGCTGGAGACGGTGCAGCTGAAGCTGCCCGCCATCGTCACCACCGACCTGCGGCTGAACGAGCCGCGCTACGCCAGCCTGCCCAACATCATGAAGGCCCGGAAGAAGCCGCTGGAGACGCTGAAGGCGGCGGATCTCGGCGTCGACCTCACCCCGCGCCTGACGGTGGTGAAGGTGGAGGAGCCGCCGAAGCGCCAGGCCGGCGTCAAGGTCGGCTCGGTGTCCGAGCTGGTGTCCAAGCTGAAGACCGAAGCGAAGGTGATCTGACCATGGCCGTTCTCGTCCTTGCCGACCGCAGCGGCGCGACCGTCAGCCAGCCCACCCGCAGCGCGGTGGCCGCGGCCTCCCAGATCGATGGCGACGTGCATGTGCTCGTCCTCGGCGGCGCCGAGGCGGCGCAGGCCGCGGCCAAGCTCGCCGGCGTCACCAAGGTGATCCAGGCGGACGGCCCGGCCTACGAGCATGGCCTGGCCGAGCCCGCCGCCGCCCTGCTGGTGGCGCTGGCCCCGAACTACAGCCACCTGCTGGCCCCCGGCAGCGCCATGGGCAAGAACATCATGCCGCGCGTCGCCGCGCTGCTCGATGTGCAGATCATCACCGACATCGCCGCCGTGGAGGGCGCGGACACCTTCCGCCGCTTCATCTACGCCGGCAACGCGCTGGCCACGGTGAAGACGGCCGACGCGAAGAAGGTGCTGACCGTCCGCGCCGCCTCCTTCGACCCGGCCCCGGCCGAGGGCGGCTCCGCCGCCGTCGAGGCGGCCCCCTCCGCCGAGGACCCGGCCGTCTCCAGCTTCGTCGGCGCCGAGATCGCGCAGAGCGAGCGGCCGGAGCTGACCGCCGCTCGCGTCGTCGTCTCCGGCGGCCGCGCCATGGGCTCGGCCGAGAATTTCCATCTGCTGGAGGGCATCGCGGACAAGCTGGGGGCCGCCATCGGCGCCTCCCGCGCGGCGGTCGATGCCGGCTACGCGCCGAACGACCATCAGGTGGGGCAGACCGGCAAGATCGTGGCGCCGGAGCTCTACATCGCGGTGGGCATCTCGGGCGCCATCCAGCACCTGGCCGGCATGAAGGACAGCAAGGTGATCGTCGCCATCAACAAGGACGAGGAGGCGCCGATCTTCCAGGTGGCCGATTACGGCCTGGTGGGCGACCTGTTCAAGATCCTGCCCGAGCTCGAGCAGGAGCTGGGCTGAGGCCATGGGCGTGACGGAGATCGCCTCGGTCGGCGTCATCGGCGCCGGGCAGATGGGCAATGGCATCGCCCATGTGGCGGCGCTGGCGGGGCTCTCCGTCGCGCTGGTGGATGTGAAGGCGGAGGCGCTGGAGAAGGCGCTGGCCACCATCGGCCGCAACATGGAGCGGCAGGTGCAGAAGGGCGCGCTGGAGGCCGGGGCGCGCGACGCCGCCCTGGCGCGCATCGCCACCGGCACCGAGATGGCGGCGCTCGCGCAGAGCGACATCGTCATCGAGGCGGCGACGGAGCGGGAGGACCTCAAGCTCTCCATCTTCCGCGCCGTCTGCCCGCTGCTGAAGCCGGAGGCCATCCTCGCCTCCAACACCTCCTCCATCCCCATCACCCGGCTGGCGGCGGCGACCGACCGGCCGGACCGCTTCATCGGCATGCACTTCTTCAACCCGGTGCCGGTGATGAAGCTGGTGGAGGTGATCCGCGGCTTCGCCACCTCGGACGCGACCTTCGGGGCCGTCTCGGCGCTGGCGAAGCGGCTCGGCAAGACCACGGCGGTGTCGGAGGACTTCCCCGGCTTCCTGGTCAACCGCATCCTGATCCCGATGCTGAACGAGGCGGCCACCGCCCTGCACGAGGGGGTGGGCGATGTCCGCTCCATCGACGCGGCGATGAAGCTCGGCGCCAACCACCCGATGGGGCCGCTGGAACTGGCCGACTTCATCGGGCTGGACACCTGCCTTGCCATCATGCGCGTGCTGCATGAGGGAATGGGGGACGGCAAGTACCGCCCCTCGCCGCTGCTGGTGAAGTATGTCGAGGCCGGCTGGCTCGGCCGGAAGTCGGGCAAGGGCTTCTACGACTACAGCCAGGACCCGCCGAAGCCGTCCCGTTGACGCTGGCCGGGCGCCTCGCCACCGGCTTCGCGGCCTTCGCCGCCGGCTGGAGCGTGATGGCGCTGGAGATGCTCGACGGCCGGCTGATGGCGCCGGTCTTCGGGCAGACCATCCACCAGTGGGGCGCCATCATCGGCACGGCGCTGGCCTTCATGGCGCTGGGCTATGCGCTGGGCGGGCGGCTCGGCGCCCGGCCGGATGGAGCGCGCGCGCTGCCCTGGCTGCTCGGCGCGGCGGCGCTGTTCGCGGCGCTGGTGCCCTGGCTCGGCCGCGGCATCGCCGCCGGCGCCGAGGCATGGCTCGGGCCGCTGCCGGGCGCGATCGGCGCCTCGATGCTGCTGATCGGGCCGCCGGCCTTCGTCCTCGCCGCCGCCTCGCCGCTCTGCGTGGCGCGGCTGGCGCCCGATATCGGCGCGGCGCGGGCCTCGGGGCTGGTCTCGGCCTGCCAGGCGCTGGGCAGCATCGGCGGCACCTTCTTCGCGGCCTTCCTGGCCATCCCCTATCTCGGCCTCACCGGCGGCTACGCCCTGGCCGCGCTGGTCGCCGCCCTGGCGGCGCTGGCCACGGGGCTGCGCCCGCTGCCGGCCGCCCTGGCCCTGCTGCCCCTGTGCCCGGATACCTGGCCGAGCAGGCCCGGCAGCGCCTCTTCGCCGCCTATGTGGAGACGCCCTACAACACGGCGATGGTCTGGCGCGACGCGCAGGCCACCTCGCTGCTGCTGAACACCACCCGCGTGGCGCAATCCGTCCGCTGGCATGACGGGCGGGAGACCGGCTCCTACTGGGAATTGCTGTCCGCCGTGCCGGCGCTGGCCCGGCCCGGGCAGGCGGAGGGCGGAAGCGCGCTCTACCTCGGCGTGGCGGGGGGCGCGGCCATCTCCGCCACCCAGGCCGCCTGGCCGGCGCTGCGCCCGCAGGGCGTGGAGATCGACCCTGGCGTGACCGCCCTGGCGCGCGCGCATTTCTCCCTGTCCATCCCCGTGGCGCATGACGATGCGCGGCGCTTTGTGGCGAAGGATACGGGCCGCTACGCCGTCATCATGGTGGATCTCTACGCCACCGGGCAGATCCCGGCGCATGTCGCCACGGTGGAGTTCTTCGAATCCCTGGCGCGGCGCCTCGCGCCCGGCGGGGTGGTGGCGATGAACGTCTATGGCGGGGGCGACCCGGAGAGCATCGTGGGGCCGCTGGCGGCGAGCCTCGGGCGGGTCTTTCCCGGCCTGATGGCGGCGCGCTCGGCCAGCGGCAACACGCTGCTCCTCGCCTGGGGCGAGCCGATGGCGGTGGCCACGGCCGAGGCCCGGCTGCGCGCCGCGCCGGAGGCCGCGCGCCGCGCCGCGCTGCGCCTGTCGCGCACGCTGGAGGAGGGCGCGCCGCTCGCCGCCGGCCACGCCCCGCTCACCGACGAGCGCTCCGACATGGAGATCCGCGCCGCGCGGGCGCTGTCCCGCTAGAGCAGCCCCTCACGCCGGAAGCTCAGGTAGCGCCCATTGCCGACGATCAGGTGGTCATGCACCACCACGGCGAAGAACTGCCCCGCCTGCTTGATCTCGGCCGTCATCTCGATATCGGCGCGGCTCGGCGTCGGGTCGCCGCTCGGGTGGTTGTGGACGAGGATCAGCGCCGTGGCGTGCAGCTCCAGCGCCCGCTTCATCACCTCCCGCGGGTAGACGGGCGTGTGGTTCACCGTCCCCTTGGCCTGCGCCTCGTCGGCGATCAGGCGGTTCTTGCTGTCGAGGAAGAGGATGCGGAACTGCTTGATCTTCTCGCGGCTGATGGCGGCGTTGAGGTAGGTGATCAGCCGGTCCCAGTTGTTCAGGACGGGCGCCTCCATCACCTCGGCCTTGGCCAGCCGCAGCGCGGCGGCCTGCACCAGCTTGAGGGCCGCCACGCTGTGCGGCCCGAGGCCGCGCGTCTCCATCAGCACCTGCTGCGGCGCGGCGAGCACGGCGGCGAAGCTGCCGAAGCGGTTGATCAGCGCCTTGGCCAGCGGCTTGGTGTCGCCCTGCTTGAAGGCGAAGAAGAGCAGCATCTCCAGCAGCTCGTAATCCGCCAGCGCGTCCGGGCCGCGTTCCAGCAGCTTCTCGCGCATCCGCCCGCGATGGCCCTGCGGGCCGGTGCCCTGGAAGGGCGTGGCAGGTGCGGGCGGAGCATCCGGGCGGGGCGGGCGCAGCTCGTAGCCCAGATCCTCCGCCCGGGGCAGGGTGGCCTCGTCCAGCCGCAGCGGCGCCTCGGCGAAGCCCGGGGGGCGGGAAGGGGGTTGGTCCCGCCCCGCGCCATTCTGGCCCTGGGCACTGGAAAGCCATGCTGACATCGCGGCCTCTCCATCTTCCGCCTCCTGGCGGCGAGGGGCATTTTCATCACAGGAGAGGAGAAGTTCAACCTTTTGGTTCAAATTTTCGTGAATCGGCTGCGATGAAGGCTCTCAGCCGCTGAAGCTGACCTTGGCGTTTTCGCCGCTGGTGTCCGGCTTGCCGCTGACCAGCGACTGGGCATAGCCGAAGGCGAAGCGGAGGCTGGAGGAGATGCCGTCCCAGTATTCGGCGCCCTCGATCTCGACGCCGATCAGCGCCACCTTGTCGCTCTCCGGCCCCTCGGGCAGCCAGGTGCGCACGCCCTCGGTCCAGACGGCGCGCTTCTTCGCCACGTCCCGCACCACCCGGCCGCGGCCGAAGATGGAGACGTAGTCCTGGCTGCGCGTGTCGGCATAGCCCAGCAGCACCCGGGAATCGCCTTCCAGCTCGGCGATCTTCGGGCTGTCGGCGCGGGTGAAGAACCACAGGGTGCGGCCGTCGGGGTCGGGTTTCTGGGTGCGCATCGGCCGCCCGCGCAGGCGGCCCTGCTGGTCGATGGTGGTGAAGATCGCGGTGCCGATCTCGCCGATCATCTCGCGCACCTTCATGCGCATCTCGTCGTCGTTGCGGTCCGTGTGCATGGGTTTCTCCCGTCGTCGTCCTGCCGGTCCAAACCCCGGGGGCCGGGGAAGGGTTGCCCGGCGCGCCCAGGCCGGTGTTGCCAGGGCTGGCGTTGACAGGGCTGGCGTTGACAGGGCTGGCGTTGACAGGGCTGGCGTTGACAGGGCTGGCGTTGACAGGGCTGGTGTTGACGAGGCCGGCGTTGGCGGGGCTGGCGTTGACAGGGCCGCCGCCTGCCCGCACCGTTCCGCCACCATGATCCACCCGAACCTCCGCGTCAGCCGCGACGGCCCGATCGCCACGGTGCTGATCGACCGCCCCGAGAAGCGCAACTGCCTCGACCTGCCGATGTGGGAGGCGATGGGCACCACCTTCGCCGCCCTCTCCGCCGATGAGAGCCTGCGCTGCGTCATCCTGCGCGGGGCGGGCGAGGCCGCCTTCTGCGCCGGCGCCGATATCGGCGGCTTCGGCGAGGATTACGGCGGGCGGGAGAAGGACCGCCGCTACGCCGCCGGGCTGGATTCGGCGCTGGTCAACATCCGCGACTGCACGCACCCGGTGGTGGCGGCCATCTCCGGCTGGTGCATGGGCGGCGGCGCCGGCCTGGCCACGGTGTGCGACTTCCGGGTGGGCGGCGAGGGGATGCGCTTCGGCATCCCCGCCCGCAAGCTCGGCATCTGGTACCCCTATGTGGCGCTGGAGGCGCTTCAGGCCGTGGTGGGCTACGCCGTGGCTTGCGAGCTGATGATCGAGGGGCGGGTGCTGGACGGCCCCGAGGCCCTCTCGCGCGGCCTGCTGACGCGCTGCGTGCCGGATGGCGCGGTGTTCGAGGAGGCCGGGGCGCTGGCCGCACGCATCGCGGAGGGCGCGCCGCTCTCCAACCGCTTCCACAAGCGCGCGCTGCGGCAGCTGCGCGGGCCGATGCCCATCCCGCCCGAGGAGATCGAGGCCGCCGGCCGCTACGCCGAGACGCAGGATTTCCAGAACGCGGTGAAGGCGTTCCTGGCGAAGCGTGCGCCGGTGTTCGAGGGGCGGTAAGGGGAAGTCATCTTCTTTTTCTGAAGAAAAAGAAGCAAAAAGACTTTGTTAGTTGGGCGTCGCGCCAACTGACAAAAGTTTTTTGGTTCTTTTTTCCAAAAAAGAACCCTTACGCCTGCTTCAGCTCGATCAGCGTCCGCCGGATCTTCCGCCCGCGCCGGATGCGGTCCTCGATGAAGCCGGCCTCCCCCCAGCGCACGGCGCGGCCGAGGGCGTGGGCGTCCTCCGAGAAGCGCGCCAGCATCTCCAGCAGCGCCTCGCGGTTGTTGAGGAAGACGTCGCGCCACATGTCCACGTCGCTGGAGGCGATGCGGGTGAAGTCGCGGAAGCCGGAGGCGGCGAATTTCAGCACCTGCTCCCGCGTCTCCTGCGCCAGATCGTCGGCGGTGGAGCAGATGGTGAAGGCGATCAGGTGCGGCAGGTGGGAGACGATGGCCACCACCTTGTCGTGCGTCGTGGCGTCCATCGCCTCGATCATGGCGCCGGCGCGCTGCCACAGCGCCTCCACCTTCGCCCGTGCCGCGGGGTCGGTGCCCTCCAGCGGCGTCAGGATGACGTAGCGGCCCTGGAACAGCGTGGCGAAGCCGGCATCGGGGCCGGAATGCTCGGTGCCGGCCATCGGGTGGCCGGGCACCAGGTGCACGCCCTCGGGCAGCAGCGGCAGCAGGTCGCGCAGCACGGAGCCCTTGGTGGAGCCGGTGTCGGTCAGCACGGCGCCCGGGGCGAGGTGGGGGGCGATCGCCGCCATCAGGGCCGCGAAGGTGCCGACGGGGGTGCAGAGGATGACGCCGTCGCAGCCCTCCACGGCGCGGGCCGGGTCGGTCTCCACCACATCGGCGAGGCCCAGCTCCCGCACGCGCTCGGCAACGCCCGGGCCGCTGTCGCAGGCGACCAGCGTGGCGGCGATGTCCCCCCGCTCGCGCGCCAGCCGCGCGAGGGAGGAGCCGATCAGCCCGAGCCCGATGATGCAGAGGCGCTGGAAGACCGGCTCGGCCCCGGAGGTTTCCTCAGCCATGGGCGAAGCTGTCGATCACCATCTGGCATTCCTCGGCGGTGCCGATGGTGATGCGCAGGCACCCCGGCAGCCCGTAGCCGCCCATGCCGCGCACGATCAGCCCGCGCGCCTTGAGCTTCGCGTCCGCCGCCTTCGCCCCCTCCGGCGAGCCGAAATCGATCAGCAGGAAGTTGGTCTCGCTCGGCCAGACGGTGTGGCCGGCGGCGGTCAGCGCCGCCGCCACCTTGCCGCGCCACTCGGTGTTGTGCGCGACGGATTTCTCCACCCAGCCCGGCTCGGCCAGCGCCGCCACGGCGGCGGCCTGGGAGGCGCCGGCCACGTTGAACGGCCCGCGCACGCGGTTCAGCACGTCGATGATGTCGGGGGCCGCGTAGCCCCAGCCCACCCGCATGCCGCCCAGGCCGAAGATCTTGCTGAAGGTGCGCAGCATGATGGTGTTGCCGGCGGCATCGACCAGCGCCTCGCCGGGGTCGTAGCCGGGGGCGGTGACGTATTCGGCATAGGCGCTGTCCAGCACCAGCAGGATGTCGTCGCGCAGGCCGGCGCGGAGGCGCGCCAGCTCGGCGTTCGGCAGCAGCGTGCCGGTCGGGTTGTTGGGGTTGGTGAGGAAGACGATGCGGGTGCGCGGGCCGACGGCCGCCAGCATCCCGTCGATATCGGCCTGCATGCCGCCGCCCGGCGCCGGCACCTCGGCCACCTTCAGCACCCGCGCGCCGGAGGCGCGGCCGGTGATGTCGTACATCATGAAGCCGTAGGCCGACATGATGACCTCGCTGCCCTCGCCGGCATAGGCCGTGCAGAGCAGGGTGATCAGCTCGTCCGAGCCGTTGCCGCAGATGATGCGCGCGGGGTCGAGGCCGAAGCGGGCGCCGATCGCCTCGCGCAGCGCCTTTGCGTTGCCGTCCGGGTAGCGGTGCGCCTCGCGCGCCGCCTGCACGATGGCCTCGATGGCCGCCGGCGGCGGGCCGAAGGCGCCCTCGTTGGAGGAGAGCTTGATGATCCGGTTGACGCCCGGGATCTTCGACTCGCCCCCGACATACGGATCGATCGACAGGATGGAGGGGCGCGGCGGCACGGTCATCGGCGTCATTCTTCCGGCTCGGGCTCGGCATAGGCGCCGAGGATCTGCAGGCGGGGGAAGGGCAGGGCGCCGAGGCGCGGGTCGCCCTCGGCCAGGAAGCCCTCGATCTCGGCCAGCGCCATCGGCGTCGGCGATTCGCGGCGCAGCAGCCAGCGCGGCGCCAGGCCGGCGGTGTTCAGGAGGGAGAGGATGCGGGCGCGGGAATGCTCCGGCAGCGGCTCGAAGCGCAGCAGGCTGCGGTCCCGCCCCGTGGCGTCCGGCGCCAGGGGGGAGATGGCGAAGGCCTGGGGCGGCGCCTTCTCGCGCCCGCCATCCCGCGCGGCTTCCAACGGCGCCAGGAAGGGCAGGGCGGCGACGATGTGCAGCCGCGGCGATTCCATCTGCGTCCACCACGCCGCCTCGGGGCGCTCGCCCTCCTGCGGCGCGGGCAGCACGGCCACGGCGGCCTCGCCGCTGGCCAGGCTGGCCAGCACGCGGGTGGGGGTGGGGTGCAGGCGCAGCGGCGTCAGCAGGCCGAAATGCGCGCGGGCCAGCCGCGCCAGGGGCGACTCGACGCCCGCCTCGCCCTGCGTTGCCACCGAGAAGCCGCCCTGCTGCGCCAGGGAGGAGGCGATGATCTCGCGCCAGAAGCGCACCACGGCCGGGCGGGCCAGCGCCCCCCGGTTGCGCTCCAGCAGGCGGCGCAGGATCACGGCCTCGCGCCCGGGGCGGAAGGTGGGGCCGCCCTGCTTCACCCGGCTCGCGGCCATGTGGGCGACGAGGTCGGCCCGGCGCATCAGCAGGTCGTGCAACGCGTCGTCGATCCGGTCGATCTCGGTGCGCAGGGAGGCCAGGTCGGGGGGGGCAAGGTCGGGCATGGCGGCGCCTCAGCAATAGAGCGCCCCCGCCATTCCGCCAAGGCACAACCGGGCCGCCCGAATCCGCCCGCCCGCCGGCAAGGCGGCGGTGGACCTGCGGCGGCGGCGCCCCTATTGCTGCGGGCGCGATGACCGAGCCGCTTCCTTCCTCCCCCGCCGATCCCGCCGCCCCGGTGGAGCACCAGCGGGCGCATTTCCCCGAGGGCATGGCGCTGGATTGCGGCGCCTGGGTGGCGCCGCTCGACGTCGCCTACCGCACCTACGGCACGCTGAACGCGGCGCGCAGCAACGCCGTGCTGGTCTGCCACGCCCTCACCGGCGACCAGTACCTGGCCGAGCGCCACCCCGTCACCGGCCGGCCCGGCTGGTGGGAGGCGATCGTCGGCCCCGGCAAGCCGATCGATACCAGCCGCTTCTTCGTCATCTGCGCCAACGTGCTGGGCGGCTGCATGGGCAGCACCGGCCCGCGCGCGCCGATGACCGACAGCGACGGCCATACCCGCCCCTGGGGCACGGATTTCCCCAACATCACCATCCGCGACATGGTGCGGGCGCAGGAGAAGCTGGTCCGCCATCTTGGCATCGACCGGCTGCTGGCCGTGGTCGGCGGCTCGATGGGGGGGATGCAGGCGCTGGAATGGGCCGCCACCTTCCCGCGCATGGTGCATGCCTGCGCGCCGATCGCCACGGCCGCGCACCACAGCGCGCAGAACATCGCCTTCCACGAGGTCGGCCGCGCCGCCATCCATTCCGACCCGGACTGGCGCGGCGGGCGCTACTGGGCGGAGGAGGGGCTGGTGCCGGCCAAGGGGCTGTCGGTGGCGCGCATGGTGGCGCACATCACCTACCTCTCGGAGGAGGCGCTGGCGCGCAAGTTCGGCCGCCGGCTGCGCGGCGCCTCGGCGCTCACCTTCCTCGAGGACGTGTTCGAGGTGGAGAGCTACCTGCGCCACCAGGGCAGCACCTTCGTCCGCCGCTTCGACGCCAATTCCTACCTCACCATCACCCGCGCCATGGATTACTTCGACCTGGCGGCGGAGCATGGGGGGGAGCTGGCGGCGGCCTTCCGCGGCACGGCCACGCGCTTCTTCGTGGCCAGCTTCAGCTCGGACTGGCTGTTCCCCACCAGCGAGAGCCGCGCCCTGGTGCGCGCGCTGAACGCGGCGGCGGCCAGTGTCTCCTTCGTCGAGATCAAGTCCGACAAGGGGCACGACGCCTTCCTGCTGGACGAGCCGGAGTTCCACGCGGCGCTCGGCGGCTTCCTGCGCGGAGCCGCGGAGCGCCTGGGAGTCTGAGTGCGGCGGAGCGCCTGGGAGTCTGAGCGCGGCGGAGCGCCTCGGGGTCTGAGCGCGGCGCCGCAGCCCCGCCCCTTGTGCAACGCAGCATCCAGCAAACA
Source organism: Teichococcus aestuarii (assembly GCF_003116135.1). Lineage (GTDB taxonomy): Bacteria > Pseudomonadota > Alphaproteobacteria > Acetobacterales > Acetobacteraceae > Pseudoroseomonas > Pseudoroseomonas aestuarii. The sequence goes on along the minus strand of NZ_PDOA01000016.1, from coordinate 30,776 downwards.
CGCCGCGACAAGGCCACCCCGAGACGCAAGATAACCCTGGACCGGCCATGCCGCGCAACGAAGCGCCGCAGCCCGACGAGACAGGCGGAACATGAGCGAGCACAGCCCCCCCGACGCGAGAGCACCCCTGAGCCGGCGGGACCTGCGCACCCTCCTCCTCGCCTCGCTGGGCGGCGCGCTGGAATTCTACGACTTCATCATCTTCGTCTTCTTCGCGGCCGCCATCAGCCACCTCTTCTTCCCGCCCGGCATGCCGGACTGGCTGCAGCAGCTGCAGACCTTCGGCATCTTCGCCGCCGGCTACCTGGCCCGGCCGCTCGGCGGGCTGGTCATGGCGCATTTCGGCGACAAGCTCGGCCGCAAGCGCATGTTCACCTTCTCCATCTTCCTGATGGCGGTGCCGACGCTGCTGATCGGCCTGACGCCCACCTACGCCACGCTGGGCTACGCCGCGCCGATCCTGCTGCTGATCTTCCGCATGATGCAGGGCGCGGCCATCGGCGGCGAGGGGCCGGGCGCCTGGGTGTTCGTCTCCGAGCATGTGCCGCCCGGCCGCGTCGGGCTGGCGGTGGGCATGCTGACGGGCGGCCTCACGGGCGGCATCCTGCTCGGCTCGCTGATGGCCACGGCCATCAACACCGCCCTCGCCCCGGCCGAGGTGGCGGCCTGGGGCTGGCGCCTGGCCTTCCTGGTGGGCGGCGTGTTCGGCTTCCTGGCCATGTATCTGCGCCGCTTCCTGCACGAGACGCCGGTGTTCGAGGCGATGCGCCGACGCGCCGCGCTGACGCAGGGGCTGCCCATCCGGCAGGTGCTGCGCGGCCACCGCCGCGGCGTGGCCGTCTCCATGCTCGTCACCTGGATGCTGACGGCGGCGATCGTCGTGGTGATCCTGATGACGCCGACGCTGCTGCAGCGCCTGCACGGCTTCACCCCCGCCGAGACGCTGCGCGGCAACCTGATGGCGACGCTGGCGCTGACCGTCTCCGCCATGCTGTGCGGCGCGCTGCTGGACCGCTTCGGCAGCGTGAAGGTGGGCGTCACCGGCGCGCTGGCGCTGATCGCGGCGACCTACGCGCTGTATCTCGGCGCCGCCGCGCGGCCGGAGCTGCTGGTGCCGCTCTATGCGCTGGCCGGCGCCACCATCGGCGTCATCACCGTGGTGCCCTATGTGATGATCCACGCCTTCCCGCCGCCCATCCGCTTCAGCGGCGTCTCCTTCGCCTACAACCTGGCCTATGCCCTGTTCGGCGGCCTCACCCCGCTGCTGGTCTCCGCCCTGGTGGCGGCCGACCCGCTGGGGCCGGCGCACTACGTGGGCGCCGTGTCGCTGGTCGGCATCGCCACGCTGGTGGCGAATGGCCGCGCCCTGCCGCCGGAGGCGGACATGCCCGCCGCCCCCGTGGGCGCCGCGCGCTGAGGCTGCCCGCCGCTCCGGAGGCCGCGGCATGAGAAAGGGCGCCGCCCCGGCCGGGGCGGCGCCCTTTTCCATGCCGCGCTGCGGCGCGTCACCCGCTCCCGCGCAGCGGGGCCGGTCCGCCCGCGGGCGCCGGCGCCTCCCGGGGAGGAGCCGGTGTCAGTCGGCCACGCCGGAGCGCATCGCATCCTGGCTGAAATGGCCGCACCAATCCTGCGAGGAAACCACCGGCCAGAGGCCATGCGCCTCGGCGCTGGGCTGGCTCACCGGCGGGTTGAAGCGGCACAGCCCTTCCCCGGCCTCGGCCATGGCGGTGTGGTTGTCGAAGAACTTGCACTTGGTGCAGGCGGCGTCGGTGGCGTCGGCGAAGGACATGGTCGCGGTCTCCTCAACCATCAAAGGGATTACGGGAATAGTGCGCGAGGCGCCGGATCGTTCCAGTAACCCGGATGGAGATTTCGCGAGCATTACTGCGAATGATTGTCAGGTACTTTGACATGATAATCATTTGCAAGAAAAGCGCGCCGTTCGCTTCGCCCTGGTGGGCCGGGGCCGCGCCGCCGCAAGGCGCTTCCACGCGGGGCCGATCCGCTTTAAGCGCCGCGCATGGCCAAAGCCCTGCCCCCGCCCGAGACCAGCAAAGCCCTGCTCGCCCGCCTGTGGCACGACTATGTGCGGCACCACCGCGGGGGCATCCTGCTGGCGCTGCTCTGCACGGCGGCGCTGGCCGGCTTCACCGCGCTCTACCCGCTGGTCATCCAGCAGGCCTTCGACCTGTTCACGGAGGGCGACGGACGCATCGTCTGGCTGGTGCCGCCGGTCATTGTCGTCATCACGGCGCTGAAGTCGCTGGCGCAGTACGGGCAGGCGGTCTCGGTGCAGGCGGTGGTGCTGCGCGTCATCGAGTCGCTGCAGAACGACCTGTTCCGCTCTCTCACCCGCACCGACCTGGCGCTGGTGGCGCGGGAGGCGCCGGCCCGCTACGCCGCCCGTTTCACCGCCGACGCCCAGGCCATCCGCGAGGCGCTGACCAAGGCCATCAACGGCCTGGCGGACGGGCTGACGGTGGTCGGCCTCGTCGCCTCGATGATCTGGCTCGACTGGCACATGAGCCTGATCCTCGTGGTGCTCTACCCGATCGCCGTGGTGCCGGTGATGCGGCTCGGCAAGCGCATCCGCCGCGCCTCGGGCGGCATGCAGGAGCGGGTGGGCGAGACGGCGGCCATCCTGACCGAGAGCTTCGCGGCCGCCCGCGTGGTGCGCAGCTACGGGCTGGAGGCGCAGGAGGAGGGCCGCGCCGCCCGCGCCTTCGCCGATCTGCGCCAGGCGCTGCTCACCATCGCCCGCACCCGCGCCAAGCTGGACCCGATCCTCGAGGCGCTGGGCGGCATCGCCGTGGCCGGCGTGCTCGCCTTCGTCGGCTGGAAGGTCAGCACCGGCCGCGGCACGGTGGGCGAGTTCACCGGCTTCATCACCGCGCTGCTGCTGGCCACCCGGCCGATGCGCGCCCTCGGCTCGCTCAACGCCGCCCTGCAGGAGGGCTTCGGCGGGCTGATCCGCGTCTTCGGCGTGATGGACCGCCCGCCGCGCATCACCGAGCGGCCCGGCGCCCGGCCGCTGCCCGAGGGGGCGGGGCGGCTGGCCTTCGAGGCGGTCGGCTTCCACTACGAGGGGGAGGAGGGGGGGCCGCCGGCGCTCTCCGGCCTCAGCTTCGCCGCCGAGCCGGGGCAGACCGTGGCGCTGGTCGGCCCCTCCGGCGCCGGCAAGTCCACCGCGCTGACCCTGCTGCCGCGCCTCTACGACGCGACCGAGGGCCGCATCCTGCTAGACGGCGCCGACATCCGCGACGTCACCCTGGCCTCGCTGCGCGCCGCCATCGCCTATGTCGGGCAGGAGGCGGTGCTCTTCGACGACACGGCGCTGGCCAACATCGCCTATGGCCACCCCGGCGCCGGCCGCGCGGCGGTGGAGGAGGCGGCCCGCGCCGCCGCGGCGCACGACTTCATCACCGCCCTGCCGCGCGGCTACGACACGGTGCTGGGGCCGGGCGGCTCGCGCCTCTCGGGCGGGCAGCGGCAGCGCATCGCGCTGGCCCGTGCCCTGCTGCGCAACCCGCGCGTGCTGCTGCTGGACGAGGCCACCAGCGCGCTGGACGCCGAGAACGAGGCCGCCATCGGCCGCGCGCTGGAGCGGCTGCGGGCCGGGCGCACCACGCTGGTGGTGGCGCACCGCCTTTCCACCGTGCAGCAGGCGGACCGCATCGTGGTGATGCGGGAGGGCCGCGCCGTGGAGCAGGGCCGCCATGCCGAGCTGATGGCGCGGGACGGGCTCTACGCCCGCATGGTGCGCACCCAGGCCTTCAGCGTGGAGACGGCATGATGCGGGCCCGGCGTATCCCGGCCGCCACGGGGCTGGCGGCGCTGCTGCTGGCGCTGGCTGTGCCCGGCCCGGCGCGCGCCGCGCCGGCCTGCGGCGCGGAGGAGACGCAGGCGGGGATGAATGCCTGCCTCGCCCGGGAGCTCGGCGAGGCCGACCTGGCGCTGAACGCGGCCTACCGCGCCCTCATCGCCCGGCTGGGCGAGGATTCGCCGCTGCGCGCCCCGCTGACCGAGGCGCAGCGGGCCTGGCTCCGCTTCCGGGACGCGGAATGCGCCTTCGCCACCGCCGGTTCGCGCGGCGGCTCCTTCCACCCGGCGGCGCAGTCCGGATGCCTGCTGGGGCTGACGCGGCAGCGCCTGGAGGCGCTCCAGGCCTATCTGAACTGCGGGGAAGGCGACCTCGCCTGCCCGGTGCCGCCCGCCGGCCGCTGAGCCGCGGCCGGCCGCCTCACTCCCGGCGCAGGATGCCGTCCACCAGCCGGTCCGCCCAGGCGCGGCTGCGGAAGGCGGCGCGCAGCGCGTCCTCGTCGTAATCCTCGCGCACCCAGTCCAGGAAGGGCTTGGGGCCGTGGGCGCTCAGGAAGCGGGCGTATTCGCGGAAGAAGGCATCGAGGATGCCGGTCTTGCTGGCCGAGACATGGCCGTGCCGCCAGGAGAGCTGGCGCATCGCCACCTCCACGCTCTCCCCCTGCAGCAGCAGCCAGAGGCCGGCGGCCAGCCCGGTGCGGTCGGCGCCGGATTTGCAGTGGATCAGGATCGGCTCCGGCAGGCGGGTGAAGATCTCCGCCAGCCGCAGCATCCGGTCCTTGTGCGGGGCGCCGCGCGATTCCAGTGGCGCGTCCACATGCTCCAGCCCGAGCTCCGCCGCCATGGCGCGGCCCAGCGCGTCGGAGCCGCAGCTCTCCCGGTGGCCGCGCAGGTTGATGATGCTGCGGATGCCCGTGCCCTTCACCGCCAGCCGCATCTGGAAGGGGCTCGGGTGGTTGGAGCGGTAGAGGCGGCCGGGCGCCACCACGCCCCAGTTGCGCCAGGCCAGCCGCAGCACGGCGTGGTCGACGAACAGGCTGTTGAGCCAGGCGGCGCGCCGCCCGGCGGGGGAGGTGAGGTCCTGCGCCATGCCCCGGGGTATGGCGCCGCGCCGGCCCCGCGCCAAGGCCGGATGTTCCTGCCCCGCCCCCGGCGCATGGCGCGCCAGGAGGCGGGGGCGGGGCGCCGCTTCAGTCCGCCCGGGCGCCGGAGGACTTCACGGCGTCCTGCCACATCGGCCGCTCCGCCTTGCCGCGGGCGATGGCGTCCTCCGGCGTGGACCAGAGCGGCGTGCCGCCGGCCTGCAGGAAGCGCTGCTTCAGCGCCTCGTCGGCGGCGATCTCGCGCAGCGCCGCGTTCATCTTGTCGACGATCGGGCGCGGCGTGCCGGCGGGCGCCACAAAGGCGCCCCAGGAGGTGATGACGAAATCCTCCATCCCCGCCTCGGCCATGGTCGGCACGTCGGGCAGGGTCGGCCAGCGCTGGGCGCCGGTCACGGCCAGCGCCCGCATCCGCCCCTCCTGGATCACCGGCACGTAGGAGGCGAGGTTGTCGATGGCGAAGGTGACGTCGCCCGAGAGCATGGCCGGGATGGTCTGCGCCGCGCCGCGGAAGGGGACGTGGGTGGCATCCAGCTTCAGCCGGTTGCGGAAGATCTCGCCCGAGAGGTGCGGCGTGGTGCCGACGCCGGGCGAGCCGTAGGAGACGCCGTTGGGCTGCTTGCGCACCCAGTCGATGAATTCCTGCAGCGTCTTCGCCGGCACGTGCTGGCTGGAGACCACCACCACGTTGGGGAATTCCCAGGTGAGGGAGACGGGGATGAAGTCCCGGTCGATGTCCCACGGCATGCGGCTGTAGAGATACTGGTTGATCGAGAAATGCCCGATCGTGGCGGCGCCGAAGGTGTAGCCGTCGGGCGTGGCCTTGGCCACGGCGTCCATGCCGATGTTGCCGCCGGCGCCGGGGCGGTTCTCCACCACGAAGTTCTGGCCGAGCTTCTGCGACAGCCGCTCGCAGAGCAGGCGGGTCAGCAGGTCGGTGGAGCCGCCGGGCGGGTAGGGCACGACCATGCGCACCGGGCGGTCCGGCCAGTTGCCGGCGCCCTGGGCGCGGGCCTGGGTGGCGAGGGTGGGCAGGGCCAAGCTGGGCAGGGCCAGGGCGGCGCCCAGCAGGGTGCGGCGGGTGGTCATCGGGCGAATCCTCCGGTCTCGTTCTCTTGGACCGGGGCAAGATGCCGGAAAGCGGCGCGTCCGCGCCACCCCTCCCCGCCGCCTTTCATCGCCGCTCCGGGCCGCCCCTCAGGGCCAGCGCACCTCGGGCGGCATGGACATCAGGATGGCCTCGGTGTTGCCGCCGGTGCGCAGGCCGAACAGCGTGCCGCGGTCGTGCAGCAGGTTGAACTCGACGTAGCGGCCGCGGCGGATGAGCTGGTGCTCGCGCTCCGCCCCGGTCCAGGGCTCGTGCATGCGGCGGCGGATGATGGCGGGGTAGGCGGCGAGGAAGGCCTCGCCCACGTCGCGGGTGAAGGCGAAATGCGCGGCGAGGTTCTCGCCCTCCGGCTCGTCCCGCCCCAGCCAGTCGTAGAAGATGCCGCCCAGGCCGCGTGGCTCGTTGCGGTGGGGGAGGAAGAAGTACTCGTCGCACCAGGCCTTGAAGCGCGGGTAGTAGGCGGGGTCGTGCCGGTCGCAGGCGGCCTGGAAGGCGGCGTGGAAGCTGGCGCCGTCCGCCAGCGACTCGGGCGCCTGCATGTCCATCGGCGTCAGGTCGCCGCCGCCGCCGAACCAGGTGCGGCGGGTGGTGATGAAGCGGGTGTTCATGTGCGCCGCCGGCACGCGGGGGGAGCGCATGTGCGCCACCAGCGAGACGCCGGTGGCCAGGAAGCGCGGGTCCTCCTCGGCGCCGGGAATCTGCTTGCGGAATTCCGGGCTGAACTCGCCCCAGACGGTGGAGACGTTCACCCCCACCTTCTCGAACACCCGCCCCTTCATGACAGACATGACGCCGCCGCCGCCCGGCCTGTCGCCATCCGTCCGCTCCCAGGCGCTGCGCTGGAAGCGGCCAGGGGCCAGCCCGGCATGCGGCCCGCTCTCCAGCTCGTCCTCGATCGCCTCGAAGGCGGCGCAGAGCCGGTCGCGCAGCGACTCGAACCAGGCCCGGGCGGGCTCGGCCAGCGGATGGGCGCCGTGGGCGGGGAGGGGCGGGGTGTCGGGCATGGCGGGGCGGAACTCCTGCGGCGGCCCGGTCGGCGGGGCGCGGGGCGGCGCTAGCGCGGCGTCCGGCCGGCCGCAACCGGTGTGGCGTGGGCGCGGCAGGAAGGGCCGGAAGCGTGCCGCATGTCGCACGGCAGCGCCCGCAGCAATTGCCACCCTGCTACGCCTGCCTTTATATGGCGCCGGCGCACGGTGTTGCAGCGCGGCTTCGCGCGTGGCCGTCGCTGCCGCAGTTCTGCGGACAGGGATTAGCGGTCGGCCCGCCTGCCAGGATATCGGGGCGGCCGCCAAAAGGGACGATGAGGCATGGCCGATACGCTTGCGCCGAGCAGCTCCCCCGAAATGGGTGGCGCCCATGGGGAAGGTGCCCATGGCCCCGACCAGGGCACCAAACGGGACTTCCTAAAACTGGCGGCGGGCTCCTTCGCGGCGGTCGGCGTGGGCGCCATCGTCTGGCCGTTCATCCACTCGATGAACCCCGCCAAGGACGTGCTGGCGCTGGCCAGCACCGATGTGAACCTCGCCCACATCACTGAGGGCCAGGCCGTGACCGTGATGTGGCGCGGCAAGCCGGTCTTCGTGCGCCACCGCACGGCGCAGGAGATCCAGGAGGCCGAGACCGTGCCGCTGGGCGAGCTGCGCGACCCGCAGCCGGACAGCGCCCGCGTGGAGCGCAAGCCCTGGCTGGTGGTGCTGGGCGTCTGCACCCACCTGGGCTGCGTGCCGCTGGGCCAGCGGCCGACCGACGCCCGCGGCGATTTCGGCGGCTGGTTCTGCCCCTGCCATGGCAGCCACTACGACACCTCCGGCCGTATCCGCCGCGGCCCGGCGCCGACGAACCTTGCGGTTCCGGAATACAGCTTTACCTCCGATACCCAGATCCGCATCGGCTGAGGACCGCACCCCATGGCATCCGGCCTGCACGAGAGCAGCTTCACAAACCCGGTGGTGCGCTGGATCGACCAGCGCATGCCGGTGTTCACCATGATGCAAAAGGAGTACGGGACCTTCCCGACTCCCCGGAATTTCAACTACTTCTGGAATTTCGGCGCGCTGGCGATGATCAACCTGATGATCATGATCGCCACCGGCATCTTCCTGGCCATGAACTACACCGCGCACACCTCGCTCGCCTTCGAGAGCGTGGAGCGCATCATGCGCGACGTGAACTACGGCTGGCTGATCCGCTACGTTCACATGAACGGCGCCAGCATGTTCTTCATCGTGGTGATCGTGCACATCTGGCGCAACCTCTACTACGGCTCCTACAAGGCGCCGCGTGAGCTGCTCTGGATGCTCGGCGTCACCATCTTCCTGCTGATGATGGCCACCGCCTTCATGGGCTACGTGCTGCCCTGGGGCCAGATGTCCTTCTGGGGCGCCACCGTCATCACCAACCTGTTCTCCGCCATCCCGCTGGTGGGCGACGCCATCGTGACCCTGCTGTGGGGCGGCTTCTCGGTCGACAATCCGACGCTGAACCGCTTCTTCAGCCTGCACTACCTGCTGCCCTTCGTGATCGCCGGCGTGGTGTTCCTGCACATCGCCGCGCTGCACATCACCGGCTCCAACAACCCGCTGGGCATCGAGCCGAAGGGTCCGCAGGACACGCTGCCCTTCCACCCCTACTACACCATCAAGGACAGCGTCGGGATCATCGTCTACCTGATCGTCTTCGCCTTCCTGGTGTTCTTCAGCCCGAACTACCTGGGCCACCCGGACAACTACATCCCGGCCAACCCGCTGGTGACGCCGGCGCACATCGTGCCCGAGTGGTACTTCCTGCCCTTCTACGCCATCCTCCGCGCGGTGCCGAACAAGCTCGGCGGCGTGCTGATGATGTTCGGCGCCATCGCCATCCTGTTCGTGCTGCCCTGGCTGGACCGCTCGCCGGTGCGCTCCATGCGCTTCCGCCCGATCGCCAAGTGGTTCCTGATGCTGTGGGGCGTGAACTTCTTCGTCCTGATGTGGGCGGGCGGCATGCCGGCCGAGGGCGTCTACGTGCTGATCGCCCGTCTCTCCACGGCCTACTACTTCGCCTACTTCCTGGTGATCCTCCCCCTGCTGGCGAAGATCGAGCGGCCGCTCCCGCTGCCTGAGAGCATTGCCAAGGCCGTGCTGCGTGGCGGCGGCCCCCTGCCCGGCGCCGCCGTGGCCAAGCCCATGGAGAAGGCATGATGCCGGTGCGTAAACTCCCCGCCCTGAAACTGAAGGCGGCGGCCCTCGCCGCCGCTCTCTCCCTCGGGCTGATGGCCGCACCCGGCGCTCAGGCGGCGGAAGGGAACATCGAGATCCCCGACACCCGCTACTCCTTCGACGGGCTGTTCGGCACCTTCGACCGGGGCGAGCTGCAGCGCGGCTTCCAGGTCTACAAGGAGGTCTGCGCGGCCTGCCACTCGATGCGGCTGCTCTCCTACCGCAACCTGCGCGACATCGGGCTCTCCGCCGAGCAGGTGGCGGCCGTCGCGGCCAGCTACCAGATCCAGGACGGCCCGAACGACGATGGCGAGATGTTCGAGCGCCCCGGCCGCGCCTCCGACCGCTTCCGCCGTCCCTTCCCCAATGACGCGGCGGCGCGCGCGGCGAACAACGGCGCCCTGCCGCCCGACCTGTCGGTGATCGTCAAGGCCCGTGTCGGCGGCGCGGACTACATCCATGCGCTGCTGACCGGCTACGAGGACCCGCCGCCCGCCGGCGTCACCGTCATGGAGGGGATGTACTACAACAAGTACTTCCCCGGTCATCAGATCGGCATGGCGCCGCCGATCAACAGCGACGGCCAGATCCAGTACGCCGACGGCACCCGCGCCACGGTGGACCAGATGACGCGCGACGTCTCGGCCTTCCTGGCCTGGGCGGCCGAGCCGGAGCTGGAGACCCGCCGCGCCATGGGCGTGCGCATCATCCTGTTCCTGATCATCCTGGGCGGCCTGACCTATGCCGTGAAGCGGAAGATCTGGGCCCGCGTCGGCGGCGACCCGGTCACGTAACCTGCACGGGATCGCCCACCGGGAGCGGTCCCTGCCGCAGAGATCTTGAGCGAATCAGGGGCCGCCCGCCCGGGCGGCCCTTTTCCACGCCCGGCGCCACGCGCGCGCCCCGGCCGACACCCACCGGAGGGACATCCGATGAGCCAGACCCCCAGCAGCGAGACCATCGAGCCGGTCATCGGCCTGATCGGCGGCTCCGGCCTGTACGACATCGACGGGCTGGAGGAGCGCGAATGGCGCCGCATCGACAGCCCCTGGGGCGAGGCCTCGGATGAGCTGCTGTTCGGCCGGCTGGGGGGCGTGCGCTGCGTCTTCCTGCCCCGCCACGGGCGCGGCCACAGCGTGCCGCCCTCGGCGCTGAACTACCGCGCCAATATCGACGTGCTGAAGCGCGCTGGCGTGACGGAGATCCTCTCCCTCTCCGCCGTCGGCTCGCTGAACGGCGACCTGCCGCCCGGCACCTTCGTCATCGTCGACCAGTTCATCGACCGCACCTTCGCCCGCCAGAAGAGCTTCTTCGAGACGGGCTGCGTGGCGCATGTGTCGGTGGCGCACCCGGTCTGCCCGCGCCTCGGCGACGCGGCGGAGGAGGCGGCGCGCGAGATCGGCCTGAAGCACAAGCGCGGCGGCACCTACCTGGTGATGGAAGGCCCGCAATTCTCCACCAAGGCGGAGAGCGAGCTGTACCGCGCCTGGGGCTGCGACGTCATCGGCATGACCAACATGCCCGAGGCCAAGCTCGCCCGCGAGGCGGAGCTCTGCTACGCCACCATCGCCATGGTGACCGATTTCGACTGCTGGCACCCGGACCACGAGCATGTCTCGGTCGAGGCGGTGGTGAAGGTGCTGCACGCCAATGCCGACCGCGCCAAGGCGCTGGTGAAGGCGGTGGTGCCGCGGCTGGGCGCGCCGCGCGGCGCCTGCCCGGCGGGCTGCGACCGGGCGCTGGAATACGCCATCGTCACCCCGCCGGAGAAGCGCGACCCGGCGCTGATGGCGAAGCTGGACGCCGTGGCCGGCCGCGTGCTGCGCGGCTGAGGGCGCCACGCCCGCGCAGGCCGGGGCAGGGGCCGGGGAGGTCCGCTTCCCCGGCCTTTTCCGTCAGCGGCAGACCCGCTCCAGCGCGGCGATGAGGTCGTGCGGGTCGTAGGGCTTGGCCAGGACCGGCACGTTGCGGTGCCGTTCCGGCAGCCCCGCCGCGCCGTAGCCGGTGGCGACGACGAAGGGAATGGCGTGCGCCACCAGCCGGTCCGCCACGGGGATGGAAGCCTGGCCGGCGAGGTTGATATCGAGCACGGCGGCTTCCGGATGCTCCGAATCGAACAGCGCCATGGCCTCCTCCACCGTCGCGGCCGGACCAAGAACGTGGGCTCCGGCCTCCAGCAGCGCATCCTCGACCAGCATCGCAATCAGCGCCTCATCCTCGACGACCAGAATGCGGCGGCCGTTCAGTCCGCTCATGCGGTTTCCTCTTCAACTTGGGGCCCATTCACGGGACGAAAGCGAATCGCTGCCTCGAAGCCAGTCTCGGCATAGGTCAAGGTGACGGAGGAACCCAGACCCAGCTCCGCTGGCAAGCCCCTTTCAAGCATGCGGCTGCCAAAGCCGCGGCGGAGGGGCTGCCGGGCCGGCGGGCCATTCCGCTCCTGCCAGTCCAGCTGCACCATTCCGTCCGGCAGGCCCTGCCAGCGTACCAGAATGCGCCCCTCGGCACGGGTCAGGGCACCATGCTTCGTGGCATTGGTGGCCAGTTCATGCAAGGCCAGCGCCAGGCCCAGCGTCTGGCGGGGGGCCAGCCACACCGCGGGTCCGCTGATGGCCAGCCTCTCCTCGCCGTTCTCGGCCGCCGCCTGCCAGGGTGCGAGGGCGGCGCGCGCCGTGTCCTCCAGCGTGGCGCCGCGCCAGGTGCGGGCCGTCAGCAGGTCGTGCGCGCGCGCCAGCGTCAGCAGGCGCGCCTGGAAGTCCTTCAGGAAGCGCGGCATCGCGTCCGGGCTCTCGCCGGCGGTGCGGGCCGTCTGCAACGCCAGGGAATGCACCGTGGCCAGGGTGTTCTTGACCCGGTGGTTCAGCTCGCCGAGCAGCAGGATCTGCCGCGCCTCGGCCGCCTTGGCCGCCGTCACGTCGCGCGCCAGCCCGCCGCGCCGCGTCATCACCCCCCGCGCGTCGAGGATGGGGAAGCCGATGTCGCGGATCCAGCGCATGCCGCCATCCGGCCGCAGGATGCGGTATTCGGCGTCGAACCGGCCGGATTGCAGCGAGCCGCGCCAGTCCTCCAGCACGCGGTCGCGGTCGGACGCGTGGATCGAATCGGCCCAGACGACCTTGTCGGCCAGCAGGCGCTCCTGCGGGATGCCCCAGATCTGCTCGAAGGCGGGGCTGATGAACTCCACCTGCGTGCCGTCCGCATTGGTCATCCACATCACGTCCGGGCTGGCCTCGGCGAAGCGGCGGAAGCGGCTTTCCGAGGCCGCCAGCGCCGCCGCGGAGCGCACCGCCGCCTCGCGCGAGGCGGTCTGGGCCGCCACCTGGCGCGCCAGCTCCTCGCGCGCCTCGGCCAGTTCCGACACGTCGGTGACGGCGCCGATCCAGCGCAGGATGGTGCCCTCGCTGCCGCGCACCGGCAGGGCGCGCACCACGCACCAGCGCCAGCCGCCCTCGGCGCGCAGCAGCCGCAGCTCGGCCGAGAAGGCCTCGCCCCGCCGCAGCGCCCGCTGCCAGGCGCGCTCGGCCCGCCCCTGGTCGCGCGGGTGGACGATGCGGGCCAGCGACTCCATGGCGAGGCCGGGCGGCAGGCCGGTGAAATCCTGCAGGCGCGGATTGACATAGTCGATCCGCCCGTCCGGCAGGGTGGACCAGACGATCTGCGGGATCGCCTCGGCGAGGGTGCGGAAGCGCAGCTCGCTCTCGCGCAGCGCCTCGGCGGCGCGGCGCTCGGCGTCGATGTCCGACAGGGCGACCACCGCCCCGGTGACGCGCCCCTGCGCGTCGCGCACCGGCGCGGCGGCGGCGCGCAGCCAGACCATGGAGCCGTCGCCGCGGCGGAGCTGGAACTCGCCATTGGCCGGCAGCCCCGTCAGCAGCGCGCGGCCGAGCGGGAACTCCATGCCGTCCACCCGCCGCCCATCGGCATGGTAGCACTCCCAGTCCTCCCGGTAGGCCTCGACGGCGGCGGAGAGGGGGACGGGCCGGCGCAGGATCTCCTCCATGCGCCGGTTGCCGAGCAGGATGCGCCCGCCCGGCGCCTCGGCCAGCAACATGCCGACGGAGACGTTCTCCAGCACCGCCTTCAGCCGCGCCTCGCTCTCGCGCAGCGCCGCCTGGGCGGCGCGCTCATCGCTGACATCGCGGAAGAACAGGGACATCCCCTCGGTGGAGGGATAGATGTCGGCCGCGATCCAGCGGCCGAGCGCGGGGTGGAAGGCGGTGGCGCTCTGCGGCGTGCCCTCGGCCACGGCGCGCTGGCAGGCGGCGCCGAAGGGGCCGGCCTCCCAGCCGGGGAAGCTCTCATGCAGCGGGCGGCCGATGCCGGGGCATTGCGGCCCCATCTGCGCCCGGGCGCGGCCGTTCATGTAGAGGACGGTGCCGTCGCGGTCGAGCACCAGCACGCTGTCATGCGTGCTCTCCAGCACGGTCTGCAGCCGGACGTTGAGGGCGATGCGCTCGGCCTCCAGCGCGTCGCGCTCGGTGGCGGCGCTGGCCAGGGCGGCGGCGGCGCTGTCGATCTCGCGCAGGCCGGTGGGCGGGAAGGGGGGCAGCGCCACGCCGCGGCCGAAGCTGGCGGCCATGCGCCCCAGCCGCTCCAGCGGCATCGCCATGCGCCGGTCCACCCAGAAGGCCAGGGCGCCGGTGAACAGCAGCAGCATCAGGCCGCCCACCAGCAGCACGGGCGAGAGCAGCCGCAGCAGCGCGCCATCCACCATCTGGCTGGGGAGGCTGACCAGCACCATCCAGGGCGCGCTGTCGACCCGGTGCCAGGCGACGTAGAGGGGGCGGCCATCCGCCGCATTGTCCCGCGCCCAGCCGAGCGGCCGGCCTTCCTGCAGGGCATTCCGCGCCGCGCCGGCGTAGGGCGCGGGGGCACCGCCATCCTCCGGCTTCCGCGGCCGGCGGGCGACGATGTTGCCGGCGGCATCGGCCACCGCCGCCGACCAGCGGGGCGGCAGCTGGGCCCATTCCAGGTGCTGGCCCCACAGCCAGGCCGGGTCGATGGTGGCCACCAGGAAGTATTCGGGCGGGCCCCCCTCGGCCTGCGGGACGGGCTGGGTGATGTCGACGCCCTGGGGCGCGCCCGGCCGCTCGGGGGGCTGCAGGCCGGAAATGCCGCGCTGGGGCGGCGCGTCCAGCGCCGCCGCGCCGGCCTTCGGGGCTCCGGTCTCCGGAGCTCCGGCCTCCGGGGTTCCGGTCTCCGGGGTTCCGGCGGTGTCGATCAGCACGCGCCCATCGGCGTCGGTCAGCCGCAGCCGCGCCTTCTGCCGCAGCGGCAGGGCGAGAGCCTGGGCCCGGAAGGCGGCCAGGTTGCCCTCCAGCAGGCTGGGCGAGGTGCCGAGCGCCGCCAGCTCCGCCTGCAGGCTGAGCAGGTCGCGCTCCAGCATGAAGGCCAGCTCGCGGCTGCGGCCCTGCGCGGCGGTGACGATCCGCGTGCGCTCCGCATCGGCCATCCGCCCGGCGACATGCCCGGCCAGGCCCCAGACCGGCAGCAGCGCGGCCAGGGCGATTAGCAACAGGTGCAGGCGAACGGTGGGGTTCCGGTCCGGAACCGGTCCGGTCATGCTGCTCCTCGCGGTGGCCGGGGTCGATCCATGCTAAGGTTCCATGCGCCGCCCATGGCTGGCGCACAAGGCCCACTCCATCGCCTGCGCGATTTCACCGCGGGTGTTCAGCCTCCCCCGCGCCTCTCCGGGCGGCGCCTCTCTGGCCGCGTGCCGCGCCAGGGGTGCCGGCGCGGCCCTGCATGGCCCCGGCCGGCGTGCCCTCAGCCGGCCTCTGCCCTCAGTCGGCGTACTGGCCGGCGGCCTGGATCACCGGGCGCCACTTGGCGATGTCGGCTGCCCAGAAGGCCTTGTGCGCGGCCGGGGTGGCGCGGTCCTGCGACACCGGCTCGGTGCCGAGATCGGCGAAGCGCTGGACCAGCCGCTCGTCGCGCAGCGCCGCCTGCAGCGCCTTGGAGAGCCGCTCCTGGATCTCGACCGGCGTGCCCTTCGGCGCGTAGAGGCCGTGCCAGATGGTCACCTCCATGCCCGGCAGCCCGGCCTCGGCGCCGGTCGGCACGTCGGGGAGGGAGGCCAGGCGCTGCGGCGTGGTGACCGAGTACGCCTTCACCGCGCCGGCGCGGATGTGGCTGGTGGTGTTGGTGGTCTGGTCGCACATCACGTCCACCGTGCCGGCGATCAGGTCGGTCATGGCCGGGCCGGTGCCGCGGTAGGGCACGGTGGTCATCGGCGCGTCGATCGCCTTCTGCAGCAGCAGGCCGCAGAGATGGCTGGCGGCGCCGATGCCGGCATTGGCGTAGTTGATGCCGGTCTTCTCCTTGCGCACCAGCGCCACCAGCTCGGCCAGGTTGCTGGCCGGCAGGTCCTTGCGGGCGATCACCGTCATCGGCACCTCGGTGACGAGGCCGATCGGCTCGAAGCCGCCCACCGGGTCGTAGGGCAGGCGGCGGTAGAGGGTGGGGGTGGTGCCCATGCCGATGTGGTGCAGCAGCAGGGTGTAGCCGTCCGGCCGGGCCTGGGCGACGCGGCCCGCGCCCAGCGTGCCGCCGGCGCCGCCGACATTCTCCACCACGACGGACTGCCCGAGGTCGCGCGCCATCACCTCCGCCACCAGGCGGGTGACGGTGTCGGTCGGCCCGCCGGCGGCGAAGGGCACGATGATGGAGATCGTGCGGCTCGGATAGTTCGCCTGGGCCTGCGCGGCGGGGGCGGCGCCCAGCAGGGCGGTGCCCAGGGTGCCGAGGCCGGCGGCGAGGGCCGGCAGCGCGGCCAGCAGATGGCGGCGGATCATATGGATATTCTCTCCCGTCTAGGCCGCCCCGGACGTGGAGGCGGGGCGAATCGTCATGCCCGGCCCAACCCGGCCGCGGCGCGCCGATCCTCCCCGATTAGCGTTTCCTTCCCGCAAGGTCAGCCAAAAAGCAGCGGCTTGGCGTGCCCTCAGCTGTCCATCTTGAGGGCGGCGATGAAGGCCGATTGCGGGATCTCGACCTTGCCGAACTGCCGCATGCGCTTCTTGCCCTCCTTCTGCTTCTCGAGGAGCTTGCGCTTGCGGGAGATGTCGCCGCCATAGCACTTGGCGGTGACGTCCTTCGACATCGCCGAGATCGTCTCGCGGGCGATGACGCGGCCGCCGATCGCCGCCTGGATCGGGATCTTGAAGAGCTGGCGGGGGATCAGCTCCTTCAGCTTCTCGCAGATGGAGCGGCCGCGCCGCTCCGCCTGGGTGCGGTGCGCCATGAAGGAGAGGGCATCCACCGGCTCGTTGTTGACCAGGATGGAGATCTTCACGAGGTCGCCCTCGTCATAGCCGTCCATCACGTAGTCGAAGGAGGCGTAGCCGCGGCTGACGCTCTTGAGGCGGTCGTAGAAGTCGAACACCACCTCGTTCAGCGGCAGGCGGTAGACCGCCATGGCGCGGTTGCCGACATAGGTCAGCTCCACCTGCTGGCCGCGCCGCTCGGAGCAGAGCGTCAGGATGCTGCCCAGATGCTCGTCCGGCACCATGATGGTGGCCTTGATCCAGGGCTCCTCGATCTTCTCGATCAGCGTCGGGTCCGGCATGTCGGCCGGGTTGTGCAGGTCGATCGCCTCGCCCTTGTTCGTCGTCAGCTTGTAGACCACCGAGGGGGCGGTCGCGATCAGGTCGAGGTCGAACTCGCGCGAGAGCCGCTCCTGGATGATCTCCAGGTGCAGCAGCCCGAGGAAGCCGCAGCGGAAGCCGAAGCCCAGCGCCGCCGAGCTTTCCGCCTCGAAGTGGAAGGAGGCGT
Organism: Teichococcus aestuarii; assembly: GCF_003116135.1. GTDB lineage: Bacteria > Pseudomonadota > Alphaproteobacteria > Acetobacterales > Acetobacteraceae > Pseudoroseomonas > Pseudoroseomonas aestuarii. The sequence goes on along the minus strand of NZ_PDOA01000016.1, from coordinate 13,779 downwards.
CGTTCAGCCGCAGCTTGCCGAGCGAATCGCGCAGCTTCTCGAAATCGTCCGCGTCCACCGGGTAGAGGCCGCACCAGACCACCGGGATGGAGGGCTTGAAGCCCGCCAGCGGCTCGGCCGCCGGGTTGCGGTCGTCGGTGATGGTGTCGCCGACATTGGTCTCGGCCACCGTCTTGATGGCGGCGTTGAGGTAGCCCATCTCGCCCGGCCCGAGGTAGTCCACAGGCGTCATCTTGGGGCGGAAGACGCCGACGCTGTCCACCGTCTGGGTGGTGCCCTCGGCCATGAAGCGGATCTTCTGGCCCTTGCGGATGGTGCCGTCCTTCACCCGGATCAGGATGATGACGCCGAGATAGGGGTCGTACCAGCTATCGACCAGCAGCGCCTTCAGCGGCGCGTCCGGGTCGCCCTGGGGCGCGGGCAGGCGGTGGACGATGGCCTCCAGCACGCCCTCGATGTTCAGGCCGGACTTGGCGGAGATCTCCACCGCCTCCGAGGCGTCGAGGCCGATCACGTCCTCGATCTGCTGCTTCACCCGCTCCGGCTCCGCCGCGGGGAGGTCGATCTTGTTGAGGACCGGCACGATCTCGTGGTTGGCGTCGATCGCCTGGTAGACATTGGCCAGCGTCTGCGCCTCGACGCCCTGGGAGGCGTCGACCACCAGCAGCGACCCCTCGCAGGCGGCCAGGCTGCGGCTCACCTCGTAGGCGAAGTCCACATGGCCTGGGGTGTCCATCAGGTTCAGGACGTAGTCGTTGCCGTCCTTGGCCTTGTAGTCGAGCCGAACGGAGGCGGCCTTGATGGTGATGCCGCGCTCCTGCTCCAGCTCCATGCTGTCGAGCATCTGCTCCTTCATGTCGCGCAGCGCGACGGAGCCAGTGGCCTGGATCAGGCGGTCGGCCAGGGTGGATTTGCCGTGGTCGATATGGGCGATGATCGAGAAGTTGCGGATGCGCGACAGGGGGGTATTGGTCATGGGCTTCCGGCGGCGATCGGGGCGGTGGGGTACCCGCCGTGGATTTGACCCCTGCCAATAGGGCAAGCGGCGCCGGATTCAAAGCGGGCGGGGCGTGCCGGATGCGGTTTGGCGCCGCCGCCGCGGCCGGGCGGCGGCCTTGTGGCGACCCTGGGTGGCGGCCCCGGGTGGCGGCCCCGGAACGCAGCAGGGCGCGCCACCGGCGCGCCCTGGTTCGAGGCGGAAGGGAAGGGGGCGCCGGGGCGCCCGCCTCACTCGGCGGCGGCGAGCACGGAGGAGGGCTCGCGGCGGCACAGCCCCTCGTAGAGGGACACATAGTCCTCCGCCATGCGGCGGGCGGTGTAGCGCTGCTCGAAGCGGGCGCGCACGGCGGCGCGGGGCAGCGCCTTCAGCCGGCCGACGGCGCTGATCGCCTCGGCCATGCTGTTCACCGCGAAGCCGGTCACGCCCTCGTCGATCACCTCGGGCACCGAGCCGTGGCGGAAGGCGATGACGGGCGTGCCGCAGGCCATCGCCTCGATCATCACCAGGCCGAAGGGCTCCGGCCAGTCGATCGGCGTCAGCAGGCCGATGGCGCCCGAGAGGAAGCCCGGCTTCTGCGTCTCGTCGATCTCGCCGATGAACTCGATCAGCGGATGCGCCAGCATCGGCTTGATCTTGGTCTCGAAGTAGTCGACGTCCACGCGGTCCACCTTGGCCGCGATCTTCAGCGGCGTGTTGGTGGCGATGGCGATCTCGATCGCCCGGTCGCAGCGCTTCTCGGGGGCGATGCGGCCGAGGAAGGCCAGGTAGCCCGGCGTGACGCCCGGCAGCGGCGTCAGCAGCTTCTCGGGCAGGCCGTGGTAGATCGTGCCGGCGAAGCGCGCCTGCGGCAGCGGCAGGCGCTGGTTGTCCGAGATCGAGACCACCGGCACCTCGTTGAAGGTGTCGAACACCGGCTGCAGCTCCGGCAGGTCCAGCCGGCCGTGCAGGGTGGTCACGAAGGGCACGCTCTGCCGCGAGAACAGCGGGAAGGGCAGGTAGTCCAGGTGGAAGTGCAGCAGGTCGAACTCGTGCCGGCGGCGGTAGACCTGCTCCAGCATCAGCGTCAGCGGCGCGTTGGCGTCGCGCACCGAGGGGTCGAGGCGCAGCGCCTTGCGGCACATCGGCGCGAGCTTCGCCTTGGTGATCGAGTCGCCGCTGGCGAACAGCGTCACCTCGTGCCCGAGCTCCACCAGCTCCTCGGTCAGGTAGGACACGATCCGCTCGGTGCCGCCATACAGCTTCGGCGGAACGGCTTCCGTCAGGGGAGCGATCTGCGCGATACGCATTGGGTCCGATCTCCGTTGTCTCTCGAGCCTCTTCTGGCACCTGAATGCGGTCCAGATTCGGCAACCTTCGCCACGATTTCGTCTTGTTGCTGGCGTTCCCTCCGCATGAACGCAGATGCGCCGTGCACTCACGGTCATGTGCTCCGGAAGTGAGAGGCCACCCGCCATGTCCCGTGCCGACGACAGCGACCTGTTGCGCCTCGCCCGGCGCCCCGTTGGCTTCCTGCTGCGCCACCTGCGGCCGCAGGCGGGCAGCCACGTCGCCATCATGCTGGCGGTGCTGGGTGCGGTGGGCTGCTCCGTAGGGGCGAACTACGCGGTTAAGAACCTGATCGACACGCTCTCGGGCGGCCCGTCTCAGGCGGGCGCGGCGGCGGTGTGGGTGGCCTTCGCCATCCTCGCCGGCATCATCACGGCCGACAACATGCTCTGGCGGGTCGGCGGCTGGATCGCGGCGGACCGCTTCCCGCGCGCCACCGCCTCGATGCGGGCCGAGCTGTTCCGCCACCTCGCCGGCCACTCGCCGGGCTACTTCGCCAACCGCTCGGCCGGCACGCTGGCGGCGCGCATCAGCGCCACCGGCACGGCGGCCTTCACCGTGCTGCAGAACTTCACCTGGCACACCGTGCCGCCGGCGGTGGCCGTCACCCTGTCCATCGTCTTCCTCGCCACGGTCGACCCGATCATGGCCGGCTGCCTCGTGGTGGTGGCCGCGGCCCTGGCCGCCGGCGTCGCCTGGCTGGGCCAGAAGGGCGAGGCGCTGCACGACCGCTTCGCCGGCCGCGCCGCGACCGTCGATGGCCAGCTGGTCGATGTGGTGCAGAACTTCTCCCTGGTGCGCGCCTTCGGCGCCTTCGGCCGCGAATCGGCCCGCCTCGACACCGCCCTGGCCGAGGAAAGCGCCGCCCGCCGCGCCAGCCTGCGCTATCTGGAGAAGCTGCGCCTGGTGCATGGCGCCGCCACCGCCGTGCTCACCGCCATGCTGCTGGGCTGGGTGGTGCATCTCTGGCAGCTCGGCCGTGCCACCACGGGCGACATCGTGCTGGTCTGCACCCTCGGCTTCACCATCCTGCACGCCAGCCGCGACCTCGCCATGGCGCTGGTGGACCTGACCCAGTACGTGGCGCGGATGCGCGAGGCGCTGGCCGCCCTGCTGGTGCCGCACGACATGCCGGATGTCGAGAACGCCCATGGCCTGGCCGCGCGCGGCGGCGAGGTGGTGTTCCACAACGTCACCTTCCGCTACCCCTCGGCCCCCGAGGGCAGCGCGCCGGTGCTGCGCAGCCTGGAGCTGGCCATCCAGCCCGGCCAGAAGGTCGGCGTGGTCGGCCGCTCCGGCGCCGGCAAGTCCACCCTGCTGACCCTGCTGCAGCGCCACACCGCGCCGCAGGAAGGCGCCGTGCTGATCGACGGGCAGGACATCGCCCAGGCCACCCGCGAGAGCCTGGCCGACATGATCGCCGTCGTGCCGCAGGACGTCTCGCTGTTCCACCGCACCGTGCTGGAGAACATCCGCTACGCCCGGCCGGACGCCACCGACGCCGAGGTGCTGGCCGCCGCCGAGGCCGCCCGCTGCCGCGACTTCATCGAGGCGCTGCCGGAAGGCTTCGACACCATCGTGGGCGACCGCGGCGCCAAGCTCTCGGGCGGCCAGCGCCAGCGCCTCGCCATCGCCCGCGCGCTGCTGAAGGACGCGCCGATCCTGCTGCTGGACGAGGCCACCTCCGCCCTCGACTCGGAGTCCGAGGCCGAGGTGCAGAAGGCGCTGGACGGGCTGATGCAGGGCCGCACCGTCATCGCCGTGGCGCACCGGCTGGCGACTCTGACCAATTTCGACCGCATCGTGGTGATGGAGGGCGGGCAGGTGGTGCAGGACGGCGCGCCGGACCTGCTGATGCGCCGCCCCGGCCCCTACCAGGAGATGGTGCGCCGCCAGTCCGAGGCACTGCAGGTCGCGGCCTGACCGCCGCCCCCGGGCCGGGGGCGGACCACCCACCTTCTCAGCCCTGCCGGCTCAGCCCTGCCGGCCCTGCCGGCCCGGCCGGTGCCAGCCGGCCGCCGGGCGCCCCGGGCGAGCGTGTTTCCTGCTCCATCGCCCGGCAGCGGCATTGCGGCCGAGGCGCGCACTGGCACTCGCACATCTCCCCCGTGCCGCAGCTCTGGCGGCGGCTCTCGCCATTGCAACTCACGCTGCAGGTGGCGCGCGCCGCGCCGCCCCCCTGGCAGAGCTGCCAGCCGCTTCCCGCAGCCAGGGCCATGCCCGGCAGGAAAAGGCCTGCCAGCACGGGCAGCACGGCAAGCCTGAGATGGACCCGCGGCATGGGCGAGGTTCCTTCCGGTATCACGGGCCTGTGCCATCGGGCCGGCCCGGAATGTAAAGAATTGTGATTGAGGGGCGGGGGCCTGCCGGTATAGATACGATACAAAAATGAACACCGGAGGACGTCTCATGGCCAGTCACAGCACCGCCAGTTCCGAAAGTGCCAGCGAGTCCGGAGAGGCCGCCGCATCAGCCCGCTCCGAGGCCCAAATCTGGGTGGAAGGCGAAGGCAGCAGCTTCGCCTATTCCTCCGCCACCGTGTCGATCGGTGGCAGCCCTGCCGGGGAGGGGGTCCATCAGCAGGCCGAGGCCCATGCCGGCTTCCTTCCGGAGGGAGGCGGCACGGGCACGCTCCCGGAGATCCCGCCGGAGATCGCCCCGGAAGACCCGCACGACCCCTTCCTTCACGCGCTGCCCGCCGAAGAATTGCCGGGCTCCGGCCTGCCCTCGCCACCCTTCGCGCAGGAGTTCGGCTTCGCCTGAGCGCCGGGTCATCCCCTTCTTGTGATTACGACGGCGAAATATGAGCTTCCCAAACCGTCCGCCTCGAAATACCGTTTCAGTATAAAAATAGAAATGCACATCCCGTGAAGTGGCAGAATGCCTGGAGCGGGATGTGCGACCCTCTCAAAAAAGAGGGTGAAGGAGGAAAAAGATGCGGTGGAGCGAAGCGGCCGCCAGCAGCGGCACGGCAAGTGTCTCATCCTGCGCCGGGCGCCAGATGGGCGCCGCCACCAGCCAGGCCAGCGCCCTGGCCGCCAGCGACGGCACACGGAAGGTGCTGGTGCTGCGCGGGTCGGCGGCCGCGGGGCCGGGCGCCGGAAGCAAGGCCGGGCTGAGCGCCTTCGCGACGATTTTCAGGACGTAGCGGGAAGCGAGCGACGCGCGGCACGGCCGCGCCCTGCATCCCCATGCCGGTTTCCGCTCCTGGCCAGGCCAGGATGCGGCACGAGGTGGGCGGCTGACCGCCAGGCGCTGTCACGTTGACGGCCAGCCGCTTACGCCGGGGCGAAAGCCCCATCCTAGCTTCGCTTTGCGGAGCGCAAACTAGAACAGAGGGAACATATCATGCGCAAGATCCTGCTCGCCACCATTGCCGTCGTCGGCCTCAGCGCTCCCGTGCTCGCTGGCCCGTCGGGCAGCTCCTCCGTCGCCGGTTCGGGCAGCTCGGCCACTTCCTCGATCGAGAGCGGCAAGTTCGGCTACGCTGCCGGCGCGACCGGCGCCTTCTCCAGCAACAGCGCCTGGTCGGGCACCGGCCATGGCGCCGGCTCCGGCACGAGCAGCACGAGCGCGAGCGGTGCGGTCGGCAAGACCTCCAACGGCTTCATCGGCAGCACCACCAGCGGCGGCGCCTTCTCCAAGAGCAACAGCTACGGCGGCTGGCGCTGATCTGAACAGGGAGACGCGGGAGCCATGACCATGAGCCGCATGATCCGACGCTTCCGCGTCTTCCTGGTGGTGGGGGCGGCCTTGGCCGCCCTCGCTTCCTCCCCCGCCGCGGCGCAGGAGGTGCAGCGCCAGGAATTCTACCAGCGCAGCGACGTCTACAATTACGGCCTGCCGCGCAACCACCACCAGGCGCCGTCCATCGGCCTCGGCAGCATCTACGGGCTGAACCCCTGCGCCACCGGCGTCTCGCTGGGGGCCACCATGCCGCTCTTCGGCATCGGCGGCGCCTTCAGCACCATCGACGAGGAATGCCAGATCCGCAACAACGTGGCCCTCACCGTCTCCGCCCTGAAGGACGAGGTGCTGGCGCGCGAGATCATGTGCAGCGTCGAGAGCTTCCGCGCGGCAGCCATCCGCATCGGCCGCCCCTGCATCAAGGATGGCGGCGTGCCGATCGCGCTGAGCCACGGCACCAATCCGGAGACCGCCACCGCCTCGCAGCTCATGCCGGTGCCCAGCTCCGGCCTGCCGCCCAGCGCCCTGCCGCCGGTGCCCCCGGCGCAGCCCGCGCCACCTGTCAACGGCAACCCGGCCCCCGGCGGCTTCCGCGGCGCCCGCCTCGCGCCCCGCCCGGCCTTCTGCGAGGTGCCCGGCCTGAACACCGCCCTCTACCCCGAATGCAGCGCCGCGGCCGCACCGCCCCCGGTGGCGCGGCAGGAGGAGGAGCCGGCCCGCGGCGCCCTGCGCGTCCGCGCCGGCACGCCCGAACCCGCCAGGCCGACCCAGACGCGCGCCGCGCTCCCCGCCGCGCCATCCCAGAATGCCCCGGCCCCCTCCGCCGCGGTGCTCGGCCGCGCCGACGGCAATCCCGCCGGCTGCGACAGCACGCCCTCCGCCATACGCGCCCTGTTCGCCGAATGCGCCGCCGCGGAGCGGCAGCGGGCCATGGCGGAGGCCGGCCGCGAGGCGCCCGCCCGCCCCTCCGCCCCCTCCACCTCCCGCCTGGCGACGCGGTGACGGCAGATACGGGGCCGACGCGGCGCGGCCTCGCCCTGCTGGCGGCCCTGGCGCCCGCCGCCGGGGCCCATGCCCAGGAAGCCCCCGCGCCGGGCGCGCGCCGCAACCCCGCCGATGTGGCCAATGGCGGCGTGCTCGGGCTCATCGCCGGCGGCATCGACGGCACCTATATCCGCATCGCCTCCGACCTCGCGGCGGAGCTGGACGATGGCGACCGGCTCCGCCTGCTGCCCATCCTCGGCAAGGGCTCGCTGCAGAACATCGCCGACCTGATGTATCTGCGCGGCGTGGACATGGCGATCGTCCAGTCCGACGTGCTGGCCTTCGCCCTGCGCCAGCGGCTCTACCCGAACATCGCGCAGCGCATCCACTACATCGCGAAGCTCTACGACGAGGAGATCCACCTCCTCGCCACCGGCGACGTGACGGAGATCGGGCAGCTTGAGGGCCGCGCCGTCAATGTGGATGTGCGCGGCAGCGGCACCGCGATGACGGCCTCGGTGCTGCTGGACCTGCTGGGCGTCGGCGCGCGCCTGGCGCATGCGCCGCAGGACGTGGCGCTGGAGCATCTGCGGCGCGGCGAGATCGCCGCCATGATCTATGTCGCGGGCAAGCCGGCGCGCCTCTTCTCGGGGCTGGAGACCGGCGCGGGGCTGCGCTTCCTGCCGCTGCCCGCCACCCCGGCCATGCTGCAGACCTACCAGCGCGCCCGGCTGTCGGCGGCCGACTATCCGCGGCTGATCGGCGGCGGCGAGGCGGTGGAGACGCTGTCGCTCGGTGCCGTCCTCGCGGTCTATGCCTGGCCGGCGGGCAGCGAGCGGCATGCGCGGCTGGTCCGCTTCGGGCAGAGCCTGCTGGCGCATGCCGGGGCGCTGCGGCGGCCGCCGCGCCACCCGAAATGGCGCGAGTTCGACATGGCGGCGGCGCTGCCGGGCTGGACCCGCTTCGCCGTGCCGGAGCGCTGAAGGCAAGGGCGTGCCGGAGGGCCGGGGCGCCGCCCCGGCCCGGAAGGGTCAGGCGAAGAAGTAGTGGTCGTAGCCGCCCTGCCACAGGATGACGTCGGTCTCCACGGAGGCGACCGCCGTGGTGTCGCTCAGCGCCGTCGCGTCGCCCTGGCGGCTTTCCGCCACGGCGCTGGCCATGGCCACGGCATCCGCGTCTCCGTTCGTGCTCACCTTGCCGCCGCCTGGCGCGTAGACCAGGATTTTGGACTCAGCATCGGCCAGGGCCACCGCCACCGCCTTGGCGTCGCCGCGCAGGGCGAAGATGTCGGCCTCCGCCTTCGCCGTGGCGTCGGCATCGGCCGCGGCGTGGACGTTGCCCTGGTTGTCCTTGGCATAGATGAAGGTGTAGGCGTCGGCTTCCGCCTTCGCCCGGGCGGCGCCGACGATGTCGCTCGATTGCGGCGACGTGCCCTTGGCCTTCGCCGCCGCATCGGCCACGGAGCGCGCGAAGGCGTTCAGCCCGCCATCATTGTCCGGCGCGAAGATGAAGACGTCGTCGCCGCGCGCGATGATGTTGCCGTCATTGCCGGGCGCGTAGACGAAGACGTCGTCGCGCGCGCTGACGTTGATGGTGCGGTGGTTGTCGGGCGCATAGACGAAGACGTCGTCGCCGATGTGGAGAATCATCTCCTTGCCGCCCAGCGCATACTTCGTCTCGAAGCGGCTGACGTCGCCGCCGTTCCGCGAGCCCAGCGCGGTGGACAGCAGCTCCGCGAAGAAGCCGGTCATCAGCTTGCTGGCGCTGCTGGCGTAGTAGGCGTCCTTGTCGATGTTGAAGCCCTCGACAGCGTCGGCATCGACGCGGAACACCGGTATGCTGATGTCGGAGCCGTGCTTCTTCCGCAGCTCGGCGTCGAGATCGATCGTGATGCCGTCGTCGAAGAACCGCATCCGGGACGCGGCGCCGGCATCCGCCACGGCGGCGGATGAGGATTGCTCTCTCGCCATATCTCTATTCCCTCCCTTTGGTTTGGAAACCGCAACGCCACGCGCGGCCCCGAAAGCAGGGAAGCATTTGTGGATTACATTCTAAATGCGAAACAATACGGCGTGACCTGCGCCGTCCGCACGGGCTTTGCGGGGCCGCATCCCTCTGCGGGGTCCATGCCGCCGGCGGCATGAAGGGCATGTGCGGGAGCGCGCCGCACCAGGGCCCGGCGCGGCAGGGGGAGCGGGGGAGGGGCGGCGGCGCGCCGCCCGCGGCTCAGGGCGGCAGTTGCCGGGCCAGCCGCCTGGCCAGCCAGTAGCCGAGCATGCCGCTGAGCGGCGCCGCCGGCAGCACCAGCACCCAGCCCGCATGCACGTTGTTGACGACGAGGCCGAGGCCGATGCCCAGCATCAGCCCGCCCACCAGACTGCCCGTCACCCCGGCCTTCAGCCCCAGGATCAGGATCTCCGCGCGTGTCACCATGAGGATGCGCAGTAGGCGCCGGAGACATGGTTTGACAAGCGGCGCGGCGCGGCGCTAAAGGCGCGCTCCCTTCCGGGAAAGCGGATGCAGGCTTGTCCTGCGTCCCGCCCCTGGCGCGTGCCCCTCCGGCATGGCCGCCTCGGGACTACCGGGACATCAGCGATACCCGAACGGTACGCACAACAAGAAGGAGCCCGCCGCATGACGAAGCGCGCGGAAAGCAAGTACAAGATCAATCGCCGCCTCGGCGTCAACCTGTGGGGCCGCGCCAAGTCCCCGGTCGCCAAGCGCGAGTACGGCCCCGGCCAGCACGGCCAGCGCCGCAAGCAGAAGCCGACCGACTTCGGCGTGCAGCTGATGGCCAAGCAGAAGCTCAAGGGCTACTACGGCAACATCGGCGAGAAGCAGTTCCGCAAGTATTATCAGGAGGCCGTGCGCCGCAAGGGCGACACCTCCGAGAACCTGATCGAGCTGCTGGAGCGCCGTCTGGACGCGGTGGTCTACCGCCTGAAGTTGGCCGTGACCCCCTTCGCCGCCCGCCAGTTCGTCAACCATGGCCACATTACGGTCAATGGCAAGCGCGTGAACATCCCCTCCTACCTCGTGCGCGACAATGACGTCGTCGAGGTCAAGGAGAAGTCGAAGCAGCTCGTCGCCGTGCTCGACGCCGCCCAGTCCGGCGAGCGCGACGTGCCCGAGTATCTCGAGATCGACCACCGCCAGATGAAGGGCCGCTTCCTGCGCGCCCCCAAGCTCTCCGACGTGCCCTACCCGGTGCAGATGGAGCCGAACCTGGTCATCGAGTTCTACTCGCGCTGATCCAGCGCCGACGGGAGCCGCGAGGCTCCCGCTGGCCGCATCCGGCCGGAGGCGCCTTGCGCCCCCGGCCTTTTTCATGCCCGATGCCTGGGCCGCGCCGCGCGGCCGGCGGGCCATGGCCTGGCCGGGCAACCCGGCCGTCGCCACGCGGTTCTGCCGGCCTCTCCTCTCGGAACCCCGCATGACCGCCGACCAGATGACCGTCTCCGCCCTGGCGCTGCTGGCGCTGGCGGGCTTCGTGCTGCAGCCCGTGCGCTACGACGTGGTGGCCCTGCTGCTGCTGCTGGCCCTGGTGCTGACGGGGCAGGTGGCGCCGGCGGAGGCCTTCCTCGGCTTCGCCGAGCCGGCGGTGACGACGGTGGTGGCCGTGCTGGCCATCAGCAAGGGGCTGCAGGCGGCCGGCACGGTGGACCTGCTGCTGCGCCGCCTGGGCGGCATGCGCGGCCGGCCCCGGCTGCAGGTGGCGGCGCAGACCGGCCTCTGCGCCGGCTTCTCGGGCTTCATGAACAATGTGGGCGCGCTGGCGCTGTTCATGCCGGTGGCGCTGCGCAACGCCTACCGCGAGGGCTACGCCCCCTCCCGCGCGCTGATGCCGCTGGCCTTCGGCTCGGTGCTGGGCGGACTGATCACGCTGATCGGCACGCCCCCCAACCTGATCATCTCCGCCATCCGGCAGGAACGGACGGAGCTCGGCCCCTATGCCTTGTTCGACTTCGCCTGGGTCGGCCTGCCGCTCGCCGTGCTGGGCGTGGCCTATCTGGTGCTGGCCAACCGCCTGCTGGGCGACAAGCGCGGCGGCAAGGTCGAGGTCGATGCCGGGGACTACGTGGCCGAGGCACGGCTGGGGCCGAAGAGCGCCGCCATCGGCCTCTCCATCCGCACGCTGGAGAGCATGGCGGATGGCGATGTGACGGTGGTCGGCCTGTTCCGCGGCCCCAACCGCACCCTGGCCCCGCCGGGCGAGGCGCGGCTGCGGGCGGAGGACGTGCTGCTGCTGGAAGGCAGCGCCGATTCGCTGCGCGCCCTGGTGGAGATGGCCGGCCTGTCCCTGACCGAGCCGGATGGCGGCAAGCCGCGCGACGGGCTGAAGGCCCTGGTGGCCGACGAGGTGGACGCGGTGGAGGCCATCCTCCGCCCCGGCTCGCCGCTGATCGGCCGCTCGCCTTCGGCGCTGCGGCTGCGCAGCCAGCACGGCATCAACCTGCTGGCCGTCTCCCGCCAGGGCCGGCGCGTGACGGACCGGATGAACGAGATCGTCCTGCGCAGCGGCGACGTGGTGCTGCTGCAGGCCCAGCGCGACAAGCGGGCCGACGCCTTCCAGGCCCTCTCCCTGCTGCCCCTGGCCGAGCGCAGCGTGACGCTGGGCCGGCCGCAGCACGCCATCCTGGCGGGCGGCATGTTCCTGGCCGGCATCCTGGCCGTGCTGTTCGAGCTGGCGCCGGCCCACATCGCCTTCACCGCCGTGGTGGCGGCGATGATCCTGTGCCGCGTGCTGAAGCCGGACGAGGCCTATGCGGCGGTGGACTGGCCGGTGATCGTGCTGCTCGGCGCGCTGTTCCCGCTGGGCGAGGCGATGGAGCGCAGCGGCACCATCACCCTGCTGGTGGAGAGCTTGGCCGGACCGGCGGCGGCGCTGCCGGGCTGGGCGGTGGTGGGCGGCATCCTGCTGGTCTGCATGCTGCTCTCCGAGGTGATGGCGAACAACGCCACGGTGCTGCTGATGGCACCCATCGCGCTCGGCCTGGCCGAGGTGGCCGGGGTGTCGCAGGACGGGATGCTGATGGCGGTGTGCATCGGCACCTCCTGCACCTTCCTCAGCCCGATCGGCCACCAGTCCAACACGCTGGTGATGGAGCCGGGCGGCTACCGCTTCCAAGATTACGCGCGCCTGGGCACGCCGCTGGCGCTGCTCTGCCTGCTGGTCGGCACCCCGCTGATCCTGCTGTTCTGGAGCTGAGCGGCGCGGCGCGCCGGAGAACGCGCGCCGCCGGCTTTTCCACCCGCGATATTCCCGCCATCCTGCCGCCCGCAGGGGAGAGAGCAGGGTGGAAGCAGGAACCACGCCGCCGGGCATGGCGGCATTGCTGCGGCGGATCGCCGCCCTGGCGGCGCCCACCAGCCTGATCGCGCTGCTGCAGGCGGCGGCGCAGCTGCTGGAGACCTGGCTGGCCGCCCGCCAGGGCACGGCGGCGTTGGCGGGCTGGGCGGTGGTGCTGCCCTTCGCCCTCCTGCTGCAGCAGATGTCGGCGGGCGCCATGGGGGGCGGGGTGGTCTCCGCCATCGCCCGCGCCCTGGGCGCCGGCCGCCCGGCCGAGGCGGCGGACCTCGTGCTGCACGCGGTGCTGATCGCGCTGGGGGGCGGGCTGCTCTTCGCCCTGCTGCTGGCGGTCTTTCCCCATGCGCTGCTGGCCCTGATCGGCGGCCCGGCCGCGGCGGAGGCGGCGGCGGCCTATGCCGCCTGGCTGTTCGGCGCCGGGGCGGTGCCGGTCTGGCTGGCCAACACCCTCGCCTCCGTGCTGCGCGGCGGCGGCCGGCACGCGCTGGCGGCGCGGGTGCTGGCGCTGGCCTGGTGCGGCTATCCGCCGCTGGGCTGGCTGCTGGCCGAGCCGCTGGGCATGGGGCTGGCCGGCCTCGGCGCGGCCTTCGCGCTGGTGTTCTGGGTGGCGGCGCTGGCCATGGCGGCGGTGGTGGCGCGCGGCGGCGCCGGCTTCCTGCCGAGGCTGCGGGCGCGGCCCTCGGCCATGCTGTTCCACCGCATCCTGTCGGTGGGGCTGGTGGCCTGCGCGCTGGCCACCATCGCCAATGCCACCACCATCCTGGTGACGGGCCAGCTCGCCGGCTACGGCCCGGTGGCGGTGGCCGCCTATGGCATCTCGGCCCGGCTGGAGTTCCTGACCGTGCCGCTGGCCTTCGGCGTCGGCTCGGCGCTGACGGCGCTGGTGGGGCGCGCCGCGGGGGCGGGGGAGTGGGCGCTGGCCCGCCGCACCGCCTGGGTGGGGGCCGGCATGGCGCTGCTGGTGACAGGCGCGGCGGGGCTCTCGGTGGGGATCTGGCCCGGCGGCTTCGCCCGTGCCTTCACCGCCGACCCCGCCGTGGTGGCGGTGGCTGCCGCGGCGCTCTCCTTCACCGGCCCGGCCTTCGGCGGCTTCGGGCTGGGCATGGCGCTCTACTTCGCCTCCATGGGGGCGGGCCGGATGAAGGGGCCGGTGCTGGCGGCACTTTCACGCATCGGCGTGGCGGTGGGTGGCGGCGCGCTGCTGGCAGGCCCGCTGGGGCTGGGCATGGAGGGGCATTTCCTCGGCGTGGCGCTGGGCATCACCGCCTATGGCGCCGTCACCGCCGCCTCGGTACGGCGCGGAGTGTGGCGGGCACGGGGCATTGCCTGAGAGGCCCACGCAACCTAAGGCCTGTTAGAGCTTGAATGCTACTCCCATGTTTTGGGTATGGCGAAGGGCAAGGACGAGCAGCTTCTCACGGATGCGACCTGGGCGGTGTGGGAGCCGCTGATCGAGGCGGCCAGGCCTCACGGT
>NZ_PDOA01000015.1 GCF_003116135.1 Teichococcus aestuarii | reverse complement strand
CTTCCGCCGCCTGGTGAAGGACTACGAGCGCTACGCCAGCACCCTTGCCAATCTCCACCTCGTCGCCTTCACCTGCATCATGCTCAAGCAGGCGGCTCAACTGGCCGCAGGTCCATAACAACCTCTAAGTCCCAAGATTTACACGATCAACGACAGGACGATTGCAGCCGTGACACGCGTCGTCCAGCTCTGTCGACAGCAGCACTCCCAGGCCCAGGCGTTCCAGAAATGACGAAAGTTGTTGCGCTCCGCACCAAGGTGGAGTTGACCGCCGAACAGCGGGTTGCCGAATTCATCGCACTCGCACAGGGCCAGCTCACCAATCTGATCCCGACAGCCGCTTGGTCGGCGGACGCCTGGGACGTCTCGGCTGCCTTTGTCCGCAAAGGTAATCCGCGGGCGGCCAGCCGTTTGTATTTCTACCAGCATGGAACCCTGGTGGGCCGCGGGGACAAGGCGACCGGCACGCCCTTCCAGACGGCTTTCCGCGACTTCGCCAAGGCTTATATTCGTTATGCCCACTCGGCGGCGCCGAAAGTGTTCGAGCGGCTGCAGGCGCGGCTCTCGGCGCTTCGGCACATCGAGGCGGCCTTTCGGGCGCTCAACATGGAGCCGTCGATCCACCTCCTCGCCCCGGACGTGCTCACCAAGGCCGTGCAGATCGGTACCGGGGACGTCACCCCTGCGGTCAAGTACCAGCGCGGTGTGGCAATCGAGCTAGCATACAATTTATGTCTTCGGCAGCACTTGCTTGCCTCGAGCTTCGTTTGGCGCCACGGCATCCCAAAGCCGCAAGACCCGGGGGAGCGTATCGGGGCTGAATTCGAGGGACGCCGGGCCGAGAAGCTGCCCAGCAGGCGGGCATTCGAGGTGCTTGCCCATGTTTACTGCCGACCGAGGAACCAGCGGGATGAACTCCTGTCCGCGGTATGCTTGATCTGCATCTGCGCGCCCTGGCGCGCCTCGGAGGTCCTTCAGTTACGCACCGACTGCGAGGTCACAGAAAAACGTCGGCAGGGCAAGCGCGAGGTGCCAGCCTACGGCCTGCGCGCGTTCCCAGGAAAGGCCAACAAGCCGCAGATCAAGTGGATCCCCGACATCGCCGTGGACCAAGCGGAGGAGGCCATCCGGCGCCTGCGCGTCCGCTGTGCCGAGGCGCGTGAGATCGCAGCTTGGTATGTCAGGAATCCGGACCGGGTTTACCTGCCGGCTGACCTCGCTCACCTCCGCAAAGTCGAGTGGCTAACCGCGGACCAAGTGGCCGAGCTTGCTAATCAGACCAACGGGATACAGTGGGCCAAAAGGGTTGGGCTGGAGCCTCGCGTCGGCGCCGGGGGACGCCATGAATACCGTTTCGCTGACCTGGAGCGCGCCGTTCTGGCGCAGCTTCCCCGCGACTTTCCCTATCAAAACGGGCTCAGGACCCACCAGTACGATGAGGCGCTGATCCTCGTTCGCCAAGGCGCGCTGCGGGCTGGTACCGGCGGCAGAGGGTCGCGGGTAATGTTCGAGTCAATCGACGTCAACCAATTTAACCGGTGGCTCTCCGGCACTCCAGAGCACTCGACAGTATTTCAGCAGTACGGATTCACGGAGGAAGACGGCTCTCAAATCAAGCTCACGACTCATGCCTTCCGGCACTGGAACAACCATATCGGACACAAGAAGGGGCTGAGCCAAGAGGATATCGCGCTATGGAGTGGTCGAGACCCTGGACAGAACAAGTACTACGATCACCAAACGGCGGCTGAGTTCCAGGCCGATCTTTTGGACATGGCGCGGAAAGCCGGAGGCATCGGCCCAGTGTTCGAGGCGGCCGACAGCATCCCCGAGGGAGAACTGATCTCACGCGAAGAATTTCTCCGCGAGCAGATCGGCTCGTCTCATGCGACCGAAGTCGGTGCCTGCTTCCATGACTACGCCCTGCAGCCATGCCAAAACCATGGCGACTGCATTACCTGCGAGGAGAACGGGTTCATCAAAGGCGACCCCCAACATCGCATTGAGATCGCCAAGCTGCTCGGGGTCACCGAAATGCAACTCGCCGCCGCCACAGCAGCTATGGCCGAGGAAGACTACGGTGCAGACATCTGGGTGCAGGAGCATGAGCGGAAGGTGAGCCGCCTTCGCGTCATGCTGGCCAAGCACGATGACATCGGCATTCCCGACGGCACGGTCGTGACCCTCCCGGCGGATCGGCAGGACAGTGAGATCGAGCGGGCCATGCGGCTGCGCGGCGACCGCGGTCGGAGGGGGTAAGGACAAGCGCGCGATGGCACCGAACTCCAAGCCGAGGCTGACGGACGGGGACGTCCAGACAATCCGCGCCCTCCTGGAGGTGTGGGAGGGGCCGCTGACCTGGGAGCTCTTGATGGGGCGAGTGGCTCTCGTCCTGGGCCGCTCCTACAGCCGGCAGGCCCTCGACGGCCATGAGGCGATCAAAGCCGCGTACCAAGCACGCAAGCGCCGTAACCGGGCGATCCGGGAAAGCCTCCGGAAAGGGAAGGTGGCAACCGACGAGGTGCCGCCCGAGTTTGCCGCGGCCCTGCGCCGGGCCGAGGCAGCCGAGCTGCGCGTTCAGGCGCTCGAGCAGATCATCGAGCGGTACCGCGGCAAGTTCGTCTGCTGGCTGTACAACGCCCGGAACTTCGGAATGACAGAGGAACAGTTGAACGCCCAATTACCCAGGACCGACCAAGTAACCGGAGCCCTTTGGAGCAAGAGGAAGAAAGCGTGACTGGGAAGCAGCGGTCCTTCCTCGAGATCAGTGAGGAAAATCATAGCAAACTTGTAGAGTACATCGTGCGCCTGCGCGCTGCGGGGCTGAAGCTTCCCGGCCGTCAAGGCAAGGTTAATAAGACCGCCATCTCCCGCGCATGCGGCTTCGTGCGAGAGACGTTCCAGCAGAACCCGCGCTTTGCCGCGACCCTCGAAGCCGCTGTCCAGGAAATGGGCATCGACGTGCCGGAGGCCGAGGAGCCGGAGCCGCGCAATACAGCGGACCGGGCGGCGATCATGCGACTGGAGCAGCAGCTCGCCGCGCTTCGGAGCGAGAACTACGAGCTGCGCCGCCGCCTCCGCCGCTATGAGGCGATCGCCGATCACATCGCCGGGACCGGCCGTCGAGTTGCACCGTGAACCACTGGCGAGGGCGGGCGGCGCCCCAACCGCAGCTCTTGCCGAAGGGGAAGCATGTCGTCCGCTTCCTGGCCGGGCGGCCGGAATTCGCGGGGATTGGCCCCGCCACCGCCCAGCGCCTCTGGGATACCTTTGGCGAGAACCTGTACCGGATCCTCGGGGACGGGGCCGTTGACCTTCTGGCCGAGATCCTGCCGCGGACTCAGGCGGAGATCGTCTGCGACGCCTGGGCGAACCAGCGCGCCATTACCGACACGGTAGTGTTCTTCGACGAGAACGGCATTGGCGGGCACCTGGCCCGGAAGGCCGTCGATTTCTGGGGCGAGGAGGCAGTCGCCAAGGTCCGGGAGAACCCCTTTCGACTCCTGACGGTCTGCAGCTGGAAGCAGGTCGACCACATGGCCCGGGCAATGGGGTTCGGGCCCGGCGACCCGCGCCGTCAGGTTGGGGCCGTAGAGGCGGCGCTCTACGAGCGACTCGATGAGAAGCACACCGTCACCCCGGAGGAGGTGCTGCTGAAGCGCGCCGCACGCCTCCTGGGCGCCTCGCAGGAAGCTGCTAGGCAGGCCCTGGGCGCCGCAGTGGAGGACGGGGCCGCCATCCCTGCCGCGGCCGGCTACCAGCCCGCCGGAGCGGCTTACGCGGAGCGGTACATCGAGGAGCGCATCAGGGCCGCACTGGAGGCTCCTGAGCGGCAGAAAGACCTCCTGGCGGAGAGAGAAACATCTCCGCCAGCCGTGGAAGCCTTCCTGGGCCTCTACAACACCCGTGCGGAATACCCCCTGACAGACGAGCAGGCCGAGGCCGTCCGCATGGTCCTGCGCAGCCGCTTCTCGATCGTCACCGGCGGGGCGGGGGTCGGGAAGACCACGACCCTGAAGGCGATCCACGGGGCGGCCTCCCGCTTCGGCCTCCATGTTTACCAGCTTGCCTTGGCCGGGCGGGCCGCGCAGCGGATGTCGGATGCGACCGAGCAGGCGGCGCAGACGATCGCCTCCTGGCTCAGCCAAGCATCCCGGAGAGAGGCGGAGACGGGCGCGCACACCCTCGTCGTGGTCGATGAGGCGAGCATGCTGGACCTGCCGACGCTCTACCGTCTCCTGTTCCACCTCGATGAGGACGCCCGCGTGCTGCTTGTGGGGGACGTTGCGCAGCTACCCCCGATCGGGTTCGGCCTCACGCTGCACCGCTTGGTCGAGAGCCTTCGCATCCCGCAGGTCGAGCTGACCCGCATCCTGCGGGCGGACGAGACGACCGGTATCCCCTTAGTGAGCCGCACCATCCGCGCCGGGCAGGTGCCACCGCTGCCGGATTACGAGGCCGGGAGGCTCGGCTGCAGCTTCATTGGCTGCTGCCAGAGCGACATTATCAGCGAGATCGAGCGGATCCGGGACGACCTGCGAGACGAGGAGACGCAGATTGTTGGCGCCACATACGTCGGGCCAGCGGGAATCGACGCGATCAACACGCATTTCCACCGGTACAACAGCCATGGAAAACCGCGGATGGGGCGCTTCGCCGTCGATGACCCGGTGATCTGGCTTGAGAACGACTACGAGCGCCAACTCTGGAACGGCAGCATGGGCAGAGTCCTCTCCGTCCAGGGAGGACGACTCGAGGTCTGCCTTGACGGGCGGACATTCGATCTGGACCGAGACGAGTTCGCAGGACGCCTCGACCTTGCCTACGCGATCTCCACACACAAGGCGCAAGGATCGCAATGGGGCACCGTGATCGTGCCGCTCGTTCCAAACCGGCTCATGGACCGGGCGCTGCTCTACACGGCTCTGACCAGGGCACAGCAGCGGGTTGTTGTAATTGGGCATGGGGAGTTGCTGGAGAAGATCGTGACGCACGCACCGGCTTCGCTCATGCGTGATGTCGCGCTGTCCGTATGAGCGCGGGATTGCACTAGGGGGTGCTCTCGGAACTGAGACGCAACGTCATATAAGGGCGGGGAGTGGACATTGGCCCACTGCGCCCCGCTGGTCTGGTGCCTGGATCAGCACACCGCCGGCATCCTGAGTTCCCGCCAGCCCCTGAGGCAGCGGAAGTTCCGGACGTTCTGGGCGATGAACTCTGGCGGCGGGACGACCAAGCGTACCGCTTCTGGAAGGTCTGTGGTCCCCCGGGTCGGCGCCGGGTGCGGTGCAGTCAGGATGGTCATGGTGGCGAGTTGCGTGGGCCTCCATTGCTGCGGATCACGTCACCATGAGGAACCCGGCCGGGGAAAGCGCGGGCAAAAAACCTTCATCGTCCGCCCAGCCGGGTCCGGAGAGTCACTCCCGCAACTTCAGGATCTTCAGCAGGTGCGTCGTCTTGACGAGGGCGTGGATGACTTCGCTCCTCCTCGACGGGAGGCCGCCGATGGGGTTGCCGGAGACCTCAACCTCCATCTCGGAGCACAGCGCCTCTAGGTCATGCTCGAAAAGGTATCCGCGGACCTCGATGAGCCAGGAGTGCACGTAATCCAGTGGGATCGACGGCGGCAGGCCCTGGCCCTCGTACGCCGCAACGTCCTCTAGGATCAGCACCCCTCGCTGAAGGAGGATGTGTAGCTTGCTCGGTTCTTTCGTCATTCGCTTTCGCCGCAATTGTTGGCTGCCTCATATAGCCTGGACGCCGCCGTTTAAGCAGCCAGTCAGCCTCACTGTTTTTGCGGCCCCCGGTGCGGTGCGCAATTCATGCTTTCTGCACAAGCCGTCGGCGCTTGGCCTGATTGAACTTTTCCGGTGCATAATTCCGGTGCATAATCGCCCTATGATCTATGGGTATGTGCGAGTCAGCACCGACGGACAGAGCGTCGACAGCCAGGTGCGCCTGCTCGCCGAAGCCGGGGCGGACCGGATCTTCCGGGAGACTGCCAGCGGTGCTGACGGCGAACGTGCCCAGCTCCGGCGCACCCTGCGTCAACTCGAGCCCGGCGACCTTCTGATGGTGACGCGGCTGGATCGCTTGGCCCGATCGACTCGGGACCTTCTCAACACGCTGGCCGTCATCTCGGAGCGCCGAGCCGGCTTTCGGTCACTGGGAGACGCCTGGGCCGACACCACGACGCCACACGGCCGTCTGATGCTGACCGTTCTCGGTGGCCTAGCCGAATTCGAGCGCGAGTTGATCCGAGCCAGAACCAAGGACGGCCGTGATCGCGCGAAGGCTCGCGGCGTCAAGCTGGGCCGCAGGCCCAAGCTCACTGCGCATCAGCGCCGCGAAGCGCTTCGGCGGAAGGGCGAGGGGGAACCAGTGCGTGAAATCGCCCGCAGCTACAACGTCAGCCACAGCACCATTTCCAGGCTGGCGCCGGAGACCGCTGCCTCCGCCGCCATACCGCGCCGACGCCAACCCACAATTCGGCGGACGAGCTATTCCGAGGGTAAACGATGAACGCCGTTGAGATTGAGGAAGCCGTCTCGGCCCTCGCTGAGAAGCCGTTCGACCGCGCAGAGTTCGCCTACGCTTTCCTAGAAGCCTTCGGGAACAAGGAGACGACGCTCAAGCGGCTCCGCAGCGGGGCATCGAACAAGTCCGACCTCGGCGGCGTCCTACAGACCAACAACATCCATATCGCCACCTGCGACCCCGGCCAAGTCATGGCGACGCTGCAAGCCCTGAGGGCGAGCCCGGCGACGGCGCGGGGCAAGGCGAAGTTCATCCTCTCCACGGATGGCAACAGCTTCGAGGCCGAGGACCTGGCGAGCGGCGAGACGGTCGCCTGCACCTATCGCGAGTTCCCGGACCACTTCGGCTTCTTCCTCCCGCTGGCGGGCATCACCACCGTCAAGCAGATCCGGGAGAGCTCCTTCGACATCAAGGCGACGGGCCGGCTGAACAGGCTCTACGTCCAGCTGCTCAAGGAGAACCCGGAGTGGGGTACCGCCGCACGGCGCCTGGACATGAACCATTTCATGGCGCGGCTGATCTTCTGCTTCTTCGCAGAGGACACTGACATCTTCAGCAGGCCGAAGCTCTTCGCGTCGACGGTGCAGACGATGAGCGCCTCGGACTCATCGAACACGCATCAGGTGATCAGCACCATCTTCCGGGCGATGAACGTGAAGATCGCGGATCGGGCGGCGGCGGGCATCCCGCGTTGGGCCGATCTGTTCCCCTACGTGAATGGCGGTCTGTTTTCCGGCAGCCCGGAGGTCCCGCGATTTAGCCGGATCGCGCGATCCTACCTGCTCCATATCGGGAGCCTGGATTGGAGGAAGATCAACCCGGACATCTTCGGATCGATGATCCAGGCCGTCGCGGAAGATGAGGAGCGCGGCGCGCTCGGCATGCACTACACGAGCGTGCCGAACATCCTGAAGGTGCTGAACCCGCTGTTCCTCGATGACCTGCGGGAGAAGCTGACGGAGGCGGGGGACAACCCACGAAAGCTGCTCAACCTCCGGAACCGCATGGCGCGGATCAGGGTGTTCGATCCCGCCTGCGGCTCGGGCAACTTCCTGGTCATCGCCTATAAAGAGATCCGGGCGATCGAGGCTGAGATCAACCGCCGTCGTGGCGAAGCGGATCGGCGAACGGAGATCCCGGTCACCAACTTCCGCGGCATCGAGATCCGCGACTTCGCAGCGGAGATCGCCCGCCTCGCACTGATCATTGCCGAATACCAGTGCGATGTTCTCTATCGCGGGCAGAAAGAGGCTTTGCAAGCTTTCCTGCCTCTGCGCGCAGAGAACTGGATCACCTGCGGCAACGCTCTCAGGCTGGACTGGCTCAGTGTATGTCCGCCGGCGGGCGCAGGAACAAAGCTTCAATCAGATGACCTGTTTCCGCCCTCGCTTAACGAAGCTCACATCGATTTCGAGAATGAGGGTGGCGAAACATATGTGTGTGGAAACCCGCCGTATCTCGGAACAAAAAAACAAAACAAGGAGCAGAAGGCCGATTTAGAACGGCTATTTGGTGATCGCATCGCGGGATGGAAATCCCTCGACTACGTTGCGGGCTGGTTTATAAAATCGGCAGACTATGGCGAGCACACTAATTCGATTTCGGCACTGGTTACAACGAATTCGATTTGTCAAGGCGTAATGGTTTCCATTTTGTGGCCCGTGATCCTGGGCTCGGGCAACGAGATTGCTTTCGCTCGGACCAGTTTCAAATGGAATAATCTAGCCAGTCGGAATGCTGGGGTCACAGTAGCAATTGTTGGAATATGCAAGGCAGGCAGACGAAAATTAAAAACGATATTCACGGAATCGGATGGAATAACAACCGCGTCGATTGCTGCGAACATAAATCCATATTTAGTTGCAGGCGAGAATATATTCGTCTCCCCACGCTCATCGCAGATTTCTGGCATGCCCGAAATGCTCTCGGGTGACAAGATGACAGACGGCGGGAATCTCGTCCTGTCCTTTCGTGAGAGGGAAGATCTTCTGCATTCATACCCCGAAACATCTGAATTCGTCGGGCGTCTCGTCGGTGGGCAGGAGCTAATTAAGGGTATACTGCGATACGCTCTAGTAATACCGGACGCAAAGCTGCGCGAAGCATGTAATGTCCCTCCAATTCAGCGGCGCCTGGATGCAGTTGCCGCAATGCGCTCGGCCAGTCCGAAACTGACCACCCAGCAACTCGCAGCGAAGCCTCACCAATTCGATGAATCGCGGTTTGAAAAAGTTCGGAAAATAATCATCGCTCAGTTGTCTTCTGAAAATCGAGAATACTACCCCTGCGATCTGGTGCCTGACATCGATGTGGCGATGGCGCCATCTCTTGTTATATACCAGTCAGACGCGTGGCTTATTTCAATATTGGCATCAAAAATGCATGCGGCGTGGATCTCGGCGGTATGTGGAAAATTTGAAACGCGGTATCGCTACTCCAGCATTTTAGGTTGGAATACGTTTCCTTTGCCGACACTGACCGAGAAGAACATCGCTGATCTGGCTCGCTGTGGGGAGGACATCCTGCTCGCCCGCCAGGCGCATTTTCCGGCGACGATTGCCGATCTCTACGACCCCGACGAAATGCCCGCCGATCTCCGTGCGGCTCACGAACGCAATGATGAGGTGCTGGAGCGCATCTACATCGGCCGTCGCTTCAGGAACGACACCGAGCGCCTGGAGAAGCTGTTCGAGCTCTACACCAAGATGACAGGCGGCCAGAGCGCGCCAAAGAAGCGGAAGGCGAACGCGTGACCACCCCAATGCAGGCCGTCCCTTCAGTTTCAGTCAGCTACAGCCGCAATGGTAGCTCGACCAAGGCCAACGCGCTCGGCATGCGCCCGATGCAGGAACGCGCCTATGAGAAGCGCGGCGAGCAATATCTGCTGATCAAGTCCCCACCCGCCTCGGGCAAGAGCCGCGCGCTCATGTTCATCGCCCTCGACAAGCTCCACAACCAGGGCCTCCAGCAGGCCGTCATCGTGGTGCCGGAGAAGTCCATCGGGTCAAGCTTCGCCGATGAGCCGCTGACGAAGTTCGGCTTCTGGGCCGACTGGCAGGTCGCCCCGAAGTGGAATCTCTGCAACGCCCCAGGCACGGAGGGCGGCAAGGTCAACTCGGTCGGTGCCTTCCTCCAGAGCGCCGACAAGGTGCTGGTATGCACCCACGCCACCTTCCGCTTCGCCGTCGAGAGGTTCGGCGTGGAAGCCTTTGATGATCGCCTGATTGCGGTGGACGAGTTCCACCATGTCTCCGCCAACCCCGACAACAAGCTGGGCCTGCATCTCGGCCAGTTCATCAGCCGCGATCGCGCGCACATCGTGGCGATGACCGGGTCCTATTTCCGCGGCGACGCTGAGGCTGTCCTCGCGCCTCAGGACGAGGCGAAGTTCGAGACCGTCACCTACACCTACTATGAGCAGCTCAACGGCTATGAGCACCTGAAGAAGCTCGACATTGGCTACTTCTTCTACTCGGGCGCCTACAGCGACGACATCCTCAAGGTGCTCGACCCGGCCGAGAAGACGATCGTCCATATCCCGAGCGTCAACTCGCGGGAGAGCACGAAGGACAAGCACCGGGAGGTCGAGCACATCATCGAGGAGCTCGGGACCTGGGAAGGGGCGGACCCAGTCACCGGCTTCCAACTCGTGCGCACACGGCAGGGCCGCCTGCTGCGCATCGCCGACCTGGTGGATGACGAGCCGACGAAGCGGGACCGCGTCTCGGCCGCGCTGAAGGATCCCACGCAGAAGAACAGCCGCGACCATGTGGACATCATCATCGCGCTCGGCATGGCAAAGGAGGGGTTCGACTGGATCTGGTGCGAGCACGCACTGACGGTTGGCTACCGGTCGAGCCTGACCGAAATCGTCCAGATCATCGGCCGCGCGACACGCGACGCGCCCGGAAAGACCCGCGCCCGCTTCACCAACCTGATCGCGGAGCCGGATGCCTCCGAGCAGGCCGTCACGGAGGCGGTGAACGACACGTTGAAGGCGATCGCCGCGAGCCTGCTGATGGAGCAGGTCCTCGCACCTCGCTTCGAGTTCAAGCCAAGGGCCGTCGATAGCGGCCCCACGCCGGGCTTCGACTATGGGGAAGGCGGGTATGACGCCAACAAGTGCAACGTCGGCTTCAACGAGGAACAGGGCAAGTTCGAGATCGAGATCAAGGGCCTTGCCGAGCCGAAGAGCGGGGAAGCCGCCCGCATCTGCAAGCAGGACCTGAACGAGGTCATCGCGGCCTTTGTGCAGGACAAGGCCGCAGTCGAGCGCGGCCTGTTCGACCCGGAGATGGTGCCGGAGGAGCTGACCCAGGTTCGCATGGGCAAGATCATAAAGGATCGCTACCCGGAGCTGGACGAGGCGGACCAGGAGGCCGTGCGTCAGCACGCGATCGCGGCCCTCAACCTGACCCAGAAGGCGAAGGAGGTGGCCTCGGGGGGCGGCGACGGTGATGGCGAAAAGAGCGCCAATACGGCCTTTGTCGATGGGGTTCGGAAGTTCATCGCAATGAACGTCGGCGACCTCGACATCGACCTGATCGACAGCATCAACCCCTTCGGCGAGGCGTACTCGATCTTGGCGAAGACCATGAGCGAGGAGAGCCTGAAGGAGGTCCAGGCCGTCATCAACGCGAAGCGGGTGACGATGACGATGGAGGAGGCGCGCGACTTGGCCAAGCGCGCGCTGAAGTTCAAGCAGGAGCGCGGTCGGCTTCCGTTCATCACGTCGGCAGATGCATGGGAGAAGCGAATGGCTGAGGGTGTGGCCTTCCTCGCCCGCATGAAGGCGGAGGCGGCGCGTGGCTAAGGCATTTACCGATGAGGATGACGCTCTCCTTGAGGAACTTGGCATCGAGGTTGAGACGAAGCGTGAAGGCGGCCGAACGCCGCGCGAGGAACGGATTATCGCGGGGTTCGAGGAGATCCTGCGCTTCCTCGAGGAGAATGGCCGGCCGCCTCAGCACGGTGATGACCGGGATATCTTCGAGCGCCTCTACGCTGTCCGCCTGGATCGGCTGAGGGAACTGCAGGAGACACGGGAGCTTCTTGCCCCGCTTGACCAGAAGACAAAGCTGCTCTCGGGCGCTTTGCCATCCGAAGCGAGCGTCCCGGACGATATCGACGACGACGAGCTTCTAGCCGAACTTGGCGTGGACGCCTCGCCCGCGTCCGGTATCACGGACCTACGCCACGTGCGGACAGCGACCGAAAGGCGCGAGGCGGAAGAGGTCGCCACTCGTGACAAATGCGAGGACTTCGCCCGTTTCAAGCCCCTGTTTCAGCAGGTACAAAGGGAGTTGGAGACCGGTGTCCGGCAGACCCGCCCCTTCGAGCTCAAGGCCGAGATCAGGCCGGGCAGTTGGTTCATCGTAGGCGGGCAGAAGGCCTATGTCGCCGAGGCGAGCGAGACCTTCACGACTGCCCAGGGCCGCAGTGATGCGCGGCTTCGCGTGATCTTCGACAACGGCACCGAGAGCAACATGCTGATGCGCTCGCTCCAGCGAGCGTTAAACAAGGACGAAGCCGGGCGCAGGATCACGGATCCCGAAGCAGGCCCGCTCTTTTCTGGAGAGCGGGATCAGGATGATGAGGCGAGTGGCACAATTTACGTGCTGAGAAGCAAGTCAGATCATCCGCTGGTCGCCGCAAACCGGGAGCTTGTCCACAAAATTGGCGTGACGAACCTGTCCGTCGAAGAGCGTATAGCGGGTGCAAGGTTGCAGCCGACCTTCCTTTTGGCCGATGTAGAAATCGTCGCAAGCTATAAGCTCTTCAACATCAGTCGTACAAAGCTTGAGAGTTTGATTCACCGAGTATTCCACTCAGCTCGATTTGAGATTCAGGTCAAGGATCGCTTCGGAAAGGTGTCCATACCACGTGAGTGGTTCTTGGTGCCGCTGTTTGTGATTGATCAGGTCGTAGAAAAAATTAAGGACGCGAGCGTAGTGAGCTACACGTACGATCCTAAGTCGGCCAGTCTAAAGCTTCGTCGGTCGCCAGGCTGAGGAGTGCGGGACGCACCGAGTGGATGGCGTGGCAAGGTCAGGCCCTTTGTTCGACCCGCCGGAGGCGCGGTCGAGTCTGTCGGGACGCCCTTCGTCCCGACAGGCCCAGGCGACCACACAGCGCGGCGTGGTCAAACCCTCGCCGCAGGCGGCCCGAAGGGCGCGGAGCCACGCGCAGCCGCAGGAGCGCAGCGACGCGGCGAGCGGGGTTGACCATCAAGCCGCGCTGTGTGGTCGCCGGTTCACTGCGGGGCATCGAAAGCCATCACGGAGGCTGGAGTCGATCACTGTTCGCCTCCAGGGCTCCTTCTGGTGCAGTTTGGCTACGGCGCTATGAGCGCCTAATATTCTGTCAAGAAAGCGAGGCTGGAGATGACGGTTCGCGCCATGACGCAGGGACGAGCTTTACAGTTTCCAGCAGCGGGATGCGTTGCGAGAGGCGAAGCCTTTGATCGGAAAGCGTTCTCTCTCTCACATCACCGCCTGCGTTCCCTAGAACCGTTCTGAACCGGGGGACGGCCGGGAAAGGCCGCCGCCGATTGCCTTTTCCTGATCGCATTGCAATCTATGCCCGGCCCGCCTCGCGCGGGCCGACGCATTTCGACCGCCGGACGACAGGAACCAGCAGGCCCGTGATCCTCACCGCAGACCGCATCCGCCTCGCCGCCCAGCCCGCCGACAAGGAGGCTGCGATCCGCGAGGCCGCGCAGCTCCTGGTCGAGTCCGGCGCCATCGATGCCGCCTATGCCGACAGCATGCTGCGCCGGGAAGGCGAGGCGGACACCTTCCTCGGCAACGGCATCGCCATTCCGCACGGGCAGCGGGGCGACCGCGGGCTGATCGCCCGCACCGGCATCGCCGTGCTGCAGGTGCCGGAGGGGGTGCGCTGGAACGGCGAGGATGTGGCGCATCTGGTGGTGGCCATCGCGGCGCAGGGGGATGAGCACATCGCGGTGCTGCGCCGCCTGACCGACGTGCTGGGCGAGGAGGCGCTGGCCGCCCGGCTGGCCCGCACCGGCGACAAGCAGGCGATTCTGGCCGCGCTGGACCCGGATGCGCCGCTGCCCGCCGCCGATGCCGCTGCCGCCCCGGCTCCCGCCCAGGCTCCCGCAGCGGCACCGGGCGAGACGCTGACCACCGAGGTGCACGCCCCCGCCGCCGCCGGCATGCACGCCCGCCCGGCCAAGCTGCTGGCGCAGCTCGCCAAGGGATTCGACGCCCGCATCACCCTGATGCATGGCGACCGCCGGGCCGATGCCAGGAGCATGATCGCCCTGTTGCAGCTCGGCGCCGGGCCCGGCGCGGCGATGACGCTGAGCGCCGTCGGCCCCGAAGCGGCGCTGGCTGTGGAGAAGCTGCGCGCCGCCTTCGCCGACGAGCTGGGCGACCGCGACGAGGCCCCCGCCACCCCCGCCGATGCCGCGCCCGCCGCCGCAGCCGACGAGCCGCTGGAGGCGGGCGCCATCGCCGGCCTGCCGGCCAGCCCCGGCATCGCCATCGGCGTGCTGCACCGCTTCCGCTCCGAGGCCGCCGGCTATGCCGAGACGGCGGCCGACCCGGCGGGCGAGGCGGCGGCGCTGGAGGCGGCGCTGGAAGCGGCACGGGCGGAGCTGAAGACCGTCTCCGCCGAGATGGCGCAGCGCGTGGGCGACAAGCACGCCGCCATCTTCGCCGCCCATGCCGAGTTCCTGGAGGACCCGGAGCTGCTGGCCGAGGCGCGGAAGGCGATCGAGGCCGGCGCCTCCGCCCCCGCCGCCTGGGATGGCGCGGCGAGGTCGCGCGCAACGGCGCTGGCCGGCATCGGCGACCCGCTGCTGGCCGAGCGCGCCACCGACCTCAAGGACGTGGCGCGCCGCGTGTTGCGCCACCTGGTGGGCGGCAGCGAGACGGTGGCGCCGGTGCCGGAGCGCGCCGTCATCGCCGCCGAGGACCTGACCCCCTCCGAGACCGCCAATCTCGACCCGGCCCGCGTCGTCGGGCTGGTGACGGCGGCGGGAGGCCCCACGGCGCACACCGCCATCTTGGCGCGGGCGCTGGGCATCCCCGCCGTGGTCGCGGCCGGGCAGGGGGTGCTGGCGCTGGCCGATGGCACCCCCGTGGTGCTGGATGGCGACCGGGGCCGGCTGATTCCCAACCCCGATGCGGACGCGATCGGCCGCGCCGAGGCCGCCCGCGCGCGCGGCGCCGAGCGCGCCGAGGCGGCGAAGCGCGCCGCCTTCCGCCCCGCCATCACGCAGGACGGCCATCGCGTCGAGGTCGCGGCCAATGTCCGCCGCCCGGAGGAGGCCATCGAGGCCGTCGCCGCCGGCGCCGAGGGCACCGGCCTGGTGCGCAGCGAGTTCCTGTTCGACGAGCGCGCCGAGCCGCCCTCCGAGGAGGAGCAGTACGAGCTCTACCGCCGGCTGGCCGAGGGCTTCGGCGGCCTGCCCGTGGTGCTGCGGACGCTGGATGCGGGGGGCGACAAGCCGCTGCGCTTCGTCAACCACCCCGCCGAGGCCAATCCCTTCCTCGGGCTGCGCGGCCTGCGGCTGTCGCTGGCCGAGCCGGCGCTGTTCCGCCCCCAGATCCGCGCCGCGCTGCGCGCCGCCCGCCATGGCGACATCCGCATCATGCTGCCGATGGTCGATGGTCTGGCCGACCTGCGCGCCGCGCGGGAGCTGATCGAGAAGGAGCGCCTCTCCCTCGCCACCCCGCCGGTCGAGGTGGGCATCATGGTCGAGGTGCCCTCGGCGGCGGTGATGGCGGACCAGCTGGCGCGGGAGGCCGACTTCTTCTCCATCGGCACCAACGACCTGACGCAATACACCCTGGCGGTGGACCGGCTGCACCCGACCCTCGGCGCCCGCTCGGACGCGCTGGACCCCGCCGTCCTGCGGCTGATCCAGATGACGGTGCAGGCCGCCCATGCGCGCGGCCGCTGGGTGGGCGTCTGCGGCAACATGGCGGCGGACCCGATGGCGGCGCCGATCCTGGTGGGCCTTGGCGTGGATGAGCTTTCCGTCTCCATCCCGAACGTGGCCGCGCTGAAGGCGCAGATCCGCGCCCTTTCCATGGCGCAGGCCGAGGCGGTGGCGCGCGCCGCGCTGGGCTGCGCCACCGCGGCCGAGGTGCGGGCGCTGCCCGCGCTGCGCGCCCTGGGCGAGGCCGGCTGATGCCGCCCCGCATCGCCCATCCTTCCATTGCCACCGTCACCCTGAACCCGGCGCTCGATCTCACCATCCCGCTGCCCCGGCTGGCGCGGGGCGAGGTGAACCGTGTGGGCGCGGCGGAGCTGCGGCCGGCGGGGAAGGGGGTCAACGTCTCCGTCATGCTGGGCGTGCTGGGCGAGGCGTCGCTCGCCACCGGCCTGCTCGGCGCCGCCGACATCCCCGCCTTCGCCGAGTTCCTGGACGGGCAAGGGGTCGCCGCGGATTTCGTGCCCGTGCCGGGCCGCTGCCGCATCAACGTCAAGCTGGTGGAGACCGAGGCTGACGGGGGGGCGGTGACCGACATCAACCCGCCCGGTGCCGCCACGCCGGAAGGCGCGCTGGAGGCGGTGGCGGCGAAGCTGGCCTATGGCCCCGCCATCGTCGTGCTGTCCGGCAGCCTGCCGCCGGGGCTGGCGCCCGGTGCCCTGGCCTGGCTGGCCGAACGGCTGCGCGGCTTCGGCGCCCGCGTGGTGCTG
The DNA here is from genome assembly GCF_003116135.1 of Teichococcus aestuarii. Lineage (GTDB taxonomy): Bacteria > Pseudomonadota > Alphaproteobacteria > Acetobacterales > Acetobacteraceae > Pseudoroseomonas > Pseudoroseomonas aestuarii. The sequence goes on along the minus strand of NZ_PDOA01000015.1, from coordinate 84,569 downwards.
GACAGCAGCGGCCCCGCCTTCGAGGCCGCGCTGGCCGCGAAGCCTGCCCTCATCAAGCCGAACCGGGATGAGCTTTCCGCGCTGCTCGGCCGCGCCCTGCCGGACCGCGCCGCGCTGCTGGCCGCCGCGCGGGAGATGCAGGAACAGGGCATCGGCAGCGTGGTGGTCTCGGCCGGTGGCGAGGGTGCGCTCTTCGCCCTGCCGGAGGCCGCGCTCTGGGTGACGCCGCCCAGGGTACGCCTGACCACCACGGTCGGCGCCGGGGATGCCATGGTGGCCGGGCTCACCGCCGCCCTGGCGCGCGGCCTGCCGCCGGAGGCGATGGCACGGCTGGCCACGGGGTGTGCCGCCGCCGCCGTCTCCCGCCCCGTGGGCGGCAGCCCGGCCCTGGCCGAGATCACCCGCCTGGCCGAAGCCGCCCATGTCGAGCGGCTCTGAGCCCTTGCCGCACCCATCGCCTGCCCGGCGCATCGCCGGGCGCTTCCGCCTTTCCCAGCAGGACGAGTGCCATGCCCTCTGATCCCGGCCATGCCGCGCCGACCCGGCTGCTCGCCGTCATCCGCCACGCTGCCAACGCCCCGCATGCCACCATGGCCGCCGAGGCGCTGCGCGACGCGGCGGAACGGGCCGGCCTGGACCTGACCCTCGACACCGCCGGGGCCCCCGCCCCGGACTTCACGCCCGATGCCGTGCTGCTGGTGGGCGACGCCACCGCCGATGCCGCGCGCCATGCCGGCCGGCCGCTGATCGCCACCACCATCATCGAGGCGATCCGCCGGCCGGAGCAGGCGCTGCGCTCGGCCGCCTCGCTGGCGCTGCTACCGCGCCCGGCCGTGGCCGCTTCGTCCGCCACTCCGGCCGCCGCCGCAGCGGTGCCGCAGGCCGCGCCGGCGGCGGGCGAGGGGCCGAGAAAGCTCGTCGCCATCACCGCCTGCCCCACCGGCATCGCCCACACCTTCATGGCGGCGGCGGCGCTGGAGAAGGCGGCGGCCAGGCTCGGCCACACGATCAAGGTGGAGACGCAGGGCTCGGTCGGCGCCAAGAACGCGCTGACGCCGGAGGAGATCGCCGCCGCCGATGCCGTGGTGATCGCCGCCGACACGGGCGTGGACACCGCCCGCTTCGCAGGCAAGCGCCTGATCACCGCCGGCACGGGCGACGCGCTGAAGGACGGCGTCGGCCTCATCAACCGGGCGCTGGCCGCCGAGCCGCAGGGCGGCGCCCCGGCCGGCGGCGCCGCCACGCCCGCGCCCGCCAAGGCCGGGCAGGCGCCGGGCGCCTACAAGCACCTGATGACCGGCGTCTCCTACATGATCCCGCTGGTCACGGCGGGCGGCCTCTGCATCGCGCTCTCCTTCGCCTTCGGCATCGAGGCCTTCAAGGAGCCGGGCACGCTGCCGGCGGCGCTGTTCCAGATCGGCGCGCAGTCGGCGCTCGCCCTGATGGTGCCGGTGCTGGCCGCCTTCATTGCCTTCTCCATCGCCGACCGGCCGGGGCTGGCGCCGGGCTTCGTCGGCGGCTCGCTGGCCGGCGCGGTGGGGGCGGGGTTCCTGGGTGGCATCGTCGCCGGCTTCCTGGCCGGTTACGTGGCGAAGTTCCTGCGCGACAGGCTGCCCTTCCCGGAAAGCCTGGAGGGCCTCAAGCCCGTCCTGGTCATTCCGCTGCTGGCCTCGCTGATCACCGGCCTGCTGATGATCTATGTGCTCGGCACGCCGATCGCGGCGGCGCTGGCCTGGCTCACCGAATTCCTGCGCGGCATGGGCACCTCCAACGCCGTCATCCTCGGCCTCGTGCTCGGCGCGATGATGGCGGTGGACATGGGCGGGCCGGTGAACAAGGCGGCCTATGCCTTCGGCGTCGGCCTGCTCGGCTCCGAGACCTACGCGCCGATGGCGGCGGTGATGGCCGCCGGCATGACGCCGCCGCTCGGCATCGCGGTGGCCACCTTCATCGCCCGCAGCCGCTTCAGCCAGGAGGAGCGGGATGCCGGCAAGGCCGCCGCCGTGCTCGGCGCCGCCTTCATCTCCGAGGGCGCCATCCCCTTCGCGGCGAAGGACCCGGTGCGTGTCATCCCGGCGCTGATCGCGGGTTCCGCCGTGGCCGGGGCGCTGTCGATGCTGTTCGGCTGCACGCTGCGGGCGCCGCATGGCGGCATCTTCGTCGTCGGCATCCCCGGCGCGGTGGGCAACCCGCTGGGCTACCTGCTGGCCATCCTGGCCGGCACCGCCGTCACCGCGCTGGCGGTGGCGGTGCTGAAGCGCAACTCGCCGGTGGCCGCGGCAGCCTAAGCCCTTGGCCGGGCGGGGTGAAAATCCCGCCCGGCGGCGTTTGGCGGAACGCGCCAAAGCGGCTATAAGGGCTGGGATTTTCCGTGGAGGAAGACCCCGCCACCGCGCGCCTCGCGCCGGGCCGGCCCACCCCCCACTTTGCTGCATGGGATGACCGCGTGAGCGAGAGCGACAACGGCACGGGCGACAACGGAACCGGGCGCGCCGCCCATATTCCGCCGGAAGGCACCCTGCCGATCGCGCTCGAGGAGGAGATGCGCCGCTCCTACCTCGACTATGCGATGAGCGTCATCGTCGCGCGCGCCCTGCCGGATGTGCGCGACGGGCTGAAGCCGGTGCACCGCCGCATCCTGTTCTCGATGAACGAGAACGGCTTCACCTCGGACAAGCCGTACAAGAAATCCGCCCGCGTCGTCGGCGACGTGATGGGTAAGTACCACCCGCATGGCGACAGCGCGATCTACGACGCCATGGTGCGCATGGCGCAGACCTTCTCGCTGCGCGTGCCGCTGATCGACGGCCAGGGCAATTTCGGCTCGATGGACGGCGACCCGCCGGCGGCCATGCGCTACACCGAGGCCCGCCTCGGCAAATCCGCCGCCGCGCTGCTGGAAGGCATCGACGAGGACACCGTCGACTTCGCGCCGAACTACGACGAAAGCGCCGAGGAGCCGCGCGTCCTCCCCGCCGCCTTCCCGAACCTGCTGGTGAACGGCGCCAACGGCATCGCCGTCGGCATGGCGACCAACATCCCGCCGCACAACCCGGGCGAGGTGATCGACGCGACGCTGAAGCTGATCGAGGACCCCGACACCACCCTCGAAGCGCTGATGCAGATCATCCCCGGGCCGGATTTCCCGACCGGGGCGCTGATCCTCGGCCGCGCCGGCATCCGCTCGGCTTTCGAGACGGGGCGCGGCAGCGTCATCCTGCGCGCGCGCGCCGAGATCGAGGAGATGCGCGGCGGGCGTAGCCTGATCGCCATTTCCGAGATCCCCTACCAGGTCAACAAGGCGACGCTGATCGAGCGCATCGCCGATCTGGTGCGGACCAAGCAGATCGAGGGCATCAGCGACCTGCGCGACGAGAGCGACCGCTCCGGCCTGCGCATCGTCATCGAGCTGAAGAAGGACGCGACGGCCGAGGTGGTGCTGAACCACCTCTACCGCTACACCAATCTGCAGACCTCCTTCGCGGTGAACTTCCTCGCCCTGCACGAGGGGCGGCCGCAGCAGATGGGGCTGCGCCAGGCGCTGCTCGCCTTCATCGACTTCCGCGAGGAGGTGATCCTCCGCCGCTCGCGCTACCGCCTCGCCAAGGCCCGCGACCGTGGCCACCTGCTGGTGGGCCTCGCCATTGCCGTGGCCAACATCGACGAGGTGATCCGGCTGATCCGCGAGAGCCCGGACGCGGTGACCGCCCGCACCGCGCTGATGGCGCGCGACTGGCCGATCGCCGATGTCGGGCCGCTGCTGGAACTGGTGGATGATTCCGGCAACATCGTCGTCGACGAGACGGTGAAGCTGACCGAGGCGCAGGCGCGCGGCATCCTGGAGCTGCGCCTGCAGCGCCTGACCGGCCTCGAGCGCGACAAGATCAACGCCGAGCTGGACGAGGTGGCGGGGCGCATCCGCGAGCTGCTGGACATCCTCTCCTCCCGCCCGCGCCGGCTGGAGCTGATGGCGGAGGAGCTGCGCGCCGTGCGTGCGCAGATCGCCAATCCGCGCCTGTCCGAGATCGTCGATGGCCTCGCCGACCAGGACGATGAGAGCCTGATCGAGCCCGGGCTGATGGTGGTGACGCTGACGCGCGACGGCTACGTCAAGCGCACGCCGCTCGAGACCTTCCGCGCGCAGAATCGCGGCGGGCGCGGCCGCAGCAGCGCCAACATGCGGCAGGACGACGTCGTCATCCGCAGCTTCAACGCGCACACCCACCAATGGGTGCTGTTCTTCACCAGCCGCGGCATGGCCTTCCGCGAGAAGGTGTGGAAGCTGCCCGAGGCCGGCCCCACCGCGCGCGGCCGCTCGCTGCGCCAGCTTCTCCAGTTGCAGGCGGAGGAATACGTCACCGCCGTGCTGCCGCTGCCGCAGGATGAGGGGCTGTGGGAGAACCTGCACCTCGTCTTCGCCACGGCGCAGGGCAATGTCCGCCGCAACCGGCTGTCCGATTTCAAGAATGTCCGCTCCTCCGGCCTCATCGCCATGAAGCTGGACGAGGGGGACAGCCTGATCGGCGTCTCCACCTGCCGCGAGGGCGACAATGTGCTGCTGGCCACGCGCGGCGGGCGGGCCATCCGCTTCGTCGCCGATGTGGACACGCTGCGCGTCTTCGCGGGCCGCGATTCCACCGGCGTGCGCGGCATCCGGCTGGCGCCGAAGGACGAGGTCATCGCGCTTTCCGTGCTGCGGCATGTGGATGCCAGCGTCGAGGAGCGCGCCGCCTATCTGAAGCAGGCCGCGCAGAAGCGCCGCACCGCCGAGGAAAGCGCCGAGGCGGCGGCCGAGGCCGAGGCCTCGCTCGCCGAGGAGAATGCCGAGGAGGCGGGCACCGAGATCGCCCTCTCGCCCGAGCGCTTCTCCGAGCTGGAGGAGCAGGAGGAGATCCTGCTCACCGTGACGGATGGCGGCTTCGGCAAGCGCAGCTCCGCCTATGAGTACCGCGTCACCGGCCGGGGCGGGCAGGGCATCGCCAACATCACCCTGGTCAAGCGCACGGGGCGCGAGGTGGTGGCCACCTTCCCGGTGCGTCCGGGCGACGACGTGATGCTCGTCACCGACAATGGCCGGCTGATCCGCCTGCCGGTCGATCAGGTGCGCGTCACCGGCCGCTCGGCCATGGGCGTGATGATGCTGCGGCTGGATGGGGAGGAGCGTGTCACCTCCTGCTTCACCGTCGTCGAGGAGCAGGGGCAGGATCAGGACCAGGTGCAGGACCCGGCCGGCGCGGCGCCCGAGGCGGATGTGGAGGACGAGGCCGGTGTCTGAGACGAGGCGCCCAACGCGCAGCGGCATCTATCCCGGCACCTTCGACCCGATCACCAACGGGCATGTCGACATCATCCACCGCGCCGCCCGCATCCTGGACCGGCTGGTGGTGGGCGTGGCGATGAATGCGGGGAAGGGGCCTCTCTTCCCGCTGGAGGAGCGCGTGGAGCTGGTGCGCGCCGAGGCGGAGATCATCGCCCGACGCACCGGCACCATCATCGAGGTGGTGCCCTTCGAGGGGCTGCTGGTCGGCTTCGCGCGGGACGTTGGCGCCGAGGTGATCGTGCGTGGCCTGCGCGCCGTCACCGATTTCGACTACGAGTTCCAGATGGCCGGCATGAACCGCCGGCTCGATCCCGAGATCGAGCTGCTGTTCCTGATGGCCAGCGAGGGCAACCATTTCATCTCCTCGCGCTTCGTCAAGGAGATCGCGCGGCTGGGGGGGGATATCTCCACCTTCGTGCCGCATCTGACGCGTGAGCGCACCCTTGCCCGGGTACGCGCGCCACACCAAGGGGAGTGACACAGGATGCGCCGTCGCAGCCTGCTCGCCAGTTCCATCGCCATCACGGGGATCATGATGACCGAAGCCACCACCAACGAGGCCGCCGCCCAGGACGATCGCGAGAACACGCTGTTCTTCGATCTGAAGGATGGCCGCGTCGTCATCAAGCTGCGCCCCGACCTCGCGCCCCAGCATGTCGAGCGCATCAAGACCCTGGTGCGCCAGGGCTTCTATGACGGCACGCCTTTCCACCGCGTGATCGAAGGCTTCATGGCGCAGGGCGGCGACCCGACGGGCACCGGCACCGGCGGCAGCCAGCTGCCCGACCTTCCCGCCGAGTTCAGCCCGCCGGCCAAGGCGCGCTTCCTGCGCGGCGTCTGCGGCATGGCCCGCACCGCCAACCCGAACAGCGCCAACAGCCAGTTCTTCATCATGTTCGCGCCGGCCTCCAGCCTGGACGGCCAGTACACGATCTGGGGCCAGGTGACCTCGGGCATGGAGTTCGTGGACAAGATCAAGCGCGGCGCCGGCCAGAGCGGCATGGTGCGCGAGCCGGACCGCCTGATGAAGGCGCAGATCGCCGCCGACGCGGCCTGAACCGCCCTCGCGGCATATCGCGAGACTTGACAGGGGCGGCGCGGGAGGGTTTCTCCCGCCCGTCTCCCCATGTGCCCGTAGCTCAGTCGGTAGAGCACGAGACTTTTAATCTTGGGGTCCAGGGTTCGAGTCCCTGCGGGCACACCATTCCCTTCTCGGAAACTCGCTCTGTGGCCAAGCCGAGGCCGTCTGGAGATCCAGGTTCCGCCTGGGTTGGCAGAGTGATCCTGGGTCTGGAACGGACCTTCCAGAGCTGGGGATCTGGACGATTGGATCCCAATTCTCCCGACCCTGTAAAATCAGGAATTCATTGCTGCTCCCCAAAAGGGAAGCGGATCGGCATGGCCCCTGGGTTCCTGCGGAGGAGGGACGTGGGACCTGCCTTCAAGGCGAAGCTCAAGCCTCCCGCCCGCAGGTGGGCCGGGCCTGGCGAGCAGGACAGTGCCGCGCCACGGCCGATGCCCCAAACGCAGGCCGCGCCCGGCCTGGTGCCGATCAGGCCGGCATGGGTGCCCGAAGGCGCATGACACCGCCCGCCTGCTGCGGGGCGCAGCCGATCGGCCGAGGTGGATGGCCGCCCCTCACGGTGTGGCCTTGCCAGGCCGCATCCTCGGCGGCGAGGTCATCGCCGGAGAGCCGGCGCACCGGGGCACGCGCTCGCCCTCCAAGCCCGCGGAACAGCAGCTCCTCCCAGGGCGGTCAGGCCGCCGACATCCAGCGGAAGCGCTGCCGGTATTGGTTCGGAGCGATACCGGTCGCCCGCTTGAAGACACGGCGGAAGGCGGCGGGCTCGGTGTAGCCGACCTCCGCGGCAACCGCGTCGATCGGCGCGTCCGAGGTTTCCAGCATCTGCTTGGCTTCCTCGATGCGGAGCGACTGGACGTAGTCGAGCGGAACATAGCCCGTCGCTGCCTGGAAGCGGCGGATGAAGGTCCGGGGCGCCAGGCCGGAGACCTGCGTCATCCCGGCCACCGGATGGGCGCAGTCGTAGTTCCGGGCAATCCAGAGCTGAGCCGCCGCGACAGCAGCATCCTCGTGCTGGCGTGGCCGGACGCGGGCGGCGAAGGGCAACTGCCCGTCGCTGCGGTCCCCGAACAGGAACAGCTTGGCGGTCCGCCGCGCCTCCTCCTCGCCGCAGAAGCGGGCCACGAGGTAGAGCGCAAGGTCGGTCCAGGAGGCCGAACCACCGGCGGTGACCAGCCGGTGATCGACCCCCGCCGTCACCAGCACGCGCTCGGGATGCAGGCGGACACCGGGATAGCGGCGGCGGATCTGGTCGGTTGCCGCCCAGTGGCAGGTCGCCTCCTCGCCCTCCACCAGCCCCGCCTCGGCCAGCATGAGCGACCCTGTGCAGACCGAGCAGACCAGCGCGCCCTGCGCATGCTGGCGCTGGAGCCACGCCACCGCCTCCGGCCACCGTCCACGGGTGTCCTCGTCCCGCGCCAGGGCGAGGTCGCCGACGACCACGATATCGGTTTGCTTCACCTCGGCGAAGCCGAGCTCCGGAGCGATGGGCAGCCCGGCCAGGTTGCGGAATGGCGCCCGGTCCGCGGCGACGATCCGCGGCAGGAAGCGGGCCGGTCCTGGTGGCCAGCCCGTCAGCATCTCCCAGCCTGAGCCCACGAAGGAGAACACCTCGTAGAGGCCGTTCAGCACGCCCGTGGCGATCTCGGGCACGGCCACGAGACAGACCGAGATGCGGGCCGGGGCACGAGGCGCGATCATGAGGCCAGCTTGGCATGTCCGGACCGGTTCCGTCGATTCCGCGTCTGACGCCTCGCGAAGGCCGCATGCGAAGGACAGGCACCGCAACCATGCGGAACGGAGGCTTCGATGCTCGACACCACAAGACGCAAGCTGTACGGCGCGACGCTGCTCGGCGCCGGCGCGGTCCTCGGCGGGCTGGGTCTTGCCCAGGCGGATGCCCTGGGCGCGCGCGGCAGGACCCTGCTGGATTCACTCGGCAACCGCCCGCGCGGCCTGGCGAAGGCGGCCGCCTTCCCGCTGATCGAGGCGATCCACGGCCGCCGGTCCCGCCGCTTCGCCAAGGGCGCGTCGATCCCTGCGGGGCCGCTCGCCTTCGCCTCGCGCCAGGCGCCGGAAGCGCTGGATCCGCTCGAGCAGATGCTGCTCATCGCCACCATCGCCGGGAACACCGGCTGGGTGGAGCTGTTCGCCCACCATCCCGGCTACGCGCCCCGCCTGCCCAACTACATCACCGCCGCGGGCGGGCGCAGCTTTCCGTCCTCGGCCGGCTTCAACACCTCGGAGTTCTTCTTCACCGATGACACCGGGGTGTATTTCCTGCCGACGCGGGACATGACCCCGGTGCCGGCCGCTGCGGGCACGGAGCTGGGTGCCTGGCTCGACGCGCACCGCGCGCGGATCGTGAAGCTGGCCGATGGCCGGCTCAACATCCCGGCGGCGATGCCGCATATGGAAGGCCACAATACCTGGTGCGCGAACGTGCCGGGCTCGACCGTGGTGTTCCCGGTGGCCGACCTCGCGCAACACGTCATCCTGCTGCTGCTCTACCTCGTGCAGAACGGCACCGGCATCTACGACGACGTGAACGGCCGGCCGATCCCCGGGCTGGAGCGCTACGCGCACCGGCTGAAGCTGGAGGCCGCCTACCCCATGACCTTCCTCGAGCAGGTCGCGCTCACGGACGTGTCGGTGGAGATGGGCACGGCCTGCTATGCGGGCGCGCTGATGCTGCAGGCGCTCGGCCTCGGCGGGTGGATGTACACCGGGCTCAATCCCTTCACGGTGCTGGGGGCGAGCGGCGATCCGGCCGTGCCGGGCCTCGGCTTCCGCTTCGACATGCTGCCGAACAACCCGCTGCCGCATGTCACCGGGCTGCCCGGGGTGTTCGAGGCGCATGTGCCGCCGCACCACGCCAGCATGCGCGCGGCGGTGGAGGCGGCGGTCGCGCGCAAATTCGGCGCGGGCAGCCCCTTCGACCCGAAGCAGGGCGGGCCCTACCGGGAGAATGCCGCGATCCGCTCCGGCGCCGCCGCGATCGACGCCGAGGCGATCGAGATTGCCGCGCTGATGGCCGAGTATGTGTTCACGACCTTCGGCCGCTTCCCCGCGACGGTGCCGCCGGTCTTCCTCAAAACCTACCTGCAGGCCCATCGGCTCGACACCGAGTTCTACGATCGGTACTTCACGCCGGAAGCCTATCTCCGCACCCATGCCGAGCACGACCGAAACTGGCGTTGAGGACGCGCCGGCAGGCGAGTGCGGGCCGGCAGGCGAGTGGCACCTGGCGCGCAAAGGAAAGGCCAGGTGCCGCCAGGGCGCGACTTGCCCGGCGATGGTATTTGCCCAGGGAGGGGAGGGGGTGATGCTCTTCTCGCCACACCAGGCCTTTCTCCCCCTGGCACCACTGGGCGCACGCCACGGCCGACCGGGACGTGGCGCTGGCACGGCACGCCGCCATCTCCACCGCCGCTTGGGGGAGGGGAAAGGCCGGGGCTTTCTCCAGCCGTCACGGCAGGCCAGGGACCCGCAGTGAGCCTTTCCCCTGCATGCCCGCCTGTGGCCGCTTGCCTGGTGCCCTGCGGACCATCCCAGGATTTTGTCCCGTCGCCTGCCGCAACAATGCCGTCCTCCCTATGTCTCTCCTGCCTCATTCACTTCCTGCCAGTAGTCGTATAAAGAAAATTATTGTAAACTATTGTCCCGCAAAGCCCGAACTTCCCCCGCAAACGCACCCACCACACAAGGCGCCCGACAGGCAACGAAAGAGAAGGGTTCCGGCCGCCACCGCGCGGCACGTCACCGGCACAGCAGCATTCGCCCGCCAGGCCCGCCGGAAAGGCTGGGCTGCCCGCGAAGACCTCTGGCACGACCCTGAAGGCATGGGGACTGCCCGGGCCTGCACCATCACAGCCGCAGGCAGGGCAGGAGGACCGGCACATCCTCCGGTTCGCGGCCAGCGGAAAGCCGCGTCACGCTCCGTTGCTGGTGCCCCGGCGGCAAGGGCGCTAAGCACGCCCCACCATGCCGTCGCCCGAACTCACCGTCGTGATTCCCTGCTACAACGAGGCCCCCAACGTCGCGCCCATGGTGGAACGGCTGGAGGCGGCGCTTGGCGGAATCGCCTGGGAAGCCATCTTCGTCGATGACAACAGCCCCGACGGCACGGCCCAGGTGGCGCGCGGCATCGCGGCGCGGGACCCGCGCATCCGCTGCATCCGGCGCGTCGGCCGGCGCGGCCTGTCCTCGGCCTGCGTCGAGGGCATGCTTGCTTCCTCGGCCAGCTATGTTGCAGTCATCGACGGCGACCTGCAGCACGACGAGACATTGCTGCCACGCATGCTGGCAGCGCTGCGGGCGGGCGAGGGGGATGTCGCCATCGGCAGCCGCCATGTGGCGGGGGGCGAGGCGGCGGAGGGCTTCTCCTCCCTGCGGCGGCGCATCAGCGATGGCGGCACCACGCTTGCGCAGTTCTTCCTTCCCGTGCCGGTGGCCGACCCGATGAGCGGCTTCTTCATGCTGCCGCGCCCGCTGGCCGAGGAGATCGCGCCGCGCCTGACCGGCCGGGGCTTCAAGATCCTGCTGGACCTGCTGCTCTCCGCCGGCCGCAAGCTGCGCGTGGTGGAGCTGCCCTACACCTTCCGCCCGCGCCAGGCCGGCGAATCCAAGCTCGATGCCACGGTGCTGCTCGATTTCCTGGCCCTGCTTCTGGACAAGTGGTCGCATGGGCTGCTGCCGCTGCGCTTCCTGGCCTTCGCCGCCGTGGGCGCCATCGGCATCGTGGTGCATCTGGCGGTGCTCTCGCTGGCGCTGGGGCCGCTGCCCTTCGCGCAGGCCCAATGGGTGGCCAGCCTCGTGGCGATGACGGCGAATTTCGTGCTGAACAACCGCATCACCTACAGCGACGTGAGGCTGCGGGGCGCCGCGCTGTGGCGCGGGCTGGCGGTGTTCTACCTGGTCTGTGGGGTCGGCGTGGCGGCCAATGTCGGCGTCGCCGACCTGCTGATGCGCGACGAGCTGGCGAGCTGGGGCCTGGCCGGTGCGGCCGGCGCGCTGCTGACGGTGGTGTGGAACTACGCCGTCTCCGCCACCCTCGTCTGGCGGGCTCGCTGATGGGCGCGCGCTGGAGCGGCGCCACCTGGTTGTGGGCGCTGGCGGCGCTGACCCTGCTGCGCCTCGCCGCCGCGTGGTGGCTGCCGCCGGCGCCGGACGAGGCCTATTACTGGGTCTGGGGCCGTGCCCTCTCGCTCAGCTACTACGACCATCCGCCGATGGTGGCGCTGTGGACCGCGTTCGGCTCTGCCGTGGCGGGCGACACGGCGCTGGGGCTGCGGCTGCTTGGGCCGCTGGGCGTCGCCGCCGCCTCGCTGCTGCTGGCCGATGCGGGGGAGCGTCTCTTTCCTGGCCGGCAGGCCGGGCCCTGGGCCGCGGCGCTGCTGAACGCCACGCTGCTCTTCGGTGCCGGCGCGGTGCTGATGACGCCGGACACGCCGCTGCTGGTGTTCTGGTGCGCCGCCCTCTGGGCGCTGGCGCGGCTGCAGGCCAGCCAGGACGGGCGCTGGTGGCTGGCCTTCGGCCTGCTGGCGGGGCTCGGGCTGCTGTCCAAATACACCACCGTACTGCTGGGCGGCGGCGTGGTGCTGTGGCTGCTGCTGGAACCAGGCGCGCGGCGCTGGCTGGCCGATTGGCGCCTCTGGGCCGGCGGCGCGCTGGCGCTGCTGGTGTTCAGCCCCGTCATCCTCTGGAATGCCCGGCACGACTGGGTGAGCTTCGCCAAGCAGGGCGGACGGGCGGGCGCCACCGCCACCGGCTCCGCGCTGCGCTACCTGGGCGAATTGGTGGGCGGGCAGGCGGGGCTGGCCACACCCATCATCTTCCTGCTCTGCGTCGCCGGCACGGTGGCCGCCTGCCGCCTGTGGTGGCGCCGGGGCGAGGGCGCGGCGGCGGCCGGGCTGCTCGCCGCCATCACCGTGCCCACGGCGCTGCTGTTCCTGTGGCAGGCCACCGGCAGCCGGGTGCAGGGCAACTGGCCGGCCATCCTCTACCCCACCGCCTGCCTCGCCGCCGCGGGCTGCCTCGGCGCCCGCTGGGCACGCTGGCGCCGGCCGGGCGTGGCGCTGGGGCTGGGGCTGACCCTGCTGGTGCTGGTGCAGGCCGCCTTCGCGCCGCTGCCGCTGCCCCGGCGCAGCGACCCCACCCTGGCGCGGCTCGGCGGCTGGGCCGAATTCGCCGCCACGCTGGAGGCGGAGCGCGCGGCGCGCGGCGCCGCCTTCATCGCCGCCGAGGAATACGGCCTGGCCAGCGAGCTGGCGCTGCACCTGCCGCCCGCCACCCGCGTCGTCGCCCTCGGCGACCGGTGGGACCTGTTCGACCTCGCCGCGCCGCCGCCCGGCGGCACCGGGCTGCTGGTGCGCAGCGAGCGTCGCGGCGGTCCGCCGCTCTGGCCGGGTGCGGTGGAGGAGGGGGGCGTGACGCGCGCCCGGCATGGCATCGAGGCCGAACGCTACCGGCTGCACCGCGTGGTGGTGCCGGCGGATGCGGCGGCCCCGCCGCTGGTGCTGCTGCCCGCCCGCCGCTGAGGCCTTTCCCTCTCCCGCGGGCGGCCTACATGCTGGGAAAGGTTCAGGGAGACGAGCCATGCCGATCCGCATTCCCCGGGGCTGGGAACTGCCCGAATCCGCCGCCACGCCGGAGCATCTGGTGCTGGGGCGGCGCAAGGCGCTGGGCCTCGGCGGGCTGATTGCCGCTGGCGCGGCGCTGCCCTGGCAGGGCGCGCGGGCGCAGCAGGCGGCCAGCCCGATGGCCGCCATGCGCAACCCCGCCTTCCGCCCCGAGCGCGCCCTGACGCCGGAGAAGGACGCCACCAGCTACAACAACTACTATGAGTTCGGCAGCAGCAAGAACGTGGCCTCCGCCGCCGCCCGCCTGCCGCAGCGCCCCTGGACGCTGAAGCTGGAAGGCATGGTGGACAACCCGCAGGAGCTCGGCCTCGACGACCTGCTGAAGAAGGTGAGCCTGGAGGAGCGGGTGCTGCGGCACCGCTGCGTCGAGGCCTGGGCGATGACCGTGCCCTGGACCGGCTTCCCGATGGCCGAGCTGCTGAAGCTGGCCGGGCCGCAATCCGGCGCGAAGTTCGTCGAGTTCCACACGGTGGCCGACCGCGGCACCATGCCCGGCCTGCGGCAGAGCTGGTACCCCTGGCCCTATGTCGAGGGCTGCACCCTGGCCGAGGCGGCGAACGAGCTGTGCTTCATGGCCGTGGGCCTCTACGGCAAGCCGGTGCCGCCGCAGAATGGCGGCCCCATCCGTGTGCTGTTCCCGTGGAAATACGGCTTCAAGAGCGGCAAGGCGATCACCACCATCCGCTTCACCGACAAGCGCCCTGTCTCCTTCTGGGAGCAGCTGCAGCCGACGGAATACGGCTTCTGGGCCAATGTGAACCCCGAGGTGCCGCATCCGCGCTGGAGCCAGGCGCATGAGCGGCTGCTCGGCAGCAATGAGCGCGTGCCGACGAAGCTGTTCAACGGCTATGGCGAATACGTCGCCAGCCTCTATGCGGGGCTGGAGAAGGAAAAGCTCTACCTCTGAGGCTGCGGCACGGCGGCTGCTGCACGGCCTGGGCCTTGCCGCTCAGGCCGGCACCAGCCCGTGCCGCAGCATGATCTCGCGCGCCTTTGCCGGGTCCGGCCTGCCGGATTTCAGCAGGGCCGCCAGCTCGCGGAAGTATTCGGGGCCGAGCACGCCCGGGGTGAGGATGCAGAGGCAGCTGGCCGGCGCCCCGCTGCGGTTGCTGAAGCCATGCACCGCGCCGCGCGGGATGAACAGGCTCTCGCCCGGCCCCACCTCCCGGTCCTGGCCCTCCACCGTGAAGGTCACGGTGCCGGAGAGGCCATAGACCGTCTCCTCCCAGCTTTCATGGTAGTGCGGCACCGGCATGCGCCCCTCCGGCTGGAGGGTCATCTCGAACATGTCGAGGCTGCCGCCCGTCTCGTGCCGGTCGCGCAGGAAGCGCAGCTGGAGCGAGCCGAAATCGATGTGCTCAGCCATGGTCCACCTTTGAGGCTGGACCCAGCATAGGGCGCGGGCTGCGGCGAGTCTCGCCTCCGGCGGGGGTCAGCCGGCCAGCCGCTTCCGCCCCTCGGCGATGGCGCGGACCGCCTCCTCCCACAGCCCGAGACCAGCGAGTTCTTCCGGCGGGAAGAAGCGCGCCTCGCTGACATCGTCGCCAGCCACCGGCTCGCCGCCCGTCCACTGCCCGGCGAAGTCGATGATGGTGTAGTGGAAGCGGGCGCGCCCGGCCTCGTCATGGTTCAGCGCGTCCACCACCACCGCCACGGTGAGGGGGCCGACGGTGATGCCGGCCTCCTCCATCAGCTCGCGCCGCGCCGCGGCCTCGGCCGTCTCGCCCAGGTGCTGGGCGCCGCCGGGGATCGACCATTCCCCCATGCGCGGCGGCTTGCTGCGGCGGACCAGCAGCACATCCTCCCCCCGGAAGGCGATGACGCCGATGCCGACCCAGGGCCGGTCCGGATATTCCCGGCTGCTCACGGCGCCGGCCGGGGGGCAGGGGCGGGCGCGGCGGGGGCTTCCTCCGGCCGCAATTCCTCCAGCGTCGGCAGGAAGGCGCGGCGCTTCCAGGCGCCGAGCTGATAGGCCCAGCCGCGCCAGCGGGCGTTCAGCCGCTCCGCCTCGGCGTCGCCGCTCGCCTCCAGCAGCACCCAGACCTGCTCGCCCTGCTCGTGCAGCGTGACGGTGATGCCGAGATTGTCGGTCAGCGTGTACCGCGCCCGGCCCAGCCGCGTGCCGGGGATGTCGGCGGCGCGCTGCACATCGGTGAGCGTCAGGAATTCGAAGGCGTTGGCCACGGCGTCGAGCCGCGTCGGCTCCAGCGGCGGCGCGGCGGCCGGCTCGGCGAGGGCGAGGCGGCCATCCGGCCCTTCGCCCTTGGCCAGCACCAGGGCGGGGGCATCCTCGCGCTCCACCCGCACCCGCAGCACCCGCTCGCGCGGGAGGTTGGCGAGGTCGCGGTCGATCCAGAGCTGCGCGTCGGCATCCAGCGGCAGGCGGCCCTCGGCCAGCCAGGACTGGGTCTCGCCGGCGCGGCGGACATAGACGCTCTCCGGCACGTTGCCCTGGGTGCGGACGCGGCGGCGCCCCACCACCAGCGCCACGATCGGCGCGCCGGTGCCGTCCAGCACCCGCAGCAGGGCGCCGGTGGAGCCCGGCTTGTCCGGATCCTGCAGGCCGAGGCGCTCCAGCATCTCGGGGTTGGCGGTGCGCGGCTCCACCAGGCGCAGCTCGGTCAGCCCCACCAGCAGCTCGCGCACCTTCTCGGGCCGCACCGGGTAGCCCGCCACCTCGGGCAGCACCCAGGTATCGCCCGGCTGGCGCTGCACGGCGAGGCTCTGCGCGTGCCGCACCACCTCGATGCGCATGGCGCCCTGCAGGCGGGTGGCGAGGTCGCGGAACATCAGCGGCGCCGCGCCGGTCTCGGCCGGCGGCGGGCCGCCGGGGCCGAGCGCCACCACGGCGGCGGCAGAGGCGAGGGCGGCACCGCCCAGGATCAGGAGGGATCGGCGTTGCATCGTTTGCTTTCCCTCAGGCGCGGGCGGCGGCGCGGCGGCGGTTGCGGGCCACCGCCAGCCCGATGGCGAAGAGCGTGACCAGCACCGGCACCAGCGCGATGTTGAGGATGCGCAGGGTGCGCTCCAGCCCCTCGATGTCCCGCCGCAGGTCGAGCTGCACGGCGCGGAGCTGGCCGCGCGTGGCGACGATCTCGGCCCGCGCCTTGTCGATCTCGGCGCGCTGCTCGGGGGTGATGACGCTCTGCGCGCCGCCTTGGCCTGTTCCCTGGCGCAGTTCGCGCAGGCGGCGCTCGGTGGCCTCCAGCCGCTGGGTGAGGGCCTGCTCCGTCTGGCGGTAGCGCGCCTCCGCCTCCCGCCGCATCGCCTCGACGCGGCCGAAGGGGCGCAGCGACTCCCCGCGCGAGCGCAGGCCGATCAGCGCGTCGCCGCCGGCCAGCGTGTCGGTGAGGTTGGCGACCAGCGCGCCATTGTCGCTGAAGGGCGTGGCCGTCTGCTGGCCGAAGAAATCCTGCACACGCACCCAGAAGCGGTCCTCCAGCAGGTCCGCGTCGTTGGCGATGACGAGGTTGGCCGGCCCCTCGCTCTGCGCCCGGTGGGCGGGAAGGTCGGCCGGGCGCTCGGCGCCCTCGGGCGGCGGCGGCGGGCCGTCGGGGAAGGCGGATTTCAGCATGCCGCGGGCGCGCGCCATCAGCACGTAGCGCTCCCCGGAGGGGCGGAACTCGGCCAGCAGCCGGGCGGGGTTGGGGTTCTCGCGCACCCGCGCGGTGTCCACCAGCATCGCCTCGGGGCTGCTGGTGATGAGCGGAGTGAACTCGATGCCCGCCCCCTCGCGCCGCCGCACCTGGCCGGCGGAGGCGAAGGTGACCTGCTGCAGCTCGGCCGTCGCCACGTCGGCGGCGCTGAGGCTGTCGCCCGTGGCGTTGAACCAGGCGGGGTAGTCCACCGCCTGCACCCGGTCCTGCGGGTTGGCGCGCACCCGCCAGGCGCCGCGCTGGTCGAGCACCACCTGGTCGCGCGGGGCCTCGATGCCCCAGGCGTTCAGCAGCCGGTCGAGGCCGGAGGCGGTGTCGGCGGGCGGCTGGCCGTTGGGGCCGGGGCGGCTGGCCTGGCTCTCGCTGTGCGGGTCGGTCAGCACGAAGAGCTTGCCGCCGCGCATGACGAACTGGTCGATGGCGTAGAGCGTGGCGTCCGCCAGCCCCTGCGGCTGCGCCACGATCAGCACCTGCGTGTCCTCCGGGATCGCCTGCGCGTCGGCGGCCACGTCGCGCAGGGTGAAGAACTGGCGAAGCTGGTTGGCGATGACGAAGGGCTGCCCGGCGCCGGGGACGCGCATCATCATCGCCCGCGGGTCGCCGTTCAGCGGCAGGGCTGAGAGCAGCCCCACCACGGGGCGGCGCGGGTTGGACAGGTCGTGGACCAGCCGCGTCAGGTCGTATTCGAGGAAGCGCTCGCGGTCCGGCTGGAGGAAGGGCAGCACCCGCTCGTCGTCCAGCAGGTTGGTGCCGGCGAGGCCGAAATAGACCTGCTCGCCGGACTGGTCCACCGGCACGCCCTGGATGCCATAGGCGAGCGCCCGGTCCTCGGTCTCCGAGAAGGGCTCGGGGTCGAGGTATTCCAGCCGCACCTTGCCGTTGGAGAGGGCGGCGTACTCCTCCAGCATCTGCCGCACCCGGTCGGCATAGGCGCCATAGACGGGGACGCTGCCGCCGAGGCGGCGGGAGTAGAACAGCCGCAGCGTCACCGGGTCCTGCAGCCCGGAGAGCACCTGCCGGGTGCCGTCCGAGAGGGTGTAGAGGCGCTGCGCGGTGAGGTCGACCTGGGCGCGCGGCAGCAGGCGCTCGGTGAGCAGGTTGGCGGAGACGGCCAGCACCAGCGCGGCGGCGAGGCCGCCCGCCGCATAGGAGAGGCGGCGGGACGGGGCGCGCGCGGGGGCGCGCGGGGCGGGGCTTTCGGCGCTCATGGGCTCAGTCCGCCTTGCGATGATCGACCGCCACGGCATTGGCGAACAGCCAGAAGCCGATGAAGCTGGCGAAGAAGACGATGTCCCGCAGCGCCACCACGCCGCGCGAGAAGCCGGAGAGGCGGTCGGTGACGGAGACGCCCCGGGCGATCTCGGCCAGCACGGGCAGGCGCACCGAGAGGAACTCGGTGACGACGGGGCTGCCGGCGGCGGCGAAGACGAAGCACACCGCCACGGCCAGCACGAAGGCCACCACCTGGTTCTTGGTCAGCGCCGAGATGGCCGCGCCCACCGCGAGATAGGCGCCGGCCACCAGCAGGCAGCCGATATAGCCCGTGGCGATGACGCCATTGTCCGGGTTGCCCAGGTAGTTGACGGTGATGACCAGCGGGAAGGTGAGGGCGAGGGCGATGCCGCAGAACGCCCAGGCGGCCAGGAACTTGCCCAGCACCGCCTGGCCCTGCGTCACCGGCAGGGTCAGCAGCAGCTCGATGGTGCCGAGGCGCCGCTCCTCTGCCCAGAGCCGCATGGTCAGCGCCGGCACCAGGAACAGGAACAGCCAGGGCACGAAGCCGAAGAAGGGCTGGAGATCCGCCGTGCCGCGGTTGAAGAAATTGCCGAGGGTGAAGGTGAGCGCGCCCGTCATCACCAGGAAGATGACGATGAACACATAGGCTACGGGCGTCGCGAAATACCCGGCCAGCTCGCGCCGGGCGATGGTCAGCGCGGTGCGCATTCAGGCAGCCTCCGGCGCGGGTCTGGGCGCCATGGTCAGTTCGCGGAACACGGCGTCGAGCGAGGGGCCGCGCCGGGAGAGTTCCGCGGGCGTGGAATCGGCCAGCACCCGCCCGCGCGCGATGATGATGGCGCGGGTGCAGATGGCCGAGACCTCCTCCAGGATGTGGGTGGAGATGATGATGGCCTTGGTGGGCGCCATCTGCCCGATCAGCCGCCGCACCTCGTGCTTCTGGTTGGGGTCGAGCCCGTCGGTCGGCTCGTCCAGCACCAGCACCGGCGGGTCGTGCAGCAGGGACTGCGCCAGGCCGACGCGCCGCTTGAAGCCCTTGGAGAGCGTCTCGATCGGCTGCAGCCGCACCCCTTCCAGGGTGGTGAGGCGCATGGCGTGCGCCACCCGGTCCGCCGCCTCGGAGCCGCGGTAGCCGCGCACCCGCGCGGCGAAGCCCAGGAAGCCCGCCACCGTCATCTCGGGGTAGGTGGGCGCGCCCTCGGGCAGGTAGCCGAGATGCTTCTTGGCGGCCACGGGCCGCTCCACCACATCCTCGCCGCAGATGCGGGCGGTGCCGGCGGAAGGGGTCACGAAGCCGGCCAGCATCTTCATGGTGGTGGACTTGCCGGCGCCGTTCGGCCCCAGGAAGCCCAGGACCTCGCCGCGCGCCACGGCGAAGGACACGTCGTCGACGGCGGTGAAGGCGCCGAAGCGTTTGCTCAGGCGGTCGATCTCGATCAGCGCGGACAACCGGGCGTACCCCCTGCTATGGCCGAATTGTGATCGGGTTTAACCAGGGCAGGGGGCATTGCAACCCCTCCGCCTGTATCGAAGCGTGCCCGGCGGAGGCGCTCAGCCGGCGGCCAGCGGCGCCAGCGTCAGGTCATGGCCGAACACGCCGAGCAGCAGCCGCGCCGCCGCGCCGCGCGGGGTGGCGGCCAGATCCGGGTCCTTCTCCAGCAGCAGCGCCGCGTCCTGGTGCGCCATGCGGACCAGCCCGCCATGCCGCTGCGGGTCGGCCAGCCGGCGGCCGATGCGCCCCGCCTGCCGCATCCCCAGCGCGTCGCCACCGCCGCGGTATTCGAGGTCGGCATCGGCGATGACGAAGCCGTCCTGCGTCTCGCGCAGCACGGCGAGGCGCCGCTGCTCGCTCTCGTTCAGCTCGGCCGAGGGCAGCAGCAGGCAGAAGCTCTGGGCCTTGCCGCGCCCGACGCGGCCGCGCAGCTGGTGCAGCGCCGCCAGCCCGAAGCGCTCCGCCTGCTCGATGATCATGATGGTGGCCTCGGGCACGTCCACCCCCACCTCCACCACCGTGGTGGCCACCAGCAGCTGCGCGCGGCCGGCGGCGAAGTCGTGCAGGGCGGCCTCGCGCACATCCAGCTTCTGCGCGCCATGGGCGAGGCGGACCTTGTCGCCGAAGATGGCGGCAAGCTCGGCGAAGGTGGTCTCGGCGGCGGCGTTGTCGTGCTTCTCGCCTTCCTCCACGGCGCGCACCACCCAGTAGGCGCGGTGCCCCTCGCGGAAGGCGGCGCGCAGCCGGGCCACCAGCTCCTCCCGCCGCTCGCGGCTGACGATGCGGGTGACGATGGGCTGGCGGCCCGCGGGCAGCCCCTCCAGCCGGCTCACCGCCATTTCGCCCCACTGCGTCAGCAGCAGGGTGCGGGGGATGGGGGTGGCGGTCATCACCAGCACGTCGGTCGTGCCCTTCTCGGTCAGCGCCAGGCGCTGCGCCACGCCGAAGCGGTGCTGCTCGTCCACCACGGCGAGGCCGAGGTCGCGGAAGGCCACGCCCTCCTCGATCAGCGCATGGGTGCCGACGACGAGCGGGATGGAGCCATCGGCCAGCCCGGCCAGCACGCGCTTGCGCTCCTTTCCCTTCACCGAGCCGGCGAGCAGGGCGCAGGGCACGCCGGCGGCGCCGGCCAGCTTCTCCAGCGTGCGGAGGTGCTGGCGCGCCAGCAGCTCGGTGGGCGCCATGATGGCGGCCTGGGCGCCGCCCTCGACGGCGCGCAGCATGGCCAGCACCGCCACCAGCGTCTTGCCGGCGCCGACATCGCCCTGCAGCAGCCGCAGCATCCGGCGCGGCGCGGCGAGGTCGGCGTCGATCTCGGCCAGCGCCATCGCCTGGCCGGGGGTGGGGGGGTGGCCGAAGGCGGCCAGCGCCGCGTCGCGCAGCCTTCCGTCGCCCCGCAGCGCCCGGCCGGGGCGTTGCAGCACCGTCCGCCGCACGAGGCCCACGGCCAGCTGCCCCGCCAGCAGGTCGTCATAGGCCAGCCGGTCGCGCGCGCTGTCCTCCGGCACGGCGGCCTCGGGGGCCTGGATGGCGCGCAGCGCGGCGCCGAAGCCCGGCCAGCGGCGGCGGGCGAGCAGGGTGCGGTCCTGCCACTCAGGCAGCTCGGGCAGCGCCGCCAGCGCCGCCGCCATGGCGCGGCCCACATCGCGCTGCCCCAGCCCCTTCACCAGCGGCCAGATGGGCTGGATGCCGGGGATGGCGTCGGGCGGCTCGACGAAATCCGGCGCGTCCATCTGCCAGCGGTCGCGGAAGCGCTTCATCCGCCCCGAGACGCGGCGCACCGCCCCTTCCGGATAGGTGCGGGCCAGCCAGGCGCCGAGCCAGGAGCGGCGGCCGAAATAGATCAGGTCCAGCGGCCCCGCCGGCGACTCGCAGCAGACCGACCAGGGCTGGGTCGGCGTGCGCGGCGGCTGGACCTGCACCACGCGCAGGGGCAGGGTGGCCACCTCGCCCTCCTGCGGGGTGGTGGCGCGGCGGTCCTGGTAGCGCTCGGGCAGGTGCAGCAGCAGGTCGAGCACGCGGCCGCCCTCCACCGCCTGCGCCAGGCGCTTCCGCTTCTCCTCGGGCAAGGGCAGGCTGTCCAGCGGCGCGAGAAGCCCGGCCGGCAGGTCCATTTCCGCCTCTTGGGCTGACACGATTCCCATCTGCCCTTATATGCCAGCCCCACAAGGCGCCGACGACATGTCCCAGAGCAACGATACGCCCCCCGATCCGAATGCCGCCGCTGCGTCCCCGGCGGAGCCGCCGCCGGCGCTCTCCCCGCGCCGCCGGCGCCTGCTGTTCCGCGCGCACCATCGCGGCACCAAGGAAACCGACCTGATGGTGGGCGGCTTTGTCACCCGCCACATCGCCAGCTTCACCGAGGCGGAGCTGGACGAGCTGGAGGCGGTGCTGGAATTGCTGGATGTCGATCTCGCCGACTGGCTCTCGGGCCGCCGCCCCATTCCGCCCGAGGTGATGACGCCGATGCTGACCCGCATGTCCGAGGAATGCTCGATGCTGGGCGCCGGGGTGCCGGAGGCCGCGCGCCGGGCATGAGCGCGCTCACCATCCACGGCGCCCCCGAGGGCTTCGACGCCCTGCTGCTCAGCCGCCGCCGCGCCGAGGCGGAGGGTTTCGTCCTGCATGTCTGCCGCGACGATTCCCGCATGGCGCGGATGCAGGACGGGCTGGCCTTCTTCGCGCCGGGGATCGAGGTGCTGCGCTTCCCGGCCTGGGACTGCCTGCCCTATGACCGGGTTTCGCCCCACGCCGAGCTGGTGGCCGAGCGCGTGGCGACGCTCACGCGCCTGCTGGAGAAGGGCGACCGCCCGCGCATCGTGCTGACCACGGTGAACGCGCTGGTGCAGCGCGTGCCGCCGCGCGCCGTGTTCGAGGGCGCCACGCTGCACCTGAAGCGCGGCGGGCGCATCACGCCGGAGAAGCTGGCCGGCTTCCTGGAGGCCAATGGCTATGGCCGCGTCGCCACGGTGATGGAGCCGGGCGAATACGCGGTGCGCGGCGGCATCGTCGACCTCTACCCGGCGGGGGAGCCGGAGCCGGTGCGGCTCGACCTGTTCGGCGACGAGATCGAGAGCCTGCGGCATTTCTCCACCGAGACGCAGCGCAGCGGCAAGCCGATGGACGGGCTGTGGCTGCGCCCGGTGGGCGAGGTGTTCCTCGACGAGGAGTCCATCGCCCGCTTCCGCGCCGGCTACCGCGGCCTGTTCGGCAACGCCGCGGCCGAGGATCCGCTCTACGTCTCCATCTCCGCCGGCCGTCGCCACCCCGGCATGGAGCACTACGTCCCGCTCTTCCACGAGAGCATGGCGACGCTGCTGGACTACATGCCCGGCGCCTCGGTCAGCCTGGACCACCAGGCGGAGGAGGCGCTGGAGGTGCGGCTCGAGATGGTCGAGGACCATTACGAGGCCCGCCGCATGCCGGCGCGGGAAGGCGAGGTGCCCTACCGCCCCGTGCCGCCGCGCCGCCTCTATTTGGACCGCAAGGGCTGGGACGCGATGCTCGCGGGCGGCCCGCTGCTGCGCTTCAGCCCCTTCCCGAAGCCCGACGGCGCCGAGGGCATCGAGGCCGGCGGCCGCCCCGGCGGCCTCTATGCCGAGGCCCGCACGGCGGGCGAGAACGTCTTCCACCTCTACCGCCAGCACGCCGAGGCGCAGGCCAAGGGCGGCATGCGCCCGGTGGTCGCCGCCTGGACGCGCGGCTCGCGCGAGCGGCTGGGCAATCTGCTGCGGGAGAACCGCGTGCCCGCCCAGGCGGTGGAGGACTGGGCCGCCGCCCAGGCGCTGCCGGCGGGCGTGGTGGCGCTGGTGGTCTATGGCGTGGAGCGTGGCTTCACCGGCCCCGCCGCAGGCACCAAGGGCAGCGGCGCCATCGCCCTGACCGGCGAGCAGGACCTGCTGGGCGAGCGCATCGCCCGGCCGCCGCGCCGCCGCAAGCGGGCGGACCAGTTCATCGCCGATGCCACCGAGATCGCCGAGGGCGACCTGGTGGTGCACCAGGACCACGGTATCGGCCGCTATGACGGGCTGGAGACCATCGGCGTCTCCGGCGCGCCGCATGACTGCCTGCGGCTGATCTACGATGGCGGGGACAAGCTGTTCCTGCCGGTCGAGAACATCGAGCTGCTCTCGCGCTTCGGCAGCGACAGCGCGGGCGTCGCGCTCGACAAGCTCGGCGGCACCTCCTGGCAGAACCGCAAGGCCCGCGCCAAGCAGCGCATCGCCGACATGGCGGGCCAGCTCATCCGCATCGCCGCCGAGCGGCGGGTGAAGGAGGGCCACCTCGCCACCCCGCCGGAGGGCGCGTGGGACGAGTTCTGCGCCCGCTTCCCCTTCGCCGAGACGGAGGACCAGCAGCGCGCCATCGCCGACGTGCTGGAGGACCTCTCCGCCGGCCGGCCGATGGACCGCCTGATCTGCGGCGATGTCGGCTTCGGCAAGACCGAGATCGCGCTGCGCGCCGCCTTCGTCGTCGCCATGACGGGGGCGCAGGTGGCAGTGGTGGTGCCCACCACGCTGCTCTCCCGCCAGCATTTCCGCACCTTCACCGCCCGCTTCGAGGGGCTGCCGATCCGCATCGCCCAGCTCTCCCGCATGGTCACGGCGAAGGAGGCGGCGCAGGTGAAGGCGGGGCTGGCGGACGGCTCCATCAACATCGTCGTCGGCACCCACGCGCTGCTGGCCAAGGGCGTGGAGTTCGCCGATCTCGGCCTCGTCATCGTCGACGAGGAGCAGCATTTCGGCGTGGCGCACAAGGAGCGGCTGAAATCGCTCAAGGCCGATGTGCATGTCCTCACCCTGACGGCGACG
This sequence comes from Teichococcus aestuarii, assembly GCF_003116135.1. Lineage (GTDB taxonomy): Bacteria > Pseudomonadota > Alphaproteobacteria > Acetobacterales > Acetobacteraceae > Pseudoroseomonas > Pseudoroseomonas aestuarii. The sequence goes on along the minus strand of NZ_PDOA01000015.1, from coordinate 60,332 downwards.
CCCATTCCGCGCACCCTGCAGCTGGCGCTGACCGGCGTGCGGGAGATGAGCGTCATCGCGACGCCTCCCGTGGACCGGCTGGCGGTGCGCACCTTCATCATGCCCTTCGATGCGGTGGTGGTGCGCGAGGCCATCCAGCGCGAGCGGCTGCGCGGCGGGCAGATCTTCTGCGTCGTGCCACGGCTGGAAGACCTGCCGAAGATGGCCACGCGGCTGGCCGACATCGTGCCCGAGGCGCGCACCGTGCAGGCGCATGGCCGCCTGACGCCGACCGAGCTCGAGCGGGTGATGACCGAGTTCGGCGACGGCAAGTACGACATCCTGCTCGCCACCAACATCGTAGAAAGCGGGCTGGACATGCCGGCGGTGAACACGCTGATCATCCACCGCGCCGACATGTTCGGCCTCGCCCAGCTCTACCAGCTGCGCGGGCGGGTGGGGCGCGGCAAGCAGCGCGGCTACGCCTACCTCACCTGGCCGGCCACGCAGCGCCTGTCGGTGGCTGCCGAGAAGCGGCTGGCGGTGATGCAGACGCTCGACAACCTCGGCGCCGGCTTCACCCTCGCCAGCCACGACCTCGACATCCGCGGCGCCGGCAACCTGCTGGGCGACGAGCAGTCCGGCCATATCCGCGAGGTGGGCATCGAGCTCTACCAGCAGATGCTGGAGGAGGCGGTGGCCGACATCAAGGCCGGGCAGGGGCGGCGCGACGGCGCCGACAACCGCGACTGGACGCCGCAGATCAATCTCGGCCTGCCGGTGCTGATCCCCGAGACCTATGTGGCGGATCTGCCGGTGCGGCTCGGCCTCTACCGCCGCATCGGCGGCCTCGCGGGCGATGCCGAGGTGGAGGCGATGGCGGCCGAGCTGGCCGACCGCTTCGGGCCGCTGCCGCAGGAGGTGGAGAACCTGCTGCAGGTGGTCTCCATCAAGCATCTCTGCCGGCAGGCGGGGGTGGAGAAGCTGGATGCGGGGCCGAAGGGCATCGTCGCCGCCTTCCGCCGCAACAACTTCGCCAATCCAGGCGGGCTGGTCACCTGGGTGAGCGCGCAGAAGGGGCTGGTGAAGCTGCGGCCGGACCACAAGCTGGCCATGGTGCGCGAGATGGACCTGCCCACGCGCCTGCGCGCGGCCAAGGACATGCTGAAGTCGCTGGTGAAGGTCTCCCGCCAGGCAAAGGCCGCCTGAGGGGGAGGGCGGCTAGAACTCGCCGGCCTCGGAGAGCGCCACGTCGATCAGCCGCTCCAGCACCTCCGGCTCCTGCGCGCCGGCGATGGCATGGCCCGCGCCCTGGCCCTGCTGGCCGGAGATGACGAAGCAGGGCACGCCGTTGATGCCGAGGCGGTGGGCGCGGAGGTTCTCGGCGTGCACCGCCTCCGCCTCCAGCCCGCTGGCCAGGAAGCGCTGCACCACGCGCGGCTCCATCCCGTGCCGGGCGGCCAGGGCGGCGAGGTTCTCCGGCCGGCCGATATCGGCGCCCTCGCAGAAATAGGCGGTGAACAGCGCGTCCACCAGCGCATCGGCTTGGCCGTGCTGGGCGGCGAAGCGCACCAGCCGGTGCGCGTCGATCGAGGCGGGCACGCGCTGGATGCGGTCGAAGCGGAAGGCGATGCCCTCGGGCCGCCCGAGATCGGTCATGGTGGCGTGCAGGCGGCGGGCGCGCTCCTCGCCGCCGAACTTGCGCGCCATGTAGTCCTGCCGCCCGGTGCCGCCGAGGCCGAGATCGGGATTCAGCAGGAAGGGACGCCAGCGGATCTCGGCCAGCACGTCGGTGCGCCGCTCCAGCGTCCGGCGCAGCCGGCGCGTGCCGAGGAAGCACCAGGGGCAGACCAGGTCGAACACCACCTCGATGTCGAGGCGGCTGCGGGGCGGCGAGAGCAGGTTCACCGCTCCATGATAGGCGAAGACTGGCCCTTCGCCCACCGCTCCGAGGAGCAGGCAAGTCATGGTTTTCTGCTACCTGCGGTTGGAAAGCCGTGGAATCAGGCTTGTAGGCAGGAATCCTGACTCCTAGTTTGAGGCTTGCGTAGCAGGAGCCTCGAAACCCAGGAATGATGGCAGGGTCGCATATCGCGCTGGGCGCGGCTGCCTGGTTCGCGGCCGCGCCGCGGCTGGGCCTGCCGGCGCTCGACCCGGCCCTGCTCGGCCTTGCCGTGTTCGGCGCGCTGCTGCCCGATATCGACCATCCCAAATCCTGGGTGGGCAAGAAGCTCTGGCCGGTCTCGCTGCTGTGCGCGCGGCTGCTGGGCCATCGCGGCATCACCCATTCCGCCCTGGCGGTGCTCGGCTGCACCGTGCTGCTGCTCAGCCAGGATGTGCCGATGGCCATCACCGCACCTCTCGTGGTGGGCTATCTTTCGCATCTGGGGGCGGATCTGCTGACACCGGCGGGGCTGCGCCTGGCCTGGCCGCTGCGGGGCACCTATGCGCTGCCGCTCTGCCGCACCGGCTCGGCCTTCGAGCCGCTGGTGGTGGCGCTGGTGCTCTCCTGGGCCTGGGGCAGCACCTCGGAAAAGGTGAACTTCGCCGCCGGGCTGCGCGCCACCGGCATCTGCCGCGTGGCGGAAGGGATGATGCCGGCGCTCTGCCCGCCCGGCTCCTCGGCCGCGCTGCCCGGCGGGCCGGGGATTGGCGCCCTGTGGGAGAGGGCCCGTGGCGCCGGCGAGACGGTGCTCGCCCGGCAGGGCGCCGCGGCGCTCGGCCCCACCCTGCGCTGAACCCCCTTGCGCTGAGCCCCCCTGCGCTGGGCCACCCTGCGCTGGGCCAACCTGCGCTGGGGCGGAGCCCAGCTTAGCCGCTCTCGGCCAGCCCGAAGGCCTCCCGCAGCGCCAGCCGCCCCTTGGGCGTCACCGTCACGGCCCGCGTGCCCTCCACCCTGTGCACCCAGCCCTGGCCGAAGGCGTGGCTGCACAGCGCCGCGCCGAGCCGGCCTGCCAGATGCGGCCGCCGCTCGCTCCAGTCCAGGCAGGGGCGGCAACCCGGCCGGCCGTGCCGCGCCGCCTGCGGCAGCGGGATGCCGAGCGCGCCGAACCGCGCCCGGCCGGCTTCCGTCATCCAGGCGGCCTCGCCTTCCATCGCCACCCAGCCGCCCGCCACCAGCGCATCCGCAAGGCCGACGCCGAGCCGGCCGGCCAAATGGTCGTAGCAGGTGCGTGCCTGGCGCAGCGCCGCGTCGCGCGGCCCGAAGCGCGGCACCGCATGGGGCGCCGGCGCCGCGCCGGCCATCTGCATCATGCTCTCGATCAGCCGCGCCGCCTCGGGGCCGGCCAGCCGGTGGTAGCGGTGCCGCCCGTGCCGCTCGGCCGCCACGAGGCGCGCGGCGACAAGCCGCGCGAGATGGCCGCTCGCCGTCGGCGGCGCAATGCCGGCCACCCGGGCCAGCTCGGTGGCTGTCATCGCCCGGCCATCCATCAGCGCCGCGAGCATCGCCGCGCGGGCAGGCTCGCCCATCGCGGCAGCCATTTCGGCGATCCTGTTGGCCGTGACCATGCGCCCCTCCCGCCATCCGTCCGCAGCATAGCAGGGGCCGCCGGCCGATGCTTCGGCAAGGCCCGAAGCATCGGCGGGCGCCGTGCCGGCATAAGCCATGCCAGGCTTTCCAGCCCGGCCCTTCCCGACGGAGCACCCGCATGACCACCCCTGCATCCTCCCCACCATTCTTCGGCTGGCGCGTGGTGGCGGCCACCTTCGTGCTGGCGGCCTTCGGCTGGGGCGTCGGCTTCTACGGGCCGCCGGTCTTCCTGCACGCGGTGGTGGCGCGCACCGGCTGGCCGGTGGAGCTGGTTTCGGCGGCGGTCACGGTGCATTTCCTGGTGGGCGCCGCGGTGGTGGCCAACCTGCCCCGGCTCTACCGCGCGCTGGGCGTGCCGCTGGTCACCAGCCTTGGTGCCGGCCTGCTGGGCTTCGGCGTGCTGGGCTGGGCCGTCGCGGCAGCGCCGTGGCAGCTCTTCGCCGCCGCGCTGGCCAGCGGCACGGGCTGGGTGGCGATGGGGGCGGCGGCGGTGAACGCCCTGGTCGCCCCCTGGTTCGAACGCCGCCGCCCGGCGGCGCTCGGCCTGGCCTACAACGGCGCCAGCCTGGGCGGCGTGGTGTTCTCCCCGCTCTGGGCGGCGCTGATCGGCGGCCTCGGCTTTCCCCTGGCGGCGCTGGCGGTGGGGGCCGTCATGCTGCCGGTGGTCGGCCTGCTGGCGGCGCTGGTCTTCACGCGCACGCCCGAGGGCCTGGGCCAGCACCCCGATGGCGAGGCCGCCGCCATGCCCGCCCCGGCCGCCGCCGCGCCGGCGGCGCGCCCGCTGCCCGCCGGCCCGCCCTGGCGCGACCGCCGCCTCCTCACCCTGGCGGCGGGCATGGCGCTGGGCCTGTTCGCGCAGATCGGCCTGCTGGCGCACCTGTTCTCGCTGCTGGTGCCGGCCCTCGGCGCCGCGGCCGGGCTGGCGATGGGCGGTGCCACGCTGGCGGCCATCCTCGGCCGCAGCGCGGTGGGCTGGTGGATGCCGGCCTGGGCGGACCGGCGCCATGTGGCCTGCCTCAGCCATGCCGTGCAGCTGGCCGGCTCGCTGCTCCTGCTGGCGGCCGTGGCGGGCGGCGGCGCCTGGGTGCTGCCGGGCCTGCTGCTCGGCCTGGCGCTGTTCGGCCTCGGCATCGGCAATGCCACCTCGCTGCCGCCCCTGATCGCGCAGGGCGAGTTCACTGCGCAGGATGCGCGGCGCGTGGTGCCGTGGATCGTGGCCACGGGCCAGGCCTGCTATGCCTTCGCGCCCGCCATCTTCGGGCTGCTGCGGGGCGTGGCGGAGCGGGGGGAGGCGTTGTTCCTGCTCGCCGCCCTGGTGCAGGCGGCGGCGATCGGCGCTTTCCTGGCAGGCCAGCGCCGATGGCGGATGGAGTGGGATTCGAACCCACGGTGAGGTTGCCCCCACGGCGGTTTTCAAGACCGCTGCCTTAAACCACTCGGCCATCCATCCGCAGGGCCGGCGCGTGCGGCCCCGATAGCCGTTTCGGCCTGCCCGGTCGAGGGGTTACGCGGCCCGCACCTCGCTGAGGAACTGCTCCACCTGCCCGCGCAGCCGGCCGGTCGTGTCGCTCACCTCGGCGGATGTGGTCTGCACAACGCCGGCGGTGCGGCCGCTGACCTCGGCGGCGTTGCGCACCACATTCGTCTCGCGCGAGACGGAGGCGGCGGCCTCGGCGGAGCCGGCGATGTTGCGGGCGATCTCCTGGGTCGCCGCGCCCTGCTCCTCGACGGCGGCGGCGATGGCGGCGGCAGTCTGGTCGATCTCCGCCACCACGCCGGCGATGCTGTTGATGGCCTCCACCGCCTGGCCCGTGGCGCCCTGGATGGCGCTCACCTGCTGGCTGATCTCCTCGGTGGCCTTGGCGGTCTGGCTGGCGAGGTTCTTCACCTCGGAGGCTACCACGGCGAAGCCCTTGCCGGCCTCGCCGGCCCGCGCCGCCTCGATGGTGGCGTTCAGCGCCAGCAGGTTGGTCTGCCCGGCGATGTCGGCGATCAGCCGCACCACATCGCCGATCTTGTTGGCGGTGCCGGCCAGCTCGCGCATCGTGTGCTCGGTGCGCTGGGTTTCCGCCACGGCGCGGCGGGACACCTCGGCCGAGCGGCTGACCTGGCGGGTGATCTCGCCGATCGAGGCGGTCAGCTCCTCGGTCGCGGCGGCGGCGGTCTGGGCGTTGCTGGAGGCTTCCTCGGAGGCGTGGCTGAGGGTGCTGGTGAGCTGGGCCGAGGCATGGGCCGCCTGGCTCATCTCGCCCGAGCTGCCGCGCATCCGCTCGGCGGCGCCGCGCAGGGTCTCCAGGGCCTGGCCGGCGTCCTGGCCGAAGCGGGTCACCAGCTTCTCCAGCCGGGCGGCGCGCTCCCGCGCCTTCTGGTCCGCCCGCGCCTGCTCCGCGGCGAGCCGCTCGCCCTCCTGCACCTTGGCGCGGAACACCTCCAGCGCCTTGGCCATGCTGCCGATCTCATCCGTCCGCTCCTGGTCCGCCACCGGCGCGTCGAGCGCGCCGCCGGTCATGCGCCGCATGGTCTCCGTCAGCCGGGCGACGGGGCTGCAGATGCCGCGGACCAGCGACAGCCCGATCAGGGACAGCACCGCGATTCCGAGCAGGCCGGCGATGCCGATGATCCAGGCCGCCATGGTGACGGTGCGGCGTGCCGTGACGCTGCTGGTCTCGGCGCCCTTCTGGTTGAACTCGATGAGCTTCTCATCCGCGGCCAGGAAGCGCTGGAAGGCCTCGCGGTTCGGGCCATTGAGCTGCCGGGTAGCCTCGTCCTTCCGCTGCGCGCGGCTCAGCGCCAGCGTGGCGTCGGAGAGCCCGAGATAGGTATTCCACTCGTTCCGCACCGCCGCGGCCAGCGCCGCTTCCTGCGGGCCGGTCACCATCGGCGCGTATTGCACGAAGAATTTCTCAACGTCGGCGCGGGACTGAGCGATGAGGCCGTCCGCCTCACGGATCTTGTCGTCCTCTGTCACCATGACGTGCCGCAGGATATGCGTGCGCAGGGTGAGGGCGTCCTTCTGCGCCTCGTTGATGAGATTGATACTGGGCAGCCAGTTGTCGGCCATCTGCTCCACCTCGGCCTGAACGGCGGTCAGCCGCTGGAGGGCGAAGCCGCCGAGCCCGACGAAGCAGAGCATGATGAACGCCATGGTGGCGAGAATGCGGTTACGAATGGACATGGGCGCCTCAACCTCATCCAGGCTGCTTGGAGCCTCCATCCTGTGGCCCGATGATGAACAAAGACTGCCGCGTGGTGCCTCGACCGGTGGAGCGGGCGGCGGGACGGGCGGCGGGGCGGGCAGGGCGCGCGCCCTCTCCATTGCTGCAATAAAACGCAACTTGCAGCTTCGGTTGTGCCTCGCCACAACCCCTGCCTCGGCTTCGCCCGGCCCCGCGGCGCGGCACGATTCGTCCCGGCGGCGCGGCCTCTCCGCCGCCGCGAGCAAGGAACTCCGCATGCGCGCCCGCCGATCGCCGACCCTTCTGCTGTTGCTGGCCATGGGCGCCTCGGGCCCGGCCATGGCGCAGGGCATCCCCGGCGACCAGGCGCCGCCGCCGGACCCGAAGGGCACGCTGAACTTCGCCCTCGAGAACGACATGTTCGGCGGCAGCGACCGCTACTACACCAACGGCTTCCAGTTCGCCTGGCGCTCCCCCTCGGCCGACCTGCCGGGGCCGCTCGACTGGCTGAACGACCGGCTGGGCTGGCTGATGGGCCCGGGCACGCTGCGCTGGGGCCTGGCCTTCGGCCAGAGCATCTACACGCCGAAGGACACCGAGCGGGTGGCCCCGGACCCGCGCGACCGGCCCTACGCCGCCTATCTCTACGGCGCCGCCTCGCTGTCGCGGATCTCCGAATACACCGCCAACCTGTTCGAGCTGCAGCTCGGCGTGGTCGGCCCCTCGGCGCTCGGCGAGTTCGTGCAGAACAACTATCACGACATCATCAACATCGATCAGACCAATGGCTGGCGCTCCCAGCTGAAGGACGAGCCGGCCATCACCGCGCTGTACGAGCGCAAGTGGCGCATGCCGCTCGGCCAGATCGGCGGGATCGATGTCGAGGCCATCCCCTCGGCCACCATCAGCCTGGGCAATGTTCAGACCTATGCCGCCGCGGGCGGGGTGCTGCGGCTGGGGCAGGGGCTGGAGGCGGATTTCGGGCCGCCGCGCATCCGCCCGGCGCTGGCCGGCAGCGCCTCCTTCCAGCCGCGCCAGGATTTCGGCTGGTATGTCTTCGCCGGGCTCGATGGCCGCGCCATCGCCCGCGACATCTTCCTCGACGGCAACACCTGGCGCGAAAGCCGCAGCGTGGACAAGCGCATCCTGGTGGGCGACGCGCAGGCCGGCGTGGCGGTGCTCTGGCGCGGCATGCGCTTCGCCTACACGCAGGTCTGGCGCTCGGAGGAATTCTACGGGCAGGAAGGCGTGCAGAGCTTCGGCTCGCTCAGCGTCTCGTTCCGGTTCTGATCCGTGCGCGGCCGGGGGCCCACCAGCGGTTGCAGGGCGGGCGCCGGTCGTGGCACCTCTCCCCCATGCTGAACCGCCGCACCCTGCTGACCCGAGTCGCCGCGCTCTCCGTCCTCTCCGGCGGCGCGGCCCATGCCGCCACGGCCAGCTTCGACGCCTTCCTACAGGGCGTCGCCAGCGAGGCCCGGGGCGCCGGCGTGTCCCAGGCCACGCTGCAGCGGGCCTTCGCCAACATCCGCCCCAACGAAAAGGTGCTGGAGCTCGACCGCCGCCAGCCCGAGTTCACCCTGACCTGGGAACAGTACCGCGACGGCCGCATCACCGCCCAGCGGGTCGAGCGCGGCCGCCAGGCCTATGCCGAGAACGCGACGCTGCTGGACGCCATCGCCACGCGCTTCCGCGTCTCGCCGCGCATCGTCGTGGCGGTGTGGGGGCTGGAGACGAACTATGGCGGCTTCACCGGCAACTACAACACCATCGAGGCGCTCGCCACGCTGGCCTGGGATGGCCGCCGCAGCGCCTTCTTCCGCGCCGAGCTGATGGCCGCGCTGAGCATCCTGGAGCGCGGCGACGTGGCGCCGGAGCGGATGCGCGGCAGCTACGCCGGCGCCATGGGCCACCCGCAGTTCATGCCCACCAGCTTCGAGCGGCTGGCGGTGGATTTCGACGGCGACGGCCGCCGCGACATCTGGGACAACCGGGCGGATGCGCTGGGCTCCATCGCCAACTATCTCGGCCGCAGCGGCTGGGACGAAACGGAGCGCTGGGGCCGCGAGGTGCTGGTGCCGGCGGGCTTCGACGCCGCCCTGGCCGGGCGCTCCACCCGCAAGCCGCTGCGCGAGTGGCTTCGCCTGGGTGTCACCGCCGCCGACGGCACGGCGCTGCCGCCGCTCGACATGCCGACTTCCATCCTGCTGCCGGGCGGGGCGGGCGGGCAGGCCTTCGCTGTCTACCAGAACTTCAACGTCATCCGCCGCTACAACCCCTCCGACTACTACGCGCTGGTGGTCGGCATGCTCTCCGACCGGGTGGCGTGAGCGGCGGGGGAAGGCGAGGGGGCGCCGCCGCGCGCGGCGCGCTGCTGGCGGCGGTGCTGCCGCTGCTGGCCTCGGCCTGCGTGCGGCCGCCACCGCCGCCGGCCAGTGCCGCGCAGCCGCGCTACACGGTGGGCGAGCCCTATGCGATGGGCGGCGTCTGGTCCTACCCGCGCGAGGATTTCACCCTGCGCGAGACCGGCCTCGCCGTGGTGGCGGCCGATGCCCGCGCCGGCCGCCGCACCGCCAATGGCGAGACCCACGACCCTGGCCTGCTGATGGCGGCGCACCGCACCGTGCAGCTCCCCGCCATCCTGCGCGTCACCAACCTGGAGACGGGGCGCGAGATCCTGGTCCGCGCGAATGACCGCGGCCCGGCCCGGCCGGGGCGTGTGCTGGAGCTGTCCCGCCGCGCCGCCGCGCTGCTCGGCGTGCCGGAAGGCGGCACGGCGCAGGTGGCGCTGGCCATCGAGGCCGAGCCCTCCCGCCGCCTCGCCGCCGCGCTGCCGCAGCCGGAGGGCACGCGGCTGGAGATCGCCGCCGCGCCGCGCGGGCCGGTGCAGAGCGAGGCGCTGGCGCCGCCGCCCGGCAGCCGCGCGGCGCCCCTGCGCGCCCTCTCCGGCGGGGCCGTTGCCACTACCCCGGAGGAGGCGCCGCCGGCGCCGCCGCCCGAGCGCCTGCCGGAGACCCTGTGGCAGGGCCCCGCCCGACCGGGGCGGCTCTACCTGCAGGCCAGCACCTTCCTCAGCCGTGCCGACGCGCAGCGGCAGGCGACGCGCATCGGCGCGCGGGTGGAAGGCACGGGCCGCCCGGGGCGGCCGGAATACCGGGTCCGCCTTGGCCCCTTTGCAACCGTCGCCGAGGCGGATACAGCCCTTGAGCGGGCACTCCGTTCGGGCGTATCCGATGCCCGTATCCTGATCGACTAGCGGCCTGCCCGCAGGCCGTGGTCCACCGCAGCTCCAGACTGAACGAGGAGATTTCCGCGATGCCGCTTCGCCGCGAACTGCTGGGCGGTGCCGCCGCGGTCCTGGCCGCCGGCCCGCTCGCCACGCCTGGCCTGGCGCAGCAGCGCCGCCCCGCCGGCCGCGCCGCCGCGCCCGCCGGGCCGCCGACCTCGCCCGCCAGCACGCCCCTCGGCCCGGTGGACACCATCGCCCGCCAGGCGCTGCTCGTGGACGCCGACACCGGCGCCGTGCTGCTGGAGAAGAACGCGGACGAGCGTATGCCGCCTTCCTCCATGTCGAAGCTAATGACCATGTATGTGGTCTTCGACATGCTGAAGCAGGGCCGGCTGCGCCCCGACCAGGCCCTGCCGGTGAGCGAGCGCGCCTGGCGCATGGGCGGCTCGAAGATGTTCGTCGAGCTGGGCAGCAGCATCAAGGTCGAGGATCTGGCGCGCGGCGTCATCATCCAGTCGGGCAACGACGCCTGCGTGGTACTGGCCGAGGCGATCAGCGGCAGCGAGCAGCAATTCGCCGAGCTGCTGAACGAGTACGGCAGGCGCATCGGGCTGAAGGACAGCAACTTCCGCAACGCCACCGGCTGGCCCGACCCCGAGCACCGCATGACCTGCCGGGACCTCGCCATCCTGGCCTCCCGCCTGATCCACGACTTCCCGGACCACTACAGCATCTACAGCGAGCGCGCCTTCCGCTGGAACGACATCAACCAGGAGAACCGCAACCCGCTGCTCGGCCGCGTCCCCGGCGCCGATGGCCTCAAGACCGGCCACACCGAGGATGCCGGCTACGGCCTGACCGGCACGGCCAAGCGCGGCGAGCGCCGGCTGATCCTGGTGGTGAACGGCCTGCCCTCGATGCGCGCGCGCGGCGAGGAATCCGAGCGGCTGATCGAGTGGGGCTTCCGCGAGTTCGAGAACGTGGTGCTGTTCCGCGCCGCCGACACGGTGGAGGCCGCGCCGGTCTATCTGGGCGAGGCGCCGACCGTGCCGCTGGTGGGCGGCAAGGACCTGGTGCTGACCCTGCCGCGCCAGTGGCGCCGCAACCTGCAGGTGACGCTGCGCTACAACGGGCCGATTCCGGCGCCGATCGCCAAGGGGCAGGAGGTGGGCCAGCTCGACATTGCCGGGCAGGGCGTGCCGCCCATGGTGATGCCGCTCTACGCGGGGGCCGATGTCGGCAGGCTCGGCCTGATCCCGCGCATCCCGGCGGTGATCTCGCGCATGGTCTCGGGCTGAGGTGGGGAGGGTCGAACCCGGCGTCTTCATCACGCTGGAGGGCGGGGAAGGGGCCGGCAAGACCACCCTGGCGCGTGCCCTGGCCGCCCGCCTCGCCGCCGCCGGGCTGCCCGTGCTGCGCACCCGCGAGCCGGGCGGCGCGCCCGGCGCCGAGCTGCTGCGCGGCCTGATGCTGGGCGGCGACATCGCCTGGGACCCGGTGGCCGAGGCCATGCTGATGTTCGCCGCGCGGCGGGAGCATCTGGCCAAGACCATCCGCCCCGCGCTGGAGGCCGGCATCTGGGTGGTGTGCGACCGCTTCGCGGATTCCACGCTCGCCTACCAGTGCCATGGCCATGGGCTGGACCGCGCCGTGTGGGAAGGGCTGGCGCGCGTGGCGCTCGGCGATTTCGCGCCGGACCTCACCCTGGTGCTGGACCTGCCGCCCGAGGCCGGCATGGCCCGCGCCCTCGGCCGCGGCGCGCCGGACCGTTTCGAGCGGCTGGGCGCGGATTTCCATGCCCGGGTGCATGAGGGCTTCCAGGCCATCGCCGCCGCCGAGCCGGGGCGCTGCGCCGTGCTGGACGCCACGCAGCCGCCGGAAGTCCTGGCCGGGGCCGCCGCCGCCCTGCTGCGGGAGCGGCTGGGGGCGCCGCTGTGATTCCGCCCGAGCCCCGCGCCAACCCCGAGCTGCGCGGCCACGACCACGCCGCCGCCGCCCTGGCCGAGGCCGCCGGCGCCGGCCGGCTGCACCATGCCTGGCTGCTGGCCGGGCCGCGCGGCGTCGGCAAGGCGACGCTGGCCTACCGCTTCGCCCGCTGGCTGCTGGCGGAGCGGCCGGCCGGCGTGGCGGAGGAGGCGCCGCTCTACCTGCCGCCCGCCCATCCGGTGTTCCGCCGCATCGCCGCCGGCGGACATGCCGATTTGCGGGCGCTGGCGCCCAATGCCGGCGAGCGCGGCGTGAAGCTGATGATCCGCGTGGACGAGGTGCGGCAGGTGCCGCGCTTCCTGGGCCTCACCGCCGCCGAGGGCGGCTGGCGCATCGTCATCGTCGAGCAGGTGGAGGCGATGAACGCCGAGGCGCAGAACGCCCTGCTCAAGACGCTGGAGGAGCCGCCCGCCCGCGCCCTGCTGCTGCTGACCACCGCTGCGCCGGACCGGCTGCTGCCCACCATCCGCAGCCGCTGCCGCCGGGTGGATCTCTTCCCGCTGCCGGCGCCGGAGATGGAGGCGCTGCTGGCCGGCTGGCTGCCCGATCTGGCGCCGGAGCAGCGCGCCGTGCTGGCGCGCATCGCCGGCGGCGCGCCGGGCCGCGCCCTGCAACTGGCGGAGGGCGACGGGCTGCTGCTGCACAAGAGCGTGGAGAACTTCCTCGCCACCCTGCCACACCCCGACCCGCGCGCCCTGCACGCCCTGGCCGACACGCTGGCGGCGAAGCGCGACGGCAGCGCCTATGTCACCTTCATGGAGCTGCTGCGCGCGTCGCTCGGCGAGGCGATCCGCGCCGCGGGCCGCGGCCAGCCGGCGCCTGCCTGGATCGCCACCCGCCCGCTTGCCCAATGGGCGACGCTGTGGGACACCCTGGGCCGCCTGGCCGATGAGACCGAAACCCTGAATCTGGACCGCAAGCAGGCGGTGCTGAGCGGTCTCTCGCAGCTGGCCTCGCGTTGAGGACCTTGATCATGACCGGCGAGCGCCGCTCCATCTACCTGACCACGCCCATCTACTACGTCAACGACAAGCCGCATATAGGCCACGCCTACACCTCGCTGGCGGCGGATGTGCTGGCGCGCTGGCACCGCATGTCGGGCCATGACGTGCACTTCCTGACGGGCACGGATGAGCACGGGCAGAAGGTGGAGAAGGCGGCCGAGGCGCGCGGCATGGACCCGCAGCTTTTCACCGACACGGTGAGCCAGAGCTTCCGCGAGCTGGCCGTTCGGATGAACTACTCCAACGACGACTTCATCCGCACCTCGGAGGAGCGCCACAAGCGGGCCTGCGCCGCGCTGTGGCAGCGGCTGGAGGCGAATGGCGAGATCTATCTCGGCCATTACGAGGGCTGGTACGCGGTGCGCGACGAGGCCTTCTACGGCCCGGACGAGATCATGGAGAAGGATGGCCAGAAATTCGCCCCCACCGGCGCGCCGGTGGAGTGGGTGAGGGAGCCTTCCTACTTCTTCCGCCTGTCGCAGTGGCAGGAGAAGCTTCTCGCCTTCTACGAGGCCAACCCGGACTTCATCGCGCCGCAGACCCGACGCAACGAAGTGATGAGCTTCGTCAAGAGCGGCCTGACCGACCTCTCCATCTCCCGCACCTCCTTCAAATGGGGCGTGAAGGTGCCGGGGGACGAGGCGCATGTGATGTATGTGTGGCTCGACGCGCTGACGAACTACATCACCGCGCTCGGCTATCCTTCTGAAACTGAAGCATTGTGGCGCTTCTGGCCCGCGGATGTTCATTTCGTCGGCAAGGATATCCTCCGGTTCCACGCCATCTACTGGCCGGCCTTCCTGATGGCCGCCGGCCTGCCCACGCCCCGCCGGGTGTTCGCCCATGGCTGGTGGACCAATGAGGGGCAGAAGATCTCCAAGTCGCTCGGCAACGTCATCGACCCCCTGGCGCTGATCGACGAGTTCGGGCTGGACCCGGTGCGCTTCTTCCTGCTGCGCGAGGTGCCGTTCGGCCAGGATGGCGACTTCCAGCGCAAGGCGCTGGTCGGCCGCCTGAACGGCGAGCTGGCCGATGCGCTGGGCAACCTCGCCAATCGCACCCTCAGCCTGATCCAGCGCAACTGCGAGGGCACGCTGCCGGCGCCCGTGGCGGCGCCGACCGAAGCCGACACCGCCTTCCTGACGGCCACCGGCCATGCCGACGCCGCCGGCAGCCCCGCCTGGCTGGTGGAGAAGGTCGATGCCCTGCTGAACGAGCAGAAATTCGACGCCGCGCTGACGCTGATCTTCACGTCCATCCGCGAGGCCAATGGCTACATCACCCGCGAGCAGCCCTGGGCGCTGAAGAAGACCGACCTGGCGCGGATGCGCGACGTGCTGCGCCACCTGCACGACGCGCTGCGCGTCTTCGCCACGGTGCTGCGGCCCTTCATGCCGGAGACCATGGAGAAGCTGCTCGACCAGCTCGCCGTGCCGGCCGGGGCGCGCGACCTCGCGGCGCTGACCACGCCACTGCCGGAGGGGGTGGCGCTGCCGCCGCCCAGCCCGCTGTTCCAGAAGATCCAGGACGCCGCCGCCTGATGCTCGTCGATAGCCACTGCCACCTCGACCACTTCTCCGAGGCCGAGATCGAGGACATCCTGCGCCGCGCCGCCGAGGCGGGGGTGGGCGAGATGGTCACCATCGGCGTGCGCATGGCGCAGGCCGAAACGGTGAAGTCGATAGCGCAACGATTTGCCCAGGTCTGGGGCACGGTTGGCGTGCATCCGCAGAATGTGGGCGAGGGGCCGCTGCCGGAGGTGGCCGAGATCGTCGCCGCCGCCGACCACCCGAAGGTCATCGGCATCGGCGAGAGCGGGCTCGACTACTTCTACGACAAGGCGCCGCGCGAGGTGCAGCAGGAGGGCTTCCGCCGCCACATCCGCGCCGCGCGCGAGACCGGCCTGCCGCTGGTGGTGCACGCCCGGGACGCGGATGCGGACATCGCCGCCATCCTGCGCGAGGAGCGCGCTAACGGGCCGTTCGACTTCCTGCTCCACTGCTTCAGCTCCGGCCGCAGGCTGGCCGAGGAAGCGGTTGAAATGGGCGGTTATCTGTCCTTCTCCGGCATCCTGACCTTCCCGAAGTCCCAGGAGATCCGGGACATCGCGCGCGACATGCCGGCGGACCGGCTGCTGGTGGAGACGGACAGCCCGTATCTGGCGCCGGCGCCCTATCGCGGCAAGCGCAACGAACCCTCCTACGTGCCGCACACCGCCCGCGTGCTGGCCGAGGTGCGCGGGCTGAGCCCCGAGGCGATGGCCGAGAGCACCACGGCCAATTTCCGCCGCCTGTTCAAGAAGGCTGCGTAGGACCTTGAACTTGAAGGTTACCATCCTCGGCTGCGGCGGCTCGGCGGGGGTGCCGATGCTGGGCGGCCCGGATGGCGCGGGCGATTGGGGCGCTTGTGACCCCGCCGAGCCGCGCAACCGCCGCGGCCGTTCCTCCATCCTGATCGAGGCGCCGGATGGGCAGCGGCTGCTGATCGACGCCGGGCCGGACCTGCGCAACCAGCTCCTGGCCAACCGCATCGGCCGGGTGGATGCGCTGCTCGTCACCCATGGACATGCCGACCACATCATGGGGCTCGACGAGTTCCGGCCGCTCAACCGGGCGATCGGCGCGGCCATCCCGGTCTATGCCACCGAGATCACCCTGGCGGAGCTGAAGGCCCGCTTCGACTATGCCTTCCGCGCGCCGACGCCACCGGCCTTCTTCCGCCCGGCGCTGACGCCGATCCCGGTGCGGCCCGGCCAGGTGGTGGAGGCGGCGGGGCTGCCGGTGCAGCTCTACCGCCAGGACCACAAGGTGATGGAGACGCTCGGGCTGCGCATCGGCAACTTCGCCTATTCCACGGACGTGGTGCGGATGCCGGAGGAAAGCCTGGAGCAGTTGCACGGTCTCGACACCTGGGTGGTGGGCTGCTTCCAGCGCCGGCCGCATGCGGTGCATGCGCATCTGGACCTTGTTCGGGAGTGGGTGGAGAGGCTGCGCCCACGCCGGACGGTGTTGACGCATATGGGGCATGACCTCGACTGGTCCTGGCTTGGACAGAACCTGCCTGAGGGGATCGAGGCTGCGTATGACGGGTTGATCCTCGATGTCCTGGCCTCGTGAGAATTGTCATAATCTTCCTTATACGTTTTGCGTGAACCACCCTGCCGACGAGGATTCCCGCCTTGGATGACGCCTCCGCCGCGCTGAACCGCCTCCTCTCCATCATGGCCCGGCTGCGCGCCCCCGATGGCTGCCCCTGGGACCGGGAGCAGGACTTCGCCTCGATCGCGCCCTACACCATCGAGGAGGCCTATGAGGTGGCGGATGCCATCCAGCGCGCCGATATGCCGGCGCTGCAGGACGAGCTGGGCGACCTGCTGTTCCAGGTCGTCTATCACGCGCAGATGGCGCGCGAGGCCGGCGCCTTCGACTTCACGGCGGTGGCCGACACCATTTCGGAGAAGATGATCCGCCGCCATCCGCATGTCTTCGGCGAGGCTGCGGCGCGCGACACGGAAGGCCAGGTGCAGGCCTGGGAGGTGCAGAAGCAGGCCGAGCGCGCCGCCCGCGCCGAGACCGGCACCCTGGCCGGCATCCCCACCGCCCTGCCCGCCCTGACCCGCGCCGCCAAGCTGACCCGCCGCGCCGGCCGCGTCGGCTTCGACTGGCCGGATGCCGAGGCGGTGCTGGACAAGCTGGCCGAGGAAACCGCCGAGCTGCGGGCCGAGCTGCCCGGCGCCGATCGCGCCCGGCTGGCGGACGAGCTCGGCGACATGCTGTTCGTGCTGGCCAACCTCGCCCGCAAGCTGGACCTCGACCCCGAGGCCTGCCTGTGCGGCGCCAACGCCAAGTTCGAGCGCCGCTTCAACGCGGTGGAGAGCCGCCTCGCGGCCGAGGGCCAGAGCCCGGCCGATGCCGGGCTGGAGCGCATGGAGGCGCTCTGGCAGCAGGTGAAGCAGGCCGGAGGCTGAGGAAGGGGCGCTGGCGCGCCCCTCCCGCCGTCAGGCGCCGAACAGCGCCTCTCGGACCGCGCCCCAGCTCGCCTTGTCCGGCGCGGCGATGAGGCCGCCGGCGGTGTGCTCGGGGCGGTACTCGCTGCCGTCGAAGCGGGCGCTGTAGCCGCCGGCCTCGCGGTGCAGCAGCCAGCCCGGCAGGTGGTCCCAGGGCATCAGCTTGTTGTAGACCACCACATGCGCGTTGCCGCTGGCCACCAGCCGGTACTCGTGCGCGGCGCAGCGGAACTGCACCCCGCCGGCGAAGCGTGGCAGCCGCGCCGTCAGCTGCGAGCGCACCGGCTCGGCGATATAGGTCCAGGAGACGCCGGCGATCATCTGGTTCACCGGCACCGGCGCCGCCACGCGCAGATCCGTGCGGTGCCCGTCCGGCGCCTCGATCCAGGCGCCCTCGCCGCGCAGCGCGATGGCGGTGTCGTCGCCCATCGGGTCGTGGATCCAGGCGGCGACGACCTCGCCCTTCACCACGGCGGCGGCCATGCAGCCGAACAGCGGCACGCCGGCAGCGAAGTTCGCGGTGCCGTCCACCGGGTCCACCACGAAGGCGAGGTCCGCCCCGGCCAGCCGGCCCAGCACGGCGGGGTCGGCGGCGCAGGCCTCCTCCCCCACCACCACGCAGCCGGGGAAGCGCTCGGTCAGGGCGGCGGTGATGACCCGCTCCGCCGCCTCGTCCGCATCCGTCACCAGGTCCGTGGCGCTGCTCTTGGCGCGGATGGCGCCGCTCGCCAGGCGGCGGAAGCGCGGCTTGATCTCGGCCAGCGCGGCGTCGCGCAGCAGGGTGGCGATCTCGGTCGCCATCCGTTCGTTGAAGCGCATTCTATTCCCTGTCGCGGTCAGTTCTGCTGCTCGAAGCGGGCACGGTCAGTGGGGGTCAGGCGGACGCTGAGGCGGATGCTCGCCTCCCCATCCTCGCGCGTCAGCACCTCGCCATGCTGGTAGAGCCAGGCCAGCCGGGCGCCGTCGGTGGTGGGGAGGGTGTAGTCCACCGTCTCCATCCCCGCCGCCAGCCGGGCGTCGAGCGCCGCGCGCAGCGCCTCCAGCCCCTCCCCCGTCAGCGCCGAGACGGCGACCGAGGTGGCATCGTCCGCCCCCGGCACGTCCGCCACGCCGCCCAGCAGGTCGGCCTTGTTCAGCACCTCGATGGTGCGGGCGGGCCAGTTCTCGTCCAGCGCCGGGTCGGGGCCGGTGGCCATCTCGTTCAGCACGCCCATCACGTCGGCCCGCTGGGCGCTGGTGTCCGGGTGCGCCACGTCCCGCACATGCAGGATGATGTCGGCCGAGGCCACCTCCTCCAGCGTGGCGCGGAACGCCTCGATGAGCTGCGTCGGCAGGTCGCTGATGAAGCCCACCGTGTCGGACAGGATCACTGTGCGGCCCGAGGGCAGCCGAATGGCCCGCATGGTCGGGTCCAGCGTCGCGAAGAGCTGGTCCTGCGCGAACACGCCCGCGCCGGTCAGCGCATTGAACAGCGTGGACTTGCCGGCATTGGTGTAGCCCACCAGCGCCACCACCGGGAACGGCACGCGGGTGCGCGCCGCGCGGTGCAGGCCGCGGGTGCGCCGCACCTGCTCCAGCTCGCGCTTGAGCTTGACGATCCGCTCGCCGATCAGCCGGCGGTCGATCTCGATCTGGCTCTCGCCCGGGCCGCCGAGGAAGCCGAAGCCGCCGCGCTGCCGCTCAAGGTGTGTCCAGGAGCGGACGAGGCGGGTGCGCTGGTATTCCAGATGCGCCAGCTCGACCTGCAGCGAGCCCTCGCGCGTGCGGGCGCGCTCGCCGAAGATCTCCAGGATCAGCCCGGTGCGGTCGATCACCTTGCAGCCCCAGGCGCGCTCCAGGTTGCGCTGCTGCACGGGGCTCAGCGCGGCATCGACGACGACGACGCCGATCTGGTGCTCGTCGATGGCTTCGCGCGCCATCTCCACCTGCCCCTCGCCCAGCAGCGTGGCGGGGCGGCGGGCGCGCAGCGGGAACACCGCGCTGTGCACGATGGTCAGCCCGATCGAGGCGGCGAGGCCGACGGCCTCGGCCAGCCGTGCCTCGGCCGCACGGCTGGCGGCACGGGCCTCAGGAAAGGGCACAATGCCCTCGGCGCCGCCAGGGCGCGTCGGGCGTTCGAAAGGCAGCAGAACCGCGGCGAGGGTGGGCTTGCCGCCCGTCGCCGCGTTGTTCTCAGTCGGAGGAGCCGACAGGATTGACCTCACGTTGCAATGTCATGGTGCCTTCACGCGTCACGGCCACGGAGCCGCCCTGGGCGGGAGCGCCCTGGGTGGCACCGGAGCCGGCCGCTGCGGCATCGAACAGCATGATCGGCGCGCCCGGCATGACGGTGCTGATGGCGTGCTTGTAGACCAGCTGGGTGTGACCGTCCCGGCGCAGCAGGACGGAGAAATTGTCGAACCAGGTGATGATGCCCTGCAGCTTCACGCCATTGACCAGGAAGATGGTCACCGGCGTCTTGCTCTTGCGGACATGGTTCAGGAAGACATCCTGAACATTCTGGGACTTCTCGGCGGCCATGGGCTCGGTCCTTCTTTTTCTTGGCGAGCCACCTTTGGGCGGGCGGCGTTGTGCCGGCCTTCACCCTGGCATGGGGCTCCGCCCCGGCAGGCGGTGTGCCTGTCGGTTCGCCCGCAAGATCACGCAGGGAGGGGGGTTTTGGCAAGGCCGCGTAGACATCTGGCGAGCGCATGGCCGTCTGTAAAGAGGGCATCGGGTGCCAGAGCGGCCACGCCGCCATCATGCGCGGCATCGCCCAGCAGCACGGCGGAGCAGCCGGCGGCCCGCGCCGCCTGCATGTCCACCCCCGTATCGCCGATGAACCAGACTTCCGGCCCCGGCGCCACGCCAAGACGCTCCAGCGCCAGCAGCACGGGTGCCGCGGCCGGCTTGTCCGCCACGGCATCCCCCGCCCCCACCACGGCGCCGAAGCGCGCCGCCCAGCCCAGATGCGCCGCCTCCGCCCGCAGGATCGGCCCCTGCTTGTTGGAGACGATGCCGAGCGGCCAGGGGCCCGCGGCCTCCAGCGCCTCCAGCGTGCCGGCGAGCGGGATCAGCACCTCCAGGTGGCGGGCCCGCACCTCGGCGTAGAACAGCTCCCGCGCCCGCTCCCACTCGGCGCCGAAGATGGCGGGGAAGGATTCGCGGAGGGAGAGGCGGGCGCGCGCTTGCACCTCCTCCCGGCTCCATTCCGGCAGGCCGAAGCCGCGCAGCGCGGCGTTCATCCCCGCCTGCACGCCGGCCCAGGCATCGACCAGCGTGTTGTCCCAGTCCCACAGGATCGCCCGCGGGCGGGGCAGCGGGGCCTGGCTCACGCCGCGTTCTTCACCGCGCCCTTCACATGGCGCGCGAAGATGTCGAAGAGCTGGCGCACCACCGGGCCGGGCTTGCCGTCACCCACATCCTGCCCGTCGATCCTGACGATCGGCTTCACGAAGGAGGTGGCGGAGGTGATGAAGGCCTCCCGCGCGCGGCGCATCTCCTCCAGCGTGAAGGGCGCCTCGGAGAAGCCGATGCCGGCTTCCTTCAGCTCGGCCATCAGCGCGCCGCGGGTGCAGCCGGGCAGGATGTCGTGCGAGAGCGGGCGGGTGCGGATGGTGCCGTGCTCGTCGACGATCCAGAAGCTGGTGGCCGCCCCCTCCGTCACGACGCCGGTGGCCTCCTCGAACAGGATGGCCTCCACCGCGCCCTGCTCGCGCGCCGCCTGGCGGGCCAGCACGTTGGGCAGCAGGTTGATGCTCTTGATGTCCCGCCGCGCCCAGCGCAGGTCGGGCATGGTGATCGCCGCCGCGCCCCAGTTGTCCACGCTCGCCGGATAGGGCGCGATGCGCTTGACGGTGACGACCAGCGCCGGCGGCACGGGCCTGGCCGGGAACGGGTGGTCGCGCCGCGCCACGCCGCGCGTCACCTGCATGTAGAGCAGCCCCTCGGTCACGCGGTTGCGGCGCGCCACCTCCTGCAGCACGTGGGAGAGCGCCTGGCGCGTCAGCGGCATCGGCAGCCGGATCTCGCGCAGCGAGCGCTCCAGCCGGTCCAGGTGCCGGTCCTCGTCGACGAAGCGGCCATTGTAGAGATGGACCACCTCGTAGATGCCATCGCCGAACTGGTAGCCGCGATCCTCGACATTCACGCTGGCCTCGCGCTGCGGGACGTAGCGGCCGTTGACATAGGCGATGCGGGACATGCCCTGACTCTCTTCCTCGTGGTTCGCAGGAGGGGCGCAGCTTCGCGCCATCGGCGCGGCGCGGCAATGGGCGCAGGGCGCAAAAAAGCCGGCGAGGCACCCCTCCCCGGCCCCGCCGCGCCGTCCCGCCTCAGGCCGGCGCGGCGCGGTCCTCGGCCTGCACGCCCAGGAACTTCAGCTTGCGGTGCAGCGCGCTGCGCTCCATGCCGACGAAGTTCGCCGTGCGGCTGATGTTGCCGCCGAAGCGCAGCAGCTGCGCTTCCAGGTACTGCCGCTCGAACAACTCCCGCGCCTCGCGCAGCGGCAGGGTCATGATCTCCGAGGAGCGGTCGAGCTTCAGCGCGGCGGGCGCGGCCGAGCCCACCTCGGGCGGCAGCATCTCCGGGCGGATCGGCTCGCCGGGGCCGCCCGGCGCCATGATCAGCAGCCAGTCCACCAGGTTGCGCAGCTGGCGCACATTGCCGGGCCAGTCATAGGCCTGCATCGCCGCCAGCACGTCCTCGGACAGCTCGCGCGCCGGCACGCCGGAGGTCTCGGCCGAGCGGGCCATGAAGTGCCGCGCCAGCGCCGGCACGTCCTCCCGCCGCTCGCGCAGCGAGGGCACGCGCAGCGGCACCACGGCGAGGCGGTAGTAGAGATCCTCGCGGAAACGCCCGGCGGCGATCTCGGCGGAGAGGTCGCGGTTGGTGGTGGCCAGCACCCGCACATCCACCTTCACCCGCGTGGCGCCGCCGACGCGCTCGAAGCCCTGCTCCTGCAGCGCGCGGACGATCTTGCCCTGGGTCTCCAGCGGCATGTCCGCCACCTCGTCCAGCAGCAGCGTGCCGCCATGGGCGCGCTCCAGCACGCCGGCGCGGCGTGGCGCGCCATCTGGCCCGGCCTCGACGCCGAAAAGCTCCTCCTCGAAGCGGCCCGGGTTCAGCGTGGCGCAGTTCAGCGCGACGAAGGGCTCGTTGGCGCGGCGGGAGCGGGCATGGATCATCCGCGCCGCCACCTCCTTGCCGGCGCCGGCGGGGCCCGAGATCAGCACCCGGCTGCCGGTGGGCGCCACGCGGTCGATGGCGCCGCGCAGCTGGCCGATCAGCGAGGAACTGCCGAGCAGCTCCGTCTCCGGGCCGGCGCGCAGCTTCAGCTCGCTCACCTCGCGCTTGAGGCGCGCCGCCTCCAGCGCCCGCTCGGCGATCAGGATCAGCCGGTCGGACTTGAAGGGCTTCTCGATGAAGTCGTAGGCGCCCTGCTGGATCGCCTGCACCGCCGTCTCGATGGTGCCGTGGCCGGAGATCATCACCACCGGCACCTGCGGCTCCTCGCGCTGCATCGCTTCCAGGATGCCGAGCCCGTCGAGGCGCGAATTCTGCAGCCAGATGTCGAGGATGACGAGGTTGGGCCGGCGGGCGCGGAAAGCCGCCAGAGCGCTGTCCGAATTCTGCGCGACGCGGGTGTCGTAGCCCTCGTCCGACAGGATACCCTCGATCAGCGCACGGATGTCCGGCTCGTCATCGACGATCAGGATATCATGCGCCATGCCGTTGCATCTCCGTAGTCTTTCCTGCCATGTCCGTCCCGGGATCCTCCGGCACACCGCGCAGGGGCAGCACCAGCGCCGCACGGGTACCACGCACGACGCCGTCCTTCGTTGCCTCCCGCTCGGCCAGCAACAGCCGTCCGCCATGGTCCTCCATGATCTTCTTGACTATGGCAAGACCAAGGCCGGTCCCTTTTGGTTTATGTGTCACATACGGTTCCGTGAGCCGCTCCCGCTCATCCCCCTGCGGCAGGCCGACGCCATTGTCCTCCACCGCCAGCGTCACCCACTCCCCCTGCGGCTCCACCGACAGGATGATGGCACCCGGAGCGGGCTCCAGCCCCTCCGCCGCCTCGGCCTGGAGGCGGGCGGCGACGGCATCGGCGGCGTTGGCGAGGAGGTTGGTCAGCGCCTGGCCGATCAGCCGCCGGTCGCAGGGCACGCGCGGCAGATCCTCCGGGATGCGGGTGGTGTAGACGAGATCGTGATGCGCGTTCTGCTGCAGGATCAGCGCCTCCCGCGCCACCTGCGCCAGCGGCTCGGGGCGGATCACCGGCTGTGGCATGCGCGCGAAGGCGGAGAACTCGTCCACCATCCGCCCGATATCCCCCACCTGCCGCACGATGGTGTCGGTGCAGGCCTTGAAGGTCTCGGGGTCGGACTGGATCTCCTTCAGGTAGCGGCGCTTCAGCCGCTCGGCCGAGAGCTGGATCGGGGTCAGCGGGTTCTTGATCTCGTGCGCGATGCGCCGCGCCACGTCGGACCACGCCGCCTTGCGCTGGGCCGAGAGCAGCTCGGTGATGTCGTCGAAGGTGACGACGAAGCCCACCACCTCGCCGCGCTGCGTCTCGGCGCCGATGCGGGCCATCAGGGTGCGCCGCTCGCTGGCCGGGCCGATGCGGATCTCGCCCATGCGCGGCCGGTCCGGCGCCGCCAGCACCGGCTCCAGCAGCGGCGCGAATTCCGGCGCCACCTGCACCAGCGGCACGCCCAGCTCGTTCTCCAGGTCCAGCCCCAGCAGCTCGCCGGCGCGGCGGTTGGGCAGGTTGATGCGGCCTTCGATGTCCAGCCCCACCACGCCGGCCGAGACGCCGGAGAGCACCGTCTCGGTGAAGCGGCGCCGCTCGTCGATCTGCCGGTAGGCCTCCATCAACTCGCTGCGCTGGGCGGCGAGCTGGTTGGTCATGCGGTTGAAGGCGCGGCTGAGGGAGCCGACCTCGTCATCCCCCTGCCCCTCGATGACGCGCACCGAGAGGTCGCCGCCGCGCACCCGCTCCGCCGCCACGATGAGGCGGGAGAGCGGGCGGGCGATCTGGTTGGCGATGACCAGGCCGATCAGCACCGCCGCCATCAGCACCAGCAGCGCGGCGATGGCGAAGATCATCGCGAAGGTGACCTGCAGGCCGGAACGGTTGCGGTCGAGCTGGTCGTATTGCTGGAAGGCCAGCTCGGTGCGCTGCATGTGCTCGATGACGCCCGGATCGACGGGCCGGCCGATCAGCAGCATCAGCCCGGGGCCGATGTCCAGTTCGACGAGGGCGCGCACCCGCCCCTCCTCCGTCTCGCCCGGCAGCACCGCCACCTCGCCGCTGCGCGCCACCTCCATGGCCCAGGCGGGCAGCGGGCTGAGCACGGCGGTGGTGGTCAGCCCGGCATGGCTCACCACGCGGTTCAGCACCGGCTCGAAGACGATCGATTCCGTCAGGCCGCGCAGCGCCGTGTGGCTGGCCAGGATGCGGGCGAAGACATACTGGTTGTCGTCCAGCAGGCGGCCGTTGCGGTTGAGGTCGGCGGCCATGGCCAGCGCGTCGGCGCGGATGGTGTTGCGGTGCTCGTCCAGATAGGCGCGGGAGGCGACGAGGCTGGCCTCCAGCGTCTCGCGCACCCGGTCGCTGAACCAGGCCTGGATGCCGAGGTTGAAGAACACGGCGGCGAAGGTGGCCACCAGCAGCGCCGGCACCACCGCCACCACGCTGAACAGCATGACCAGCCGCACATGCAGGCGGGAGCCGGCCGAGCCGCGCCGCCGCTCCGCCCACATCCGCACCAGCCGGGCCGTGAGCGAGACGAGCAGCAGCAGCAGGAAGGCGGCGTTGATCAGCACCATGGCCACCACCTGCCCCGGCCGCGTGGGCCCGAAGGGGCTGCCGCCGGAGAGCAGGGTGAAGGTGCCGATGCCGAGCAGCAGGGCGCCGACGGCCAGACCGAGCGTCATGGCGCGGCCGAACAGCAGGTCCATCATCCGCCGCGCCCAGGAGGGCCTCGGCGCCGGCTGGGAGGGAGGCTGGCCCTCCCCCCCGCGCCCGGGGCGGGAGGACGTGTCGCTCACGACAGGCCGCGCACCACGGGCAGGTCCAGCTCGCGGATCTTCTTGCGCAGGGTGTTGCGGTTGAGGCCGAGCATGGCGGCGGCCTTGATCTGGTTGCCGCGCGTGGCGGCCAGGGCGAGGCGCAGCAGCGGCCGCTCCACCTCGGCCAGCACCCGCTCATAGAGGTCGCGCACCGGCAGCCCGTCCTTCTGCGCGGCGACGAAGGAGGAGAGGTGGCGCTCCACCGCCTGCTCCAGCGTCTCCGGCGTGCGCAGCTCCAGCTCGGCCAGCGGCTCCGCCTCGGCCAACTCGGCGGCCACGGCATCGGCGCCGATCACCTCCTGCGGATACAGCGCCGCGAGGCGCCGCATCAGGTTCTCCAGCTCGCGGGCATTGCCGGGCCAGGCATGCTGCCGCAGCCGGTCCACCGCCCCCTGGTCGAGCTGCTTGGAGGGCAGGCCGGCGGATTTAGCGCGGTCCAGGAAGTGGCGCGCCAGCAGCGGGATGTCCTCGATCCGCTCGCGCAGCGGCGGCAGGCGGATGGGCACCACGTTGAGCCGGTAGAACAGGTCCTCGCGGAACATGCCGCTGCGGATCGACTGCCGCAGGTCGCGGTGCGTCGCCGCCACGATGCGGACATTGGCCTTGATCGGGTTGCGGCCGCCGACGGTGGTGAACTCCCCCTCCTGCAGCACGCGCAGCAGGCGGGTCTGCGCCTCGGCCGGCATGTCGCCGATCTCGTCGAGGAACAGCGTGCCGCCCGCCGCCTGCTCGAAGCGGCCGACGCCGCGCGCCAGCGCCCCGGTGAAGGCGCCCCGCTCATGCCCGAACAGTTCGCTCTCGATCAGCTCGCGCGGGATGGCGGCCATGTTGATGGCCACGAACGGCCCGGTGCGGCGGCGGCCATAGTCGTGCAGGGCGCGCGCCACCAGCTCCTTGCCGGTGCCGCTCTCGCCGGTGATCATCACCGTCAGGTCGGTCGTCGTCAGCCGCGCGACGGTGCGGTAGATCTCCTGCATGGCCGGGCTGCGCCCGACCAGCGGCAGCCGCTCCTCCTCGTCCTCCGCCGCGGCCGGCACGGCCACGGCGGGCGCGGTCAGCGCGCGGGCGACCACGGCCAGCAGCTCCTTCAGGTCGAAGGGCTTGGGCAGGTACTCGAAGGCGCCGCGCTGCGCCGCCTTCACCGCCGTCATGAAGGTGGACTGGGCGGACATCACCACCACGCGCAGCTCCGGCCGCACGCGCCGGATGCGCGGCACCAGGTCCAGCCCGTTCTCGTCCGGCATGACGACATCGGTGATGACGAGGTCGCCGGCCCCCTCCTCCACCCAGCGCCACAGCGTGGCGGCGGAGGAGGTGGCCCGGACGGTGTAGCCGGCGCGCCCGAGCGCCTGGGAGAGCACGGTGCGGATGGCCCGGTCGTCATCGGCCACGAGGATGGTGCGTGAGTCGGTCATTCGTCTCGGATCTTGCGCGGGGCGGGGAGGTCGGCGGGGCACATCGGCAGGGAGATGCGGAAGACGGTGCGGCCGGGCCGCGTATCGCACTCGATCAGCGCGCCCATGTCGGCCACCAGCTTGGCGACGAGAGCGAGGCCCAGCCCCTGCCCGCCCCGCTTGGTGGTGACGAAGGGCTCCCACAGGGTGGAGGCCACCTCCTCCGGGATGCCGGGGCCATTGTCGCGCACGCTCACCTGCAGCGGCACGTGCACCCGCTCGCGCGAGCCCGGGATGGCGATGCGCACCCCGTGGTGATAGGCGGTGGAGAGATGGATCTCGCCGCCCTGCGGGTCCACCGCCTCGGCCGCGTTCTTCACCAGGTTGAGCAGGATCTGCACCAGCAGGTCGCGGTTGCCCAGCACCAGCGGCAGCGAGGGGTCGTAATCCTCGGTGATGCGCAGGTGGCTGGCGAAGCCGCGCGCGGCGATGCGCCGCACATGGTCCAGCACCTCGTGGATGTTCACCGCCGCGCGCTCCACCGGGCGCTCGGAGAACATCTCCATCTTCTCGACCAGGGTGCGGATGCGGTCCGCCTCGTCCTGGATCAGGGTGCACAGCTCGCGGTCCGCCTCGCTGGCGGACTGCTCCAGCAGCTGCGCGGCGCCGCGGATGCCGCTCAGCGGGTTCTTCACCTCATGCGCCAGCATCTCCGCCATGGCGGAGGCGCCGCGCGCCGCGCCGCGGAAGTTGAGCTGCCGGTCCAGCCGCTGCGCCTTGCTGCCATCCTGCAGCGTCAGCACCACGGCGCCCGGCATCTCCGGCAGCGGCGCGCCATGGGCGGCGACGCCGGTGCGGTGCAGGCGCGGGCTCTCCAGCGTCAGGTCGTGGTCGGAAACCGGCGCGTCCAGCACCCGCACCTGGCCCACCAGCGCGAAGAGCCGGCTGTCGGGCGGGATCAGGTCGGAGAGCCGCATCTGCGCCAGGGTGCCGGAGGAGAGCTGGAAGAACTGCTCCGCCGCCGGGTTGGCGAAGCGGAAGCGCTCCGCCTCGTCCAGCACCACCATGGGCACCGGCAGGGCGGAGAGCAGCGTCAGGGAATCCGGCAGCGGCCGGCTCTCGGCGGCGGCCGCCAGAGGGGCCGGCGAGGTGGCCGGCGGGTTGGCCGGGGATGCTGCCGGCGCGGCCGGGCGGCGGGGGGCCGTGCCCGTCATGGCGGCGCTCATGCGGCCAGGGAATCCATCCCCGACTCCGCGCCCGCCTCGCGGTAGGTGTCGCGCACCGCCTCCACCCCCTGCTCGATCAGCGGCAGGTAGAACTCCGCCAGCAGCGCCTCGGCCGCGGCCTGCGTCTCGGCCTGGTTCACCTTCACGCGGAACTCGGCCGAGCCGGGCAGGCCCTTGGAATACCAGGCCAAATGCTTGCGGGCGAGGCGCACGCCGGGGTGGCTGCCATGGTGCTCCAGCATCGCCCGGTAGTGGCGCAGCACGATGTCGTACTGGGCCGCGAGGTCGGGCTCGGGCAGCGGCGCGGCGCCGGTCAGGTGGGCGGCGGTGCGGGCCAGCAGCCAGGGCCGGCCGTAGCAGCCGCGCCCGATCATCACGCCATCGGCGCCGGACTGGCGCAGCGCCTCGGCGGCGTGCTCCGGCGTCAGGATGTCGCCATTGACGATGACGGGGATGGAGACCGCCTGCTTCACCTTGGCCACAAAGGCCCAGTCGGCGGTGCCGGTGTAGAGCATCTGCCGGGTGCGGCCGTGCACCGTCACCAGCCGGATGCCGCATTCCTCGGCGATCTTCGCCAGGCGCGGGGCGTTGAGGCTGTTGTGGTCCCAGCCCATGCGCATCTTCAGCGTCACCGGGCCGGGCACGGCCTTCACCACCGCCTCCAGGATGCGGGCGGCGCCGATCTCGTCGCGCATCAGCGCGCTGCCGGCCTGCTGGCCGATCGCCACCTTCTTCACCGGGCAGCCGAAATTGATGTCGACGATGGCGGCGCCGTGGTCCACCGCCAGCTTCGCCGCCTCGGCCATCACCGCCGGGTCGCAGCCGGCCAGCTGCACGCTGGTCGGGCCGCCGAATCCGTCCACCTCGGCCATCTTCAGCGTCTGCCGGTTCTCGCGCACCATGGCCTGGCTGGCGATCATCTCGCTCACCACCATCGGCGCCTGCAATTCGCGGCAGAGCCGGCGGAAAGGCAGGTCCGTGACGCCGGACATGGGCGCCAGGATCACCGGCGCATCGATGCGGATCGGCCCGACCATGATCGGCCGCAGGCGCGGCGTGGTCGCCGGGGAGGAGGTGGGGGCGATGCTCATGATTTGGGCAATCTAGTGGCGGAACCCGCTGGCGTCCATGCGCAACCGCCCAGCAGGGGGGCAAAACCCGGCCATGCGCCCCGCGCAGGGCAATGCCGGCCGCATCCCGCGCCCGCAGACGGCGTTGCAAGGGCATCCCCCGCCCCGAGAAGGAGCCGCGCGATGAGCTATGCCCGCTTCGCCGCGATGATCGCCACCTCCACCATCGTGATGTTCGGCCTGATGTACCTGAACACCTATGCGCTGGAGCATGTGTTCTTCAGCCAGACGCGGGGCTGGATGGCGTTGCTGATGGGCGCCACCATGGCCATCGTCATGCTGCTCTTCATGCTGGGCATGTACCGCAGCCGGGCGGCCAATGCCGGCATCCTGGCCGGGGCGGCGCTGGTCTTCGCCGGCTCGCTCTGGATGGTGCGCAGCCAGGCCACGGTGGACGACCTCTCCTACATGAAGGCGATGATCCCGCACCATTCCATCGCCATCATGACCAGCGAGCGCGCCCATATCCGCGACCCGGAGGTGCGCGCCCTGGCCGATGCCATCATCGACGCGCAGCGCCGGGAGATCGGCGAGATGAAGGCCATGATCGCCCGGCTGGAGCAGGCCCCCACCCCCGCCGGCGCGCCGGACCTGCCGCCCGCCGGCGGCCGCTGAGCCCCAACCGCGCCCACGCCCCCCTGGGCGCCGGGCGCCACTGCGGCTAGGGTCCGCGCCATGCGTGTGATCGCCCTCCTGATGGCAGCCGGCCGCGGCAGCCGCTTCGGTGCCGACGTGCCGAAGCAGTACCTCCCCTTGTTCGGCCGCCCCGTGCTGCGCCACGCCGCCGAGGCCCTGCTGGCCGATGGCGGCGTGGACGCCCTCCTCCCCGTGGTGCCGGAGGGCGAGGCGGAGGCGGTGTCCGCCCTGCTCGCCGGCCTGCCCTGCCTGCCACCCGTCACCGGCGGCGCGACGCGGCAGGAGAGCGTGCGGCGTGGCCTCGAATCGCTGGCCGCCGATCCGCCCCGGATCGTGCTGGTGCATGACGCGGCCCGGCCCGTGGTGCCGCGCGGCACGGTGGCGGCGCTGCTCGGCGCCCTGGCCGCCGAGGTGCCGCAGGACCTGATGGGCGCCATCCCCGCCCAGCCGGTGAGCGACACGCTGAAGGTGGGCGCGGGCGGGCGGGTGCTGCGCACCGTGCCGCGCGCCGGCCTCTACCGGGCGCAGACGCCGCAGGCCTTCCGCTACGCCGCGCTGCTGGACGCGCACCGCGCCGCGCGCGAAGAAGCCACCGACGACGCCGCCCTGCTGGAGGCGGCCGGGCTGCAAGTGGCCCTGCTGCCCGGATCGGAGAGCAACCTGAAAGTGACCTACCCCGAGGACCTGGCCCGCGCCGAGGCCGCCCTGCTGCCGCGCTACCTGCCCGCCATGGGCACCGGCTTCGACGTGCACCGGCTGGTGGAGGGCCGCCCCCTCGTGCTGTGCGGCCTGACCATCCCGCACCCGCTGGGGCTGGACGGGCATTCGGATGCCGATGTCGGCCTGCACGCGCTGTGCGACGCCATCTACGGCGCGCTGGCCGAGGGCGATATCGGCCGCCACTTCCCGCCCAGCGAGGCGGAGTGGAAGGATGCCGACAGCGCCCGCTTCCTGCGCCACGCCGCCGGCCGCGTGGCGGCGCGCGGCGGCATCATCACCCATACGGACGTGACGCTGATTTGCGAGCGCCCGAAGATCGGCCCGCACGCCGATGCCATGCGGGCGCGGCTGGCGGAGCTGATGGGCATTGCCGTGGACCGCGTCTCGGTGAAGGCCACCACCACCGAGCGGCTCGGCTTCACCGGGCGCGGCGAGGGAATCGCCGCCCAGGCGGCGGCGACGCTGCTGCTGCCCGCCTGAGCCGGGGTGCTGCCGGCCTGAGGCGCGGCCTCAGGCGGCAGCGCGGACGCCGGCGCGCAGCCAGTCGCGCAGCGCCGGCTCGGCCATGGGGCGGGCGATGAGGTAGCCCTGCGCCTCCTCGCAGCCATGCGCGGCCAGAAAGTCGAGCGCCGCCTGGTCCTCCACCCCCTCGGCCACGACGCGGTGGCCGAGGTCGTGCGCCAGCTGGATCATGGTGGCCACCAGCCGCTGGTCCCGCGCGCTGGCGGACAGGCCGCGGATGAAGGACTGGTCCAGCTTGACGATGTTGGCCGGCAGGGTCTGCAGGTAGGAGAAGGTGCTGTAGCCGGTGCCGAAATCGTCGATGGCGATCTCCACCCCCATCGCCCGCAGCGCCCGCAGCTGGGCCAGCGCGGCGTCGCCATTGCGCATCAGCGCGCTCTCGGTGAACTCCAGCTCCAGCGCCTGCGGCTCCAGCCCATGCTCCTCGAGCGCCTCCATCAGGTGCCGCGTGAAATCCGGCTCGGCCAGGTTCAACGCCGAGACGTTCACCGAGAGACGCAGGCCAAGCCCGTCCCGCCGCAGCGCGGCGAGCTGCGCGGCGGCGCGGCGGATGACCCATCGCGTCACCGGCTGCGTCAGCGCCGTCTGCTCGACCAGCGGGATGAACTCGCCGGGCGAGATGGCGCCCAGCTCCGGATGGCACCACCGCAGCAGCGCCTCGGCGCCCTGGCAGGCGCCGCCGGCGATCTCGATACGTGGCTGAAACATCAGGCTGAGTGAGTCCGGCGCCGCCAGGGCGGGCACCAGATCGGCCAGCAGGCGCAGGCGGCGGCGGCTGCGCGCGTGGCTGTCGGCGCTGTAGAGGGAGGCGCCGCTGCCGGCGCTGCGGGCCTCATCGGCGGCGCTGGCCGCGGCGTGCAGCACATCGTCCGCGCTGCCCTGGCCGGGCTGGAACGTGGCGATGCCGAAGGTGGGCGTGGCCTTCACCGGCACCTCGGCGAAGGGCACGGGCGCCGCGAAGGCCTCCTCCAGCGCCGCCACCGCCTGCTGCCACCCCCCCGGGCGGGTGGCTTCCAGCAGCGCCAGGAAGGCGCAGCCGCCGATATGGTACAGCCCGTTGCGGCCGCCCAGGGTGCGGACCAGCACCTCGGCGCCATGCCGCGCCACCGCCTCCACATAGGCCGGCCCCAGCACCGTCACCGCCTGGCCGAACTGGCTGGAATGGGAGAGGTCCACCATCAGCGCCACCCCGTACGCCGCCGCCTCCACCACCGGGCGGGCGGCGAACTCGTCGAGGAACTGCAGCCGGTTGGGCAGGCCGCTTACCGGGTCGATGCGGCCGAAGGCGTGCTCCAGCTCCACCTGCGCCATCACCATGGCGGCGAGGTCGGTGAGAGACTGCATCTCGGCGGGGGAGATCTCGCGCGGGACGGTGTCGAGCACGCACATGGCGCCGAGCCCCAGCCCCTCGCGCGTCAGCAGCGGTGCGCCGGCGTAGAAGCGGATGCCCGCCCGCACCAGCGGGCTGCTGGCGAAGCGTTCATCCTCCAGCATGTCCGGCACCACCAGCATCTGCCCGGAGGTGCTGACCACGGCGCAGGGCGCCTGATGGCGCGGAAGCTCCTGGCCCGCCGTGCCGATGGCGGATTTGAACCATTGCCGGTGGCTGTCGGTCAGCGAGACGGCGGCCACGGGCGCGCCCAGCATCTGGCTGGCCAGGCGCGTGATGCGGTCGTAGCTCTCGCTGGGGGGCGTCTCCAGCAGGTTCAGGGCGCGCAGCGCATCCAACCTGCGGCGCTCTTCCGCGGGCGGGGGCGAGAAGAGGGACATGAGGCATCCTCGGGCAGTCAGGAGAGCAGGCTGCAAAACGCGCCATCCTGGCTGCCTGGAACCTGAGCGCGGCCGGGACCGGCCGCCCACCCGAGAATGGCGGAAAAGATGTTAATGGACTGTGATCCGCACCTCCTCCGCCGCTTCACGGGTGCGGGAGCGGCGGAAGGAGCGGCGGCTTCAGGCGCGCGGCAGGAAGCCCACCAGCGCCTCGGCCTTCTGCACGATCGGCTCGGCGATGGCGGCGGCCTTGTCGGCGCCCTGGCGCAGCGCGGCGTCCACCGCGCCCGGGTCGTCCAGCAGCCGCTGCATCTCCGCCTGGATGGGGCCGAGATGCGCCACCAGCGCGTCGGTCAGCACGCCCTTGAAGGTGCCGAAGCCCTGCCCCTCGTGCTGGCGCAGCACGGCGTCCGGCGTGGTGCCGGTGATGGCGGCGAGGATACCCACCAGGTTGCGCGCCTCGGGCCGCGCCTCCAGCCCCGCCATCTCGGCCGGCAGCGGCTCGGGGTCGGTCTTGGCGCGGCGGATCTTGAGCGCGATGGTGTCCGCGTCGTCCGTCAGGTTGATGCGCGACTGGTCGGAGGGGTCCGACTTGCTCATCTTCTTGGTGCCGTCCCGCAGGCTCATCACCCGCGCAGCGACGCCCTGGATGATCGGCTCGATATGCGGGAAGAACTCCACGCCGTAGTCGTGGTTGAACTTCTCGCCGATGTCGTTGGCCAGTTCCAGGTGCTGCTTCTGGTCCTCGCCCACCGGCACGCGGGTGGCGTGATAGGCGTGGATGTCGGCCGCCATCAGGTTGGGATAGACATAGAGGCCGGCGCCGGCGTTCTCGCGGTCCTTGCCGGCCTTGTCCTTGAACTGCGTCATGCGGTTCAGCCAGCCGATGCGCGCCACGCAGTTGAACAGCCAGGCGAGGCGCGTATGGGCGTGCACATGGCTCTGCACGAACAGGGTGCATTTGTCCGGCGTCACGCCGCAGGCGATCAGGGCGGCGGCCATCTCGCGCGTCTGCCGCGCCAGGGTCTTCGGGTCAAAGGGCTGGGTGATCGCGTGCAGGTCCACCACGCAGTAGATGCACTCATGATCGTCCATCATGGGCACCCAGTTGCGGATGGCACCCAGATAGTTGCCGAGGGTGGGGATGCCGGAGGGCTGGATCCCGGAGAACACGCGCTGCATCGTCGAACCTTTCGCGCCTGGGCAGGCGGGGGTGATCCCGCGCGGCGGCCCCTGCGTCAAGCCGCCCCGTCAAGACACCGCGTCAGGCCCCCGCGTCAGGCGGCCGCCGCGCGGCGCCGGTTGCGCCGGGCGGGCGAAGGCGGCAGGAGAGGCCGCCGGCCAGGAACGGCCGGCCATCGCCGGGAGGATCGGAATCACATGCGGATCGAGCGGGAACTGGAGGGGCTGCGGGCGGCCACGGGCGCGTGGCGGGCGGCGGGGCGGCGCATCGCGCTGGTGCCCACCATGGGGGCGTTGCACGCCGGGCACTTGGCGCTGGTGGCCGAGGCGCGGCGGCGGGCCGAGATCGTCATCACCTCCATCTTCGTCAACCCGCTGCAATTCCTGCCGCATGAGGACCTGGCCCGCTACCCGCGCGACGAGGCGGGCGACCTGGAGAAGCTGCGCGCCGCCGGCTGCGACCTGGCCTGGATGCCCACGCCGGCGGTGATGTACCCGCCCGGCGCCGCCACCGTGGTGGAGCCCGCCGGCCCGGCCGAGGGCTGGGAGGGCGATGAGCGCCCCGGCCATTTCCGCGGCGTGGCCACCGTCTGCACCAAGCTGTTCATGATGACCGGCGCCGACGTGGCGGTGTTCGGCGAGAAGGACTGGCAGCAGCTCCAGGTTATCCGCCGCGTGGTGGCGGATCTGCACCTGCCGCTGGAGATCGTCGGCCTGCCCACGGTGCGCGACGCCGACGGGCTGGCGCTCTCCTCCCGCAACCAGCGCCTCTCGCCGGAGCAGCGGGCGCGCGCCGCCGCCCTGCCCCGCCGCCTCCGCGCCGTGGCCAAGGCGCTGGCGGAGGGCCGCCCGGCCGCCCCCACCCTGGCCGAGGCGCGCGAAGGGCTGGCGGCGGACGGGTTCGGCGTCGACTACCTCGCCCTGGTCGTGCCGCACACGCTGAAGCCCTGGACGGAGGGGCAGCACGGCGAGGCCCGCCTGCTCGCCACCGCCCGGCTGGGCGAGGTGCGGCTGCTGGACAACCTGCCCGTCTTCCTGCGGGGCTGACAGCCCGCCCGTCCTGCCGCCGTGGGTCTGCAGCCGCCGGGGCCGCTGTGTCCCGCGGCGCGCATGACACTTTTCCGGTGCCGCTGCGTTGCGGGATGGCGATGAGCACTCCGAACCCCGCCAGCGGCACCGTCCTGCCCCCTCCTCCGTACGCCGAGCAGCCCCTGCTGCGGCCCGGCGACACCGTGTGGCGCGTGGAGCACGCGCCGCGCGCCGCCGTGCTGGTCGATGCCGCCGCCTATTACGGCGCCCTGCGCGAGGCCATGAAGCAGGCGCGCGAGACCATCCTCATCGCGGGCTGGGACATCGACAGCCGCACCCCCCTCGTCGGCCCTTCCGGCGAGGCGACGGACGGGCTGCCCGCCACCCTCGGCCCCTTCCTGGCCGAGCTGGTGCGCCGCCGGCCGCGCCTGCGGGTGAAGCTGCTGCTGTGGGACTACTCGGTGCTCTACGCGCTGGAGCGCGAGCTGCTGCCCGAGCTGGCGCTGCAATGGAACACCCCCGCCCAGATCGAGCTGTGCCTGGATGGCGACGTAGCGTTCGGTGCCTCCCACCACCAGAAGATCGCCGTGATCGACGACACCCTGGCCTTCTCGGGCGGGCTGGACCTTACCATCCGCCGCTGGGACACCCCGGCGCACAACCCGGTCAACCCGCACCGGGTGGACCCCCGCGACGAGACCTACGCCCCCTTCCACGACGTGCAGATGATGGTGGATGGCGAGGCGGCCGGCGCGCTGGCCGATCTGTTCCGCGCCCGCTGGGCGCGTGGCGCCTGCGAGGATCTGCGCCCGCGCGAGCCCGTCCCCCACCGCCCCGCCCCCTGGCCCGCCGAGGTGACGCCGGACCTGACCGAGGTGAAGGTCGGCATCGCCCGCACCCAGGGCAGCTACGAGGGCGAGCCCGAGCTGCGCGAGGTGGAACGCCTGTTCGAGGTGATGATCGACCGCGCCGAGCGCAGCCTCTACATCGAGAACCAGTTCCTCACCGCGCTCGGCCTGGCGCGCCGGCTGGCGGACCGGCTGCGCGCACGGCCGCAGCTGCAGGTGGTCATCCTCGGCCCCAAGACGCATCACACCTGGCTCGAGCACCGCACCATGCTGGCCGGGCGCATCCGCTTCATGACCCTGCTGCGCGAGGCGGGGGTGGCGGACCGGGTGCGGCTGGTCTTCCCGCATGTCGGCACCCGGCGCACGCCGCAGGCCGACGTGATGGTCCATGCCAAGGTCATGATCGTGGACGACAGGGTGCTGCGCATCGGCTCCGCCAATCTCTGCAACCGCTCGATGGGCGCCGACACCGAGTGCGACCTCGTGGTCGAGGCCGAGACGGCGGCGCAGCGCGCCATGGTGGCCGGCGTGCGGAACCGGCTGCTGGCCGAGCACCTCGCCGCCACCCCGGAGCAGGTGGAAGCCCTGGTGCGGGAAGCCGGGCTGTTCGGCGCGCTGGACCGCCTCGGCGGCCGCGCCCACCAGCTGCTGCCGATCGAGGATGGCGAGCTGGAGGAGGGCGAGGCCCTGCCGCAGATCGAGGCGGTGGCCGACCCGGAGCGCCCGCTCGGCTCCGCCATGCTGCTGGCCGATTTCACCAGCGCCGACGGCACGCCGCACGGCCTGCCGCTCTGGGCGCGCGTGGCGCTGGTCGTGGTGCCGGTTCTGCTGCTGGGGGTGGTGTGGCGCTACACGCCGCTCTCGGCCTATCTGAACCCCGAGACCTTCAGCGCCTCCATGCAGAACGCCAACGGCGCCTGGGGGCCGGTCATCGCGCTCGGGCTGTTCATGGCGCTGGGGCTCATCGCCTTCCCCGTCAACGTGCTGATCGTCGCCACGGCGGCCGCCTTCGGGCTGTGGCCGGGGCTGGCCTATGCGGCGGTGGGGGCCATGGTCAGCGCCGTGCTCACCTACCTGCTCGGCCGCAAGGTGGGGCCGAAGCTGCTGCGCAAGCTGCTCGGCCCGCGCATCAACCGCGTCAGCCGCAGCATCGCCCGCAACGGCATCATGGCCGTCACCATGGTGCGGCTGATGCCGGTGGCGCCGTTCACCCTGGTCAACCTGGTGGCCGGTGCCATCCGCATCCCGCTGCTCGACTACACGGTGGGCACGGCGCTGGGCCTGGCGCCCGGGCTGATCCTGATGACGGCGCTGGGCGACCGGCTGCTGCGCATCATGACCGACCCCTCCCTGACCGACATCCTGGGCTTCGCCGCCGTGCTGGTGGCCTGGGGCGGCATGTCCTACGGGCTGCAGAGCCTGGTCTCGTGGTACCGCCGGCGCAGCGCGCGCAGCCAGGCGGGCGCCGAGGGCGCCGAGGCGGAGGCCGGCGCCGCATGAAGCTGCGTGTGATGACCTGGAACATCCACTCCGCCATCGGGCCGGACGGGCGCTACGACCTGGAGCGGGTGCTGGAGCTGATCCGCCGGCACGACCCCGACATCCTGGCGGTGCAGGAGATCGAGAGCCGCAACCGCGGCGACCGCCCCTCCCCCTTCGCCGCGCTGCGCGGGCACTTCGCCGCCCATGCCACGGCCGAGACCCTGCGCGCCGGCGACGGCGCCTATGGCCACATGCTGCTCAGCCGCTGGCCAATGGAGGAGGAGTCGCTGCACGACCTTTCCTACCCCGGGCGGGAGCCGCGCACGGCCATCTCGGCGCGGGTGCGCACGCCGGGCGGCTACCTGGGCGTCATCGCCAGCCATCTCGGCCTGCGCTGGCGCGAGCGGCGGCACCAGGCCGCGCGGCTGGCGGCGCTGGCGCGGCGGCTGCACGGCCCGCTGGTGGTGATGGGCGACTTCAACGACTGGTCCTGGCGCGGCCCGGTCTGGCGCGCCCTGGCGCCGGTGCTGCCGGCGGTGACGCGGCACCGCACCTTCCCCGCGCACCGCCCCCTGCTGCGGCTGGACGAGATCTTCTGCCGCCCCGCCCCCCTGCTCGGCCCGAGCTGGCGCGACCCGCTGGGCCGCGAGGCCTCCGACCACCTGCCGGTGGTGGCCGAGCTGAACCCCGCCGCCCTGCATCCCTCCCGGGCGGCGGAGCCGGGGCGGAAGGCTCCCGGCCCCGCGCAGCCCGCCTTCAGCCTCTCCCCCTGAGGCAAGTGGCTGAGGCGACTGGCTGGTGCGGCTGGCCGCTCCGGTCAGCTCCGGCGGCGCCGCTCCCCATCCTCCCAGAAGGACCGCGCGGCTTCGCGCTGCGCCTCGGGCGCGCTCAGCCCGATGTCGCGCAGCCGCTCGGGCGGCAGCGTACGCAGGGCGGCACGGGTGGTGGCGCGGCGGTGCCACAGCGCCAGCAACACGCGCAGACGCGGCACCGGCGCATTGCTCAGCACATTGATCCGATTGAGCCGGAATATCGCTCCGACCATGACAGAATTTCCCCTGATTGATCCGAGTCAATCTTTGCCACCGGCATATTGCCGCTTCAATAACGGAATTGCCCTCGGTACAATCGGGCCATGACCCAGGACCGTGCCCCCGATTACCGCGCCCTCGCGGACCGGCTTGCCCACAGCCTCGCCGAGGATCTGGCACAGGGCCGCCTGCGCCCGGGCGACCGGCTGCCCACCAGCCGGGACTTCGCGCACCGGCAGGGCATCGCCCCCTCCACCGCCAGCCGCGTCTATGCCGAGCTGGTGCGGCGCGGCGTGGCGGTGGGCGAGGTAGGCCGCGGCACCTTCCTGCGCACCACCCCCACCCTGCCCGCCACCCCGGCCCACGATTCCGAGCCGGCGGGGGTGGTGGACATGGAGGTGAACTTCTCCGTGCTGCCCGAGCAGGGCGCCATGCTGGCCGCCGGTATGGCGCCGCTGGTGGCGCCCGAGATGCTGCAGCGCCTGCTCTCCCGCCCCACCCTGCGCGGCGAGGCCGCCACGCGGGAAGCGGTGGCGCGGCTGATGGGCCGCGGCGGCTGGGCGCCCCAGCCGGAGAACCTGCTCTTCGCCGGGCGCGGGCAGCAGGCGCTGGCCGCCTGCTTCACCGCGCTGATTGAGCCCGGCGAGCGGCTGGGCTTCGAGGCCATGACCTACCCGCTGGCCAAGGCGCTGGCCCTGCGGCTGGGGCTGCAGCCGGTCTCGCTGGCGATGGATGCCGAGGGGCTGCGCCCCGACGCCGTGGCCGCCGCGCACCGTGCCCATCCGCTGCGGCTGCTCTACGTGCAGCCGGACATGCACAACCCGCTGGGCATCACCATGCCCGCCACGCGGCGGCGGGAGCTGGCGGCGCTGTGCCGCGAGCTCGGCATCCTGGTGGTGGAGGACGCGGTCTACACCTTCCTGGCGGAAGACACGGCGGAGCCGCTCGCCGCCCATGCGCCGGAGCGGGTGGTGGTGGTGGACAGCCTCTCCAAGCGGGTGGCGCCGGGCCTGACGCTGGGCTTCCTGGCCACGCCCCCGGCGCTGCGCCACCGGCTGGGGGCTGCGCTGCGGCTGGGCGCCTGGGCGGCGCAAGGCCTGGCCATGGCCGCCGCGACGCGCTGGCTGGAGGATGGCAGCGTGGCCGAGCTGGTGCGCCGCAAGCGGCTGGACGCGGGGCACCGCAACGCGATGGCGCGGGCCATCCTGGGCGAGGCCGGCCTGACCCTGCGCTGCGACCCGCGCGCCTACCACCTGTGGCTGCTGCTGCCCGGCTCCTGGCGGGCGGAAACCTTCGTCGCGGCGGCGGCCCGGCAGCGCATCGCCGTCTCGCCCGCGGCCGAGTTCGCCGCCGGGCCGGGGCATGCGCCGGATGCGGTGCGGCTGGCCCTCGCCGCGCCGGAGGAGGCGGCGCTGCGCCCGGCTCTGGAGACTCTGCGCGACTTGGCGCTGGCCGGCCCGGAAGCCTCGACGATCGGCTAGAACGGACCGCGGGCAGGCCGCTTTGCCTGAACGCAGGAAGATACCCGTGGAAACAGCGGCTTGGAGCCTTTTCCGTGAGCCGGCGCGAACGGGAAAGGCTCCAGAACCGAAGCCGCCGCCGGGGCGCGGCGCGCTCCTACCCCTGGCCGGAGGGCGGCCGGGCGCTGTCCGGCAGCTTTTCCAGCTTCCTCTTCACCTCTTCCTCCTCCGGCGTGAGCGGAACGGGCTGCTCCACCGCGACGCCTTCGGGAACGGCATCGCCGGGGTCGTGGCTGCGGTCGGGGCCGGGAGCGTCTTGCATGACCTTGCCTCCTCACTGTCATGCTGGAAACGGCCAGGCGCGGGATGGTTTCGCCCGGAACCCGGCTCTCCTCTCCCGCATGCGGAAAAATAAGCGCCCGGCCAGGGGATCCAAAGCGGGTCCTGCTGCGTATTGCTCCGGCAACCGGAGCAAGGAGACGCCACGATGCCGCCCGAATGCGCCATCCCGGAGACCCTCTGCCCCAGCCCCCTCAGCACCCTGCCGGAGCGGCTGATGCAGGCCTTCCTCAGCGCCTGCGATGCCGGCGAGACGTTGCTGGCCTGGCACCTGCTGCAGATGATGGAGAGCTATCTGTGGCGCCTGCCGCCCGGGCGCCTGGCGGCGCGGGATCAGGCGGCCCTGGTGGCCGGCCACCGCCTGCTGTGGAGCCTGGTGCGGGGCGGCTAGAGCGCCTTCCCTTCGCGCCCGCTCACGGAAAAGGCGCTATGTCGCGGCCTTTGCGGACATCCTTATCCGGCCAGGAGATCCCGCCCTGCCGGATGGTGCTCTTGCGAAGATGGCGCACCCTGAGGGACTCGAACCCCCAACCAACCGGGTAGAAGCCGGTTGCTCTGTCCAGTTGAGCTAAGGGTGCGGAGCCGGCCGGAAGGCCGGGTCGGTCAGTGGGTCCAGTTCTCGGCGCGGCCGTAGCGGAAGTTCTCGGCGTAGGATTTCGGCTTGATCTCCGGCTCCCGCAGCTCCGCCTCGACGTCGTAGGGGATGTTGTTGGCCCGCGCATAGGCCTCGGCCGCCTCGCGGGTGGAGAAGCTGATGCGGAGCTGGGTGCGGGTGTCGCCCGAGCCCCACCAGCCGGTCAGCGGGTCCGTGCGGCGCGCCTCGGCCGGGGCGAAGGTCAGCAGCCAGCCACCGGTGCGCGCCTTGCCGGACTGCATGGCCGAGCGCGGCTGGCGGTGGATTCGGGCGGTGGCGATGTCACGGCTCATGCGGTTCGCAGCTCCCGGCAGGGGCTGGCGGGCAGGCCCGCCGGTGAAGGAAGTATCGGGGCGAGAGGATTCGAACCTCCGGCCCTCTGCTCCCAAAGCAGATGCGCTACCAGGCTGCGCTACGCCCCGACTGCCGCGCAACCTATGGGCAGAGGCGCCGCTCGGCAAGCACCTTCGCGCAAACTCCGGTGCGCGCCGGGCACGGGCCGCGGCCCTCAGCCGATGCGCTCGCTCCCGCCCATCCAGGGCCGCAGCACCTCGGGGATGAGCACGCTGCCATCCGCCTGCTGGTGCGTCTCCAGCACCGCGATCAGCGCCCGCCCGACGGCGACGCCGGAGCCGTTCAGCGTGTGCAGGAAGGCGGTGCCGCCCTTGCTCCCCTGGGCCGCCTCGGGGCGGTAGCGGGCGTTCATGCGGCGGGCCTGGAAGTCGCCGCAATTGGAGCAGGAGGAGATCTCGCGCCATGCCCCCTGCCCCGGAAGCCACACTTCCAGGTCGTAGGTCTTGGTGGCGGAGAAGCCGGTGTCGCCGGCGCAGAGCAGCACCCGGCGCCAGACGAGGCCGAGCTCCGTCAGCACCCGCTCGGCGCATTGCGTCATGCGCTCATGCTCGGCCGCAGAATCCTCCGGCCGGGTGATGGCCACCATCTCCGCCTTGCTGAACTGGTGCTGGCGCAGCATCCCGCGCGTGTCGCGCCCCGCGCTGCCCGCCTCGGAGCGGAAGCAGGGGGAGAGCGCGGTGAAGCGCAGCGGCAGGGTGTTCTCGGCCACGATCTCGCCGGCCACGAGGTTGGTCAGCGGCACCTCGGCCGTCGGGATCAGCCAGCGGCCATCGGTGGTGCGGAACAGATCCTCGGAGAATTTGGGGAGCTGGCCGGTGCCGTACATAGTGGCGTCGTTCACCAGCAGCGGCACGGAGGTCTCGCTATAGCCGTGCTCGTCGACATGCAGCGAGATCATGTACTGGCCGAGGGCGCGCTCCAGCCGCGCCAGGGCGCCGCGCAGCACGGTGAAGCGGGCGCCGGCCAGCTTGGCGGCGGCGCCGAAATCCATCAGCCCCAGCGCCTCGCCGATCTCGAAATGCTGCTTCGGCGCGAAGCCCAGCTCGGGCGGCGCGCCATGCTGGTGCAGCACCACATTGTCCGCCTCGTCCCGCCCCTCGGGCACGGCGGGGTCCAGCAGGTTGGGCAGCGCCTCCAGCAGCGCGGTCTGCGCGGCGTCGGCGGCGCGGGCCTCGGCGTCGAGCGCCTCCATCCGGGCGCGCAGCGCCGTGCCCTCGGCCTCCAGCGCCGCCGTGTCGCCGCCCTGCCGCTTGGCCTGGCCGATCTCCTTGGAGAGCTGGTTGCGGCGGGACTGCGCCTCCTGCGCCGTGGTCTGGGCGGCGCGGCGGGCGGCGTCCTGCGCCAGGATCGCCTCCGCCGAGGGCGGCAGGCCACGCCGCGCCAGGGCGGCGTCGAAGCCCGCCGGGTCGGCGCGGACAATGCGGATGTCGTGCATGGCTTGGGCTCAGCTCTTGTCGTCGTCGTCGCGCTTGGGCGTCACCCAGCCGGCGGCCAGGATGGAGATCTCGTAGAGAAGGATCAGCGGCACGGCGAGGCCGACCTGGCTGATGATGTCGGGCGGCGTGATGACGGCGGCGACCACGAACATGCCGACGATGGCGTAGCGCCGGCCCTTCTTCAGCCCGGCCACCGAGACGATGCCCACCTTGGCCATCAGCGTCAGCGCCACCGGCAGCTGGAAGGCGATGCCGAAGGCCAGGATCATGTGCATGACGAGGCTGAGATACTCGCTGACCTTGGCTTCCAGCTGCACCGGCAGCGCGCCGGTGCCCGGCGGCGTCTCGAAGGAGATGAAGAACTTCCAGGCCAGCGGAAAGATGAAGTAGTAGGCCAGCGCCGCGCCCAGCAGGAACAGCACCGGCGAGGCCAGCAGGAAGGGCAGCAGCGCCTTCTTCTCGCTGCGGTAGAGGCCGGGCGCGATGAACAGCCAGAGCTGCGTCGCCCACATCGGGAAGCTGATGAAGACGGCGCCGAACATCGCCACCTTCAGGTAGGTGAAGAAGGCCTCATAGAGCGCGGTGAAGATCATCCGCCGCTCGCCGCCCGATTGCTGGTGCAGGATGTCGGCCAGCGGGCGGGCCAGGAAGCCGTAGATCTGGGCGGAGAAGTAATAGCAGAGCGCGAAGGCGATGATGAAGGCGCCGAGCGACCAGAGCAGGCGCGTGCGCAGCTCCAGCAGATGCTCGATCAGCGGCATCGGCTTGTCGTCGATGATGTCTTCCTGTTCGCGGGCCACGGCGGCGGCTCAGACGCTGGAGGTGGGCTTGGCCGCGCCCGTGTCGGACACGGTCGGGCCAGGCGCGGACGAGCCAGGCGCGGACAAGCCAGCCGCGGACGGGCCGGGCGCGGGGGAAGCGTTCGGGGTGTGGCTCATCGCGGGGCTGCTCTCCGCCGGCCGCGCGGGGCCGGGATTGGTGTCGCGGCCGGTCTCGGCGGCGAGGCTGGGCGGCACGAAGGCCGGCGGGCCGGCCGGGCGCGTCGGCTCCGGCGCGGCGGCGGGCGATTCGGGGCCGTGGATCTGGCCGCCGGCGGGGCTGGCGCCCTCCCCGGCCGCGGCCGGCGTGGTACCCGTCGTGGTGCTCGTCGGGGCGTCGGCGGCGGGCGTCGGCTTCCAGGCGTCCTTCAGCGGGTCGTCGTTGAAGGTGCGGCGGATCTCGCCATCCTGGTCGAGATTGCGCTCGATCGTGCTCTTGATGTCGAAGCTGCGGATATCGCGGATCTGGTCCCGCACATCCTCGAGCTTCGCCTCGCGCACCAGCTCATCCGCGTGGCTCTGGAACTCGGAGGCCATGCGGCGCAGCTTCTGCACCCCTTTGGCCACGCTGCGGATGGCGTCCGGCAGGTCCTTCGGCCCGATGACGACGACCGCGACGACCGCGATAAGGGCAATCTCGGACCAGGCTAAATCGAACATGTGCTTCCCATCTCCCCCAGGCGGGGTTGCCCCTGGCGGGGGCCGCTTCCGTTAGCAGGAACGGGCGGCAGCGCCAATCTTGGCCCGTGCATTTCCCGGCTCCCGCATTCTCCGCGGCTCCCCGCGCGTTATCTAGGGGCTCGCGGCCGAAAACACGAAGGCCCGCTCCGGGTCCAGCGCCAGCCCCAGCCGGTCGCCGCGCGCCAGGCGCGGCCCGGGCGGCAGGCGGGCATGCAGGTGCAGCGGCGCG
This sequence comes from Teichococcus aestuarii, assembly GCF_003116135.1. GTDB lineage: Bacteria > Pseudomonadota > Alphaproteobacteria > Acetobacterales > Acetobacteraceae > Pseudoroseomonas > Pseudoroseomonas aestuarii. The sequence goes on along the minus strand of NZ_PDOA01000015.1, from coordinate 16,444 downwards.
CCGCCCTCCCCGCCCGGCACCGCCAGGTGCACCATGGTGCTGGCGCCGAGCAGGCGGGACGCCTCGACCACCGCCGCCACCCCCTGCCCCTCCGGCAGCAGCCGCAGCCCCTCGGGGCGCAGCAGCAGCTCGGCCGGGCCGTCCGGCAGGGCGGCGGGCACGCTGCCCAGCGCGGCCCGCGCCACCCCACCCGAGACGGTGGCCGGCAGCGCATTCACCTCGCCGAGGAAGGTGGCGACGAAGCGGCTGGCGGGGCGCAGATACAGCTCCTCCGGCGTGCCGAGCTGCTCCACCCGGCCGCCGCGCAGCAGCGCGATGCGGTCGGCCATGAACATCGCCTCCTCCGCGTCATGCGTCACGATCAGCGTGGCGATGCCGGCCGATTGCAGCACGTGCAGCGTGTCGTCCCGCACCCGCTCGCGCAGCCGGGCGTCGAGGCTGGCGAAGGCCTCGTCCAGCAGCAGCACGGCCGGGCGCGGGGCGAGCGCACGGGCCAGCGCCACCCGCTGCTGCTGCCCGCCCGAGAGCATGTGCGGATAGGCTTCGGCGAAGGCGCCGAGGCCGACCCGCTCCAGCGCCTCCGCCACCTGCGCGGCGCGCGCGGCGCGCGGCAGGGCGCCGAGGCCGAAGCCCACGTTGCGCGCCACGGTCAGGTGCGGGAACAGCGCGTAGTCCTGGAAGACGAAGCCGGCGCGGCGGGCCTCGGGCGGCTCCTCCCGCCCCGCCTCGGCCACCACCCGGCCGCCGATGGCGATGCGCCCCACCTGCAGCGCCTCCAGCCCCGCCACGAGGCGCAGCAGCGTGGTCTTGCCATCGCCCGAGGGGCCGAGCAGGCAGAGGATCTCGCCCGCCCCCACCGTCAGGTCGATGCCGCGCAGCACCTCGCGCGTGCCGAAGGCATGGCGGATGCCGGACAGCTCCAGGCTCACGGCGCCATTCCCTGCCCCGGGCCCAGGCCGGGCTGAGCCTCGCCGGCCAGCAGCTCCTCGCGGCGCGGCAGGTCGGTCAGCTCGCGCAGGCCGAACTGCTCGAGGAAGCGCGGCGTGGTGCCCCACAGGCTGGGCCGGCCCGGCACCTCCTTGCGGCCGCGCGGGGCGATGAGGCCGTGCTCCAGCAGCGTCTCCAGCGTCGCCTGGGAGAGGCTGGTGCCGCGGATCTCCTCGATCTCGGGCCGCGTCACCGGCTGGTGGTAGGCGATGATGGCCAGCGCCTCCATCGCCACGCGCGGCAGGCGGCGCGGCACCTCCACCACGCGGGTCAGCAGCGGCGCGAGGTCGGGCGCGGTGCGGAAGGCGTAGCCGCCCGCCACTTCGGTGAGCTGCACGCCGCGCCCGGCATAGCGGGCGGCCAGCAGCGTCATCACCGCCTCGGCGCGCAGGCCGGGGGGCAGCAGCTCCTGCAGCCGCTCGGGTGGCACGGGGCGGTCGGCGGCGAAGACCAGCGCCTCGGCCAGCCGCAGCGCGTGCTCCAGCGGCGCGATGCCGGCGGGGTCATGGCCGGGGTCTTCAGGCGGCGGCGTCATGGCTCTGCTCCTCGGGCATCACGGCCCCGGCCCCATCCTGCTGCGCACCGCCCGCGCGGGCGGTGCGCAGCAGGATGGGGCCGAAGGCGGTTTCCTGCCGCAGCTCGATACCGCCGCCGCGGGCCATCTCCAAGCCGGCGATGAGGGTGGCGGCCAGCGCCGCGCGGCGCTCCACCGGGTCGCGCAGCGCGGGCGGCAGGAAGCGCTGCAGCTCCCCCCAGCCGGGCAGCGTGCCGATCAGGCCCTGCAACTGCTCCAGCGCCTCCTGCACCGTCCAGAGCCGGCGCGGCACGGGGCGGTAGGGGCGCTTCGCATGGGCGCGGCGCAGCGCCTCCACATAACCGCGCAGCAGCGCCGGCAGGTCGGCGGAGAGGCCGCTGCGGTCCTGCCGCAGCAGCCGCTCTGGCGCGCCGCGCGCCAGCACCTCCTGGCCGAGCTGCGGGCGGGCACCGAGCCAGCGGGCGGCGGCGCGCATCCGCTCCAGCTCGGCCAGCCGCTCGGCGAGCTGGCCGGCCAGCGCCTCGGCGTCCTCCTCCTGCTCCGGGTCCTCGGGCAGCAGCAGGCGGGATTTCAGCCAGGCCAGCCAGGCGGCCATCACCAGCCAGTCGGCGGCGATCTCCAGCCGCACCCGCCGCGCCCCCTCGATGACGGCGAGGTACTGGTCCACCAGCGCCAGGATGGAGAGGCGGGCGATGTCCACCTTCTGCGCCCGCGCCAGCTCCAGCAGCAGGTCGAGCGGCCCCTCATAGCCCTCCAGGCTGACATGCAGCACCTCGGGCGGCGGCGCCGGCGCGGCCGCGCCGGTCATGGCCCGTGGCCGGCCAGCCAGAGGATGGCGCGAAAGCCAGGCCCGGTGACGATGCCGGCGATCCAGCCGATCGGGTCCAGCCCGTCCGAGAGGCGCGGCAGCACGAAGATCAGCAGCATGACGATGAGCAGCCCGGCCGGCTCCAGCCGCGCCAGCGGCTCGGCCAGCGGGCGCGGCAGCAGCCCCACCAGGATGCGCCCGCCATCCAGCGGCGGGATGGGCATCAGGTTGAACAGCGCCAGCAGCAGGTTGGCCATGATGGAGAGCACGATGAAGCGCACCATCAGCTCCAGCGCCTCGGGCGGCAGCACGCCGTTGAGCTGCTCCACCGGGTGGCCGAGCATGGCGGCGCACCAGGCGAGGAAGACGTTCATCGCCGGCCCCGCCGCCGCCACCAGCACCATGCCGTAGCGCGGGTTGCGCAGCTTCCAGATGTTCACCGGCACCGGCTTGGCCCAGCCGAACATCGCCTCCACCCGGCCGATGGTCAGCAGCTGCACCGCCAGCAGGATGCCGGGCAGGATGAGGGTGCCCACCTTGTCCACATGCCGCAGCGGGTTGAGGCTGAGCCGGCCCTCGCGCTGCGCCGTGTCGTCGCCCAGCGCCAGCGCGGCGTAGCCATGCGCCGCCTCGTGCAGCGTGATGGCGAGGACCGTGGCGAGGATCGCGATGGCGAGCTCGGGCAGCCAGCCGGTCACGCGGCGTCCCGCAGCAGCGCGTCGCGCCGCGCCGCCAGGGCGGCCATCAGGTCGGAGAGCGCGGCGGCGGGGGCGGCGGCGCTGGCGGCCTGCATGGCGTCGCGCGCGGCGGCGAGGCGCTCCAGCGCGGCGTCGGTCAGCGGCGCGCTGGCCTCCAGCACGTCCTGGCTCTCCGCCAGCACGCCGCTGCAATGCAGGGCGATGTCGCAGCCCGCCCGCAGCGCGCCCGCCGCGCGCTCGCCCGGCGTGCCGGAAAGCGCGCCCATCGCCAGGTCGTCCGAGACCAGCACGCCGGAGAAGCCGATCTCGCCGCGGATGATGTCGCGGATGATGCCGGGCGAGAGGGTGGCGGGGCGCGTGGCGTCCAGCGCCTCGAACAGCAGGTGCGCCGTCATGCCCCAGGCGCCGCTGCCGGCGAGCGCGGCGAAGGGCGCGAAATCATCGGCCAGGGCGGCGCGCGGCGCATCGACGCGCGGCAGCTCCAGGTGGCTGTCCACCATTGCGCGGCCATGCCCGGGCATGTGCTTGACGACGGGGATGACGCCCCCCGCCTGCAGCCCCGCCACCCAGGCGGCGCCGAGCCGTGCCACCTCCTCCGGCCGGGCGGAGAAGCCGCGGTCCCCCACCACCGAGTGCCGCCCCGGCAGGCGCAGATCCAGCACCGGGGCGCAGACCACGTCGAAGCCGGCGGCGCTGCATTCCAGCGCCAGCAGCGTGGCGTTGGCCCGCGCCGCCTCGGCGTCGCGCTCCTCGAACAGGGCGGCGGGCGGGAAGGCCGGCCAGTGCGGCGGCCGCAGCCGCGCCACGCGCCCGCCCTCCTGGTCCACCAGCACCGGCGCCGCCTCGCCCAGCTCGGCGCGGATGGCGCCGGTCAGCGCGCGGAGCTGCACCGGGTCGCGCACGTTGCGCGCGAACAGGATGGCGCCGAGCGGCCGCATCCGGCGCAGCATCGCCGCCTCCTCGGCCAGCAGCACGGGGCCGGAGAGGCCGATGATGGCGGCGCGCGGCGTGCTCATGGGTATCCCTGGCCTTCCTCAGCCCCCGATGACGGCGCAGGCGCCGCCGCGGCTCTTGATGGTGTCGCAGAAGCTGCTGGCGCTGTCGCGGCTGTCGAAGCCGCCGGTGCGCAGCCGCCACATGGTCGGGTAGCCGTCCCGCTCGAAGCGCAGCACCTGCGGCGTGCGGCCCTGCAACGCCTCCGGCGCGCGGCGCGCGAGGCGGTCCCATTCGGAGCGGGCGCCGGATTCAGAGTCCAGCGCACCGAGTTGCACCACCACGCCGCCGGTGCTGCGCACGGGCGCGGGCGGCGCCGCGGCGGCGGGCGGGGCGGCCGGCTCGGCCTGCGGCGCCGCCGGGGCCGGAGCCGAGGCGGCGGCCGGCGGCGCGGCGGGCGGCTGGGCCTGCGCCACCGTGCCCGGCTGCGGCGCGGCCGCGCTGCCCGGAGCGCCGTTCTGCCCCCCATCCTGCCCACCGTTCTGCCCTGGGGCCTGGGCCGTCGCGGCCGGCTGGGCGGGCGCCATGGGCGCCACGACGGGCGGCACCACCGGCGGCGGCATGGTCGCGGCGCGCAGCGCGTCGAGGTTCGGCGCCTCGGCCGCCGGGCCAAGCCGGCCGGAAGGCTCGAAGCTGCCATTGGCGTTGCGCCGCTGGAAGATGATCTCGTCCTGGTTGGCGACGCGCAGCCCGCCGCGGTCGTCGGGCCGCACCTTGATCGGGCGTGAATCCGCCTCCACCACCGGGATGGTGTCGTCGGTGTACTTGCTGACGGCCCAACCCACCAGGCCACCCACGGCCAGGATGCCGGCGACGCCGCCGGCAATCAGCATCATGCGCCGGGAGCCGCCATCATCGGTGGCTTCCCGCACGCGGTAGGAAGGAATCGGCGCTTCCCTCATCGCATCTCCTCGACCGGTGCGACGCCCATGACCCTGAGGCCCGAGCGGATGATGAGGGCCGTCGCGGCCACCAGGGCCAGGCGCGCGCGCGTGGCCTCCGGCTCCTCGGCCCGGATGAAGCGCAGTGTCGCATCATCCCGCCCGCGGTTCCACAAAATATGAAAGTCGCTGGCCAAGTCACCGAGATAAAAGGCAATTCGGTGTGGCTCCCGCGCCGCAGCAGAGGCCTCCACGATGCGCGGCCAGGTGGTCAGGCGGCGAATCAGCGCCAGTTCCGCCGGGTCGCGCAGCGCGCCGAGCGGCACGCCGTCGAGCCCCTCGGTCAGCCCCTGCTCGCCCGCCTGCCGCAGCACGGAGCGGCAGCGCGCATGCGCGTACTGCACGTAGAAGACCGGGTTGTCGCGCGACTGCTCGACCACGCGGTCGAGGTCGAAATCCATCTGCGCGTCGCTCTTGCGCGTCAGCATGGTGAAGCGGACGGCATCCTTGCCGACCTCGTCGATCAGGTCGCGCAGCGTGATGTAGGTGCCGGCGCGCTTGGACATGCGCACCGGCTCGCCGCCCTTCATCACCTTGACGATCTGGCAGAGCAGCACGTCGAGTGGCACGGTGCCGTCGGAGAGCGCCTTGGTCGCCGCCTGCATGCGCCGGACGTAGCCGCCATGGTCGGCGCCCCACACCTGCACCAGCTGCTGCATGCCGCGCGCGATCTTGTCGGCGTGGTTGCCGATGTCGTTGGCGAAGTAGGTGTTGCTGCCGTCCGACTTGCGCAGCGGCCGGTCCACGTCGTCGCCGAACTTCGTGGAGGCGAACAGCGTCTGCGGGCGCGGCTCCCAGTCGTCCGGCGTCTTGCCCTTGGGCGGCTCCAGCACGCCCTCATAGACGAGGCCCTTCTCCGCCAGCGCGGCGATGGCGGCATCCGCCACGCCGTCCCGCACCAGCTTCGCCTCGCTGATGAACACGTCATGCTCGACGCCAAGCGCCGCCAGATCCTCGCGGATCGCCGCCATCATCTCGCTGACGGCGAATTCGCGCACCGTGTCCAGCCACAGCGCCGCCTCGGCCGGGCGGGCGCCGGGGGCCAGGGAATCGCCATGCGCGGCCTTCAGCGCCTCGCCCACCGGGACCAGGTATTCGCCGCGGTACTGCAGCCCGCCGGGGACAGCCTCGGCATACGCCTCCTCGGTCATCGTGGTGCCGAGGGCCTGCAGGTAGCGCCAGTAGGCGGCGTAGGCGAGCGCCTGCACCTGCGCGCCGGCGTCGTTGATGTAGTATTCCTTGATGACGGCGTAGCCCGCCTTGTGCAGCAGGTTGGCCAGCGCGTCCCCCACCACGGCGCCGCGGCAATGGCCGACATGCATCGGCCCCGTCGGGTTGGCCGAGACGTATTCCACGTTCACCCGGATGCCGGCGCCGGCCTGCCCGTCGCCATAGGCCTCGCCGGCACGCAGCATCACCGGCACCTGGCCGAGCAGGTAGTCCTCGCGCAGGCGGATGTTGACGAAGCCGGGGCCGGCCGGCGCGGCCTCGGCCACCATCGGCAGCGCGGCCAGCGCGGTGGCCAGCTCGGCCGCCAGCTTCGGCGGCGGCAGCCTCGCCGGCTTCGCCACCACCATGGCGGCGTTGGTGGACATGTCGCCATGCGCCGGGTCGCGCGGCGGCTCGACGGCGACCTTGGCCATCGCCTCCTCCGGCAGCTCGGGCAGCAGGCGGCGCAGGCAGTCCAGCACCCCGGCACGCAGCGCGGCGAAGATGTCCTGGGGCGCGGCTTGGTTCTGTTCCATCAGGGGTCCGTATCGTCAGCCGGGGATGTGGGGATCGGTCAGGCGGCGGTGCTCGTCGAGCGCGAAGCGGTCGGTCATGCCGGCGATGTAGTCGCACACCACGCCGGCGCAGGCGGGGCTGCCCGGCTCGCCGGCGCGGTCGCGCCATTCGGGGGGCAGCATGTCCGGCCCGCCATGCAGCAGGCTGAACAGCACCTGCACCACGCGCCGCGATTTCTGCGTGGTGCGGTTGACGCGCCAGTGGCGGTACATGCGCCCGCGCAGGAAGGCGCGCACCTGCTGGTTGGCCTCCTGCATCGGCGCGCTGAAGGCCACCATGGCGCGGCCGGCGGCGCGGATGTCATCGACGCTGGCGGGCGCCAGCGCGGCCAGGCGGCGCCCGGCCTCCTGCACCACGTCCTGCACCATCAGGTTGATGACGCGGCGGATCGCCTCGCTGGCCTGGCGGGCGCGCGGCGCCTCCGGATAGCGCTCGCGCACCTCGCGCACCATGCCGCCGATCAGCGGCAGCGCGGCCGCCTCCTCCAGCGTGAACAGCCCGGCGCGCAGGCCGTCATCGAGGTCGTGGTTGTTGTAGGCGATGTCGTCGGCCAGCGCGGCCACCTGCGCCTCGACCGAGGCATGGGTCTCCAGCGCCAGCGGATGGAGCGAATCGTACTCGGCCATGAAGCTGGAGGGGCGGCGGATCGGGCCGTTGTGCTTGGCCAGCCCCTCCAGCGTCTCCCAGGTCAGGTTCAGCCCGTCGAACTCGGCGTAGCGCTTCTCCAGCACCGTCACCGCCTTCAGGCTCTGCGCGTTGTGGTCGAAGCCGCCATAGGGGCGCATCATGCCGTTCAGCGCCTCCTCCCCGGCATGGCCGAAGGGCGGGTGGCCGAGGTCGTGCGCCAGCGCCAGCGCCTCCGCCAGATCCTCGTCCACGCCCAGGCGGCGGGCGATGGAGCGGGCGATCTGCGCCACCTCGATGCTGTGGGTCAGCCGGGTGCGGAACTCGTCGCCCTCGTGGTAGATGAAGACCTGCGTCTTGTATTGCAGCCGGCGGAAGGCAGCGCTGTGGATGATCCGGTCCCGGTCCCGCTGGAAGGGCGAGCGCACGCCATTGTCCGGCTCCGGGTGGAGGCGGCCACGCGATGTCTCGGCGCGCACGGCATAGGGGGCGAGGTCGGTCATGACGCGCGGGCCTTACCAGCGGTGCGGCATGGCCGCAACGCCGTCCCTGCCCCGCCCCGCGCGGCGTTGGAATTCCCGCCCGCGCCGCCTATGTTCGGGGCCAAGGAGTCCCCGCCCATGCCCGATGGCACCATTCCCGCCCGCTTCTCCGTGACGCCGCGCGCCTTCGCCCAGGTGGCCGAGATCGCCGCGCGCGAGGACCGCCCCGGCACCGGCCTGCGCGTGGCCGTGCTGGCCGGCGGCTGCTCCGGCTTCCAGTATTCCTTCCAGCTCGACGACGCCGTGGCGGAGGACGACCTGGTGCTGGAGGGCGAAGGCAGCCGGGTGATGATCGACCCCGTCAGCCTCGACCTGCTGGCCGGCGCCCAGCTCGACTGGGCGGACGAGCTGATCGGCGCCCATTTCACGGTGAAGAACCCGCAGGCGGCCTCCGGCTGCGGCTGCGGCGCCTCCTTCTCGCTCGGCTGAGCGGGCCGCCCCGCGCGTGCGCCTCGCCAGCTTCAACGTGAATTCGGTGCGCAAGCGCGTGCCGCATCTCCGCCGCTTCCTCGAGACCGCCCAGCCCGACCTGCTGTTCCTGCAGGAGCTGAAGTGCAAGACCGAGGAATTCCCCGCCGCCGAGTTCGAGGGGCTGGGCTACCGCTGCCACGCGGTGGGCCAGCCCGGCGGGCGCAACGGCGTGGCCGTGCTCGGCCGCGTCGATTTCTCCGTGGTCGCCGAGGGACTGCCGGGCGAGGAGGAGGACAGCCACGCCCGCTACATCGAGGTGGCGGCGGAGGGGCTCCAGGCCGCCGGCATCTACCTGCCCAACGGCAATTCCGGCGGCGCCGAGGGCTATGCCTACAAGCTGCGCTGGATGGCGCGGCTGCGCGAGATCGCCCAGGCGCGGCTCGACGCCTTCACCCCCTTCGCCATCCTGGGCGACTTCAACGTCTGCCCCACCGGGCTGGACCACGAGCCGGGCGCCATGCCGCCGACCGACGCGCTGGTGCGCCCCGAGAGCCGCGCCGCCTTCCGCGCGCTGGAGCATCTCGGACTGACCGACGCCGTGCGCGCGCTGCACCCGGCCGAGCGGATCTACACCTACTGGGATTACGGCCCGGCCTTCGAAAGCAACCGCGGCCTGCGCATCGACCACGCCCTGCTCTCGCCCGAGCTGGCCGAGCGCCTTTCCGCCGCCTGGGTCGATCTCGCCCCGCGCAGCCAGGAACAGCCCTCCGACCACACGCCGGTGCTGGTCGACCTCGCCTGAGGCATCGCCCGCCGCCCTGCCGGGCAGCGGGCGGGCCGTCTCACCAGCCGCGATGGTAGTGGTAGCGCGGCGGGGGTGGCGGCGAAGGCGGCGGGGCGTAGTAGTAGCCGCGCGGCGGGCCGTAATAGGCGGGCGCCGGCGCGATCACGCATCCCGCCAGGCCCAGCGCGGCGCCTCCCAACAGCAGGCACGTCATCAGCCGGCGCATCATTCTTACCTCCAACCCGGTTCGACCCAGACCCAGCGGCCGCGGCGCTCCACCCAGCGGCCTTCCCGCCAGCGGCCGCGGCCACGCGGCGGCACCCAGCGGCCCGGCACCCAGTCATAGTTTCCGGCACGCCACACCCAATGCCCGGGCTGCCATTGGGCGCGTGGCTCCGGCGGGCGGCCACGCGGCCCCTCCGCGCGCGGCGGCGGGGGCGGCGGCGGGCGGCGGCCCGGCCGATGCCCCGCCGGCGGCCCCGGCGGCTGCCCATGCGGCGGACCCGGCGGGCGGCCGCCATGAGGACCACCCGGCGGATAGCCGGGCGGCGGCCCATGGGGCTGCGCCTGCGCGGCCCCGGCCAGCGGCAGGGCGGCGGCGAGGCCCCCCAGCAACCCACCCAGCAATGTGCGACGGTTCAGCATCCGGTCCTCTCCCTGTCCCGCCGCATCCCGGAGGCCGCGGCGTCCACGTCCCGAGCTTAGGGAGCCGACCATGGCGAAGCTGGGGCGGAAGAAAGACGAAGCGGGGCGCGGTGTTACAAAGAAAGACCGGGGGAGAATGAATTCTCCCCCGCGCCCCCTCTTCTTTTTTCTGTCAGTTCAGGAAGACGTTCAGATATCGGCGTAGCAATGCGTTTCCTCGGCACCGCCAGGGTGGGTCACGGCGCCGAGATGCGCCGGCCCGACAAGCTGCGCATACTTCCACAGCGCGCCGGAATTGTAGTCGGTCCTGCGCGGCTGCCACGCGGCGCGGCGCGCGGCCAGTTCCTCCTCGGAGAGCAGCACGTCGATGCTGCCCTTCTCGGCGTCGATGACGATGCGGTCGCCATTCTTCAGCAGGCCGATCGGGCCGCCGACCGCCGCCTCCGGCCCGACATGGCCGACGCAGAAGCCGCGCGTGGCGCCGGAGAAGCGGCCATCGGTGATCAGCGCCACCTTGTCGCCCATGCCCTGGCCGTAGATGGCGGCGGTGGTGGAGAGCATCTCCCGCATGCCGGGGCCGCCCTTCGGGCCCTCGTAGCGGATGATGAGGACGTCGCCCTCCTTGTAGGCGCGGCTGTCCACGGCCTTGAAGGCGTCCTCCTCGCAGTCGAAGCACAGCGCGGTGCCCTCGAAGCGCTGCACCTTCATGCCCGCCACCTTCACGATGGCGCCGTCCGGCGCGAGGTTGCCCTTCAGCCCGACCACGCCGCCCGTCGGCGTCAGCGCCTTCGAGACAGGGTAGATCACGTCCTGGTCGGTCGGGAACACCACGTCGGCATGGTTCTCGGCCAGCGTCTTGCCGGTCACCGTCATGCAGTCGCCATGCAGAAGCCCGGCATCGAGCAGCGCCTTGATGATGACCGGGATGCCGCCGACCTTGTGCACGTCGAGCGCCACGTACTTCCCGCCCGGCTTCAGGTCGGCGATGTAGGGGGTGCGGCGCATGATGGCCGCCACGTCGTCCAGCGTGAAGCGGATGCCCGCCTCATGGGCGATGGCCGGCAGGTGCAGCCCGGCATTGGTCGAGCCACCCGTGGCGCCCACCACCACCGCCGCGTTCTCCAGCGCCTTCAGCGTGACGATGTCGCGCGGGCGGATGTTCTTGCGCAGCAGCTCCATCACCGCGCGGCCGGAGGCGACAGCCCAGCGGTCGCGGTCCTCATAGGGCGCGGGCGCCCCGGCCGAGCCGGGCAGCGCCAGCCCGATCGCCTCGGAGACGGTGGCCATGGTGTTGGCGGTGAACTGCCCGCCGCAGGCGCCGGCCGAGGGGCAGGCCACGCATTCCAGCGCGTGCAGATCCTCGTCCGACATGTTGCCGGCGGCGTGCTGGCCGACGGCCTCGAACACGTCCACGACGGTGACATCCTTGCCCTTGAACTTCCCGGGCAGGATCGAGCCGCCATACATGAACACGCTCGGCACGTTCAGGCGCAGCATGGCCATCATCATGCCGGGGAGCGACTTGTCGCAGCCCGCCAGCGTCACCATCGCGTCGTAGGAATGGCCGCGCATGGTGAGTTCCACCGTGTCGGCGATGGCGTCGCGGCTGGCCAGCGACGACTTCATCCCCTGGTGGCCCATGGCGATGCCGTCGGTCACCGTGATGGTGGTGAACTCGCGCGGCGTGCCGAAGCCTTCCTTCACGCCCTGCTTCACGCTCTGCGCCTGGCGGTTGAGCGCGATGTTGCAGGGGGCGGCCTCGTTCCAGCAGGTGGCGACGCCCACCAGCGGCTGGGCGATCTCCTCCTCCGTCATGCCCATGGCATAGTAGTAGGAGCGGTGCGGGGCGCGCTCCGGGCCGACGCTCACATGGCGGCTCGGCAGGCGCGACTTATCCCATTTTTGCTCAGCCATGCGGGTGTGACCTTCGTTCCGTTGCGTCCCGCCGCTGTATCGCGCAACAAGCTTCCGCCGGCAAGCCGAGCACAGGGCAGCGCCGGCCATGAAAGAAGCCCGGGAGCGGCTGCCCCCGGGCTTCCTCCAGCCGATGGCGGGCGCCGGGGGCTGGCCCCGGCGCCCCGCCGGGCCTCAGCCTTCCTGCTGCCGGCTGACCATGCCGCTCTTGGCGTCGATGCGCAGCTTGACCTTGTTGCCAGCCTGCTCGGCATTGGCCGTGATGGTGTCGCCGTCGCGCTCGACATCGCTCACATCCGAGTAGCCGCGGTCCTTGAGCATCGTCTCGGCCTGGTCGGTGCTCAGGCGCTTCTCGTCACGCACCATGCCGGTGCGGGCGTCGACGCGCAGATCCTCGACCGTCTCGCCATAGCGCTTGGCCTCGGAGACGCGGAAGGTGCCGTCGTTGCGCTCCAGCCCCTCGATCTCCGAGTAGCCGCGCGCCTGCAGGGCGGTGCGCACCTGCTGCTCCGACATGGCCTGCATCTGGCTGCCGGCCTGCTGGCCCTGGCTTTGGCCCTGCTGGGTGGACTGGGCCTGCATGCCGCCGGCGGCGCTGCCGGGCTGGCCGGGATTGACGCCCTGGGCGAGCGCCACGCCCTGCGCGCCGAAGAAGAGAACGGTGGCGATCGCAGCAGAATTCAGGAGCTTCGTCATGTCAGTGAGCCTCCATGGCTTGGATGGCCTCGGCCCGTTCCTCCTGGGGAGGCCGGGCGCGGGACTTGTGTCCCGCGGGCCTTGAGCGCCCCGCAGCCTGTGGCGGGGCGTCGCGACCGTGTGCCGCATGGAGGGGAAACATGAAAAACCGGACATGGTTTCGCCATAATCCGGCTTTTCTCACGAAAACGCGAGCCTTGCCGTAATCCCCGCTGCCGGCCCGGGCATGGGCCGGCGTCCGGGTCGGGAGAAGGAACGCCTCAGCCCGCGATGCGCGCCAGCGCCGCCTCCAGCCGTGCCACCTCGGCCTGCGCGCTCGCGAGGCGCTCGCGGTTCTCCTCGACGACCTCCGGCTTGGCGCGGGCGACGAAGTCGGCATTGGCCAGCTTCTGCTCCACCTTGGCGCCCTCGGCCGCCGCCTTGTCCCGCTCCTTGGCGAGCCGCGCCCGCTCCGCGCCGAGGTCGATCACCTCGGCCAGCGGCAGCAGCACCGTGGCCTCCGCCACGACGACCTGCGCGACACCCTTCGGCGCCTCCCCCGCCGCCAGGGCGCGGAACTCCGTGGCGCGCGCCAGGCGGCGGATGGCCTCGATCCAGCGGCCGCCCCGCGCCAGCGTCTCGGCGGAGGCACCTTGCAGCAGCAGCGGCACCAGCACGGAGGGCGGCACGTTCATCTCGGCGCGCACGCCGCGCACGGCGGAGACGAGGCCCACCAGCCAGTCCAGCTCGGCCCGCGCCGCCTCGGCCCCCGGCACCGCCACGGGCTGCGGCCAGGGCGCGCCGATCAGGCTGCATTCCGGGCCATAGCCGAAGCGGTCCCACAGCTCCTCGGTGAGGTAGGGCATCACCGGGTGCAGCAGGCGCAGGATGGTGCCGAGCACGTGCTGGGCGGCGCCCTTCACCTCGGCCTTCTCAGGCCCCTCCGGCCCGTTCAGGGCGGGCTTGGCGAATTCCAGGAACCAGTCGCAGAAGCCGTTCCAGACGAAGCGGTAGCAGGCGCCCGCATAGTCATCCATGCGGTAGGCTTCGAGCGCGGCGGTCGCCTCGGCGATGGCGGCATTGGCGGCGTCGAGGATCCAGCGCGCCAGCGGCGTCTCGACCTTCGAGGGGTCGAAGGACGCATCGGGCGCGATGCCGTTCATCTCGCAGAACCGCGCCGCGTTCCACAGCTTGGTGCCGAACGAACGAAAGTCCTCGACGCGCTTGCGGCCGAGCTTCACGTCGCGCCCCGGCGTCGCCATCGAGGCGATGGTGAAGCGCAGCGCGTCCGCCCCGAAGCTGTCCACCAGCTCCAGCGGGTCGATGACGTTGCCCTTCGACTTCGACATCTTCTGGCCCTTCTCGTCGCGGACGAGGCCATGGATGTAGACGGTGCGGAAGGGCACATCGCCCATGAAGTGGTGGCCCATCATCATCATCCGGGCGACCCAGAAGAAGATGATGTCCCACCCCGTCACCAGCACGTCGCCGGGATAATACTTGTCGAGTTCCGGTGTCTTGTTCGGCCAGCCCAGCGTGGAGAACGGCCACAGCGCCGAGCTGAACCAGGTGTCCAGCACGTCCGGGTCGCGGGTCAGCGTCACGCCGTCGCCGAGCTTCGCGCGGGCCTGGGCCAGCGCCTCCGCCTCGGTGCGCGCCACGAACACGCTGCCATCCGGCGCGTACCAGGCCGGGATCTGGTGCCCCCACCAGAGCTGGCGCGAGATGCACCAGGGCTGGATGTCGCGCATCCAGCTGAAGAAGATGTTCTCGAAGTGCTTGGGCACGAACTCGGTGCGCCCGGTCTCCACCGCCTCGATGGCGGGCTTCGCCAGCGTCGCCGCGTCGCAATACCATTGCAGCGTCAGGCGCGGCTCGATCGGCACGCCGGAGCGGTCGCCATGCGGCACGGCGTGGCTGTGCGGCTCGATGGTCTCGACCAGCTCCAGCCGCTCCAGCTCCGCCACGATCGCCTTGCGCGCGGCGAAGCGGTCCTGCCCGGCCAGGCTCCGCACGAAATCCGGCGCGGCCACGCCCTCCACCGCCACCAGATCGGCCGCGATCTCGTCGAGGAAGACGTTGCCATCCGCGTCCAGCACGGAGGGCATGGCGAGGCCGTGGCGCTTGCCCACGGCGAAGTCGTTGAAGTCGTGCGCGGGGGTGATCTTCACCGCGCCCGAGCCCTTCTCGGGGTCCGAATACTCATCCGCCACGATGGGGATGCGGCGGCCCACCAGCGGCAGGATGGCGAACTTCCCCACGAGGTCGCGGAAGCGCTCGTCCTCCGGATGCACGGCGATGGCGGTGTCGCCCAGCAGCGTCTCCGGCCGGGTGGTGGCCACCACGATGAAGCGGCCCGGCGCGCCTTCGACCGGGTAGCGCAGGTGCCAGAGGCTGCCCTTCACCTCCCGGCTCTCCACCTCCAGGTCGGAGATGGCGGTCTGGAACTTGGGGTCCCAGTTCACCAGGCGCCGGTCGCGGTAGATCAGCCCCTGCTCGTGCAGGGTGACGAACACCTCGCGCACCGCCTCGGAGAGGCCCTCATCCATGGTGAAGCGCTCGCGCGGCCAGTCCAGGCTGGCGCCGAGGCGGCGGAGCTGGCGGGTGATGTTGCCGCCCGACTGCGCCTTCCACTCCCACACATGCTCGAGGAACTTCTCGCGCCCGATCTCGCGCCGGTTCACGCCCTGGGTGGCCAGCAGGCGCTCCACCACCATCTGCGTGGCGATGCCGGCATGGTCGGTGCCCGGCTGCCACAGCGCGTCCCGCCCCTGCATGCGGCGCCAGCGGATCAGGATGTCCTGGATCGTGAAGGTCAGCGCGTGGCCGATATGCAGGCTGCCCGTGACGTTGGGCGGCGGGATCATGATGGTGAAGGGGTCCGCCCCGCTGGCGGGGTTGGCGCCGAACTTGCCGGCGGCCTCCCACCCTTCATAGAGGCGCTGTTCGAAACTGGCGGGCGAGAGGGTCTTGTCGAGCATGGGCGCACGCTTGTGCGGGCGCCGCGCCGCCGTCAAGAGGCAGCAGCGGGAGGGCGGAGAAAACCCCCCGCCCTTCCCGCTCAGCCGCCGCGGCCGCCGGACATTACGCGGCCGATCTCGGCCTTCACCAGCCGCTCCACCATCGGCGGCAGGTGCTGCTCCAGCCAGGCCTTGAGCAGCGGGCGCAGCTCCTCGCGCACCACATCCTCGATGCTGGCGCCGCCCTGGCGCGTCACCGGCGCCTGGCGGTCCTCCGTCACGGCGCGGGCGAGCTGACCCAGCGCTGCTGCTGCGGCGGCGGCCGCGACAGGGCCGAGCAGCCCCTCCTCCAGCTCCGCCGCATGCGGCGCGGAAGCGCGCCCGGCGGCAGGCTCCGGCACCAGCGGCACGGGCCCGGCCGGCTGCGGCTTCGCTTCGACTGCCTGCGGCTGGGGCTTAACCTCGGCCGCCTGCGGCTCAGGCTTCACCTCGGCCGCCTGCGGCTCGGCCTCCGGCTCCGGCCGGGGCGCGGGCGGCCTGGGCTCCGCCGGCGGCGGCACGATGGCCACGGGCGGCGGCAGCGCCGCCGGTGCGGGCGTGGAGGGGGAGCCGCTGGGTGCCGGCGGCGTCCCGGCCGGGGAAGCCGGCGCCGGCCCGATATTGGCCAGCCGGCGCAGCGGCAGGGGCGGCCGTGCCGGCGGCTGCGGCGTGGCCGTGCCGGCCGGGGTGCGCGGCGCGGGCACCAGCATCTCCTCGGTCAGGTCCAGCGGCGGCGGGGCGTCGCGCCCCTCATCCTCGTTCAGGATGCTGCGGATGGAGGCCAGGATATCCTCCATGGAGGGCTCCTGGGGGTCGGGGCGATAGGGAGGTTCGGCCATCTCAACGCACTTCCTGTTGCCGGCCGCCGCCCTGGCTGTAATCCCCTGTGCCGAACCAGCGTGAGCGGACGGTGTTGTAGTAGGCCTCCATGTCGTACTGGGCGACGGGGAGGGCAAGGTCGCGGGCGGTGAGGCGTCCGACGGCGCCGGCGAGGTTGTAGCTGGCGGTGACGACGCTGGAGAGCGCCTGCACCAGGGTGACGCGGGCGTTGAGCAGCTCCTGCTCGGCGTTCAGCACGTCGAGCGTGGTGCGGCTGCCCACCA
>NZ_PDOA01000014.1 GCF_003116135.1 Teichococcus aestuarii | reverse complement strand
ACCGTGAGGCCTGGCCGCCTCGATCAGCGGCTCCCACACCGCCCAGGTCGCATCCGTGAGAAGCTGCTCGTCCTTGCCCTTCGCCATACCCAAAACATGGGAGTAGCATTCAAGCTCTAACAGGCCTTAACCGATGGCGCACCGCCAAACTGACAAAAGTTTTTTGGTTCTTTTTTCCAAAAAAGAACCCTTACTTCCTTGCCACCCCATCCGCCACCAGCGCACAGGCCGCCACCGCCAGAAGGATGGCCAACCCTGGCCACACGGCGGCGAGCGGCGCGGCGAACACCGCCTCCTGCGCATTGGCCAGCATGTTGCCCCAGGAGGGCACGGGCGGCTGGATGCCGAGGCCGAGGAAGCTCAGCACGCTCTCGGCCAGGATGGCGCCGGCCACGGCGAGCGCGCTCGCCACCGCCACCGGCGCGGCGAGGCCGGGCAGCACGTGCCGCCACAGCACGCCCGCCTCCGTCACGCCCAGCGCGCGGGCGGCACGCACATAGTCGCTCGCCAGCAGGGTGAGCGCCGTGGCCCGCGCCAGCCGCGCCACCCCCACCCAGCCGAACAGCACCAGGATGGCGGTGATGCGCAGCATGTCGGTGGCGAGCGCACCGCGCGGCAGGCCGAGCGCCGCCGGGTCCACTGCCGCCAGCAGCACCAGGATCGGCAGGGCCGGCAGGGCCAGCAGCCCGTCGGCGAGCCGCATCAGCGCCGCATCCACCCAGCCGCCGCGCCAGGCGGCCAGCAGCCCGAGAGCGGTGCCCAGCACCGCCGCCGCCAGCGCCGCCGCCACCCCGACGCCGAGCGACACCCGCGCCCCGTAGAGCAGCCGCAGCAGCAGGTCCCGCCCCAGCTCGTCCGCCCCGAGCGGGTACTCGGCCGAGGGCGGCGCGTAGCGGGCGAAGAGGTCGGGCGCGAAGGCATCGCGCCCCATCCAGCCTTCCAGCAGGGGCGCGGAGAGGGCGGCCAGCGCCAGCAGCGCCAGCAGCAGGAGGCCGAGGCGGAGGCGCGTCATCGTTCCTCGATCCGCGGGTCGAGCCAGCGCTGCGCGAGGTCGGCGGCCAGCGTCGCCAGCATCGTCACCAGCGCCACCAGCAGCAGGGCCAGCAGGGCGAGGTTGTAGTCGTTGCCCATCACCGCATCGTAGAGCAGCTTGCCCATGCCGGGGCGGGCGAAGACCGTCTCCGTCACCAGCGCGCCGGAGACGAGGGCGCCGGCATCCAGCGCCAGCAGGGTCAGCAGCGGCACGGCGGCGTTGGGCAGGGCATGGCGCCACAGGATGCGCCCCTCCCCCGCCCCGCGCGCCCGGGCGCTGGTGATGAAGGGGCGGTGCAGCTCGGCCGAGAGGGCGGCGGCGGCGTGGCGCGCATAGGCGGCCATCTGCCCGAAGGCGATGGTGGCCACCGGCAGCACCAGGAAGGGCCATCCCGCCTCGCCCGGCTGCGGCGCGCCGCCCGCTGGCAGCCAGCCCAGCCCGACGGCGAACAGGATGATGAGCAATATGCCCAGCCAGAAGCCCGGTATGGCCTGGCCCAGCAGCGCCACGGCATCGACGAAGGGCGCTGTTCGCGGCCGCAGCGCGGCGAGGCCCCCGAGCGCCACCCCCGCCAGCGCCGCCAGCCCCACCGCGCTGCCCACCAGCACCAGGGTGGAGCGGAGCGCGGGCCACAGCACATCGGCCACCGGCTGGGCGTAGAGGCGGGAATAGCCCAGCTCGCCGCGCAGCAGCGCACCGGCCCAGGCGAGGTACCGGGCGATCAGCGGCTGGTCCAGCCCGTGCAGGGCGCGCAGCCGGGCGGCATCCTCCGCCGTCAGCCGCGGGTCCGAGACCAGGGCGAGCGAGGCCGGGTCCCCCGGCATCAGCCCGATGGCGAACCACGCCGCCAGCGAGAGCAGCACCAGGGTCAGCGCGATCTGCGGCAGGCGCAGCGCGATGATTCTCAGCATGTGGGCCTCAGCATGGGGCGAGGCTCACCGCACCCGCCATTCGCTCACCCAGAGGGAGGAATAGTTCTGGTGGCCGGTGGGGCGCACCCCCTCCAGCCAGCGCGGCCAGACATGCGCGTCCGAGCGGTGCCAGAGCGGCAGGGCCGGCAGGTCGGTGGCGATGCGGCGCTGCAATTCGGACCACAGCGGGCGGCGCGCCTCCGGCTCCAGCGTGACGGGGATCGCCTCGATCAGCCGGTCCACCTCGGCGTCGCGGTAGCCGGTGTAGTTCTGGCCGGACCAGTTGCGCTCGGGGCGCGGGATCTCGTCGGAATGGAAGGTGCTGCGCGGCACGTTCTCCGGGCTGCTGATCCAGGCGAAGAGCGCCAGCCCGCCGAAGCGCCGCTTGCTCACCGTCTCGCCGAAGAAGATGCGCGGCGGCTCGTTGCGGATGCGCGCCTCGACGCCCACGGCCTTCCACATGCCGGCCAGGATCTGCTGCACCTGCTCCCGCGACCGGTTGCCGGCGGTGGTCATGAATTCGAGCGAGAGACGCTCGCCGGCGGCGTTGCGGCGGATGCCGTCCGCGCCCGGGCGCCAGCCGGCCTCCTCCAGCAGGGCGGCGGCGCGGGCGGGGTCGAAGGGGTATTTCGGCAGGCCGGGATCATACATCCGGTCGCGCGGATGGACGCCGCCATCGGCCACGGGCTGGCGCCCCTCATAGAGCCGCTCGACGATCTGCTTGCGGTCGGCGGCCAGCAGCAGGGCCTGGCGCAGGCGCCGGTCGGCGAGGATCGGGTTGTCCAGGTTGAGGTCGATATGCTCGTAGGTCAGGCCGGGGGTGAAGGCGAAGCGGAAGCGCTCGCCCGTGCGCTTCTGCAAGGCCAGCGCCTGCTCCAGTGGCAGTCCCAGCTCCCCCGCGATCATGTCGAGCTGCCCGGCGAGGAGCTGTGCCTCCAGCGCGGCGGTGTTCTCCACCGTGCGGATGGCGATGCGGTCGAAGGCCGGGCGCGTGCCCGCCCAATGGGCGTTGCGTTCCAGCGTGACGCCGGCGCCGGGCTGCACGGCACCGATGCGGTAGGGGCCGTTCCAGAGGCCAGGGTTGGTGGTCTCGGTGTCGTAGGCGGTGCGGTTGCGGTAGCCCTGGCGGTCCGCCTCCCAGCGCGGCCGTTCGATGCGCGCCGGCAGCGGCTGGAAGTCGCCCAGCGCGGCGAAGTCGTAGGTCACCTTGTCCAGCCGCAGCGTGACGGTGCGCGGATCCTCGACGATCAGCTCATAGGCCGAGCGGTAGAACTCGGCGGGGCCGAAGCCGGTCTCGAAGGCGCGCCCCGCCTCCCAGGCGAAGCGGAGATCCTCGGCGCTGACGGGCGTGCCGTCGGCCCATGCCTCTCCTTCGCGCAGGCGGTAGGTCAGGCGCAGGCCGGGCTTGCCGTCGGGCGTCGTCTCCCGCACCGCATCGCCATTCTCGAGGCTCGGCAGCCGCTCGCAGGCGAGGCAGGTGAGTGCCCAGTCGGCATCGTAGGCGGTGACGGGGCGGCGGACGAAGCCCAGGATGTAGGCCTTGGCCGCCATGTTCTCGATGTTGGGGTGGAAGGTGCCGGGATACTGGTTGATGCCGATGGTCAGTTGCGGCCGCGTGGCGGGCGGGCCGGCGGGCACCTGCGCCTGGGCCGGCGCCACGGCCAGGGGCGCGGCCAGCGCCGCCAGGGTCATCAGGATGCCACGCCCGCCATCGCCCATCCGGCCACTCCCGCTTCGTCTCGCCGCGCGGCAACCGGGGACGGCGCCGCTGCCTTCTGCCTAGAGCATGATCGGCCGGGGTGGAATCACTGAAAGCGTGACTCGTGCGGCACGCCCACCCCTGCCTCCCCCAACCCCGGCCCGGAACCGCAAGCCTCCATGACCTCCCGCCATCACCGTATGCTGTTGCGCGCCGCCGTGGCGCTGGGCGGCGTGGTGCCCGTCACCGCCGGCCTCACCGGGCTGCTCTTCGGGCTCGACATGCTCCCGGCCTCGGAGGCGCCGCCCATGCTGCGCGCCGTGGCGCTGGACAGCCACTACCGCTACCTCTCCGGCCTGCTGCTCGGCATCGGGCTGGGCTTCTGGAGCACGCTCTCACGCATCGAGGAGCAGGGCCCGCGCTTCCGGCTGCTGACCGTCATCGTGGTGCTGGGCGGGCTCGGCCGGTTGCTGGGCCTGGCGGTGCAGGGCACGCCGCCCGGCGCCATGCTGTTCGGCCTCGGCATGGAACTGGTGGTGACGCCGCTGCTCTGCCTCTGGCAATGGAGCGTCGCGCGTATGGAACGGGATTAATTTCAGGCATCTTCTTTTTCTGAAGAAAAAGAAGCAAAAAGACTTTTCGAGTCTGGCGGTTCATTGGCCGATGGCGCACCGCCAAACTGACAAAAGTTTTTTGGTTCTTTTTTTCCAAAAAAGAACCCTTCTCTTTCACCCTCCCAACAGCGCCGTCAGCCCCGCCGCCTCGCGCCGCACCGCCTCCTCCAGCGGCGCGCGGTAGCGGGCCTCGCGCAGCCGTGTCGCGGTGCCGGAGAGGCAGAGTGCGCCGAGCAGCAGCCCCTGGCTGCCACGCACCGGCGCGGCGATCGCCGCAAGCTCCGGGTCCCGCTCGCCGATGGTGACGGAAAGCCCTTCCGCCGCGCCGCTCAGCACATGGCCGGCGGCGCCGCGGTAGAGCGGCAGCAGCGTGCCGGGCGGGAGCTGGTCCCGCACCGCGTGCCGGCCTTCCTCGCGCAGCAGGCAGAGCCGCGCCTCGCCCTCGCGGATGTAGAAGCTGGCGCTCTCCCCCGTCTCCGCCACCAGCCGGCGCAGCACCGGCGGCACCGTCTCGCGCAGCAGGGCGGTGCCGCCCTCGGCGCGCAGCCCGAGCGTCACCAGCGCCGGGCCCAGCCGCCAGCGTGCCTCCGGCCCCGGCCGCACCAGCATCCGCGCCCGCTCCAGCGAGGCGATCAGCCGCAGCAGCGTGCTCTTGTAGAGGCCGGTGCGGCGGGAAAGCTCCGCCAGGGTCAGCCCCGCATCGCCTGGCTCGAAGGCGAAGAGGATGGACAGGGCACGATCCACCGCGCCCACCCCCTCGGCGGGCGCATCCGGCTTGACCGGCATGCGGGGTTTCTCCATGCTTACAGACAGAACGCCATTCTGTCTGACGGAACGAAGCCGTGTCAATGAACACCCTCCCCCTGGCCGGCCTGCGGGTGCTGGATTTCGGCCACACCGTGATGGGCCCCACCTGCGGCGTCGTGCTGGCCGACCTCGGCGCCGAGGTCATCCGCATCGAGCCGCCGGAGGGCGACCGCACGCGGCGGCTGGGCGGCTTCGGCACCGGCTTCTTCGGCACCTACAACCGCAACAAGGCCAGCTTGGCGCTGGACCTGAAGGACAAGCGCGGCAAGGCGGTGCTGGAGCGCCTCGTCCCCACCGCCGACGTGCTGGTGGAGAACTTCGCCCCCGGCACGATGGAGCGGCTGGGCCTGGGCTGGGAGCATCTCCGCACCCTCAACCCGCGCCTGGTCTACTGCGCGCTGAAGGGCTACCTGCCCGGCCCCTATGAGGACCTGCCGGCGCTGGACGAGGTGGTGCAGATGCAGGGCGGCCTGGCCCACATGACCGGCCTGCCCGGCCGCCCGCTGCGCGCCGGCACCTCGGTGGTGGACATCATGGGCGGCGTGTTCGGCGTCGTCGGCATCCTCGCCGCGCTGCGGCAGCGGGAAGCGACGGGCGAAGGGCAGAAGGTGCAGGCCGCGCTGTTCGAGAGCGTGGCCTTCATGGTGGGGCAGCACATGGCGGCGGGCGCCATCGCCGGCAGCCGCGTGCCGCCGATGACGGCGCGGCGCATCACCTGGGCCATCTACGACGTCTTCACCGCCGCCGACGGGCAGGTCTTCGTCGGCGTCACCAGCGACCAGCACTGGCAGCGCCTCTGCGCGCAGTTCGGGCTGGAGGCGCTGGGCGCCGACCCGTCGCTGGCCACCAACGGCCAGCGCGTCGCCGCCCGCGACCGCATCATGCCGGAACTCGAAAGAATATTCGGCGCGATGACGGTGGCGGAGGTGCTGGAGCGCTGCCGGGCCGCCCGCATTCCCTGCGCCCCCGTCGCCCACCCGGAAGACCTGTTCGATGACCCGCACCTCGCCGCCAGCGGCATCATGGGCGAGACGGCGCTCTCCGACACGCTGCGCGCCGCCCTGCCGATGACGCCGCTGCGCTTCGAGACCGCCGGCATCACCCTGCGGCAGCAGCCGCCACGCATCGGCGAAGGGGGGGCGGCGGTGCTGGCGGGGCTCGGCCTTTCGGAGGAGGAGATCGCCACGCTGCGCGGCGCGGGCGTGCTGACGCTGCCGGAGGAGAACATCGCATGAGCCTGCCCCCCCGCATCGAGATCCGCGAGGAAGGCCCGCGCGAGGGCTTCCAGTTCGAGAAGGGCGAGATCCCGACCGACCGCAAGGTGGCGCTGATCCAGGCCCTGGCCGGGACCGGGCTGAAGCGCATCCAGACCGTCTCCTTCGTCGATCCGCGCCGGGTGCCGGGCATGGCCGATGCGGAAGCCGTCTGCCAGGCGCTGCGGCCGCCGCCGGGCGTCGCCTTCGGCGCGCTGTGGCTGAACGCCAAGGGCTTCCTGCGCGCCCTGGTGGCGCCCAACCTGACCATCGACGGCAGCGTCTCCGTCTCCGCCTCCGAGGTGTTCGGCAAGCGCAACCAGAACCGCGACCGCGAGCAGGACCTCGCCGCCGCCGCCGCGCTGATGGCGCTCTACGCCGAGAACAACATCCCCTTCGCCCGCGCCACGGTGATGGCCGCCTTCGGCTGCAACTTCCAGGGCGAGGTGCCGGTGAGCGCGGTGACCGACCGCATCGCCGCCATCCTGGCGCTGGCGGGGGGCGTGGGGCTGCCGCCGCCCGTCATCTCGCTGGCCGACACCATGGCCTGGGCCACGCCGCGCCGCATCGCCACCGTGGTCGGCGCGGTGCGGGAGAAGTGGCCGGAGCTGGAGTTGTCCCTGCACCTGCACGACACGCGCGGCATGGCCATGGTCAATGCCTGGGAGGGGATGCGCCTCGGCGTGGCGCGCTTCGATGCCGCCATCGCCGGGCTGGGCGGCTGCCCCTTCGCCAGGCATGCCGGGGCGGCGGGCAACATCTGCACCGAGGACCTGGCGCTGCTCTGCGCGGAATCCGGCATCGAGACAGGGCTGGACCTGGAGAAGCTGATCGAGGCCGGGCGGCTGGCGGAGGATGTCGTCGGCCATCCGCTGCCGGGCCGGGTGAAGCAGGGCGGGATGCTGCGCGCCCTGGCCTGACACAGTCAGTTGCGAGACGCTCGCAACAACGCTAGAGGGCGGGCATGTCCATCCCGCTCTCCGCCGTGCGCGAGGCCAGCGCCGAACAGCTCGAGGCCGCCTTCAACGGACCACCCGAGGAGGCCGCCCGCTGGATCGCCGCCGCCGCCCGCGCCGGCATGCTGGAGGCGCAGATCCTCTACGGGCAGATCCTGCTTGAAGGCCGCGGCGTGGCGGAAGACCGGCACGCCGCGCTCGGCTGGTTCCAGGCCGCCGCCCGTGCCGGCAGCCTGAAGGGCCTCACCATGGTCGGGCGCTGCCACGAGCTGGGCTGGGGCACGCCGGTCGACCGGGCGCGCGCCACGGCGCTCTACCGGGAGGCAGCGGAGAAGGGCTACGACTGGGCGCAGTACAACCTCGCCAGCCTGATGGCGCAGGAAGGCGACCGCGCCGGGGCGCTGGCCTGGTTCCGCCGCGCTGCCGCGCAGGAGCACGCCAAGGCGATGACCGTTCTCGGCCGCTTCCTGGAGGAAGGCTGGGAGACGCCGCGCGGCCCCGCCGCCGCCCGCGCCCTCTACGCCCGCGCCGCCGCCCTGGGCGATTTCCGCGCGCAGTTCAACCTGGGCACGCTGGCGACGGCGGCGGGCGACATTCCCGCCGCGCTGCGCTGGTTCGAGGCCGCCGCCGCGCAGGGCTCACCGGGCTTCCTCGGCAAGATGGCGATGATGCTGCTGGCGCGGCCGGAAGCGGAGTTGCGGGCGCTGGGGTTGAGAATTGAGAAGTCGGTAAAAAGGGTTTCTTTTTGAAAAAAGAACCAAAAACTTTTTGTCAGTTTGGCGGAGCGCCAGCGGCAAGCAATCCTCCAAACTGACAAAGTCTTTTTGCTTCTTTTTCTTCAGAAAAAGAAGAAGATCACCCCATCGCCGGCAGCGCGCGGCCACCGACGAGGCGCAGGATACGCGTCGGCCGCTCCACCCCCATCAGCCGGTGCGCGATGAGGATGACGCTGCGGCCCTCCGTGGCGCTCTCCAGCGTCTCCAGGAAGGCGCGCTCGGCGGTGGGATCCAGCCCGGCGCCAGGCTCGTCGAGGATCAGGATGTCGGCCGGGGCCAGCAGGGCGCGGGCCAGGGCGAGCCGCCGCCCCTGCCCGCCCGAGAAACGCGCACCGCCCTCGCCACAGCGCGTCTCCAGCCCCTCAGGGAGGGCGCGCACCACATCGGCCACGCCGGCACGCTCCAGCGCCCGCCACAGCGCCGCGTCATCCGCCTCCGGCGCGGCGAGGCGGAGATTGGCGGCGATGCTGTCATCGAACAGCCGGGCATCCTGCGTCAGGCAGGCGATGCGGGCACGCACCGTATCGGCGGAGAGGGTGGCGATGTCGGCACCGCCGATCAGCAGGCGGCCCTCCTGCGGCGCCGCCAGCTTCAGCAGCAGCGAGGCCAGGGTGGACTTGCCGGCGCCGGAAGGGCCGAGCAGCGCCAGCCGCCCGCCTTCCGGCAGGTCGAAGGAAAGGTCCTCGAAGACCGGCGCGCGGTCCGCCGCCCAGGCGAAGCGCACGCCCTCGGCGCGCAGCGCGTGGCCGCTCGGGGCCTCGGCGGGGTGTTCCGGCTCGGCCACGGGGGGCGGCGTATCGGCGGCCTCGAAAAGCCGGTGGGCGCTGGCGCCGGCGGCGGCGAGCGCGGTGCCGGCGCGCGGCAGGGCGGCGAGAACCTCGCCCGCCGCCAGCGCCAGGAACAGGCCGATGATGGTGGCGCCCACCGCGCCGGGGCCACCCGCCAGGCCATAGCCCAGCGCGCCAAGCAGCGCCGCCTGCGCCAGCAGGCTGCCCGTGGCGCCGCCCCAGGCGGAACGGCGGGAAAGCCGGTCCTGCGTGGCGGCCAGGGCGCGGCCGGCCTCGTCGAGCCGGGCGGCGGCGCGTGGCTCGGCATTGGCGGCCAGCGTGTCCTCCAGCCCCAGCAGCGGGTCCACCGCGGCGGCGCGCAGGCCGCCCTGGGCCTCGGCCACGCGGCCGGCGGCGCGGGCGGCGCCGGGGGCCAGCAGCGGCGGCAGCAGCAGGGCCAACGCCAGCGGCAGCGCCACGATGGCGGCCAGCGCCGGCTCGGCGGCGCCCAGCAGCACCGCCACCGCCAGCACCACCGCGATGGCGGCGGTGCCCGGCACCAGGGCGCGCAGGTACAGCCCGTCCAGCGCCTCGACATCGGAGACGAGGCGGCCCAGCAGGTCGCCGGCGCCGCGCAGACCGAGGCCGGCGGGCAGGCGCTCGGCCAGCCGGCGGAAGAACCAGATGCGGGTGTCGGCCAGGGCGCGGAAGGTGGCGGAATGGGTGACCAGCCGCTCCAGGTAGCGGGCGCCGGGGCGCAGCACCATCAGCGGCCGCAGCAGCAGCAGCGAGCCGATGGCGGCGCCGGTCAGCGCGCCGGTCCGCAGCCCCTCGGAGACGCCGCGCCCGGCGAAGGCCAGCAGCGCCACCCCCGCCAGCGCCGCCAGCACGGCCATGGCCACGCCGGCCAGCAGCCAGGCGCGGCGCGCCCCCCACAGGCCGAGCACACGGGTCAGGTCCTGCCGCATGGCGCTCACTCCCCGGCCATCCGGGAGAGGATGGCGCGGCCCTGCTCGAGTTCCAGTGCGCGGCTGAAGCGGGCGCGCAGCGCCGGCGAATGGGTGGCGATGATGGCGGTGCGCCCGGCACAGAGGCGGCGCAGGCTGTCCAGCACCTGCGCCTCCGTGCCGGGGTCCAGATGCGCGGTGGGCTCGTCGAGCAGCACCAGCGGCGTGTTGCGCAGGAAGGCGCGGGCGATGGCCACGCGCTGCGCCTGCCCGCCGGAGAGGCCATAGCCCCCCTCGCCCACCAGCGTGTCCAGCCCCTCGGGCAGGGCCGTGGCGAATTCCGTGACATGCGCGGCGCGGGCGGCCGCCTCCACCTCGGCCGGCGTGGCCTCGGGGCGGGCGAGCAGGATGTTCTCGCGGATGCTGGCGCGGAACAGGTGCGCCTTCTGCCCGACATAGGCGGAGAGGCGGCGCAGCTCGGCCGGGCGCAGCGTGGTGGCGTCCCGCCCGTTCAGCGCGATGCGCCCGCCATCGGGGGCGCGGAAGCCCATCAGCAGCCGCAGCACGGAGGACTTGCCGGAGCCGGAGGGGCCGGCCAGCACCAGCGCCTCGCCCGGCAGCACGCGGAAGGAGAGGTCGGTCAGGGCCGGGCCGCGCGCCGGGTCGTAGGTCAGGCCGACATGCTCGAAGGTGACCACCACGCTGGGCGGGATCTCCGCCAGTTGCAGCCCGTCCTCCTCATCCGGCCCGTCCAGCAGCGGGGCCAGGGCGGCGGCGGCGCCGTTGGCCGACATGCGCTCGTGATAGGCGGCGGAGAAGGCGCGCAGCGGCGCGAAGAAGCCCGGCACCATCAGCAGGCAGAACAGCGCCGCCTGCGGGTCCGGGTGGCCGCCCACCAGCAGGTTGCCGTGCCGCCAGGCGAGGCAGCCCAGCACCGCGGCGAAGATCACCTCCAGCACCAGGCCGGAGAGGAAGGCCACGCGCAGCACGCGCATGGTGCGGCGGCGCAGTTCGTCGGCGGCGGCGCCGAGGGACTGCGCCTCGGCCTCCTGCCGGCGGAACAGCACGAGTTGCGGCAGGCCGCGCATGCGGTCGAGGAAGCGCCCCGAGAGCGCCTGCAGCGCGTCGAACTGCTGCCGGCTGGCCAGGGCGGCGCCGATGCCGGTCAGCGCCATGCCCACCGGCACCATGGCGCCGGCGGCGAACAGGATCACGCCGCTCAGCGGGTCCTCGGTGGCGACGGCGACGGCGATCAGCAGCGGCCCGGCGGCGGCCAGCGCCGCGGCGGGCAGCCAGCGGGAGAAATAGCCGTCCAGCGCCTCGATGCGGTCCACCACCAGGGCGGCGCGCTCGCCCACCGGGCGCTCATCGGCGGGGCCGGCGCGCAGCAGGCGCGCGAAGGCGCGGCGGCGCAGCCCGGCGCGGGCGCTGGCGCCGGCATCGGCCTGGGCGCGCTCCTGCGCCACGGTGAGGCCGGTGGCGAGCAGCGCCAGCGAGGCGGCGCCGGCCAGCTCGGCCCATCCGCCATCGCCATGGCCGAGCAGCGCGGCCAGCACGGTGGCGATCAGCCAGGCCTGGGCGATGCCGCAGGCGATCGAGGCAAGGCCGAGCAGGATGGGTCGCGCCAGCCGCGCCCGGCCCGCACGGGCGGTCGCGGAGAGCAGGGCGCGGGCCCGGGCCGCCTCGGCCGGCGGGGGCTTGGACATGGCCGGGTTCTAGCGGTTTTCACGCGCAGGGGGAACCGTGCAGGCATGTGGCCTGCCCCTTGCTAGGCGGGGCTGTGTTTTGCTGTGCTTTTGCGGAGTCGATTCCATGCTGCCCAGCCACGGCCGCTACGACTACCACCCCTGGCGCGGCCGCCCCGCCTATGCCTGGCCGGGAGAGAGGCGGCTGGCGGTGTATCTCGGCCTCAACCTGGAGCACTTCGCCTTCGGCCAGGGGCTGGGGGCGGAGCTGGCGCCCGGCCCCAATGGCGGCGGCGGCCCGCAGCCGGACGTGCTGAACTATGCCTGGCGGGACTATGGCAACCGCGTCGGCGCCTGGCGGATGCTCGACATGCTGGACGAGCTTTCGCTGCCCGCCACCGTGCTGCTGAACAGCGCGATGTATGATTACGCGCCGCAGCTCGTCGCCGCCCACCGCGCGCGGGGCGACGAAATCGCCGGCCATGGCCGCACCAACAGCGAGCGGCAGAACACCCTGGGCGAAGCCGCCGAGGCGCTGCTGATCGCGGAGGCCACCGCCGCCATCGCCGCCGCCGAGGGGGCGCCGCCGCGCGGCTGGCTCTCCCCCTGGATCGCCGAGAGCGCCTTCACCCCGGACCTGCTGGCCGAGGCCGGCTACCGCTACACGCTGAACTGGTGCGCCGACGACCAGCCCATCTGGATGCGCACCCAGGCGGGGCGGCTGCTCGCCATCCCCTACCCGCAGGAGGTGAACGACATTCCCGCCATCGTCGCCCGCAAGGACGGGGCGGAGCAGTTCGCGGCGATGATCGTGGCCGATTTCGAGGAAAGGCTGCGGCAGGTGGCGCGGGAAGGACAGCCGCAGGTGATGGGCATCGCGCTCCACCCCTACCTGGTCGGGCAGCCCTACCGGCTGCGGGCGCTGCGCGGGGCGCTGGAGCGGATCGTGGCGGAGCGGGACGAGGTCTGGATCACCACCGCCGGCGGCATCCTCGACCATGTGCTGACACTGCCCGAGGGGGTGGTGCCCTGAGGCGGCGCCGGGGGGGGAGGAAGCCCCTCCCCCGGCGCTGTTCCTCAGAAGTCGAGGTCGGCGTAGTGGACGGGCGGGTTCACGCCGCTCACCCGGTCGGCCAGCAGCGAGCGGAAGGCGGGGCGGGACTTCACCCGGGCATACCAGTCCTTGGCGCTCTCGTTCAGCGACCAGTCGAGGTCGCCGATATAGTCCAGCGTCGAGAGATGCGCGGCGGCGGCGAGGTCGGCCAGGGAGAGAGCGTTGCCGGCCAGCCAGAGCCGCGTCTCGGCCAGCCAGCCGAGATAGTCCAAATGCGGCTTGAGGTTGGCGTAGCCGGCGCGGATCGCCGCCGCATCCGGGTTGCCGCGGCCGAGCAGCCGCTTCATCTGCTTCTCGTAGAGCAGGTTCTCCGTCACCTCGCGGGCGAACTTGCCGTCGAACCAGGCGACGAGGCGGCGCACCTCCGCCCGCTCCCCCAGCGTCCGGCCAAGCAGCGGCAGGTCCGGATAGGCCTCGTCCAGATACTCGCAGATGGCGTAGCTGTCGGCCAGGACGAGGCCGTTCTCCTCCTCCAGCACCGGCACGGTGCAGGCCGGGTTCAGGTGCAGGAATTCCTCCCGCCGCTCCCAGACCCGCTCGACCCGCAGCTCGAACGGAATGCGCTTCTCACTCAGGACCAGACGCACTTTGCGCGCATAGGGGGAGAGAGGCAGATGGTAGAGGATTCGCATGCACCGCGCCGGAACTGGAAGGGGCGGCGCTTATCGCACGCCGCCCCCCCTGCCGCAAAGATGGTACTCACGAAATCGTGAGCTCGCAACCGGCCTTTCAGCCGCCGGTCACGCAATCTTGGCCATTATTCCGCCGCGATCGCCACGGCCTCCATCGGCTGCGGCAGGTAGCGGGCATATTCCTTGGGCACCACCTGCCAGAAATGGCCACGCTCGCTGTCCCAGTCGTTCAGCAGCCGCGCCGCGTGGCGGGAGCCGGTCTCGGCCGCGTGGCGGGCGATGAGCGCCTGCAGCACGCCCTCCCAATGGGCCGAGCCGAGGCGGCGCCAGAGCAGCGTGTCCGGGTTCAGGCGCTGCTCGAAGGTGCCATCCGCGTCGTAGACGAAGGCCTGGCCGCCGGTGAAGCCGGCGCCGAAATTGTCGCCCACGCTGCCGAGGATGACCACCACGCCACCGGTCATGTACTCGCAGCCATTGGCGCCGACGCCCTCGACCACCGCCGTGGCGCCGGAGTTGCGGACGGCGAAGCGCTCCCCCGCCTGGCCGGCGGCGAAGAACTCGCCCGCCGTCGCGCCATAGAGGCAGGTATTGCCGACGATGGCGTTCTCGTTCCAGACCAGCGGCGAGGAGGGCGCCGGCCGCACCACGATGGTGCCGCCCGAGAGGCCCTTGCCCACATAGTCGTTGGCGTCGCCCAGCACCTCGAGCTTCAGCCCGCGCACGGCGAAGGCGCCGAGCGACTGCCCGGCCGAGCCGCGCAGCCGCACCGTCAGGTGTCCCGCCTGCAGCCCCTCCATGCCGAACTTGCGGACGATCTTGCTGCTGATCTTGGTGCCGATGGCGCGGTGCGTGTTGCGGATGTTGTAGGCGAGCTGCATCTTCTCGCCCCGCTCGAACAGCGCGGCCGCGTCGCGGATCATGTCGGCGTCCAGCGTCTCCGGCACCTCGTTGCGGCCCTCCAGCGTGCAGTGGCGCGCATAGGGGCCGGCATCGGCCTGCACCAGCAGCGGGTTGAGGTCGAGGTCGTCGAGGTCCTCGGCGCCGCGGCTGACCTGCTTCAGCAGGTCGGTGCGTCCGATGACCTCCTCCAGCCGGCGGAAGCCGAGCCCGGCCAGGATCTCGCGGATCTCCTCGGCGATGAAGGAGAACAGGTTGATGACCTTCTCCGGCGTCCCCTCGAACTTCTGCCGCAGCGCCTCGTCCTGGGTGCAGACGCCGACGGGGCAGGTGTTGGAGTGGCACTGCCGCACCATGATGCAGCCCATCGCCACCAGCGAGGCGGTGCCGATGCCGAATTCCTCGGCGCCCAGCATGGCGGCGATCACCACGTCGCGCCCCGTCTTGAGGCCGCCATCGGTGCGCAGCTTCACCCGGTGGCGCAGCCGGTTGAGCAGCAGCACCTGGTGCGTCTCGGACAGCCCCATCTCCCAGGGCAGGCCGGCATACTTGATCGAGGAGACCGGCGAGGCGCCGGTGCCGCCCGAATGGCCGGAAACCAGGATGGCATCCGCCTTGGCCTTCGCCACCCCCGCCGCGATGGTGCCGATGCCCGAGCGGCTGACCAGCTTCACGCAGACCGTCGCCTCGGGGTTGATCTGCTTCAGGTCGTAGATGAGCTGCGCCAGATCCTCGATCGAGTAGATGTCGTGGTGCGGCGGCGGGCTGATCAGGGTGACGCCCGGGGTGGCGTGGCGCAGCTTCGCGATGATGCCGGAGACCTTGAAGCCGGGCAGCTGCCCGCCCTCGCCGGGCTTGGCGCCCTGCGCCACCTTGATCTCGATCTCCTTGCAGTTGTTCAGGTACTCGGCGGTGACGCCGAAGCGGCCCGAGGCGATCTGCTTGATGGCGGAGTTGGCGTTGTCGCCATTGGCGCGCGGCCGGGCGCGGGCCGCGTCCTCGCCGCCCTCGCCGGAATCCGAGCGGGCGCCGATGCGGTTCATGGCGATGGAGAGCGTCTCATGCGCCTCGGGGCTCAGCGCGCCGAGCGAGATGCCGGGCGCAACGAGGCGCTTGCGGATCTCGGTGATGCTCTCCACCTCCTCGATGGCGATGGGCCTGCGCGTCTCGGCGCGGAAGTCGAGCAGGTCGCGCAGCGCCACGGGCGGCAGCTTGCGCACCGCGTCCGAGTAGCGCTTGAAGGTCTGGTAGCTGTCCGTCTCCACCGCGTGCTGCATCATGTGGATCAGGCTGCCCTCGAAGGCGTGCGCCTCGCCGCGGCGGCGCAGCTTGTAGAGCCCGCCCACCGAGAGCACCGGCGTGTCGCCGCTCCAGGCCTTGCCGTGCATCGCCAGCACCCGCCGGGCGATGCCCGAGAGGCCGATGCCCGAGATGCGGCTCTGCATGCCGGGGAAGAACTCGCCCACCAGCGCGCGGGAGAGGCCGATCGCCTCGAAGTTCATGCCGCCGCGATAGGAGGAGAGGACGGAGATGCCGATCTTGGACATGATCTTGAGCAGCCCCTTGTCCACCGCCTTGCGGTAGGAGGCCACGCAGTCCTTCAGCGACTTCTGCCCGAACAGGCCGCGGCGGTGCCGGTCGGCGATGCTCTCCTGCGCCAGGTAGGCGTTCACCGTGGTGGCGCCGGCGCCGATCAGGACCGCGAAATAGTGCACGTCCATGCACTCGCCGGCCCGCACGTTCAGGCTGGTGAAGGTGCGGAGGGAGTGGCGCACCAGATGCGTGTGCACCGCACCCACCGCCAGGATCATCGGGATGGCGGCGCGCTCGGGGCCCTGCTTCTCATCGGTGAGGATGACATGGGCGCAGCCGGAGCGGACCCCCTCCTCCGCCTCGCGGCGGATGCGCTCGAGCGCGCGGCGCAGCCCGGCCTCGCCCTCCGCCACGGGGAAGGTGCTGTCCACCTCGCAGGCGGTGTCGCCCATGTAGCCGCGCATCGCCGCGAACTCGGCGTTGGAGAGCACGGGGCTGTCCAGCATCAGCATGTCGCACTGGGTCGGGTCCTCGTCGAGGATGTTGCCCAGGTTGCCGAGGCGGGTCTTGATCGTCATCACCCGCGTCTCGCGCAGGCTGTCGATCGGCGGGTTGGTCACCTGCGCGAAGGTCTGCCGGAAGTAGTGGTGCAGGCCGCGATAGTGGTTGGAGAGCACGGCGATGGGCGTGTCGTCGCCCATCGAGCCGATCGCCTCGGCCGCCTCCTCCGCCATCGGGTGCAGGATGGTCTCGAGGTCCTCCAGCGTCACGCCCATGGCGAGCTGGCGGCGGCGCAGCGCCTCGCCGGAGAGCGCCGGCGCCTCGTCCACCTCGGCACGCACGATGTCGTCGATGCGGGTGGTGCGGTTCACCCAGTCGCCGAAGGGGTGGCGGGCGGCCATCAGGTCCTTCAGCGCGGTGTCGCCATAGAAGCGCGCCTCGTCGAGATCGACGGCGATGCACTGGCCGGGGCCGACGCGGCCCTTGGCGACGATCTCGCTCTCCGCCACCTTCACCATGCCGGTCTCGGAGCCGACGATCAGCAGCCGGTCGCTGGTGACGGTGTAGCGGATCGGGCGCAGCCCGTTGCGGTCGAGGCCGGCGATGGCCCAGCGCCCATCGGTGGCGCACACCGCCGCCGGGCCGTCCCACGGCTCCATCACCGCGTTGCAGTACATGAACAGGTCGCGGTGCGCCGCCGGCATGGTGGCGTTGCTGCCGATGCTCTCGGGGATCAGCATGGCCTTGGCCATCGGCGCGTCGCGCCCGCCGCGCACCAGCAGCTCGAAGACGTTGTCGAGCGTGGCGGTGTCGGAGCCGCCCGCCTGCACCACCGGCTTGATGTCCTCCATGAAGGGGTCGAGCAGGCTGTGGGCGAGCCGCGTCTCGTGGCTCTTCATCCAGTTGATGTTGCCGTGGACGGTGTTGATCTCACCGTTGTGGGCCAGCATCCGGAAGGGCTGGGCGAGGCGCCAGGTGGGAAACGTGTTCGTCGAGTAGCGCTGATGGTAGATGGCGAAGCGGCTGACGAAGCGCTCGTCCAGCAGGTCGGGGTAGAAGTCGGTCAGGTTCTCGGCGAGGAACATGCCCTTGTAGATGATCGAGCGGGCGGAGAGGCTGCACAGGTACAGCTCCGGCACCTGGGCCAGCAGGGCCTGCTTCTCGATCCGGCGGCGGATGACGTAGAGGTCGCGCTCCATCGTCGCGATGTCGCGCTGCTCCGGGTCGTAGATCAGGATCTGCTCGATCTCGGGCCGCGTGGCGTTGGCCTTCTCGCCGATGCAGGAGACATCGATCGGCACCTGGCGCCAGCCATAGATGCTGTAGCCGGCGTTGAGGATCTCGGTCTCGACGATCTGGCGGCAGCGCTCCTGCGCCGAGAGGTCGGTCTTCGGCAGGAAGACCTGGCCCACCGCGATGCGGCCCGGGCGCAGCCGGTCGCCGCCGCGCTCCACCACCTCGGCGAAGAAATCCTGCGGGATCTCGATATGGATGCCGGCGCCGTCGCCGGTCTTGCCGTCGGCGTCCACGGCGCCGCGGTGCCAGACGGCCTTCAGCGCGTCGATGCCGGCCTGCACCACGTCGCGCCGCGGCTTGCCGTCGAGCGCCGCGACAAGGCCGACGCCGCAGGCATCGTGCTCCATGACGTCCACATGCGCGCTGCCGGAGAGCAGCGCGGCGTTGCGGGCATAGGTCTCGGCGAAGGCCTCGCCGTTCTCGAACTGGGTCATGTCGCTCACTCCGCCGCCATCGCCGGCGCGCTCTTGGCCGCCACGTACTTCTCGATCTGGTCGGCCGCGTCGCGGCCGTCGCGGATGCCCCACACCACCAGGCTGGCGCCGCGCACGATGTCGCCGGCGGCGAAGACGCCCGGCAGGTTGGTCATCATGCTGCGGCGGTCCACCGTCAGCGTGCCCCAGCGGCTGACCGTCAGGCCGGGCTCGCCGAACAGGGTGGGCAGGTCCTCAGGGTCGAAGCCCAGCGCCTTGATGACGAGGTCGGCCGGCTCGGCGAAGGCGCTGCCGGGGATCGGCTCCACCTGCTGGCGGCCGGTGGCGTCGGGCAGGCCGAGATGCATCCGCACCGCGCGCACCGCCGAGACATGCCCCTCCCCCTCGAAGCCCTCCGGCGCGCAGAGCCAGGCGAAGCGCACGCCCTCCTCCTCGGCGTTGCTCACCTCGCGCATGGAGCCGGGCATGTTCGCCTTGTCGCGGCGGTAGAGGCAGGTGACGCTCTCGGCACCCTGGCGGATGGCGGTGCGGACGCAATCCATCGCCGTGTCGCCACCGCCGATCACCACCACCTTCTTGCCGGCCGCGTTCAGCGCGCCGCTCTCGAAGTCCGGCACGGCATCGCCAAGGCCCTGGCGGTTGGAGGCGGTCAGGTAATCGAGCGCCGGCACGATGCCGCCCAAATTGGCGCCGGGACCGCCGATGTCGCGCGCCTTGTACACGCCGGTGGCGATCAGCACCGCATCGTGCTTCGCGCGCAGCTCCGCCAGGGTGATGTCGCGGCCGATCTGGCAGTTCAGCACGAACTCGATGCCGCCCTCCGCGTACTGCGCGTGGCGGCGCAGCACGACCTCCTTCTCCAGCTTGAAGTTGGGGATGCCGTAGATCATCAGCCCGCCGACGCGGTCGTAGCGGTCATAGACCGTGACCTGCCAGCCGCGCCGCCGCAGCCGCTCGGCCGCCGCCAGCCCGGCCGGGCCGGCGCCGACGATGCCGACGGAATGCGCCACCTCGCGCGTGGGCGTCGGCGGCTTCACCCAGCCCTGCTCCCAGGCGGTGTCGGTGATGTACTTCTCCACCGCGCCGATGGTGACGCTGTCGAAGCCCTTCTCGATGACGCAGTTGCCCTCGCAGAGACGGTCCTGCGGGCAGACGCGGCCGCAGATCTCGGGGAAGGTGTTGGTGGCGGCGTTCACCTCGTAGGCTTCCTCCAGCCGCCCCTCGGCCGTCAGCTTCAGCCAGTCCGGGATGTGCTGGTTCAGCGGGCAGTGGATGGAGCAGAAGGGCACGCCGCACTGGCTGCAACGGCTGGCCTGGGCGCTGGCGCGCTCGGCGCTGAAGCGCTGGTAGATCTCGCCGAAATCCTGCCGTCGTGCCTCGGCCGAGCGCTTGTCCGGCGTCTGTTGCGAAAGGCGGACGAATTGCAGCATGCGCTCGGCCATGGGCACGGGTCCTTCGGCAGGCAGGTCGGACTAGGGACCGAAGGCGCTCGCCGCCACGGCGCAGGGGCGCCGGGCGGGGCTTTCACCCCGGCCGACGCAGCTTTGCCATAGTCAGGGGCCATGCGCGAGTCCTATTCGCGCCGAAGAGTCAGCAATGCTTACCTTTAAAATAGCCCGAGTATCGGAAAAGGCCGGGTCACGAGAAACCGTTCCGGCCGATAGGTCCGATTCGGTCCATCAGGAGGGGATGACCGACCGCCGCCCCCCGCCGGGCCGGAAGCGCGCCAGATAGCCCGGCACCACCGCCTCCATCGCCTGCGGCACGATGCCGAGCGCCTCCAGCCCTTCGGCCCCGGGCGAGACGACATTGTCGCGGCGCAGCTGGGCGAGCTGGTCGCGCGTCAGCGGCGGGCTGGGCAGGAACTCGCCCAGCCGCGCCTGCAGCCGCACCAGCCCGTCCGGCAGGGCGACGAGGCGCTTCGGCCGGCCCGTCACCTCCAGCACATAGCCCATCAGCTCGCGGAAGCTCGCGACGCGCGGCCCGCCCAGCTCATAGGTGCGGCCCGCCGCCTCCGGCCGGCGCGTGGCGGCGAGGATGGCCTCCGCCACATCGCCCACATAGACGGGCTGGAACTTCGTGGCGCCGCAGACCACCGGCATGAAGGGCAGCAGCTGCGCCATATTGGCGAAGCGGTTGAAGAACTGGTCCTCGGGCCCGAAGATGATGGAGGGCCGCAGGATCACGGCGCGGGGGAAGGCCGTGCGCAGCGCCGCCTCGCCCGCCGCCTTGCTGCGGGCATAGGCGCTTTCGCTGTTCGGGTCGGCGCCGATGGCGGAAACATGCACCACATGCTCCACCCCCGCCGCCGCGGCGGCGCGGCCGATGCGGCCCGGCAGCTCGCCCTGCAGGCGCTGGAAGTCGCCGCGCCGCTTCTCGGCCAGGATGCCGATCAGGTTGACGACCAGCGTGGCCCCTTCCACCGCCCGCGCCAGCGCCGCGTCCGAGCGCAGGTCGGTGGCCCAGGGCACCACCTGGGCCAGCCGGCCCTGCGTCATCATCGGCCGCACCGCCTCCGGGTTGCGGGTGATCACCCGCACCTCGTAATCCTGCCGCGCCAGGCGCGGAACCAGGTGCCGGCCGATGAAGCCCGCCCCGCCGAACACCACCGCAAGACGTCGTTTGGTCATGCCCTGAACTCCAGCTCGTCCTCTGCATGGACGATATGGGGCGGCCCGGGCAGCGCCAAGCATGCGGTGCCGGCCACATTCTCGCCAAGCGTTCAGGCCGGCCGATGCGCTCGGGCTTTGACCCTCTCCCTCCCCCTCTCTATATGCAACGGCATCCGGGGCGTGGCCGCGCGACCCGCCCGACAGACTTGTAAGGTTTCCGATGACCCTGCCGCTGATGCCGAAGGCCACCGCTGTGTGGCTCATCGAGAAGACGTCCCTGAGCTTCGAGCAGATCGCCGACTTCGTCGGCATGCATCCGCTGGAAGTGCAGGCGATCGCCGATGGCGAGGTCGCGCAGGGCATTGTCGGCTACGACCCGGTGCAGAACAGCCAGCTGCGGCGCGAGGAGATCGCCCGCTGCGAGGCCGACCCGAATGCCCGGCTGCGGCTGATGGAGACCGCCAGCCCGGTGCCGAAGAGCCGCGGCAAGGGCGCGCGCTACACCCCCGTCTCCAAGCGCAACGACCGGCCGGACGCCATCGCCTTCCTGCTGCGCAACTTCCCGCAGCTCTCCGAGGCGCAGATCGGCAAGCTGCTCGGCACCACCAAGGACACCATCGCCAAGGTGCGCGACCGCACCCACTGGAACAGCGCCAACATCAAGCCGCGCGACCCGGTGATCCTCGGCCTGTGCAGCCAGTCCGACCTGAACGCGGCGGTGCTGGCGGCGGGCGGCAACCCGGCCGCGCCGGCGGCGCTGGGCGAGGACGAGGACGCCGCCTGATCCCCGGCGGCGGGCGGGGCCATGCCCCATCGCCGCCCTCCTGCCACGCCCTCCGCGCCTGGCACGGCCCTGCCGGGCCGGCTCCGCGCCTCAGGCGCGGCGGCGCGGCGGCGCCTTGTCCGCCTTCGGCGCGGGCGGCAGGTCTTCCTCCAGGATGGTCAGGTGGAGGGAATAGGAGATTTCCCCATCCTCGGTATCGCGATGCAGCGTGCCGATGACCTCGTCCTCCACCGCCACCTCGACGGACAGGCCGGGCCTGGCCGGGCGCAGGATGTTGATGCGCTCCGTGCCGAAGAGGCGACGCAGATAGGTCTGCACCCGCGTGATGTCCGAGGCTTCCATGCCGTGCAACGTGCTCCTTGTGGGGGTCGCGGGCTTATAGGCCCTGGTTGTCCCCTTTACCTAGGGCCCGGAACACGGATTGCGAGCCGAAGCGTCACGGAGCCGACATACGAAATGCCCCCGTGGCATCACGGCCACGGGGGCACCCTTTCGCCAAACGCCGTGGTCAGCGGCCGGCGCTCAGCCTGTGCATCTCTTCCTTGAGACGGAGTTTGGCCCTTTTCAGGCGCGAGAGCGCCCCCGGATCGGGCTGCGGGCGATTTCCCTCCTCGGCGATCTGCCGTTCGAGCGTGGCGTGACGCTCCTGCAGGCTGCGCAGGCGGGGCTGTTGCATCATCGGCGCGCTATCCTCCAGTCAGGGTTGACCCGGGAAGCCTGGAACCGGCGACGATCGGGCCGCCGGTGGGCCCCCGAGGCGTGGGCTTCGCTGTCCCGGTCTCTTCGCGACCCTGCCATGACCCTGGCAGCCCCGGCGACCGATAGACCATGCTGGGCGACCACGCCCGGACATGATATGGCGCTTTCCCACCCAGATGCGACTCAAACCGACAACCCATGAGGCTCATCCTGGCCGACCGTGAAAGCCTGCTCCGCCGCCTGCACGAGCTCCGCAGCGAGCATCGTGACCTGGACACCGTGATCGCGCGCCTGGAGACCTCCCTTCTGGACCAGCTTCAGCTTCAGCGGCTGAAGAAGCGCAAGCTCAAGCTGAAGGACGAGATCGCCTGGCTGGAAAGCCGGCTGGTGCCCGATATCATCGCCTGAGCCCCGCGCGCCTGGGGCGCGCCTCATCCGGCATCTTCAAGCCTGGCCGGAAGCGGTTGTGAACAAACCGCTTTGCCCTATCGCGCCCGATCCCGCTTCTGATATGATCCCGTAACGGGGCCACCGCCCCGACCAGCTTCGGGATGGGGGTCCCGGCCGCGATGACGAAAATCCGCACGATCCTGGCCGGCGCCCTGGCGCTGGCTGTCAGCTCGCCCCTGGCGGCGCAGACCTGCCTGCAGCCGGCGGAGCAGACCGCCTTCTCGGTGCGGGCGCTGCAGAGCCAGTTGATGGTGGTGGCGCTCTCCTGCGGGCAGCACGACCATTACAACGCCTTCGTGACCCGCAACCAGCGTGAGCTGGGCCAGGCCTACCGGCAGGTGGCGGCGCATTTCCGGCGCGTGCATGGCGCGGGCGGCCAGCGCCAGCTCGACCAGTTCATCACCACCCTGGCCAATGCCCAGTCGCAGGAAGGCATCCGCCAGGGCTCGCATTTCTGCCAGAA
Organism: Teichococcus aestuarii; assembly: GCF_003116135.1. Lineage (GTDB taxonomy): Bacteria > Pseudomonadota > Alphaproteobacteria > Acetobacterales > Acetobacteraceae > Pseudoroseomonas > Pseudoroseomonas aestuarii. The sequence continues at coordinate 79,458 of NZ_PDOA01000014.1, read as the reverse complement.
CGCGGCGCCGCTCTTCCAGCAGGCGCTGGCGGCGAAGCCCGACCTGGCCGGGCTGGCGGCGCTCTCCAGCGGCCAGGCCGTGCCCAACCCCTACAGCCCGGCTGCCTGCCCGGTGCGCACGGCCCAGGCGCCGCGCCAGACCCAGGTCGCCGCCGCAACGCGCTGAGTCCCGCCCGGGTATCGGAGACAGAAAAAGGCGCTGCCAGCCGGCAGCGCCTTTTTCATGCCCGGGCGCGGAAGCGCCGGGCGAACGAAAAAGGGGGCGCCTCGCGGCGCCCCCCTCTCGTTCCGTGCGGAACCGTTCTGCGGGATTAGCGCAGGACGATCTCGACGCGGCGGTTCTGCGGCTCGCGCACGCCGTCGGCCGTCGGGACCAGCGGGCGGCTCTCGCCGAACGCCTGGACCGTGATGGCGGAGCGGGCAACACCCAGGCGGACCAGCTCGGCGGCGACCGCGTCGGCGCGGCGCTGCGAGAGGCGCTGGTTGTACTGCGGCGAGCCCGAGCGGTCGGCGTGGCCGGCCACTTCGATGCGGGTCGCCTGCACGCGGCTGCTGTTCTGGGCGGCCTCGGCGATGATCTGGCGGGCGCGGTCCGTCAGGTCGGCGCGGTCGAAGTCGAAGAACACCAGGTAGGTGCGGGCCGGAGCCGGGGCAGCGGCGGGCGCGGGGGCCACGACCGGCACGGGCGCGGCCGGCACCGGCTGGTTGAAGGCGTAGCGCAGGCCGATGAAGGCGGAGTGGTTGTAGTTGTCCACCTCGACCTTGGTGCGGGTCGCGGCGCCGGTCACCGAGCGGGACACCGCAGTGAACTCGGGCTGCAGCGTGCCGAGGAAGCGGTACTCGGCGGTGATCGCCAGGCCGGGGACGGCGGCGATCGGGAAGGCGGCGCCGACGATGCCCTGGAAGGCGAAGGTGCCTTCCTCGTCGTCGATCGTCACGCTGTTCAGCGCGGCGTTGCCGGCGTTGCCGCGGCTACGGACGGTGTCGTAGTCGTGCCACACATAACCGGCGCCAGCGCCGATGTAGGGGACGATCGGCAGGCCCAGGTTGAAGTCGTACAGGGCGTTCGCCATCACGCCGTAGCTACGGGCCGTGCCGCCGATGCCCGGCAGCGGGCCGGCATTGGTGGACAGCGACGAGACGTCGTTCTCGCGGTAGTTGCCCTCGATCTCGGCGCGGACGCCGTTGCCGAAGCCGTAGCCCAGGCTGACGACACCGCCGAAGCCGTTGTCGAACTCGCCGTCGAGCTTGCGCGAGGGGCCACGGGCCGTGCCCAGGACGCCGCCGCCGGAGACGGAAATGTCCGAATCCTGCAGGTAGTTATAGCCAGCGCCAGCGCCGACATACACGCCCGTGACAGGCTGCGCCTGAGCCGCGAGCGGCAGCGCCAGAACGGTCGCGGCCAGAAGCGCCTTCTTGAGGCTCATTAGAATTCTCCTCGATCCACCAGAGGCATGCTCGCTGCGCTCATCCGCGAAGGTCATCCCTCGAGTCCGGCGCCGCGTGTGACTTCAATTAGCACTACCTTCGCCGGTGTGCAGCACAGGCTCCGGAGTTTCCGCCACGCTGTGGCAGCGGCGCCACAGGCGGGGTGGGCATTTTGGTCACAGGTCCGAGAGCAGCGCCGCGTCTCCGGCCGTCTCAAGGCTTCCCAGGGGGAAAATCCGGTTCGCATGGCCCATTTTGCGGCCCTCGCGCGCCGCGGCCTTGCCGTAGAGATGCACGGAAATGTCGGGGCTGCCCTGCAACAGCGGCAGCTTCGCCATGCCCTCCGGGCCCACGAGGTTGCGCATCACCGCGTCCGAATGGCGGCGCGGGCTGCCCAGCGGCAGGCCGACCACGGCGCGCATGTGCTGGTGGAACTGGCTGGCCTGGCAGGCATCCATCGTCCAGTGGCCGGAATTGTGCGGGCGCGGGGCGATCTCGTTGCCCAGCAGCCGGCCATCCGCCAGCAGGAAGAACTCCACCGCCAGCACGCCCACGAGTTCCAGCGCCGCCGCCACACGCGCCGCGTGCGTCCGGGCCGAATCGGCCACAGCCTGCGGGATGCGCGCCGGGGCGAAGGACAGGTCCAGGATGTGGTGGTGGTGGCGGTTCTCCACCGCGTCATAGACCGCCGTGGCGCCGTCCGCGCCGCGCGCGGCCACCGCCGAGATCTCCTGCGTGAAAGGCACGAAGGCTTCCAGGATCAGCGGCTTCGGCTCCAGCCGGGCGAAGGCGGCCGCGGCCTCCTCCGGCGCGCGGATCACCGCCTGGCCGCGCCCGTCATAGCCGAGGCGGGTGGTCTTCAGCACCGCCGGCAGGCCGATCTCGCCGATCGCCGCCTCCAGCTCCGCCAGGCTGTGCACGGCGCGCCAGGGCGCCACGGGCACGCCCGCCTCGCCGAAGAACGCCTTCTCCTGCAGCCGGTCCTGGCAGACGGCCAGCGCCTTGCGCCCGGGGCGGCAGGGCACCAGCGGCTCCAGGATCTCCAGCGTGCGGGCGGGGACGTTCTCGAACTCGAAGGTGACGACGTCGACGGCGGCGGCGAAGGCGGCCAGCGCCTGCGGGTCCTCGTAGCCGGCGACGGTGCGGGCGGCGGCCACCTGCATCCCCGGGCTGTCCGCGTCCGGCGCGTAGATGTGGCAGCGATAGCCCAGCTCGGCGGCGGCCAGGGCCGACATGCGGCCGAGCTGGCCGCCGCCCAGGATGCCGATGGTGCTGTTGGGCGGCAGCGGGAAGCCGGGCTTCGGGCTCATGCCGGCTCCTCCGCCACGGCGGCGGTCTGCTCGGCGCGGAAGGCGTCGAGCCGCGCGGCCAGGGCCGCGTCGGTGGTGGCCAGCATGGCGGCGGCCAGCAGCGCCGCGTTCACCGCCCCCGCCCGGCCGATGGCCAGCGTGCCCACCGGGATGCCGGCGGGCATCTGGACGATGGAGAGGAGGCTGTCCATGCCCTTCAGCGCGTGGCTCTCGACCGGCACGCCGAGCACCGGCAGGCGGGTCATCGCTGCCGCCATGCCGGGCAGGTGGGCGGCGCCGCCCGCGCCGGCGATGATGGCGCGCAGGCCCCGTCCGGCGGCGCCGGTGGCATAGTCATAGAGCCGCTGCGGCGTGCGGTGGGCGGAGACCACCCGCGTCTCGTGCGCGATGCCGAGCCGGCCGAGCGTCTCCGCCGCGTGGCGCATCGTCTCCCAGTCCGAACGGCTGCCCATGATGATGCCGACCAGCGGCGCGGGAGGAGATTGGGTCACGGGAGGGGATCCTGCGGCAGTAGAGACCAGGCGCCGGGCTGTGCCGCGACAGGGGCGGAATGTCCATCGCAAAACGCGAATCCGCCCCCCGGCAGGCCGGGCGGGAGTCCCGCCCGGCCTGCCCTTCCGCCGGCTCAGGCGGCGCGGCGGGGGCGGTTGAGGCGGGCCACCTCCGCCAGCCGGCGGTCGAGGAAGGCGAGCGTGGCGTGCCGCTCCGGGTCCGGGTCCTGCAGCCAGTAGGCCAGGGTGGCGGCATAGACGCCGGCCAGCGTCGCGCGTCGGGTATAGAAGGAGATGTCGGCCGAGGCGTCGCCGGCGGCGAGCCACATGGCGTCCACCGTGCGGGCGGTGGCGCGGGCGGCGGCGGGGGCGTTCCAGGGCAGCGCCAGCAGCGCCACGGCGCGGCGCACCGCCTCCTTGTGCGGCGCCTGCCGCTCCAGCCGCAGCGCGACCAGCGCCCGGATGCGCTGCGAGACCCGCAGGGACTCGATGCCCCGCGTGGCGGCCTCCTCGGCCATGCCGCGGTCGGCGAGGTCGGCCCAGGCTTCCACCATCCCCACCGGGCCGCGCGGGAACAGCCAGGCGGCGGCATCGGGGTTGCCGCCCGTGGCGGCGAGGCCGGCCCGCAGGGCGGCCCGGCTCCAGCCCAGCCGGGGCACATGCGGCAGCATGGCCTGCAGGGCCTCGTCGCGCTCGGCGCTGCGCTCCAGGCTCATCGGGCGGCCACTCCCTCGGCGCGGGCGGCGGCGCTGTGCTGCGCCACGGCGGCCCGGCTCAGCTCGTCGGTGAAGCCGAACAGGCCGAGGTCGCTCATGCGCATCGGGTAGAGCACGCCGTTCAGGTGGTCGTATTCGTGCTGCATCACGCGGGCGAGCAGGCCCTCCGCCTCGCCCTCCACCGAGTCGCCCTCGATGTCGAGGCCGCGGAAGGCGATGCGCGCGGCGCGCTCCACATTGCCGCGCAGGCCGGGGATGGAGAGGCAGCCCTCCCAGCCGCGCTGGTCCGGCGGCGTCAGCAGCTCGATCTCCGGGTTGATCAGCGCGGCCACGCTGTCGCCGTTGCGCCAGACAAAAATGCGTGACGGAACATGCACCTGCGGCGCCGCCAGGCCCAGGCCGCCGGCATCGAGCATGGTCTCGGCCATGTCCTGCACCAGCCGCCGCACCTCGGAGCTGGTTGGGTCGGCCACCGGCTCGGCGGCGCGGAGCAGCACAGGGTGGCCCATGCGGGCGATTTTCAGGATGGCCATGCGCGGTCTCCGTTGCGGGAGTCCTAGAATTGGGAGGCAGGGGCGCGGCGGGAAGGGCTTTCAATCTGCGCGCGGCCCGTGCTAAACGCCGCGGACCTTGCAGGAAGGCACGGGCGCGGTTGGCCCGTCGCTTCGTGCTTTTCGTTTTCACACAACCTGGTTTGCCCAGAGAGCTGACCAGGCCTGCTCATAGAGGATACCGCACAGCGTGCAGGTCGTCGTTCGGGACAACAATATCGATCAGGCCCTCAAGGCCCTCAAGAAGAAGCTGCAGCGCGAAGGCGTCTTCCGCGAGATGAAGCTGCGCCGCCACTACGAGAAGCCCTCCGAGCGCCGCGCCCGCGAGGCCGCCGAGGCTGTCCGCCGCGCCCGCAAGGTCGAGCGCAAGCGGCTGGAGCGCGAGGGCTTCTGAGCCCCCTGCCCTGGCGGGCGTCCCTCCCCTCGGGAGGACGGGCTGGCCAGGGACCGGTTTCAAGGCGGCATGCCCCGCGCATCCGCCGCCTTCCTGAACGGCGACAACCCGCCCGGCCCCTGGCCTGGCGGGTTTCGTCGTCTGGATGCAAATTTTTGTTGCGCCGTGTAACGGATGCTTTGCGGCGGTGCGCAACGGCCCTACCGTCCCGGTCCATGCAGTCACCGCGTTCGCTTTTCCCCCTGCTGGCGGGCGCGTTCAGCGCCGGGCTGGCAATTCTCGCCATGCCCGCGCCGCTCCATGCCCAGGCGCCGGCAGGGCCTCCCGCCATTCCCGTCGTGGTCAGCGCCGCCGAGCGCGGCCCTGTGCCGCTGGAGATCACCGCCAACGGCAATGTGGTGGCCGAGGCCACGGTCTCCGTCCGCAGCCGGGTGGACGGGCAGATCCAGAAGCTGCACGTGCAGGAAGGCCAGCGCGTCGAGCGGGGTCAGGTGCTGTTCACCCTCGATTCCCGCATGGCCCAGGCGCTGCTCGCCCAGCAGGAGGCGCAGCTGGCGCGCGACAAGGCGCTGGCGCTGCGCGCCCGCTCGGACGCCACGCGCTACACCGCGTTGCGCGGCGAGGGCTTCGCCGCCGCCCAGCGCTACGAGCAGGCGCAGGCCGACGCCGCCGCGGCGGAGGCCAATGTGAAGGCCGGCGAGGCGCTGATCTCACAGACCCGGCTGACGCTGGACTACGCCACCATCCGCGCCGAGCTGGATGGCCGCCTCGGCGCCCTGCCCATCACCGAGGGCAATCTGGTGCGCGCGGGCGAGAGCACGCCGCTCGCCACCATCACCCAGACCGACCCGATCCAGGTGCAGTTCTCCGTGCCGGAGCGCTGGCTGCCCGAGATCAAGGAGGCGATGCGCCAGGGCGAGCCGCCCGTCACCGCCCACCCGCCGGGGGACCGCCACCCGCCGGTGCGCGGCAGCCTCGTCTTCGTCGACAGCCAGGTGGACACCACCTCCGGCACGGTGCAGCTCAAGGCCCGCTTCCCCAACCCCGACAACGCGCTGTGGCCGGGGCAGTACGTCAACGTGGTGCTGGTGCCGCGGGTGGAGCCGGACGCGCTGAGCGTGCCCGTGCAGGCCGTGCAGACCGGCAGCGAGGGCAGCCGCTACGTCTATGTGGTGGATGCCGAGAGCCGCGCCCGCCGCCGCGCCGTGACGATGCGCCGCGTGGTGGGCGGCCGCGCCGTGCTGGAGGCCGAGATCGCCGCCGGCGACAAGGTGGTGATCGAGGGCACGCAGCTCCTCTCCGACGGCGCCCGCGTGGCCGAGCGCCCCGGCCGCGCCACCCCGCCCCGCCCCCCGCAGAGCTGAAGGCGCCGCCGCGATGCACCTCTCCGAGCTTTGCATCCGCCGCCCGGTGATGACCGGGCTGCTGGCCGTGGCGGCGATCATCGCCGGCATCGTGGCCTATCTTCAGCTGCCCGTGGCGGCCGTGCCACGGGTCGATTTCCCCGTCATCTCGGTCAGCGCCAGCCTGCCCGGCGCCAGCCCGGAGACGATGGCCAACTCGGTGGCGCTGCCGCTGGAGCGCGAATTCTCCACCATCGCCGGCATCGACCAGATGTCCTCCACCAGCGGCCAGGGCACCACCCAGATCACGCTGCAATTCGTGCTCGGCCGCGACATCGACGCGGCGGCGCTCGACGTGCAGTCCGCCCTCTCCCGCGCCCAGCGGCGCCTGCCGGCGGAGATGACGACGCCGCCCAGCTTCCGCAAATCCAACCCGGCCGACGCGCCGGTGGTGCTGCTGAACCTGCGCGGCGGCGACGTGCCGCTCTACCGACTGAACGAGGTGGCGGCGGTGCTGATCTCCCCCGCCCTCTCCCGCATCCCGGGCGTCGCGCAGGTCATCACCTATGGCGAGCAGAAATACGCCGTGCGGGTGCAGCTCGACCCGGACCGGGTGGCGGCGCTCGGCCTCGGCTTCGACGAGGCGCAGCGCGCCATCGCGGCGGCCAACTCCAACACCCCCGTCGGCACGCTGAACGGCCCGCGCCAGCAGCTCACGCTCCGCGCCAACGACCAGTTGCAGGACGCGCAGGAATTCGGCCGCCTCATCATCGGCGGCCGGCCCAACGCGCCGATCCGCGTGCAGGATGTCGCCACCGTGGTCGATGGGGTGGAGAACAACCGCATCGCCGCCTGGATGAACGGCACGCGCGGCCTGACGCTGGCCGTGCAGCGCCAGCCGGACGCCAACACGGTGGAGGTGGTCGATGGCGTGAAGGCGGCGCTGCCCGCCCTCCAGGCCGCACTGCCGCCGGGCGCCGAGATCACCGTGATGCTGGACCGCTCCGTCTCGATCCGCGACGCGGTGCACGACGTGCAGCACCACCTGATGATCGCCATCGGGCTGGTGGTGCTGGTCATCTTCCTGTTCCTGCGCAAGGTCAGCGCCACGCTGATCCCGGGCATCGCGGTGCCGATCTCGCTCGCCGGCACCTTCGGGCTGATGTACGCGCTGGGCTACGGCATCGACAACATCACCCTGCTCGGCCTGACGCTCGCCGTGGGGCTGGTGGTGGACGACGCCATCGTCATGCTGGAGGCCATCGTCCGGCACATGGAGGAGGGGATGAAGCCCTTCGCCGCCGCCATCCGCGGCGCGAAGGAGATCGGCTTCACCATCATCTCCATCACCCTCTCGCTGATCGCGGTGTTCATCCCGATCCTGCTGATGGGCGGCGTGGTGGGGCGAGTGTTCAACGCCTTCGCCGCCACGGTGTCGCTCGCCGTCATCGTCTCCTGCGTGGTCTCCCTCACGCTCACGCCGCTGATGGCCAGCCGCCTGCCCGCCCATGGCAAGCCCAGCCGCTTCGACGCCGCGCTGGAGCGCGGCTTCCAGGCGGTGGAGCGCGGCTATGGCTGGATGCTGGACAAGTCGCTGCGCTTCCGCCCGCTGGTCTGGCTGACCTTCCTGGCCTCGATCGGGCTGTCCGTCTGGCTGGCGGTGAGCATCCCCAAGGGCTTCTTCCCTGTGGAGGATACCGGCCTGCTCAGCGTCGGCACCGAGGGGCCGCAGGATGCCTCCTTCGACGACATGGCGACCCGGCAGGAGCGCGTGGCCGAGATCATCCGCGCCCATCCCTCGGTGGAGCGGGTGAACTCGATCGTCGGCATCGGCGGCAACAGCCAGGCGCTGAACCAGGGGCGCATGTTCGTGCAGCTCAAGCCACGCGCCGAGCGGGCGCCGATCGGCGCGCTGATCCAGGAGCTGCGCCGGCAGACGGGCGGCATCCCCGGCATGCGGGTCTACTTCAACCCGATCCAGAACCTGAACTTCGGCGCCCGCTCCTCCCGCACCCTCTACCAGTACACGCTGCAGGGGCTGCGCTCGGAGGAGCTGTACGACTGGTCCGAGCGCATGGCCACCGCGCTGCGCCGCCTGCCCGAGCTGCAGGACGTGAACACCGACCTGCAGATGGCCGCCCCCATCCTCTCGGTGAATGTGGACCGGGACCGCGCCGCGGCGCTCGGCGTCACGGTGGACCAGGTGCGGCAGGCGCTCTACTCGGCCTATGGCGCGCGGCAGATCAGCACCATCTTCGGCGCGTCGGACAGCTACTCGGTCATCCTGGAGGCGCTGCCGCGCGACCAGCAGGACGAGAGCGGCCTCTCCAAGATCTACCTCCGCAGCAGCAGCGGGCGGCTGGTGCCGCTGGCCGGCATCGCCCGCATCGAGCGGCGCGTGGGTCCGCTCACCGTGGCGCACCAGGGGCAGCTGCCCGCCGTCACCATCGGCTTCAACACGCCGCCGGGGGTGGCGCTGGGCCAGGCCACCCAGGCCATCGCCCAGGTGGAGCGGGAGCTTGGCCTGCCGCCCACCATCGTCACCGGCTATGCCGGCACGGCGCAGATCTTCCAGCAGGCGCTGGCGGGCCAGGGCATGCTGCTGCTGGCCGCCGTGCTCATCATGTACCTGGTGCTGGGCGTGCTCTACGAGTCGCTGGTGCACCCGCTCACCATCCTCTCCGGCCTGCCGCCGGCGGCGCTGGGGGCGCTGGCCACGCTGTGGTGGTTCGGGCTGGAGCTGTCCGTCATCGCGGTGATCGGCGTGCTGCTGCTGATCGGGCTGGTGAAGAAGAACGCCATCATGGTGGTGGACGTGGCGCTGGCCCGGCAGCGCGCCGGCGAGGACCCGCTGACCGCCGTGCGCGAGGCCAGCATCATCCGCTTCCGCCCGATCATGATGACGACGCTGGCGGCGGCGGCGGGCGCGCTGCCGATCGCCGCCGGCTGGGGCGCGGCGGCCGAGCTGCGCCAGCCGCTGGGCCTGGCCGTGGTGGGCGGCCTCGCCGTCTCGCAGGCGCTGACCCTGTTCGTGACGCCGGTGCTCTACCTCGCCTTCGAGGGGCTGGCGCGGCGCTTCAGCCGCGGCCCGGCCGGGGCGCACCAGCCGGCGGAATAGGGCCGCCGCATCCGCGGCGCCCGGCCGCGCGTTCATCCCCCGTGGCGGCCCGCCTCCTGGGCCGCGGAGCGGGAAAGGCGGCGGGATGATCCGGTGGATGGTGGCGGGGCTGCTCGGCGGCCTGGCCGGCGGCGTGGCGACGTCCGTGGCGATGAAGGGCGGCCGCCAGGCCGGCCTGCTGCACGATACGCTGGACCGGCGCGGCGAGGACTGGCTGGACCGCATGGCCGGCACCCGCCGGCGGCTGGGCGAGGCCGGCACGACGCTGCTGGAGCAATCCGGCCACGGCATGGCCTCGCTGGCCTTCGGCGCCGGCTACGGCGCCCTGCGCGCGCAGCTTCCGCACGGCTCCCCGGCCCTGCTCGGCACCGCCTACGGGGCCGGGCTCTACGCGGTGGGCATCGCCGGCATCGCGCCGCGCCTCGGCATCACCGAGGGCGAGCGGCGGGCCGGCCCCGCCCTGGCGGCGCAGCGGCTCGGCATGCATGTGCTGTTCGGCCTGGCCACCGCGCTGGTTGCCGAAGCGGCGCATGCGCGCCTCAGCGCCTCCGACCGCTGACGATCCCCTCCCCCGCGTCCCGGGGCAGGCTGACCGAGAGCGGCGCCGCCAGCAGGGTCAGCAGCGCGCCCACCAGGAAGGCCGCGGTGAAGTCCGGCATGGCGGCGGCGTCGCGCCCAGCGAAGGCCATGCTCACCTGCAACGAGGCGGAGGCCACCACCACGCCGAGCGCCAGCGGCAGCTGCTGCGCCGTGCTGTAGAGGCTGGTGGCGGCGGAGAGCTTCTCCTGCGGCACGTCGGCATAGGCCAGGGTGTTGAGGGTGGTGAAGTGCAGGCTGCGGAACAGCCCGCCCAGCAGCAGCACCACGAACACCGCCGCCATCGGCCAGCCGGGGCGGAAGGCGGCGCAGGCGGCGATGGTCAGCGCCGCGCAGACGGCGTTCCAAATCATCACGTTGCGGAAGCCGAAGCGGCGCAGCGCGAACTGCGCCATCGGCTTCATGGCGAAGGCGCCGAGGGCGGTGGCGAAGCTCACCATGCCGCTCTGCGCCGCGCTGGCGCCGAAGCCGAGCTGCAGCGTCAGCGGCACCAGGAAGGGCACGGCGCCGGCGCCGATGCGGAACACCAGCCCCGCCGTGTGCGGCGCGCGGAAGCTCGGGATGGCGAGCAGGCTGAAATCCAGCGCCGGGTTCGGCGTGCGCCGGCAGTGCCACACCGCCAGCGCCGAGAGCCCGAAGCCGGCGGCCAGCAGCACCTCCGGCACGCCGGGCGGCAGCAGGCCGCGGCCCAGCGTCTCGAAGGCGGCCATCAGCGCGGCGAGCGCCGTGCCCACCAGGGTCAGGCCGCGCAGGTCGGGCGGCGGCGGCAGGCTCGGCGGCAGGGCCGGAATGATGCGCCAGACCAGCAGCAGCCCCAGCATGCCGACGGGGATGTTGATCCAGAACACGGCGCGCCAGGAGATCAGGTCGGTGAGCAGCCCTCCCACCGGCGGCCCCAGCAGCGGCCCCAGCAGCCCCGGCATGGTCAGCCAGGTGGTGACGGAGAGCAGCTCCTCCTTGCGGATGCGGCGCAGCAGCAGCAGGCGCCCCACCGGCACCATCATGGCGCCGCCGAGGCCCTGCAGGGCGCGCGCCGCCACCATCTCGGCCAGGTTGTCCGCCAGGCCGCAGAAGGCGGAGGCCACGGTGAAGGTGGCGATGGCCGCCATGAACACCTGCTTGGCGCCGAACCGGTCCGCCACCCAGCCGCTGAGCGGGATGAACACCGTCAGCGCCACCAGATAGGTGGTGATGGCCACCCCCATGGTGACGGGCGGCTCGCCCAGCGAGCGCGCCATGGCCGGCAGGGCGGTGGCCACCACCGTGCCGTCGAGGTTCTGCATGAACAGGGCGCTGGCCACGATGGCGGCCATCACCCGCGGGTCGGGGATTTTCGATTCGGGAAGCTTCGTTTCGTCGGGCACGCGCCCAGGCTAGGACCGTCCCGCGCGCAGGGCCATGGGGGTTGGGGGCCGCGCTGCGCAGCCCTGCCCCCGCTCAGGCGGAGGCCGCCCTCTCCTGCGAGACGATGCGGGCCAGCGGCAGCCAGGCGGAGAGCAGCAGCCCCTCCTCCCGCCATTCGAACTGGTAGCGGCCGCTGAGCTGGTTGCCCAGCGTCGCCTCGATCATCCGCAGGCCGAAGCCGGAGCGGGGCTCCTCCGGCCCGGCGGCGGGGCCGCCCTGCTCCTGCCAGCGCAGGCGCAGCATGCCCTGCGCCGCATCGGCCCGCCACTCCACCGTGATCCGCCCGCCGGGCTGCGAGAGCGCGCCGTGCTGCATGGCATTCGCCGTCAGCTCATGGATCATCAGGGAGATGGGCTGGGCGATCTCGGCCGCCAGCACCAGGCGCGGCCCGAGCAGGTCGATCCGCTCGGCCACCTTCGGGATGCCTCGGGCGGCGGCGCCGATCTCCTCCTCCAGCAGCGTGCCCAGCTCGATGCCCTTCCAGGCGGCCGCGGCCAGCCGGCTCTGGGCGCGGGCCAGCGCCGCCACCCGCCCCTCCAGCGACTGCACGAAGCCCGGCAGCGTGTCCGCCCGCGACAGGCGCAGCGTCGCCTGCACCACGGCCAGGGCGTTGCGGGCGCGGTGGTCCACCTCCTGCGCCAGGAGCCGCTGCCGCTCCGCCGCCGCGCGCATCTCGGTGACGTCCTCGAAGGTGCAGACGGCCAGGGCCGCGCCATCCCCGGCGGACCGCACCGGCGCGGCATTGACCGACAGCCAGATCGTGACACCGTCGCCCCGCCGGTAGGAGAGGCTGGCATGCTGCACCGGCCTGCCCTTCAGCACCGCCTGCGCCAGAGGGTAGTCCTCGGCCCGCAGCGGCGTCCCGTCCGGGTACTGCCCCCCCAGGCGCACATAGTCGGCCACGCTGTCCGCCACGACGATGGGATGACGCAGCATCTCGGTGGCGCAGGCATTCTGGAAGATCACCCGCCCCGAGGGCCGCTCGGCCAGGGCCACGCCTATTGGCATCTGCTCCAGCACCGCGCGCATCCGGGCCTCGCTGTCGCTCAGCTCCTGCTCGCGCTGGCGCAGCGAGCGGTGCAGCGCGCCCAGCGCCCCATGCAGCGCCGCCACCTCGGACAGGCGGCCGGGCGCGGGCAGCACGGCCTCGGGCTGCTCGCGCAGCCGCAGCGCCGCCTGGGACAGCCGCTCCAGCGGCCGGGCGATGCGCCCCGCCACCACCCAGCCCACCGCCGCCGCAAGCTGCGCCGCCAGGAAGCCGATGGCGAGCAGCCGCCAGCGCAGCGCCTCGGCCGGGGCGAAGGCATCCGTGGCCTCGTGCATGACGAGCACGGACCAGCCGAGGCTGCCCACATGGCGATGCCCGTCGAGCGGGGCGAAGCCGACGAGCCGCGCACCCTCCCTCCGCTCGATGACGTGGCTGCCCGGGCCCTTCTGCAATTGCTGCCGGATCTCCTCCGGCAGCAGCGGCGCCTGCCGCCGCCCGGGGCCGCGGGGGCCGATCACCACCCTGCCCTGCGAATCCAGCACCAGCGCCCGCACGCCGGGGTGCCGCTGCAACAGCGGCTGGATCACGCTGCGCTCGATTCCCTCCACCCAGTCGACCGAGAGATGCGCCGCCAGGACGCCTTTCAGCCTTCCCGCCTCATCCAGGATCGGAGTCGCCAGGTCCAGGACACGCGGCGGCTCATCGTCGGAGCGCTGCATGTAGGGCGCCATCAGCTGCGCCTCATGCACATCGCCCAGGAAGGTGCTGTGGCGGCCCTGCTGGAAGTAGACGCGCTGCGAGACGTCGAGCCCCTCCAGCAGCCCCCGGTCCGTCGCCAGGATCTGCCCGTCGGGCCCGATCTGCAGCAGGATGGCGTAGTAGGGGTAGGTCTCCTGCAGCCGCCGCAACAGGGCGCGCCGGGCCGGCAGGCCGTACCCCGGGTTCCGCAGCGTCTCGGAAACCGCCGCGATCTCGAGATCCCGCATGCGCTCGAACAGGCCACGGTCCAGCAGGTCCGCCACCCGCTCGGCGGCGGCGGCGAGTTCCGCGCCCGCATCCTGGCGGAGCTGGGCGTAGACCCCCTGCGAGGCCACCAGCGCGGTGGTGCCGGCCGCCAGCAGCCCGATCAGCCCGAAGGCCATCGCCAGCAGGCTGCGCAGGCCGATGGATCTCGGCCCTGCCGGGGCGGGGCTGGCAGGGTGCTCCTCCGCGCCGTGCCGTCCGTCTCGCCCTGCCTTCATCACGCCTCGATCCCGGTCCGGTTGCCGCCCTGGCCGGCGGACGGCCAGAACCGGGACCGCGCGCCTTCAGAACTGGAAGTAAACGAATTCCTTGACGTCCGCCATCAGTGCCAGGGCGAGGAGGAAGGCGCCGGCCGTGGCGCAGGCGGAGACCAGGCGCGGGCGGAAGTGCAGGCGCGGCCAGCGGCGCGGCTCGTCGATCTCGGCGGCGCGGCCGTCCACGATCTGCTGCGAGTTCGGCGCGAGGGCGATGATCAGCAGCGCCAGGCCCAGCATGCCGAGGCTGATGGCCCAGCTCAGCGTGGCCATGCCGCCGATCGCGCCGGCCAGCGCGCCGGGGCCGCGCAGGGCGGTGGCCAGCAGCAGCGCCGTCTCCGGCTGGGCGAAGCCGTTCAGCCCCGCCATGCCGCCCAGCACGGCCAGCGCCGAGCCGAGGCTGGGCGCGGCGAAAAACACCCAGGCCACCACCACCGCCAGCAGCGTCAGCACCCGGGCCGGGGCGGCGCCGAGTCCGAGGCTGCGGCCCTCGGCCCGGGCACGTGCCGCGGCGCCGCTCCAGGCATGGTTGACCAGCAGGTAGAAGCCGTGCAGCCCGCCCCAGATGACGAAGGTCCAGCCGGCGCCGTGCCACAGCCCGCCGAGCAGCATGGTGGCCATCAGGTTCATGTGCCGGCGGGAGGCGCCGCGGCGGTTGCCGCCGAGCGGGATGTAGACGTAGTCGCGCAGGAAGCGCGACAGGGTCATGTGCCAGCGGCGCCAGAAATCGATGATCGAGACGGCCTTGTAGGGGGAGTTGAAATTGTAGGGGAAGCGGATGCCGAACATCCGCGCCAGGCCGACCGCCATGTCCGAATAGGCGGAGAAATCGTAGTAGAGGCCGACCGAGAAGGCGGTGGCGGCGGTCCAGGACTCCACCAGGCCGGGCGCGGCCCCCTCCAGCGCCGCACCGGCGAAGACCGGCGTGGCCAGCGCCCCCACCGGGTCGGCGATCAGCAGCTTCTTCATCAGGCCGATGGCGAAGAAGGCCAGCCCCGCCGCTACCTCCGGCGCGCGGAAGCGGAAATTCTCCCGCTGCTGGAACTGCGGGATCAGCTCGTGGTGGTGGACGATCGGCCCGGCGATCAGGTGCGGGAAGAAGGAGACGAACAGCACGTAGTCGAGGAAGCTGTAGCGCTCCGCCCGGCCGCGCCCGCAATCGACCAGATAGGCGATCTGCAGGAAGGTGTAGAAGGAGATGGCCAGCGGCAGCACCACGCCGCCGACGGCGAACTCGATGCCGGTGAGGGCCGTGACGTTCTCGGCCACGAAGGTGGCGTATTTGTACCAGCCAAGCAGCGCGACATTGGCCGCGACGCCGCCCGCCACCAGCGCGCGCGCGCGCCCCGGCGCCCCTTCCCGCGCCGAGAGGATGGCGTTGCCCAGGGTGAAGTTGGCCAGCATGGAGAGCAGCAGCAGGCCGAGATAGAGCCAGCTCCACCAGCCGTAGAACACCAACGAGGCGGCAACGAGCCAGAGCCGCGCCGCCCGGGTGCTGTGCAGCCGGCCGAGCAGGAAGAAGCCCAGCATGGTGATGGGCAGGAAGGCCAGCACGAAGACATGCGAGTTGAACAGCATGGGTGCCTCAGCTCCCGGCCTGCGGCGCGCGGGCGCCCTGGTGGGGAGAAGCGGCCATGGCGCGCAGGATCAGCGCGGTGAAGGCGGTGTGGTGCGGATAGCGCAGGTGCACCGGGTCGGCGAAGTGCTCATCCGTCCAGCGCAGCCCGCGGCCATCGACCAGCAGCGTGTCGGGCTGGCGCAGCGTCTCGCGCATGCGGCGCATCCAGGTCTCGATCAGCCGGCCATCGGGGTCGAAGCTGTCGCGCCATTCCGGCATCACCGGCAGGGTGGCCAGAACCAGCCGCGCGCCGTGCGACGCCACCACTCGCTCCAGCTCGGCCAGGCCAGCGTAGCAGGCCTCGTCGAAGGCGGGGGCGGGGCGCCAGGAATGCGGGTTGCGCAGGATGCTGGAGCCCAGCCCGTCCTCCGCCACCGCCTCGGGGCTGAGCGGCGCGCCATCGACAGCGCCGGCGGCGGCGCGGACCAGGTAGAGCGGCCGGAAGCCGGTGACATAGGGCAGCCAGGACGGCACCAGGCCGGAGAGGTAGGCATCGCCCAGGGCGGTGTCGAAGAAGGCGGTGGCCTCGGCGGGGCAGGATTCGAAGTCGCGCGGCGCCAGCACCACCATCACCGTCCGCACCTGGGGCGCCCGGTCCAGCAGGAAGCCGGCCAGGAAGGCGGTCTGGTCGATGTGCAGATAGCAGGGCGCGGCGTTGTAGACGCGCTCATCCCCCAGTTGCCTGGCGATCAGCGGCATGTCGAGGTTGCGCCAGGTGGCGGAGGAGCCGAGGGCGAGCAGGACGCGGTCCTCCAGCGCCACGTCGCGCAGCGCGGCGAGCTTCTCGTCGATGCACCAGGTGGCGGTCAGCGGCGGGTCCGGCAGCCGGCCGATCCGGGCGAGAGCCATGTGCCCGCCGGCCAGCACGCCGGCCCCGGCCAGGATCAGCGCCAGGACCGTGAGCAGGAAGCGGCGCGCGGCGCGGCGCTCCGAGGGGTCCGTCCCCCCGTCCCGCGGGGGTGGGGGATGTGGCGCCGAGATGCCCGCGGCGGGTGCCGGCGAGGGCGCGGCGGTACGATGCGGCGAGGAATCGGGGGCACCCGTCGGGGCACGGGGGATCTCGTTCGACAATGCGGCCATTCCTCATCGCGCGCGGCCTGCGCAGGCAGGCCCCGTGGGGGAATTCAGGTCGGAAGAATCGGGAGTGCTGTCAGGCCGGATGGCCTGGCGGATGCCCTGGTCTGCGCGGCACGGCACATCGGACGCTTCCGGCCGGGCAGGAACTGCCCCGGAGACGCACGCGACGGCGGGCCTGGCACCACGGGCCAGTCCGGAAGATTATGGCGGCGTGATCGTCATGATCGCGCCGTGCGGGAAGCACGAACTCCTCATGACTTTTCCTTAACAGACACTCCACTTCCGGTTCAAACCCCGTGATGCCTCGCGGCGCCTCCACGGGTGTTCAGAAATACGAGAGCGTCTCAATATTTGGTCGTCCGTCGAATCTGCCGCATCATCGCTCAAGAAGAAAGAGGCGGAGGGCGAGGCAGAAAAACCAGCGAAAACCCTTTATTTTCATTGTCTTGTCAAACCCACAGGGAGGAATCCCGGGCGTCCCGCAAAACGCGCAAAGCCTCAACCAGAAAGGAAATTAAAATAATAACGCCCCCGTGAGGTTCTCGTTTGCCGGTCGAGAGGAGGTGCAGAGAACGTGCCTTATTCTACTTTACGTTTCCTCTTAATTGTGACCTTGCACACCCCAGTATCCTCGTTCTGTTCCCTCCTATTGACTTGACCGGCTCTCGCGCTGTGCGAGGTTCCACGGCATGTCACCCCGCCTCAACACTTCCCCCGAGAGGGCGGATCTCGCTCAGGGCGATCGGGCGCAGCCTTTCCTGCGCATGCCAGCCGGGCAAGGCCCGGCCCCCGGCCTGGCCCGGCCCGGCCCGGCGGCAGCACCTCCCCCGCCCAGCCCCTCCCCACGCCCCCTGGGCCGCACCCCGGCTCCGGCGAAGGAAACAGCGAGATCCGGAACCCCGGATGCGCCGGATGAGGCCCGGATCGCCCTGCTGCAGGATGCGCGCGCCTATCTGGAGCGGCCTGGCCTGCGTGAGGCCTTCCGGCAGTTCGTCCGCACCGCCGCCGACCTTGCCAAGGCCGGGCTGGTGTTCGAGGTCGTGACGCGGCCGGATGCCGGCGGCGGTGCCTTCCGGCATCTGCCCCGCCACCTGACCATCACCACGCGCCCTGAGCCTGGCCTCGGCGAGGATGAGAGCACCGTCCTGCTCATGGGCGTCGGCTTCTGGGAATTCCTGCCCGGCCGCTTCCAGGGCAGCGAGCGGGTGCTGGATGCCACGCGCCTGGCGATGGATGTCGGCTCCTTCCGCTTCGTCGAGAACACGCCCTCCGGCGATGCGGAGATCGTCGGGCATGAGGATGGCCGGCCGCTGGCCCAGTACCTGCGCATCGACATCAGCGGCGAAGGGCTGGAGAAATCCATCGCGGTGAGCAACACGGCGCTGGGCGGCGCCTTCGTGGCGGCATACCGGAACTATCTGGAGGTGCTGGCGGAGCGGCCCTACCGCAGCCTGCACCCGTATCGTCAGCTCAGCGCCCCCGCCACACCGCCGCCCCCGCCGCCGCGCAACCAGAGAGCGCGGATCGTGCGCCGTGCGGCGGGCCCGCTGGCGAGCGCCCCGGCGCTTCCGGCCGCAGGCTCCCCGGCGCGCGCCCGGCGCCAGGGCGGGCTGAAATGGGCCTGGCTCGGAGTCATCCCGGCCTTGGGTGGCGCCTGGCTGCTGGTGAATCTGCTGGTGGCGCCGCAGCAGCAGACGGCGGAAGCCCCGGCGCGGGTGGCCGAGACCCAGCGCGCCGCGCCCCCCGCCCCGGCTTCCGCGCCGCCGGCCGCCAGCGCGGCTCCATCGGCCGCCGCGCCACCCTCCGGCGCCGTGCCCGCGGCCCCGCTGGCGCTGGAGCCGGTGCCGACCATCGATCTGCCCCCACCCCTGCCGCTGCCGCCCCCGGCCGCCCCGGAACCGCCGGCGGCCACGGCTCCCGCGGCGCCAGCGCCCGCCATGGGCCGGGTTGCACGGGTGCGGATGGATGCGAATGTCCGCGCGGCACCCTCCGGATCGGCGCCGGTGGTGCGCACCGTGCAGACGGGCGCCGAGGTCCGGATCGCCGGCGAGGAATATGGCTGGCAGCACGTCTTCCTGCCGAACGGAACGGAGCTGGGCTGGATCTACGGCAATCTGCTCGACTGAAGCGGCACCGGCCGGGGCGAGCGACGGAGCGTGGCCCTGGCCGGGCGCGCTCCGGTCCGGCGGTGGGCGGCCCGGCGGCCTCGATCACAGAAAACGGTAGAAGAAGCCCCCGCAAGTACTGAGAAAACCACAGGGCCTCTCCCGACTCCGTGAATTCATTTTTTCCTTTCCAAGATGTGGCTACGCACAAAAATTTGGCCGCTCCTCGCGAAGACTTTCCCTTGTAAGAAAGCGTAACGCAATCGCATCAACATTAGGTGTTAAGCGTGAACGGAGCATGTGCGTTACCCGAAAGCGCGCATAGGATGAATTCGCATCCTTTCCCCCCCATAGGCGTCCCGAACATGATCGACATGGAGCATCCTCAGACTCTGGCGCATCTGCGCATCCAGGCAGCGCAGGCGCTGCTGTTGGACGCCCTGCAGGAGCGCCCCGCGCCCAGCCGGTCCACCATCCTCGAGGCGCTGATGGAAGTGGACGCGGCCGAGCGGCTGATGTCCCTCGGCTGCGCGCCGGTCGAGGAAGACATCGAGATGGACGAGGACAACGACGACAGCCGCCTGCTGCGCCTGGTGCAGCCGGCCGAGTAAGGGGCCGAGCAAGGGGAGGCCGAACCCCGCCCGCCCGCCGCTCCCACTCAGCGGCAGGCGGAAGGGTTCAGCCAGCCTGCCGCCGTGCCGGCCTCGTCCCGCACGGCGGCCGCGCCCCCGCAGAGGGGGCGCAGCGTGAAGCGCCGCTCTCCCTCGCCCGGCAGCGGCGGCGCCGCCCCCACCGGGCGGTCGCTCTCCACCCGCGCCGGCCGCCCCGCCGGGCCCAGCTCCGCCACGCATTCCCGCCGCTCGCCATCTGGCCGCTCCAGCCGCACCAGCGCCCTGCCATGGTTCATCGGCAGCGCCGCCGTTGCCGCGCTCCCGGGCGCCGCCTGCAGGCAGGCCACCAGGGCCGGCGCCATCTGCGGAAGGCGGGCGAAGCCGCCCTCCCCCTCCTGCGCCAGGGCGGGCATGGCGCCCGCGATCGACAGCACGACTCCAAGGCGGCGGAGGGCGGCGGGCATGGCTCAGTGGATCTCCTTCGATCGCGACAGCGCCTCCCGCAGCTTCGCCACGGAGAAGTCGCCGGATTTGCACAGGTCGAGGATCACCTTTTCCCGCCGTGCCCCCAGCTCGATGGCGGGCAGGATCTGGCGCACCGCCTCGTGCGGGATGACCACCGCGCCGTGCCGGTCGGCATGCACCACGGCATCATGCACGCAGGCCATGCCATGCACCGACACGTCCTGGCCATAGGCCACCATGTGGACATAGGCATGGCTCGGGTTCACCACCCCGCCGAGAATCTGGAACTCCGGCGCCAGCGCGTCGATGTCGCGGAAGGAGCCGTTGGTGACGCAGCCTTGCGCGCCCAGCGCCTTGTGCACGGCGGAATGCACCTCGCCCCAGAAGGCGCCGTAGCCCGGCGTGTCGTCCAGGTCCTGCAGCACCACGACGGTCGGCATCGCCGCCTCGGCGACGTATTCGTACCAGCCCGTGCGCACGGCGTGGTCCACCTCCGCCGGACGGCCGGAGGGGGCGGCGGCGCGAATCGTGCCGGTGCGCGCCAGGCCGCAGACCGGCCGCAGCGTCACATCGGCCGCCACCAGCGGCCGCACCGTGTAGCCGTGGCCGCGCCGCTGCGGCGCCACCAGCTCCAGCGCGTTGCAGATGGTGGGGGTGTCCCAGGCCCGCAGCGCCTCGAGATCGGCGGCGGTGAACGGGTATTCGGCCATGTGTTTCCTCCCCTGGCTCTGCGGGAAGCTTCGCCCCGTGCCGGCCCCGGGTCAAACCCGCGGCGGCCGAATTCCGGCCCGTGGCTTGGCGCCCCGGGGCCCGAGAGAGTAGCGTGGCGGGCGCACGCAACCCCGCCTCTCCATCCACCGCCTTTCCACCACCTGGAGCAGCATGGACGCCAGCCGGCCGGCCGCCACGCCACCCTTGTCAGCCGGCTCCGCGCCGCAACCCGCCGCTCCGCAGCCGCAATGGGCCGTGCGTGGCGGCGCGGCCGGGCCCGACCGCCTGTCGATCTGGTTCGGCCGCATTGGCGCGCGCGCCATGGTGATCGCCGCCCTGGTGCTGGCCGTCGTGCTGCTGCTCAGCGGCACCGCCCTGTTCACCAGCCGGCACCAGGCCGCCCTGATCGAGCAGATCGGCGTGCGTGACCGGCAGGCCGATGCGGCGGTGGACGCCCTCTCGCACGACGTGGCCGAGTTCTCCGCCCGCTTCGCCGGCGTGCTGGCCGGCATGCTGCGCCCCCGCGAGGCGGCGCCCCGCGTCGAGGAGGGCAGCGCGGCCGTCCTGCAAAGCTTCGCCCGCGTCGATGCGCTGCTGCGGCAGGAGCTGGACCCCGCCCTGCTGGGCGGCGGCCGCGACATGGCCGCCCGCCTGCCGGCGCTGGTGGCGCGCATCCGCGCCGCCCTGCTCGGCCCGTCCGGCGAGCCGCTCGGCCCGCTGCACGAGGAATGGCTGGACCACATGACGACCTATGGCCGCGTCGCCCAGGCCGCCCGCGCGCTGGTGCAGGAACGCGGGGCGCGCAGCGTGGAGGAGGCGCAGGCGCTGGCGGCGCAGGCCCGGCGCATCGTGCTGGCCGTGGCCATCGCCGGGCTGGCCGTCAGCTTGCTGGTGCTGGTGGTGCTGGTGCGGCTGATCGCCCGCCCCGTCACCCGCATCGCCGCCGCGATGGACGCGCTCTCGCACGGCCAGCTGGAGGCCGAGGTGCCCGAGACCGGCCGTGCCGACCAGCTCGGCGACATGGCCCGCGCCGTGCTGGTGTTCAAGGACAGCCTGCTGGCGACGCGGCGGCTGACCGAGCAGGCGGCGGAGAATGCGCGCCGCACCGCCATCGCCACCACCCAGGCCTCGGACGCCATCGGCCAGGTGAGCGACGGCGCGCTGACCCAGCTCACCGAGCTGCGCCAGGTGGGCGAGGCGCTCTCCCAGACGCGGGAGGCGATCGGCGAGGTGGCGCGCACCACCATCCTCTCCAACGACCGGGCGCAGGACGCGCAGGCGCTGCTCGCCGCCAACCTGGCCAAAGTGCGCAGCCTGATCGGGCTGGTGGACGCGGTGGGCGACGACACCGAGCGGGTGACGCGCATCGCCGCCACCATCGCCAAGATCGCGACGCAGACCAACATCCTGGCGATCAACGCCGCGATCGAGGCGGCGCGCGCCGGCGAGCATGGCCGCGGCCTCGCCGTGGTGGCCGAGGAGGTGCGGGCGCTGGCCGCCAGCACCGAGCAGATGGCGCAGGAGATCGCCGATGTCGTGCGCGTGGCCGGCCGGCGCACGCGCGAGGGCAGCGGCACCGCCGCCGCGGTGGGCGAGGACATGGACACGCTGGAGCGCTTCGTGGCGGAGAGCGCCCGCCTCTCCGGCGTCATCGCCGTGGCGATGGAGCAGCAGCAGGCGACGGTGGTCGAGATCAATGCCCGCGTCGACACGCTGGCGCGCATCGGCCAGTCCAACGCCACGGCGGCGGAGGAGATCACCGTGACCATGATCGACCTGGCGAAGCTCGCCTCGGAGACGCGCAGCGTGGTGGAGAGCATGGCGGGGCGCGGCGCATGAGCGGCGAGGCGGGAGGCGCCGCCGGCGTGGCGCTGCTGGTGGTCGATGACAGCCCGTTCAACCGGCTGATGCTGCAGCGCCGGCTGCAGGCGCTGGGCTACCTCAACGTCACCATGGCCGAGGACGGCACGCAGGGGCTCGCCGCCATCGCCGCGCAGCGCTTCGACGTGGTGCTGCTCGACCTCGAGATGCCCAATCTCGACGGCATCGGCGTGCTGGAGCGGCTGCATGCCGGGCGCGGGACGGCGCCGCCCGTCATCGTCATCTCGGCGCTGACCGAGATGGACAAGATCGTCCGCTGCATCGAGCTCGGCGCCGAGGATTTCCTGCCGAAATCCTTCGACCCGCCGCTGCTGCGCGCCCGCCTCGGCGCGGTGCTGGAGAAGAAGCGGCTGCGCGGCCTCGCCGAGCAGCGCCTGGCCCTGCTGGAGGCGGAGCTGGAGAGCGCCCGCGCCGCCCAGCTCTCCCTGGTGCCGCGCGACTTCGCCGCCATCGCGCCCCCCGGCCTCGACCTCTGGGCGGCGATGGTGCCGGCGCGGCAGGTGGGCGGCGACCTGTACGACGCCTTCCGCCTGCCCTCCGGCGCGCTGCTGGTGACGGTGGGCGACGTGGCCGGCAAGGGCGCGCCGGCCGGCCTGACCATGGCGCGCAGCCTCGGGCTGATCCGCGCCACCGCGCTGCTGCTCTCGGCCGGCGGCGCGCTGCCCGACCCCGCTGCCATCGTCGCCTGCGCCAATGACGACCTGGCGCGCGGCAATGAGGACCAGACCTTCGTCACCCTCGTGCTCGCCATCATCGACCCGGCCAGCGGCGCGGGCCGGCTGTGCCTGGCCGGGCACGAGCCGCCCTTCCATCTCTCCGCCGCCGGCGGCGTGGCGCCGCTGCCGGGGCTGACCCGGCAGCCCGCCCTGGGCGTGCTGGAGGGCTTCGCCTACGCCAGCGACGCGCTGGCCCTCGCCCCCGGCGAAGGGCTGCTGCTCTACACCGACGGCGTGACCGAGGCGGAGGATGGCGGGGGCGAATTCTTCGGCCGCGAGCGCCTGCACGGCCTGCTCGCCCCGCACGCCACGGCGCCGGCCCGGCAGGCGGTGGAGGCGGTGCTGCGGGCGGTGGAGGGCTTCGCCGCCGGGGCGCCGCAGGCGGACGACATCACCCTGCTCGGCCTGCGCAAGGCCTGAGGCGGCGCCGGCTTCACAGCCGGAGGAGCGCGGCCTAGCCTGCCCTTCTTTCCACGGAGAATGGCTGGTCATGACGCTGCGCAAGACGGCCCTGGCCCTGGCGGGCCTGTGTTTCGGGATGCTGGCGGCCGGTCCGGCGCCGGCGGCCGACCCGCCCACCGCTTCCCGCACGCTCGCCGGCATCCGCGCCCGCGGCAGCGTCGTCTGCGGCGTGCAGAACGACAATCCGCCCTTCTCCCTGCCCGACAGCCAGGGCCAGTGGCGCGGGATGGATGTCGATTCCTGCCGGGCGCTCGCCGCCGCCACGCTGGGCGATGCCGCGAAGGTCACCATCCGCCCCATCACCGGGCTGACGCGCTTCCCCTCGCTGCAGAGCGGCGAGGTGGACGTGCTGTTCGGCAGCACCACCTGGACGACGACGCGCGAGAGCGCGCTCGGCCTCATCTTCGCCGGCGCCAACTACTACAGCGGCCAGGGCTTCCTGGTGCATTCCAGGCTCGGCGTGAAGACGCTGAAGGAACTGGACGGCGCCTCGGTCTGCGTGCCGCCCGGCTCGACCACCGAGCTGATCATGCAGGACTGGGCGCGCAAGAACGGCGTCAGCTTCCAGCCCGTGGTGATCGACGACCCGAACCAGATCCAGTCCACCTTCCTCAGCGGCCGCTGCGACGCCTTCACCCGCGACCTGACCGGCCTCTCCGGCTTCCGCTCCCGCCAGGGCAAGCCGGAGGCGTACACGCTGCTGCCCGAGTTCATCTCGATGGAGCCGCTCGGCGCCTTCATCCGCAAGGGCGACGATGGCTGGCTGGACATCGTCCGCTGGACCCAGCTCGCCCTGGTGGCAGCGGAGCAGATGGGCGTCACCGCCGGCAATGCCGCGGATCAGGCGGCCTCGGCCAACCCCGACATCCGCCGCCTGCTGGGGGCGGAGGGCGAGGTCGGCCCCAGCATGGGGCTGGAGAAGGGCTGGGCGCTGGCCGCCATCCGCGCCGTCGGCAACTATGGCGAGATGTGGGAGCGCAATGTGCGGCCGATGGGGCTGGAGCGCGGCAACAACCGCCTGTGGGACCAGGGCGGGCTGATGTTCGCCCCGCCCCTGCGCTGAGGCCGGCGGGGGCGGCGCCCCCCGCCCTTCAGGCGGTGGCCCGCACCACCGCCTCCGCCACCGCCGCGATGGCGGCGTCCCGCGCCTCGGCCGGCGCGGTGGCGCCGGTGAGGTAGACCGTTACCAGGATCGGCGCCCGGCCGCCCGGCGGCAGCAGCAGGCCGACATCGTTGGCGGTGTTGCGCCCGCCGCTGCCGGTCTTCTCGGCGGCGCGCCAGCCCGCGGGCAGGCCGGCGCGCAGCCGCCTGTCGCCGGTTCGGTTGCCCAGCAGCCAGCCCATCAGCCGCTCGCGGGAGGCGGCGGAGAGCGCCTCGCCCAGCGTCAGCGCCCCGATCAGCCCCAGCATCGCCTCGGGGCTGGTGGTGTCGCGCGGGTCGCCGGGGGTGGCCTCGTTCAGCGCCGTCTCCCAGCGGTCCAGCCGCGTCACCGGGTCGCCGAGGTCGCGGGCGAAGGCGGTGAGGCCGGCCGGGCCGCCCAGCGTGCCGAGCACCAGGTTGCCGGCGGTGTTGTCGCTCAGCGTCACCGTCGCCGCGCAGAGCGCCTCCAGCGTCATGCCGGGGCCATCGGCCTGCGGCCTGGTCACCGGCGAGTAGGTGACGAGGTCGGCGCTGGAGAAGCGCAGCACGCGGTCCAGCCGCTCCTGCCCGGCATCGACGCGGCGCAGCACGGCGGCAGCGGCCAGCAGCTTGAAAGTGCTGGTCAGCGGGAAGCGCTCCGCCGCGCGGTGCCCGGCGCGCAGCCCGCCGGGGGCCGCCTCGCGCACCGCCACGCCGAGCCGCCCGCCGGTCTCCGCCTCGATCGCCCGCAGCCGCGCCTCCAGCGCCGCCTGCCGGCCTTCCGCCGCCGCCGCGCGCCAGGGCATGGCGCCCCACAGCGCGCCCGCGCCCAGCCCCGCCACCATCATCATCCGCCGCCCGATCGTCATTGGCCCGGCTCCTTTCGTTGCGGGCGCACAGTGGCGGCGCCATGCCCCCTCGACAAACGGGGAGTTCTGGGGCGAAACCCCAGGAAAACTAGGGCATGAAACGGCATGCGCACCCACCTCCCCCTCAACGCCCTGCGCGCCTTCGAGGCCTCGGCCCGGCATCTCAGCTTCACCAAGGCGGGGCTGGAGCTGCACGTCACCCAGGCGGCCATAAGCCATCAGGTGAAGAGCCTTGAGGAAAACTTGGGCATCGCCCTGTTCCGGCGCCTGCCGCGCGGCCTGGCCCTGACCGATGAGGGCGCCGCCCTACTGCCCGAGATCGCCGAGGGCTTCCGCCGCATCGCCCGCAGCCTCGACCGCTTCGAGGCCGGGCAGGTGCGGGAGGTGCTGACGGTGGGGGTGGTGGGCAGCTTCGCGGTGGGCTGGCTGCTGCCGCGGCTGGCGGCCTTCCGCGCCTCGCACCCCTTCATCGACCTGCGGCTGCTGGCCAACAACAACCGGGTGGACCTCGCCGGCGAGGGGCTGGACTGCGCCATACGCTTCGGCGACGGCGCCTGGCACGGCACCGAGGCCGTGCATCTCTTCGCCGCCCCCTTCTCGCCCGCCTGCGCCCCCGGCATCGCCGCGCGGCTGCGGCGGCCGGAGGATCTGGCGGGCGAGACGCTGCTGCGCTCCTACCGCGCCGATGAGTGGTCCCGCTGGTTCGCGGCGCAGGAGCTGCCCTGCCCGCCGGCACGCGGGCTGGTGGCGGACAGCTCGCTGGTGCTGGCCGAGGCGGCGGCGCAGGGCGCGGGGGTGGCGCTGCTGCCGCTGCGGCTCTTCGCGCGGGAGCTGCGGGAGGGGCGGCTGGCGCGGCCCTTCGCGGCCGAGGTGGCGCTCGGCGCCTACTGGCTCACCTGGCTGCGCTCCCGCCCGCCGGGGCCGGCGCTGCGGGCCTTCCAGTTCTGGCTGATGGAGCAGGCGGCGGGCTGACGCCCCAGGGACGGGGCCAGGGACGACACCGGGGGGGGACGCGGGCGGAGAAACGCTCTAGCCTGGGCTGCAAGGGCCGGATCACCGGCCCGGAGGAAACGCATGCGCCCTGCTTCGATTCGCGGCCTCTCCCTGGTGGCCGCCACCCTGCTGCCCGCCCTGGCCCTGTCGGCCTGCGCACAGGCGCCAGCCGACCCGCCGAAGCCGAAGGTGACGGAGATCTATCGCGGCAGCACCACCGCACTCGGCCAGAAGCTGCGCTTTCCGCGGCAGGATGGGACGCTGGTGGCCTCGATCTACGAGATCCCGCCCGGTGCCCGGCTGCCGGTGCACCGCCACCCGCAGCAGCGCCTCGCCTATGTGCTGGCGGGGCGGCTGCGCGTCGGCACGCCGGAGGGGCGCGGCTGGGAATATGGGCCGGGCGAGATCGTGGTGGAGATGCTCGACCACTGGCATTCCGGCGAGACCCTGGGCACCGAGGCGGTGCGCCTGCTGGTGATCGACCAGACGGAGGGCGACACCGCCAATGTCGAGCTGCACCCGTAGCGGGGCGGCGGACCGCCCCGCCTGAGCGGCCTCAGCCGCGCGGCGGCGTGCCCGGCTCGCCCAGGTCCCACCACATGCCGGCGAAGGCCAGCAGCCCCTCGCGCGCCGGGGCCTTCAGCAGGTGCTCGTCCGGCCCGTGCTGCTTGCAGCCATTGTAGCTGTGCGGCACCCAGACCAGCGGCACGCCGAGATGGTCGACGAACACGTCGCCCGGCAGGCCGCCGCTGCTGTTGGGGATGATCTGCACGCGGCCGCCGAGGCTCCGCTCCATGCTGGCCTGCGCCCAGCGCACCCAGGGGTGGTCCGGCGCAGTGCGGCTGGCCGGCATGCGGACGAAGGCGTTCTCGATGCGCACCTGCTGCAGCCCGTGCGCGTCGAGATGGGCGCGCAGCGTGGCCTCGAAGGTGGCCGGGTCGCTGTCCACCGTGTAGCGGATCTGGCAGTGGGCGCGGGCGTCGGGCGCCACGGCGTTCACCGGGTTGGCCGGCACGCCGCTGGTCATGGCCAGCACGATGAAGCTGTTCCAGCCATAGATCTTCTCGGCCGGGGTCAGGCCGGGCTCGCCCCAACCCTCGTCGATGGTCGCGGCGCCGTCGCCGCCGCCCACCGGGCAGCCTTCCAGCACCGCGCGCACCGCCACCGGCACGCCGCCCTGCGCGCCACCCTGGGGCAGCCAGCCGCGCACCAGGATCTTGCCGTCGCGGTCCATGATGGTGGAGAGGGCATGCGCCAGCACCACCGCCGGGTCGGTGGTCAGGCCGCCCCAATGGCCGGAATGCACGCCGCCCTCGCGCAGCTTCACCACCAGGTCGCAATGCCAGGTGCCGCGCGTGCCGGTGGCGATGGTGGGCAGGCCCGGCTCGACGCGCGGCCCGTCCGAGGCGATCAGCGCATCCGCCTTCAGCGCCTCGGCCTGGGCGGCGACGAAGGC
The DNA here is from genome assembly GCF_003116135.1 of Teichococcus aestuarii. GTDB lineage: Bacteria > Pseudomonadota > Alphaproteobacteria > Acetobacterales > Acetobacteraceae > Pseudoroseomonas > Pseudoroseomonas aestuarii. Next base: position 51,758 of record NZ_PDOA01000014.1, on the reverse strand, counting down.
GCGCAGCCCCTTGCTGCCGCGCTCCTCGGCCATCTCCAGCACCAGCTTCACATTGGCGCCGAGGCGGCCGCCGCGCTCGGCCAGCACGGCCTCCAGCGCGGCGAGGTTGAGCGCGTGCTGGCCCTTGTTGTCGGCGGTGCCGCGGCCGTACCAGCGGTCGCCCTTGTCGGTCAGCGCCCAGGGGGTGAGGCCGGGGGACCACTGCGCGTCCAGCCCCGCTACCGTGTCGCCATGGCCGTAGAGCAGCGCGGTCGGCAGCGCCGGGTCCTCGATGCGGGTGGCCATCAGGATCGGGCCGAAGCCGGGCTCGGGGTTCTCATGCAGGCTGATGGCGAAGCCCATCCGCTCCAGCCAGGGGGCGATGGCCTCCTCCAGGTAGCGGCGCAGCGCCGGCGCGTGCTCCGCCTCCTGCGAGGTGGAGGGGATGGCGACCAGCCGCGCCAGCAGATCCTGGAACCCTCCCTGGTCGAAGAAGCGCCCCGCGCGTTCCAGCGCGCCGTCCCGCGTTGCCATGCCCTGCCATCCTTCCGTCACCATCGGCGCATGGCCCGGGCCATGCCGCAATGCGCAAGGCTTTGGCGCCGCGGCGCCACGCCGTCAACGGGTGCGGGCCGGCGCGCCCCCGGACTGGCCGCCCCCGCCGAGGCCGGCGCCGAGCAGCGCGGCGGCGGCCATGGGCAGCGCGGCCCCCATCAGCGGCGCCGCCAGCCCCTGCCCGCCGGCGGGGAGCTGCACGGGCGCGGGCGACTCCTCCTCCGGCGGCGCCAGGGTGGCGGACGGCCTGGCGGGCGGCGCCACCAGCCGGGGCATGGGCTGGCCGCGCGGCGGCACCACCACCCCGGCCTCGGCCGGCACGGACAGGCTGCGCAGCTGGGCCGAGGCGGGGGTGGCGGCGGCCAGCAGGGCCGGCAGCAGGGCGGCCATCGCCAGCGCCGCGCGGGGGGCGGCGATGCGGGGTTCAGGCGGCATCGGGTGTCTCCGGCATCGTGTCGCGGAAGGCCGGCAGCGTCATGCTGGCGGCCTCGGCGGAAAGCAGGCGGGGGAAGGCCAGCTGCACGCCGAAGCGCCGCGCGGCGTAGAGCTGCGGCACCAGGAACACATCGGCGAGGCTGACCCGGGCGCCGAAGCAGAACGGGCCGGGGCTGTCGGCCAGCAGCCCCTCGCAGGCCTCCAGCCCCTCGCTGATGGCATGGCGCGCCCAGCCCTGCACCTGCCCTTCCGTCAGGCCGGCGGCGCGCAGCCGCGCCAGCACGCCCGCGGCGTGCAGCGGCTGCGTCTCGCAGGCGATGGCCAGGGTGAAGGCGCGCATCCGCGCGCGCTGGGCCGGCTCGGGCGGCAGCAGCGGCGGGCTCGGCCACATCTCCTCCAGCCATTCCACGATGGCCAGGGACTGCGTCAGCGACCCGCCCTCCGGCAGCTCCAGGATCGGCATCAGCCCCTGCGGATTGAGGGAGACATGGCCGAGGTTGCGGGGGCCATCCTGCGGCAGGTCATGCAGCAGGGTCTCGACCTCGACCCCCTTCAGCGCGAGCGCGATGCGGACGCGCCAGGTGACGCTTGACGGGATGTAGCCATGCAGGCGCATGCCGTCCTCTCCTTTACGTGATCGTGCGGCCCGGCCGCACGACTTGTCAATCCGCTGGACGCTGACGGCACCCGGGATTGCTCCCAGGCCCACCATTTGTCTCTTTTACGATAATTGCGACATAATTTCCGGACAAATATGGCGGGAATTTGGATTTTCGCGCAGGAATCGAACTGTGGCAGCCGGCGCGGCAGCGGCTATTCAGGTCAGGCCATCCTGGGAGGGCCCCGTGGACCAGACCGACCGCCGCATTCTCCGCGCCCTGGCGCGCAACGCCCGGTTGACAAATGCCGAGCTGGCCGAGGAGGTGGGCCTCTCCCCCTCCCCCTGCTGGAGCCGGGTGAAGCGGCTGGAGCAGGCCGGCGTGATCCAGGGCTACGTGGCGCTGCTGGACCCGGCGAAGCTCGGCCTGCCCGACATCGTCTTCGTCGAGGTGATGGTCGAGAAGCATGACGAGGCGGCGCTGGCGCAGTTCGAGCGCGCGGTGCAGGACATGCCGGAGGTGCTGGAATGCCACCTGACCACCGGCGCCTACGACTACCTGATCAAGGCGGCGGTGGGCGGCACGGCGGGCTACGAGACGCTGCTGCGCGAGAAGCTCTACCGCCTGCCCGGCGTGCGCCACACCCGCTCGGCCTTCACCCTGCGCTGCCTGAAGCGGGCGATCTCCCCCACCCCCTGACGGCCGGGGCGCTCAGGACGGTGCCAGCCGCTCCAGCGCCGCGCGCACCGCCGCCTCGGGCAGTTCCGCCAGCGGCAGGTGCCGCAGGAAGGCCGTGGCCGGGCCGCGCGGGGCGCAGAGCGCGGGGTCGCTCTCGGCGCCGAACAGCGACAGGGTGGGGCAGCCGGCGGCGGCCACCAGATGCGTGGGGCCGGTGTCGTTGCCCACCGCCGCCACCGCCGCCCGCGCCAGGGCGCCGATCTGCGCCAGGCTGGTGCGGCCGGTGAGGTCCAGGCTGCCGGGCGCCGCGGCGCGCAGGATCTCGGCGGCGAGCGGCGCCTCGGCCGGGCCGCCCAGCACCGCCACGGGGCGCCCGAGGCCGGCGGCCAGGGCGGCGAATCGCTCCGCCGGCCAGCGCTTGCCCGGCCGCCCCGGCGAGGCGCCAGGGATCAGCAGGACGAAGCGGGGTGGCAGGGCGAAGGCCGAGAGGTCGTCCTCCAGCCAGTCCAGCGCGGGCGGCGGGAAATGCGTGATGCCGGCGATGGCGAGCTGCTCGCGCTGGCGCTCCAGCGTGTGCAGGGAATCGCGCGCCGGATTGGCGTGGCGGTGGCTGGCGCCGCGCGCGATGCCGGACCATTCGGGCCGCCCGCCCGTGAACAGGCGGTAGCGCGAGGAGCGGCGGGAGGTCTGCAGATCGTAGACCCGCGTGAAGCCGGCGCGGCGCAGCCGCCAGGCGAGGCGCGCCACGGCGGGCAGGTCGGTCCAGGCGGGCCGGCCATCGGCCCAGATCTCGTCGAACCAGGGGGCGCGGCGGGCCAGGCCCGCGAAGGGCGGCGTGGTCAGCAGCGTGACGCGGGCGCCGGGATGGTGCGCGCGGATGGCGGCGAAGGGGCCGAAGGCCTGCACGAAGTCGCCCAGCGCCGCCAGCTTGATGACGAGGATGCGCGGCGCCATTCAGAGCAGCTCCCGGTAGACGGCGAGCGTCGCGTCCTGCATCGCCGCGGTGGTGTAGCGGGCGCGCACCATGGCGCGGGCGGCCTCGCCCACCGCCGCGCGCGCCCCGGCCGGCAGGGCCAGCACGCGGGCGATGGCGGCGGCCAGCGCCGCCGGGTCGCCGGGCGGCACGCGCCAGCCGGTCTCGCCCTCCTGCACCGTCTCGCGCGGGCCGCCGAGATCGGCCGCGATCACCGGCCGCGCCATGGCCTGCGCCTCGATGACGGTGCGGCCGAAGGCTTCCGCGTCGGTCGAGGCGTGCAGCACGATGTCGGCCAGCAGCAGGGCGGCGGGCATGTCGTCGCCGGGGCCGGGCAGCACCGCGTCGCCCGCGAGGCCGAGCGCGGCGAGGCGGCCGCGCAACTCGGCGTCAAAGGCGCCGCGCCCGGGGTCGCCGGCCAGGATGGCGAAGGGGCGCGGGGCGGGCATCCGGGCCAGCGCCTCCAGCAGCACCCCCTGCCCTTTCCAGCGGCTGATGCGCGCGGGCAGCAGCAGCACGGGCCGGCCTTCTGGCACGCCCCAGGCGGCGCGCAGCGCGGCCACGCGCTCCGGCGCCACCGCCGCCGGGTCGAAGCGCCGCAGATCCACCCCGCGCGGGATGACCCGCAGCCGGTCCTCCCCCACCCCGTGCCGCGCCCGCACCAGCTCCGCGATGAAGTGGCTGATGGCGATGACCCGCTCGCCGCGCGCCATCACCCCGTTGTAGAGCCGCTTGCCGGGGAAGTTCTCGTTGTAGGTGCCGTGATAGGTGGTGACGAAGTGGGCACCGGCTCGCCGCGCCGCCCACAGCGCCGACCAGGCCGGGAAGCGGCTGCGCGCATGGACGATGCGCACCCCCTCGGCCGCGATCAGCCGCCGCAGCGCGCCGGCATTGGCCAGCAGCGCGGCGGGCGACTTGCGGTCCAGCGGCAGGGTGACGTGGCGGGCGCCCACCGCCTCCAGCTGCGGCACCAGCCGTCCGCCGGCCGAGGCCACCAGGGGCCGGAAGCCAGCCCGCGCCAGCGCCTCGGCGATCTCGATGGTGCCGCGCTCCACGCCGCCGGCCTTGAGGGCGGGCAGCACCTGAAGCACGGCGGGGGCGCGGTCGGCGGTCATGGGCGCGGCATTAGCGCCTGGGCGGGCGGCTGTCAGCAGCGCGGGGCGGCGGCATGGCACTGGCGGCAAAGTGAGGCGCCGCCCGTCACGCCGCACCCCACATCCCGGAGCGACCCCGAGGCTGCCGGGCAAGACCGAGGAGAAGACCAAGGATGCGGATGCGCGCGACCCTTCCCCTGCTCACCCTGCTGCTCGGCCTCGGCGCCGCGTCGGCCCCGCCCGCCGCCCTGGCGCAGGGCACGGCGGAAGGCCCCCGCTACGGCGCCCGGCTGGAGGGGTTCGACTACCCCCACCCGGTGCAGGAATTCACGCTGCGCAGCCAGGGCCAGGCGCTGCCCATGGCCTACATGGACATCCAGCCCGAGCGCCCGAACGGCCGCGCCATCGTGCTGCTGCACGGCAAGAACTTCTGCGGCGCCACCTGGGAAGGGACGATCGACGCGCTGCGCGACGCCGGCTGGCGCGTGGTGGTGCCGGACCAGATCGGCTTCTGCCGCTCCGCCAAGCCGGAGGGCTACCAGTTCAGCCTGCACCAGCTCGCCGCCAACACCCATGCGCTGCTCACCGAGCTGGGCATCCGCCGCCCCGTGGTGATGGGCCATTCCATGGGCGGCATGCTGGCCGCGCGCTACGCGCTGATGCACCCGAAGGAGACCGAGGCGCTGGTGATGGTCAACCCGATCGGCCTCGAGGACTGGGAGGCGATGGGCGTGCCGCACCAGACCATCGACGAATGGCTGGCGGCCGAGCAGCGCACCACCGCCGACAGCATCCGCGCCTACCAGCGCGACACCTACTACGCCGGCCAGTGGGAGGCGCGCTACGACCGCTGGGTGGAGATGCAGGCGGGGCTCTATGCCGGGCCGGGGCGCGAGGCGGTGCTGCGCAACCAGGCGCAGGCCAGCGACATGGTGTTCACCCAGCCGGTGGTGCAGCACTTCCCGCTGATCCGGGTGCCGACGCTGCTGGTGATCGGCGAGCGGGACAACACCGCCATCGGCAAGGCCGCCGCGCCGCCGGAGGTGCGCCGCCGCCTGGGCGACTACCAGACGCTCGGCCGCCGCACCGCCGACGCCATTCCCGGCGCGCGGCTGCTGCGCTTCGAGGATCTCGGCCACTCGCCGCAGATCCAGGACCCGGCGCGCTTCCACGCCGCGCTGCTGGAGGCGCTGCCCGCGCTGAAATGACATGCTCTCCCCCGTGGCCAGGGCGCGCGGAAGGCTTTACCAAAGCCGCACCGGCTCAACGGGAGGACTGGCATGAACAAGACCGCGACGGCATTGCCCGAGGATTGGCGCGAGGGCCATTTCGCGCTGCGCATCGAGGGCGCCGACGGCCCGCAGGCCATCGCCCTGGCCGGCGGCCAGGCCTTCGACATGACGCCCGCCTTCGGCACCGTCAGCGCCTGGCTGGCGGCCGAGGACCCGATCGGCGCCATCGCCGCGCGCGGCGAGCCGGTGGTGATCGACATGCCCGCCCTGCTGGCCGGCGGCGGCCCGGCCCGGCTGCTGGCGCCCTTCGACCTGCAGGCGCTGAAGGCCTGCGGCGTGACCTATGTGCGCTCCATGATCGAGCGCGTGATCGAGGAGCGCTGCCGCGGCGACGCCACCCAGGCCGAGGGCGTGCGCGCCGAGTTCCGCGCCATCATCGGCGAGGACCTCACCGCGCTGCGCCCCGGCAGCCCGGAGGCGATGCGCCTCAAGGAGAACCTGCTGGCCCGCGGCTGGTGGAGCCAGTACCTGGAGGTGGGCATCGGGCCGGACGCCGAGGTGTTCACCAAGGGGCAGCCGCTCTCGGCGGTGGGCTCGGGCGCGCATATCGGCATCCACCCCGCCTCCGCCTGGAACAATCCGGAGCCGGAGGTAGTGCTGGCGATCAGCCCGCGCGGCACCATCCTGGGCGCCACCCTCGGCAACGACGTGAACCTGCGCGACGTGGAGGGCCGCTCCGCCCTGCTGCTCGGCCGCGCCAAGGACAACAACGCCGCCTGCGCGCTCGGCCCGGCCATCCGCCTGTTCGATGCCGGCTTCACGCTGGAGGACATCCGCAACGCCGAGATCGCGCTGGAGATCACCGGCCCGGAGGGCTTCCACCTGGCCGAGACCGGCCCGGTGGGCAGCATCAGCCGCGACCCCACCGAGCTGGTGGACCAGCTGGTGAACCCGCACCACCAGTATCCGGATGGCGCGGCGCTGTTCCTGGGCACGCCCTTCTCGCCCAGCAAGGACCGCGACGCCGCCGGAATGGGCTTCACCCACCATGTGGGCGACGTGGTGCGCATCGCGAGCCCCCGCCTCGGCGCGCTGGTGAACATCGTCGACCGCACCGATGCCTGCCCGCCCTGGCGCTTCGGCATCGGCGCGCTGATGCGCAACCTGGCGCAGCGGGGGCTGCCGCGCGCATGAGCCTCGCGCGGGAAGAAACCGGGCGCCTGCGCAACGCGCGGGGCGAGGAGCTGGCCTGGGCGCGGCTGCCCGGGCGCGGCCCCGGCGTGGTGTTCCTGGCCGGCTTCCGCTCGGACATGGAGGGGGGCAAGGCGCTGCACCTGCGCGAGCGCTGCGCCGCCACCGGGCGCGCCTTCCTGCGCTTCGACTATGCCGGGCATGGCGTCAGCGATGGCGACTTCGCGGCGGGCTGCATTGGCGACTGGGCGGCGGATGCGGCGGAGGTCATCGCTGCGCTCACCGAGGGGCCGCAGGTGCTGGTGGGCTCCTCGATGGGCGGCTGGATCGCGCTGCTGATGGCGCGGCGGATGCCGGAGCGGCTGCACGCGCTGGTCGGCATCGCCGCCGCGCCCGACTTCACCGAGACGCTGATGTGGCCGCATTTCAGCGAGGAGCAGCGCGCCGCCATCCTGCGCGAGGGCGTGCTGGAGCTGCCCAGCCCCTATGGCCCGCCGGTGCCGATCACCCGCCGGCTGATCGAGGATGGCCGCGAGCACCTGCTGATGGGCGGCCCCATCCCGGTGGAGCGCCCGGTGCGGCTGCTGCACGGGATGCGCGACAACGAGGTGCCCTGGCGGGTGGCGCCGGAGATCGCCGCGCGGCTGGTGTCGGAGGATGTGCGGGTGACGCTGGTGAAGGATGGCGACCACCGCCTCGCCCGCCCCGAGGACCTCGACCTGATCTGGCGCACGGTCGAGGCCGCATCGAACTGACAGAAGAAAGATGGGGGCCCGGGGGAATTCCTTCCCCCGGCCTTTCCTCCCCCTGTCACCCCATGATGCCGATCTGCCACGGCACGAACTCGTGCTTGCCGAGGCCGAGATCTTCGCTCTTGCTCTTCTCGCCCGAGGCGACGCGCAGGATGTGCTCGAAGATCTTCTGCCCCATTTCCTGGAGCGAGGCGGTGCCGTCGAGGATCTCGCCGCAATTGATGTCCATGTCCTCCTCCAGCCGACGGAACATGGGCGTGTTGGTGGCGAGCTTGATGGAGGGCGCCGGCTTGCAGCCGAACATCGAGCCGCGGCCGGTGGTGAAGCAGATGACATTGGCGCCGCCCGCCACCTGCCCGGTGGCGGAGACCGGGTCGAAGCCCGGGCTGTCCATGAAGACGAAGCCCGGCGTCGTTACCGGCTCGGCGTATTTGTAGACTTCCATCAGCGGCCCGGTGCCGCCCTTCATCGAGGAGCCGAGCGACTTCTCGAAGATGTTGGCGAGCCCGCCGGCCTGGTTGCCGGGGCTGACCACGCCGTTGATCTGGGTGTCGCGCCCGGCGGCGTATTCGTCCTTCCACCAGCGGATGCGCTCGATCAGCTTCTCGCCCACGGCGCGGTTGGCGGCGCGGCGCGTCAGCGTGTGCTCCACGCCGTAGATCTCCGGCGTCTCGGAGAGGATGGCGGTGCCGCCATGGCGCGTCAGGATGTCCATGGCGTGGCCGAGGGCCGGGTTGGCGGTGATGGAGGAGAAGCCGTCCGAGCCGCCGCATTGCAGCCCCACCATGATGTGGCTGGCCGGCACGGTCTGCCGCGTGACCTGATTGGCCTCCACCAGCATCTCGCGCACCGCGGCGATGCCGGCCTCGATGCTCTTCCGGGTGCCGCCCGTCTCCTGCATGGTGAAGTGGCGCAGCTTGTCGCTGGCGGCGAGGCCGTGCTCCTGCATCAGCCCGGTGATCTGGTTGCGCTCGCAGCCCAGGCCGATGACCAGCACGGCGGCGATGTTGGGGTGGCGGATATAGCCCGCCAGCGTGCGGCGCAGCAGCTGCATCGGCTCGCCGGAGAGCTCCATGCCGCAGCCGGTCTGGTGCGTGAAGGCGGCGACGCCGTCGACATTGGGGAACTCGGCCAGGCGCTCGCTGGTGAAGTGGTCGGCGATGTTCTGCACCACGGTGGCCGAGCAGTTCACCGTGGAGACGATGCCGATGTAGTTGCGGGTGCCGACGCGCCCATCGGCGCGGACGATGCCCTGGAAGGTGGCGCGCTCCGCCTCCGGCACCATCTGCAGCGGCTCGTAGTCCTGGCAGAAGGCGTAGTCGCGGTCGAACTCGGTGAAGGTGATGTTGTGGCCGTGCAGCATGGTGCCGGCCGGCATGTCCTCGGCCGCGAAGCCGATGGTGACGTTGTACTTGAGGATCGGCTCGCCCTTGCGCAGGTGCCGGGTGGCGATCTTGTAGCCCGCCTGCACCGCCTCCCGCGCCACGATGTTCTCGCCGGGGATGGAGGTGCCCGCTTCGACGGGGATGCGCGCCACCACCACGTTGTCATTCGGGTGCAGGCGGATGACGGGGCCGTTCAGGCGCTTGGCGCTCAGGTCGATGAGGGACATGGGGCAGGCTTCCTTGGACGTTTTTCTTGGTTCGTATCGGCCGGCGGGTGCGTCTCAGGCCGGCAGCGGCTCCGGCAGGGCGACGCCGTGCCGCTCGGCCAGCGGGCGCAACCCCTCCATGATGCCGGGCGCCAGCGGCACGCCCTGCTCCAGCGCATCGTCGCGGTGCGCCAGCCCCTTCTCGCCCGGCAGCCGCACGCGGCCGATGCCGGGGCGCGGCGCCGCGGCGCGGCAGGCGGCGGCGGTGTGGCCGGTCTGCCGCTCGAAGGCGGACAGGCCGGCGAAGGCCTCGGGGTCGATCACCTGCAGGAACACGCCGGCCATCATGTTGCGGGCGCCGTCGGCGCGGCCATGGCCCGGCAGGCCCTGGGTCAGCGCCTCGGTCAGCAGGGCCCAGCCATAGCCCTTCTGGCCGTGGTCCAGCCCGCCGGCCGGCTGGATGGCGCCGCCCTGGAACACCACGTTGGGATCGTCGCTCGGGTTGCCCTCGGCGTCCAGCAGCCATTGGTGCGGGAAGCGCTTGCCCTCGCGGATCAGCCGCAGGCTCATGTTGTTGGTGGTGATGGAGGCGCTGATGTCGAGCACCACGGGGGTGCCGCCGGTGGGGAAGCCGGCCGCCATCGGGTCCGGCGCCAGCACGCCCTGGCGGGCGCCGAAGGGCGCCACGCTCGCCGTGCCGGGGGCGGAGCTGTGCAGGATGCAGAGCAGCCCGCGCGCCGCCGCCTTCGCCGGATAGACGGCGAGGCAGCCGATATGGTGGCTGTTGCCGATGGCGATGGACACCGTGCCATGGGTCTTCACCCGCTCCATGGCGATGTCCAGCGCCTTCATGGTCAGCCAGCCGCCCGGCAGGCCACGGCCATCCCAGGTCAGGCAGGCGCCACGGTCGGAAAGCACCGCCGGCTCGCCCTCCAGCGTCATCACGCCGGCGGCGATGTCGTCCATGTACTTGGGCAGCAGGCCGAGGCCGTGGGTGATGTGGCCCATCAGGTCGGACTCGACCAGCACCTCGGCCATCACCCTGGCCTTGTCCGCCGGCACGCCGGCGGCGGCGAAGAGGGCGGCGGCGGACCCGACCAGGGCCGTGGCGGGGTAGCGCGGCGTCGCGGCCTGCTGTTCCAGCGCGGCGCTCACAGCCCGGCCTCCCGGCCCATGGACACGCCCAGCCCCATCCCTGCCTTCGCTGACATTCCCGGTTATTCCTCTTCCCGCACTCATCCGATGATCGCATGATGAAGGGGAAGCCGCAACGCGCCGCGCCCCCCGGCGCAGCCTGGAAGGGGGGGGCGGAGCCGGGCGGCCGGGCGCTATTCTCCCCCCGACATCGCCGCCAGCCTGGCGGTGAGGAGAGCGAGCCGGCTCTGCCGCGAGACGCCGAGCTTGCCGAAGACGACCTTCAGCACATAGCGCGCCGTGCCCACCGTGATGCCGAGCTGCCGGCTGGCCTCTTCCGGCGTCACGCCACGCCCGACCTGCGCGGCCAGCCGTGCCTCGGCCGCCGTCAGCCCCATCATGCGCAGGGGCAGTTCGGGGCTTGGCAGGTCCTGCTCCGGCATGAAGACGAGCAGCAAGGTCGCCACCCGCCCCTGCTCGCCACGCTGGCCGGGCAGCACGGTGCCAGGCGGAAGGCGGCAGGCGCGCAACAGCAGCGGCCGCAGGCCCGAAGGCTGCGGCAGGGCGAGGAAATTCGTCTCCCATGCCGTGCCGGCGGGCACGTCCGGCATGGCCAGCATGCTGTCCAGCGCCCCCTGGCTGCGCGGGGCGGCGGCCACCAGCCGGTCCTCCCGCAGCAGCAGGCCATCTCCAAGCATTGCGTTCAGATGCGCGTTGGTCAGCAGGACGGCCCCGTCGGCCCGCAGCAGGGCGGCGCCGCATCCGATCCGGTTCAGCAGCTCGGCGACCAGACCCTCGATGGCGGGAACATCAGGCGGATACAGGGGAGCGATGGGCATGGAGGGTCCTGGCTGGAGGCGCGGCGGGCGCCGCCCGGCAAGCGGCTGGCCGCGCATCAGGCTGCGGCGAGCCATCCGCCCGGAACGAAGACAGCAGGGACGGGAACGATGCGGGTCGCGGAAGGGGCCAGGAGACGACGCACCGCGGAAGCCAGAACTAGAACAAGCGATATACTCTTGATTTCATGAACTTCATTCCGGCCGAGCATAACAGCCACCAACTCCGAACAGCCCAGTAAGGCCCCATATCAATCTCGATTCTAGTGCGCAATATCCCCCATTTGAGGTAAAGTTCCGCTCAAGCCACGGCCCCGCCGCCGAAAACGTCCTGCCAACTGGCCTTCAGCGCGCTGTCCGCCTCCGCCATGGTGACTGGCAGGCCGAGCGCGGCGAGGCTGGTGACGCCGTGCTGGCGGATGCCGCAGGGCACGATGCCGCCGAAATGCGAGAGATCGGGCTCCACGTTCAGCGCGATGCCGTGCCAGCTCACCCAGCGGGTGACGCGCACGCCGATGGCGGCGATCTTGTTCTCCCGCACCAGGAAGCCGCCCGGCGCCTTCTCTGCCACCCAGATGCCGACGCGGCCCTCGCGCCGCTCGCCCTTCACGTTGAAGCGGTCCAGGGCGCGGATGATCCACTCCTCCAGCCCGTGCACATAGGCGCGGATGTCGCGCGCCGGCACGCCGCCATGCGGGTGGTTGAGGTCGAGCATCACATAGGCGGTGCGCTGCCCGGGGCCGTGATAGGTCCACTGCCCGCCCCGCCCCGCCGCGTAGACGGGGAAGCGGGCATCGACCAGCCCCTCCGGCGTCGAGGAGGTGCCGGCGGTGTAGAGCGGCGGGTGCTCCACCAGCCACACCCGCTCGCGCGCGCCCTCGGCGCGGATGGCGGCGGCATGGGCCTGCATCTCCGCCAGGGCGGCGGGGTAGTCGGTCAGCCCCTTGGCCACGCGCCATTCGGGGGCGTGGCCGGCGGCAGCCGCCGGGCCGGCTTCAGCTTCGGGCGAAATATCCACATCAAACGTCATGGGGGTTGTTGCTGCCTCCGCGATCATCCGCTATATGCCCGCCCCAGCTTGTTGCTGTCCAACACGCGGTCGTGGCGGAATGGTAGACGCGTCAGCTTGAGGTGCTGGTGGGGGCAACCCCGTGGAAGTTCGAATCTTCTCGACCGCATATTTTTCCTAACTCGCTCGCCCCGCTTGCCACCCGGTTTCAGTCCTTGTGGACAGGCTCCGGCTCCGTCATCGTCCGGGGCACGGAGGTGCCAATGGACGAGGATTTCCGCAAGGCCGCGCTGGACTACCACCGCCTGCCGCGCCCTGGGAAGCTCAGTGTCGAAGCGACCAAGCGGATGGCCACGCAGCGCGACCTCGCGCTCGCCTATTCCCCCGGTGTAGCCGCCGCCTGCGAGGCCATCGCCGCCGATCCCCGCGCCGCCTATGAGATGACCACCCGCGGCAACATGGTCGCGGTCATCACCAACGGCACCGCCGTGCTCGGCCTCGGCGCCATCGGCGCCCTGGCCTCGAAGCCGGTGATGGAGGGCAAGGCCGTCCTCTTCAAGAAATTCGCCGGCATCGATTCCATCGACCTCGAGGTCGATGAGCTGGACCCGCAGAAATTCGTCGATGCCGTGGCGGTGCTGGAGCCCTCCTTCGGCGCCATCAACCTGGAGGACATCAAGGCCCCCGAGTGCTTCGAGATCGAGCGGAGCCTGCGGGAGCGGATGAAGATCCCGGTCTTCCACGACGACCAGCACGGCACCGCCATCATCGTCGCCGCCGCCGTGCGCAACGGCCTGCTGCTGCAGGGCAAGACGCTGGCCGAGGCGAAGATCGTCACCTCCGGCGCCGGCGCCGCGGCGCTCGCCTGCCTCGACCTGCTGGTGGCGATGGGCGCGAGCCGGGACAACATCACGGTCACCGACATCAAGGGCGTGGTCCATGCCGGCCGCACCGAGCTGATGGACCCCTACAAGGCCCGCTACGCGCGCGAGACCGATGCCCGCATCCTGGCCGACGTGCTGGAAGGGGCGGACGTGTTCCTCGGCCTCTCCGCGCCGCGCGTGCTGAAGGCGGAGTGGCTGGGCAAGCTCGCCCCCCGCCCGCTGGTGCTGGCGCTGGCCAACCCCGAGCCCGAGATCCTGCCTGAGGCGGTGCGCGCCGCGCGGCCGGACGCCATCGTCGCCACCGGCCGCTCGGACTACGCCAACCAGGTCAACAACGTCCTCTGCTTCCCCTTCATCTTCCGCGGCGCGCTGGATGCGGGGGCCACCACGATCAACGAGGCGATGAAGGTGGCGGCGGTGGAAGCCATCGCCCGCCTCGCCCGCATCGAGGCCTCCGAGGTGGTGGTGGCCGCCTATGGCGGCACCGCGCCGGTGTTCGGCGCCGAATACATCATCCCCAAGCCCTTCGACCCCCGGCTGATCCTGGAGATCGCCCCCGCCGTGGCGCGCGCCGCCATGGATTCGGGCGTGGCGACCCGCCCCATCGCCGATTTCGCCGCCTACCGGGACACGCTGGAGCGCTTCGTCTACCGCTCGGGCGACCTGATGCGCCCCGTCATCTTCGCCGCCCGCAAGGCGCCGAAGCGCGTCGCCTATGGCGAGGGCGAGGATGAGCGCGTGCTGCGCGCCGTGCAGTCCGTGCTGGATGACGGCATGGCCGAGCCGGTGCTGATCGGCCGCCGCGCCGTCATCGAGGCCAAGGTGCGCGCCATGGGCCTGCGCATGGACCTCGCCGAGAGCGTCCGCCTGCTCGACCCGGAGCAGGACACGGCCATCTTCGCGCCGCTGGTCGATATCTACCGCGCCAAGGTCGGCCGCCGCGGCGTGCCGCCCGATGCCTGCGAGCGCTTCGTCCGCACCCGCCCCACCGTCGCCGCCGCCCTGCTGCTGGAGACGGGGCAGGTCGATGCCGCCATCGTCGGCGGCCAGGGCGAGTGGATGCGCCACTGGCACCAGGCGCACGATGTCATCGGCAAGCGCGCCGACGCCAGCCGCGTCTATGCCCTCACCGGCGTCATCCTGCCCGCCGGCACGCTGTTCTTCGCCGACACCCACCTGCTGGTGGAACCCAGCGCCGAGCAGGTGGCGGAGATGACGCTGCTCGCCGCCGAGCAGGTGCGCGCCTTCGGCCTGACGCCGAAGGTGGCGCTGCTCTCCCACTCCTCCTTCGGCGCCAGCAACGCGCCCTCGGCCCGCAAGATGCGCGAGGCGCTGAAGCTGATCCAGGCGCAGGCGCCGGATCTGGAGGTGGATGGCGAGATGCACGCCGACGCCGCGCTGGTGCCGGCCATCCGCGAGAAGGCGGTGCTCGACAGCCCGCTCTCCGATTCCGCCAACCTGCTGGTGATGCCCAACCTCGATGCCGCCAACATCGCCTACAACCTGGTGAAGGCGGCGGCGGACGGGCTGCAGCTCGGCCCCATCCTGCTCGGCATGAACAAGCCGATCCACGTGCTGGTGCCGAGCGTGACCGCGCGCGGCATCGCCAACCTCACCGCGCTGGCCGCCACCCAGGCCTGAGCGGCCGATTTCTCCGCGCCGGATGCCTTCGCTTCCGGCGCGGCAGGCCCCATCTTGGGGGCATGGCGAATCTTCCAGCCCGCCCCGCCTCGGCCGCCGTGAGCGCCTTCCTGAAGCAGGTGGAGAGCCTGCCGGCGGTGCGCGCCGGCACGCACCGCCCCGGCCGCCTCATCTTCGCCATCGACGCCACGGCCAGCCGCCAGCCGAGCTGGGACCGCGCCTGCGCCGTGCAGGCCGACATGTTCCAGGCCGCCGCCGCGCATGGCGGGCTGGCGGTGCAGCTGGCCTATTACCGCGGCTTCGGCGAGTTCGCCGCCACCCCCTTCCTGACCGACGGGCGGGACCTGGCGCGGCGCATGTCCGGCGTCTCCTGCCTGGGCGGCCATACCCAGATCGGCCGCGTGCTGGCCCATGCCGAGACGGAGACGGCGCGCGAGAAGGTGGCCGCCCTGGTCTTCGTGGGGGACGCGGTGGAGGAAGAGGCGGATGCGCTCTGCCACGCCGCCGGCCGGCTCGGCCTGCGCGGCACGCCGGCCTTCGTCTTCCAGGAGGGGGAGGACCCGGTGGCCACCGGAGTGCTGCGGCAGGTGGCGAAGCTCTCGGGCGGCGCACACCGGCGGCTGGATGGCGGCAGCGCCGCCGCGCTGCGGGAGTGGCTGAACGCCGTGGCGGTGTTCGCCGCCGGCGGCCGGGCGGCGCTGGCGCGGCTGCAGGGCAGCGCCGCCCGCACCCTGGCGGCACAGCTTCCGGCCCCGCCCCGGTGATGGCGCGGCCATGACCTGGCTGCTGGGCGCGCTGGCGCTGCTGGTGCTGCTGGCGGCGCTGGCGCAGGGCTTCGCCACCGCCAGCGTGGCGCAGGTGAAGCGCACCGCCGTCATCCTGCTGGCGGTGGTGGGCCTCGGCGCCTTCGGGCTGCTGCTCTACAGCGGGCGGGTGGCGCAGGCCATGCCGGCCCTGCTGGCCATGGCGCCGCTGCTGCTGCGGCTCTGGCGCGGCTGGCGGCAGGCGCGGCGCTTCGGGGCGCCGGGCGAGCAGGCTTCCAGCCTCAACACCGCCATGCTGGCCATGCGGCTGGACCTTGCCAGCGGCACGCTCTCCGGCCGGGTGCGGGAGGGCCGCTTCGCGGGGCGGGAGCTGGGCGAGCTGGCGCAGGACGAGCTGCTGGCCCTGCTGGGCGAATGCGAGGCGCGCGACCCGGAAAGCGTGCCGCTGCTGGAGAACTGGCTGGACCGCGCCTGGCCCGACTGGCGCGCGGCGTACCACCAGGAGCACGGGCATGGCCAGGCGGCCGGCCCCGGGGAGATGGACCGCGCCGCCGCCCTCGCCCTGCTCGGGCTGGAGGAAGGGGCGGACGCGGCCGCCATCCGCGCCGCGCACCGGCGGCTGATGCGGGCCGCGCACCCGGATCGTGGCGGTTCTGCGGCGCTGGCCGCGCAACTCAACAGGGCCCGCGATCTTCTGCTAGGTTGAATTCACGGAATCACGTCTGACCGATGAATTGCCGCGGCTGTTGCGGCGTGGCAATGCTGCGCCAGGACAGCCTGAATTTCGCCACCGCCCCGTGGCCGAATGCACCGACCACAGACTGGAGGACCAGCCGAGTGACGAAACCGTTGAAGAAGGCCGTGCTGCCCGTGGCCGGCCTGGGTACGCGTTTCCTGCCGGCCACCAAGGCCCTGGCCAAGGAGATGCTGCCCGTCGTCGACAAGCCGCTGATCCAGTACGCGGTCGAGGAGGCGCGTGCCGCCGGCATCGAGCAGTTCTGCTTCGTCACCGGCCGCGGCAAGACTGCCATCGTCGAGCATTTCGACGTGGCCTATGAGCTTGAGAAGACCCTGGAAAGCCGCGGCAAGCTGGATGTGCTGGAGGAGCTGCGCGCCCAGGCGCAGATGCCCGGCAGCATCACCACCGTGCGCCAGCAGGTGCCGATGGGCCTCGGCCACGCCATCTGGTGTGCCCGTGCCTTCATCGGCAACGATCCCTTCGCGATCCTGCTGCCCGACGACCTGATGCTCTGCAAGACCTCCTGCACCAAGCAGCTGGCCGACGCCTATCTGGAGACCGGCGGCAATGTCGTGGCCGTCGAGGAAGTCCCGATGGAGCGCGTCAACAAGTACGGCGTGCTGGATATCGCCGAGGACAAGGGCCGCCTGGTCTCGGTCAAGGGCCTCGTCGAGAAGCCGAAGGTGGAGGACGCGCCCTCCAACCTCACCGTCATCGGCCGCTACGTGCTGATGCCGGAGGTGCTGGAGCATCTCGCCAAGATGGAGAAGGGCGCCGGTGGCGAGGTGCAGCTGACGGATGCGATGGCCAAGCTCATCGGCACCCAGCCCTTCCACGGCCTGCGCTACGAGGGCCGCCGCTTCGATTGCGGCGACAAGGTGGGCTTCCTCGAGGCGCAGATCGCCTTCGCCTTGCAGCGGCCGGACATCGCCAAGGCGGTGCACGACTTCCTGCCGAAGTATGTCTGAGGCCGGCTGATGCGCATCGCCATGATCGGGGCCGGCTATGTCGGCCTCGTCTCGGGCGCCTGCTTCGCGGAGTTCGGTGTCGATGTCTGCATCGTCGACACCGATGCGGGGAAGATCGAGGCCCTGCATGCGGGGCGCATCCCGATCTACGAGCCGGGCCTGGACCGGCTGGTGGAGGAGAATGCGCGCGATGGCCGGCTGACCTTCACCACCGACCTGAAGCAGGCGGTGCGCGGCGCCGACGCGGTGTTCCTGGCGGTGGGCACCCCCACCCGCCGCGGCGACGGGCATGCCGACCTCACCTATGTCTTCGCCGCCGCCGAGCAGGTGGCCCGGGCGGCCGAGGGGCCCCTGGTGGTGGTGACGAAGTCCACCGTGCCGGTGGGCACCGGCCGCAAGGTCAAGGAGATCGTCCGCGCTGCCCGCCCGGATCTCGAGATCGAGGTCGCCTCCAACCCCGAGTTCCTGCGCGAGGGCAACGCCATCGGCGATTTCATGCGGCCTGACCGCGTGGTGATCGGCACCGAATCCGAGCGCGCCCTGGCCGTGCTGAGGCGGCTCTACCGCCCGCTCTACCTGATCGAGACGCCGGTGGTGGCGACCTCGATCGAGACGGCGGAGCTGATCAAGTACGCCGCCAACGCCTTCCTGGCGGTGAAGATCACCTTCATCAACCAGATGGCCGATCTCTGCGAGAAGGCCGGGGCCGACGTGCACGACGTGGCGCGCGGCATGGGGCTCGACGGCCGCATCGGCCGCAAGTTCCTGCATGCCGGGCCGGGCTATGGCGGCTCCTGCTTCCCGAAGGACACGCTGGCGCTGGCCCGCACCGCGCAGGAGCTCGGCGCGCCCGCCACCATCGTCGAGCAGACCATCGCCGCCAACGAGGCGCGCAAGGCGCAGATGGCCGAGCGCGTCATCGCCGCCTGCGGCGGCTCGGTGGAGGGCAAGACCATCGCCGTGCTGGGCCTGACCTTCAAGCCCGAGACGGACGACATGCGCGACGCGCCCTCGCTCGTCATCGTCCCGGCGCTGATCGCGGCCGGCGCCACGGTGCGTGCCTACGACCCGCAGGCCGGCCACGCCCGGCAGGTGCTGCCCGATACGCTGCACTTCGCCGGCAGCGCGATGGAGGCCGTCAAGGCCGCCGACGCCCTGGTGCTGATCACCGAGTGGAACGAGTTCCGCGCCCTCGCTCCCAAGAAGCTGAAATCCGCCATGCGCGGCCGCGTCATCTGCGACCTGCGCAACGTCTGGGACCCCGCCGCCATGCGCGAGGCAGGGTTCCACTATTCCTCCATCGGCCGACCCTGAAGAAGGATCCCCGGATGACCGCCTTCCGCCACGAGTTCCACCCCACCTCGCTCCGCGAGTACGACATCCGCGGGATCGTCGGCAAAACCCTCTCCGGCGCGGATGCCTTCGCCATCGGCCGCTGCTTCGGCAGCATCGTCGCGCGCGGCGGCGGCAAGAAGGTGGCGGTGGGCTATGACGGCCGCCTCTCCTCGCCCGAGCTGGAGGCGCAGCTCGTCGCCGGCCTCGTCGCCTGCGGCCTGGAAGTGGCGCGCATCGGCTGCGGCCCGACGCCGATGCTCTACTACGCCGCCTATTCCCTCTCCGCCGACGGCGCCGTCATGGTCACCGGCAGTCACAATCCGCCGGACTACAACGGCTTCAAGATGATGCTGGGCAAGAAGCCCTTCTTCGGCAGCCAGATCCAGGAGATCGGCCGCATGGCCGCGGCCGGCGAAGTGGTGCCCGAGGCCTCCGGCTCCTCCACCAGCGTCGATGTGTCCGAGGACTACGTCGCCCGGCTGCTCAAGGACTATGACGGCGGCGACCGCGCGCTGAAGGTGGTGTGGGACCCGGGCAACGGCTCCGGCGCCGAGATCACCAAGCGGCTGGTGGCGAAGCTGCCCGGCGAGCACACCGTCATCAACGGCGAGATCGACGGCAACTTCCCGAACCACCACCCCGACCCGACCGTGCTGAAGAACCTCCAGCAGATCATCGCCGAGGTGAAGGCCAAGGGCGCCGATCTCGGCATCGCCTTCGATGGCGATGCCGACCGCATCGGCGCCGTGGATGGCGAGGGCAACATGCTGTTCGGCGACCAGCTCCTGGTGGTGCTGGCGCGCGACGTGCTGAAGAACCATCCGGGCGGCACCATCATCGCCGACGTCAAGGCGAGCCAGGTGCTGTTCGACGAGGTCGCCAAGGCGGGCGGCACGCCGCTGATGTGGAAGACCGGCCACTCGCTGATCAAGGCCAAGATGGCCGAGACCAAGTCGCCGCTGGCAGGCGAGATGTCCGGCCACATCTTCTTCAACGACAAGTGGTACGGCTTCGACGACGCGCCCTACTCCGCCATCCGCCTGCTCGGCATCGTGGCGCGCGCCAGCGAGAGCCTGGCGCAGATGCGCGACGCGCTGCCCAAGGTGATCAACACCCCGGAACTCCGCTTCGACTGCCCGGATGAGCGCAAGTTCGGCGTCATCCAGGAGGTGAAGGGCCGTCTCGCCGCTTCCGGCGCCAATGTGCAGGACGTGGACGGCGTGCGGGTGCTGACCGAGGATGGCTGGTGGCTGCTGCGCGCCTCCAACACCCAGGCGGTGCTCGTCGCCCGTGCCGAGGCCAAGACCGAGGAAGGGCTGGAGCGCCTGAAGGCCCTGCTGGCCGAGCAGGTGACGGCCTCCGGCCTCGCCGTGCCGGATTTCTCGGGTGAGAACGCCGGACACTGAGAGCCTGTCCAGGGGGCTCCGCCCCCTGGACAGACGGATCTGCTCCGGGGGGCTCCGCTCCCCGGAGACCGGCATCAGGGGGAGCCTCTTCCTCTATGGGACGCTGCTGGAGGCCAGGACACTGGCGAGGCAGTCGGGCGACGGCACCCTCCACCGCCGGGCCATTCCCGCCATGCTCCACGGCTACCGGCGCGGCAGACTGCGCGGCACCCCCTTCCCCACCTTGCTTCCAGACCCTGGCGGCCACGTCCAGGGCCTGCTGATCCGGCCCAAAGCGAAGGCCCTGGCGCGACTGCACGCCTATGAGGGGCCGCCCTACCGGCTGGTGCCGCTGCGGGTGGAGACCCGGCGCGGCATCCGCTGGGCGCGCGCCTGGGCGGTTCCCCGCTGGCGCGCGGCCTGAAGAGCCCTACTGCGGATGGACGGGCGGTACGCGAGCCCAGCCCTTCGGCCGGCGCACCCGCTCGCGCAGGAAGGTCATCAACCCCGAGAGGATGATGATGGCGACGCCGAGTGCCATCACCGGCTCCAGGTGGTCGCCGAAAATGAGGTAGCCGAAGGCGATGGCCCAGAGCATCTGGCTGTACTGCGCCGGCGCCACCAGGCTGGCCGGGATGCGCTGCGAGGCCAGCATCACCAGGATGTTCCCCGTCGCCATCAGCAGCCCGTAGCCCATCAGCAAGGCCCATTGCACCGGCGTGGGCCAGACGAAGGCCGGCAGCATCAGCAGCCCGCACCCCACCACCGGCCCGATCAGCCCGGCGCCATAGAGCGAGAGGCGCGACTCGCTCTTCCCGTGGGCACGCATCATCACCACCGTCACGGCGCCGGAAAGCCCGCCCACTATGGCGCCGAGATGGCCGATGTTCAGCTCGCGGAAGCCGGGCCGCAACACCACCAGCACGCCGGCGAAGCCCAGGAGGACGGCACACCAGCGCCGCCAGCCCACCTCCTCACCCAGGAAGCTCACCGAGAGCAGGGTGACGAAGGTCGGCATCAGGAACAGCAGGCAGAAGGCCTCGGCCATCGAGAGATGGGTGAAGGCGGTGACGCTGCCCAGCGCCCCGGTGAAGGCGGCCCCGGCGCGCAGCAGCCACATCGGCCGGCTGCGGGCGCGGAAGATGTCGGTCAGCCGCTCGCCGGGCGCCCGCAGCAGCGGCAGCGCCACCACGCCGGAGAGCGCGCCGAAGAACACGGCCTGATAGGCGCCAAGACTGCCATGCAGCAGCTTCACCGAGGCATCACTGATGGCGTATGCGGCAAAGGCCAGGAAGGCGAGCAGGATGCCTTGCGGCGTGGAACGGTCCATGAGATGCCCGGAAAGATCGTGCTGCGGTGCGGTGTGACCCAGCAGGCCAAAGCCCGCCAGGGCTCGAAAGGTTACAAATCGAAGCGCGCCCACCGCGCCTTGGAGGAAGCCCCATGCTGCAACGCCCCCCCGCCGAGCCTGGCATGCCCGAGGAGGAGGTGGACACCCCCGCCCTGATCCTCGACCTCGACGCGTTCGAGGCGAATCTGGACGCCATGGCGGCCTTTCTGGCGCCGACCGGCACAAAGCTACGGGCGCACGCCAAGACGCACAAATCCCCCGTGGTGGCCTTGCAGCAGATGCGCCGCGGCGCCGTCGGCCAATGCGTGCAGAAGGTGGCCGAGGCCGAGATCCTGGCCTGGGGCGGCGTGCCGGACATTCTGGTGAGCAACGAGGTGGTGGCGCCGCGCAAGCTGGCGCGTCTGGCCGCCCTCTCCTCCATCAGCCGCGTGGCGCTCTGCGCCGACGACGCGGCGGGCGTCGCGCTGATCGAGCAGGCGGCCGAGGCCGCCGGGCTGCGCATGACGGTGCTGGTGGAGATCGATGTCGGCGCCGGCCGCTGCGGCGTGGCCCCGGGGCCGGAGGCGGTGGCCCTGGCGCAGCGCATCGCCGCCAGCCCACACCTGATCTTCGGCGGGCTGCAGGCCTATCACGGCCGCGCCCAGCACATCCGCAGCCCGGAAGGCCGCGCCGAGGCCATCGGCAGCGCCGTGGAGCACACCAGGCGCACCGTGGAGCAGCTGCGCCAGCAGGGGCTGGATTGCGCCATCGTCGGCGGCGCCGGCACCGGCACCTTCCGGCACGAGGCGATGAGCGGCGTCTTCACCGAGATCCAGGCCGGCTCCTACGCCTTCATGGACGCGGACTACGCCGCCAACGAGGAGGCGCCGCCCTTCCGCCACGCGCTGTTCCTGCTCTCGCAGGTGATGAGCACGCCGAAGCCGGAGCTGGCGGTGCTGGATGCCGGCCACAAGGCGGCGCCCACCGACTCGGGCTTCCCGAAGGTCTGGCAGCGCCCCGGCCTGCGCTACGCCGGCGCCTCGGACGAGCACGGCAACCTGGTGGTGGAGGGCGGCACCCGCCCGAAGCTCGGCGAGAAGCTGCGCCTGGTGCCGGCGCATTGCGACCCGACGATCGACCGCTACGACTGGTTCGTGGGCGTGCGGAACGGCCGGGTGGAGTGCCTCTGGCCGATCGCCGCGCGGGGAGCGATGAGCTAGGCATTCTTCTTTTTCTGAAGAAAAAGAAGCAAAAAGACTTTGTCAGTTTGGCTTGGCGCTAAACTGACAAAAGTTTTTTGGTTCTTTTTTCCAAAAAAGAACCCTTAGCCTTCTTTCTTCTTGAGCAGGAACAGCGCCTGCTCCCCGAACAAATTGGCCAGCTTCACCGAGCGCTTCCACGGCGCCCGCAGGCCCTTCTCGTCCACCGCCAGCCACTCCTCCACCGCGTAGCCATCCCGCTCGCACAGATCGATGAAGTCGAGGATGGTGCAGGGGTGGATGTTGGGCGTCTCGTGCCAGGGGCGGCCCCAGGTCTCGGTCATCGGCATGCGGCCGGTGAGCAGCAGCTTCATCCGCACCTCCCAATGGCCGAAATTCGGGAAGGAGACGAGGGCGTGCCGGCCGATTCGCAACATCTGCCGCAGCACCTCGCGCGGCTTCTCCACCGCGTGGATGGTGCGGGAGAGCACGACATAATCAAAGGCGTCGTCCGGGTAGAAGGCCAAGTCGTTGTCGGCGTCGCCATGGATCACGGCGAGCCCCTGGGCCACGGCGGCGGTGGCCTGCGCCATGTCGATCTCGATGCCGCGCGCATCGGCGTTCTTCTCGCGCTCCAGGTGCTCGAGCAGCGCACCGTCGCCGCAGCCGATGTCGAGCACCTTCGCCCCGGCCGGGATCATCTCCGCGATCAGCCGCAGATCGAGGCGCATGTTCTTGGCGACGAAGCGAACCGGTGACGGCGTATCGGACAAGGCGGGAAGATCCTGGGCCGCGAGGTGGGGCGGGATCGTTACTCCCGCCAGGGAGCCGAGGCAAACCCCCCGGCCCTGGAGAGGCCATGAAAAAAGGGGGCCTCGCGGCCCCCTCTCCATGACAGTGGCTGCCGGGCGCCGCTCAGGCGGCGCGGAGCGCCCGCGGCAGGTCGGCCACCGCGCTGTCGATCAGCTTGGCATCGGCCTCGGCGGTCAGCTCGGCGGCGATCACCTCGCGCGCCGCGGCGGCGGCCACGGTGGCAGCGGCCTGCCGCACCTCGGCCAGGGCACCTGCCTCGGCGGCCTGGATGCGGTCCATCGCCATCTGCTCGCGGCGCTTGGCGGAGGCCTCGGCCTCGGCGGCGGTCGCGGCGGCGAGGCGCTCGGCCTCAGCCTTGGCACGGGCCAGCAGGGTCTCGGCCTCGGCCAGGGCGGCGGCGCGGTCGGCCTCCGCCTGGCGGCGCATCGCCTCGGCCTCGGCGCGCAGGCGCGCGGCCTCATCGAGGGCGGTGCGGATCTTGGCGGCGCGGGCGTCCAGCGCCTCGGTCGCCTTCGCCCAGATCATGCGGCCCAGCAGGACCACGAAGATGACGAAGGAGACGGCGACCCAGAACTTCGGGTTCAGCCAGAAATGCTCGTAGTGGTGCATCGTGCCCGCTCCTTACGCCTTGCCCTGGGTGGCCAGCTCGCGCTGCACGGCGGCGGAGACGGCGGTCTCGTTCTTGATTCCGGACAGGCGCTGCACCAGGGCATTCGCCGTGTCGGTGGCCACCTCGCGCAGCGCGCCCATGGCGGTGTCGCGGGCGGCGTTGATGCGGGCCTCGGCGGCCTCGATCTGCTGGCTCAGGCGCTCGTTCAGCGCGGCGCTGCGCGCGGCGGCGTCGGCCTGGGCGGACTGGGTGGCCTCGGCGATGGCAGTCTGGCTCTCGGCGCGGGCGCGGGCGGTAGCGGCCCGGTGGGCCTCCATGGCGGCGTCGGCCTCGGCCTTGGCGGCGCGGGCGGCCTCGAGGTCGCCCTCGATGCGGTTGCGGCGCTCATCCAGCACGGAGGCGACGCGGGGCAGCGCGATATTGGCCAGCGCGTAGTACAGGACACCGAAGATGATCAGCAGCCAGACCACCTGGGCGAGCATCAGCGGATTGCCGAAATCCAGCTGCGGCATGCCGCCGCCAGAGGCTTCCGCCGCCGCGACCGACTGTGCCTCAAGGCCGCCGGGCGCCACGGTTGCCGCCATCGCCTGGGCACCGAGGCTGTAGAGCGCGGCCGTCACGCCGGCGAGGGTCATCCGCTTCATCATCTGCTTCCCTGCAATTGGCGCCCCGGATTCGGTGGGGCGCGGCGGCTGCCGCGCCCCGGCCGGATCAGGTGAACAGGATCAGGAAGGCGATCAGCAGCGCGAACAGCGCCACGGCTTCCGTCAGGGCGAAGCCCAGGATGCCGATCGGGAACACGGTGTCGCGCGAGGCCGGATTGCGGGCCACGGACGCGATCAGCGTCGAGAAGATGTTGCCCAGCGCCAGGCCGACGCCGAACAGGGCGAGGACGGCGATGCCGGCACCGATCGCCTTCGCAGCAAGCACGATTTCCATCAGAGTGATCCCTTCGCTGATCTGATGTTGGTCCGCGAAACGCGGGTCCCGTAGAGACGTGGCCCCCTTGTGGGGACTGACCCCGTCAGTGCAGGTGCACCGCGTCGTGCAGATAGATGCTGGTGAGGATGGCGAACACGTAGGCCTGCAGGAAGGCCACCAGGAGTTCAAACCCGACCAGGAGGACGTTGACCGAAAGCGGCAGCACCGCGAGGAGCGGGCCGACGATGCCCAGGCCGCCCAGCAGCACGACGAAGGTGGCGAACACCTTCAGCAGCACGTGGCCGGCGACCATGTTGGCGAACAGACGGACGGAAAGGCTGATCGGCCGCGAGAGGTAGGACACCACCTCGACCGGCACGATGATGGGGGCGAGCCAGAGCGGCGCGCCCTCGGGGAAGAAGTAGCCGAAGAACTTCTTGCCGTGCAGCGCCAGCGCGACGATCGTCGTCACCAGGAACACCAGGAAAGCCAGGCCGAAGGTGACGGCGATGTGGCTGGTGTAGGTGAAGGCGTAGGGGAACAGCCCCAGCACGTTGCCGAACAGCACGAACATGAACAGGGCGAAGACGAAGGGGAAGTAGCGCTTCCCCTCATGCCCCACCTGCCCGATCACGAGGTTCTCGACGAATTCGTAGAAGGTCTCTGCCAGCGCCTGGAAACGGCCCGGGACCACGGCGCGCGGCGCCATGCCCATGATCATGACCAGCACGATCACCACAGACGCCACCAGCATGTGGGCGTTGGACTGGGTGAAGTTCACCGCCGCGCCAATGGGCCCGAAGGCGTGCGTCAGCTCGAACTGGCTCAGCGCGTCGATCGTCTTGCCTTCGGCGGCCACTGTGGCTCTCCCGTATCCGGTGCTACTTGCGCGCGCCTGTCCGGGGGTTGAACAGCCGATAGACGTTCATCACCCCGGCGACACCACCCACCACGAAGAAGACCATGAAGAGCCAGGGAAAACTGCCAAGCCAGCGGTCAAGCAACCAACCGAGCCCGGCGCCGGCGATCAGGGCGGAAACCACCTCGACGCCAGCCCGCATGCCGATCTGCAACGCGCCGCCGGGAAGGGCGTTGGAGCCCTCGCCGCCAGCCTTGTCAGCACCCTTCTCCAGACCCTGGCGTTGCCGGGCCTGCTTCAGGCGCTCGTTGAAATCGTCGCGTTCGTTCACCCTTGCTCCTGCGGTCCCCCCGCCGGAAGGCTGGACGGCTCGTAAGGGGGCGTTCATGGGGTGTCAAGGGCATGACGCATTGCGGCCGGCCAGCTCGACCGGCCGCGGCACCGCCCCGCGGCGGTAGAGCGCCGCGATCTCGGCCGCCGGCATGGGGCGGCCCAGCAGGAATCCCTGCGCCACGTCGCAGCCCAGCTGGCGCAGCACGGCGAGTTGCTCCGCCGTCTCCACCCCCTCCGCCACCACCCGCACGCCGAGGCCGCGCGCCAGCCGCAGGATGGTGTCGACGATCCAGCGGCTGTTGCAGTTCTCGGGGTGCAGCTCGCGCACGAAGGTGCGGTCCACCTTCAGCACGTCGAAGGGCAGGTGCTGGAGATAGCCGAGCGAGGAGTAGCCGGTGCCGAAATCGTCCAGCGCCACGCGCACGCCCAGCCGGTGCAGCGCCTCCAGCGCCAGCTGCGCCGCCTCCGCGCTATGGATGAAGACGCCTTCCGTCAGCTCGATCTCCAGCAGGCGCGGCTGCACCCCGCCCTCCTCCAGCGCCGCCGCCACCATCCGCACCGCCTGTTCGCCGGCGAAGAGATTGGCGGAGAGGTTGACCGCCACCGGCACCTCCAGCCCCTCCTCCTGCCAGCGCCGGATCTGCCGGCAGGCCTGCCGCAGCACGTAGCGGCCCAACGCCTCGGCCATGCCGGATTCCTCGGCCAGCGGCACGAAGCGGGCGGGGGAGATGGGGCCGCGCACCGGGTGGTTCCAGCGCAGCAGCGCCTCGCAGCCCACCGGCCCCAGCGAGGCGATGGAGAATTTCGGCTGGTAGACCAGCGCCAGCGCCTCCGCCCGCAGGGCTTCGGCCAGTTCCAGCGCAAGCTGCCGGCGCTCCTGCAGCGCCTCCTCCATGGCCGGGTCGAACAGCACGGCGCGGCCCCTTCCCTCCGCCTTGGCGCGGTAGAGGGCGATGTCGCTGCGCTGCTGCAGCACCGCGGCGCTCCTGCCATGCTCCGGGCCGAGCACGGTGCCGACGCTGATCCCCGAATGCAGGGGGCGCCCCTCGAGGTGGAAGGGCTCGGCCATCGCCCGCACCAGCCGCGCCGCCAGCTCCCGCGCCTCGGACGCGTCGGGGACGCCGGGCTGGATCACCGCGAACTCGTCGCCGCTGATGCGGGCCAGCATGTCCCCCGGCCGCAGGCAGCCCAGCATGCGCATGGCCGCGGCCTGTAGCAGCTGGTCGCCGGCCGGGTGGCCCAGGCTGTCATTCACCGCCTTGAAGTTGTCGATGTCGATGCCGTGCAGGGCGAAGCCGCCATCTCCCCCGGCCAGCGCCTGGGCCAGCGTCCTGTTCAGCCGCTCGCCGAACAGCAGCCGGTTGGGCAGGCCGGTCAGCACGTCGTGCTCGGCCATGTGCCGCACCCGCTCCTCGGCCATCTTCCGGTCGGAGATGTCGAGGGAGACGAAGACCACCCGCCCGGGCGCCCCGTTGCCGTCATCCACCGCCACGGCGGTGCCGAGCAGGGCGCGCTGCTGCCCGCCCTGGTCCGTCATCGCCCGCTCCAGGAAGGGCAGCGGGCCTTCGCAGGCCAGCGCCTGTGGCAGCCGCTCCAGATCCCCCGGCGGCAGGCCCAGCGCCTCCGGCCGCCGCCCGATCACCGACGCCTCGCTGACGCCGTGGAAGCGCGCATAGGCCTCGTTGACGAAGAGGTGCCGGCCCTGCGGGTCGAAGACGCTGATCATGGCGGGCAGGCTGTTCATCAGCGCGAGCAGCGTGCGCTCCGCCTCCGCCTGCCGGGCCATGGCGGCGCGGGCGCTGGTCAGGGACCGGTGCGCCCGGCGCGATTCCAGCGCCAGCATCAGGATCAGCAGCGCCACCGACACCAGCAGCCCGACCGCGCAGAACAGGAACAGCCATTTCAGGCCGCGCAGGTCGCCGAGCAGATGGTCCACGGCCTGGCGCTGCTCCAGGTGCAGGTGGCGGTTGGTGTCGTGCAGCTGGTCCCGGAGTCGGGCCAGGGTCGGCTCGATCCGCCCCACCGCCGCAGGATCGCCCGCCATCAGGGCCCGCAACGCCACCTCCATGGCGTCGAGGTCGCGCAGCATGGCCGGCGCCAGTGCGTGCAGCCGTTCCATGTTGGCGTATTCCTCGGGACCATCGCCGCTCTGCAGCAGGATGATGCGGCTGTAGAGCACCTCGAACTGCTCCTCCAGCCGCTCGGCGTCCAGCCGGCCGCCCAGGTATTGGTGCAGGTTGCTCTCGAACTGCGCCGCCTCCAGGGCGGCGTTGCTGCTCAGCCAGAGGGCGCTGCGCCGGACCTTGGCTTCATGGCGGTACTTCCCGGGAAGATGCGCCAGCGAAGCGCCGAGGGAGATGACGAACAGCAGCGCCGTCAGGCCGAGGCCGAGACGCACGAGGCGCCGCCCCTGCCACAGCCAGCGCAGCAGGCCCCTCCCGCCGGTGTGTCCCTGCCCGGCCCCGCCTTTCGCCGCAGGCCCGCCGGCGTGCGGCGGCACCGCTACACCGCCTCGATGCTGCGCAGCTGCCAGATGGACCGCTCATAGAAGAGCGGCCTCTGCAGCGCCGGCCGCTCCGACCACGGATAGACCAGCCAGACCGGCCCGCGGTCGCGCACCCGCATCGGCTCGCCATCCAGCCGGGTGGCCAGGACGGCGCCGTGCCGCGCGCCGTCCTCGCGTGGCACCACGATCTGGTAGCGGTTGATGGCGGTGCAGCGCAGGGTCTCGCCTCCGGCCTGCACCGCCGCCAGCAGCCGTTCCAGCGGCACGCCGGAGAAGTTCTGCGGCCCCTGCGTCCAGGGCGTCTCGGTCCGCAGGGCGACAAGGCCGAGCGCTTCCAGCCGGGAGAGGGAGAATGGGTGCGCTCCGCCTTCGGCCGGGGCCACCCGCCCGGAGACGCTGAGGATCACCCGGCTCTCCACCGCGCCGTCCGGAGCCGCGGCCTGCGCCTGCGCGCACCCGCTACCGGCCAGCCGGAGCCCTGGAACGAGCAGACCGGGAGCCAGGAACAGGGCTTCGCGACGCAGCATGATCTCGCCTTTCGGTGTGGCGCCCACTCCAGGCCCCCGGATGGCAAGCTACCCGCCTTCATTCAAGAACGCGTTAACTTGTGCCTTCCACCATGTCCACCGCCGCCTCGAGATCCACGGAGAGCAGCCGGCTGACGCCACGCTCCTGCATGGTCACGCCATAGAGGCGGTGCATGCGGGCCATGGTCAGCGGGTGGTGCGTCACCACCAGGAAGCGGGTACCGGATTCGGCGGCCATCGCCTCCAGCAGGCCGCAGAGCCGCTCCACATTGGCGTCGTCCAGCGGCGCGTCCACCTCGTCCAGCACGCAGACCGGCGCCGGCTGGCAGCGGAATACCGCGAAGACCAGGGAGAGCGCCGTCAGCGCCTGCTCGCCGCCCGAGAGCAGCGAGAGGGTGGCGAGCTTCTTGCCGGGCGGCTCGGCATAGATCTCCAGCCCCGCCTCCAGCGGGTCGTCCGAGCCGACCAGCGCCAGATGCGCCCGCCCGCCGCCGAACAGCTTGCCGAACAGCGCCCGGAACTCGGCATCCACCCGGTCGAACACGGCGCGCAGCCGCTCCCGCCCCTCGCGGTTCAGGTGGCCGATCGAGCCGCGCAGCTTGGCGATGGCGGCACCGATCTCCTCACGGTCGCCATCGATGGCGCCGATGCGCTGATCCACCTCCGCCATCTCCTGGTCGGCGCGCAGGTTGACCGGGCCCATATCCTCCCGCTCCTTGGCCAGCCGCTCGGCCTTGCGGCGGGCACGCTCCTCGGCGGCCTCGGAGAGGTCCCCGGGCGGCGGCGGCAGGGCGGGCGCGTCGCCCAGCCGCTCGGCCAGGCGCTGCGCCACGGCGGCGGCGGCGGCCTCCGCCTGCTGCGCCGCGGCCTCGGCGCGCAGCTGCGCCTCGCGTGCGGCGGCAAAGGCGGTGTCGGCGCGGCGGCGGGCCTCGGCGGCCTCGCGGTCCTCCGTCTCGGCGGCGCGCAGGCGGGTGGCGGCGGCGGCGTGCTCGGCCTCCGCCTCGGCCAGCAGCCGGGCGGCGGCGGCGCGGCGGGCGGCCGCCTCCTCCGGCGCGGCGGCGGCGGCCTCGCGCACCGCCTCGGCCTCGGCGGCGCGCTGGCGCAGCGCCTCCAGCCGCGCGGACGCCTCGGCCTCGCGCCCGGCCCAGGATTCGCGCTCGGCGCCGATCGCCGACAGCCGCGCGGCGGCGCGCTCGCCCTCGGCCGCCAGGGCGGCGGCGGCGTCGCGCGCGGCGGCGGCGCGGGCACGGGCCTCGGCCTGGCCCTGGCGGGCCGCCTCCACCGCCCGGCGCAGGGCGGCGAGGTCGGGCGCGCCGGCCAGCGCCGCCCCGGCCGCTTCGAGCAGGCGTTCCGCCTCGGCGCGTTCCTCGGCGGCGTGGGCGAGCTGCGGCGCCAGCGCGGCCAGCCGGCTTTCCGCCTGGGCGGCGCGGCTGGCCAGCCGGCTCTCCTCGGCGCGCGCCGCCTCCAGGGCGGCCTCGGCCTTGCGGCGGGCGTCGCGGGCGGCGGTTTCCTCCGCCTGGGCGGCGGCCTCGGCGCGCGCCGCCTCGTCCCGCGCGGCGCGGGCGGCGGCCGGGTCGGGCAGCGTGGCCAGTGTGGCGGCGGCGGCCTCGCGCGCGGCCTCGGCGGCGCGCAGCTCCGTCTCCAGCCGCTCGATCTGCGGCCCCAGCATGGCGAGCCGGCCCTCGGCCCGGGCGGCGGCGGCGGCGAGGCGGGATTCCGCCTCCCGTGCCCGCGCCAGGGCGGTCTCGGCGGTGGCGCGGGCGGCGCGGGCGGCACCCTCGGCCTGGGCGGCGCGCGCCTCCTCGTCGCGCGCGGCCTCGGCGGCGGCGGCGGCGGTGCCGGCGGCGGCGGCGGCCTGCTCCAGCGCGGCCTCGGCGGCGCGCAGGCGGTTGCGCTGCGTCAGCCGCACCGCGCCCGCGCTCGGCGCGCCGGCACGGGCGCAATGCCCGTCCCAGCGCCACAGCGCGCCCTCGGCGGAGACCAGGCTCTGGCCGGGGCGCAGGCGTGGCAGCAGCGCCTCGCCCGTGGCCTCGTCCGGCACCAGCCCCACCTGGGAGAGGGCGCGCGCCAGGACGGGCGGCGCCTCCACCCGCGCGGCGAGCGGCTCGGCCCCCTCCGGCAGGGCCGGCGCGGCATCGAGCGGCGGCAGGTCGCGCCAGTGGCGCGGCGCGGCGGCGTCGGCCGGGCTGTCCAGCGCCTCGCCCAGCGCGGCGCCAAGCGCGGCCTCCAGCCCCGGCGGCACGGTGATGGCGTCCAGCACCGGCGCGGCGGCGCGCGGCGCGCGGGCGCGCAGCAGGTCGGCCAGGCCCTGCCGCTCGGCGGCGGCGCGGGCGCGGGCGGCCTCGGCGGTGCTGGCGGCGGCGCGGGCGGCGGAATGGTCGGCGGCGGCCGTGGCGCGCGCGGCCTCGGCGCCGGCCAGGGCGGCACGGGCGGCGGCGAGCGCGGCCTCGGCCTCGGTGGCGGCCGTGGCGGCGGCGGTCAGCGCCTCCGGCGCGGGGCGCTCGGCGGCGGCGGCGTCGCGCTCGCGGGCGAGCCGCGCCACCTGCTCCGCCACCTGGCGCGCGCGGGCGGCGGCGGCATCGCGCTCCCCGGTGGCGCGGGCGCGGGCGGCGTCGGCCTCGGCGCTGGCGCGGCGGGCGGTGGCGTGCGCCTCCTGCGCGGCGGCGCGGGCGGCCTCGGCCTGCTCCAGCCGGGCGCGGGCGGCGGCCAGGGCCTGGGCGGCGGCGTCATGCGCGGCGGCGGCGGCGGCGGTGGCCTCCGGCGCCACGCGGGCCGCCTCGGCCTCCGCCTGCTGCGCGGCGAGCGAATCCTGCTGCTGCGCCAGCCGCGCCGCGCGCTGCCGCGCCGCGCCCAGCTCCGCCTCGCGCCGTCCGGCCTCGGCGGCGGCCTCGGCGGCGGCCTGCGCGGCCTGGTCGGCGGCGGCCTCGGCGGCCTCGGCGGCGGCGGCGGCCTCCTGCCGGGCGGCCTCGGCCTCGGCGGCGCGGCGCGGCAGGCTGTCGCGCAGGGTCTCCAGCGTGCCGGCCTCGGCGGCGAGCCGCGCCCCGGCGGCGGCGGCATCCCCGGCCAGCCGGCCGGCATGGCCGAGATCGTCGCGCAGCTGCGCCAGGCGGCCCTCGGCCTCCTCCAGCGCGGCGCGGGCGCGGCGCTCCTCCGCCTCCAGCCCCTCCTGCTCGACGCGGCGGCGCTCCAGCGCGGTGCGCGAGACGGCCTCGGCCTCGCGCGGCTCCGGCAGGGCGCGCTCGGCGGCGAAGGCGCGGGTGGCGGCGGCGGCGGCTTCCTGCTCGGCGCCGCGGGTCGCGGCCAGGGCGGCCTTGTGGGCGGCCCGGCCGCCCTCCAGCGCCTGGGCGGCGCGCGCCACCAGCAGGGCGAAATACTCTGCCTCGGCCTCGCGCGTCATGCCGGAGAGGTTGCGGTAGCGCGCCGCCTGCCGGGCCTGCCGCTGCAGCGACTGGCGCTGCACCTCGAGCTGGCCCTTCAGGTCGTCGGCGCGGGTCAGGTTGGTCTCGGCCTGGCGCAGCTTCAGCTCGGCCTCGTGCTTGCGGGCGCGCAGCCCGGCGATGCCGGCGGCCTCCTCCAGCACCTGCCGCCGCTCCTCGGGCCGGGCGGCGATCAGCGCCGCCACCTTGCCCTGGCTGACCATGGCGGAGGAGCGCGCGCCGGAGCCGATATCGGCGAACAGCGTCTGCACGTCGCGCCCGCGCACCTCGCGGCCGTTGAGGCGGAAGCCGGTGCCCTCCCCGCGCACGATGCGGCGGGTGATCTCCAGCTCGGCGGCGGACTGGTTGGGCGGCGGCGCCAGGCCGGAGGCATCCTCCAGCAGCAGCGTCACCTCGGCCTGGTTGCGCCCCGCCCGCGTGGCGGTGCCGGCGAAGATGACGTCGTCCATCTCGCCGCCGCGCATGGCGCGGGCATTGGTCTCGCCCATCGCCCAGCGCAGCGCCTCGACGACGTTGGACTTGCCGCAGCCATTGGGGCCGACGATGCCGGTGAGCCCCGGCAGCACCTCGAGGGTGGTGGGCTCGGCGAAGGATTTGAAGCCGGCGATGCGCAGCCGCGTCAGCGTGGCGCGCAGCGCGGCGGCGCGCGCGGCGGCCTCCTGCCCGGGGTCGCGCGGGGTGGCGGGGGCGGCTTCACTGGCCGGGCCCATCTCCGGTCCCATCTCCCGCCCGGGCAGCGTCACGCCGTCCGGGGTCTCGTCGGCGGGGGGGCGGCCCCCCGCCATGTCCAGCCGCTCGGTCAAGCGCCGGAGGCTTCGCCGACGAGCTGGGCGAAGCGGTCATAGGGCAGCGCGCCGGGCACCACCTTGCTGCCGAAGACGAAGCTCGGGGTGGAGCTGACATTGTGCTCCTGCTCGGCCTTCAGCCGGCCTTCCAGGATGGCGCGGCGCAGCCCCTGGTCGGCGATGGCGGCGTCCACCTGAGCGCGGGAGAGGCCGGCGAGCGCGGCGATCTTGGCGATCTCGGCCACGTTGTCGGCGCCGCGGGCGAAGGCCCAGCGGTCCTGGCTGGCCAGCAGCGCGCCGATGAAGCCCTCATAGCGCTCGGCCGGCAGGGCGCGGGCCACCTGGGCGGCGGCGAGCGCCAGCTGGTCGAGCGGGAAGTCGCGCCACACCATGCGCATCTTGCCGGTGCCGACGAGCTCCTTCTTCACCTGCGGCCAGGTGTCGCGGTGGAAGGCGGCGCAGTGCGAGCAGGTGAGCGAGAAATACTCGATCACCGTCACGGGCGCCGTCTCCGGGCCGGTGGCCCGCTCGCCGAGGCTGATGGGCGCGGCGGCGCCCCCTCCCTGCGCGGCGGCGGCCAGCGGCGCCAGCGGAAGCAGGGCGGCCGGAGCCAGCATCAGCGTGCGGCGGGTGAGCGACATGGAGCCTCCTGTGGCGTCATGGGGCGAACGGCGCGCGGCGGGTGCCCCGGGTGCGGCGGCGCGGTTCCGCCGTCTCTACAGCAGAACACGCCCGCAAGGCGATTCCGGGCAAGGCGGTCCCGGGCAAGGCGATCCCGCGCGGCGGGCCGGCCGCGGATGACCCAGCAGATGACGCGGCGGCGCGGGCCTGTCCATCGGCTGTTGCACTTCGCCACGCCGCGCGCGCCCGGCGCTTGCGCGCGGAGCGGCTTTGCCCGATGGGGCGGGCGTCACACGCACGAACAAAAGACATTGAGGAGAGGCCCGATGGCCCGCCTGTTTCCCTCCTGGACCCCCGCGCGCGGCCCCGTCGTGGGGCCGGAGGAGCGCCTGCCCGGCGGCGCCATGCTGGCGCTCGGGCTGCAGCATGTCGTCGCCATGTCCGGCGCCACCATCCTCGGCCCGCTGCTGATGGGGTTCGACCCGAACCTCGCCATCCTGTTCTCCGGCATCGGCACGCTGCTGTTCTTCCTCATCACCGGCGGGCGGGTGCCGAGCTATCTCGGCTCCAGCTTCGCCTTCATCGCCGTGGTGGTGGCGGTCACCGGCTATGCCGGCACGGGGCCGAACCCGAACATCGGCCCGGCGCTGGGCGGCATCGTCGCCGCCGGGGCGCTCTACGCGCTGGTGGGGCTGGTGGTGATGCGCGCCGGCACGGGCTGGATCGAGCGGCTGATGCCGCCCGTCGTCACCGGCGCGGTGGGGGCGGCGATCGGGCTGAACCTGGCGCCCGTGGCGGCGCGCGGGGTGGAGGGATCGGCGCCGGAGGTGGTGGTGGGCATCGGCACGCTGCTCGCCGTCAGCCTGCTCGCCGTCTATGCGCCGCAGGGGCTGCGCCGCGTCTCCATCCTGGGCGGCACGGTGGCGGGCTACCTGCTGCACCTGCTGCTGGCCAACGGCCTCGGCCTCGGCACGCCGGTCGATTTCGGGGGGCTCGCCGCGGCGCCCTGGTTCGGCCTGCCGCGCTTCCAGGCGCCGGTGTTCGAGGCCGGGGCGATGCTGCTGATCGCCCCCGTCGCCATCATCCTGATCGCGGAGAATCTCGGGCACATCAAGGCGGTGGGCGCCATGACGGGGGTGAACATGGACCGCCACATGGGCCGCGCCTTCCTGGGCGACGGCGTGGCCACCATGCTGGCCGGCAGCGGCGGCGGCACGGGCGTCACCACCTATGTCGAGAATATCGGCGTGATGGCGATGACGCGGGTCTATTCGACGCTGATCTTCGTCGTCGCCGCGCTGTTCGCCATCGCGCTCGGCTTCTCGCCCAAGTTCGGCGCCCTGCTGCAGACCGTGCCGAAGCCGGTGCTGGGCGGCCTCGCCGTCGCCGTGTTCGGCCTGATCGCCGCCGCCATGGCGCGCATCTGGGTGGACAACAAGGTGGATTTCTCCGACCCGCGCAACCTGCTCACCGTGGGCGTCACCCTGATCGCCGGCGCGGGCGACCTCACCCTCCGCTTCGGCGGCTTCGCGGTGGGCGGCATCGGCACGGCGACGCTGGCGGCGATCGGCCTCTACCAGCTGCTCGGGCTGCGGCGCGGCGCGGCGGCGGAGGACCGCGCGCGGCACTGAGGCGGGGCCGCCGCCCCCTTCCCCGCCTCAACCGCTTGTCGGGTGCGCCGGGGGCGCGGCGCGGGGCATGGTCGGCCTTCCTTCAGACGGAGGTGCCTTCCATGCCGCCTTCCCAGTGCCTGACGTTCCGCGCCCTGGCCTACAACAATGCCTGGGCCAATCACCGCCTGCTCGCGGCCTGCGCCGGGCTGGGCCAGGACGCCTTCGAGGCGCCGCGGACCGGCTTCTTCCCCTCGATCCGCGCCACCCTGAACCACATCCTGGTCATCGACCGCTTCTATGTGGACGCGCTCGAGGGCGGCACGCTCGGCCCCGCCGCCTGGGCGGACCCGCTGCCCTGCCCCACCCTGGCGGATCTGCGGCCCGCGCAGGCGGCGGTGGACCGGCGGCTGATCGCCTTCTGCGAAGCCCTCGCGCCGGACGGGCTGGCGGCGGTGACGCGGGTGCACCGGCAGGGCCATGTGCAGGAGGAGCGGACCGACCGGCTGCTGCTGCACCTCTTCCTGCACCAGGTGCATCATCGCGGCCAGGCGCATGCCATGCTGAGCGGCACCGGCGTGCCGCCGCCGCAGCTCGACGAGTTCTTCGCCGCCGGGGAGGCGCCGCTGCGGGCGGCGGAGTTCGCCGCGCTGGGCTGGCGCGAGGAGACGGTGTGGGGCTAGCGCTTCGGCCCGCCGCCCTGGCGGCGATAGACGCCCTGCCCCAGCCGGGCCAGGGCGGCGCGCAGCTCGGGGTCCTCGATGCCGTCCAGCGCCGTGCTCACCGGCTGCGGCAGCGCCACCGGGGCGGGCTTCGGCGCCTTGCGGGCGGGGGGCGGCATGCGCAGCTGCACCAGCCGCAGCCGCTCCACCACCCGCTGGCCGAGCGCGACGTTCACCCGCTCGATCAGCTGCGGCGCCAGGTATTGCAGCTCCATCGCCATCGGCCCGGCGCAGCCCAGGGTCAGCGTGCCGCCGACCAGCTTCTGCGGCATGCTCTGCGCCGCCAGCACGGGGCCGACGATCTCCGGCCAGTCCGTCATCAGGTGCGTGGCGGCCGGGCTGCGGCGGCGGAACACCGGCCGGGTCAGCTTCGGCAGCAGGGTGGAGAGCGGGCGCGGGCCGCGGTCCGCCCGCCAGCCGGGCGGCTCGTCCCGCCGCGCCGTGTCGTTGCGCGCCGTGTCGTTCCGGGCGGGGGGGCTTGATCCGCGTGGCGCTTCGTCGTCTTGCTGCATCCGTGCTGCCCCCTGACCCCCTGCCCTCTGCCGGCGACCTGCTCGCCTGGTACGACCGCCACCGCCGCGCCCTGCCCTGGCGGGAAGCCGCGCGCGATCCCTACCGTATATGGCTCTCCGAAGTCATGTTGCAGCAGACCACCGTGGCCGCCGTGGCGCCGCGCTGGCGGCGCTTCCTGGCACGATTCCCGACGGTGGCGGCGCTGGCCGCGGCGCCGTGGGAGGCGGTGGCCGAGGAATGGGCCGGGCTCGGCTACTACGCCCGCGCCCGCAACCTGCATGCCTGCGCCCAGGCGGTGGTGGCGCGCGGCGGCTTCCCCGACACGGTGGAGGGGCTGCGCGCCCTGCCCGGCATCGGCGCCTACACCGCCGCCGCCGTGGCCGCCATCGCCTTCGGCCGGCCCGTGGTGCCGCTGGATGGCAATGTGGAGCGCGTCACCGCCCGCGTCGCGGCGGTGGAGGAGGCGCTGCCGGGCGCCCGCCCGCGCCTCGCCGCGCTGGCGCAGGGCTGGATGGCGCAGGCGCCGGCGCGGGAGCGGCCGGCGGATTTCGTGCAGGCGCTGTTCGACCTCGGCGCCACGATCTGCGTGCCGCGCAGCCCGGCCTGCGTGCTCTGCCCCTGGCAGGCGGGGTGCGCGGGGCGGATCTCCGGCATCGCCCCCCTGCTGCCGCGCAAGGCGCCGAAGCCGGCGCGGCCGCTCAAGCGCGGCGTGCACTTCCTGCTCAGCGATTCGGCGGGACGCCTGCTGCTGCGGCGCCGGCCGCCAAGCGGGCTGCTCGGCGGCATGCTGGGGATTCCCGGCACGCCCTGGCGGGAGGAAGGCTGGAGCACGGAGGAGGCCATGGCCCACGCGCCGCTGGCCTCCGCCAACTGGCGCGCCCTGCCCGGCGAGGCGAAGCACGGCTTCACCCATTTCGAGCTCCGCATGGCGCTGCTGGCCGCCACCCTGCCGCCCGGCGCGGCCGTGGAGGGCGAGTGGCTGACCCCGGCCGCCGCCGCGCAGGCCCTGCCGGGGGCGATGCAGCGGCTGCTGGCGCTTGCCGAGGCCGCCGGCGCCGTGGCAAGCGATACCGCATGACCGCCCGCACCGGGCGGCCAGCAAAAAGACTTCCGGGACGCCCCGCATGATGCAGATGACCGCCACCCGCGCCCGCGCCGGGTTCACCTTCCTTGCCTATGCGCTGCTCGGCTCGGCCGTGATGGCCGCCTCGGCGCAGATCACCCTGCCGATGTGGCCGGTGCCCGCCACGCTGCAGTCGCTTGCGGTGCTGCTGATCGGCGCGCTGGCCGGGCCGCGCCTCGGCGCCGCCGCGCTGCTGGCCTATCTGGCGGAAGGCGCGATGGGCCTGCCGGTCTTCGCCGGCGGCGCCGCCGGCCCGGCCGCGCTGATGGGCCCCACCGCCGGCTTCCTGGCCGGCTTCGTGCTCTCCGCCTGGCTGGCGGGCTTCACGCCGCGCGCCGGGCTGCTGCGCCAGGGCGGCGTGCTGCTGGCGGCGCATCTGGCGATGTTCGTCCCCGGCGTGCTGTGGCTCTCGGGTTTCGTCGGGCTGGAGCGCGCGCTGATGGCGGGCTTCGTGCTGTTCATCCCCGGCACGGTGGTGAAGACGGCGCTGGCGCTGGCCACGCTGCGCGCCACCCAGGGCACCCTCCGCCGCGCCTGACCGCATCCGGAGGCGGCGCAACCCGCGCCGCCTCCCCGGCGTTTCCATCGGGAACAGGCCATGAACATATGCGCCTGAGGAGAAGACCGATGGCCAAGACTCCCGAGAACGATCCGAAGCAGGCGACCGAGAGCACGCCCGGCAACACGGTGAAGGACCCGTCCGACTGGACGACGGGCGACGAGAGCATGACCGGTGCCCAGGCCAGCTACCTCAAGACGCTGAGCGAGGAAGCGGGCATCGATTTCGACGAGACGCTGAGCAAGGCCGAGGCCTCGAAGCGCATCGACGAGCTGCAGGCCAAGACCGGTCGCGGCCGCGACCACTGACCGTGCCGGCGCCGCCAGCGTCCCCCGAAAACTGACAGAAAAAAGGTGCGGGGGTCCGGGGGAGAATTCCTTCTCCCCCGGCCTTCCTCAGGTCCCGAGGCTCGCCGCCACTTCGCTCCGCAGCTCGTCGAGCAGCCGCAGCGTGCCGTCCCGCCGCTCCAGGTGCCAGAACAGCCAGCCATTGCAGGAGGGTGCCTCCTGCACGGCGGAGCCGACCTGGTGGATCGAGCCATGGGCCTTGCCGCAGCGGATGGAGCCGTCGGCGTTCACCTCCGCCTCGAAGCGGCGGTGCCGGTCGGTCAGGCGGGCGCCGGGCGGCACCAGGCCGCGCTCCACCAGCGTGCCGAAGGGGATGCGCGGCTGCTCGCGCTTGGTCGGCATCACCAGCATGGCGCTTTCCGACAGCGGCTGGATCGCCTGGATGCGGGCGCGCGCCGCGGCGGCATAGCCCGGGTCGCGCTCGATGCCGATGTAGCGGCGGCCGAGGCGGCGGGCGACGGCGGCGGTGGTGCCGGTGCCGAGGAAGGGGTCGAGCACCACGTCGCCCGGCGCGGTGCAGGAGAGGATGACCCGGTGCAGCAGCGCCTCGGGCTTCTGCGTCGGGTGCAGCTTGTCGCCCTTGGCGTCGCGCAGCCGCTCATGTCCGGTGCAGAGCGGGATGAACCAGTCCGAGCGCATCTGCACGTCGTCGTTCAGCGACTTCATGGCGGTGTAGTTGAACTTGTAGCGGCTCTCCTGGCCGCGGCTCGCCCAGATCAGCGTCTCGTGCGCGTTGGTGAAGCGCCGGCCGCGGAAGTTCGGCATCGGGTTGGCCTTGCGCCAGATGACGTCGTTCAGGATCCAGAAGTCGAGATCCTGCAGCGCGACGCCGAGGCGGAAGACGTTGTGGTAGCTGCCCATCACCCAGATGGTGCCGTCCTTGCGCAGCACGCGGCGCGCCTCTGTCAGCCAGGCGCGGGTGAAGGCGTCGTAGGCGGCGAGATCGGAGAAGCGGTCCCAGGAATCGTCCACGCCATCGACCACGCTCTCATCCGGCCGCCGCAGCTGGCCCTTGAGTTGCAGGTTGTAGGGCGGATCCGCGAAGATGGCATGCACCGAGGCCGGCGGCAGCGCGCGCAGCATCTCGATGCAATCCCCTTCCAGGATGCAGTCCACCGGCAGATCCAGCCCCGTCCCCACGCCCGCGAAACCCCTCAGCGACTCGAGGGCCGACAATGCGCGGGCCGGAGTCGCGCCGTCAAGCGGGCCGAGTCGCGGTTTCTTTCAGCAGCCTAGAGAAGGGCGAGCTGATCCACCGGCGCGAAGCCCCGGCGGTGATGCGGGCAGGGCCCGAGCTTCAGCAGCGCGGCGCGGTGCGCCGCCGTGGGGTAGCCGGCATGGCGGGCGAAGCCATAGCCCGGCCAGCGCCCGTCCAGCCGCGCCATGGCGCGGTCCCGCGTCACCTTGGCCAGGATCGAGGCGGCGGCGATGGAGAGGCTGAGGCTGTCCCCCTTCACCACGCAGCGCACCTCGCAGGGCAGGCGCGGCGGCTGGTTGCCGTCGACCAGCGCCACATCCGGCACGGTGGCCAGCCGCGTCACGGCCCGCAGCATGGCCAGGTGCGTGGCGCGGAGGATGTTGATGCGGCCGATCTCGGCGGCGCTCGCCGCGCCGATGCCGAATTCCAGCACCCCCGCCCGGGCGGCGGCGCGCAGCACGGTGCAGGCGGCCTCGCGCCGCGCCGGGTCGAGCTTCTTGCTGTCGTCCAGCAGCATGGCCAGCGTTTCGGGCGGCTCGCCGTGGAACAGCACGGCGGCGGCCACGACGGGTCCCGCCAGCGGGCCGCGCCCGGCCTCGTCCACCCCTGCCACGCGGCCGCCCGCCGCCCGCTCCAGCGCGTAGTCCGGCATTCCGCCGAGGCTCCCATCCCATGCCCGCCGCCCGGCATAGGGCGCGCGGGCACGCGCCCGCAAGGCTCAGAGCTTGATGTCGTAGGTCTTCCACGGCGTGAGCTGCGCCACCCGGTCATAGACGGCGCGGCCACGGTAGTTGTCCTCGGCCGTGATCCAGCGGATCACGCTCCAGCCCCGGGCGCGGCCGACATCGGCCACCGCGCCGATCAGCGCATCGGCCACGCGCTGGCCGCGCGCCGAGGGATCGACGAACAAATCGTCCAGGAAGCCGCCCGTGCTGGCCGAAAGCGGGCGGGCGAAGGGGCGGTAATGCGTCAGGCCCACCGCCTTCCCGTCGGCGTCCAGGGCCAGGAAGCCCTTCACCTCATGCGCCGGGTCCTGCAGCCAGGACCAGACGCGGTCGCGCATCTCCGGCGTCTGCGCCACGCGGTAGAAGGCGGCGTAGCCCTGGTAGAGACGGTCCCAGTCGGCGCGGCGGTCGGTCCCGGGCGGCAGGATGCGCAAGGCGGTCTCGGTCATGGCGGCAAGCTCCTGGCGGAACCGGAGGCCGGTGCCGCGCGTTGTTCTGGCTCCGCCCGTGCAGAAGGCGAAGCTTAACCATGCTGACGCAGACCCAGGCCGAGGTCGAGACACCCCGCTCCGGCGGCCCCCGCCCGAAGGTCCCCTCCCCCTCGCCCGACATGCCGCGCATCGCCGGCCTGCGCTACGTCTCGGACGAGACGCCGGGCCTGACGCGCCGCCGCAGCGGCAAGGGCTGGAGCTTCCGCGACGCCCGGGGCGCCCCGGTGAAGGACAAGGCGGTGATCGCCCGGCTGCGCGCCCTGGCCGTGCCGCCGGCCTGGACGGAGGTGTGGCTCTGCCCGCACGCCAATGGCCACATCCAGGCCACGGGGCGGGACGCCAAGGGCCGCAAGCAGTACCGCTACCACCCCGAGTGGCGCGCCGCGCGGGACGCGACGAAGTACCGCCACATCCTGCATTTCGCCCGCATCCTGCCGGCCCTGCGGGCGCGGGTGGAGCAGGACATGGCGGCACGCGGCCTGGGGCGGGAGAAGGTGCTGGCCACCGTGGTCCACCTGCTGGACACCACCCTCATCCGCGTCGGCAACGAGGATTACGCGCAGGCCAATGGCAGCTACGGCCTGACCACCCTGCGCGACCAGCATGTGGATGTGCGCGGGGATGCGATGCGCTTCGCCTTCCGCGGCAAGAGCGGCAAGGAATGGAAGCTCTCGCTGCGCGACCGGCGCGTGGCGCGCGTGGTGCGCGCCTGCCAGGACCTGCCCGGCCAGGACCTCTTCCAGTACCGCGACGAAGCGGGCGAGCTGCAGGGCATCGATTCGGCCGACGTGAACGAATATCTCCGCGAGGCCACGGGCGAGGACATCACCGCCAAGGATTTCCGCACCTGGGCCGGCACGGTGCTGGCCGCCATGGCGCTCTCCGAGTTCGCGGCCTTCGACAGCCAGGCGGCCGCCAAGCGCAACATCCGCGCGGCGGTGGAGCGTGCCGCCGCGCGGCTCGGCAACACCCCCACCATCTGCCGCCAGTGCTACATCCACCCCGAGGTGCTGGACGGCTACCT
Source organism: Teichococcus aestuarii (assembly GCF_003116135.1). GTDB lineage: Bacteria > Pseudomonadota > Alphaproteobacteria > Acetobacterales > Acetobacteraceae > Pseudoroseomonas > Pseudoroseomonas aestuarii. The sequence continues at coordinate 9,731 of NZ_PDOA01000014.1, read as the reverse complement.
CCAGGGCGGCCTGCTGGTGCAGGTGAAGCGCGAGGTGGATGCCGAGCTGCGCGAGGACATCTCCGCCCTCAAGCCGGAGGAGGCGGCGGTGCTGGTCTTCCTGCGCCAGCGCCTGGGCGAGGCGGCGAAGCAGGCGGCGTGACAACGGGCCGGCGGGGCGGCACTCTCCGGCCATGCAGCTCACCGAAGACCTCGCCAGCCGCTTCGCGCGCATCGCGCTCGGCCATGTGGAACGGGAATACCCGAACAAGATCGCCCACGCCCTGGCGGGGCCGGAGGATGCCGGCACGCCGCGCCAGCTCTACCCGGTGTTCTTTGGCAGCTTCGACTGGCATTCCTGCGTGCATGGCTACTGGATGCTGGCGCATCTGCTGGCACGCTTCCCCTCGATGGAGCCGGCGGAGGACATCCGCGCCCTCTTCGCCCGCAATCTCACCCCGGAGAAGATCGGCGGCGAATGCGCCTACCTCGCCCGGCCGCTCTCGCGCGGCTTCGAGCGGCCCTATGGCTGGGCCTGGGCGCTGAAGCTCTGCGCCACCCTGCGCGGCACGCCCTGGGAGGCCGCCGTGGCGCCGCTGGGCGCTGTCATCGAGCAGCGCTTCCGCGACTTCCTGCCCAAGGCGACCTATCCGGTGCGGGTGGGGACGCATTTCAACACCGCCTTCGCCCTGCGCCTCGCCGCCGATTACGCGGATGCCGGCTTCCTGGCCCTGCTGCGCGACACCGCCCGCCGCTGGTACGGCGCCGACCGCGACGCCCCCGCCTGGGGCGAGCCTTCGGGGGACGATTTCCTCTCCGGCACGCTGATCGAGGCGGAGGCGATGCGCCGCCTGCTGCCGCCGGAGGAGTTCGCCCCCTGGTGCCGCGCCTTCCTGCCGCGCCTGGCGCAGCGCGAGCCGGCGGCGCTCTTCACCTCCGCCACGGTCAGCGACCGCAGCGACGGCAAGATCGCGCATCTGGACGGTCTGAATCTCAGCCGCGCCTGGTGCTGGCGCGGCCTGGGGCAGAAGCGGGCCGCGGAAGCCCATCTGGCGGCCGGCCTGCCGCATGTGGCGGGCGACTACATGGGCGAGCACTGGCTGGCCAGCTTCGCCGTCCTGGCCCTGGAGGAGGGCGGCGGGTGATGCCCGCCCGCCGGCCCTTCCGCCTCCCCTCCACGCCCCGGGGAACAGGCGGGACCAGGGCCGGACGGCCGCGGCGTGCCGTCAGGCGAAGCCGGGCTTCGAGGGCAGGCCGCTCCTCTTGAGCAGGGCGACGACCGGGCAGAGGCCGGTGAAGGAGGCCTGCACCAGATGGGCGCCCATCAAGCCGGTCAGCCAGAGCCACCGGATGTCGTGATAGACTGCCAGGAGCACGCTCCCCAGCACCACGACACCGACGACCAGCAGGATCATCCGTTCGAGGGTCATGTCCGCCTCCTTCATGCCCAGAAGGCCAAATGAAGGCACAGCGACCGTTCCGGATCAACAAGGATTTCCGGCCGGGAGGGCGCCAGGGGCCGCCCGGCCCCCGGCAGCGGCCGAAGGAGGGCCGGGGGAAGCCGCGCTTCCCCCGGACGCGTCACTCCGCCGCCTGGGCGTAGTCCTCCAGCGGCGCGCAGGTGCAGACCAGGTTGCGGTCGCCATAGACGTTGTCCACCCGCTTCACGGGGGGCCAGTACTTGTGGGCGGCCACGTAGGGCAGCGGGAAGGCCGCCTCCTGCCGGCTGTAGGGGTGCGTCCACTCCGTGGCGGCGATCTCGCCGGCGGTGTGGGGCGCATTCTTCAGCGGGTTGTCGGCGCGGTCCATGCGGCCCTGCTCCACCGCGCGGATCTCGCCACGGATGGCGATCATCGCGTCGCAGAACCGGTCCAGCTCGGCCTTGGTCTCGCTCTCGGTGGGCTCCACCATCAGCGTGCCGGCCACCGGCCAGGACATGGTCGGCGCGTGGAAGCCATAGTCCTGCAGGCGCTTGGCGATGTCCTCGACCAGCACGCCGCCGCCCTGCTGGAAGCCGCGGCAGTCCAGGATGCACTCATGCGCCACCATGCCGCGCGCGCCCTTGTAGAGCACGGGGAAGTGCCCCTCCAGCCGCCGCGCGATGTAGTTGGCGTTGAGGATGGCGACCTGCGTCGCCCGCGTCAGCGCCTCCGGCCCCATCATGCGGATATAGGCGTAGCTGATGGGCAGGATGGAGGCGCTGCCGAAGGGCGCGGCCGAGACGGGGCCATAGCCCGTGGCGGGGCCGGCCTCGGCCAGCAGCGGGTGGTTCGGCAGGTGCGGCGCCAGATGCGCCGCCACGCCGATCGGGCCGACGCCCGGGCCCCCGCCGCCATGCGGGATGCAGAAGGTCTTGTGCAGGTTCAGGTGGCAGACATCGGCGCCGATCCGGCCGGGGGCGGTCAGGCCCACCTGCGCGTTCATGTTGGCGCCGTCCATGTAGACCTGCCCGCCAGCCGCGTGCACCGCCTCGCAGATGCGGATGATTTCCTCCTCGAACACGCCATGCGTCGAGGGATAGGTGACCATCAGCGCGGACAGCTTCTCCGCGTGCTGCGCGATCTTGGCTTCGAGGTCCGCGAGATCGACGTTGCCGTCGCGGTCGCAGCCAACCACCACCACGCGCATCCCCGCCATCACCGCCGAGGCGGGGTTGGTGCCATGCGCCGAGGAGGGGATGAGGCAGATGTCCCGCTGCCCCTCGCCGCGTGCCTTGTGGTAGGCGCGGATGGCGAGCAGCCCGGCATACTCGCCCTGGCTGCCGGCATTGGGCTGCAACGACACCGCCGCGAAGCCGGTGATGGTGGCGAGCCACCCCTCCAGCCGCCGGATCAGCGCGATGTAGCCCGCCGCCTGATCGACCGGCGCGAAGGGATGCAAATTGCCGAAGCCGGGGAAGGTGACCGGGATCATCTCCGCCGTGGCGTTCAGCTTCATCGTGCAGGAACCGAGCGGGATCATGCTGCGGTTCAGCGCGACGTCCTTGTCCTCCAGCGCCTTCAGGTAGCGGAGCATGGCGTGCTCCGCGTGGTGGCTGTTGAACACGTTCGCGGTCAGGAAGTCCGAGCCGCGTGCCAGCGCGGCGGGAATGACGCCCTGTGGCGAAAGCCCGGCCAGCGCCACCGCCTTGCCGCCCACCTGCACCAGGATGGCGACCAGCGTCTCCAGCTCGGCGCGGCTCACCGTCTCGTCCAGCGCGATGCCGACGCCCGTGGCGTCGATGCGGCGCAGGTTGAAGCCGCTGGAGAGGGCCTCGGCCATCAGCGCGTCGGCGCGGGCGCCGGCCTCGATGGCGATGGTGTCGAAGAAGGCGTCGTGCCGCAGCGTGAAGCCGGCGCGCGTGGCGGCATCGGCCAGCAGCCGCGCCTGGAGCGAGACGCGGCGGGCGATGCGGCGCAGCCCCTCCGGCCCGTGCCACACCGCATACATGCCGGCCATCACCGCCAGCAGCACCTGCGCGGTGCAGATGTTGGAGGTGGCCTTCTCGCGGCGGATATGCTGCTCGCGCGTCTGCAGCGCCAGGCGCATGGCCGGGCGCCCGGCGGCATCGACCGAGACGCCGACGAGGCGGCCCGGCATCAGCCGCTTGTAGGCATCCTTCACCGCCATGAAGGCGGCGTGCGGGCCGCCATAGCCCATCGGCACGCCGAAGCGCTGGCTGGAGCCGATGACCACGTCGGCGCCCATCTCGCCCGGCGGCGTCAGCAGCACCAGCGAGAGCGGGTCGGCGCTCACGATGGCCAGCCCGCCCGCCTTCTGCGCGGCGGCGATCTCGGGCGCGATGTCGCGCACCGCGCCGGTGCTGCCCGGATATTGCAGCACCAGGGCAAACGGCTTCTGCGCCTCACAGGCCGCCGCGACCTCCGCCACCGGCACCACGGCCACCGTCAGCCCCAGCGGCTCGGCGCGGGTCTGGATGACGGCGAGCGTCTGCGGGTGGACATCGGCCGCCACCAGCAGGGTGTGGGAGCGGCCCTTGGTGGCGGCCAGCGCGACCGCCATCGCCTCGGCGGCGGCGGTGGCCTCGTCCAGCAGGCTGGCATTGGCCACCGGCAGGCCGGTCAGGTCGCAGACCATGGTCTGGAAGTTGACCAGCGCCTCCAGCCGCCCTTGGGCGATCTCGGCCTGGTAGGGCGTGTAGGCCGTGTACCAGCCCGGATTCTCCAGCACGTTGCGCAGGATGACCGGCGGCACATGGGTGCCATGGTAGCCCAGGCCGATCAGCGAACGGCGCGGCTGGTTCAGCTCCGAGAGGCCGCGCAGCTCGGCGATGGCCTCCGCCTCCGACACCGGAGGAGGCAGATGGGAAAAATCCTGGCCGCGGATGGCGGCGGGGACGGTGCGCTCGGCCAGCGCCTCCAGGTTCTCCACCCCCACCGCCTCCAGCATGGCGGCGATCTCCGCCTCGCCGGGGCCGATATGGCGGGCGGCGAAGGCGCCATGGTCCTCCAGCGCCGCCAGCTCGTCCAGAACCCCGGTCATGCCTGCCCCGGTCATGCCTGGCTGTCCACGAAGGACTGGTAGGCCCCGGCATCCATCAGCGCGTCGATCTCCGCCGTATCGGCCGGCTCGATCTTGAAGAACCAGCCGCCCTCGGTGGGGGCGGAGTTCACCAGGGAGGGATCGTCCGGCAGGGCGGCGTTGACCTCGACGATCTTGCCCGCGATCGGGGCATAGACGTCGGAGGCCGCCTTCACGCTCTCCACCACGGCGATGGCATCGCCCGCCGCCACCTCGCGCCCCACCTCGGGCAGGTCGACGAACACCACGTCGCCCAGCGCCGTCTGCGCGTGGTCGGTGATGCCGATGGTGGCCACGCCACCCTCCAGCCGCACCCACTCGTGATCCTTGGAGAATTTCAGCTCGGCCATCGGGGCAGGTCCTTATCGGGCGTAACGGTGGGGGACGAAGGGGGTGGCGGCGACGCGGGCGGGCAGCGCCTTGCCGCGCACCATCAGCTCGAGCGCCGTGCCATCGGCGGCGTGCGGGCGGGCGACATAGCCCATGGCGCAGGGGCCGTTCAGCGAGGGGCCGAAGGTGCCGCTGGTCACCTCGCCCACCGTCTCGCCCGCCAGGGCGATGGCGGTGTGGGCGCGGGCCGGCTGGCGGCCCTCCGGCAGCAGGCCGATACGCAGGCGGCGGGGGCCGTTGTCCAGCTCCTCCCGCACCCGCCCGGCGCCGGGGAAGTCCCAGGCCATGCGGCGGCGCTTGCCGATGGTCCAGACCAGCGCGGCCTCGACCGGGCTGGTCGTCTCGTCGATGTCGTTGCCGTAGAGGCAGAGGCCGGCTTCCAGGCGCAGCGAATCCCGCGCCCCCAGCCCGGCCGGCACGGCGCCCGGCAGCGCCAGCAGGGCCTTCGCCAGCGCCTCAGCCCGCTCCGCCGGCACGCTGATCTCGACGCCGTCCTCGCCCGTGTAGCCGCTGCGGCTGACCAGCACGGGGATGCCGGCGATCTCCAGCCGCGCCACGCCCATGAAGGGCAGCGCCGCCACGCCGGGCGCCAGCGTCGCCAGCAGCGGCACCGCCTGCGGGCCCTGGAAGGCCAGCAGCGCGCGGTCCTCCAGCCGGTTGAGGCGCACGCCCGCGGGCAGCACCGCCTCGATGGCGGGCAGGTCCACCTGCTTGCGGCTGGCGTTCACCACCAGGAAGAGGCGGCCCTCGCCCAGATTGGCCACCATGAAGTCGTCCAGGATGCCGCCCGATTCGGTGGTCAGCAGCCCGTATTTCTGCCGGCCCGGCTTCAGGATCTGGATGTCGGCCGGCGTCAGGCGCTCCAGCGCGGCGGCCGCGCCCTCGCCCACCAGCTCGGCCTGGCCCATGTGGGAGACGTCGAACAGCGCGGCGCCGGCGCGGGTGGCCAGGTGCTCGGCCAGGATGCCGGCCGGGTACTGCACCGGCATGAGGTAGCCGGCGAAGGGCACCATCTTGCCGCCCAGTTCGCGGTGCAGCGACGCCAGGGGCGTCTCCAGCAGGGGGGTCTCAACCAGGGACTCGGCCACGCAGCCTCCAGCGCCGCGCGAAGGCGGCGGGTCAGGGTTCGTGGCCCCCCTCTGTCCGATGACCTGAGAGATTCAGCGCGGGCGTTGGCGCGCCTTACTCCGTCGGTGCCGAAGCCTGTCTCCAGGCGGCGGGCTTTCCAGAGGTCCCTTCCCCACGCGGCCCTTCTGCCTGAGCGTTTCCGGGGGCCGGTTGCGCCTTCGGCGATGGCAAGCTGCCATTCTCTCCCGCGTGGGATCTGCGGGTGCCGATCCATCTGCCCGAGCGGCCGCCCCGGCGCAAGGGGCGAGAGCGCCGGGCGCGGCGAAATCCTCCCCCCGGCCTCAGCGCGGGCCGCGCGCCCGGTTCAGCGCCAGCTCCTCGGGGCTGAGCACGAAGCCGAGCCAGACCTGCTTGCGCGCCGCCGCCTGCGGGCTGCCGGGGATGCGGACGGTCACTTCCTCCCCCCGGCTCTGGATGCGCGAGACATTGGCCGGGAACTCCACCCGCATGGCATAGGCCTGCCGCGCGAGGATGCGGTTCTCTCCCTCCGCCACCGCCACCATATAGGGGATCTCGGCGGCGCGGCCCGTGGCCGCCGGGCCGCGCTCGGCCGTGAAGGCCGGCGTCAGCGTCACATCCAGCCCAGCCCCTCCGGGCGCGTAGTCGCAGCGCGCCTGGAAGCCGGCGACGGAGGCATTCAGCTCCATGGCCGTCAGGTCCCGCCCGCCCCCGGCGCGGAAGCGCGTCAGGTCCGCGGCATCGGCCAGGATGGCCACGCGCGGGCAGGGCGCCGTCATCTGCGGCAGGGCGCTGCCGCCGCCGCACCCGGCCAGCAGCAGGAGCACGCCGCCCATCGCCGCCATCTTGCCGCTTCGGAGGTTCCGCGCCTTGACCATGCTGCCACTCTTCCTCTTAGTGCCGCGTCCGGATGCCACGGCCCCCTGGCCCGGCACCACCCTGTGAAGCGACCGCCCGTGAACGCCAACGCCCCCATCGGACAGGCCAGCATGACCGTCAAGCCCGCCCTGCATGTCCTGCTCGCCGGCCCGCGCGGCTTCTGCGCCGGTGTGGACCGCGCGATCAAGATCGTCGAGGAATCCCTGCGCCGCTTCGGCGCGCCGGTCTATGTCCGGCACGAGATCGTGCACAACAAGTTCGTCGTGCAGAGCCTGGAGGCGCAGGGCGCCATCTTCGTCGAGGAGCTGGACGAGGTGCCGGCCGACGCGCCGGTGGTGTTCAGCGCCCATGGCGTGCCGAAATCCGTGCCCGCCGAGGCGCGGCGGCGCAACATGGTCTATCTCGACGCCACCTGCCCGCTCGTCTCCAAGGTGCACCGCGAGGCGGAGCGCCACGCCGCCGCCGGCCGGCACATCCTGCTGATCGGCCATGCGGGCCACCCGGAGGTGGTCGGCACCATGGGCCAGCTCGAGCCCGGCACCGTCACGCTGGTGGAGACGGTGGCCGAGGCCGAGACGGTGCGGCCGCCCGAGGGGCCGCTCGCCTTCACCACCCAGACCACCCTCTCGGTGGACGACACGGCGGAGATCGTGGCCACGCTGGCGCGGCGCTTCCCGCATCTCGTGGGGCCGGCCAAGGAGGATATCTGCTACGCCACCACCAACCGCCAGGCCGCGGTCAAGGCGATCGCGGCGCGGTCCGGAATGGTGGTGGTGGTGGGTGCCCCCAACTCCTCCAACAGCGTGCGGCTGCGCGAGGTGGCGGAGCGCGCCGGCTGCCCGCGCGCCATCATGGTGCAGCGCGGGCGGGAGCTGGACCCGGCCCTGGCCGATGGCGTCGCCACCCTCGGCATCACCGCCGGCGCCAGCGCGCCGGACGTGCTGGTGCAGGAGGTGCTGGAGCGGCTGCGCGAGCGCTTCACCCTCACCGTCGAGGAGGTGGTGGTGGCGGAGGAGAGCGTGGTGTTCAAGCTGCCGGCGGCGCTGGCGAAGTAGCGCGCCGCCCGATCGCGGCCCCCGGCAGCAGAACACGGGGCGGAACAGGCGGCGGGGGATTGCCGCGGAGGCCGGGGCGCGGCATTGCGCCCTGTGCGGGCCGTGCCCGTGGCGCGCGGCGGGGGTGCCGGCGGGGGTTTCATCAGAGCGGGGCGCCGATGGCGGTCTATACCGAGGTCTCGGACGAGGCGCTGCGCGCGTTCCTCGCCGATTACGATTTGGGCGAGCTGCTCGCCTTCCGCGGCATCGCCGAGGGGGTGGAGAACAGCAACTACGCGCTGAAGACCAGCGAGGGCGGCGACTTCGTGCTCACCCTCTACGAGAAGCGCGTGGACCCGGCCGAGCTGCCCTGGTTCCTCGGGCTGATGCGCCACCTGGCGGCGCAGGGCGTCTCCTGCCCGCTGCCCGTGGCGGGGCGGGACGGCATCGCGCTGCGCGAGCTGGCCGGGCGGCCGGCGGCCATCTGCACCTTCCTGCCCGGCGTCTGGCCGCGCCGGGTGCGGCAGGAGCATTGCGCGCCGCTCGGCGCCGCGCTGGCCGCGCTGCACGGCGCCGGCGAGGGCTTCCGCGCCGAGCGGCCGAATGGCCTCGGCCCACGCGCCTGGGCACCGCTGCTGGAGCGCTGCCGTGCCGGCGGCGACGCGGTGCAGCCCGGCCTGGTGGCCGAGCTGGAGGGGCATCTGGAGGGCATCCTGCGCGACTGGCCGCGCGGCCTGCCGCGCGGGCACATCCATGCCGACCTGTTCCCCGACAACGTGTTCTTCCTGGAGGAGGAGCGCGGCACCCCCCGCGTCTCCGGCCTCATCGACTTCTACTTCGCCTGCACCGACTACCTGGCCTATGACCTGGCGGTGTGCCTGAACGCCTGGTGCTTCGAGCCGGACCTCGCCTTCAACGTCACCAAGGCCCGCGCCCTGCTCGGCGCCTACCAGGCGATGCGGCCGCTGAGCGCCGCCGAGCTGGAGGCGCTGCCCGTGCTCTGCCGCGGCGCCGCCATCCGCTTCCTGCTGACGCGCCTGTACGACTGGACGCACACCCCCCCCGGCGCGCTGGTGACGCGCAAGGACCCGCTGGAATATCTCCGCCGCCTGCGCTTCCACGCCGCCGCGCGCGATGTTGGCGCCTATGGCCTCTGACCCCTTCCAGGACGCCCCGGCCGAGGCGGCGGAGCGCGTGGTGGAGATCTGGACCGATGGCGGCTGCAAGCCGAACCCCGGCCCGGGCGGCTGGGCGGCCATCCTGCGCTTCGGGAGCGTGGAGAAGGAGCTTTCCGGCTACGACGCCGCCACCACCAACAACCGCATGGAGCTGACCGCCGCCTGCATGGCGCTGGAGGCGCTGAAGCGCCCCTGCACCGTGAAGCTGCACACCGACAGCGAGTATGTGCGCAACGGCATCAGCCGCTGGATCCATGGCTGGGTGCGCAACAACTGGCGCAACGCGGCGAAGGACCCGGTGGCGAATTACGAGCTGTGGCAGCGCCTGCTGGCCGCCGCGAAGCCGCACAAGGTGGAATGGCTCTGGGTGCGCGGCCATGCCGGCGACCCGATGAACGAGCGGGCCGACCAGCTCGCCACCGCCGCCCGCCAGTCGGGCGGGGGCTGAGGTGTGGGAGACCCCATAACCCCATTCTCGCGTCCAACACCCCGCGGGCGCCGCAAGAACAGCCCGGCGGCCGCAGCAAATCCTTACGGTGACCAGCCCCCATCAACTGGTCCGGGCAAGATTTTAGTGGAGCATGGTCAGAGGCGGCGGCGATGAGCCATTGGAACCGGGGTGGGGCACGGGTCTGGCCCTTTCCGGCATGATCACCTCCGGTGC
>NZ_PDOA01000013.1 GCF_003116135.1 Teichococcus aestuarii | reverse complement strand
CGTTGGCGCCGCCTGGTTCGCGACTACGAGCGCCGCTGCGACGTCTCCGAAGCCATGATCCACGTCGGCATGGGCGCGCTCCTCATCAGGCGCATCGCCCACCCATGACCATTCTCAAACGGGCACTGAGGCGTGATGCATTGTTCAGTACCTTCTTCCGTTTGATCCACAATGGACTGAAAGACTGAAGTGCCTCTCATTCAACGGCACAGCCGGCCGAGTTGGATGATCGGCTGGCAGGATCTACTGACCTTTGTAAACTGACGGTGCATTTCCCAAATGGACATTCCATCGCTCACCGCGCCCGAAGATGGCGGTTGAGCTTGGGAGGCAGCCTCTGCCCGCTGATGACCAGGGCCGGAGTGGGCCAGCCCGAGGCCCCATTGCTGGCATGAATGGCCGCATGGAGATCGGGTGAGACAACCAAGATTTCGCGGGGATCATTGGCCCTGTTCCGTGTCAGCCATTCGGACGCCTCAGACAACCTCGCGGCTGGGGCGCCGGGCTGATTCACTGGCCTTGGTCAGCGGAGGCAGTGGCAATGGCGGGGCAACTCGGCCTCTTCGACCCGGATGAGCGGTATGCAGCCCTTCCGCAGCCGGCGATCCGCTGGAGCGCCTCCCGGCCGTGGTCGATTTCGAGATCTTCTGTCCTGTTGGACTGGCCCCAGTTCGACCTGACACCGCGCATAGCGGCGAGGACCTCAGTCTGTGCTTAGGCGCGCGCTTATGCCGATGGACCCGCCTCGCGTCCAAATCCTCACCGGCCGTGAGCGCCGATGCTGCCACAATGCCGATCAGAAGCTCCGGCTGGTTGAGGGCGCCATGGAGCCAGACATGACGGCCTTGGCCGTGGCCCGGATGCACGGGGTTCCGCCCAGCCTGCTGTTGGATTGGAGGCGGCGCATGGCCGAGGGCGGCAAGGCAGCGGGCGGATGACGAGGTAAAGGCCGCCTACGCGAGCTGGTTTGCTGATGCCGAGCCGACCCATGGCCACTGCGGAACCATGGCCCTGTTGAACCGGGCGAGGCGGGCCTCCGGGGCGGAGCCCCTGAACCACGAGATATGCGCGCGTGATCCGGTGTTCTTCGGCGGCGGGCATATGGGTGAAGGTGCCTTGGTCCTCCGCCATCCGAGTGGCGTGCGCGCTTGCAGGCCCTCTGCCAGGCAGCGAGGGCGCAAGCTCGCGGGGAGGATTCTCCGCCCTGCATGCGCCGAATTCGCCGGCGATGGACAGAATTACCAACCGGAGGGTTCCTCGCCGGTTCTTCTGACATCCCAGCGCGATTCCGAAGAAGGACCCCCGTGAAATGCCAGGACCAACACCGACGGTGCCGCCGCCAAGGCCGGTCGGCCTCAATACTTCTCTCATGCGCAACATCCAGGTCCTGGAGGATCGGCGCCGCCAGGAGGCCGCATCGGCGAGCCGGGAGGAGCGGGTTGCCGGGGCCATCACCCGTTTCACCGGCAGCATGACGTTCGTCTACATCCACCTGGCCTTCTACGGCACCTGGATCCTGGTCAATCTTGGCCTGGTGCCGGGCGTGCCCAAATTCGACCCGTCCTTCGTGGTGCTGGCGATGGAGGCTTCGGTCGAGGCCATTTTTCTCTCCACCTTTGTGCTCATCAGCCAGAACCGCATGGCCGCCGCAGCCGACAAGCGGGCCGATCTGGACCTTCAGATCAGCCTGTTGGCGGAGCATGAACTGACCAAGCTATCGGAACTCGTGGCCGAGATCGCCAGGCGCATGGACATCCGCACTCAGGCCGACCCGGAACTGAAGGAGGTGCAGCAGGACATCGCGCCAGAAGCCGTGCTGGACGAGATCGAGGCGCGGCAACGGAAAGACTGAATGGCCGGGACGGAAGAGGGGTGTTCGCCACGCGATGAGGAGGGCCTTCGGCGGCCATCCGGAAGATGATGAGCCTCGACCAGCGAGCCTGCCGGGCTGCGAACGGCAGGTGCCGCAACATGGCCTGCGGAGCCGGATAGAAGATGCGGCAACATGAGGCGGTAGCAGCCACTCCTGCAGCCCGTATGCCTCATAACCTTTGAACCGCGCCATCAATGAGCGGAGGGGGAACGACGGTTGCCACACTCACTGCGGCCGCCGCGATCTGATCGGCGATCTCTAGATCTGACCCAGAGATGAGCTTGCGGCTGGAAGCGTCCTGTTGGACGCTTCGCCATGGCTCGGCGCTCTCATGGCCGGCCCAAGCAAGATGGTGCACAGGAGGAAGCCATGTCCGTCGAGACACGCAGATTTGGGCCGGATGGCCTGTCCACATCCTTGCTCGGCTTTGGCTGCGGCGGGGTTGGAGGCCTGATGGTGCGCGGTGCCGTCGCGGACCAGGAACGCGCCATCGCCCGTGCGCTTGAGGCTGGCATCAACTACTTCGACACCGCCGTACAGTACGGCAACGGCGCCTCGGAACAGAACCTGGGTAATGCCCTGCGGCGGCTCAAGGCTGGCAATGCCCTGGTCGGCACCAAGGTCCGGCTGCGATCGGACGAGTTCGGGAACATCGCCGCCGCCGTGGCAGCATCCCTCGAGGGCAGCTTACGGCGCCTGCAGCGGGACCAAGCCGACATCTTCTATCTCCATAACGAGATCACCCTGCACGGCGGCGGCGAGAAACTCAGCCTGCGCCAGGTGCTGGAAGAGGTGGTGCCAGCCTTCCACTCGCTCCAGGCGGCTGGCAAGCTGCGGCTGCCCGGCTGGACGGCGGTCGGGGAGACCGAGGCCTTGCACCAGGTGGTTGACGCCGGTTTCTTCGGCGGGGCCCAGGTCATCTATAACATGCTGAACCCTTCGGCCGGCACCGCCCTCCCCACGGGCCACCCGGCGCAGGATTACCGGCAGTTGCTTAAGCGTATGCAGGAGAAGCGCATGGGTGCGGTTGGCATCCGTGTCCTGGCCGGAGGCGCCCTGAGCGGTTCCGCGCAGCGCCATCCTGTCGCCAGCCCCCCGCCGGAGCCGATGGGCTCGGGACAAACCTATGAGGACGATCTGGGCCAGGCGTCCCGGCTGCTGCCGCTGGTGGCAGAGGGCTTCGCGGCCTCCTTGCCAGAAGCTGCCATTCGCTTTGTGATTGGCCATCCCGCGGTGGGAACGGTCCTGGTCGGCATGGCCAGTGTGGAGGAGTTCGAGGCCGCACTCGAGGCCGTGCTGAAAGGCCCGTTGCCGCCGGCGGCGCTCCAGCGCTTGGCCGAACTCACCGCTGGTCTTTCGGGCGAGAGCCGGTAGGCCGGAAGAGAGTGGCGTCAGGCGGGCTTCCCTCTTGCCGCGTGCGGCATCCGCTTCGCCGGTCAGCGCCCTCTCCTGGCTCTACTGCGATGCGGCCTGCCGATTGCCTGACGCGCCTGGCTGCCGGGCCACTGGACTGGTGACGACCGCTTCCAGGCAGAGGCGCCGGGGCGGCGGGGGACAGTTCTAGGGGCGACCCGCCACGCGGGCGGAACCCCTACCGCATCCAACGCGGCGGCATACGTGCCCAGCATCCAGCGGATGGCACCGCAGTTTCCGAGGGACCTGCCTTTCGGTAGAACGCGGCCCATGGACAACAGCATGGCGGCCAAGCCCTACAGCAAGCTCAAGGGTGACCCCTACCGGGCGTATGAGGAGCTGCCGCTGGAGGTGCGACGCGCCTTGCAGGAAGCCTTGGTCGACTGGTGTCCCCTGCGCGCTCGCGAATGGCATCTCAACCTGCTGCAGCAGCAGCGCCTGAGGCCGGCGCAGGCTGCGTCCTTTCTCGTCCAGGCCATCCGCAGGCACGATCATGCCGAGGTTGCCGCCTTTGCGAGAACATGGCCCAGCGGTGCTCAAGCCTATCCGCATCTTGCCGCCGGCGCGACGCTGCAGCGTTATGCTGGCACGGATGGCATCCCCGCAGCGGAGCGCCTTCTCGTCGCCCCGATGAAGACGCAGTCCAAGGCAGGGAAGAAGCACCCAACAGGCCGCCGCCGGCGGCGATGAGGGCGAGGCTCCAACAGGCCGTTAAGCTCGCCGACCCCGCAGCACACGGCGAAGAAGCCAGCGGAGCCGCACCCAACGGCCTCTCCGACCAGACGCCTGATTGCGCCAAGCAGGAATCATCGGCCTGAAGCGGGCACAACATCATGACCCGCAGATCTCAGTCAGTAACGCTCAGCCGGAGCAGAAGGCGGTGTCATGCCCGCAAGATGGCGAACCCTAGCGGCGGCAGGGGCAGCCCGTGCCTGGCCAGACGGGTGACACAGCCAGGCGCCCGCAGACACCGCCAGCCTTCCTCCAGCGGTAGGAGCCGCTCATCCATGCTGAAGTTGATCATGCAGCGCAACACCGTGTTCTGGTCGAAGCGGTCGTAAACCAACAAGGGCGCGGTGTGCGCCTCGTGCACATGCTCGCCGCCCCATTTCAGGATAGGCTGGCCGCGCCGCCAGGCGAGGAAGCGGCGCAGGAAGTTCAGCGTGGAATCAGGGTCCTGCTCCTGCCGGTCCACCGCCAGCGGACGATGGATCTCGGGCACCGGCAGCCACGGGCTGTCGCCGCTGGTGAAGCCGGCATGCGACGCTTCGGCCTCCCACGGCATCGGGGTCCGGCCACCGTCGCGGCCCTGGAAATCTGGCCACAGCGCCAAGCCCCAAGGGTCCTGCAGTTGTTCGCGCGGCAGCTTGGGGTGCGGCAGGCCCAGCTCCTCGCCCTGGAACAACGCACCGCCACCCTTCAACGTGAACTGCAGGAACAGCAGCATGCGTGCTGCCGCCGCCGTTTCGCCTTTGTCCGAGGCAAAGGCGGCAAGGTTGGAAACGGCGCGCAGCGAGTCGTGGTTGGTGAAGACGTTGTAGAGCCAGCCACTGCGCAGATACTCGTCGCGCAGTCGCAGCAGGCTGGCGAGGCTCGCCACATCGGCCGGCGTGTTGATCAGGTCGAAATCATAGACGGTGTGGAATCCCTGGCCATCGGCTGTGTACTTCTCGGCAGCGCGTGAGGAATCCACATCCGCCAGCTCGCCAATCAGCACACGCGGCGGGTCGTAGGATTCAACCGCCGCGCGCAGCGCATGGATGATGGGCAGCGCCTCCGGTACATCACGGTCGAAGAGATGAATCTGGCGGCCGAAGGGGTTGTTCGGCCCACCGCCGAGCAGGATGGGTGAACCGCTGCGCGGGCTTGGCGGATTGCTGCGCAAGTCCGGATCGCAGGCCAGGCACTGCACCGCGTCCAGCCGGAAGCCATCCACGCCGAGGTCGAGCCAGAACCGCATGTCCTGGATCACCGCCTCCAGCGCCTCGGGCTTGCGCAGGTTGAGCGCCGGCTGACAGGCGAGGAAGGGATGATAGTAGTACTGCGAGCGCCGCGGCTCCCACTGCCAGGCGCCGCCGCCGAAGGAGGAGAGCCAGTTGTTCGGTGGCCCGCCATCCGGCGCCGCATCGGCCCAGACATACCACTCGGCACGGGCATTCTCGCGCGAGCTGCGGCTTTCCTGGAACCAGGGATGTTCGTCCGAAGTGTGGGCAGGAATGAAGTCCATCAGTAGCTTCAGGCCGCGCGCATGCGCCGCCTTCAGCAAAGCCAGGAAGTCGTCCAGTGTGCCGGCCGAGGGGTCAACGTTGCGGTAGTCCACCGCATCGTATCCGAAATCCTTCTGCGGCGACGGGTAAAAGGGCGAAAGCCACAGCGCGTCCACTCCCAGCCCGGCGATGTGGTCGAGCTTTTCCAGCACGCCCCGCAAATCCCCGACACCATCTCCATTCGTGTCGCGGAAGCTGCGCACATAGGCCTCGTAGATGGCAGCGCCGCGCCACCATTCGGCGCGTACCGGCGGTTCCAGCTTCGGCGCCTTGGCAAACTCGGCAAGCACCGTTTCCCGGGTCGTGGACATCGTCATGCCTGACCTCCGAAATAGGCGCCATAGGGCGGCAGGCTGAGCCGGCCAGCGGCGCGGACACCGCCGAAGCCATGCCCTTCCAGCGGCATGCCGAGCAGTGGCTCGGGCAGCTCTGCCTCCAGCGGCGCGGCGGTCAGGTTGAAGGCGCAGAGGATGCGGTGCTCGCCCAGCCAGCGCTCGAAGGCGAGCATGCCGTCCGGAACCTCGATGAAGCGAAGGCCGCCCGCACGCAGCGGTGCCTGATCTCGCCGCCAGGTCAGGAAGCGGCGCGTTCTGTTGAGAATGGAGCCCGGCAGCGCCGCCTGCTGCGCCGCCGCGCGCTCCACATGGGCGGGGGGGATGGGCAGCCAGGGTTCGGCGGCGCTGAAGCCGCAATGCGATTGCTTGGCATCCCACGGCATTGGTGTGCGGGCGCCGTCCCGCCCCTCAAAAGCAGGGTAGAACTCGATGCCGTACGGGTCGATCAGCCGCTCATACGGGATCTCTGCCTGAGGTAGCCCCAGCTCGCTGCCCTGGTAGAGGCAGAGCGCGCCGCGCAGGCATGCGAGTGCCGCCAGGATGGTCAGGGAGAGCTCGCCCGAGGCCGCCTCTGGGCCAAGCCGTGTCGGTGAGCGGATGAAGTCGTGGTTGTCGAGCGCCCAGCAGGGCCAGCCGCATTCCATCTCATGGCCCAGATCGGTCGCGGTGCGGCGGATCGTCGGGGCATCCAGCGTGTCCGCGCCAAGCAGCCAATAGCCATAGGCAAGTTGCAGGCGGTGCGGCGCGGTGTACTCCTGGTGCAGGCGCACGCCCTCATTCTCGTGCAACTCGCCCAGCAGCACGCGCTCCGGATAGGCATCGGTCAGCTTGCGCAGCTTCTCCAGGAAGCCCAGGTTTTCCGGCTGTGCGATGTCGTGTGCGTGCCGCTGCAGGGAATAGGGGTTGAACAGGAAATGCCGGCCGACCGGGCACTCCGGGTTGGCCGGGTTGTCGCGCAGCCGGGCGTCATGGAAGTAGAAGGCGCAGACGTCTAGGCGGAAGCCATCCACCCCCATCTCCAGCCAGTAGCGGCAAACCTCGAGGACCGCCTCCTGCACCGCAGGGTTGTGGTAGTTGAGGTCCGGCTGTTCACGCAGGAAGTTGTGCAGGTAGTACTGGCCCCGCCGCGGTTCCCACTGCCAGGAGGAGCCGCCGAACACCGAAAGCCAATTGTTGGGCGGCGAGCCGTCTGGCTTCGGGTCGGCCCAGACATACCAGTCGGCGCGCGGGTTGTCGCGGCTGGCGCGGCTTTCCAGGAACCATGGATGCTCGCTGGAGGTATGGCTGAGCACCTGATCCATCAGCACCTTCAAGCCGCGCTCATGCGCTTCCGCCAGCAATGCCTCGAAGTCGTCCAGCGTGCCGAACAGCGGGTCGACCGAGTGGTAGTCTGACACGTCGTAGCCAAAGTCCCGCATCGGTGACTTGACGAAAGGCGAGATCCAGATGGCATCGACGCCAAGTGCTGCGAGGTGGTCAAGATGCTGCCGGATGCCGTTCAGGTCACCGATGCCGTTGCCGGTGGTGTCACCAAAGCTGCGGGGATAGATCTGATAGATGACCGCGCCTTGCCACCAAGGTGGAGCGGTTGTCGTTTTCGACATGAGGTCCTCCTTGCGCGCGGCGACACGCATTCGCCGGGGGAAAGGGGGGACGACGCGCCGAGGCGTCATCCGAAGCTCGGCCCAGGGAGCTGCCCAGGGACAAATCCGCAGGCGGACGGCGCCAGCCCGCGGCAGGGGACTTCAGAGCGGATGGAGGCGCGACCAGACGCATCCGTTGCCATCGCTCAGGCCCTAGCGCCACCCAATGCGGCAGCGTGGGCGCCCGGAGCCTGAACGGCAGAGGCGCTGCAGGGTTGCAGGGCGGAGGAAGGAGACTCATCAATCCAAGGGAGGATGGCGGCGGCGAGGCAGGTAGCGGAAGGTGTGAGCGCAGCGGTCATGGAGCGTGGCGATGCGGCGCCAGTCCTTGACTTGCTGAGCATGGTCTCGATGCGGTGGAGCGTCCTGTCATGCGCGATGCGCTGCTTGCGGCCGCGGCGCAATGGAATGCGAGGCTCGATGCCGCGACCGTCCGGGGCCTGGTGGAAGCGACCGCTGTCATAGCTCTTGTCGCCGATCAGGGCGCCGGCGGACGGCAGGGCATCCAGCATCAGCGCGGCACCCGTGTGGTCGCTCATCCGGCCCTTCGGAAAGCAGCATGATGAGCGGGCGGCCTTGGCCATCAGGGGCGGCGTGCGGCTTGGAGCTCAGGCTGTCTGACAGGATGGGGAAAGCCCGCTTTTGAGCAGGCTGGCGGCTGTGCGGCGCGCCTTGAGGTGAGTGGTGTCGATCATCAGCGGATGCGGCTGCCCTTCGCGGCCGGCCAGCCCGCCGAAGACACGGTTGAAGACACCCCTGCGCCTCCAGCGGACGAGGCGGCGGTTGCACGGCGTCTTGTGCGAGCCATCCTCGGCAGGCGCATCGCGCCGGCGAAGGCCATTGCGGATGACGTGGATGATGCCGCTGACGATCTGCGGGTCATCCACGCGTGGCACTCCGTGCGAGATCGGGAAGCAGGGTGCGACCCCGCTGGATCTGCGCCTGCGTGAGCCACGACAGGCCCGCCATCGCAGCACCTCCGGCAACCATGGAAGCACAGCGGCCTCGAAGCGCGAGAGGCTCGTTGATAAGTCCTGAGCCGAGCTGGGCAAGGATTTCGAGCACACCATCGCCTCTGCCGAGATTTTTTCTATTCCGCCTCCATTACGTTTTTCACTTGGCTCCCAGTCATCCCAGTTAAGGTTGCAGTCAGCCTCTCAGCAATCCTCTCTTCAGAATCTGAAAGCCAATATTAACGTCCGAATTTAGTAAAAAGTTAAATATTGGATCATAAAATGATGTCTTGGGAGGATCTTAGAAATGCCGCCAATCACGAATCCCCAGCCTTCCCAGAGTCTTGAAACAAAGCTCTATGAAGCTGTGGACCTCTTCGATGGTTCGAGCGCCGTCAAAGGAGTTAATGTAAAAGGGGCCGCGCTTGCAGAGATTACCGAGCGTGACGGCATTGCCGAGACATCGTCTGCAAACCGCGCGGACGACAATACGCAAGCATTTGCCAATATTGCCTCCAGGGACGCTGCAGGCGCAGGCTTTGCGCCTGACACGCAAAACATCACGGCTGACCCGGCGACGCAGGTGGTGCCGGACCAACGCTCGACCGGCAACAAAGACCCCTTTTCAGGCCGCGAAGAGAGCATACCGCCGCCCGAGGCCGAAAGCGTGGCCGCCACTGCGGCAGGCGCTAATTCGCCGCCTGCTGACATCCCACGTGCTACCGAAGGCGCTGCCGCGCCGGTCCTGCCGGGTAGAGCATCCCTCGAAGCGGCAGAAGACGAGCGGCCGGCAGACCCTCTCCTGACCAATTCCGAAAACACTGGGTCGCAGCCGGTGCCTGACGCGGCAGCAGGAGCAACGCAGCCCGCCGAAGATACACAAGACGGTACACCCGCCGCTACTGGCCCATCCGACACTAGCGCCTCAGGCGACACCGATCTGGCGCTCGACGCCACCCTGCCCGGCGGCACGCCGCTCGAGGTCGCGGTCGGGCTCGACCCGGTCGAGGCGCTGCTGGGCGATATCGACCTGCCGGCCACCGCCGATCTCGGCGGGGTCCTCGCCGGCGGCGCCCCGGCGGCCGGGGGCGACACCGATCTGGCGCTCGACGCCACCCTGCCCGGTGGCACGCCGCTCGAGGTCGCGGTCGGGCTCGACCCGGTCGAGGCGCTGCTGGGCGATATCGACCTGCCGGTCACCGCCGATCTCGGTGGGGTCCTCGCCGGCGGCGCCCCGGCGGCCGGGGGCGACACCGATCTGGCGCTCGACGCCACCCTGCCCGGCGGCACGCCGCTCGAGGTCGCGGTCGGGCTCGACCCGGTCGAGGCGCTGCTGGGCGATATCGACCTGCCGGTCACCGCCGATCTCGGTGGGGTCCTCGCCGGCGGCGCCCCGGCGGCCGGGGGCGACACCGACCTGGCGCTCGACGCCACCCTGCCGGGCGGCACGCCGCTCGAGGTCGCGGTCGGGCTCGACCCGGTCGAGGCGCTGCTGGGCGATATCGACCTGCCGGCCACCGCCGATCTCGGCGGGGTCCTCGCCGGCGGCGCCCCGGCGGCCGGGGGCGACACCGACCTGGCGCTCGACGCCGATCTCTTTGGCGCCCTCAGTTCTGAAATGATGGCGGAGTTCAACCTCGCTGAAATCGCGCCTGAGGCAATGGCAAGCCTGGACCTCTTCGATGTAGCAAGCGGAACATCTGCTTTGTCCGCCGATGCGATGTTGACCGCCCTGACGGATACGCCCTCAATCCTGGCACCGAGTCAGGCGACAGATCTCCTCGCCATCGCGACAGCGCCCAGTACAGGCACCCCTTCATCGAATGTTGACGCCATAAACAGTACGCAAACGGCAGTGGCCGCGAAGATTGGCGGCGGATTCCTGTCGGGAGCATTTTATGGCGGATGGTGACACAGGATATCTTCGGGAAGCAGCATTCTGGAAGCAGTCCGTATTAACGCTTCTTCTGGTGACACTGGCACTGAATGTGCTCAGCCTGACCATACCAGTTGCTGCTTCCCAGATCTTCGGTCACCTCATTCCCGCTCCATACAGCCCCACGCTGTTGATCCTTGTCGCCAGCGTGGTGTGCCTTGGTGCCGCCGAGGGATTGCTGCGCTTCGCTCGCGCAGCTGTTCTGAATCGTGCAGGAGCCAATTTCGCCGGTTTGATCACGCACCGGCTGCTCACGCATGTCATCGCCAGCGACCCGCCAGGAGGGCGCCTTCTCGCCTCGCGCAGCATCGAGTATCTCGGTGCCATCCAGCAGCTCAAGGAAAAATACAACGGGCAGATCGTCGTCAGCATGATCGAGCTGCTTTTCCTGCCGATCATCCTTGCCGCCATCCTTGCCATCTCCTGGATGACTGGCCTGTTCGTGCTGCTCTGCCTTGCAATCTTTGGCCTCGTCACGCTGCTAGACGCACGGCGGATGAAGCGTCTGGTTGACCAGAGCGCCGCGGAAGGCGAGAGCCGCTACGATTTCCTCTTCACCATGCTGGACGCGATGCACCTGATCAAGGCGCTGGGCATCGAGGACAACATCCTTCGCAGATTCGAGGCGGGTCAGTCCTCCATGAGCCGCCGCAACCATCAGCTCGGGCTGGTAACGGGCCGGCTGCTCAACAGTGCCTCTGTCGCCAGCCAGTCGCTGACCGCGGCGACGCTGGCCCTCGGCGCCATCGCGGTCGGGCACGGCCAGACGACGATGGGAGGAGTCTCGGCGCTGGTCCTGCTCAGCGGCCGCGTCATGGCGCCGCTGCAGCAGGCCATCTTCCTCTTCGTGCAGATGAAGGACATCGGCGCGGCGCAGCAGAAGATCGTGGCGCTGCTCCGCCAGGAGCCGGTCGCCAGCCCACGGCATGAGCTGAGCGTCACCAATGAAGGCCGCGTCTCGCTCAACCGCGCAGCCTTCCATGCCAGCGATGGCACCTGCCTTTTCCGGGACGTGAACCTGACGCTGCAACCCGGGGAGATCGTCGCCATCTCCGGCCCATCGGAGCGCGCCAACTCCGCGCTGCTGCAGATCATCGCCGGCGTGCACCGGCCCGCCGAGGGCACTGCCACGCTGAACGGCGTGGCGCCGACAGAATATCCCCAACCTCTGCTCAACCGCTGCGTCGGCTATGTGTCATCGGAGGGGATCCTGTTCCGTGGCACGATACGCGACAACATCACGCGCTTTGGCGAGGTGAGCGTGGAGGCGGCCATGGAAGTGGCCGCGCTGCTCGGCATCGACGCGGCCATCAACGAGCTGCCGAACGGGCTCGACACGCAGCTGATGGGCTCGGCGGCCGATGCCATTCCGCCCGGGCTGCGCCAGCAGCTGACCATCCTGCGGGCGCTTGCCACGCGGCCGAAGCTCATCCTCCTCGACAATGCCGATCGCGCGCTGGACCGGGAAGGCTACGCCAAGCTCAGCCGCTTCATCGGCAAGGTGCATGGGCAGGCCACCTTCATCCTGGTCTCGGACGACGCCAACCTGCTCGGCTATGCCGACAAGCGCTTCCTCCTGTCAGAGGGCGGGCTGCGCCCCATCGAGGGCTTCGCCATGGCGGAGCGGATCTCATACCGGGATCTCAGGGTATGATCATACCGCCCCGGCAGGATGCCGCCCGGGCAGTGCCGGCCGCGCCGGAGCAGGCCAGCCGCACGGCACCGCACGGCGACACGGAAGGCGGTGCGGCGCTGCGGAGCCTGCTGAACCGGCTTGCCCAACTGCAGGCGCTGGTGCGCCGAAGCCGGCATGGCCTCAGCGGCGATGAGGGTGACGAGCGGCTGTTCTGCGCGCTCTGCCTGACCGCCGGCACGGACTTTCCGCTGCGCCAGCTGCTCGCCGCCCTGCCGGCCGAACCCGCGCCGATGGATGCGGATGGCATCATTGCCGCGATGGGGCATCTCGGTTTCTGCGCCACGCCGCTTGCCCGCCTGCCGGCGCAGCCGCAGGCGCCGCTGCTGCACGATGGCGGCGGGGAAGGCGCCTCCGTCATCCTGCGCCTGCCCGGCAGCAACCGGATGTGGCGGCTTTGGCCCTCCGGCGCGATGGAGGAGCTGGCCTCATCACGCCAGCTCGGCCGCGGCACCCTCTGGAGCTTCCCGCGCGAGGGCGATACCCACCCGCTCTCCGCGGCGCGGCGCAGCCACACCGGGCACCGCTGGTTTCGTGCCCTTATGGCCAAGTTCGGCTGGCTGGCCGGCGGCCTCATACTGGTCAGCCTGGCCATCGCCGGCGTCAGCACGGCGCTGCCGCTGTTCACCATTCAGATCTACCACCACGTGATCAGCCTGGGCTCGCTTGAGCCGCTGCCGATGTTCGCGCTCGGCATGGCACTCATCGTGCTCATCGAGGGCCTGCTGGTCGGGCAGCGCAGCCGGATGCTGGCCTGGATCGCCAACCGGCTGGAGTTCCTCGTCGCCGGCGCGACCTTCGAGCGCATCCTCAAGATCAGGCCCGCCATTTCCGAACGGGCCTCGGTAACCGACCAGGTGGCTCGCCTGCGCACCTTCGAGAACGTCCGCAACTTCATCACCGGCCCCGCCTTCATCGCGCTGCTCGAGGCACCGATCACCGCCGCCTCCCTCGGCCTGCTCGCCGCCGTGGCGGGATGGGTGGTGGTGGTGCCGCTGCTCGGTATCCTGGCGCATCTCTGGCTGTTCTCGGTGCTGCTGCGCCGGGCGCGGGTGATGACCTCGATCGCGGCCGACGAGTCCACCGAGATGCAGCGTATGACCATCGAGACCTTCCAGAAGCGGGAGGTGATTCGCCAGGCCGGCCTGCAGCACCAATGGTCGGGCCGCATGATCGGCTGCGTGCGGCGGCAGCAGGTGGCGCAGCTCGATCTGCGCATGGTCGGCGCGGCAGGGGATGCGATCTCGACCTTCATCCTCACCACCGCGACGATGCTGATGCTCGCGGCAGGGACGGAGGCGGTCTGGGCCGGCACCCTTGGCACCGGCGGGCTGCTTGCGTGCACCATCCTGGGCCGCCGCGCCATGGTTCCCTCCCACATGCTTTGCCTCTCGGTGCAGCGTTGCGAGCAACTGCGGAACAGCCTGGGCCAGCTGAATGGGCTGATGGAGATCCCGCCCGAGCGGGATGAGGTGCGGCAGTACAGCCAGGCACGCCCGTTGCAGGGTGGCATCAGCTTCCTCAACACCGGCTTCCGCGCCGCCGATACGCGCCCCGTCTTTGTCGGCCTGGACCTCGAGATACCACCTGGCAGCCGTATCGGCATCACCGGGGCCAATGGCAGCGGCAAGACGACCGTGCTCAAGCTGGTCCAGGGGCTGAGCGACCTGACGATTGGCGCCGTGCGGCTCGATGGCGTGGATCTGCGCCAGCTGCCGCCCGACGAGCTGCGCCGCCGCATCGCCTACGTCCCGCAGCATCCGCGGCTGTTTCCGGGCACGCTGCGCGACAACCTGCTCTTCGTCAATCCTCTTGCGGAGGAGGGCAAGCTGCGTCTGGCGCTTCAGGCCGCCCGCCTGGCGGAGGCGGTGGAGCAGTTGGAGGATGGCCTCGACCACCGCTGCGACGAGACGAAGGCCTTCCCTCTGGAGTTCCACTTCAAGTTCGCCGTGGCACAGGCGCTTTTAACCGAAAGTAATATCCTCTTGATAGACGAGGTGCCTAACCGCTTGCTGGATGGCGAGGTAGGCCGGGTGATCAGGGACATCATCACGCAAAGAAGCCGCAGCCGGACCGTCCTGTTCGTCTCTCACAGGTCAGACTTCCTGGCGCTGGCCGAGCGCGTCGTCGTTCTGCGCTACGGAAAGGTGCCAGCGGTGACGACGCCTGCGGCGCTGGTGCAGGGGCCTGCATGAACGCTCTCTCGCCAGCGCCGCCGCCCCGCCCCCTCCCTGCCTCGGATGAGGCGCAGCTGGTCTATCCGTTGCTGGTCGACGAGAAGGTGCCGCAGCGCATGCTGCGCCGCATATGCGTCCTGGTGGCGCTCAGCGTACTGGCCTTTGTCGGCTGGGCCGCGACGGCACGCGTGCACGACGTCTCCCAGGCCAGCGGCACGATCGTGCCCTCCGGCTTCGAGCGCGTCGTGCAGCATTTCGAAGGCGGCATGGTCGAGCAGATCCTCGTGCAGCCTGGCGAGCTCGTGGAGCGTGGTGCGCCGATCTTCATCCTGACCGATGGCGGCACCACCGAGGACGTGCAGGTGATGACGCTCCAGCGGCACAACCTGCTGGCACAGATCGAGGGGCTCGTGGCGCTGATGGAGGACCGCGCGCCAGACTTCCAGGCCTTCGGAGAGGATGTCGCGGTCCGGGCCACAGCGGCGGCCCATGCGGCGCAGCGTGACGCGCAGGCAAGCCAGATTTCCCTACTGGACAGCCAGATCGAGCAGGCAAGGCTGCAACTCAGGACGCTGGAGACTCAGATCGCCGGGCTGCGCAACAACCACGCCTTCGCCGCGGAACAGGAGGCGAGGATCGGCACCTTGTTCAACCAAGGCTACGCCACACGAACGCAGTACTCCGAGCGGCGCAAGGAGCGCGAGGATGCAGAGAACCAGCTCCAGGTCGCGCTGGAGAAGCGCCGCACCGCCCTGGAGGCCGTGGCCGAGGCGCAGAAGAACAAGATTGCCACCCTGGCCTCCGTCAGGTCCGACCTGGCCTCCCGCATCCAGGAGTTGCGCCGGGCGGTGATGGCGCTGGAGGGCGATGTCGCGAAGCGGCTCAGGCGGCAGGAGCGCCTGACGGTGGGCTCGCCGGTGCGCGGCATTGTCAAGTCGCTGGAAGTGACGACAATCGGTGGTGTGGCGGGCGCGGGTCAGCCCCTGGCGGTGATCGTGCCGCTGGACGAGATGCTGCATGCCGAGACGCGGCTGCCCGTCTCCCAGATCGGCCATGTCCGGCCCGGGCTTCCGGTGCACGTCAAGATCTCCGCCTATGACTTCACCCGCTTCGGCTGGATCGAGGGCCGCGTCTCGCGCGTCTCGCCCTCCTCCTTCAGCGGCGACGGGATGGCCTACTACAAGGTGCAGGTGGACCTGGCCTCGAACCACCTGCCCCTGGCGCCTGGTGCCCTGCTCTCGCCTGGCATGGCCGTCACGGCCGACATCATCACCGGCGACAAGACGGTCATGGCCTATCTGCTGAGCCCGATCCGCCGGGCCTTGAGCACATCCTTCCAGGAGCGCTGAGATGCCGCCCGCATCCGCCACGCCTCCTGGCCCCGCCGGCGCCGATGCCCGCGCCGTGAACATCCTGCTGGTTGATGACGACCGCACCAGCCTGCTGGCGATGGAGCAATGCCTGGAGCAGCTTGGCCACCGCGTGCACACCGCCGGCAATGGCGCTGAGGCCTTCGCGCTGCTGCGGGAGAACCCCGGCATGGCAGACCTCGTGATGACCGACCGCACCATGCCGGTGATGGACGGGCTGGGCCTGACACGGCGGCTGAAGCGCGAACCGCAGACCCGGCACATGCCCGTCATCATCCTCACCGGCGCAGCCGACAGCGAGGATGTCAGCGCCGGCATCGAGGCGGGGGCCTTCTACTATCTCACCAAGCCGCCGGTGGAGAAGGTGGTCGCCTCCGTCGTCAACTCCGCCATTCGCGAGGTGGCGCGGCAGCGCAAGCTGCGGGCCGATCTCGCCGGCCACCAGCAGGCCTTCCGCTTCATGCAGGCGGTGAAGTTCCGTCTGCGCCGTCCGGAGGAGGTGGAGCCGGTGGTGAGCATGCTGGCCAGCATGCAGGACACGCCGGACCGCGCCATCCAGGGCATCTACGAATTGGTTCAGAACGCGGTTGAGCATGGCGTCCTGCGCTTCGGCTTCCAGGAGAAGGCGCGCCTGATGATGCAGGGCCAATGGCAGCAGGCGCTGGCCGAGCGGTCGCAGGAGGCGCGCTTCGCCGAAAGCTGGGTGGAGGCGGCCGCGATCCGCCGCCAGGATGGCATCTACATCAGCGTCGCCGACAATGGACCCGGATTCGATTGGCGGCCCTACCTGACAGCGGATCCCAGCCGGGCCGCTGCCAGCTGCGGGCGTGGCATCTCGCGCGCCGCGAACTTCGCCTTCGACCGGCTGAGCTTTGACAAGACCGGCAACAAGGCGATCGGCTTCATCGCCCAGGAGCGAGATGTCAAATGGTAAGGCATGCGATGGCGGAGTGGCGCCGCGGGCGGACCGGAAAGCTTCGCACGGTCCCGATGATGCTGGTGATCTGCGGTCTCACTGCGATGCTGGTCGGCTGGTACTCGGTGACCTTCATCCGCGAGCAGAACCGGCTATTCCTCGGCGAGAGACGAATGCTGAGCCGCCTGGTGATGGCGCAGGCCGACACCGTTCTGGTCCGGGTGAAGGACCTGGCGGCCTTCATCTCCGCGCGCCGGGAAGAGGAAGTCGCGGCCAAGCTGCGTGTCGCGTCGCGCCTCTCGCCTTACATCATCGATCTCGGGCTGATACGGGGCGATTCCTTGCGTCAGCGGCGCTCCTTCACCAACCCGGGCACGCTTCCGGATATCAATCCGGTGGAGGCGCAGCGGCTCGCGGCGCAACTGCTGCAGAATGAGGGGCTGATCACGGCCATCCGGCCGCAAGCCTTCGCGTCGCTGTTCCCCAACATGGACGGCGACGAGGTCGTGCTGGCGCAGGCCATGCGCTTGGGCGGAGGCTCTGGGGATTTCTTCATCGTCTATGCGGCGGTGGATGTGCGCAAGATGCTCGAAGAGCTCAGCGCCGATTTCCGGGAAGGCAGCCTGACCGCGGCGCGGCTTACTGTGGACGAGGTGCAAACCGAGTTCCTCCTGCCCGGCCGCGGCACCGCGGACTGGACCGGGGACGCCACGCAGGAGGCGGTAAGGCTGGCGCACAACAGCCAGATCGTGCTCGCCAACTGGGACAGGACGGTGCGTTTCGGAAAGCTCGCCTTCATGGTCGCCGGCATTCTGGCGATCAGCGCGATCACCGTAGCGCTTTCGGTGCATTACATGAGAGACCGCCGGCGAGCAGAGGCGGAGCTTCAGGCGGCACTCGACAAGGCGAACAGTGCCAACGACTCCAAATCGACCTTCCTGGCCAATATGAGCCATGAGATCCGCACGCCGCTCAACGGGGTTCTCGGCATGGCGGAACTCCTGACGCGGACGGAGCTTTCCGAGCAACAGCTTCGTTACGTGCGACAGATCCGCTCGTCTGGCGGCGTTCTTCTGTCCATCCTCAACGACATCCTGGATATCTCCAAGCTCGAGAGCGGGCAGATGGCGATCGACCCCGTGCGGGTCAATCTGCCTGGGCTGATCAGCGACATTATCGGCTTCTACGCTATGGGAGCGCAGGACAAGGAGCTCGACCTCCTGCTGGACATCGAGCCCGACCTGCCGGAATTCGTCCAGGCGGACCCGACGCGCCTGCGCCAGATCATCGGGAATCTGATATCGAACGCGCTCAAGTTCACGAAGCAGGGTGAGATCTTCGTTTCCGCGGCCGTCGAATCTCATGATGACAAGACAGGCCAGGCGCTCATCCGTGTCTCGATCCGGGATAGCGGTATCGGCATCTCGGAGCAAAGCATGGCCAAGCTCTTCTCCCGCTTCACCCAGGCGGAGGCGAGCACGACCCGGCTTTATGGGGGAACCGGGCTCGGCCTCTCCATCTGCCGCGAACTTTGCGAGCTGATGGGCGGCCGCATCGGCGTCACCAGTGCGATCGGCCAGGGATCGACCTTCACCTTTCGGCTGCCGGTGCAGGTACTGCAGCCCGCCACGATCGAAAAGGGGCCCGCATTGCGGCTGGCCATCATCTGTGGTGCCCCGCCGCTGAGGAGCATCATCGGTAAAGGGCTTGAGGTGCGTGGCGTCGAATGCGTCTGGTTCGAACCCACGGTGACATTGCAGCGGGCATTGCAGGCCCAGGCCGAAAATGCTCCCTTCGATGCGCTGGTGATCGACCAGGGCCCGCATATCGAGGAAGCTTTGGAAGTCAGGCGCCTGGCGCAGGCGTTTCCTGCCCTATCTGCCGCGCCGACTATCGTGCTCGGTACGCAGCAGGCCGACAAACGCTATGCTGCGTTCTCCCAGGTGGTCATCAAGCCGTTCAGCGCACACACATTGTACGAGACCATACTACGCGCCGTGCAGAGCGGAATTTCCAAAGCAGAGGGAATGGACATGGCCGGTGCATCCAGCATCTCCCCTGCTCATCCGTTCGAGGGATACAAGGCGCTTCTCCTGGACGACAACAACGTGAATCTGATGTTCGGAGAAGAGATCCTCAGGGATTTGGGCTTCGAGGTTGCCAGAGCGACCAATGGCAAGAAGGCGATTGAGGCAGCGTTGCAGGGCCGTTTCGACGTGATCTTTATGGACTGCCAGATGCCTGTGATGGATGGCTACGAGGCCAGCGGCCATCTTCGGCGCATGATGGCGGATGGCGAGATTCACCGCGTGCCGATCGTTGCTTTGACAGCAAACGCCTTGAAGGGTGATCGTGAGAAATGCCTTGCAGCCGGCATGGACGCCTTCTTGAGCAAGCCGATCAGCACGGTCGATCTGCAGATGCTTCTAGACTCGCTGAAGGATTTCACATCCACCGCGGCGAAGAAGCAGCGTGTCCTGGCGGCGGTCAAAATTCCCTCGCATTCGCCCACGGCGACAGTCAAGGCACCCCTGCCCGGGTCATTGGAGCAGGATCTGGCAGCCGAGCTTCCAGGCACAACAACTGCCAGCTTCCGGCCCTCAGCGGCCCCTAAGGCCCAGTCTCCGGTGACTATGGAAGCGCCTCTGCTGAAAAGCTCTTCGGAGAATCCCGCTCCGGCTACGGCGCCGAAGGCAGCGCCAGTCATGGCCGCTCCTACGGCAGAGCAACCGCCTCTCCCGCGTTCCAAGATTCCCGTTATTGACTTGGCGGAATTTCAGAAAACAAAATCATCGATGAAAAAATTCGAGGCTCTTGTTTCATTTTATTTGCAAGACACTTCCTCTTACATCGAAGACATCAAGAAGGCATTGGCCATGGCTCAAGTGGAGGATGCAATTATGCCCGCTCATACAATCAAGAGTTCAAGCCGCATTCTAGGAGCCAGTGCATTGGCCCTGCTGGCAGAAGAATTCGAAAAGCGCGCGCGCCTTGGTGGAGAGGCACAGATGAGGGAGCTGCAGGCTATTCGTGATCATATGGAGCGTGTCTTCACCGCGACGTCGGATGGCATCAAAAAACTGATGGATGACGGTAAGGGAATTGCTCCGGTTTGACGGAGAGGCGCTGGATCAACTGGCGGCCATCTTCTCGAACTGGACCGGGCTTGTGAAGCCGGGCGCGGAGTGGCGCCTGACAGGGCTGTAGAGACCATCAATGTGGCGGCCGATGGCCTGCTCGGCATCCTGATGTGTTTCAAACATGGTGCGCCAGACGAGTTCCGACCTCAGCGCCTTGAAGAACGTCTCGACCATGGCGTTGTCGTAGCAATTCCCTTTGCCCGACATCGAAATCAGGATGCCGTGCTCTCGGAGCTCCGCTCAGTGACCAGCGGAGCAATATTGGCTGCCACGCTCCGCATGATGGATCAGCCCCGGCGCCGGGCGGCGCATGGCGAGGATCTTCCTCCCCGCCGGCCCGTACTCATCGACACCATCATCAGCAAGCATTAAAGCGGAGAACGCCTGCCGGGAGCATTTGGCTAGAGATTTTGCTGCGCCGCGCGGGTGATGCGCGCCTCTCCGGTGCCGAAGACATTCACGGCGAAGGTGAAGCGGTAGCTGATGTCGATGCTGACCAGGGTGATGCTGCCATTGCGCTGGCAGCCTCGCCGCTCCTGCAGCAGTTGTTCCGGCTCCAGCCCCATGGGCAGACCCGGGCGGGCGACGACCTCCGAGAGATCGGCCAAGCAGCGCTTCTGCGCGTCCTCGCCCACATAGACCAGCGTTCTGCGCAGCACGGCATCGGCATAGGCGTGCACGGCCTGCACCGTGTAGACGTAGCGCGACATCTCGATACCGCCCATGAAAAGCAGCATGAAGGGCAAGGTGGCGAGGGCGAATTCGAGCGAGAGCGCGCCCCGCCGGCCGAGCCTAGCGAAGACGGAGTTCGACATGGCCGGTCAGGGTTTGCGCCGGCAGGACGGCGGCAGCCAGGGGTGTGCTGGCACTGAAGGGCCGGCTGACGCGGATCGAGAGATAGGTGGCAGGCGTACCCATGGCGCAGGCACCGCCATGGCAGGACACGGTCGCGCCATCGTCGCAGCGGCAGGCCATGGCCGGGTCCGGCACGCTGATATCGCTCCAGCCCGGAAGATTGGCGCGGATGGCGGCGGTGATGCCCACGCTGTCGGCCGGGCGGCTGAAGGCATATTGCGCCCCGGCCCGAGCCGCCGCTTCCAGTTGCAGGCTCTGCTGGATGGCGTTCCCCACATCGAAGCTGCCCATCACCAGCAGGCAGAGGACAGGGGCGATCAGCGCGAACTCCGTCAACGAGACGCCCCGGCGGCAGGCCGCGAGGCGGGTGCGCATCGCCTTCATTCCACCATCCTCGGCACCATCACCTGCGGCACCTTGGTATTGCGGCCCGGGCAGCCGCTGACGTCGAAGGGGAAGTTGCTGAGCTGCCCCACCTCCAGGGTGCCGGCCACCACCGGAAGGCAGGTGCTGGGGTTCGGCGCGGACATGTTGCTGATGCGCGTGAAGGCATTCGGCACATAGATGCCGCCCAGCAGATCGATCGCGCTGAGATTGCTGAGGTTCAGCGTCGGGTTGCTGCTAGTGCCTGCGGGGCCGGCATTGGCGCGGATGATGATCATGCCGTTCAGCGCGGGGTCATAGGTGTTGGTCGCGGGCGCGGTGAGGCGGGCCTTGGAGATGCTGCTGAACGTCACCTGCCCGGGCTGGCTGCCCAGCAGCACGATGCTGCAGTTGTCGCAGAGGAACTGGCTGAGAGTGGCGGCGGTGAAGGACGCCGTCGTGCCCGCCCCGGTGCCAACCAGGATGAAGGTGCAGCCATTGCAACGCACTTCCGAAAGGCTGCGGAAGGTCAGCGAGGCATTGCGGAAGATGTAGGTCCCGGCGTCCAGCACGACCACGCCGTCATTCTCCACGAAATAGGCCTTGTTGCAGAAGGCCGTCTGGCTTTGCTCGTAGCGTGGAATACGCATGGTGGAATTGAAGCTGGTCGTGGAGCTGGTGGTGCAGGGCGGATCCGGCGGGGTCAGCTTGTCCAGCGGCGCATAGGGGTTGGAGATCGGCGGCATCTGCTCCTGGTAGCCATCGGTCAGCTTCACATTCGTGTTGGTGCAGCCGTCGCACAATCCCGCTGTCACGACGCCCTGGGCGCTGAAGCTGCCGGCTTGATCGATCTGCACCGCCTTGCTGCCTGTGGCATTGGCGCCGATGGCGCAGCCGCGCATCTCGAACTTGCTGAAGCTGGAAACCTTGGCGGTGCCGTTGAGGGCAAGCAGGCAGACCTGCATCTGGCTTTTCAGCATGGCCACGGCCCGCGCGCTGACATCGCTATCGCCCATCCCGAAGAGGGTGGCGGCGAGTGCCATCGGCTGCCGGCGGCGGATCGTCACCTCATAGGCCTGGCCGTTGTTCATGTAGGGGCCGCTGTCAGGCGGATTGCGGGCCTGCACCGTGGTTTCGGCATCCGTGGTGAAGCCGTTGAGCGTCGCGACTTCGGTCGCGGCCGCCAGGGCGGCGGTGCTGGAGCGCGTTCCGGCGGCCGAGGCGGCGGCGATGGCGGCCGCGTCGGCCGCGCTCTGCACGCGCCGCTGGGTTAGATAGAGCAGCCCGCCATCCGTGATCAGCGCGACCGCACCGAGCAGCGCCGTGGCGCTGACGGCGAACAGCACGACCGTGGCGCCCCGCCGGTCCCGCCGCAGGCGTGAAGCCGGACTGCCGAGCCGGGAGAGCAGGAGGGGGAGGCGAAGGGGCACAGCGCGGGACCACTCAAGGATGGAAGGAGGCTGGGTCGCTATTTGCTCAGGGTTGCGCTCAGGCTTGCGCCTCGCACAACGGGTTGTGATGTTCAGCACACACCCCTTAACATTCTCGCAGGATTTTTACCAAGCGTTGAAATACCTCTTGAGGTTGTGAAGAGGCAAATGTTACCTCCCGATTGCTACCGATGCGGGCAGTCATTGAAAGAGATCGCGCGATGGTCGCGCGGCATCCTGTTCCCGCTGCGGTGCGATAACGGAGCGAATCCCATGATGGGTAAGGCGATTTATCTGCTCACCGCTCTCAAAGCGGATCGCAAGGGGGTCACCGCCCTGGAATATGGCGTGATTGCCGCAGTGCTCGTGGTTGCTGTCGCAACTGCGGTTGGTACCTTCGGCGATTACGTCTCGACATTTCTGACCGGACTTGGGGGCAAGATTGACACGGCGATTACCGGCACGCCTCCCTCGTAAAGAGTTTGTTCTGCGAGGCGGCGGCACGCCCGCCGCCTCGTACCCACGACTTGGCCATTTTATCCAAGAGGTTGCAGGAGACATTTGGCGGTGCTTCTCTTCGCCTGTCTTCTCCCGCTCCTGGCCGTCGCTGCCTGGCGTGACATCGCCACGCGCACCATTCCCGACACGGTCAGCATCCTGGCGGCCCTGATCGGCCTCGCCGCCCGGCTGGCCCTGGGCCCCCAGGCGGCGCTCCTCTCGGTTCTCACGGCGGCCGTGCTCTTCGCCCTCCTGCTCTTCCTCTTTGCGCGCGGCGCGCTGGGCGGCGGAGACGTGAAGCTGATGTCGGCCCTCGCCCTCGGCATGGCCCCGGCCATGGTCTGGGACTTCCTGGTGGTCACCGCGCTCGCCGGCGGGGTTCTGGCCCTGGTCTATCTGGCGCTCTCCTGGCTGCTGCCGGCGCATCTGGCGCGGCCCGCCACGGCCGGCGGCATCCTGCCGCGCCTCTGCCATGTCGAGGCCTGGCGCATCCGCCGGCGGGGACCGTTGCCTTATGGGCTGGCCATCGCCCTGGGCGGCGCGGCGGTCCTCCTGCACAGGATATAGGGCACGACGATGCGGCTCTTCCTCGTCCTGCTCCTGCTCCTGACAGCGGCCGGCCTCGGGCTGGTTGCCTGGCGAGCGGTGCAGCCGCCCGCGCCGATCGCGGCCGCCTCCGCCGCCGCCGCAGAACCGCCGGCTCCCACTCGCCTGCGCGTGCTGGTCGCGGCCCGTCCTCTTCTGGCGGGATCGCTGCTGAAGGAAGGCGACTGGGTGGTGCGTGAGGTGCCGCCCGAGGCCGCATCCGGCGACGCGCTGCGCGACACGCCGGAAGAGCGCGCCGAGCTGCAGGGCGCCATGCTGCGCCAGTACCGCGAGGCCGGCGCGCCGCTCTCCCGCGCCGATGTGCTGCGCCCGCGCGACCGCGGCTTCCTCGCCGCCGTGCTGCGCCCGGGCCGGCGCGCCATCTCCGTGGGCGTCGACGCCGTGACCGGCGCCGCCGGGCTGATCTGGCCCGGCGACCAGGTGGACCTGATCCTGACCCAGGAGCTCGACGCCTCCCAGGCCCCGCTCGACCGCCGCGTGGTGGCGGAGACGGTGCTGACGGATATCCGCGTCATCGCCGTGGACCAGAAGATGACGCAAGGTGCCAGCGCCGAATCCGCCACCCGCAGCGTGGCGAGCACCGTGACGCTGGAAGTCTCCACGCGGGAGGCCGAGCGGGTGGCGGTGGCCAGCCGTCTGGGCCGGCTCGCCATCACCGTCCGCGCCATGGAGGAGGCGGCCGTGGCCGAACCCGCCGCGGCGCGGGCTGCCGTCTTCGGCGCCGATGTCTCCAGCGCGCTTTCACAGACCGAACAGGGAGCAGTCACCCGCATGCGCGTGATCCAGGGCGGCGAGGCACAGGACCTGACCTTCCGATGACCGGCTTCCCACCCCGGCTGCTGGGCATGGCCGGCCTGCTGCTCCTGCCAGGGTTGGCCCTGGCGCAGCCGGTGCAGCCGGCGCTGCCGACCGTGGCGCCGGCCGGCCCGACGGCGCCGCTGATGGGCAGCGCGCGGCTGGAGGCCGGCACAGGCCAGCTTCTCACCCTGCCGCGCCCGGCCAGCACGGTGATCGCCGCCGATCCGCGCATCGCCCGGGTGCAGCCCACCTCGCCCACGCGCCTCTTCGTCATGGGCGTGGCGGAGGGGCGCACCACCCTGATCGCCACGGCCGAGGATGGCTCGCTGGTGGCGCAATACGATATCGCCGTGCGGGGGAGTGTCGCGCCGGCCGGCGGCAACCCGGCGGTGCTGACACCCCTGGCGCCCGCCACCCCCGCCGCCGCGCCGCTGAACGCGGCGGCTCTGGAAGCCGCCCTGCGGGAGGCGGTGCCGGGCCTGCAGGGCCTGCGCCTCCGCGTCACCGCCTCGGCCATCGTGCTGGAGGGCAGCGTGGCCAGCCCCTCCGAGGCCAGCCGCGCCCTGGCCCTGGCCGCCGCCTTCGGCGGCAAGGAGCGGGCGGTGGAGAACGCCCTGGCGGTGCGCGGCAGCACGCAGGTGAATGTGCGGGTCCGCATCGCCGAGATCTCCCGCCAGATCACCCGGGAGCTGGGCCTGAACTGGCAGGCGCTCGGCTCCGTCGGCAGCTTCGCCTTCGGGCTGCGCAGCGGTCCCTCGGCCAGCAGCGTCGCCGGCGCGGTGGCCAGCGGCGCCGGCGCCCTGAGCAGCGCGGCCGCCGCCGGGCGCATCGCCGGCGGCATCCGCACCTCGCGCCTCGACATCAACGGCGTGATCGACGCGCTCGCGGCCGACCAGCTGATCACCATCCTCGCCGAGCCGAACCTGACGGCGCAGTCCGGCGAGACGGCCAGCTTCCTGGCGGGCGGCGAGTTCCCGCTGCCGGTCGCCGCCAGCGACACCGGGCAGATCTCGGTGGAGTTCAAGCCCTTCGGCGTCAGCCTCTCCTTCGTGCCCACTGTGCTGTCGGTGGACCGGATGACGCTGCGCATCCGTCCGGAAGTCAGCGAATTGTCGCAGAACGGCGCCATCAGCGTGCCGATCGTCGGCGGCTCCGTGCAGATCCCGGCCCTCACCGTCCGCCGCGCCGAGACGACGGTGGAGCTGGGCAGCGGCCAGAGCTTCGCCATCGCCGGCCTGCTGACCCGCAACAGCAGCCAGGTGCAGCAGGGGCTGGCGGGGCTGAGCGACCTGCCGATCCTCGGCCCGCTCTTCCGCTCCGACCAGTTCCAGCGCAGCGAGAGCGAGCTGGTGATCATCGTCACCCCCTATGTCGTCCGCCCGGTCTCCGACCCCGCGCTGCTGGCGGCGCCGACGGACGGCTTCCGCCCGGCGACGGATCTGGAGCGCGTGCTGGAGCGGCGGCAGATCGCCCGTGGCGCGCAGCCGCCGGTGCTGCGCCGGCCGGCCAATGCCGGCTTCATGCTGGAGTAGCCCCTGACATGCTCAAGCCCCTGGGTTTCGCGGCCGCCCTGCTGCTGGCCGGCTGCGCCGACCCGGTCGCCCGCCCTGGCACCTGGCAGGCCGGCGGCGTCAACGACCGGAACCTGCGCGCCATGATGGCCGACCCCGCGCATGAGCGCCGGGGCATCGGCGCCACGGATAGCCATGCCGACACCGCCGCCGCCGCCGTGCAGCGGCTGCGCCAGGGCAAGGCCTATCCGCTGCTGGACCCCCGCGGCTCGGGAGCGGGCAGTGTCGGCCGCTGAGACGGCGCGCGGCACCGGCGGCGCGGCGGAGCGCCCCGTCCTGCTCGCCTTCCTGGCGGAGGAGGCGGACGAGGCGGCGCTGCGCGGCGGGCTGGCGGAATGGATGGATGCGGTGCCGGTGCGGCGCGGCAATGTCCGCACGGCCGCCCGCGCGCTGGAGCGGGAGGAAACCCCGCGCCTGCTGATCGTCGACATCTCCGGCGTCGACGACGCGGCCGAGGCGCTGGACCGGCTGGCCACGGTCTGCAGCCCCGATGTGCGCGTGCTGGTGGTGGGCGACCGCAACGACCTCAGCTTCTACCGCGGCATCACGCGCGACCTCGGCGTCGAGGAATACATCTACAAGCCGCTGACCCGCGACAATGTCAGCCGCCTGTTCGGCCCGCCGCTGGCGGAGCTGCTCTCCGCGGGCGGCAGCCACGGCCCCGCCACGCCACGCGGCGGGCAGATCGTCGCCGTCAGCGGCCTGCGCGGCGGCGTCGGCGCCACCACCATCGCCACCAACCTGGCGCTGCACCTGTCGGAGACCACGCGCGGCCATGTCGCGCTGCTGGACCTGCATCTGCGCGGCGGCAGCGCGGCGCTCTCGCTCGGCGCCCGCCCCGGCGCCGGCCTGCGCGTGGCGCTCGAGGAGCCGGACCGTGTGGATGCGCTTTTCCTCGACCGCGTCTCCATCCCGGTCTCCGACCGCTTCCGCGTGGTGGCGGCGGACGAGGCCCTCGAATCCAGCCCCGCCCCCACGGAGGCCGGCATCACCCGGCTGCTGGAGCTTCTCCGTTCCCGTTTCAACACCATCGTCGTCGATCTGCCCCATCCGCCGGGCGTGATGGAGCGGCGCGTGATCGCCCTGGCGCGGCACCGCATCCTGGTGATGGGGCCGGATGTCGCGAGCATCCGCGACGCCGGGGCCGGCCGCCGCATGGTCGCGGCCCTGGCCAGTGGCGCCACTCCCCTGCTGGTGCTGAACCGCGCGGGGCTGCGCGGCGGGCTCGGCAATGCCCTGGTCGCGGAAGGGCTGGGGAGCGCGCCCGACATCCTCATCCCCGATTTTCCTGGTCAGGTTCCGAAAGCCATGAATCTGGGCCGCCCCGCCTTGCATGACAGCGCCGGCTTCCGCCGCGCCCTGACGCCCCTGACGCGTGAGATCTCCGGCGCGGGCGCCGCCGCCGAGGAGGGAGGGCTGCGCCGGCTGGCGCGGCTGTGGCGGCGATGAAGACTTTCGGCCGCCGCGCCGAGGCGCCGCCCGCACCCGCGAACGAGCCCGCCCCCGGCGCCGTGCCGCGGGAAGCCACGCGCGAGGCGCCGCTCTTCCGCCTGCGCAGCCAGGTGATGGACCGCATCGATCCCACCGTCGCCGCC
This sequence comes from Teichococcus aestuarii, assembly GCF_003116135.1. Taxonomy (GTDB): domain Bacteria; phylum Pseudomonadota; class Alphaproteobacteria; order Acetobacterales; family Acetobacteraceae; genus Pseudoroseomonas; species Pseudoroseomonas aestuarii. The sequence goes on along the minus strand of NZ_PDOA01000013.1, from coordinate 76,625 downwards.
GAATTGCCGGCGCCGGCCCTGCGCGCCCAGCTGGAAGCCCTTGTGCACGAGGTCGCCGACCGCCAGCGGCTGGAGCTGTCGGCGCGCGAGCAGGCGCGGCTGGCCGAGGAGCTGACGCATGACATGATCGGCTACGGGCCGCTCGAGCCGCTGCTGCAGGACGACAGCATCAGCGACATCATGGTCAATGGCCCCGACAGGGTGTTCATCGAGGTGCGCGGCCGCATGCGCCTCTCCGATGTGCGCTTCCGCGACGCGGCGCAGGTGGCGAACATCGCGCAGAAGATGGCGTCCGCGGTGGGCCGCCGTGTCGACGAATCCAGCCCCCTGCTGGATTGCCGCCTGGCCGATGGCAGCCGCGTCAACGTCGTGTTCCCGCCGCTGGCGCTGGACGGGCCCTGCCTTTCCATCCGCAAGTTCTCCAAGAAGAAGATCGACTTCTCGGTGATGGTGGCGAATGGCAGCATGATCCCGCAGGTGGCGCGGGTGCTGGAGATCGCCGCGCGCTGCCGCCTGAACATCGTCGTCTCCGGCGGCACCGGCTCCGGCAAGACGACGATGATGAACGCGCTGAGCCGGCTGATCGACCACGAGGAGCGCATCGTCACCATCGAGGACGCGGCCGAGCTGCAGCTCCAGCAGCCGCATGTGGTGCGGCTGGAGACGCGCCCGCCGAACCTCGAAGGCAAGGGCGAGATCACGCAGCGCGACCTGATGAAGAACGCCCTGCGCATGCGCCCCGACCGCATCATCGTCGGCGAGGTGCGCGGCTCGGAGGCGTTCGACATGCTGCAGGCCATGAACACCGGCCATGACGGCTCGGTCTGCACCGTGCACGCCAACACCACGCGCGACGCGGTGACGCGTATCGAGAACATGGTGCAGATGGGCAGCATGTCGCTGCCGCCGCGCGCCATCCGCACGCAGATCGCCAGTGCCGTCGATCTCATCATCCAGGTGGAGCGCATGCGCGACGGCGTCCGCCGCGTGTCGCAGATCTCGGAGATCTGCGGGCTGGAAGGCGATGTGATCACCATGAACGAGGTGTTCACCTACAATTTCGAGGGCGAGGACGCGAATGGGCGGCTGCTCGGCCGCTATGTCAGCCCGCGCACGCGCCCCGGCTTTTCCGAGAAGCTGCGCTATTACGGCCTGGAGCGCAGCTGGATGGACGCGTTGCAGGAGCTGCCGGAATGATGCCGGCGCTGCTCCTGGCGATGGCGGTGGCTCTGTGGGCCGCGGCCGCCACGGTGCTGCTGCGCAGCGGCGCGCAGGACAGGATGCGGGCCCGCGTGCAGGGCGCGCGGGCCGTGGCCGCGCCGTCGGCCACGGCCGTCCCGCGCATGCCCAGCATCCGCGTGGCGCCACGCGGCGGCAACCCGATGCTGCGGCGCATCTTCCGCCTGGTCAGCTACCATCCGGACAACCCGGCCGAGCACACCATCCCCTGGATGGTGGTGCTGGCGGCGGGGGCGGCGGTGGGGCTGCTGGGCTTCTGGCGGGCCTCGGCCTATCTGGGCACGGGCCCCGGCGGCGTGGCCGGTGCCGCCAGCGGCGTCCTGGCCATCCGCAGCATCTTCCTCTGGCAGCACCGCCGTTACACCAATGCGTTGTTCCGCCAGTTGCCGGATGCGCTGGGCGTCATCGTCCGCGGTGTGCGCGCCGGGCTGCCGATGACCGAGGCGCTGCGCAGCATCGCCCGGGAAATGCCCTCTCCCACGCGGGAGGCTTTCGGACGCGTCGTGGGTGAGATCGCCATCGGGCGTTCCGCCGAGACGGCGCTCTGGAGCCTCTACGAGCGCACGCGGCTGTCCGAATACGCCTTCTTCTCCGTCATGATCGGCCTGCAGGCGCAGACCGGCGGCAGCCTGACGGCGGCGCTGGATACGCTGGCGGACATGGTGCGCAAGCGCGTGGCCATGCGCAGCCGCGCCCGTGCCCTGGCGGCGGAGGCACGCATGTCCGCGCTGATCCTCGCCATCCTGCCCTTCCTGGCCGGGCTTGGCCTTTCCTTCCTGCAGCCTGGCTATCTGGAGATTTTCTTCACCACCCCTTCCGGCCAGGCATTGCTGATGGCGGCCCTGACCTTGCTGGGCATGGGCCTGCTGACCATCCGCTGGCTCATCCGCAAAAATACGAGCGAGTGAGGGGCATGGCGGGCACCTCCTCGCTGATCCTGGCGGGCCTCGCGGGCGGCGGCGCGCTGCTGCTCGTCGTCATCGCCACGCTGCTGCTGCATGCCGAGGCGCGGGAGCGCGGCTATGCCAGACGTATCCGGCAGGTGACGCGCCCCGCCACGCCCGATGGCCGCCGCGCCGCCAGCGCGCTGCATCCGCTGGGCAAGGCCTTGCAGCGCCTCGGCGAATTGCTGCGGCAGACGGCGCTGTTCTCGGCCAAGGATATCGCGGAGCTGGAGCGCGCCGTGGGCGCGGCCGGCTTCAACCCGCATCGTGCCGTTTCCACCTTCCTGGGCGTGAAGCTGGTGGCGGTGCTGGCGCTGCCGGCTCTGGGCTGGTTCATCGGCCGCATCGCCGGGGGGCAGATGCAATGGATGCTGCCGGCCGCGGGCCTGGTGCTGGGTATCCTGCTGCCGGGCTGGGTGGTGGCCATGCTGCGCCGCCCCTATGTCGCGGCCCTGGAGCGGGGCCTGCCGGATGCGCTGGACCTGCTGGTGGTCTGCGCCGAATCCGGCCTTGGCCTGGACAGTGCGGTGGAGCGTGTGGCGCGGGAGCTCGAATTCTCCAACCCCACCATCGCCCTGGAGCTGGCTCTGCTGACCCAGGAGCTGCGCATGTTGCCGGACCGGCGGGAGGCGTTGATGCGCCTGGGCGAGCGTACGGGCGTGGAAAGCTTCCAGCGTCTCTCCGCCACCCTGTCGCAGACGTTGCGCTATGGCACGCCGCTGGCCCAGGCGCTGCGCGTGCTGGCCGCCGAGATGCGGCAGGAGCGCATGACCAAGCTGGAGGAGCGTGCTGCGCGGCTGCCGGCCCTGCTGGTTCTGCCGCTCGTGCTCTTTATTCTGCCCTGCCTGTTCATTGTCCTGATCGGCCCCTCCGCCATCCGGATCATTTCTCATTTCAGCGGAGGCTAAGTCCCGCCATGCCACACACCATCAGCCGCCTGCTGCTGCTCTTCTGCCCGTTGCTGCTCGCCGGCTGCGCCAGTTCGGCTCGGCGCGACGAGGTGGCGACGCGCATGCGGGTGGCTGCGGTCGCCGAGCAGGCAGGACAGGAGGATGTGGCGCTTTCCCTGTATGCCGCCGCCGCGGCCCAGGCGCCGGACCGGGCCGAGGTGCAGGCACGCTATGCCCATGCCCTGCTGGAGTATGGCCAGCCGGACCAGGCCCTGCACGTGCTGAAGGAAGCGAGCCGCCGCCATCCGCAGGATCCCGTTCTGCTGGCAGCCGGCGCCCGGGTGCAGTTGGCTCTGGGGCAGGCTGAGGCAGCCCTGGCCAGCTACCGCCAGTTGCTGGCGCGTGCGCCCGGGGATGTCTTGTCGCTCAACGGCCAGGGCGTGGCATTGGACCTGCTGGGCCGGCACGTCGAGGCACAGCAAAGCTACCGGACGGTACAGACGATCGAGCCGGGGAATATCGCCGCGGCCAACAACTTGGCGCTCTCCACCCTGTTGGCGGGGGATGCCAACACGGCGGCGGCGCTTTTCGGACGGCTGGATCGGCCCGGGGCGCCGGAGCGGGTACAGCAGAACCATGCCATCGCCCGTGCAGCGGCGGGGCAGGAAGCGGCAGAGCCGGACCTGAACGCCTTGGCGGCGGCGCTGCGCTAGGCCCAGGATCTATGAACCAGCCTCTTGGGCTTTGATGCTGCCGCGATTCCACGGCTCGATGGGTTTCCGGGGTGCCAGCCGGGCCGCCTTTTCCTCTCCGGCTCTGGAGGACAGACTGGCCCTCTCCGGCCCAGCCGGATCTCAAGGCACAGCCCAGGAGCAGGCTTCATGGACATCAACATGCCGGACGTGGTGGCCGAGGTGACGGCAGCCTTCCAGCGCTACGAGGCGGCGCTGGTGGGCAACGACGTGGCGGCGCTGGACGAGAGCTTCTGGAACAGCCCGCATACGCTGCGCTACGGCGCCACCGAGAACCTCTACGGCCACGCGGCGATCGCCGCCTTCCGCGCCGCGCGCCCCTCCCAGGGGCTGGAGCGCACGCTGGCCCGGACCGTCATCACCACCTATGGCCGCGACTTCGCCACGGCCAACACGGAATTCCAGCGCCCCGGCAATCCCCGCATCGGGCGGCAGAGCCAGAGCTGGGCGCGAATGCCGGAGGGTTGGCGCGTCGTCGCCGCGCATGTGTCCTTCCTGGAGTGACGGCGGCGCCGGGCGCGGTGCGGGGGGCGGCGCAGGGCCTGGGCGATGGCGCACCCAGGCCCCCGTTGCCCCCGGCGATGCGGTGGCCGTTCAGTCCGGGCGGATGTTGTGCTCGCGGATGATGGCGCCCCACCGCGCGCGGGCCGCCTCGATATGGCCCTGGAAGTCGTCGCGCGAGCCGCCGATGCGTTCCAGCCCGTTCTCGGTGAAGCGGCGCTGCACCTCCGGCGCGGCCAGGGCGCGGTTCAGCTCCGTGTTCCACCGGTCCACGATCGGCTGCGGCGTGCCGCCCGGCAGCACCACGCCGAACCAGCTGGGGATGACGAAGCCCGGCAGCCCGTCCTTCGAGATCACCGGCAGCTCCGGCATCAGGGGAGAGGCCGATTGCGCGCCATAGGCCACGGCGCGCAGCCCGCCATCGCGGATCTGCCCCAGGAATTCCGGCATGTTGCCGAACATCACGTCGACACGGCCGCTGGCGATGTCGAGGATGGCCGGCGCGCCACCCCGGTAGGGCACCTGGGTGAGCTGCGCCCCGGTGAGGGCGGAGAACAGGACGCAGGAGAGCTGCTGGCTGGAGCCGGCGCCCACCGTGGCGCAGCTCAGGTCGCGCGGCCGCTCCCGGCCGATCCGCGCCAGGTCCTGCCAGGAGCGGATCTGGGAGCGCGGCCCGGTCACCAGGATGTTGTAGACCGAGGCGACATTGGCGACCGGGATCAGGTCCTTGCGCACGTCGTAGGGCACGGCCTGCATCTGTGGCGTGATGGTCAGGATGCCCATGGAGGCCAGCAGCATCGTGTGGCCATCCGGGGCGCTGCGCGCCAGCTCCTGGGTGGCGACGATGCCGCCGGCGCCGGTCTTGTTCTCCACGACCACGTTCTGGCCGACCTGCCGGGTGAGCTGCTCGGCCAGGATGCGGCCGAGGAGGTCGGAGGTCCCGCCCGGCGCGAAGGGGTTGAGGAACCGGATCTCGCGCGCCGGGAAGGCCGGCTCGGCCGCGCCGGCCGCGAGGGGTGCGCAGGCCGCGAGCGCGGCGAGCGCGAGGCGGCGGAGCAGGCTCCGCCGGGAATTCTGTGTCATGGACGCCTCCTGTTGGGGGCGCGCCGCCCTCGTGCCGGGGCGGTCGCGCCGGATCAATGCTTCACACGTAGCCGGGCCCCTCGATGGCGGGATGGGCCCGCAGCCAGTCCTCATCGACCGAGAGGCCGATGCCGGGGGCCTCGGGCGGGCGGACGCAGCCATCCGCGCCGATGCGCCAGGGCTCGCTGACCAGCGCATCCCGGAACAAATTGCCGCGCGAGACGTCGGCCTCGAAGTAGCCGGCATTGTCGATGGCGCAGAGGAAGTGGATGCTGGCCGCCTGGTTCAGCCCGGTCATCGAGCTGTGCGGATGCACCGCGATCTTGTGCGCCGAGGCGATGGCGGCGATGCGCAGCGCCTCGGTGATGCCGCCGCATTTCGAGAGGTCCGGCTGCCAGATGCCGATGGCGCCATCCTCGAGCAGCGGCGCGAACTCGAAGCGGGTGAAATGATTCTCTCCCGCCGCCAGCGGCGTGGTGCCGTAGCCGCGCGCCACGGCGTAGTCGTGCCGGTCGTGCGGCGGGAAGGGCTCCTCCAGCCAGCCCATCTGCAGGTCGTCCATCGCCGGCATCACGCGCCGCACATCGGCGAGGCTGTAGGCGGTGTTGGCATCGGCCAGGATGTCGATGCCGTCGCCGAACGCCGTCCGCACCGCCTCCATGCGGGCGATGTCCTTCGCCACGGTGTCGCCGATGCGCAGCTTCACCGCGCGGTAGCCGGCCTCCAGATGCGGCGCGGCCTCCGCCACGAGTTCCTCCGGCGGCTGGTAGCCGAGCGCCACGCCACCGGCATAGGCCGGCACCGCGCGCGCGGCACCGCCCAGAAGCTTGTAGAGCGGCAGCCCCGCCGCCTTGCCGCGGATGTCCCACAGCGCCATGTCGAGCCCGGACATGGCCAGCGCGCAGCCCGCTCCCATGCCGTGGCTGGCGAGCTGGCCGCGATAGATCTTCTGCCAGACGCCCACCGTGTCGGTGGCCTCCATGCCCAGCACCAGCCGCTTCAGCGTGGTCTGCAACAGGGCGGCGACGGCGGTGTGGGCGCGGCCGTGGTGGCTCTCGCCCCAGCCCACCAGCCCGTCATCGGTGGTGACCTTCACCACCACCGCGTCCCGCTTCACGGCGCGGCCGACGCCGAGCGAGACGCCCGCCCCCTCCGGCACCGGGAAGGAGGTGGGGAAGGCCTCGATGTTCGCGATCTTCATGGGCAGCTCCCCTGGCCGTATTCGCGCAGGAAGGATTCCCGCACGGTGATGCCGAGCCCCGGCCGGTCGGGGATGGCGACATGCCCGTCCTCCACCGGAAAGCTCTCCTCGATCAGCTCGTGCAGCATCGGGTTGTGGCCGAGCGAGTATTCCAGGATGAAGCCGGCGCTCTGCGTGGCGGCGAGGTGCAGTCCGGCGGCGAAGGCCGGCGCGCCGGACCAGAGATGCGGCGCGAGGCGGAGGTTGTAGGCCGCGGCGATGCCGGCGATGCGCAGCCCCTCGGTGATGCCGCCGGCAATGGCGAGGTCGGGCTGCATCACGTCCACCGCGCGCAGCTCCGCCAGCTCGCGGAAATCGTGGCGGGTGAACTCGCTCTCGCCGGCGCTGACCGGCACGGTGGAGCAGCGGCGCACCTCCGCCGTGCCGGCCTTGTCGTCGGCGCTGCACGGCTCCTCGAACCAGAACAGGTCGCAATCCTCGACCATGCGGCAGAAGGCGCGCGCCTCGGCCACCGTCCAGGTGCCGTGCGCATCGGCCATCAGGCGGATCTCCGGCCCCAGCGCCTCCCGCGCCGCGCGCACCCGGGCGGCGGAGCGGGCGGGCGAGCCATCCATGACGCCGACCCGCATCTTCACGGCGCGGAAGCCGGCCTTGTCGCAATAGCCCTTGAGCTGCGCGCCGATCTTCGTGACGTCGGCCCAGCCGCCCGAGGCATAGGCCGGCATCCGCTCCGCCCGCCGCCCGCCGAGCAGCCGCCAGACCGGCGCGCCCAGCGACTTGCCGAGGATGTCCCACAGCGCGATGTCGACGCCGGCGATGGCGGCGATGGAGAGGCCGCGCCGGCCGAGCTGCGGCAGCGCGTAGCCACCGGCGACGGCGTAGCCCTCGCGCGGGGTGTTGTACATCACGTCCCACAGGCGGGAGATGTCGCGCGGGTCCTGGCCCAGCAGCAGCGGCGCGTAGTCGAGGTTGATGATGGCGGCGAGGCCGGCGCAGGCGGCGGCGCTGCCCACCCCCGCCTTGGCCTCGCCCCAGCCGGTCAGGCCGCATTCGGTGTCGATCCGCACGATGACGGAATCGAAGGTGGAGACGAGGCCGAAATCGCTGGTGAAGCGCCGCTCCTCGGGGATCGGCACGCGGCACCAGGTGGCCTGTACGCGGGAGATCTTCATGCCGTGGCGGCCTCCGCATGGCCGAGGCTCCGGCGCCGCGCGCGCGAGGCCTCCCAGGCTTCGGGGTTGACGAGGCTGCGCGGCCGCCCGCCGCGCAGGATCTGCACCACCGCCTCGGCGGCGCCCGTGCTCATGCGCAGCACCGCCTCGCGGCTGAGGCCCGCCGCGTGCGGCGTCAGCAGCACGTTGGGCAGGGCGCGCAGCTTGTGGTCAGGCGCGAGCGGCTGCACCGGATAGACATCGAGCGCGGCGCCGCCGATGCGGCCCGCGCGCAGCGCCTCCAGCAGCGCCTCCTCCTGCACCACGGCGCCGCGCGCCAGGTTCAGCAGCCAGGCGCCGGGCCGCATCCGCGCCAGCAGCGCGGCGGAGACGAGGCCGCGTGTCGCCTCGGTCAACGGGCAGGCGAGCACGATGAAGTCGCTCTCGGCGAAGAGCGTCTCCAGGGAGGCGTAGTCCACGCCGGGCGGCAGCGCGTCGCGGTCGCGCCGGTGGCCGAGCACCCGCATGCGGAAGCCGGTGCCGGCGATTTCGGCCAGCCGCCGCCCCACCGCGCCGACGCCGACGATGCCGAGCGTACGGCCGCGCAGCTCGAAGGCGCTGGCGGTGCGGGCGCGGGCCTTGTCCCAGCCCTCCGACAGCAGCGCGGCGTGCATCGCCTCCGCGTGGCGGGCGATGGCGAGCATCTGGCCGATGGCGAACTCGGCGACCGAATCGGCGTTGGCGCCCGGTACATTGGCCACCAGCACGCCATGCGCCGTGCAGTCGGGGATCGGGATCATGTCCACGCCAACCCCCTGCCGCACGGCGGCCAGCAGGCGCGGCGCGCGGGCGCAGAGGTCGTCGGGGAGCTGGCGGCGCACCACCACGGCCTCGGCGCGGGCCAGCAGGGCGTCCAGCCCGCCGGGCGGGGCGAGCGCGACCTCGTGGCCGGCCTCCCGCAGCACGGCCTCGCCGGCGGGGTCGATCGGATCGGTCAGGGCGACGAGCATGGCTCAGGCCACCTTGTACTGGGCGAGCACCGCGCGATCGACCTCGATGCCGAGGCCGGGGCCATCGGGCACGCGCACGATGCCGCGCTGCTGCACGATGGGGTTCTTCGCCAGGTGGTCGCGCAGCGGGTTCGGCGTCTGCTCGAATTCCAGCATCGGCGGCATCGGGCGGAAGGCGGGCGGCGTGTCCGGCAATGCTGCCAGGAACTGCACCGTGGCGGCGAGGCCGATGGCCGAGCCCCAGGCGTGCGGCACGCATTCTACCCCATGCGCCGAGGCCATGGCGGCGATCTTGCGGCACTCGCTGATGCCGCCCGCGGCGCAGACATCCGGCTGCACGATGTCCATCGCCTTGCGCGCGATGACATCGCGGAAGCCCCAGCGGGTGAAGTCGTTCTCGCCGCCGGCCACCGCCATGTCGAGCGCCCGCGTCACCTCCACATAGCCGTCATGGTCCTCGGGGCTGATCGGCTCCTCGAACCACAGCAGGTCCAGCTCCTCCATGGCGCGGCCGAGGCGGATGGCCTGCGGCACGGTGAAGCAGTGGTTGGCATCCACCGCGAGCTTCACGTCGGGGCCGATGGCCTGCCGCACCGCGGCGACGCGCCGCAGGTCGAGCTTCGGGTCGCCGAGGCCGATCTTCATCTTGATGGCGCGGAAGCCCTGCTGGACATACTCCTCCGCCTCCTCGACCGCCTCCTCCACCAGCCGGTCCATGTCGATGAAGTAGAGGCCGGTGGCATAGGCCTGCACCTCCGTCCGGTGCGCGCCGCCGATCAGCTTGTGCACGGGCTTGCCCACGGCGCGGCCGATGATGTCCCACAGCGCGATGTCGATGCCCGACAGCGCGGCGATGGTCATGCCGGTCAGGCCATAATCCTTGATGCGGTTGTAGAGGTCCTCCCACACCACCTCGACGTCGAAGGGGTCGCGGCCGATCACCCGCTGGCGGTACTGCGTCTCGATGATGGTCTTGTTCACCGCCGCCGGGCCGTAGCATTCGCCCCAGCCGGTGATGCCCGCATCGGTCGCGATCTCGACGATGCAGGAGGCGCGGGTGGTGTAGAGCCAGCCGCGCGCCGAGGTGAAGGGCTGCTCCACCTTGGATTGCAGGACGTGGCAGGTCACGTCGGTGATCTTCATGCGTTCTTGTTTCCTCCCAGGGACGGCACGGCCATTTGGCGCGGGCCGCCGTCATTCCTCGCGCGTGCGGCGCTCCAGCAGCTCCAGCCAGTAGCTCTCGACGCCGCGCAGGTGGCTGCCCATGGCGGCCTCGGCACGGTCCGGGTCGCCCGCCGCCACGGCGTCGCGCATCGCCACGTGCTGGGCGTGCGAGAGGGGGGCGCGCTGCCCGTCGGCGAAGTAGGCGCGGCGGCGGTTGCGGGACATCAGGTAGAAGGCGTGCACCACGCGCAGGAAGACGTGGTTGCCGGTGGCCTCCACCATGGCGAGGTGGAAGGCGGCGTCGTAATCGGCCAAGCGTGCGCCATCCCCGGCGGCGACGGCGCCCTCGCCCGTGGCCAGGATCGCGTCGAGCCGCGCGATGTCCTCCGCATGGCGCCGCTCGGCGGCGAGGCGCATGGCCTGCATCTCCAGGATGCGGCGCAGCTCCACCACCTCGCGCACCTCGGCCCCGGTGAGCGGGATGCCCAGCTCGGCCTGCAGCACGATGGCCTCGATCGAGCCCTGCTTCTCCACGGCGCGCAGGTAGATGCCGGAATTCGGCCGGCGCTCCACCATGCGCAGCGTCTCCAGCACCACCAGCGCCTCCCGCACCGCGCCGCGGCCGACGCCGAAGCGCTCGGCGAGGTCGCGCTCCGCCGGAAGCCGGTCGCCGGGCTGAAGGCGGTGGTAGGCGATGAAGGTCAGCAGGCGCCCCAGCAGGCCGCTCCGCTCATCGGGCGGCGGCGCGGAGGTGAGGTGAAGAGGGCCAGAGGCTTCGGCACTTTTGGTCATGCCAAAGTGGTAGTACCAATATGATTGCCTCCGCAAGACAATCTCTCGCCGGCTCAGGCGGGGCGGAGAGCCGAACAGGCGCGGAATGCCCTTGCAAATCGCCGAAGCTGTCTCAACATGGATTTTGTGCCGATCTGGACAGGGAGAGCCGCCATGCACCAGCCTGCCGCCGCCCTCGCGCAGCCCCTGGCGCCCGCTCCGCAGCGCCTGGACCGGAGCCGCTTCTCGCCGGAGAACCGCCGGCGGCTCAGCGCGCCGGGCATGCGGACCTTCCTGGCCATCGCCGATCTCTGGGGGCTGGACGAGACGCAGCGCCTGCTGGTGCTGGGCTACCCGGCCCGCTCCACCTTCCATCGCTGGGCCAGGATCGCGCGCGAGCACGGCAGCTTCACGCTCGACGTGGACACGCTGGCGCGGATCTCGGCCGTCCTCGGCATCCACCAGGCGCTGGGGGTGTTGCATGAGAGCGAGCGGGAGGGCGTCGCCTGGCTGCGCCGGCCGCACAGCGCCACCCTCTTCGGCGGCCGGCCGCCGCTGGAGCTGGTGACCAGCGGCACGCAGGACGGGCTGATGGCCGTGCGCCGCTTCCTGGATGCGGCGCGCGGCGGCCTCTCCATGGAGCCGAACGGCGCCGACCGGGACTTCACCCCCTACACGGATGCGGATCTGGTCATCTCTTGAGCGACTGCCACGCACCGGCCCCGGCACCGACCCACCGGCTGGTCCCGTCCCGCTTCCCGCCGATCGGCCTGTTCGACACGGTGGCCACCGCCGCCGACATGCAGGCGGTGATGGAGCTGGCCGGCTGGACCAATGACCGGCTGGTGCAGGAGCGCATCCTGCGCCTGCCGCGCAGCCAGTGGGTCTATGGGCGGCCGAATTCGAGCGTCGTCATGGCCGCCTTCCTGCACGCCGCGCCCGCCGGCGCGCGGTTCAACGGCCCCGACCTCGGCGCCTGGTATGCCGCCGCCGCGCTGCCCACCGCGGCGGCGGAGGTGGCGCACCATCTGCGGCGCGAGGCGGTGGCCACCGGCGCCGCCACCCTCAGCCGTGCCTACCGCGCCTATACGGCGGACCTCGCCGGCGCCTATCTCGACATCCGCGGCGAGCAGGCGGCGCGGGCCGAAATCTATGCCCCAGACAGCCATGCCGCCTCGCAGGTGCTGGGGGAGGAGGTCCGCGCCTCGGCCGCCGACGGCATCCTCTACGACAGCCTCCGCCATGCGGGCGGGGTGAATGTGGTGGCCTACCGGCCGGCGAACATCCTGGGCGTGGCGCAGGCGGACCACTGGAAGGTGACGGTCGAGGCCGGCTCGCGCCGCATCCTGCTGCACCGGATGAGCGGCCGGTAGGGCCGGCACCCCGGCCCGCCCCCTCCCCGCCTGCGGGCCGCCGCCCGCGCGGGGCGGCGCCGCTCAGCCCAGGGGGGAGAGGGACGCCAGCGGCAGCCGCGCCGACTGCTTCAGTCGCTCCAGAACGATGGAGGAGCGCACCCGGGCGACGCTCTCATGCGCCAGCAACGTCTCGTTGACCAGGCGGGAGAGGCCTTTCAGGTCCGGCACGATGGCCTTCAGCAGGTAATCGGCGTCGCCGGTCATGGCGTAGGCTTCCTGCACCTCCTCCACACGCTCGAGCAGCATGCGGAACAGCCGCGAATTCTCCGCATTGTGCGCGGCCAGCGTGACCTGGATGAAGGCCAGCACCCGCAGCCCCAGCGCCTCCTCATCCAGCGCGGCGTGGTAGCCGGCGATCAGCCCCGCCGCCTCCAGCGCCGAGCGGCGCCGCGAGCATTGCGAGGGGGAAAGCCCGACCCGCTCGCCCAGCTGCTGGTTGGTCAGGCGCCCATCCTCCTGAAGCGCCATCAGCAGCTTCAGGTCGAACCCGTCCAGTGTGGGAATTCCGTGCATGGGAGGACTTTTCCATGCGCTATCCATGCGCCGCAAGGCGCATCGGCGCCGGCTTCGCACACATCATGTGCCGGCGCCGCGCTAGCCTCCGGAGAAGCACCGGAGGAGAGAAACGTACCATGGGCCCCTTTCCGCATGACGCGCCGCCACCCGCCATCGACGACCACAACCCGATGGGCACGGACGGCTTCGCCTTCGTCGAGTACGCCCATCCCGAGCCGGAGAAGCTGCACGCGCTGTTCCGGCAGATGGGCTTCGCGCCCGTCGCGCGGCACCGGGACAGGGCGGTCACGCTGTACCGCCAGGGTGACGTCAACTACCTGCTGAACGAGGAGCCGGGCAGCCAGGCCACGCGCTTCGCCGCGGCGCACGGACCCAGCGTGCCCTCCATGGGCTTCCGCGTGGTGGATGCGCAGCATGCCTACCGCCGCGCCCTGGCGCTCGGCGCCGCGCCGGCCGACCCGGCGGAGGGCGGCCTGGCGCTGGATATCCCGGCAATCCGGGGCATCGGCGGCAGCCTGCTCTACTTCGTCGACCGCTACGGCGCGGCCGGCTCGGTCTACGACGATTGCGGCTTCGAATGGCTGGGCGAGCGCGAGCCGGCGCCCCGGGGGGCGGGGCTGTTCTACATCGACCACCTGACCCACAACGTCCACCGTGGCCGGATGGACGTCTGGTACGAGTTCTACGCCAGGCTCTTCAACTTCCGGCAGATCCGCTACTTCGACATCAAGGGCGAGTACACGGGCCTGTTCTCCCGCGCGCTGACCAGCCCGGACGGACGCATCCGCATCCCGCTGAACGAGAGCGCGGACGAGGAGAGCCAGATCGAGGAATATCTGCGCGCCTACAAGGGCGAGGGCATCCAGCACATCGCCTGCGGCTGCAGCGACATCTACGGCACGATCGAGGGGCTGCGCGCCGCCGGCCTCGCCTTCATGCCCGCGCCGCCCGACACCTATTACGAGCGCGTCGATGCGCGCCTGCCCGGCCATGGCGAGGACATCGCGCGGCTGAAGCGGAACGGCATCCTCGTCGATGGCGAGGGGGTGGTGGAGCACAGGAAGGCCCGCCTGCTGCTGCAGATCTTCTCCGGCAACGTCATCGGGCCGGTGTTCTTCGAGTTCATCGAGCGCAAGGGCGATGACGGCTTCGGCGAGGGCAATTTCCGCGCGCTCTTCGAAAGCATCGAGGAGGACCAGATCCGCCGCGGCGTGATCGGCGCGGCGCGGGAGCCGGCGGCGGCGAAATGAGGCGCCGTGGCGGGCGGCGGAGCATCCGCGCGCAGCGCCTGCGGCTTCCAGCGCCGCTCCGGCAGGCCCTGGCCGGGCTCATCGCCCGGCTTTCCATCGCATCCGTGACGCCATAGGGTCTTCCCGGCGCCGTCTTCCCCGGGCCGGCGGGCCGGTACGGCGAGGCGCCCCGGCAGGCGGAAGACCCCGGAGGCAGGAGGAACGACCATGAACCAGTCCACGCGCCCCGGCAGCGCGGCCGGCCAGGCTGCGGCCGGCGCCGGCACCGCCTATCTCTCCGGCTTCGGCAACGGCTTCGAGACGGAGGCGCTGCCCGGCGCCCTGCCCATCGGCCGCAACTCGCCGCAGCGCTGCGCCTATGGCCTCTATGCCGAGCAGCTCAGCGGCTCGCCCTTCACGGCGCCGCGCGCCAGCAACGAGCGCTCCTGGCTCTACCGCATCCGCCCCACCGTGGCGCATTGGGGGCGCTTCGCACCGGCCGAGGCGGGGCTGTGGCGCACCGCGCCCTGCGCCGAGACCGAGCTGCCCCTGGCGCCGCTGCGCTGGGACCCGATCCCGCTGCCGGCGGAGCGCCTCTCCTTCCTGGAAGGCGTGCGCACCATCACCACGGCGGGCGACGCGGCGACGCAATGCGGCATGGCCTCCCACATCTATCTCGCCACCCGCTCCATGCAGGACGAGTATTTCTACAACGCCGACGCCGAGATGCTGTTCGTGCCGCAGCAGGGCGCGCTGCGGCTGTGGACGGAGTTCGGCATCATCGACATCGCGCCGGGCGAGATCGCCGTCATCCCGCGCGGCGTGAAGCTGCGGGTGGAACTGCCGGGGGAGCAGCCGGCGCGCGGCTATCTCTGCGAGAACTATGGCGGCGCCTTCACCCTGCCCGAGCGCGGCCCGATCGGCGCCAACTGCCTGGCCAATCCGCGCGACTTCCTCACCCCCGTCGCCGCCTATGAGGACCGCGAGGTGCCCTCCACCCTGACGGTGAAGTGGGGCGGCCGGTTCTGGCGCGCGCCGATCGGCCAGTCGCCGCTCGACGTGGTGGCGTGGCACGGCAACTACGCGCCCTACAAATACGATTTGCGCCGCTACTCGCCCGTGGGGCCGGTGCTGTTCGACCATGCGGACCCGTCGATCTTCACCGTGCTGACCGCGCCCTCCGAGACGCCGGGCACCGCCAACATCGACTTCGTCATCTTCCCCGACCGCTGGCTGGTGGCCGAGGACACCTTCCGCCCGCCCTGGTACCACATGAACGTCATGAGCGAGTTCATGGGCCTGATCCACGGCGTCTACGACGCCAAGACCGGCGGCGGCTTCGTCCCCGGCGGCTTCTCGCTGCACAACACCATGCTGCCGCACGGGCCCGACATGGCCGCCTTCGAGGGCGCCAGCAGCGTGGCGCTGAAGCCGCACAAGCTGGAGGGCACGCTGGCCTTCATGTTCGAGACGCGCTTCCCGCAGCGCGTCACCCGCTACGCCGCCGAGGCGCCGCAGTTCCAGCAGGACTATGCCGGATACGGCCAGGCGCTGCGCCGGCATTTCGACCCGGCCCGCCCGTGACGGCGACGCTCGATGCCACGCACGACCCGGCGCTGCGCAGCTGGGTGCCGGGCGCCGACGGCCATGCCGATTTCCCGATCCAGAACCTCCCCTTCGGCGTCTTCGCGCCGCCAGGGGAAGCGGCGCCGCGCGGCGGCGTCGCCATCGGCCGCCATATCCTGGACCTCGCGGCCGCGCTGCGCGCCGGGCTATTCGAGGGCGCCCTGCGCGACGCCGCCGCGGCCGCCGCCACGGCGCCGCTGAACGGCTTCCTCGCCCTCGGCGCCGGCCCGCGCCGGGCGCTGCGCCAGCGGCTCTCGGCGATCCTCGCCGCCGGCAGCGCCGACCAGCCCCGCGCCGCGCCCTGCCTGCACGATGCCGCGGACTGCACCCTGCACCTGCCGGCGCGCATCGGCGACTACACGGATTTCTATGTCGGCATCCACCACGCCACCAATGTCGGGCGCGTCTTCCGGCCCGACAATCCGCTGCTGCCGAACTACCGCCACGTGCCGATCGGCTATCACGGCCGCGCCTCCTCCGTGCGCGTCTCCGGCACCGATGTGCGGCGGCCGCGCGGCCAGCTGAAGGCGCCCGACGCCGCCGCGCCCCGCTTCGCCCCGTGCGAGCGGCTGGACTACGAGCTGGAGCTCGGCGTCTGGGTCGGCCCCGGCAACGAGCTTGGCGCGCCGGTGCCGGTCTCCGGGGCCGGCGCCCACATTGCCGGCTTCTGCCTGCTGAACGACTGGTCGGCGCGCGACATCCAGGCCTGGGAGTACCAGCCGCTCGGCCCCTTCCTGGCGAAGAGCTTCGGCACCACCATCTCCGCCTGGGTGGTGACGCCGGAGGCGCTGGCGCCGTTCCGCATGTCGCAGCCGCCGCGCCCGGAGGGCGACCCCGCCCCCCTGCCGCATCTGCTGGACGCGGCGGACCAGGCGGGCGGCGCCCTCGACATCGCGCTGGAGGTGCTGATCCTGACGCCGCGGATGCGGGAGCAGGGCTTGCCGCCGCACCGCCTCGCCCGCTCCGGCAGCCGGCACATGTACTGGACCGTGGCGCAGATGCTGGCGCACCATACCAGCAATGGCTGCAACCTGAACCCGGGCGACCTGCTCGGCACCGGCACCCTCTCAGCGCCGGAGGCGGAGGGCCTCGGCAGCCTGCTGGAGAGCACGCAGGGCGGGCGGGTTCCGGTGGCGCTGCCCGGCGGCGAGACGCGCCGCTTCCTGGAGGATGGCGACGAGATCATCCTGCGGGCCCGTGCCTGCCGCGCCGGCGCCGCGCCGATCGGCTTCGGGGAGTGCCGCGCCCGCATCCTGCCCGCCTGACCACAAGCAGCAACAATTCCAGAGGAAACGCCCATGCCTTCGCTCACCCGCCGCCGCCTGGGCCTTTCCCTGGGCCTGCTGCCCTTCGCCCGCGCTGCCGGCGCGCAGCCCGCCTGGCCGGCGGCGCCGCTGCGGTGGATCGTCGCCTACCCCGCCGGCGGCGGCACGGACACACTGGCCCGGGTGCTGGGCGCCGCCCTCTCCCGCGCGCTCGGCCAGCCCGTGGTGATCGACAACCGGCCCGGCGCCGCCACCAATATCGGGGCCGACGCCGCGGCCAAGGCGGCGCCGGACGGCCTGACCCTGTTCAGCGCCGACAATGGCACGCTGGTCTTCAACCCCGCTCTGTTTAGCCGCCTGCCCTACGATCCGGAAAAGGATTTCCGCCCTGTCGGGCTGATGGCGCGCTTCCCCCTCGTGCTGGCGGTGAAGCAGGACAGCCGCCTGCGCGATGCCCCCGCGCTGGTCGAGGCGGCACGGCGCGACCCGGGCGGCATCGACTACGGCTCACCCGGCATCGGCTCGCCGCACCACCTGACCATGGCCCGGCTGGCGCGGGAGACCGGCATCACGCTGACGCACATCCCCTATCGCGGGCTCGCCCCGGCCATGAACGACCTGCTGGCCGGGCGTTTCGAGGCCTCGGTCCTGGATCTTCCCTCCGGCGGCGACTTCCTGCGCGGCAAGGGCGCCCGGCCGCTGGCCGTGTGCGGCGCGGAGCGGCACCCGGACCTGCCGGGCGTGCCCACCGTGGCCGAGGCGCTCGGGCTGCGCGGCTTCCAGGCCGCCGCCTGGCAGGGGATGGTGGTGCCGGCGCGCACGCCGGATGCGGTGGTGGAGCGCCTGGCCGCCGCGCTGGATGCCGCGCTGCGCGAGGAGGCGGTGCAGAGCCGGCTGCGCGGCATCGGGCTGGAGCCGCTGCCGGGCGACGCGGCGGCGTTCCGCGCCCTCTGGGCCGCCGAGCGGGACAGCTGGGTGCCGCTGATCCGCGACCTCGGCATCACCCTCGACTGAGGAGAGGCCGGCCGGCCGCGCCGGGGCCGTGCGGGCGTGGCGGGGCGGGCCCGCTCAACCCGACGCTGCGGCCGCCGCCTGTGGCAGCCCGGCCGCCAGCACCGTCTCGCCCGTCTGCTCCAGCGCCCGTGCCGCCGCCTCGCCACCCAGATAGGGAACGGCGGCGAAGGCGCCCTCCACCAGCAGCAGCATGGAATCCCCCAGCGCCGCCGGGTCGGCGGCACCGGCCCCGGCGCAGAGATCGCGCAGCAGTTGGCGCATGGTGTGCTTGCGGGCGTCGGCCACCTTGCGGGCGGGGTGGCAGGCATCGGGGAACTCGACGATCGCCAGCGCCATCGGGCAGCCGCGGAAGCCCGGGCTGCGCAGGGCGGCGGCGGCGGCGCGCAGGAAGGCCATCGGCCGCTCCGGCGCCGGCATCTCGCCGCGCAGCACGGGGCCGTACCACAGCTCCTCGGCGGCGCAATCCTCGTGCAGGATCGCCTCGACCAGCGCGTCCTTCGAGGGGAAGGCGCGGTAGAGGCTCATCTTGGTGGTGCCGGCGACGCGGCACACCTCCTCCACCCCCGTGGCGCGGATTCCCTGCCGGTAGAACAGGTCCTTCGCCGCCTCCAGCACGCGCTTCGCCGCCGGGCGCGGATCGCGCAGACCGCAGGTCTTGGTCGTCGCCGAATCGCTCACCGATACCTCCTTGCCGCCATTCCCACCACCGGAGGGAAGAACGCCCGGGGCAAAGCATCTTTGCATGCCCCCTTGCAATGATACTGACCGGTTCGTATCAATACGTGACGAACCGGTCGGTATCACCCGACACAGGAGATAGGCGATGCCCTCCCCCTTCCGCAAGATCAATCCCCTGGCTCTGGGCCTTCTGGCGCTTGCCCTGCCGCTGGCGGCCGCCGCCCAGCCCGCCCCGCCCGCGGTCACCGTCGCCGAGCCGCTCCGCCGCCAGGTCACCGAATGGGACGAGCACATCGCCCGGCTCGAGCCCTCGGCCCGCGTCGAGCTGCGCCCGCGCATCTCGGGCCAGGTGCAGAAGGTGCATTTCCGCGATGGGCAGGTCGTCCGCGAGGGGGACCTGCTGTTCACCATCGACCAGCGGCCCTTCGCCATCGCCGTCGAGGCGGCGCGGGCCGAGATCGCCCGCGCCCAGGCGAAGCTCGACCTGGCGCGGCAGGACATCGACCGCACGGCGCCGCTGGTGCGCGACCGCATCGCCCCGCAGGCGCAGCTCGACACCCGCCGCGCCGCCCAGCGCGAGGCCGAGGGGCAACTCGCCGCCGCCCAGGCGCAGCTGCGGCAGGCCGAGCTGGAACTGAGCTGGACGGAGGTGCGCGCCCCCCAGCCCGGCCGCGCCTCCGACCGCCGCGTGGATGCCGGCAACCTCGTGCAGGCCGGCGGCACGCTGCTGACCACCATCCTGACGCTCGACCCCATCTACGCCGTGTTCGACATGAGCGAGGCCGACTACCTGCGGCTGGCGCGCCAGGGCGTCACGCGCCCGGGCGCCAGCCCCGCCGTGCAGCTGCGGCTGGCCGACGAGACGGGCTGGGCGCGCGAAGGCAGGCTCGACTTCATCGACAGCGCGCTGGAAGGCCGCTCCGGCACGCTGCGCGCCCGCGCCCAGCTCGCCAACGCGGACCTGCTGCTGGCGCCCGGCCTGTTCGCCCGGCTGCGGCT
The DNA here is from genome assembly GCF_003116135.1 of Teichococcus aestuarii. Lineage (GTDB taxonomy): Bacteria > Pseudomonadota > Alphaproteobacteria > Acetobacterales > Acetobacteraceae > Pseudoroseomonas > Pseudoroseomonas aestuarii. The sequence continues at coordinate 57,177 of NZ_PDOA01000013.1, read as the reverse complement.
GCGCGCCGGCGAGGGCGAGGTGCTGCTGATCCCGGATGCCGCCATCGCCGCCGACCAGGCCAGCCGCATGGTGCTGACCGTGGCGCAGGACGGCACGGTGCAGGCGCGGCCGGTGACGCTGGGGCCGGTGGTGGACGGGCTGCGCGTGGTGCGCCAGGGCCTCTCGCCCGAGGACCGGGTGATCGTCGCCGGGCAGCATCTGGCGCGGCCGGGGGCGAGGGTCACGGCGGAGGTGGCACCGGCTCGGCTGGCCGCACGGTAGCCAAGACGGGGGGAGAATGAATTCTCCCCCCGGCCCCCCTCTTCTTTTTTCTGACAGGCTGCCGCCGGCCGACAACGGAGGCCGGCCCTGACAGAAAAAAGAAGGGGGTGCGGGGCACTGCCCCGCACGGGGAATTCCTTCTCCCTGCCCTTCCCCATTCCTCGTTTGGGACATTCCCCATGCGCTTCGCCCGCTTCTTCATCGCGCGGCCGGTCTTCGCCGCGGTGATCTCGATCGCCATCACGCTGATCGGGGCCATCGCCGCCTTCCGCCTGCCGATCAGCGAATATCCCGAGATCGCGCCGCCCACGGTGACGGTCACCGCCAACTATCCCGGCGCCTCGGCCGAGGTCATCGCCGCCACGGTGGCCACGCCGCTGGAGCAGGAGATCAACGGCACCGACGGCATGCTCTACCTCTCCTCGCAATCGACCGGCGACGGGCGGCTGACGGTGACGGTGGTGTTCCGCCAGGGGGTCGACGTGGACGCCGCCCAGGTGCTGGTGCAGAACCGCGTCGCGGTCGCCGAGCCACGACTGCCCGAGGAGGTGCGCCGCCTCGGCCTGCAGGTGCGCAAGGCCTCGCCCGACCTGCTGATGGTCGTGCACATGCTCTCGCCCGACGGCTCGCGCGACCAGCAATACGTCTCCAACTACGCCACGCTGAACGTGCGCGACCGGCTGGCCCGGCTGGAGGGCATCGGCGACGTGCAGATCTTCGGCGCGCGCGACTACGCCATGCGCATCTGGCTCGACCCGGCGCGCGTCGCCGCGCGCGGCCTGACGCCGGGCGAGGTGGTGGAGGCCCTGCGCCGCGCCAACATGCAGGTGGCCGCCGGCGGGCTGAACCAGCCGCCCACGGGCGCAGCGCAGGGCCAGGCCTTCCAGGTGAACGTGCAGGCGCTGGGCCGCCTCACCTCCCCCGAGGAGTTCGCCGGCACGGTGGTGGCCACCGGCCAGGGCGGCGCGCCCGTGCGGCTGCGCGACATCGCCCGCGTCGAGCTGGGCAGCCAGGACTACACGGTCAACGCCTACCTGAACAACCAGACGGCCACCGCCATCCCGCTGTTCCAGCGCCCCGGCTCCAACGCCCTGGCCACGGCCGAGGCGGTGCGCGCCACGATGGAGGAGCTCTCCCGCTCCTTCCCCCCCGGCCTGACCTACAGCATCGTCTACGACACCACCCGCTTCATCGCGCAGTCGATGGAGGCGGTGCTGCACACCTTCGCCGAGGCGGTGCTGCTGGTCGTGGTCGTCGTCATCCTGTTCCTGCAATCCTGGCGCGCGGCGGTCATCCCGCTGCTGGCCATTCCGGTCTCCATCATCGGCACCTTCGCGGCGATGTCAGCGCTGGGGCTCTCGCTCAACACGCTGTCGATGTTTGGCCTGATCCTGGCCATCGGCATCGTCGTCGACGACGCCATCGTCGTGGTCGAGAATGTCGAGCGCCACCTGACGGACGGCATGCAGCCGCGCGCGGCCGCCGAGCGCACCATGGACGAGGTAGGCTTCGCGCTGCTCGCCATCGCGCTGGTGCTCTGCGCGGTGTTCGTGCCCACGGCCTTCATCTCCGGCATCGCCGGCGCCTTCTACCAGCAATTCGCCGTCACCATCGCGGTGGCCACGCTGATCTCGGCGCTGGTCTCGCTCACCCTCTCGCCCGCCCTGGCGGCGCTGCTGCTGCGGCCACACGCGCATGGCGCCGCCCCGACGGGCTGGCGCCGCTGGGCGGCGGCGCCCGTCGGGCTGTTCTTCCGCGGCTTCAACCGGATGTTCGACGCGCTCTCGCTCGGCTACGGCAACCTCACCCGCCGGCTGCTGCGCTTCTCGGCGCTGCTGCTGGTGCTCTATGCCGGGCTGCTGCTGGCCACCGGGCAGACCGTGCGCACCACCCCCACGGGCCTGATCCCGCCGCTGGACCGCGGCTACCTCATCGCCGCCTTCCAGCTTCCCCCCGGCGCCGCCCTTGCGCGCACGGATGCCGTGGTGCGCCGCGCCTCGGACACCGTGCTGAAGATCCCGGGCGTCGAGGGCGCGGTCGCCTTCGTCGGCTTCGACGGCGCCACCTTCACCAACGCGCCGAACAGCGGCGTCATCTTCATCACGCTTGAGCCCTTCGAGGAGCGCATCGCGCAGGGCCTCTCCTACGGCGCCATCCTGGGCGAGGTGCAGGCGCGCCTCGGGCAGGAGCGCGAGGCGATGGCCCTGGTCATCCCGCCCCCCTCGGTGCCCGGCATCGGCACCGGCGGCGGCTTCAAGCTCTATGTGCAGGACCGCACCGGGCAGGGGCCGCGCGCGCTGGAGCAGGCCACCAACCGCATCGTCGGCGCCGCCTTCCAGCGGCCCGAGATCGCCATGGCCTTCACCCTGTTCAACACCGCGACGCCGACGCTGCGCACCGAGGTGGACCGCAGCAAGGCGGAGATGCTGGGTGTGCCGGTCTCCCGCGTGGCGGAGACGCTCTCGGTTTATCTCGGCTCCTCCTTCGTCAACGACTTCAACATCCTCGGCCGCACCTACCGCGTCACCGCCCAGGCGGAGGAGGCGCAGCGCCTGACGCCACGCGACGTGGCGCTGCTGCGCACCCGCAACGATGACGGCCAGATGGTACCGATCGGCGCGCTCGCCAGCTTCGCCGACGACACGGCGCCCTACCGCGTGCCGCGCTACAACCTCTACCCGGCGGCCGAGATCCAGGGCGCGGCGAAGCCCGGCATCTCCACCGGCCAGGCCATCGCCGCCATGGAGGCGGTGCTGGCCAGCGAGCTGCCCGAGGGCTTCGGCTTCGAATGGACCGAGATCGCGCTGCAGGAGACCACGCAGGGCGACACGGCGCCGATCGCCTTCGGCCTGGCCGTGGTGTTCGTCTTCCTGCTGCTGGCGGCGATGTATGAGAGCTGGCTGCTGCCGCTGGCGGTGGTGCTGATCGCGCCCATGTCGGTGCTGGCGGCGCTGGCCGGCGTGGTCTGGCGCGGGCTCGACAACAACGTGCTGGTGCAGGTGGGGCTGGTGGTGCTGGTGGGCCTCGCCGCCAAGAACGCCATCCTGATCGTCGAGTTCGCCCGCGCGTCGGAGGCGGAGGGCATGACCCGCTGGCAGGCCGCCGAGGCCGCCGCCCGCACCCGCCTGCGGCCGATCCTGATGACCTCGCTCGCCTTCATCCTGGGCGTGCTGCCGCTGGCGGTGGCCACCGGCGCGGGCGCCGAGATGCGCCAGAGCCTGGGCACCGCCGTCTTCGCCGGCATGCTGGGGGTGACGGTCTTCGGCCTGGTGTTCACGCCGCTCTTCTACGTGGTGGCGCGCGCCATGGCCTCGCGGCAGCGCCGCGCCGCGGCGCCGGCGGGGGCGGCCGGCTAGCCTTGCCACGCCCCGGGACGGCCCGTGACGGGCCGCCCCGGGGGCCTCCTGACTCGGCGGCGGAATCGCCTTCGCGGGGCTGGGCGCCACGGGGCTGCCGGCCTTCCTGCTGGTGCTGTTCGCGATACCGGAGACCCGTGGCGGCGGCGGGGATGACGACTGAGCGGCACTGCGCTCAGCCCTCCTCCTCCTCGAACATGTAGCGCTGCACGTAGAGGATGTGCGCGCGCATGGCGCCGCGGGCGGCGGCGCGGTCGCGCTGGCGCAGCGCGTCGATGATGGCGCGGTGCTGCCGTTGCAGCGCGGCGCGGCGGGCGGGGGTCGCGCCGCGCGCCTTCAGCGCCCCCCATTCGGCCTGCAGCCGCACCCGCGCCAGAGAGCGGGAAAGGGCCATCGCCGCGCGGTTGTGCGTGGCCACGGCGATGGCGTCGTGCAGCGCGCCGTCCCAGTGCTCGAAGGCGGCGAGGTCGGCGGCGGCCTCGGCCTGCTGCCAGCACGCCTCCATCCGCGCGAGGTCGGCCGGGCTGGCGCGGGCCACCGCCATCGCCACCAGCTCCGGCTCGAAGGCCAGGCGGCATTCCACCACCTCGGCCGGGCCGAAGGCCTCCGCCTGCTCCAGCGGCAGCGGCGGGCAGGCCGGCGCCGTCTCCGCCGCCGCCCCGGTGCGGAAGGTGCCGCGGCCGACATGGCGGTGGATCAGCCCCTCCGCCTCCAGCGCGTCCAGCGCGCGGCGCACCGTGTTCCGCGCCATGCCGTACTGCGTGCCGAGCGCCCGCTCGGTGGGCAGCTTCTCGCCCGGCTGCCAGCGGCCGGCCTGCAGCGCCTGGGCGAGGCTGTGGCGCAGCCGCTCGGCGTCGCCACGCCCGCGCGGGGGGGAGAGGGCGTCGCTCACGCGCCGGCCCCGGCGGCTTGACGGGTCCGGAATGGCTGATCAATATGGATCATAATTGGATCAATATAAGCCTGATATTGGTTCAATTCCAGAGAAGGGTTCCTGATGCGCCTCGCCACGCTGCTTGTCCAGCGTCGTCCTCTCGTTGCGCTGGTCAGCGCGGAAGGCGACCGCTTCCATCCCCTGGCCGAGGCCCTGCCGGGCCTGCCCGAGGCCGCCGCGCGGGACATGACGGCCGCCATCGCGCACCTGGCCGAGAGCGGCGCGCGCCCGGCGCCCTCCGGCCCCGGCCAGCCGCTCGACCCGGCCCTGCTGACCGCCCCCCTGCCCCGCCCGCCGCGCAACATCTTCTGCGTCGGCAAGAACTATCACGCCCATGCGCGGGAATTCGCCAGCAGCGGCTATGATTCCAGCGCCGCCGGGGCGGCCGACGCCATTCCCGCCGCGCCCATCATCTTCTCCAAGCCCTGGACCAGCATCTCGGGCCCCGCCGCCGACATCCCGCTGCTGCCCGGCCTCGATGGCGGGGTGGATTACGAGGCGGAGCTGGCCGTCATCATCGGCCGGGGCGGCCGCGCCATCCCGAAGGCGCAGGCCATGGCGCATGTCTTCGGCTACACGGTGGTCAACGACGTCACGGCGCGGGACCTGCAGCAGACCCACAAGCAGTGGCTGCTGGGCAAGGGCATCGACGGCTTCTGCCCGATGGGCCCCTGGATCGTCACCGCCGACGCGGTGGAGGCCGGCGCGATGCGCGTCACCTGCACCGTCAATGGCGAGCCGCGCCAGGATGCCAGCACCGCCGACCTGATCTTCGACATCCCGACGCTGATCGAGACCATCTCGCGCAGCATGGCGCTGCTGCCGGGCGACGTCATCGCCACGGGCACGCCGGAGGGCGTCGGCATCGGCTTCAGGCCGCCGCGCTTCCTGCGCGAGGGCGACGTGGTGGAGTGCGCGATCAGCGGCATCGGCCGTATCCGCAACACGCTGCGCCGCGTGGCCTGAACCAAGCGCCTGCCCCGGCGGCCCAGGCCGCCGGACGCCAAGGCCCGGCCAAGGGCCAAGAAGAAGCCACCGGCCCAGCCGGGGAGAGAACCCGGGGAGGAAACGATGATGCTGCGACGACATCTCCTGGCCGGAGGCGCGGCCCTGTCCGCCGCCCGCTCCGCCCTTGCCCAGAACACCGGCGCCGCGGCGGAAGCCTATCCGTCCCGCGCCATCCAGATGGTGGTGGCCTTCCCGCCGGGCGGGCAGGCCGATGTCACGGCGCGGCCCGTGGCCGCTGCCCTGGAGAGCGCCTTCCGCCAGCCCGTGCCGGTGGTCAACCGCGCCGGCGCGGGGGGCATCGTCGGCACCGCCAGCGTGGCGCGGGCGCCGGCGGACGGCCACACGGCGCTGCTCGCCCTCTCCTCGCTCAGCGTGCTGCCGGAGGCGGAGCGCATCCAGGGCCGCACCCCGGCCTACACCGTGGACCAATTTGCGCCAATCGCCCGCATCACCGCCGACCCCACGCTGCTGGTGGTGCCCGCCGGCGCGCCCTGGCAGAGCCTGGAAGAGTTCGTGGCCGATGCCAGGGGGCGGCCCGGCGCCATCACCTATGGCTCGGCCGGCAACTACTCCACCCTGCACGTCGCCATGGCGATGCTGACCGGCGCGGCGGGGCTCGACCTGCTGCACGTGCCCTTCCAGGGCGGCGGGCCGGCGCTGACCGCGCTGCTGTCCGGCACGCTGGATGCGCTGGCCTCCGGCCCCGGCCCGGTGCTGCCGCATCTGCGCGAGGGCCGGCTGCGCGCCCTGGCCTGCTGGGGGGCGCAGCGCATCCCCGGCTTCGAGACGGTGCCGACCTTCATCGAGCGCGGCTTCCCGGAGGTGGAGTTCTACATCTGGACCGGGCTGTTCGTGCCCGCCGCGACGCCGGAGCCGGTCCAGGCGCGGCTGCGCGGGGCGCTGCGCGCCGCCTGCGAGGGCCCGCAGCTGCGCCGCGCCCTGGAAGCCGCCGGCAGCCCCGTCGCCTACCAGGAGGGGGAGGCGTTCGCCCGCTTCTTCGCCGCCGACAATGCGCGGCTGATCCGCGCCGTGCAGCGCATCGGCAAGGTGGAGTAGGGCGCGCGGCATGGGGGGCGCTAGGGAGGCGGTCAGGGGGGGCGCCCCGTGGCCTGCCATCTGCTAGACACCGCGCGGCCAGAACCTTTTCACCCTCCGGGCGCCGCTGCCCGGACGCCGCCGCGAGGACACCGCCATGCATCGCCGCACCCTGGCCCGGCTGAGCGCCGGCGCCCTCTCCCTGCCCTTCCTGCGCGGCGCCGGCGCGCGCGCCGCCGGTCCGGCGGTGCTGCGCATCGGCTGGCTGCGGGCGCCGAACGACATCACCACCGGCCGTGCCCGCGGCACGCTGGAACGGGCCGCCGCGGCGCAGGGCGCACGCGTGGAATGGGCCGGCCCCTTCGCCGCCGCCGCCCCGGCGCTGGAGGCGCTGAACGCCGGCAGCATCGACATCACCGCCGGCAGCTCCCCCGCCTGCGTCACCGCGCTCTCGGCCGGCATCCCGATGGTGATCTTCGCCTGCCAGAAGATCGCGCCGGCGGCGGAGGGCATCCTGGTGCGGCAGGATTCGCCGGTCCGCAGCCTGGCGGATCTGCGCGGGCGCAGCGTCGCGGTCAACCGCGGCGGCACGGGCGAATACCTGCTGGTGCGCGCGCTGGAGCGCGCGGGCATCGACCCCGCCAGCGTGCGCCGCGCCTATCTCAGCCCGAGCGACAGCGGCGCGGCCTTCGTCCAGGGCCATGTCGACGCCTGGGCCAGCTGGGACCCCTTCGTCACCATCGCGCAGCGCAGCCACGGCGCGCGGGTGCTGGCCGACGGCGCCGCGATCGGCTCGGACAACGCGGTGACGCTGATGGCGCACAGCGACATGGCGGCGCACCGGCGGGCGCTGCTGCAGGCCGTCTTCGCCGCCTGCCGCGCGGACAATGACTGGGCCCAGGCCAAACCGGCCGAGGCCGGGCGGATCTGGACCGAGGCGATGGGCCTGCCGGAGGCGCTGGCCCCCGCCATCGGCGCCAACAACGCCGTGCCGATGCGGGCGCCGACCGAGGCCGATGTGGCGCAGATCGAGCGCATCGCCGACTGGTACGTGGCCAACCGCATCGTGCGGCGCCGGCCGGACATCGCCCCCGCCGTGGTGAGGCTGGAGGGCTGACGGCGGCCCTGCCGAGGGGGTGCGGCGGAGTGCCGGACGATGCGGGGTATGCGGCAGGGCGGCTCTGGAACCGCGGGGGCGGGCCGGCCCGCAGCCCGGCGCTGCCGGGTCGGCCGCTGCGAGGATGGCAAGGCCAGCCGCCTCCCAACCCGTGACAGAGATTTAATGCCCGACCGGTGACGCCGGAACGCCGGCTCGCGCCTTCATGCCATGTGCCTCCCCCGCTGGCGCAGGAACGGCGCCTTTCCGGATGCGGGCGCGGAACTTGGATGAGCCTGGATGCAGCATTTCAGCCAGAGCGCCGATACCCTGCTGCGTTTCGCTCTGGCGGCCATCGTCCTGGCGTTCGGCCTTGCCGTCGTGCTGCTCCTCGCCTGGCCCTTCACCACCCATGCGACGAGCCAGGGCAGGGTCGTGGCGCAGCCCGTCCAGTTCAGCCATGCCCACCATGTCGGCGGGCTGGGGCTGGATTGCCGCTACTGCCATGACACGGTTCAGCGCTCCCGCTTCGCCGGGCTGCCGCCGACCCACACCTGCATGACCTGCCATTCCCAGGTCTGGACGCAGGCGGAGATGCTGGCGCCCGTGCGCCGGAGCCTGGCGGAGAACCGGCCGCTGGCCTGGAAGCGCGTCCACGCCCTGCCGGACTACGTGTTCTTCGACCACAGCCTGCATGTGGCCAATGGCGTCGGCTGCAGCACCTGCCATGGCGCGGTGCAGACCATGCAGCAGGTCTCGCAGGCCGCACCCCTGACGATGGCATGGTGCCTCGACTGCCACCGGAACCCGGCGCGCTGGCTGCGCGAGGAGGACCGGGTCTTCGACATGCAGTGGACGCCGCCGCCGGACCAGGCCGAGCGCGGCCGCCGCCTCCTGGCGCATTACGGCATCCGCGCCGAGCACCTGACGGATTGCTCGCGATGCCACCGCTGACGCCGCAGCTCGGCCGCCGCCAGGCCGCCCTCGGGCTGCTCGCCTCGGCCCTGGCGCTGACGGGGTGCGGCGAGCCGGAGCAGGAGATCCTGCCCTACGTGCTGAAGCCGGAGGGCGTGACGCCGGGGGTGCCGCGGCACTTCGCCACCAGCCTGACCCTGAACGGCTATGCGCGCGGCGTGGTGGCCACCGTCTTCGAGGGCCGGCCGGTGAAGCTGGAGGGCAACCCGCTGCACCCGGCCAGCCTGGGCGCCACGGATGCCTTCACCGAGTCCGCCATCCTCTCCCTCTACGACCCCGACCGCTCCCGCGCCGTGCGGCAGGGCGGGCGGGTGAGCAGCTGGGACGCCGCCCTGCAGGCCCTGCTGCCGCGGCTGCGGGCGCTGGAGGCCTCGGGCGGCGCCGGGCTGCGGCTGCTGACGGGCCATCTCACCTCGCCCACCCTGCTGCGGCTGATCGGCGCCCTGCGGCAGCGTTTCCCCGCCCTGCACTGGCACGCGCACGAGCCGGTGGGCGAGGAACACGCTCTCGCCGGCGCCGCCCTGGCCTTCGGCGCCCCGCTGGTGGCGCGGCCACGGCCGGAGGCGGCGCGGGTGATCCTCTCGCTGGAGGCCGACCCGCTGGGACCGGGCCCGGACCAGATCCGCCACGCCCGCGCCTTCGCCGCCCGCCGCACCGCGCGGCGCGGACGGGACGAGCCCTTCGCCCGGCTCTACGCGCTGGAATCCGGCCTCTCCGTCACGGGCGCCAAGGCGGACCACCGGCTGGCGCTGCCCCCCGCCGGGGTGCGGGACGTGCTGGTGGCGCTGGCGGCGCGGCTCGGGGCCGGCCTGCCCGCCCCGGCGCTGCCGCCCGAGGCGGCGCGCTTCCTCGACGCCCTGGCGGATGACCTCGCCGCCGCGCCGGGCGCGGCGCTGGTGCTGGCCGGCCCCTGGACGCCGCCCGAATGGCAGGCCCTCGTCCACTGGATCAACGACAGGCTGGACGCGCCGATCGACTGGCTGGCGCCCCCGCCCGAACAGCCCGAGGACCTGCCCGCCCTGGCCGCGGCGCTGCGGCAGGGCGAGGCCGGGATGCTGGTCATCCTCGGCGCCAACCCGGCCTATGACGCGCCGGCCGATCTCGGCTTCGCCGGCCTGCTGCGGGAGAGCGCGGCCTTCACCCTGCATCTCGGCCCGTGGCGGGACGAGACGGCCGCGCTCTGCCGCTGGCACCTGCCCGGGCATCATCCGCTGGAGGACTGGTCCGACGCGCGGGCGCCGGACGGCACGGCCAGCATCGCCCAGCCGCTGATCCGGCCGCTCTACGGCACCCGCCCGGCGGCCTGGCTGCTGGGGGCGATGGCGGGGCGGCTCGACCTCGACGGCCACACGGCCCTGCGCGAGACCTGGGCGGCGCGATGGCCCGCCGGCAGCTTCGAGGCCCATTGGCGGCAGGCGCTGCATGACGGCGTGGTGGCGGGCAGCGCCGCGCCCCCCCTGCCGCGCCCGGTGCCCCGTGCCCCGGCGCTACCGCCCGCCCCGGACGGGGCGTTGACCCTGCTGCTGCGGCCGGACCCCATGCTGTGGGACGGGCGCTTCGCCAACAATCCCTGGCTGCAGGAATGCCCGAAGCCGCTCACCCGCCAGGTCTGGGGCAATGCCGCGCTGATGGCGCCCGCCGAGGCGGCGCGGCACGGCCTGGCCGAGGGCGACGTGGCACGGCTGCGGCTCGGCGGCCGCTCGCTGGAGGTGCCGGTGCTGCCGCAGCCGGGCATGGCGCCGGGGGTGGTGCTGCTGCATCTCGGCCATGGCCGCCGCCGCGCCGGTGCCATCGGCGACGCGGTGGGGGCGGATGCCTATGCGCTGCGGCAGGGCGCCGCCTGGTCGGCGCCCGAGGTCACGCTCGAGCGCGCCGGGCGCCGCGAGGCGGTGCTGCGGCTGCAGGACATGCACCGGCTGGAGGGAGAGGCGGAGACGCTGCTGCCGGCGATGATGCTGGAGCAGTTCCGCGCCCGCGCCGCCGCCCCGCCCGTGGAGGAGCCGCCGCCGCCCAGCCTCTACCCGCCCGCGCTGCCCGCCGGCACGCCGGCCTGGGCCATGGTGATCGACACCACCCTCTGCATCGGCTGCAACGCCTGCGTCACCGCCTGCCAGGCGGAGAACAACATCCCCGTGGTCGGGCCGGAGGAGGTGGCGCGCGGCCGCGACATGCACTGGCTGCGCATCGACACCTACAGCCACGGGCCGGAGGACAGGCCGCGCCCCGGCTTCCAGCCCGTGCCCTGCATGCATTGCGAGGCCGCGCCCTGCGAGCCGGTCTGCCCCGTCGCCGCCTCGGTGCACGATGCGGAGGGGCTGAACGTGCAGGTCTACAACCGCTGCGTCGGCACCCGCTTCTGCCAGGGCAACTGCCCCTACAAGGTGCGGCGCTTCAACTTCCACGGCTATGCCGACGGGCAGGAATACGCCAACCAGGGCGCGCCCGTGGTGGCGGCGCAGCGCAACCCGGAGGTCTCGGTGCGCGCGCGCGGGGTGATGGAGAAATGCACCTACTGCACCCAGCGCATCAGCGCCGCCCGGCGCGCCGCGGAACGCGAGGGCCGCGCCCTGCGCGAGGGCGAGGTGCGCACCGCCTGCCAGTCCGCCTGCCCGACCACGGCCATCATCTTCGGCGACCTGCGCCAGGAGGGCGCCGCCGTCGCCGCGCTGCGGCGGGAGCCGCAGCACTACGCGCTGCTCGGCCATCTCGGCACGCGGCCGCGCACGACCTACCTGGCGCAGATCCGCAACCCCAACCCGGCGCTGGAGGACCCCGGGGCATGAGCGCCGGGCCGGAGGAGGCGCTGCTGCCTCGCGGCACCAGCTATGGCGCGCTGGTCGGGCTGGTGGCGGACCCGCTGATGCGGCGCCGCGCCGGGCGCCCCTGGCGCATCGCCTTCGCCGTCTCGGGCATGCTGACGCTGCTGCTCGCGGGCTGCACCGCCTGGCTGTTCCTGCGCGGCATCGGCATCCTCGGCAACAACACCGCCGTGGTCTGGGGCTTCCCGATCGCCAACTACGTCTGGTGGATCGGCATCGGCAATGCCGGCACCTTCATCTCGGCGGCGCTGCTGCTGACGCGGCAGCCCTGGCGGGCGGCCATCAACCGCTTCGCGGAGGCGATGACGCTGTTCGCGGTGGGCATCGCCGGGCTGTTCCCCATCCTGCATCTGGGGCGGCCGCACTACGCGCTGTGGCTGACCCCCTACCCCAACACCCAGGGCCTCTGGCCGCAGTGGCGCAGCGCGCTGGTGTGGGATTTCGCGGCCATCGTCAGCTACCTGACGTTCTCGCTGATGTTCTTCTATCTCGGCCTGATCCCGGACCTGGCGACGCTGCGCGACCGCGCGCAGAGCCGCGCCGGCCAGGTGATCTACGGCGTGCTGGCGCTGGGCTGGCGCGGCTCGGCCCGCCATTGGCACCTGCACGACACGCTCTACCGCACCCTGGCGGCGATGGCGCTGCCGCTCGTCGTCTCGGTGCACAGCGTGGCGGCGATGGATTTCTCCGCCAGCCTGATGCCCGGCTGGCAGGAGACGATCTTCCCGCCCTACTTCGTGGTCGGCGCGCTGTTCTCCGGCTTCGGCATGGTGGTGGTGCTGGCGGCGCTGATCCGCTGGGGCCTGGGCCTGCAGGCGATCATCACGCCGCGGCACTTCGCGGTGATGGGCAAGGTGCTGCTCGCCGGCTCGCTCGGCATGGCGCTGTGCTACGGCACCGAATGGCTCTCCGCCTGGCAGGCGGAGGATCGGGCGGAGCGCGAGCATCTGCGCGCGCTCTTCACCGGCCCCTACGCGCCTCTCTACTTCGCCATGCTCGGCTGCAACCTGCTCGTGCCGCAGCTGCTGTGGTCAGGCCGCCTGCGCGGCAGCATCCCCGCCGTGGTAGGCGTCGCGGTGGTGCTGAACATCGGCATGTGGCTGGAGCGCGTGCTGATCATCTGGAACACCCTGTCGCACGGGTACCTGCCCTCGATGCATGGCGTGTTCTCGCCCACCCTGTGGGACTGGCTGATCCTGGCCGGCTCGCTCGGCTTCTTCGCCTTCCTGATGCTGGGCTTCGCGCGGTTGCTGCCGGCCGTCGCCATGCACGACATGGGCAAGCTGCTGCGGCGGCAGCGGAGCGGCGCATGAGCGGGCTGCTGCTGGCCGAGTTCCGCGACCCGGAGACGCTGGTGGCGGCGGCGCGGCGGGCGCGGCAGGCCGGGCTGCGCGGGCTGGACGCGCACACCCCCTTCTCCGTGCCCGAGCTGGCCGAGGCGCTGGCCCTGCCCCGCCCCCGCCTGCGCCCCGTGATGCTGGGGGCGGGCTTGGCGGCGGCCGCGCTGGTCTATGCCCTGTGCTGGTACAGCGCTGTGATCGGCTATCCGCTGAACCTCGGCGGCCGGCCGCTGAACAGCTGGCCCACCTTCCTGGTGCTGAGCTTCGAGAGCGGGGTGCTGGCGGCCAGCGTCACCGGCTTCCTCGGCTTCTTCCTCGGCACCGGCCTGCCGCGCCTGCACCACCCGGTCTTCGCCGCACGCGGCTTCGCGCGCGCCAGCCAGGACGGCTTCTTCCTGGCGGTGGACGAGCCGGGCCTGGAGCCGGCGCGGCTGGCGGCGCTGCTGGACGGGCTCGGCCCCCTCTCCGTGCGGGCGGTGGAGCCGTGAGGGCCGCCGCCTGCGCCCTGCTGCTGCTCGCCGGCTGCAAGCTGGACATGGCGCAGCAGCGGCGGCTCGACACCTATGAGCGCAGCGGCCTGTGGCAGGACGGCACCACCGCCCGCCCGCCGCCGGAGGGCGTGGTGGCGCAGGGCGACCTGGCGCGGGAGGCCGCCGCCGCCGCGCCGCCGCCCGCGACCCCCGCCCTGCTGGCGCGGGGGGAGGCGCAGTACGCCATCTTCTGCACCCCCTGCCACGGCGCCGCCGGCGCGGGCGACGGCATGATCGTCCGCCACGGCTTCCCCGCCCCGCCCAGCTACCACACGACCCGCCTCCGCGCCGCGCCCGCCCGGCACTTCTACGACGTGATCGGCGATGGCTACGGCGTCATGTACGGCTATGGCGACCGGCTGGCGCCGCCCGACCGCTGGGCGGTGGTGGCCTATATCCGCGCCCTGCAGCTCTCCCGCCTGCCGCGGGCGGCGGAGGCCGCCCCGTGAGGCCGCCCCCCTGGCAGGGGCCGGCGCTGCCCCTCGGGCTTTGCGGCACGGCGGTGCTGGGGCTGGCTCTCCTCCTGTGGCCCGCGGCACGGCCCGCCCTGGCGGCGGGCTGGCTGGCGGCGCTGCTGTTCTGGCTGGGCATCGCGCTGGGGGCGCTGGCGCTGCTGGCCATCCATGCCCTGACCGGCGGGCGCTGGGGCACGGCGCTGCGGCCCGTGCTGGCACCGGCCGCGGGCAGCCTGCCCCTGTTCCTGCCGCTGGCCCTGCCCCTGCTGCTCAGCCTCGGCGTGCTCTACCCCTGGGTGGCGGAGCCGGAGCTCGCCGGCCATCCGGATGTAGCGCGGCTTTATCTCAACGCTGCCGGCTTCATCCTCCGCACGGGGCTGGCCCTGCTGTTGTGGTCGGCCCTGGCCTGGCTGCTGCTCCGGCTGGAGCAGGGCCCGGCGCGGCAGGGCGTTGCCGCGCTCGGCCTCGTCCTGCACGGCGTGGCGGTGACGCTGCTCGGCTTCGATTGGGTGCTGTCCCTGGCGCCGCACTTCCATTCCACCGCCTTCGGCCTGTCGCTGCTGGTCTCGCAGCTGCTGGCCGCGCTGGCCTGGGCGGCGCTGTGCCGCGGCGCGGGGGAGGATGCGGCGGCCGATCTCGGTGGCCTGCTGCTGGCGGCGGTGCTGGGCGCGCTCTATCTTGGCTTCAGCCAGTATCTGGTCATCTGGTACGGCAACCTGCCGCACAAGGCCGCGTGGTATCTGGCGCGCGGGGCATCCCCCTGGCTCTGGCTCGAAGCCCTGTCGCTGCTGCTCTCCGGCCTGCTGCCGCTGCTGGTGCTGCTGCCGGGCGGCCTGCGCCGCAGCCCGGCGGCGCAGGCGCGGCTGGCGCCCTGGCTGCTGGCGGGGCTGTCGCTGCACCACGCCTGGCTGGTGGCGCCGGCGGCGGGGCCGTGGAGCCTGCCGGCCGCCGCCCTTGCCACGCTGTCGGTGGGCGGGCTGTGGATCGGCCTGGCCTACCGGCCGTTGGCGGCATGGCTGGCCCCCGCCGCGCAGGAACGGGCGGCATGAGCAACCCCCTGGAGCGGCGCGAGACGCTGGCGCTGCGGTCCTGGGCCATCCTGGGCGTCGGGCTGGGCACGGCGGCCTTCCTGGCGCTGGTGATGGCCGGGCTGTTCCTCCTCTACCGCTGGGCGCAGGCGCCGGAGCGCTACAGCCCGCCCGAGCGCTTCGCGCCGCCGCGGCTGGAGACCGACCCCGCCGCCGCGCTGCGCGACTTCCGGGCCGCGCAAGCCGCCCAGCTCGAGGCCGGCGACGATCCGCCGCGCCGCGCGGTGGCCGAGGCGATGGCGCTCATCGCCGCCCGGGGCGCGGCGGCCTACGACCCGCTGGAGCAGCCCGCCGCGCCGCCGCCGCCCATCCGGCGGGAGGCCGCGCCATGAGGCAGCTGGCCGGGGCGGCTTTGCTGGCAGTCCTGATGGCGGCGCTGCTGGCGGCGCTGCTGCCGGGCGCCGCCCGGGCCGCGCTGACGGAGGCGCAACTGGCCGGGGTGGTCTTGCACCCGCCACCCGGGGCCGCGCTGCCGCCAGGCCTGGCCCTGCGCGACGAGGCCGGGCGGCCGGTGCGGGCGGGCGCGGCGCAGCAGGACCGCCCGGCCGTGCTGGTCTTCGCCGACTACACCTGCACCGTGCTCTGCGGCACGGCGCTGGGGCTTGCCGCCGCCGCCCTGGCGGAGACCGGGCTGCGCGCCGGCGCGGATTACACGGTGCTGGCGCTCGGGCTCGACCCGAAGGACGGCCCCGGCGCGGCCGCCGCCATGAAGGCGCTGCACTTCCCCGCCGCCCCTGCCGGCGCCGTGCGCTTCCTGGGCGGCGACGCGGCGGCGCTGCAGGCCGCGCGCTCCGCCTTCGGCTACGAGGCCCGCTACGACGCGGAGACCGACAGCTACGCGCACCCCCTGGGAGTTCTGGTGCTGGCGCCGGACGGGCGGCTCTCCCGCGTGCTGGGCGGGCTGGAGCTGGACCCGCCCGCCCTGCGCCTGGCGCTGGTGGAGGCGGCGGAGGGGCGGCTGGGCAGCCTCGGCGAGCGGCTGCGCCTGTTCTGCTACGGCTTCGACGCGGCGCGGGGGATCTGGACCGCCCGGGTCCGGCGCGTGCTGATGCTGGGCAGCGTGGCGACGAGCCTGGCGCTCGGCGGCTTCATGCTCTGGGCGCTGCGGCGGGAGCGGCGGGCATGAGCGGCATCGCCTTCTGGCCCCCGGCGGCGTCGGAGGTGGCGGCGGGGGTGGACGCCATCGTCATCGCCATGCTGGCGATCAGCGGCGCCATCGTGCTGCTGGTGGCGGCGCTGCTGCTGGGCTTTGCCATCCGCTACCGGCGCGGCTCGGCGGCGCGGCGCGGCGAGCTGCCGGAGCTGATCCAGAAGGAGGTCGAGGTCGGCTGGACCGCCGCAACCGCCTTCCTGGCGATGTTCCTGTTCGCCTGGGCCAGCATCGCCGTGCTCGGCGGGCAGCGCGGCGACCCGGACGCGCTGGAGATCCACATCCTGGCCCGGCAATGGATGTGGAAGGCCCGCCACCCGGACGGGGCGCGGGAGATCGACGCGCTGCACCTGCCGCGGGGCGAGCCGGTGCGCCTGGTGATGCGCTCGGAAGACGTGATCCATTCCTTCTACGTGCCCTCCTTCCGCCTGAAGCAGGACGTGCTGCCGGGGCGGATGACGCAGCTTTCCTTGAAGCCGACGCAGACCGGCGAGTTCCCGCTGTTCTGCGCCGAGTATTGCGGCACCTTGCATTCGCGCATGCTGGGCAAGGTGGTCGTCATGGAGCCGGAGGATTATGCGCGCTGGCGGGCCGCCCAGCCCCAGGCCGACGACCTGGCGCGGGAAGGCCGGGCGCTGTTCGAGAGCGTCGGCTGCTCCGGCTGCCACGCGCCCGCCTCGCGCGTCCACGCGCCGGAGCTGCGCGGCCTCTACGGCCGGCAGGTCGCCCTGGCCGATGGCAGCGTCCGCCGCGCGGACGAGGCCTATCTGCGCGATTCCATCCTCCAGCCGCGCCGCGACATCGCGGCCGGCTACGAGCCGGTCATGCCGCCCTTCGCCGGCATCCTCGGCGAGGGGGAGCTGCAGGCCATCCTGGCCTACCTGATGTCCATGCCGGCGCGGGGCGCGTCCCCCGGGGAGCCACGAAACATGAGCAGCGAGCCGTGAGCGAGCTGGCGGCGGGCCGTGTCCGCCCGGCGGAGGGGCCGGCCGAGCCCTGGCCCGACAACTACCTGACGGCGGAGCAGGGCCTCGGCTCCTGGCTGCTGACGACCGACCACAAGCGCATCGCGCTGCTCTACATGGCCACGCTGCTGGCCTTCTTCGTCATCGGCGGCTTCGGCGCGGTGATGATCCGGCTGGAGCTGTTCACGCCCGAGCAGGATCTGATGACGGCCGACGCCTACAACCGCATGTTCACCCTGCACGGCACGGTGATGGTGTGGTTCTTCCTGGTCCCCTCCATCCCGAACACGCTGGGCAACTTCCTGCTGCCGCTGATGATCGGCGCGCGCGACCTGGCCTTCCCGCGCGTGAACCTGCTGAGCTGGTACCTGTTCGTGGGCGCGGGCCTGCTGCTGGTGGTGGCGCTGGTGGCGGGCGGGGTGGACACGGGCTGGACCTTCTACACGCCCTTCTCCACCATGTTCTCCAACGGCTACGTGCTGCTGGCGGCGCTGGCGGTCATCCTGGCGGGGTTCTCCTCCATCGCCACGGGGCTGAACTTCATCGCCACGGTGCACCTGCTGCGGGCGCCGGGGATGCACTGGTTCCGGCTGCCGCTGCTGGTCTGGGCGCTCTACGGCACCTCGGTGGTGATGGTGCTGGCGACGCCGGTGCTGGCCGCCTCGCTGCTGCTGATCGTGGCCGAGCGCGCCTTCGGCCTGCCGGTGTTCGACCCGGCCCAGGGCGGCGATCCGCTGCTGTTCCAGCACCTGTTCTGGTTCTACAGCCACCCGGCCGTGTACATCATGATCCTGCCCTCCTTCGGCGTGATCAGCGAGATCGTCACCTGCTTCGCGCGGCGCCGCATCTTCGGCTACACCTTCATGGTCTACGCCATCCTCTGGATCGCGGTGGTGGGCTTCCTGGTCTGGGGGCACCACATGTTCGTCTCCGGCCAGTCGCTCTTCACCAGCCTGGTCTTCTCCTTCCTGTCCTTCGTCATCGCCGTGCCCTCGGCCATCAAGGTCTTCAACTGGACCTTCACCCTCTACCGCGGCCAGATCACCTTCGAGGCGCCGATGCTCTACGCCCTCGGCTTCATCGGGCTGTTCACGCTGGGCGGGCTGACCGGGCTGTTCCTGGCCGCCATCCCGATCGACGTGCACGTGACGGACACCTACTTCGTGGTGGCGCATTTCCACTTCATCATGGTGGGCGGCGCGGTGACGGCGCTGTATGGCGGCCTCTCCTTCTGGTGGCCCAAGATCACCGGGCGGCTCTACCCGGAGGGCTGGGCGCGCTTCGCCGCCATCCTGATGTTCTTCGGCTTCGCCTTCACCTTCTTCCCCATGTTCGTCATGGGCTTCGCCGGCATGCCGCGGCGCTACGCCGCCTATCCGCCCGAGTTCCAGATCTGGCACGTCATGTCCTCCTGCGGCGCGGTGCTGCTGGCGGCGGCCTACCTGCTGCCGATGGCCTATCTCACCTTCTCGCTGTTCCGCGGCGCGCGGGCGACCGACGACCCGTGGGATGCCACGGGCCTCGAATGGCGCACCGCCTCGCCGCCGCCGCGCGGGAATTTCGGCGTGCTGCCGGTGGTGGCGGAGGGCCCCTATCTCTACCACCCCGAGGCGGAGGGCCCGCACCATTCCGAGCGGGAGCCGCACCAGAACCAGGGCGGCAACCTGTGAGCGGCGGGGCGCTGCGCGAGCCGTGGCACAGCCTGCGCCGCCAGCGCGAGGCGGCCAGCTTCGGCATGTGGCTGTTCCTGGCCAGCGAGGCCCTGCTGTTCGGCGGGCTGATCCTGGCCTTCATCGCCACGCGCTGGTTCCATCCGGCGGCCTTCGCCGCGGCCGGGCGCGAGGCCGACATCGTCTATGGCACGGCCAACACGCTGCTGCTGCTGACCAGCAGCCTGACGATGGCGGTCGGCGCCCAGGCGGCGCGGGCCGAGCTGCCGCGGCTGGCGGGCCGGGCGCTCGGGCTGACCCTGGCGCTGGGCCTGGCCTTCCTGTGCCTGAAGGGGCTGGAATGGCGCGCCGACCTGGCGAAGGGGCTCTGGCCCGGCCCCGGCTTCGCGCTGGAGCAGCCGGCGGCGCGGATCGCCTTCGCCTTCTACTGGCTGCTGACCGGGCTGCACGGGCTGCACCTGCTGGGCGGCCTCTCCGCCATCGCCTGGCTGGCCGGCCAGGCGGTGCTGGGCCGCCGCCCCTGGCGCAGCCCGGCCTTCGAGGCGGCGGCGCTGTATTGGCACCTGATCGACGTGGTGTGGATGTTTCTCTACCCGCTGCTCTATCTCGACGGGCGCGCGGCATGAGCGGGCGCTCGAGCAGGCGGTCGAGCAAGCGCTCCCTGGGGGAAGCCACACCGCGCAGCGCCGGGGCCATCCTGGCGCGCAGCCTGCC
Source organism: Teichococcus aestuarii (assembly GCF_003116135.1). GTDB lineage: Bacteria > Pseudomonadota > Alphaproteobacteria > Acetobacterales > Acetobacteraceae > Pseudoroseomonas > Pseudoroseomonas aestuarii. Next base: position 37,780 of record NZ_PDOA01000013.1, on the reverse strand, counting down.
GGTGTGGCTCGTTCTGGTGGGGCTGGCCCTGGCCAGCTGCGCCCTGGCCTACCTGCCGATGGGCCGGTGGAACATGGCCGTGAGCCTCGGCATCGCCGCCGCCAAGATGCTGCTGATCGGCCTGTTCTTCATGCATCTGCGCCGCCCCGATCCGCTGCTGCGGCTGGCGGGCGGGGCCTGGCTGCTCTGGGTGGGCTTCCTGGCCGCGCTGGTCTTCGCCGACCAGGCCACGCGCGCGCCGCTGACCCAGCCGGAGCACATGGAAGACAGGACGATGGAGCCGCCGGAGACTGCGGGCGGCCGCTCCGGCTTCTAGAGCAGATCGCGAGCAGGCTGCTTCGCCTGATCGCGTGAGAATGCTCGTGAAAACAATGAGCCAGAGCCTTTTCCGCGCGCCGGTGCGAACGGGAAAGGCCCTGGCCGGCCCCCCGCCCCGCCCTCCGCCGGGGCGGGGGCCGGGTGCGGTTCAGCCCCGCATGAAGGCCAGCAGGTCGGCGTTGATGACATCGGCATGGGTGGTGCACATGCCGTGCGACAGGCCGGGATAGGTCTTGAGCGCGCCGTGCTTCAGCAGCCGGATGGCAAGCAGGGCGGAATCCGCGATCGGCACGATCTGGTCGTCCTCGCCATGCATGACCAGCACGGGCACGTCGATCGCCTGGAGGTCCTCGGTGAAGTCGGTTTCCGAGAAGGCCTTGATGCAGTCGTAATGCGCCTTGGCGCCGCCCATCATGCCCTGGCGCCACCAATTGTCGACCACGCCCGGCGAGACCTTCGCGTCAGGCCGGTTGAAACCGTAGAAGGGGCCCGCCGGGATGTCGCGGAAGAACTGCGCCCGGTTCGCGACGAGGGCGGCGCGGAAGCCGTCGAACACCTCGAGCGGCAGGCCGCCCGGGTTCTTCTCGCTCCTGACCATCACCGGCGGCACGGCGCCGATCAGCACCGCCTTGGCCACGCGTCCGCCGCCGCCATGCCGCGCCACGTAGCGCGCCACCTCGCCGCCGCCGGTGGAGTGCCCGACATGGATGGCGTCGCGCAGGTCCAGATGCGCCGCCAGCGCGGCGACATCGGCCGCGTAGGTGTCCATCTCGTTGCCGCTGTCGGTCTGGGTGGAGCGGCCATGGCCCCGGCGGTCATGCGCGACGACGCGGTAGCCCTGCGCCAGGAAGAACAGCATCTGCGCGTCCCAGTCGTCGCTGCTCAGCGGCCAGCCATGGTGGAAGACGACCGGCTGCCCGGTCCCCCAGTCCTTGTAGAAGATCTCGGTGCCGTCCGCGGTGGTGAAGGTGGTCATCGTTCTGGCTCCTGCGTGGATCGGATCGCTGTGCCCGGCTGGCCACCGTGACAGTCCGCAGGCTGCGGCGATGGTGCGTCCCGTGGCGTGGCCGTCATGCGCGCCATCTATCGAGCATGCGGGACGGAAATTCTTGTGCATTCCGCCGCTTCCCTGGGCCGCTGGCCAATGCCACCTCTCCCGCGCCGCCTCCCCCTTGCCGACCCATCGCCGGGCCGCCTTCCGTGGAAGGCGGCCCGGCTCCGGCGCGGCGCCCCTCAGCCGCCGAAGCCCTCCAGCACGATCTTGCCGCGCGCCTTGCCGCTCTCGATCAGCGCGTGCGCGCGCTTCAGGTTGGCGGCGTTGATGGGGCCCATATGCTCGGCCAGGGTAGTGCGCAGCGTGCCCTCGTCCACCAGCCGCGCCACCTCGTTGAGCAGCTTGCCCTGCTCGTCCATGTCGGCGGTCTGGAACAGGGAGCGGGTGAACATCAGCTCCCAATGGATGGAGACGGATTTCCGCTTGAAGCGGTTCACGTCCAGCGTCTCCGGGTCGTCGATCAGGGCGAAGCGGCCCTGCGGCGCGATCAGCTCGGCGATCTCGGCCAGGTGCTGGTGCGTTTCCGTGGTCGAGAAGACGAAGGCGGGCGCGCCGATGCCGAGCGCCGCCACCTGCGCCGCCAGGGGCTGGCGGTGGTCCAGCACATGGTGCGCGCCCATCTCCCGCACCCAGGCCTGGGTCTCGGGGCGGGAGGCCGTGGCGATGACGGTGAGGTCCGTCAGCCGGCGGGCCAGCTGCACGGCGATGGAGCCGACGCCGCCCGCCCCACCGATGATCAGGATGGCGTGGCCGGCGCCGGGCACCGGGCGCGCCACCTCCAGCCGGTGGAACAGCGCCTCCCAGGCGGTGAGGGCGGTCAGCGGCAGGGCCGCCGCCTCGGCGTCGGACAAGCTGGCGGGCTTGCGGCCGACGATCCGCTCATCCACCAGGTGAAACTCGCTGTTGGTGCCGGGGCGGATGATCGAGCCGGCATAGGCCACGGCGTCCCCAGGCCGGAACAGGCTGGCCTCCGGACCCGCGGCGACCACCGTGCCGACGGCGTCCCAGCCCAGCACCTTCCACTGGCCGGGCTCGGCGGAGGCGCTGCGGCGGACCTTGGTGTCCACCGGGTTCACCGACACGGCCCGCACCTGCACCAGCAGGTCCCGCCCCGTCGGCTCGGGGCGCGGCAGCTCGATATCCTGCAACGACTCCGGGCGGTCGATGGCGCCGGCGGTCCGGTAGGCGATGGCCTTCATGGGGCTGCTCCTCGCAATGCTTCCGGCCGGAAGGTAAGGTTCCGGCGCTTCACGTCGATACGCACAAGCACTGCCCCTAGTGTCGAGATGGATACCGCCCATGGCCAAGCCCCGCCATTCCCGGCTGGACTGCAACCCCGGCTGCCCGGTGGAGGCGGCCGTCAGCCTGATCGACGGCAAGTGGAAATGCGTCATCCTGTTCCACCTGCTCGAAGGCACGATGCGCTTCAACGAGATGCGCCGGCGGCTGCCCGGCGTCACGCAGCGCACGCTGACCAACCAGCTGCGCGAGCTGGAGCAGGACGGGCTGGTCACCCGCACCGTCTATGCCCAGGTGCCGCCCAAGGTGGAATACAACCTCTCGCCACTCGGCCGCACGCTGGAGCCGGTCCTCGGCGCCCTGAAGCGATGGGGCGACGCGCATATCGGCCTGTTCGGCGGCAGCGCACCCAAGCCTGCGCCGGAGAGGGCCGCCAGTGCGGGGCACTCCTGAGCCGCGGCGGGCAGGCGGGGCAGCCCTTGCCAATCGCGAATTGGTCGCATTATCACATCTGCGGCCAGGCGTGGGCCTGCGCGGGGCACGGCAGGCCCACGCCTGGCCGCCCGCCTTCCCCAGGCCCCGCCCCGGCACCGCGCCAAGGACTGACCATGACCCGTGACCATGCCGCCGGTGCACCGCCCCCGCAGAAGGACAGGGTCCTGCTGGCGCTGATGGCCACCACCTTCTCCGGCAGCATGGCGATGATGGCCTTCGTCGCCCTCATCGGCCCCATCGCGCGGGTGGCGGGGCTGGCGCCGTGGCAGGCCGGCATGGCCGTCTCCGCCTCGGGCGTCATGTGGATGCTGGGCGCGCGCCCTTGGGGCCTGGCCAGCGACCGGCACGGCCGCCGGCCGGTGCTGCTGGCCGGCGCCCTGGGCTTCACCCTCTCCTACTGGGCGCTGTGCCTGATGATCGACGCGACGCTGCGCTGGGAGCTGCCGGCGGGCCTGGCCTTCCTCGGGCTGGCCCTGGGCCGCGCCTTGGTCGGCGGCACCTACGCGGCCATTCCCGCCGCCAGCGGCGCGCTGATCGCCGACCGGGTGCCGCCCGAGCGCCGGGCGGCGGCGATGGCCCTGCTCGGCACCGGCAGCGGCGCGGGGCTGGTGGTCGGGCCGGCGCTGGCGGCGCTGCTGGCCCAGTACGGGCTGAGCGTGCCGCTGCTCTTCACGGCGGCCCTGCCGCCCCTGGCGCTGCTGGTGCTGTGGCGGCTGGTGCCGGCGCAGCCCGCGCAGCCACGCCCGCCGCGCAAGGCGCTGCCGCTGTGGGACGCGCGGCTGCGCCACCCGCTCCTCACCGGCTTCACCGCCATGTTCAGCGTGGCCATCGCGCAGGTCACCATCGGCTTCTACGCGCTGGACCGCCTCGGCCTGGCGCCCGACGCGGCGGCGGAGGCGGCGGGCACGGCGCTGATGCTGGTGGGCCTCGCCCTGGTGCTTTCGCAGGCCCTGGCCACGCGGCTCCGCATCGCCCCGGCGCGGATGATCGGCCTCGGCACGCTGGTCGCGGCGGCCGGCTTCGGCAGCGTCGCGCTCGTCACCCAGGGCTGGATGCTGGGGGCCTGCTACTTCGTGGCGGCAGCCGGCATGGGCTGGGTGTTCCCCGCCTTCTCGGCGATGGTCGCCAACGCCGTGGGGCCGCAGGAGCAGGGCGGCGCGGCCGGCGCGGCCGGCGCGGCGCAGGGCCTCGGCATGGTGCTGGGGCCGGTGGCCGGAAGCCTGCTCTACATGCTCGGCCACAGCCTGCCCTACCTGCTGGTGGCGCTGATGCTGCTGGCCGTCTCGCTCTCCATGTGGGCGCGGCCGGCCGCAACCATGGCCGCGCCCGGCCCGCGCTGACGCGCCATCCACCGGCCCTCTCCCCCAGCCCAGCGGAGCCACACGCCTTGCAGCACCTGAGCGAACGTCTCGCGGCCCGGCAGCAGGATCTCGCCGCCTTCCGCCACGACCTGCACCGCCACCCCGAGATGGGCTTCGAGGAACGGCGCACGGCGGCGCGCGTCGCCGCCCGGCTGCGCGCCTGCGGCATCGCGGTGGAGGAGGGGCTGGCGGGCACCGGGGTCGTCGGCACCCTGCGCGGGCGCCGGCCGGGGCCGCGCAGCATCGCGCTGCGCGCCGACATGGACGCCCTGCCGATCCAGGAAGCCACCGGCCTGCCCTATGCCTCGGCCACGCCCGGGGTGATGCATGCCTGCGGGCATGACGGGCACACCACCATGCTGCTCGGCGCGGCGGAGGAGCTGGCGCGGAACCCGGATTTCGCCGGCACCGTCCACTTCATCTTCCAACCCGCCGAGGAGGGCCTCGGCGGCGGGCGGCGCATGGTGGAGGAAGGGCTGTTCGAGCGCTTCCCCGCCGATGCCGTGTTCGGCCTGCACAACGAGCCGGGGCTGGCGCTGGGCCGCTTCGGCCTGCGCGCCGGGCCGATGCTGGCGAATGTGGACAGCTGGTCCGTCACCTTCCGCGGCAGCGGCGGGCATGGCGCCGTGCCGCACCGCGCGACCGACCCGACCCAGCCGCTGGCCGCCTTCATCGGCGCTTTGCAGGGCGTCATCGGCCGCAACCTGCCGGCGCGGGAGACGGGGGTGCTGAGCGTCGGCCACATCGCCGCCGGCGACGCGCGGGCGCCGAACGTCATCCCCGCCGAGGCGCGCCTCTCCGGCACCGGCCGCTCCTTCCGCCCCGAGATCCGCGAGACCATGGGCCGCCGCCTGCGCGAACTGGCCGAGGCGCTGGCCGCCGCGCATGGCTGCGCGGCCGAGGTGGATTACCGGCACGACTACCCGGCGCTGGTGAACACGGCGGCGGAGGTGGCGCTGGCCGCCCGCGCCGCCGCCGCGCTGGCGGGCGCGGCGCAGGTGGACACCGACTATCCGCCGATCACGGCCGGCGAGGATTTCGCCTACATGCTCCAGGCCCGCCCCGGCGCCTTCATCCTGGTGGGCAATGGCGTGGCGGCGGATGGCAGCTTCCACCACGTCCACACCCCCCGCTACGACTTCAACGACGCGCTGCTGCCGGTCGGCGCCGCCTACTGGGTCAGCCTCGTGCAGCACGCGCTGGGGGAAGGCGCATGAACCCCGCGCGCCGGGTGCTGCTGGGCGCCGCCCTCGCCCTCCCCACCCTGCTGCCGGCACGCGCCGCGCGGGCGCAGCGGACGCCGGAACCGGCCGGAACGGAGGGGCACCCGCTGGTGGAGCGGTTCGCGCTGGGCCTGGGCGAAGGGCCGCCCTGGTCCATCCAGCTCGCGCGCCCGGCCACGCCGCCGCCCGCCGCGGGCTACCCGCTGCTGACGCTGCTGGACGGCAACGGCACCTTCCCGCTGGCCTGGCAGGCGCGCGAGGCGGCGGGCGCCGCCGGCGTGGCGCTGCTGGCCATCGACCACCCCACCGGGCCGCGGCACGACCCCGAACGGCGCTTCCTCGACCTGACGCCGCCCACCCCCGCCGAGGCCTTCGGTCCGCGCCGCGACAACCCGCCGCCCTCCGGCGGGCGGGAGCGGTTCCTCGATTTCCTGGAGACGGCGCTGCGCCCGGCGGTGGCCGCCCGCCTGCCGCTGGACCCGGCGCGGCAGACGCTGTTCGGCCACTCGCTGGGCGGGCTGCTCGGGCTGCACGCGCTGTTCACACGGCCGCAGCTGTTCAACGCCTATGCGCTGGCGGACCCCTCCATCTGGTGGAACCGCCGCTCCGTGCTGGATGAGCAGACAGCCTTCCTGGCCGGCCTGCGCGCCGCCGGCGGGCGGCTGGCGCGGCCGATGGACGTGCTGATCTCGGTGGCCGGGGTGTCGCGGCCGGGGCCCTACCGCGCCGCCATCGGCAACGGGCCGGGCGGGCTGGAGACGGCGCGCGCCCTGGCCGCCATCCCGGGGCTGCGCGTCGGCTTCCGCCGCATGGAGGGCGAGACGCATGGCAGCATGGTGCCCGGGGCGGTGGCCGATGCGCTGGTGCTGGCCACCGGCCGCATGCCGGAGGGCAGCGCCCCGCCCTGAACGGCCCCGCGCCGGCTTGCCCCGGCCACTTCGGGCGCCTATTGAGAATGAGTATCAATGCTGGCCGGGCGGCCCCCGCCCGCCGGCGCCGCCGAGAACGGACCCCCGCCTTGATCCCACTGCGACAGGAATGGCCCCCCGAATTCGCGGCGCGCTACCGCGCGGCCGGCCACTGGCGGGGCGAGACCTTCCCCGGCTTCCTGCGCCAGCGCGCCGCCGAGCGGCCGGAGGCGCTGGCGGTGATCGGCGGCGGGCAGCGCTGGACCTATGCGGAGTTGCACGCCCGCGCCGAGGCGGCCGCCGCCGGCTTCCTCGCCCTCGGGCTGCGGCCGGGCGAGCGGGTGGTGGTCCAGCTCGGCAACATCCCGGAGTTCTTCCCGGCCGTGTTCGGCCTGTTCCTGGCCGGGCTGGTGCCGGTCTATGCGCTGCCGGCGCACCGCATCGCCGAACTGGCGCATTTCGCCGCGAAATCCGAGGCCAGCGCCTACATCGCCGCCGCGCGCGGCACGGACGGCTTCGACCACCGCCCCCTCGCCCGTGCCCTGCGCGAAGCCGCGCCGGGGCTGCGGCATGTCGTCATCGTCGGCGAGGCGGAGGAGTTCACCGCCTTCGAGAGCCTCGATGGCGACCGCGCCGCGCTGCCGCCGGACCCGGACCCGGCGAGCGTCGCCTTCCTGCAGATCTCGGGCGGCACCACGGGCCTGTCCAAGCTCATCCCGCGCACGCATGACGACTACATCTACAGCTTCCGCGCCAGCAACGAGATCTGCGGCGTCACGGCGGAAAGCGTGTTCCTCGTCGCCCTGCCGGCGGCGCACAACTTCCCGATGAGCTCGCCCGGCCACATGGGCGCCCTCTACGCCGGCGCCCGCGTGGTGCTGAGCCCGACGCCGAGCCCCGAGACCGCCTTCCCCCTCATCGCGCAGGAGCGCGTGACCATCACCGGCCTTGTGCCGCCGCTGGCGCTGCTCTGGGCGCAGGCCGCGGCCGGCGGGCGGCACGACCTCTCCAGCCTGGAGGTGCTGCTGGTGGGCGGTGCCAAGCTGACGCCCGAGGCGGCGCGCCGCGTTCAGGACGCCCTGCCCGCCCGGCTGCAGCAGGTCTTCGGCATGGCCGAGGGGCTGGTGAACTACACCCGCCTCGACGACCCGGACCCCATCGTGCTGGAGACGCAGGGCCGCCCGATCAGCCCGGATGACGAGGTGCGCATCGTCGATGACCTGGGCGAGGAGGTGCCGGAGGGCGAGCCGGGCTACCTGCTGGCGCGCGGCCCCTACACCATCCGCGCCTACCACAATGACGACGCGGCCAATGCCCGCTCCTTCACGCCAGACGGCTTCTACCGCACGGGCGACGTGGTGCGCCGCCTGCCCGGCGGCTACCTGGTGGTGCAGGGCCGCGCGGGCGACCACATCAACCGCGCCGGCGAGAAGATCTCCGCCGAGGAGATCGAGGACCACCTCCTCGCCCATCCGAACGTGTTCGACGCCGCCGTCGTCTCCGTGCCGGACGAATTCCTCGGCGAGCGCAGCTGCGCCTTCGTCATCCCGCAGGGGGAGCGGCCGCGCGCCCCGGCGCTGAAGGCCTGGATGCGCGGCCGCGGCATCGCCGAGTTCAAGGTGCCGGACCAGATCGTGCTGGTGGAGGCCTTCGAGACCACGGCCGCCGGCAAGATCAGCCGCCGCGAGCTGCGGGCCCGCCTGCGCGCCCGGCTGCTGGCCCAAGAGAATGCCGACTGAGGAAGAGGACCGCACGACATGGCCGAAGCCGCCACCCCGCCCCTGACGCGGGCGCAGATGCGCGCCGACATCGCCCGCGCCCTGCGCATGGCGCCCGATGAGTTCGGCGATGACGAGGACCTCTCCGACCTGGGCCTGGACTCACTCCGCGCCATCGACCTGGTGACGCGCTGGGGACAGGCCGGGCTGTCGCTCGATTTCGGCGCGCTGGCCGAGAAGCTCACGGTGGAGGCCTGGTGGGCGGTGGCCGAGCGGACGATGGCGCGGCCCGCCCATGGCTGAGGATCTCCGCTGCGCCGAGCCGCCGCTGACCCTTCCCCCGGCGGCGGACGGCCCCCCCCTGCCGCTGACTGAGGCGCAGGAAGGGCTGTGGTTCGCGCAGCGGATCGACCCCGGAAATCCGGTCTTCAACACCGGGCAGTACCTGGAATTCCACGGCCCGCTGGACCGCGCCGCCTTCCGCGCGGCGGTGGACGGCATGGTGGCGGAGGCCGGGTGCCTGGCCTTGCGCATCCGCGAGACGCCAACCGGCGTGGTGCAGCAGCCCGACCCGGCGCTGCGCCCCTGGCTGGAGGTGGTGGACCTCTCCGCCGCGCCGGATCCGCTCGCCGCCGCGCGCGGCGCCATGCGGCGCGACATGGACATGCCCGTGGACCCGGCGCGCGGCGGCCTCGCGGCCGAGCGGCTCTACTGCCTCTCGCCCACGCACCACCTCTGGTACCAGCGCGCCCATCACCTGGTGCTGGATGGCTATGGCACGGAGCTGCTGGTGCACCGCGTCGCCGCGCTCTACGCCGCGCGCGTGGCCGGCACCGATCCGGGCGCGCCGCTGGCCCCCTTCGCCGCCGCGGTGGAGGCGGATGCCGCCTACCGCGCCTCGCCTCGCCGTGCCGCCGACGCCGCCCACTGGCGGCAGGCCATGGCGGGGGCGCCGGAGGCGGTGGGCTTCACCCCCGGCGCGGCGCGCACCGCCCGTTCCGCTCACCGCGCCGAGGCCGCGATCGATGCCGCCACGGGCGCGGCGCTGCGCCGCCTCGCCGCCGCGCAGGAGGCCGCCTGGCCCGACCTGCTCACCGCCCTGCTCGGCGCCTATTGCCGCCGCATCGCGGGGGAGGAGGAGACGGTGGTCGGCGCCACCTTCATGAACCGCTTCGGCAGCGCGGCCGCCCGCGCGCCCTCCACGCAGATGAACGTGCTGCCGCTGCGCATCCGGCTGGACGAGGCGGCGCCGCTGGCCGAGGCGGTGGAGCCGGTCCTGGCCCAGCTCGCGCGGCTGCGCCGGCATGGCCGCTACCGTGGCGAGCAGCTGCGGCGCGATCTCGGCCGCATCGGCGCCGGGCGGCGGCTGCATGGCGCCATCATCAACATCCAGCCCTTCCACGGCATCCCCGCCTTTCCCGGGTGCACGGCCGAACTGCGCCTGCTGGGCACCGGCCCGGTGGACGACATCACCTTCGACCTGCGCACCGACCCCGGCGCCGCCACGCTGCGCCTGGACGTGGAGGCCAACCCCGACCTCTACACCGCCGCGGAGGCCGCCGCGCACGCCACCCGTGCCGCGCATTTCATCGCCGCCGCGCTGGAGGCCGGGCGCCTGGACGCCGTGCCCACCGCCACGCCCGAGGAGGCACGGCGCTTCACCATCGCAGCGAACGCCACCGACCACCCGGTGCCGGACACCACCCTCGTCGCGCTGATCGCCCGCGCCATGGCGGCCACGCCGGAGGCGACGGCGCTGCGTTTCGAGGGCGCTTCCCTCTCCTATCGGGAGCTGGACCGGCGCAGCGCGGCGCTGGCCGCCGAACTCGCCGCGCGCGGCATCGGCGCGGGGGACCGCGTGGCCGTGGCGCTGGAGCGCTCGCCGGAATTGGTGGTGGCCCTGCTGGGTACGCTGCGCGCCGGCGCCGCCTACCTGCCGCTGGACCCGGCGCATCCGCCCGAACGTCTGGCGCGCATCCTGGCCTCCGCCCGGCCGCCCCTGATCCTGGCCGCCACGCCGTTGGCGGAGGGGGTGGAGACGCTGCCCCCCGCCGCCTGGCCGGCATCGGGCGAGGCTCCGCCCGGCCCTGCGCCGGGGGATGCGGCCTATGCCCTCTACACCTCCGGCTCCACCGGCGAGCCGAAGGGCGTGGTCATCGAGCACCGCGCCATCGTCAACCGGCTGGAGTGGATGCGGCAGCACTACGGCTTCACCGCCGCCGACCGCGTTCTGCAGAAGACCGCCGCCACCTTCGACGTCTCGGTCTGGGAGTTCTTCCTCCCCCTGATCTGCGGCGGCACGCTGGTGCTGGCGCCCCCCGGCGCGCAGCGCGACCCGGCGGCGATCGCCGCGCTGATTCGCGACGAGGGCATCACCGCCGCGCATTTCGTGCCCTCGATGCTGGCCGCCTTCCTGGCCCACCCCGCCGCGCGGGGCCTCGCAATGCACCGCGTCTTCTGCTCGGGCGAGGCGCTGACGGCGGAGCTGCGCGACCGCTTCCACGCCACGCTGACCGCGGAGCTGCACAACCTCTACGGCCCCACCGAGGCGGCCGTGGACGTGACCTACTGGGACGCCTCGGCGGGCGACACGAGCAACCCGCTGCCGATCGGCCACCCCGTCTGGAACACCCGGATGTACGTGCTGGACGAGGCGCTGCGGCCCCTGCCGGCCGGCGTCACCGGGCACCTGTTCATCGGCGGCGTGCAGTTGGCGCGGGAGTATCTCGGCCGGCCGGACCTGACCGAGCGCGCCTTCATCCCCGACCCCTTCCACCCCGGCGCGCGGATGTACCGCACGGGCGACCTCGCCCGTTTCCGGGATGATGGCGCCATCCTCTATCTCGGCCGCTCGGACGGACAGGTGAAGCTGCGCGGCTTCCGCATCGAGCTGGGCGAGATCGAGGCGGCGCTCGGCACCTCGCCGATGGTGGCGCAGGCCCGCGTCATCGCGCGGGAGGACCGGGCGGGGGACCGGCGCCTCGTCGCCTACCTCGTGCCGGGCGAGGGTTACGACCCGGCGGCGCTGCGCGCGCATCTGGCCGCCCGGCTGCCGGACCACATGCTGCCCGCCGCCCTGGTGCCGCTGCCCGCCCTGCCGGTGAACAGCAGCGGCAAGCTGGACCGCACCGCCCTCCCCGCCCCCGAACTGCCCGCCACCCCGGGCCGCCCGCCGGAGGGCCAGACCGAGCGCCGCCTCGCCGCCCTCTTCGCCGCGGCGCTGGGCCTGCCGGAGATCGGCGCAGAGGAGGATTTCTTCGCCGCCGGCGGCAATTCTCTGCTCGCGGTGGAGCTGATGCTGCGGGTGCAGGAGGAGTTCGGCCGCGACCCGGGCCTCGGCGCGCTGTTCGAGCACCCGACGGTCGCCCGCCTCGCCGTGCTGCTGGAGGCCGATGCCCTGCCGCCCGGCGATGACGGGCTGCGCCCGCTGATCCGCCTCGGGCGCGGCGAGGCGGAGCGGCCGCCGCTCCACGTGGTGCATCCGGCGGGCGGCATCGCCTGGTGCTATGGCCGCCTCGCCCGTGCGCTGGGGCCGGAGATCCCGGTGCTGGGCCTGCAGGCCCCGGCGCTGGACAGCGCCAGCCCGCCGCCCGCCAGCCTGGAGGCGCTGGCGGAGGATTACGTGGCGCGGCTGCTCGCCACCCATCCGGGCGGGCCGGTGCATCTGGCGGGCTGGTCGGTCGGCGGCATCATCGCGCAGGCGATGGCGGTGCGGCTGCGGGCGCTGGGCCGTGCCGTCGGCACGCTGGCGCTGCTCGATTCCTACCCCGCCGAGGCCTGGCGCGCCGAGCCGGAGCCGGAGCCCGGCGCCCTGTTCCGCGCCCTGCTGGCCATCGCCGGGCACGACCCGGCGCGGCACCCGGAGTTGCCGATGCGGCGGGGGCCGGTGCTGGCCTTCCTGCGCCAGGGCGGCACGCCGCTCGGCCGCCTGCCCGAGGCGGTGCTGGATGGCGTGATGCGGGTGATGGAGGGCAACAACCGCCTCGTCCGCGGCCACCGCCATGGCCGGTTCGACGGCACGCTGCTGCATTTCCGCGCCGCGCGCGACCATGCCGGCCGCGCCCTCTCCCCTGCGATGTGGGCGCCGCACGCCGCATCGGTGGAGGTGGTGGAGGTGCCCGCCCTGCATGGCGAGATGATCGGCGCCGCGGCCGTGGCGCAGATCGCCCCCGTGCTGCGCCGCCGCCTCGGCCCGTAGAACGGACGAACGGGTTTCCAAAGGCCTCAGGCCTTTGGCGGGGAGAGTTCGAGAGGGGCAGAGCCCCTCTCGAGAGTCCCTCAGGCGCGGATCAGGCTGACCGTGTCGCCGCGCGGGTCCTCGGGCGGCGGTACGGGCGCCTGTCCCGGCGCCGGGCGCGGCCCGGCCTTCGCCTTGTTGCTGACATAGGCGAGGCCCGAACGAGGGTCCACCGCCACGGTGTTCGGGTGCGTGCCGGTCTCCAGGCTGGCCCTTACGGTCAGGCTGCTCGTCTCCACCAGGCTCACCGTGCCGGCGCCGCGATTGGCCACATAGGCCAGCGCGCCATCGGGCGAGAGGGTGATGCCGAGCGCGCCCGCGCCCGTCTCCAGCGCCTTCACCAGCGTCTCCGAGGCGGCGTCCAGCACGGTGAGCTGCCCGCTCTTCTGGTTGGCGCAGAACAGGCGGCCGCTGGCGGCGTGGTATTCCACGTTGATCAGCCCCTCGCCGCCCGAGGCGAAGCGGCGCACCCCGGCGCGGCGGGCGAGGCTCACCTCCACCACCTCGTTCGGCCCCAGCGCGCCGGCGAAGAGGCGGTCCCCCGCCGGATCGTAGGCCAGACCGGAGATGCCGCCCTCCAGCCCCTCGGTGATGACATGGGCGACGGTGTTGGCCGCCGTGTCCACCACCCAGATGGCGCTCGGCTTGTCGCGGTAGCCGAAGATGGAGACGAAGGCGCGGTTGCGCGCCTCGTCCACCACCACGTGGCGCAGATGCGCCCCCTCGCCCTCGCCGATCCGCGCCTTCACCTGGCCGCTGCGCAGGTCGATGGCGACCAGCCGGCCGCTGCGCGTGCCGGTGCCGAACAGCGTGCCCGTGGCGTCGTTCACGCCGAGGCCGAACACCGTGTCGGCGCCCAGCTCGATGGTGGAGCGCACCTCCAGCGTGCGCAGGTCGAGGCCGAGGATGCGGGCACTGTCGGCGCCGCGCGGGCCGGTGCTCGCCACATGCACAAGGTCGGTGGTGGTGCTGACGGCCAGCTCGTACAGGCCGGGCGCCAGCTTCACGGTCTTCTCCACCGTGGCGGCGGCGCGTGCCGGCGCGGCGCGCAGGGCGAAGGTGGCCGCGCCGAGCAGGGCAAGCGCGTGGCGGCGCCGGAGCACCGGCGGGGCGGAGAGAGCGCTGGCATGGGTGGGAGGCATTGCAGGCCTTTCCTGAGGCTATCGCGCCAAATTGCGAATGGTTATCATTAACACCAACCCGGAGAGGCGACAATCGCCGCGGCGAAGGGCCGATCGCCGGCGGGCCTTGTAAAAGGGGCACGGCTCTGCGAGAAACAGTTGAGAACTGTTCGCATTTTCATCCGGAGACGACCGGCCACCATGGGCATGCTGCATCCGCGGGACGCGCTTCATCCTGCCACCCTGGCGCCCCGCCCCGCCGCCGGCCGCCGCCAGGTGCTGGGGGGGCTGGCCGCCGCGCTCGCGGGCCTGCCGCTCGCCGCGCCGGCACTGGCCCAGGCGCAGCCGCTGCGGATCGGCATGATCACCTCCCTCTCCGGCCCCTTCACCGCGCTCGGCGAGAGCATGCGCGCCGGGATGCAGCTTCTCCTGGCGCAGTCCGGCAACCGCCTCGCCGGGCGTCCGGTGGAGTTCCTGGTGGAGGACGACCAGGCCCGGCCGGAGGAAGGCGCCCGCCGCGCCCGCAAGCTCATCGGCCAGGACCGGGTGGACCTGCTCTGCGGCGTCATCAGCTCCGGCGTGGCGCTGGCGCTGCGCGACGTGGTGACGGAGGCGCGCACGCCGACCTTCCTGCTCGGCTCGGCCAACGACCTCGCCCGCAAGGCCGCCAGCCCCTACATCGTGCGCCCGACCAAGACGAACTGGATGCTGGGCAGTACCGCCGCGCGCTGGGCGCGGGAGAAGCTGGGCGGCGCGCGGGTGCTGACCGTCGCCTCCGACTACGCCGCCGGGCGCGAATATGTCGGCGACTTCGTGGAGACCTACCGGCAGCTCGGCGGCCGCCCTGGCCGGACGCTCTGGACGCCGCTCGGCAGCGCCGATTTCGGCCCGCTGCTGACCACCATCGCCGCCGAGCGGCCGGAGGCGGTGTATGGCTTCTTCGCCGGCAGCGATGCCGTGCGCTTCCTGCGCCAGTGGCAGGAATACCGCCTCGCCGGCCGGGTGCCGCTGATCGGCCCCGGTGCCTTCTTCGACCAGGAGGACGTGCTGCCCGCCGTGGGGGATGCCGCGCTCGGCGCCTTCAGCACCTTCCACCAGTCGCCCACCGCGCCGGCCAGCGCCGCCTTCAACCGGGCCTACATGGCGACGGGCAAGCCCCTGCCCGGCGAGTTCAGCACCACGGGCTATGTCTGCGGCCAGGTGATCCGGGCGCTGCTGGAGCGCACGGGCGGCACCCTCGCGGACTGGGAAGCGGCGCGGGCCGCGCTGTTCGGCGCGCCGGTCGAGACCGCCTTCGGCACCATGCCCTTCGACCCGCGCAACGGCCAGGCGATCCTCGACATCCATGTCAACGCGGTGCGGCGGGGCGAGGATGGGCGGATGGTCAACACCGTCGTGCACACCTACCCGCAGCTGCGCGACCCGGGCCCGGACGCCTGAGGCCCGCGGAGGAAGCACCCCGATGGGCTACGCCATCGTCCAGGTCCTGAACGCCCTGTCCTTCTCGGCCCTGCTGCTGCTGACGGGGCTCGGCCTCTCGGTCGTGCTGAGCCTGATGAACTTCGTCAACCTCGCGCATGGCGCCTTCTACCTGCTGGGCAGCTACGTGGCGGTGCTCTGGCTCGCCTCGGGGGCGCCCTGGTGGCTGGCCTTCCCCGCCGCCTTCCTGGCCGCCGCCCTGGCCGGCGCGCTGCTGGAGCGCTTCCCGTTCCGCCGCTTCTACGCCCGGCCGCACCTGATGCAGGTGCTGCTGACCTACGGCATCTCCGTCATCCTGGCCGACCTCATGCGCTGGGGCTTCGGCGCGCAGATCCTGACGCCCGAATTGCCGGCGGCGCTGCGCGGCGTCGTCTTCCTGTTCGACATGCCCTTCCCCCTCTACCGCCTGTTCCTGATCGGCGTGGGCGCGGTGCTCGGCCTGCTGCTCTGGCTGCTGCTGGACCGCACCCTGTGGGGCGCCGCGCTGCGCGCGGCGGTCACCGACCGCGGCATCGTCGAGACGCTGGGCATCGACACGCGCCGCCTCTTCGCCGCCGTGCTGGTGCTCTCGGCCGGCTTGGGCGGGCTGAGCGGCGCGCTGGGGGCGGGCATGCTGGCGGCCTATCCGGGGCTCGACGAGGAGGTGCTGATCCTCGCCCTCATCACCGTGGTGGTGGGCGGGCTCGGCAGCTTCGGCGGCACGGTGGCCGGCGCGCTGGTGGTGGGCTTCGCGCTCACCTTCAGCAAGGTGTGGTTCCCGGAATTCGCCAATGTGGTGGCCTTCTCCGCCATGGCCGGCTTCCTGCTGCTGCGCCCGCACGGCTTCGTCGCGCCGCCGCTGCGCCAGGTATGAGGCGCGCGCTCCTCTCCCGGGCGGCGCCGATGGCGGCCGCCCTGCTGGCGCTGGCGCTGCCCGCCGCCCTGGCCGGCCCGTTCCATCTCCGCTTCCTCGCCGAGATCCTGCTGCTCGGCACGGCGGTGATGAGCCTGGACCTGCTGGTGGGCTCCGGCGGGCTGGTCTCGCTCGGCCACGCGGCGCTGTTCGGCACGGCGGCCTATGCGGCGGCGGTCGCGGCGCTGCATCTCGGCGGCAACCTCCTCCTGGTGCTCGGCGCCGGCACCGGCGCGGCGCTGCTCCTGGCCGCGCTGATGGGCGTGGCGATCATGCGCAGCAGCCACCTCTTCCTGCTGATCCTCACCCTGCTGCTCGGCCAGATCGCCTGGGAGGTGGCCTTCCACTGGCGCGCGGTGACGGGCGGCGCGGACGGGCTGCGCGGCCTGCCGCCGCTCTCCCTCGGCCCCTGGCGGCTGGACGGGCCGCGCGCCCTGTTCCTGCTGGCCGGCGGCCTCGCTTTGGCCGCACACGCCCTGGCCCGCTCCTTCGTGGCCGCCCCGATCGGCCGCGCGCTGGTGGGGGCGCGCGAGCAGCCGCTGCGGATGAGCGCGCTCGGCTACAGCACCGCGCGCATCCGCCTCCGCGCCATGCTGGCGGCGGGCGGCATCGCCGGCGCGGCGGGGTCGCTCTACCCGTTCCTCAACCTCTATGTCGGGCCGCAGAGCGTGCACTGGTCGCTCTCGGCCACGATGATCATCATGCTGGTGATCGGCGGCGTCGGCTCGCTCTGGGGCGCCTTCCTGGGCAGCGCCGTCTATCTGGCGCTGCAGACCTATGTCAGCGCCTACACCGACCGCTGGCAGCTTTTCGTCGGGGTGATCTTCGTGCTGATCGTGCTGCTGCTGCCGCACGGCCTCGCGGGTGCCGCGGCGCGGTGGAGGCGGGGATGAGCCCGCTGCTCGAGATCGCCGGCATCGGCAAGAGCTTCGGCGCCTTCCGCGCCCTGTCCGACATCAGCCTGGCGGTGGAGGAGGGCGAGACACTCGGGCTGATCGGCCCCAACGGCGCCGGCAAGACCACGCTGTTCAACGTCGTCACCGGCTTCCTGCGGCCGGACAGCGGCGCGGTGCGCTTCGCCGGCGCGCCGGTCGACCGCCTGCCGCCGGAGAAGCGCGCCGCGCTCGGGCTGGTCCGCACCTTCCAGAAGGCGATGGTCTTCCCCGCCCTCAGCCTGCGCGAGAACCTCGCCATGGCGGCGCGGCAGCGCGCCGGGCATGGGCTGCGCTGGCTGGGCGCGCGGACCTGCCACGCGGAGGCGGATGCAAAGGTGGAGCGCCTGCTGGCCGAGAGCGGCCTGCCGCGCGGCGGCGGCGAGCGCATGGCCGACCTCTCCTACGGCGAGCAGCGCATCGCCGACCTGCTGATGGCGCTCGCCCTGGAGCCGCGCCTGCTGCTGCTCGACGAGCCCACCGCCGGGCTCTCCCAGGCCGAGGCGGAGCGGCTGCTGCGCATCGTCCGGCGGCATGATTCCCGCACCGCCCTCGTGCTCATCGCGCATGACATCGACATCGTCTTCGGCCATTGCGACCGCATCGCGGTCATGCATCTCGGCCGGCTGCTGCGCACCGGCACGCCACAGGCGGTGCGGGCGGATGCGGCGGTGCGCGCCGCCTATCTCGGGAGCCTCGCGGATTGATGCACGGCGCGATGCCCGGCCCCCCGCTGCTTGCCCTCTCCGGCCTGTCCGCGCATCACGGCGCGGTGGAGGTGCTGCGCGGCCTCTCGCTGGAGCTGCGCGCCGGCGAGGCGGTGGCCCTGCTCGGCCGCAACGGCGCCGGCAAGAGCACCCTGGCCCAGGCGCTGTTCAACCTCGGCCCCCGCCTCGGCGGCACGGTGCGGGTGATGGGGCAGGACGTGACGGGCTGGCCCACCCACCGCATCGCCCGGCTCGGCCTGGCGCTGGTGCCGCAGGGGCGCGGCCTGTTCCCCAATTTGACCGTCGCGGAGAATCTCCGCCTCGCCACGCTGCGCGGCGCGCGCGGCGCCTGGACGCTGGAGCGCGTCCTCGCCCTGTTCCCACGCCTGGCGGAACGCCGCGCCACCTCCAGCAGCGCCCTCAGCGGCGGCGAGCGGCAGATGCTGGCCATCGGCCGCGCCCTGCTCACCCAGCCCAGGCTGCTGGTGCTGGACGAGCCGAGCGAGGGCCTGGCGCCGCTGATGGCCGAGGAGATCATCCTGCACCATGTCGGGCGGCTGCGGGCGGAGGGGCTGACGGTGCTGCTGGCCGAGCAGAACCTCCCCCTCGCCCTGCGGCTCTGCCCGCGCGCCGTGGTGCTGGCCGGGCGCGGCATCGTCTTCGACGGCCCGTCCGGCGCCCTGCTCGCCGACCGCCCCTTCGTCCAGGAGCATCTCGGCCTATGAGCCAGCCCTTGCCGCTCCCGGAGGCCGAGGACGCGCCCGTCACGCTGCCGCGCACCGCCTGGTGGGACATGCCGGCGGGGACCGATCCGGCACGGCGGCACCGTGCCTATCTCGCCTGGCCGGAGGCGCCGCCGCCACCCGCCGGCTACCCCGTGCTGCTGGTGCTGGACGCCAATGCCGGCTTCGGCGCGGCGGTGGATTCCTACCGCGCCCTCACCTGGCGCAACACACCCGGCCGGCCCGCCCCGGCGCTGATCCTGGGCCTCGGCCACCCCGGGGGCGCGGCCTACGAGCCTGCCGCCCGCCAGCGCGACTACACGCCGGCGCTGCCGGGCACCGACCCCGCCGCCTCCGGCGCGGCGGCGTTCCTCGGCTTCATCGAGACGGCGCTGCTGCCCGCCCTGGCCCGCCGCCAGCCGGTGGACATGGGGCAGATCTCGCTGTTCGGCCATTCGCTGGGCGGGCTGTTCGCGCTGCACGCCCTGCTGGCGCGCCCCGGTCTGTTCCGCAGCCTCGTCATCGCCAGCCCCTCCCTGTGGTGGGGCGAGGGGGCGATGCTGGACGCCGCCCGGCGCTTCGCCGCGCGGCCGCCCGCCGCGGCGGCCGGCACCCGCCTGCTGGTGACGGTGGGCGGGCAGGAGGAAAGCGACGAAGGCCCGCGCGGCGCCATCCGCGCCGCCCGCCGCATGATCGGCAATGCCCGCGAGCTGGCCGCGCTGCTGCGCGGCGCCGGGCTGGCCGTGGAATTCGCCGAGTTCCCGGGCGAGGACCATGGCTCCGCCCGGCTGCACGCCCTGATCCGCGCCCCCCGCTTCGCCCTCCCCCGGGAAGGAGACCCCGCATGAACCGCCGCACCCTTCTCGGCAATGCCCTGGCCCTGCCCCTGCTGGCCGCGCCCGCCCTGTTGCCCGCCCTGTTGCCTGCCCGGGCGCGCGCCCAGTCGCCCATCCGCGTGACGGACCTGCGCGGCCGCACCGTCACCCTGCCCCGCCCGGCGCGGCGGCTGGTGCTGGCGCAGGCACGGCACGTGCTGGCGGTGGGGCTGCTCCACCCCGACCCGGTCTCCCTCCTCGTCGGCTGGGGCGACGACCTGCGCACCATGAACCCGCCGGACTACGCGGTGCTGCGCGCCCGCTTCCCGCGCGCCGATGCCATCCCCGTCGTCGCGCGGGCGGGCCAGAATGCCAGTCTCTCGCTGGAGGCCATCCTGGCCGCGCAGCCGGATGCGGTGATCGTCAGCGGCGGCGCGCTGCGCGCGGAGTCGGACAGCGTGCTGGACCGGCTCGCCGCCGCCGGCATCCCGGCCATCGTCATCGACTTCTTCAGCAACCCGATGCGCGACACGCGGCGCAGCATGGCCATACTGGGCCAGGTGCTGGGGCTGGAGGAGCGCGCCGCGGCGTTCGACCGCTTCTACATGGCGCGCATGGAGCGCATCTCGGCCCGCCTCGCCGGCCTCGGGGAGGACCGGCCGCGCGTCTTCGTCCATGCCCATGCCGGGGGCACGGCCTGCTGCGCCTCGCCAGGGCGGGGGGCGTTCGATTCCATCGTGCGCTTCGCCGGCGGGCACAATATCGGCGCCGACACGCTGCCGGGGAATGTCGGCCAGCTCTCCCTCGAATACATTCTGAGCCAGGACCCGGCGGTGTATGTCGCGACCGGCGGGCCGTATGGCGGCCGTGGCGGCATCCCGCTCGGCACGGGGGTGGAGGCGGCGCCGGCGCGGCGGGAGCTGGCCGCCGTGCTTCAGCGCGAGAGGCTGGACGTCCTGCCCGCCGTGCAGGCGGGCCGGGCGCATGCCATCTGGCACGGCTTCAACGACACGCCCGCCCACATCGTCATGCTGGAGGCGCTGGCCCGCTGGTTCCACCCCGCCCGCTGCGCCGATCTCGACCCGGCGGCGACGGTGGCCGCGCTCAACGCAGAGTTCCTCGCCATCCCCATGCAGGGCACCTACTGGACCGACCTGCGCGGCGCGGCGCCGGCTTCGCCCTGAGGCCCCGCATGGCCGGGGAACGACCGGGGATCCAGCCCCCCATGCCCGCCAGCCCGGCCCCGCCACGGCGCCGGGCGGCCGCAGCCCTCTCCATCCTTGGGAGAAAGCCGATGCGCTTCGAGAGCCGGGCCACCGTGCCCACCGCCCATGCGAGCCGCTACCTGCAGCAGCTCTGCAAGCACTGGAGCCACAACCTCGCGGTGGAGTTCACCGCCGACGAGGGCAAGATCGTGTTCCCGCGCGATGCGCGGGGGGCGGACTGGCCCGATGCCGCCACGCTGCGGCTGCACGCCCGCGCCGACGGGCTGGAATGCCACCTGGCCGCCAGCGCCGAGGGCCAGCT
Source organism: Teichococcus aestuarii (assembly GCF_003116135.1). Taxonomy (GTDB): domain Bacteria; phylum Pseudomonadota; class Alphaproteobacteria; order Acetobacterales; family Acetobacteraceae; genus Pseudoroseomonas; species Pseudoroseomonas aestuarii. Next base: position 17,032 of record NZ_PDOA01000013.1, on the reverse strand, counting down.
TGCGGGCCTGAAAGGCGTCGTGGAGCGGCATCTGGACCGCTTCGCCTTCCGCGAGGCGCCGCTCGCCTTCGCCTGGCAGGATGCCGCCTGACCGGCCCTCCGCGGCTGGCCCTGGCGGGGCGGGGCCCATAGACTGCGCGCCGCCGCATCATCGCGGAGGGAGAAACGGTTCCATGGCCCAGACACGCAAGGTCGCGCTCATCACCGGCTCAGGCCGCAACATCGGCCGTGCCGTGGCGCTGGGCCTGGCGCAGGACGGCTTCGACGTTGTCATCAACGGCTCGTCGGACCGCGCAGCCTGCGAGGCCGTGGCGCAGGAGGCCCGGGCGCTGGGCGTGGCCGCGCTGGTGGTCATGGGCGATGTCGGCCGCGCGGAGGATTGCGCGCGGATCGTGGCGGAGGCCACGGCGGGCCTCGGGCCGGTCGATGTGCTGGTGAACAACGCGGCGATCCGCCCCGCCGTCCCCTTCCTCGACACCACGGAGGAGACCTGGCGCCAGGTCCTCTCCGTCGACATGGAGGCGGCGCGCTGGCTGGCGCGGGAATGCCTGCCCGGCATGCTGGCGCGCGGCTGGGGCCGCATCATCAGCTTCACCGGCATGAACGCCATCCAGGGCTATGACGGGCACGCCGCCGTCTCCGTCGCCAAGCACGGGGTGTGGGGGTTGACCAAGGCGCTGGCCAAGGAGTTCGGCCCGCACGGGATCACGGTGAACGCCATCTCGCCCGGCCCCACCGCAAAGGATGGGGAGGACACGGCGAAAGGGCCGCCGGCGGTGCTGGCGCGCATCCCGGCGGGCCGGCTCGGCACCCCGGCCGAGGTGGCGGCCCTCGCCCGTACCCTCGCCTCGGAGGCGGGAGCCTTCATCAACGGGCAGATGCTGCAGGTCAATGGCGGCACCCAGACCTAGGCCGCACCGCCACCCTGCCCTGCCACCAGCCCGCCGGCCCCGTGGCAGGACGGGCGGCGGCCGGCTCGCAGCCCCCGTCCTCATGGCGGAACAGGAGCCTGCTGCCCGTGCGATGGCGTGACGATCCGATGCGGTACGGCCTGGTCAGCCGCCTGCTGCACTGGGGCATGGCCCTGCTCTTCCTCTGGCAGTTCGCCGGAATGGCGGTGCGGCTCACGGTCGGCCGCTCCCCGGTGACGGCCTTCATGGTCGGCAGCCATGTCAGCGTCGGCAGCCTGCTGTTCGTGCTGGTGCTCGCCCGTGGCGCCTGGAGCCTGCTCAACCTGCGGCGGCGGCCGCGCCATGCGGCGGGCCTGGCCGGGCAGGCGGCCCGGCTTGGCCATCTGGCGCTCTACGGGCTGATGCTGGCCGTGCCGGCTTTGGCGCTGCTGCGCCACTACGGGTCCGGCCGGGCCTTCGCGCCGTTCGGCCTGCCGCTCCTGCCGGGCGGGCGGGAGAGGATCGATGCCCTGATGGCGCCGGCAGATCTCGCGCACGGCCTGCTGGCCTGGATGCTGCTGGCGGCCGTGGCCGGGCATGTCGTCATGGTGCTGGTGCACCACCGCGTCTGGCGGGATGGCACCTGGGCGCGCATGGGCGGCGGCGCGGCCTCTCTCCCGGCCGCCGGCACGGAAGCCGGCCGGCGCTGACCGGGGCGGGCCGCCGCGCCCTTTCCTCCCCCGCCGGTGCGGGCTGCCTGCCGACCGGTTCAGGAAGTATCGCCCCGCGGGCCCTGTGGCGCGGCGGCCACACGGCAGGCGCCAGCCTCCCAGGACCGGAAATATTGTAACCCGAACCCTTGCCTGTTACAGCCCGGAAAGATTATGCGAACGATTATCATTAGCACGTTGGCGGCAAGGGCGATTTTCCATGACAGAAGGTGAACAGCCGGGCCCGGCGCGGCGCGCCGGCGCGTTGATGGCCCTGACCGCGGCAGCCATCGCCATGCCCGCCGCCCTGGCCCTGGCGCAGGAAGGAACAGCGGCCGACACCTTCTCCGGCAGCATTGTCCTGCCCGAGGTGAATGTGCAGGCAGGCATCGAGCGGGGGCACAGCCCCGTGCAGGGGTTCGTCGCGGGCGTGAGCGCCTCGGGCACCAAGGCCGACACGCCGATCATCGAGACGCCGCAATCGATCTCCGTCGTCACCGCGGACGACATCGAGGCGCGCAATGCGCGCAACCTGAACCAGGCCTTGCGCTACACCGCAGGCGCGGTGACCGACACGCGCGGCTCCACCGCCGTGCGGCTCGACCAGCTGACCCTGCGCGGCTACTCGCCGGCGACCTACCTCGATGGGATGCGCCTGGCGGGCGGCCGCGACGCCAATCCCAGCATCGATGCCTACCGGCTGGAGCGCCTGGAGGTGCTGCGCGGCCCGGCCTCGGTGCTCTACGGCGCCTCGCCGCCCGGCGGCCTCGTCAACGCCATCACCAAGCGCCCGACGGAGGAGCGCATCCGCGAGGTGCTGCTGGAGGCGGGGACGCGCGACCGCTACCGGGCGGCGGGTGATTTCAGCGGGAAGCTGGACGAGGACGGGCAATGGCTCGGGCGCTTCATCGCCTCCTATGCCGAGGGCGATGGCGAGCTGGATGAAACGCGGGAGCGCCGCTACTTCTTCTCTCCCTCGCTCACCTGGCGCCCGAGCAAGGACACCAGCATCACCCTGTTCGCGCATTACCAGCGCGATCCGGAATCCGGCTCCTACGGCAGCGTGCCGGCCTGGGGCTCGGTTCTCCACAACCCCCGCGGCCGCATCGGCACCCGCTTCTACGATGGCGACCCGAACCTGGAACGCTCCAACCGCGAGCACTACATGGCCGGCTACCTGGCCGAGCATCGTGCCAGCGACTGGCTGACGCTGCGCCAGAACTTCCGCTACCTGCACACCAAGGGCGAGTACCGGAGCGTCTATGGCGCCGGCATCACGCAGGACTATCTGAGCCTGGTCCGCTCGGTCTACGGCACGGATGCCGATTTCGACGTCTTCACGATCGACAACCAGGCGCAGTTCAGCTTCGGCACCGGCCCGCTGCAGCACACCCTGCTGGCCGGCCTCGACTACTACCGCGTGCTGAGCGACACCTATACGGGCTCCGCCCTCTCCACCACGCCGCTGGGGCAGAGGCTGCCCCGGCAGAGCCTGTTCAGCCCGGCCTATGCCAACCAGGCCACCTTCTGGCCCGGCTTCAGCACCTACAGCAGCCAGCGGCAGAACCAGCTCGGCGCGTATCTGCAGGACCAGGTGAAGCTGGGGCGGCTGGTGCTGCTGTTCGGCGGCCGCCTCGACTGGTCGGACTCCACCACCGAGAACAGCGCCGTCGCGACCGGCCTGCGCACCAGCAGCTCGCGCCAGACCGACCATGCCTTCACCGGCCGTGTCGGCGCCGTGTATCTCTTCGACAGCGGCTTCGCGCCCTATGTGAGCTACAGCGAGAGCTTCGAGCCGCAGAGCGGCACCGACCGCTTCCTCAACCCCTTCGACCCCACGCGCGGCCGGCAGTACGAGGTTGGCCTGCGCTACCAGCCGCCGGGCACCAATCTCCTGCTGAGTGTGGCGGCCTTCGACCTGGTGCGGCAGAACGTGCTGTCCACCGACCCGGCCAATCCGCAGTTCAGCGTCCAGTCCGGCGAGACGACCTCCCGCGGCATCGAGCTGGAGGCCAAGGCGAGCCTGATGACCGGGCTGAGCCTGACGGCGGCCTACGCCTACCAGGATGTGGAATTCAGCCGCAGCGACAACACGGCGCGCGGGGATGACGGCTTCGTCCCCGCCCGTGCCAGCTCCACCGTGGCGCTGGAAGGCAAGACGCCCTGGGGCGTGCCGCGCCACACGGCCTCCGCCTGGCTCGACTACACCCTGCCGGAGGGAAGCCGGCTGGAGGGCCTCGGCCTCGGTGGTGGCGTCCGGTATCTCGGCTCCTCCTGGGGCAACGACGCCAACACCTTCAAGGTCGACGCCGCCACGCTGTTCGACGCCGCGCTGCGCTACGACCTGGGCAAGCTCGGCCGGAACCTCGAAGGGATGCAGGCGGCGGTCAATGTCAGCAACCTGGCCGACACGCGCTACGTGAACAGCTGCTTCGCCTACAGCAGCTGCTGGTATGGCTATGGCCGCACCGTCACCGGCTCCGTCCGCTACCGGTTCTGACCGGTCCATGCCGGGATTTCCCGCAGGGACCGGCCGGGCGTTCCGCACCCGGCTTCCGCCGGGCGCGGCGCTGCGCCGGGCAATGGGCATCGCCCTGCGCGTGCTGGCGGGTGCGGGGGGCGGCTATGCCGTCGCGGCGCTGTTCACCGCCGCGCTCTCCCTCGGCCTGCCCATGCCGCGGGCGGAGGCGGTGCTGACCGCGACCATGGCCAGCTTCGCCGTCTATGCCGCCGCCATCGTCTGGGCCTTCGCCGCCCCGGGCGTCCTGCGCGCCTGGGCGGGCCTCGCGGCCGTGGCGGCGGCCCTCGCCCTGGTCCTTTTCCTCCTGCAGGGTCACCTACCGTGAAGGATGGCTTCCGCCAGTCCATGGCCTGGCTGCACACCTGGACCGGCCTGCTGGTCGGCTGGGTGCTCTTCGCCGTCTTCCTCACCGGCACGGCGGCGTATCTGCGGCCGGAGATCTCCTACTGGATGCGGCCGGAGCTGGCGCTGTCCAGGCCCGGCCCGCACAATGCCGCCGTGGCGGTGGCCGCCATGCAGGAAATCGCCCCCGCCTCGCCGGCCTGGTTCATCACCCTGCCGGATGCGCGGGAGACCACCACCCGCGTCTTCTGGCGCGACCCGGCCGCACGCGGGCGCGGCTTCCGCAGCGAGGTCCTCGACCCCGACACCGGCCGGCCCGTGGCGGCGCGGGATACGCTGGGCGGGGAGTTCTTCTACCGCTTCCACTTCCAGCTTCACTACGTGAGCGTGCTGTGGGGGCGCTGGATCGTCTCCATCTGCACCATGTTCATGCTGGTGGCCATCGTCAGCGGCGTCATCACGCACCGCCGCATCTTCGCCGACTTCTTCACCTTCCGCCCCGGCAAGGGCCAGCGCTCCTGGCTGGATGGGCACAATGTCTGCGCCGTCCTGGCGCTGCCCTACCACCTCATGATCACCTACACCGGGCTGGTGCTCTTCATGATGATGGTGATGCCCTGGGGCGTCGGGACCGCCTATCCGGGTGACCAGCGCGCGGCCTTCAACGCGGAGGCCTTCGGCAACCCGCCGCAGCGCCAGCGCACCGGCAGCGCTGCGCCGCTCGTGCCCATCGCCCCCCTCGTGCAGGAGGCGCAGCGGCATTGGCCGGGCAGCGCGATCGGGCGCATCGTCGTGGCCAATCCGGGCGATTCCAGCGCCACCATCCAGCTGGTCCGCGCCGATTCCGCGCGGATCTCCAACAACGCGCAGAGCCTGACCTTCGACGGTGCCACCGGCGCTCTCCTTCACGCCAGCGGCACCGATCGTCCCGCGGCCGAGCTGCGCGGCGTGATGTACGGGCTGCATATCGGCCGCTTCGCCGGCCCCCTGCTGCGCGCGCTCTTTCTGCTCTCCGGCCTTGCCGGCACCGTGATGGTGGCCACCGGGTGCATCCTCTGGGCCGTGAAGCAACGCCAGCAGGCGGCGCGGCAGGGCAGGATCGGGTTCGGCACGCGCCTGGTCGAGCACCTCAACATCGCCGCCATAGCGGGCCTGCCATTCGCCATGGCCGCCTTCTTCTGGGCCAACCGGCTGCTGCCGTCCGGCATGGCGGAGCGCGCGGCGTGGGAGGTGCATGTCTTCTTCATCGCCTGGGGCCTGTGCCTGCTGCACCCCCTGTTCCGCCCGGGCCGCCGCGCCTGGGCAGAGCAGCTCGCCGCCGGGGCGGCCGGGTTCCTGCTGCTGCCCGCGCTGAGCGCCGTCTCGACCGGGCGCCATCTCCTCGCGACCCTGGAGGACGGAGACATGGTGCGCGCGGGGTTCGATCTGGGCCTGCTCGCATGCGGCGTGATGCTGGCAGGCTTGTGCTGGAAGGTGGCGCGGCACCGGCCGGCGCCGGCTCCGTCCGGCCGGACGGCCGGTCAGGCCCCGGCGCGGCCCGTGGCGGATCTTCCGCAATGATGGCCTTTGCCCTCGCCTATTCCGGCTTCACCGCGCTGTGCCTGGCGATGGCCCGGCATCACGAGCAGATCCTGGGCCGGCGCGCCGTCACGCCCCGGCGGCGGAGGCTGCTGTCCGGCCTCGGCTTCCTTCTGCTCGCAGCCGCCCTGGCTTCCCTGGTCCTGGCGGAGGGATGGGGAATGGGAACCCTGCTCTGGCTGGGCCTGCTGACAACGGCCGCCAACCTGCTGGTCCTGTCGGTCTGCTACATGCCGCGCGCGGCGCCCGCCATCTCGGCGGGCTTCCTGGTGCTGGGACTCGTCTCCACCCTGGCCGGCGCTTGATGGCCGGCGCGTGATGGCAGGCGCGGGCTGCGCCATGCCGGCGCGGGCAATCCTGCGCCGGCAAGGGCGGCCCGCGGCGCCGCGCCTCAGACGCCCGCCGTGTAGCCCTGCGCGGCGCGCTGCACATAGGTCAAGGTGGTCGGGCCGAGATGCTCGTCGATCCATTGCGCCATGGCTTCCTCCTCCTGCAGCGACTGCCGCAGCGCGCTGAGCCCGGCCTGATGGCCCACCAGCTCGGCCAGCGTCAGCAGCGACTTGTAGGAAGCGATCTCGTAGTGCTCGAACGCATAGTTGGCGAAGCTGTTCTTGACCACCTCGTCGGAGGCGGGGGCATGCGCCAGCGCCGCCATGTTCCCCATGAACTGGAGCACGGTGTCCTTCACGGTGGAATGGCTGGTGTTGAAGCTCGCGAGCATCTCCTCGATGCGCAGCGCCTGCTGCTCTGATTCCGCGATGTGGGCGCGCATGCGCGCTTCCATCTCCGGGTAGTTCTCCAGCCGCCCCACCTGCCGTTCCAGCAGCTGGATCGCCTGCTTCTCCACCCCGTGCTGGTTGCGCAGGCCAGCGATGTAGACTTCCTGCGCCTTCTGCTGCGTGTCGCTCACATCCTGTCTCCCTGTTCCACCCGGCGATGCCGGGCCGAGACGACTCAACCTGGGCAGAGGAGGACGGTTCCAACCGGCGCGGGGCCCGCCCTCACGCTGAGCTGCCGTTCAGGAAGACCTCGCCCGCGCCGACGGGCGGCCGGGCGGCGGGCCAGAGCGCTTCCCGCAGCGCAGCGCCAAGCGGCGGCATGAGATGACCACGGCAGGAGGCCAGGCAGACGGTGCCACCCTCCGGCGGTGCCGGCCCGGGCTCCGCGCATGGCTCCGGCGAAGGGTGGGTCAGGTGCCAGATGCCGCTTTCGCCATCCACCAGCAGGTCGAGCATGGCCTGTGCCAGATCGGGCATGTGGCTGACGGCCGCTGCCGGCGTATCGGGCGCGCCGCCGGCGGCGCCGATCTCGACGAGGCGGCCGGCACGGATGACGAGGGCGGTGGGGTGCGCCGCCAGGACCAGCGCCTCGGCGGCCGCCTTGTCGTGGCCGAAGCGGCAGCATGGCAGGGGCGTATCCTCCTCGGTGAAGGCGCGCGGGCCACTGCCGCCGAAGACCTGCGCCGCAGAGATCAGCAGGAAAGGCAGGCGCGACGCGGCACAGGCGGCCGCGACGACGCCTGCCCCCATGGCCTCGCCAGGGCGCGCCGCGCGGGCCTCGGGGCCATGGCCGGCGGCGTTGATCACCGCCCAGGGCCGGTGCCGTGCCAGCGCGGCCTCCACGGCGGCCGGATCGGTGATATCCAGCGCGGCGCGCGGCAACGCCACGGCCGGCAGGCCGCGCATGGCGCAGTGCCGCGCCAGTACCCGCGCCATTCGCCCCGCCCCACCGGTGATCAGCACCGGGGGGGCCGCGCGCAGCGTGTCCGGAACGCCGCCTGCGGGGGTGACGTAGTGCCGGCCGGGCCGCCGCCACCATCCGGGCGTGTCCAGCACCGGGTGATGGAAGCGCCGGCCGCTGGCCAGCGCGGCGGTGGCCGCCGCCAGCGCGGTGGGGCGCGGCGGCGTGCTGCGGATGTCGAAGGCGCCCGGCTCGTAGAAGCCATCCTGCCGCAGAAGCAGGGAGTTCCAGTCCCTCACCCCCAGCAGCGCCCAGACCGTGAGCGCCCGCACATCCGCCCCCTGCCGCTTCAGCGCCACGGCGGCATCCCAGCCTTCCGCCAGCCAGCGAAGCTGCTCCTCGCGCGTGCAGCCATGGTGCACCTCCGTGAGGGCGACAGGCCGGCGGTAGCGGTCCCACAACTCCCGCAGCCTCGCTGCCGGCTCCAGGGCGCTGGCCGGCAGGTCGACGCGCACCGCCTCGACATCGGCATAGCGGTGCCGGCCATTGCCGCCCTGCGCCGAGGCCGGATAGGCCTCGGGGCGCTCATCGAGGTAGCGGTCGCTGGTCAGGTAGTGGTTCATGCCGAGAATGTCGGGCGGCCGCGCATTCGCGCGCAGCCAGTCCAGCTCGGCGGCGGCGATGCCGTTCGCCCGCATGAAGGCGTACAGCCGGTGCAGTGGACCGACGCGGCCACAGAGCAGGTCGAAGGAAAGCCAGCGCCGCTCGTTCTCGAACGCCGCCTGGTACTGCAGCAGCGGCGTGGCGAAGGTGCGGCCGAGATCCTCCGTCTGCACCAGGGAGGCCTCCGGCGTCACGCGCCGGATGGCCTGCATGGCCAGCACCACGCCGCGGCACTGATTGACCAGGGCGCGGAGGAAGGCCGGCGCGTCGCTACGATGCGGGTACCAGTGGCCGTAGAGCCCGCTGAAGCGCGCGGTGGTCAGCGGCTCGTTGACCGGGGTGAAGTGCCGGACCCAAGGGTAGCGCAGGGCCACGGCTTCCGCATGGGCGGCCAGCTTCTCGGGGAAGAGCGGATCGAGCAGGCTGGTGTAGCGCGGGCCGCTGCCGTGGTGGAGCAGCCCGGCGATGACCGATATTCCCAGCCGCCGCAGGCGGCCGAGGCGCTCATCGTGCCAGGACCAGTCCCGCTCCCCCGGATGGCGTGGCGCCACGCTCTCCCACAGCACCGGGTAGCGGAGCGTGCCGATACCCAGCGCCGCGATGCGCTCCAGATCCTCCGGCCGCGCCCGGTGGCCGGTCTCCACCGCCTGGTCGCGCCAGCGCTCGCCGATGCGGACGATGCTGGCCTCGACGCCGCCCCAGACCTCGACAGGCCGGGCCGGCGTGGCGTCCAGGGGCATGCCGGGCGTCCTCAGGGAGCCGCAGCCGCCATCCCGACCTGACGGCCCGCCGGCGGAACAGGCAACGCCTCCTCGATCCGGCGGAAGGTGGACAGCGCCTGACCCACAACCTGGTCCATGTTGTAGTAGCGGTAGGTCGCGAGCCGGCCGACGAACCAGACATCCCGCTCCGCATCGGCGAGCGCCTCGTACCGCTTGTACAGCAGCGCATTCTCAGGGCGCGGCACGGGGTAATAGGGCTCGCCCTCTGCGGCGGAGCGCTCGTAGGTCAGGCTGGTTTTCGGATGCTCCTGGCCAGTCAGGTGCTTGTATTCGGTGACACGGGTGTAATCCTCGGTCTGCGGGTAGTTCACCACGCCCACGGGTTGGTGCCATGGCTTGTCCAGCGTCACATGCTCGAAGCGCAGCGAGCGGTAGGGCAGCCGGCCGTACCGGAAGTCGTAGTACTCATCGACCGGGCCGGTGAAGATCAGACGACGGTGCGGAATGTGCTTGCGCACATCGGCGAAGTTCGTGCTCAGCATGACGGTGATGCGAGGGTGGTCCAGCATCCGCTCGAACATGCGGGTATAGCCGGCGGCCGGCATGAACTGGTAGCGATCGCCGAAATAGCGGTCATCGTCATTGACCCGCGTCGGCACCCGCGCCGTGACGGATTTGTCCAGCTCCGACGGATCGACCCCCCACTGCTTGCGGGTGTAGCCACGGAAGAATCTCTCGTAGAGCTCGCGCCCGACACGGCTGACGACCACATCCTCGGAGGTGCGGATCTCGTCCACCGGCTCGGCGAGGGTTTGCAGGAAGGCCTCGGTCTCCGCCTCGGTGGTGAAGGATTTGCCGTAGAGGCTGTTGATGGTGGTGCGGTTGATCGGGATCGGCAGGAGCTGCCCGTCCACATGCGCCAGCACGCGGTGCTCGTAGGGGCGCCACTCGGTGAAGGCCGAGAGATGGTCGAAGACGGCCTGCGAGTTGGTATGGAAGATATGCGGGCCGTACTGGTGCATCAGGATGCCGGCCGCGTCATGGCGGTCATAGGCGTTGCCGGCAATGTGGCTGCGCTTGTCGATCACCAGCACCTTGTCGCCACGCTGCGAGGCAAGGCGCTCGGCCAGCACGCTGCCGGCGAAGCCGGCGCCGACGATGAGCCAGTCAAACATGGACCCGCCTCCCCGTGCCGGCCGCCGGGTCGGAGGCGGTGACGGCCATGGGAAGGGAGCGCTCGGCGCGCTGCCGCATCAGCTGGTGCATCGCACCCCAGGTCGCATCCCAGGACAGATCCGCGAGATAGCGATCGACAGAGGCCAGCCAGGGCCCACGGGGCCTGGACATGGCGGCTTCCAGCGCCTGCACCGTCGCGGCCTCGCCCGCAGCGATCCCGACCAGGCCCAGCGCACCATAGGGGCGCTGCACGTCGCGCACCGCGGTCGAGACGAGAGGGATGCCGGCGGCCAGGAATTCCGGCGTCTTGGTGGGGCTGATGTAGCGGGTGGTCTCGTTCAGCGCGAAGGGCATCAGCCCCGCATCCCATCCGGCCAGGTAGGCGGGCAGCTCCTGATAGGATTTGCTGCCCAGCCAGTGCAGGTTCGGCAGGCGCGGCAGGCTCGCCGGGTCGATCTTCACCACGGGGCCCAGCATCACGAAGTGCCACTCCGGCCGCAGCGCGGCCACGCGCGCGACCAGTGCCGTATCCATCCTTTCATCTATGACGCCGAAGAAGCCGATCCGCGGATGCGGGATGTCGCGCTGGTCGGCAGGATCCTGCCGGCCCGGCTGCCGCGCCCGGATGAAATGCGCCTTGTCGATGCTGCTGGGGAACACCTGCACGCTCGGATGGCGGGAGCGCTTCGCCTCGTAAAGGCTCTGCCCGCCGGCGAACACCAGATCGGCCAGATCGAACAGCCGGGCTTCGAGCGCGACGAGTTCCGGAGGCGCGCCACGGAAGGCGGAGAGCTCATCCATGCAGTCATAGACGCAAAGGTCCGGCTCGCGGTGCCCGGCAAACTGCAGCGCCATCGGGGTATAGTACCAGAAGATCGTCTCCTGGCCCGCATGCGCGTCCAGAACTTCGTCGAGCATTCCGCGCTGCGCTTCGATGGCCTGGTCGCCGCCGAGGCCGGCCGGCAGCACCGGCACCGCCACCCGCACGCCACTCGGCTGCGCGTGGATATCCAGCCGTGCCGTCTCCAGCCCTTCTTCCCAGACAGGTTCCTCGAAGTAGATGACGAGATGGTCGGCAACCGCGCGGTTGAGCAAATGCTGCGGCCGCTGCTGCACGAAATTCCAGCGCAGATGCGAGAAGCAGACCAGCAGGGGACGAGCCTTGCCACCAGACCATGGATTCTTGGCGGGAGCGGAATTCTCAGCGGTCATGCGGGGGGCTCTCTTGGCAAGGGCGGAACGGAACCACTCCGCAACCCGCTCCTATGGCCCCGGTTCCTGCCCCGGCCTCATTTCTTTCAAGGAATTATCGACAAGCAGTCCACCTCCTCCAGCGACAGCCCCTCTGCCTGCAGCCGCCACATGCGCTGGAACAGCCCCCCCTGCGCGCGCAGCAGCACCGGTGCCCCGTCCTCGACGATGCGGCCGCCCTGGATGACGATGACGCGGTCGAAGCTGCTCAGCGTGGAAAGGCGGTGCGCCACGGAGATGACGGTCCGCGCCCGCCCCATCCGCACCAGCGCGCGCTGGACCTCGATCTCGGATTCCGTGTCGAGCGCCGACGTCGCCTCGTCCAGGATGATGATGGGAGCCTGCTTCAGAAAGGCCCGCGCCAGGCCGATGCGCTGCCGCTGCCCGCCAGACAGCTTCGCGCCCCGCTCCCCCACAAGCGTGTCGTAGCCCTGCGGAAGATGGCGGATGAAGCCATCGCAGCAGGCGGCTTGCGCGGCGGCCCGCAATTCGGCCTCGCTGGCGTCAGGCCGCGCGAAGCGGATGTTGTCCCGCACCGAGCGGTGGAAAAGCAGGATCTCCTGCGGCACCACCGCCAGAGCTGCCCGCAGGCTGTCCTGCGTCACCGCGCGGATGGCCTGCCCGTCGATCAGGATCTCGCCCTGCTGCACGTCGTAGAGACGTTGCAGCAGATGGATCAGGGTGGATTTGCCGGCGCCCGACGGGCCCACGATGCCGAGCTTCTGGCCTGCGGGAATGGAGAGGGTCAGGCCATCGACCGCCTCGCGCGCATCTCCGTAGGAGAAATGCACATCGCGGAACTCCACCCTTCCCTCTCCCGCACGCAAAGGCTGCGCCTGCGGAGCATCGCGCACCGTCTGTGGCTGGGCGATGACGTGCAGGGTGTCCTCGATGAAGCCGAATTGCTGCGCCATGTCGACCAGCGACAGCGCCATCTCGCGCGAGCCGTGCAGGATGCGGAAGGTCAGCGTGCTGATCAGCACCACGTCGCCCGGCGTGATGCGGCCGTCGCTCCACAGCGTCACCGCCCAGGACAGCATCGATCCCGCCATGGCCAGCAACGCCACGTCGTGCAGCAGCCGGGCCCATTCCGTGTACATCCAGGAGGCACGCTGCGCCTCCGCCTCGACGGTGAAGCCGGCGGCCAGCCGGGCACGCTCCCGCGCCCGGGCCGAGAACGCCTTCACCGCCCACATGTTGCCGATGACGTCGACCAGCTCGCCCGCCACCTCGCCGCCCTTCTGGGCATAGCGGCGGTGCAGGGGCCGCCCGCGCTCGCCGAACAGGATCAGCCCGGCCGTGATGAGAACCACGAAGCCGCCGAGCACCACCGCCATCCGCCAGTCCACCAGGCTGAACACCAGCAGCGCTCCGGCGAAATCCACGCAGGGCGGCAGCACCCGCCAGACGACGGTGTTGACCAGCGCACCGAAGTTCCCGGCAGTGGCTGTGATGCGTTGGCCCAGCGCACCCGCCCGGTTCTCGGCGAAGTAGCGCATGGGCTGGCCGTTCAGGTAGTCGAACAGATCGAGGCGGACATCGACGCCGATGCCCACGGTGGTGCGGCAGCCAAGCCAGCCGCTGAGCCGCCACAGGATGCTCTCCAGGGCGATCAGCGCCAGGAAGAATGCCACCGTTGTCCAGATGGCGACGGCCTCGCGCGGGCCGGCCATGGCATCGACCAGAAGCTTCGTCACGTATTGCAGGCCGATGGCGCAGGATGCCGCGCCGAGGACCATGATGAACAATCCGGCGAAATGCAGCGGCCGGCCCCGCAGGTAGCGCAGGATGAAGGCGCCGGGCGCACGCAGGTATGCCGGCCGTCGGGCATCATCCTCGGGAATCTTGTCCGCAGGGCCTCCCGTCATGAAAACACCGGATCGGGCGACGGCGAATGTTCGGACTTCCGGCCCATGGACTCCTGCTGGCGCCGCAACTCCTGCGCCAGGGGCGGGAACACGGCCCTCTCCCCCGCGGGACCAGCCATGGAGAACAGCCCGGCCTGGCAGATGCGCCCATTGTCCCAGCCGGGATAGTCCAGCACCGGGTAGAGGCAGAGCCCGCCGACGGGCACCCCCGCCGCCCGCGCGGCCTCAACCTCGGCGCAGACATAGTGCAGCCACGCTGCCCGCGCCGATCCTTCCGCGCCCGTCTCGGCGATCAGCAGCGGCCGGCCATAGCGCCGATGCGCCTCGGCGAGCATGTCGGAGAGCGGGCGGTAGGCATGGTGCCCAAGCGGCACGGTCGGGCCGCCATGGTACCACTGGTTGTCGGGGTAGTAGTTGACGCCGATGATGTCGATCAGGTCGGCAGCGCCGCCCAGCTCCGGCTCTGCCCTGCCGCTCAGCAGATCAACCGCCTCGAACTGGAAGAGGCGGTAGGTCTCTGCATGGCGCGCCGCGCGTTTGGTGCCCGCCACGACATGGATCAGCGGCTCGGCGGTGATGAAGCGGGCCCGGGGGTCCTCTGCGCGGATGGCCCGGATGGCGGCGATGGCGGCCCGCACCAGCTGGCGCTTCAGCGCACCACCCTGTCTCCGCGCGCCGGGATTGATGCGCCCCATCTCCCCCCCGGCCCAGGACCAGAAAGAGATTTCGTTGATCGGGCAGTAAAAGGGCGCCGCTACCGTTTCCTCCCGCACCAGCCGAGCCGCGGCGGCGGCAAAGGCCGCGAAGCGCTCGACAAAGGCGGGCGACCAGATGTCGAGATCATCCGGCCAGCCATAGTGGCAAAGGTCCCAGATCACCTGCACGCCGGCTGTCTCTGCCGCTCGCAGCATCGGCAGGACGCTGGACCAATCGTATTCGCCGGGTGCCTGTTCGATCAGGTGCCATCTCAGACCATCGCGCGCGGCGGCGATGCCGTGCTCGCGCAGAGCCTGGTAGTCGGCGGCAGCCAGCCTGTCGTGTCTGGTCCCGGCGAGAAGATCCAGCCTTCGGCCGTCGCGCCGGCGGTGCGTGGAACATTCAAATCCGCCGAGAAAAAAGCTGCGGAACAAGGCAGGCGTGGCATCGGCGACCATGCGTCGGTTCAACCTCGGCTCGGATTCCCAGGCGGCTCGGCAAGCCAAGAGACTCCGGCCAGGCCTCATGCCGCCAAGCCGCTCTACCGGTTGGCATAGCCGCGCCCCTGCTGAAAGGTTCCAGCCTTTCTGCGATGAGCCTCCGCGTTGAGAGGCAAGGTTGTACGCTACTTGGCCTTGTCGTTCTGCGCCTGCGGCGGATTTCGCCGGCGGCGGAACACCGCCCGGAACTCGGCATGGTTAAGGCCGAGAAGGACAACGGCGACGACAATGATCACGGCCAGAGGAATGAGTGCGGAATTCATCATGGTCATGGTGCCTCCGGGCTGGTGTGTGCTGCGTGGAAAGGCCGGACAGGCCAACGTGAGACAATCCGGGGAACGGGAAAAATCCTCGCGCTTGCTTCAAGCGATCGGGGAGACGGCCGAAGTGCCGATGCTCTCCTCGGATAAGGCAGAGGTACGGCATACCCGGTCTCTGGCGCGCCGGAGGGGCCCGGTCAGATTGCCAGGAACCCCTGCGACCGCAACCGATCCGGCCCTGGCACTGCAGGCTCCAGGAATCCTGGTCGCGGTCTCGAACGCACTGCGGAACATGGACCCTCCGGCACCGGACAGCCTTGCCGGTCAGGGCAAGGCCAATCCGACGTGAGATAAACCACGCATTCCGATGATGGTCGCAGACGGGAGAGCGAAGGAGGCGCCACAATCCCGCACGATCTCGTGCAGCCGGCCATGCCGCCACAGCTTGAGCTGGCATGAACTGTGTGCGGCGCGGACAGAAGAGAAGCATCGGCCTGCCGGCCGCAGGCTGCGTGTGGCCGGCAGGATATCGTGTCAGCGGGGTGCCGCAGGAACCTCGGCCGGAGCGGGCGTCTCCGGCGCAGGCGCGGGAGAGATCTGCGGAGAGACGGGACGCGGCTGGACCGTTTCGACGGTGCTTTCCAGGCTGCGCAGCCGCTGCTCGGCGGATTGCACCTGCTCAGCCAGGCGTTGGCGACGCTGTTCGAGCTCGCCGCCTTCGCGGCGCAAGGCCTCGTTGGCGGCGGTCAGGCGGGAGGCTTCCTCCTGCAGGCCGCGCAGTGCGGCATTGTTGCGGTCTGTCTCGCTACGGGCCTGCGCCAGACGGGTTTCAGCTTCAGCCACGGCGGAATTGCGGGCGGCCAAGGCTGCCTCCGCGGTCTCCAGCTCGCTCTGGATACCGCGCAACTGGCGCTCCGCCTCGGCACGCTGGCGATCATGCTCCGCGCTGGTGCGAGCCGCTGCTTCGGCCGCGCTGCGAATCTCGTCCAGCCGGCGCTGCTCGGTGGAAGCCTGCTGGCGCAGGCCGGTAAGCTGGGTCTCGGCGTTGCGGATGGCGTTGTCGAGTTCGGTGCGGCGGCTGTTCAGGCTGGCGACAGAAGCCGTGGCCGCATCTCGCGCGGCTGTCTGCCGGGCAAGTTCGTCCTGCAGCCGCTGAGCCTCCGCGCGCTGGCGCGTCAGGGCAGCCTCTTCATTGGTGAGATTCTGCCGCAGGGTGGCCAGGCGGGCCTCTTCCTGCTGCGAGCGGCCCGTCAGTTCAGCCCAGCGGCGCTCCAGCCCCTGCAGCCGGGAATTGGCCTGCTCGGTGGCCTGGGTGGCTTCCTGAAGGCGCGCACGGGCTTCGGCCACCGCAGCCGTGCGGCTGGTCAGCTCTCCTTCGGCGGACGTGGCAGCCTGCCGCGTCTGCTGAAGCTGTGCTTCGGCTTCACGCAAGGCCTGCTGGCGAGACGCCAGAGTTGCCTCAGCCTGGCTCCGCTCCGTGCTCAACCGCTGCAGCCGCTCATTCTCGCCTTCGCTGCCGCGCGACAATGTGCCGAGGCGCTGCTCGCCGGCCGTAATCTCGGCGCGAATGGCGGCAGCCCGACGGGCGGCCGCGCTACGGGCCTGCTCCGCCGCGCTGCGGGCGCTGCGGGCCTGGGCCAGCTGCTCGGTCAGTGAGGTAAGATCCTGCTGGGCCTGACGCTGATCGGCGAGGGTTTTTTCCATCTCCGCGACGCGCTGGTCCAGCGCTGCGGCCCGTGCCTCCGCAGCGGCCAAGGCTTGCTGGCGCTGCTCGATTTCGGCCGCCCGCTCGATCGTCAGGCCGCAACCAGCCAAGGTCATGGACATGGTGAGGGCCAGCATGGGCGCCACGGGTCTGGAGAGGCGGTAAGCCATCATTCCCAATACAATCTCCCTGCGTGCGGCGCCGGAAGCAGGGCAGGTCCGCCCCGTTCACCGTCTTGTTCAAGTTTGACGGTAAACAGCTTCCCAAGGGAGAGGAAGGGCACAAGATTGCGCCCGCTTTCTCCGATAGGAGAAGCGAACAGAAATCTCATGATTTTTATCAGGATTTGGATGCGGGGACAGGATTTGAACCTGTGACCTTCAGGTTATGAGCCTGACGAGCTACCGGGCTGCTCCACCCCGCGGTGGTGAGAGTATCCGTGTGTTTGTTAAGTTCCGGCTTGGTGGCCC
>NZ_PDOA01000012.1 GCF_003116135.1 Teichococcus aestuarii | reverse complement strand
CGTTGGCGCCGCCTGGTTCGCGACTACGAGCGCCGCTGCGACGTCTCCGAAGCCATGATCCACGTCGGCATGGGCGCGCTCCTCATCAGGCGCATCGCCCACCCATGACCATTCTCAAACGGGCACTTAGCTGAACACGCAGCGCGGCATGGCCATTGTTCACCTGCTCGCCACCTTGCGTCGGGACGAACCGCCCCGGATGCCGCTCCCGCTGCCTGAGGCGCCGCCGAACCTCGGGAGAAGTCGTCGGGCGGCGCGGCATGGCATCAGTCCAGCCGTGGGCGGCGCCGGTGCCAGTCCGTATCGCGCTGGAAGGCGTCGGCCGCCTGCATGACGCGCGCTTCGGCGAAGGGACGGCCTGCGAGTTGCAGCCCCACCGGCGCGCCCCTGTCATCGAAGCCACAGGGGATGCTGATGGCCGGCAGGCCCAGATAGTTGAAGGGCCGGGTGTTGCGCGAGATGGCACCGAAGCGGCTTATGGCCCCCGGGTCGCCGCTATCGATATCGGTCTCCGCCAGGCTTGGCAGGGCACCCGGGATGGTCGGGCTGGCCAGCAGGTCCACCGCGCCGAAGGCCGCCCCAAAAGCTGCCTGGGCGAAGCCGCGCAGCACCGGGCCGCGGCGGGAGAGCGCCTCCAGGTAGTAGGCCGCCGGCACCGCGTAGCCGGGAAAGAGCCGGCCGCTGATATGCGCGGCGAAGTCGCCCGGGCGGTCGCGCATCCAGGTGGCGTGGATGGCGGCGGCCTCCGCGCGGCTGACCACGGCGCCATAGGTCAGCACCTCCCGCATCATGGCCAGTTCCACCGGCACCACCGTGGCGCCGCGCCCGCGCAGCACATCGAGCGCCGCCTCGAAGGCGCGCAGCACGTCGGCATCCACCGCCTCCAGGAACCATTCCCGCGCCACGCCGATGCGCAGGCCGCGCAGATCGCCATCCAGCGCCGCCTCGTAATCCGGCACCGGCTCGCGCGCGCTGGTGGGGTCCTTCGGGTCGTGCCCGGCCATCACCGTCATCACCCGGGCGCAGTCGCGTGCGGTGCGGGTCAGGGGGCCGGCATTGTCGCAGGAGAAGGAGAGCGGCATCACGCCGTGGCGGCTGAGCCGCGTCTGCGTCGGCTTCAGCCCGGTCACGCCGCAGGCCGAGGCGGGCAGGCGGATGGAGCCGCCGGTGTCCGAGCCCAGCGCCATGAAGGCGAAGCCCGCCGCCACGGCGGCGCCCGAGCCGGAGGAGGAGCCGCCGGTGATGCGGCCGCGCACCCACGGGTTCTGGCAATCGCCGAAATGGCGGTTGTGGCCGGTCGGATTCTGCGCGAACTCGGCCATGTTCAGCCCGCCCAGGGTCAGCGCGCCGGCCTCCTCCAGCCGGCTGATCAGGGTGGCCGTGTAGGTGGGGCGGAAGTCGCGGCGGATGGCCGAGCCGCAGCTGCAGGGCTTGCCGGCCTGGTAGTACATGTCCTTGTGCGCCATCGGCACGCCGTGCAGTGGCCCGAGCGCCTCGCCGCGCGCCCGCCGGCGGTCGGCGGCCGCGGCCGCCTCCAGCGCCGCCGCCTCGTCCAGCCAGATGACGCTGTTCAGCGCCGCGTCGTGGCGGCGGATGCGCGCCAGGCAGGCCTCCGTCAGCGCCAGCGCAGTCACCTCGCCCCGCACCAGGGCATCGGCCGCTTCGACGAGGGAGAGGGTGGCGAGGTCGTCCTGCTGGGCGAGGGCGGCGTCCTGGGGCATCAGCCGGGCTCCTTGCAGTCGCGAAGGGCGGCCTCGAAATCCGCCGGCTCGTCCTCGAAGCGCAGGCCGCCGCGCAGCGCCTCGAACTCGGCGATCAGCTTCAGCAGCTCGGCGGTCATCTGCCGCGCCGTCTCGTTCGGGCTGGCGATGCCGGACCAGCGGCGGGCAGCCTCCCCTGCCTGGGTGATGAAAACCTCGTCCATGGGCCCTGCCTCCGCGGAAGGGCGGCGCCTGCCGCCGCGATGCCCCGGCATTAATGGCGTATCCTTCCGCCCCCGCAAGAGGCGGCGCGCAACCCCGCCGGACCCCGCCGTATTCTCTCCCCATGTCGTTCCGGACCGCCCCGCCCGCCGGGGCCGCCGCTTCCGGGCACGGCCGATCTGCGCCATCATGCGGGGGCCATTCTTCCGCCCCGTGCCGGCGCCAGAACCAAGAGGATGACGCGCTCATGAAAGCCGCCAGCGTACTCGAGACCATCGGCCGGACGCCGCATATCCGCCTGGGCCGCCTCTTCCCCG
This sequence comes from Teichococcus aestuarii, assembly GCF_003116135.1. Classification (GTDB taxonomy): domain Bacteria; phylum Pseudomonadota; class Alphaproteobacteria; order Acetobacterales; family Acetobacteraceae; genus Pseudoroseomonas; species Pseudoroseomonas aestuarii. Next base: position 146,007 of record NZ_PDOA01000012.1, on the reverse strand, counting down.
AGGCCGAGGTCTGGGTGAAGTCCGAACGCAGCAACCCCGGCGGCTCGGTGAAGGACCGCATCGCGCTGGCCATGGTGGAGGCGGCGGAGGCCGATGGCCGCCTCGCCCCCGGCGGCACCATCATCGAGCCGACCTCCGGCAACACCGGCATCGGCCTGGCCATGGTGGCGGCGGTGAAGGGCTACCGGCTGGTGCTGGTGATGCCGGATTCCATGTCGGTCGAGCGGCGCCGGCTGATGCAGGCCTATGGCGCCGAGTTCGTGCTGACCCCGCGCGAGCAGGGCATGAAGGGCGCCATCGCCCGCGCCCAGGCGCTGCAGGCCGAGACCCCCGGCGCCTGGATCCCGCAGCAATTCGAGAACCCGGCCAATATCGAGGTGCATGTCCGCACCACCGCGCAGGAGATCCTGGCCGACTTCCCCGAGGGGCTGGACGCGCTGATCACCGGCGTCGGCACGGGCGGGCACCTCACCGGCTGCGCGCGGGTGCTGAAGGCGGCCTGGCCGCAGCTCAAGGTCTTCGCGGTGGAGCCGGCGCAGTCGCCGGTCATCTCGGGCGGCGCGCCGGCGCCGCACCCGATCCAGGGCATCGGCGCCGGCTTCGTGCCCGCCAACCTGGACACCGCCGTGCTGGACGGCGTGATCCAGGTGGAGGCGGAAGCGGCGCGCGAGCAGGCGCGGCGCTCGGCCCGGCTGGAGGGGCTGCTGGTCGGCATCTCCTCCGGCGCCACGCTGGCTGCCATCGCCGCCAAGCTGCCGGAGCTGCCGCAGGGCGCCCGCGTGCTCGGCTTCAACTACGACACCGGCGAGCGCTACCTCTCGGTGCCGGACTTCCTGCCGGGCTGAGCGCGGCGCGGCGGCCAGTGCCTGGACATGCCGGGCTCAGACGGGCCGGGCTCAGACGGGCCGGGCTCAGACGTGCTGGCCGCCATTGATGTGGATCTCCGCCCCGTTCACGTAGGAGGAGGCGGGGGAGCAGAGAAAGAGGATGGTGTTGGCCACCTCCTCCGCGCTGCCCAGGCGGCGCATCGGGATCTGCCGCTCGACGATCTCCTCCGTGCCGGGGGAGAGGATGGCGGTGTCGATCTCGCCGGGGGCGATGGCGTTCACCCGTACGCCATGCGCGCCGAACTCGAAGGCCAGCTCCCGCGTCAGCGCCGCCAGCGCCGCCTTCGAGCAGGCATAGGCCGCGCCCGCGAAGGGATGCACGCGCGAGCCGACGATGGAGGTGACGTTCACCACGCTGCCATGCGCCGCGCTCAGCTCCCGGAACAGGCCGCGCGCCAGCAGCGCGGTGGAGATCAGGTTGACGTTGAACACCGTCATCCAGGTGGCGTAGTCGGTGTCCAGCGCGCCGAGGCGGCTGCCACCCGCCCCCTTCGGCGAGATGCCGGCGTTGTTGACCAGCGCGTGCAGCTCGCCCTGCGGCAGGCGTTCCCGCACCTCCTCCACCAGCCGCTCCACCGCGGCGGGATCGGACAGGTCGGCCTGGATGTGGCTCTCCCGCGCTTCCGGCCAGCGGCACTCCTCCGAGAAGGGCTGGCGGGAGACGGTGAGGATGCGCCACCCCTCCGCCTGGAAGCGCTTCACCGTGGCATGGCCGATGCCCCGGCTGGCCCCGGTGAGCAACATGATCTTGCGGCGGCTGGACATCGGGCGGCTTCCCCTGGCGGATGCGGTGCCGCAAGCTCTCCGCCCTTCCGCGGCGGGAGGCAAGCCCCCCGCCGCCCGCGCCTCAGCCGGCGAAGCGCGGCTCGGGGATGGCGCGCACGCCGGGCAGGCGGAACAGTGCCACGCGGCCGCCCTCGGGGTCCGTCTCCAGGTCGGCGCCGCCGCGGCTGAGCGAGGTGACGAGCATGGTCTGCCCGTCCGCCCCGCCCAGCGCGCACATGGCGGGCTTCTTCATCGGCACGCGGACGATGCGGTCCAGCACGCCATCGGGCGTGAAGCGCTTGATGCAGCCCTCGTCCAGCGCGCAGCTCCAGTAGCCGCCCTCGGCATCGACCGTGGCGCCGTCCGGCCGCCCGACCATGCCGCGCATGTCGACGAAGACGCGGCGGTTGGAAAGCGCGCCCGTCTCCGTGTCGTAGTCGAGGGCCCAGACCATGCGCTCCGTCGGGTGGGTGCCGGAGGCGTAGAAGGTGCGGCCATCCGGACTGAAGGCGGAGCCATTGGGCACGATCAGCCCGCCCAGCCCGGCCTCCTCCAGCCCGCCCTCGCTGGTGAGGCGGTACCAGCGGCCGGAGGGATCGGCGAGCGAGATGTCGCCCACCATGGTGGAGGCGAGGAAGCGGCCCTGCCGGTCGCAGCGCCCGTCGTTGAAGCGCATCCCCTCGCGCGGGTGGGCGACGCTGGCGAGGCGGGTCATCACCGCCTCCTCCGCACCCTCCGCCTCCGGCAGCTCCACCGCGAAGAGGCCGCTCTGGCAGGCGCAGACCAGGCTGGGGTTGGGGCCTGGCCGAGCGCCATCCGGCCGCAGCGCCAGGCAGCCCGCCACCTCGGCCAGGCGCCAGCTGCGCAGCGCGCGGCTCTCCGGGTCCAGCCGGTAGAGGATGCGGTTGGGGATGTCGGTCCAGTACCAGCGGCCGCGCGCGGCGTCCCAGACGGGGCTCTCGCCGGTGCCGTTGCGGAGGCCCGGCAGCAGCGCCTCGGGGCCGATTTCCAGGATATCGACGGTCATGCTCATTCCTTGCCTGCGGCGGTGGCCGGCAGCGCCTCCGGCGTGCCGCCCGGCCCGCCGCCCTTGCGGCGGCGGAGCAGCGGCAGCAGCAGCGTCACCGCCGCCAGCGCCAGCAGCGCCACGGTGATCGGCCGCGTCCAGAGGAAGTCGTAGCTGCCATTGGAGAGGGAGAGGGCGCGGCGGAAGCTGGCCTCGGCCATCGGCCCCATGATCAGCGCCAGCACCACCGGCGAGGCGGGGAAGCCCCAGCGCTGCATGAAGTAGCCGACGACACCCGCCGCCAGCATGATGCCGATGTCGAAGACGCTGTTGTTGATGGCATAGGCGCCAACGACGCAGAGCAGCAGCACCAGCGGCATCAGCACCGAGCGCGGCATCATCAGCACGCGGCCGATGAAGCGCAGCGAGCCGAGGCCGAGCGCCAGCAGCACCAGGTAGCAGAACAGCATGCCGGCCAGCAGGGTGAAGACCAGCTCGGCATGGTCGGTGAAGAGCAGCGGGCCGGGCTGCAGCCCCTGCACCACCAGCGCGCCCATCATCACGGCGGTGACGGCGTCGCCCGGGATGCCGAGCGTCATCATCGTCATCAGCGCGCCGCCGGTGCAGGCATTGCCGCCGGCCTCGCAGGCGGAGATGGCGGCGATCTCGCCCTTGCCGAAATTCTCCGGCGTGCGGCTGAAGCGGCGCGCCTCGTTGTAGCTGACATAGGCCGCGATGTCGGCGCCGGCGCCAGGGATCGCGCCGATGAAGGCGCCAAGGCCGCTCGAGCGCAGCAGCGTGCCGGTCAGGCCGCGCAGCTGCGGCCAGCTCGGCAGCAGCCGGCCGATCTGCGCCATGGCGCGGGCACGCAGCTCGCCCTCCTCCATCGACTTGAACACCTCGGCCGCGGCGAAGAGGCCGATCATCACCGGGATGAAGGGGACGGTGAACAGCTCCGTGTAGCCGGCGGTGAAGCGCGGGAAGCCGCCCATCGGATCCAGCCCGATGCTGGCCACCAGCAGCCCGGCGAAGCCCGCGATCAGCCCCTTCACCAGGGAATCGCCCGAGATGCTGGCGATGATGGAGAGGCCGAACACGGCGAGCGCGAAGGTTTCCGAGGCGCTGAACTTCAGCGCGAAGCCGGCCAGGATGGGGGCCAGGAAGATCAGGATCAGCACGCTGAGCGTGCCGCCGATGAAGGAGGAGATGGTGGCGACGCCGAGCGCCAGCCCCGCCTGCCCCTTCTGCGCCAGGGCGTAGCCGTCGATCGCGGTGGCCGCCGCCGCCGGGGTGCCGGGGATGCGCAGCAGGATGGCGGGGATGGAGCCGCCATAGATGCCGCCGAAGAACACGCCCGAGATCATCAGCAGGCCGGAGACTGGGTCCATGCTGAAGGTGAAGGGCAGCAGGATGGCGACGCCCATCGTCGCCGTCAGCCCCGGCAGGGCGCCGATGACGATGCCGGCCGCCACGCCGAAGATGGAGAGCAGGATGGCCGTCGGGTGGGTGGCGAGGGTCTGCACGCCCCCCCACAGCAGGTGCAGGTTGTCCATGGACAGAGGGTTCCCGGGCGGTGCGTGGGGGTGCCGCTATTCGAACAGGCTGCCGGGCGGCAGCGGGACGTTCAGGCCGTAGTCGAACAGGATGTAGATGGCGGCGGTGATGGCCAGGGCCAGCACCGGGTTCCACACCAGGCTGCGCTGGCCCATCAGCGCCATCAGCCCGGCCAGCAGCACGAAGGCCGTGGGGAAGTAGCCGACCGTGCCGATCGCCAGCAGCGCGCCCAGCATCAGCAGCATGCCGAGGGCGACGCGGCCGTAATGCCGCCGCTCCGGCGCGGCCACCTCGGCCACCGGCTGCCGCAGCGTCTGCGCCAGCAGGATGCCGAGCAGCCCCAGCAGCCCCGTGGCGTAGAGGATGGGGAAGCGCGCAGGACCGACGTCGTTGGGATCGGGCGAGGCGGGGAAGCCCAGCGCGGTGACGATCACGCCGACGGCCACGGCGCCCATCAGCGCCACGATGACGAGATGCGCCAGCCGGTCGGCCCGGCTCTGGACGGCGGCGCCGTCCTGCGGGGCGGTTTGGTCGCTCATGGGTAACCCTCCTGGGAACGCCGCCCGTGCCGGCAGGGCCGGCGCGGGCGGCGCCGCCTTCAGCGCGCGAGGCCGATGCGGGTCATCAGGGCCTTGAAGGTGGCGTCCTCCGCCTTGACCTGCTCGGCGAATTGCGGGCCGTCGAGATAGGCCCAGGTGAGGTTCAGCTTCTTCAGCGTGTCGCGGAAGGCCTGCTCCTCGGCGGTGCGGCGCGCCACCTGGCGCAGCGTCTCCACCACCTCCGCCGGCGTGCGCTTGGGCACGAAGATGCCGCGCCAGGTGCCGATGGCCAGGTCCGTGCCGCTCTCGCGGAAGGTCGGCACGTCCGGGAAGGCCTCCAGCCGCTGCTCGGCCATCACGCCGAGGATGCGCATCTGGCCCGCCTGCACCTGCGCCGAGACCTCCGCCGGGCTGACCGCGACCGCCTCGATATGGCCGCCGAGCAGCGCCGTCACCGCCGGGGCCGCGCCCTCATAGGGGATGTTGTTGAAGCGGAGGCCGAGCTTGTCGGCCAGCGCCTCGGTGGCCAGGTGCCAGATGGCGCCGGTGCCGGAATTGCCGACGCGGATCTTGCCCGGGTTGGCCTTGGCGTGTTCCAGATACTCGCCCAGGGTCTTCCAGGGGGCGTCGGCCTTCACCGTCACCGCGCTGGGCTCGGCGTTCAGCCGGGCGACGGGCAGGAAGTCGTCGGCCGAGAAGCGGACCAGCCCCATATGCGGCAGCATCGCCAGCTCGACGGTGCCGAGGCCGATCTTGTAGCCATCCGGCCGCGCCGCCATAATTTCCGACAGGCCCACCGCGCCGCCGCCGCCGGTGCGGTTCACCACGCCGATGCCGCGCTCCAGATGCGCCTTGGCGGCATCGGCGAAGGCGCGCGCCACGAGGTCGGTGCCGCCGCCGGGGGCGAAGGGCACGATCAGCTCGACCGGGCGGCGCGGGTAGCCCTGGGCCAGAGCGGGGCCGGCCGGCAGGATGGCGGCGGCGCCGAGGCCGGCCAGCAGCTTGAGCTTGGAGCGGTGGGTCAGTTCCATGGAAATCATCTCCCGGAAGCGGTGGGGCCCTCGTGGAAAGCGAGGGCGAAGGAGGGGAAGCCCGGCCGGCCCGCAGGTCTTGGGCCTGCTGCCGTCATGCCGGCCGGGCGGGGTCTCAGGGCGTGGCGGCTTCCTGCCGCCAGGCGGCGGTGAAGGCGCGGGCGCGTTCCGCCACCTCCGCCGCCGTCATGCCGGGCGCGTAGAGTGCCGAGCCGAGGCCGAAGCCGGCGGCGCCGGCGGCCAGGAAGGGCCGCATGGTGGTGGGGGTGATGCCCCCCACCGGCAGCAGCCGCGTGCCGCGCGGCAGCACGGCGCGCATCGCCTTCAGCACCGGCGGCCCCACCAGCTCGGCGGGGAACAGCTTCAGCGCGGCCGCGCCGGCGGCGAGCGCCGCGAAGGCCTCGGTCGGCGTCGCGATGCCGGGGGTGCAGAGCAGCCCGGCCCGCGCCGCCGCGCCGATCACCGCCGTGTCGGCATGCGGCATCACCACCAGCTCGGCGCCGAGGGCGGCGAGGCGCTCCACCTCCGCCACCCGCGTCACCGTGCCGGCGCCCACCAGCGCGTCCGGCGGCAGCAGGCGGCGCACCCGCGCGATGCTGTCGAACGGCTCGGGCGAGTTCAGCGGCACCTCGATCAGGCGGAAGCCGGCCTCGTACAGCACCGAGGCCACCGCCTCGCTCTCCTCCGGCCGCAGGCCGCGCAGGATGGCGATGAGGGGCAGGCTGGCCAGCGCCGCGTCGAAGCGGGGGGCATGAGAAGATTCGGTCATGGCGCGGCCTCCTCGGCCGTGTTGGCGGCGGGCGCGGGCCGGACCAGCCCGGCGGCGATGGCGAACTGGAACAGGCCGGCCGGCGCGGTGTTGCCGAGCAGCAGGGCGGGCGGCGCGCCGAGGCTCTCCAGCACGGCGGCGTAGCGGCGGCAGAGCGTGCCCTCGCCGATCAGCGCCAGCGGCAGCCCCGCCTCGGCCGCGCCGGTATGGGCGAGGCCGGAGACGACCTCGTGCCCGATCAGCAGGCCGGAGAGGAAATCGGCCAGGGCGGCGGGGGGCAGGCGCTTCGTCAGGCCGAGGGTGCGGGTGGCGAAGAGCTGGTGCGCCAGGTCGCCCGGCCCGCTCTCCCGCGCCATGCGCAGGCCGAGGGCGAAGGCTTCCGCCGCCGCCTCCGGCGCGGCCTGCTCCCCCTCCGGCATCAGCCGGCCGAGCAGGGAGTGGCGGCACAGCACGGCGAACAGCTCGCCCGTCATGTAGGTGGCGAAGCCGGTGATGCGGCCAGCCTCCAGCGACACCCACTTGGAATGGGTGCCGGGCATCAGGAAGCGCGCCCGCGCCGCCAGCGCCGGATGCGCCTGCAGCGCGCCGGCCACCTGGATCTCCTCGCCGCGGATGACGTCCGGCGCGCCGTACGCCGGGGCGCTGAGCACGCCGGGGGCGATCAGGATGCGGGCGCCGGGGGCTTCCACCTCCACTGCCGCGCGGGCCAGGCCGGAGAGGTCGGCGGGGCATTCGGCGTAGGGTGCCTCGCGCCAGCCCTGGGCGCTGCCCACCATGCCGCCGGCCACCACCGGCAGGCCGGGCCAGCGCGCCAGCCAGGCGCCGCATTGCGCGGCGAACACGTCCACGAAGCCCTCCGCGCCGGGGCGCGGCAGGTTGGTGATGCCCTCGGCGCTGCCGCGCTGGTCCAGCACCGTGGCGCCCTGGCCCATCAGGAAGGCGCGGAAGCTCGACGTGCCCCAGTCGAGCGCGATCAGGACGGGATCGACGGTCGGCGACATCAGCGGCTCCAGCCCAGCTCGCGGGAAATGTCATCGGCGGCGGCGCGCACCAGCGGCGCGATCTCCTCCAGCCGCTCCTCCGGCATGAAGGGGATGGCGCTGGCGACGCTGATGGCGGCGCTGACACGCCCGCCCACCTCGCACACCGGCGCGCCGGCGCAGCGGATGCCCACCTCGTTCTCCTCCAGGTCGAACACCACGTCGCGCGCCAGATAGGCGCGCATCCGCTCCTCGTAGAGCGGCCAGGGGGTCGGCGCGGGGCGCTCGGGGTGGCGCGCGTTCAGCGCGATGGCGGCGTCGTAGAGCGCGCGCCAGCGCTGCGGCGGCACGCCCAGCATCAGCGCCTTGCCGATGCCCGTGGTGGCCAGCGGCATGCGCTGCCCGACGCGCGAGCGCATCTCGAAGCCACGCGTGCTGGTGATCTTGACGAGGTAGACGACCTCCGCGCCGTCCGCCACGCCGAGATGCACCGTGTCTCCGGTCTGCCGCGCCAGCGCCTCGCAATGCGGCTGGGCCAGCGCCACCAGCGGCCGCTGCTCCAGCGCCCGGTTGCCGAGATGGATCGGCATCGGGCCCAGCAGGTAGCCCTTGTGCGGCAGGTGGTGCAGGTACTTCGCCGTCACCAGGCTGTTGAGGATGCGGTGCGTCGTGCTGCGCGGTGTGCCCAGCGCGGCGGCGATGCCCTGCACGTCGCAGATGCCGCCGGCGACGCATTCCAGCACCTTCAGCCCGCGCAGCAGGGTCTGCGTGCCGGCGGCCTGGGGCCGCCCGGCCTCGCTCTCCATCCTCGTGCCGTCCACCGGTTCAGCCATTGCCATGACGCCGGCTGCTTAGGCGCAGTGGGATTGTTGTGTCAAATAGATGATACATGTTCCAAATAGTGGGAGTTTATCTCCCATCCTCCCTGATTCCGCAGCCCGCCGGGGTGGCTGGGCCGCGGCTTGCGCTTGACGGCCCTCTGGCCGGCCGCCTAGCTATGCCTCATATAATTTACTCTATTACCACTATTTGAGAGTTTCGGCGAGGAAAATGGGCCCGCCCGCCCCGCCGCACCACCCGATGCCCGCCGTTCCGCGCCGGGCCGCAGCGCATGGAGAGCAGCATGTTCCACGACCTGAAGGGCCGCCGCGTCCTGATCACCGGCTCCACCCAGGGCATCGGCCTGGCGGCGGCCGAGGCCTTCGTGCGCGCCGGCGCCAAGGTCGGGCTGAACGGCCGCAAGGTGCCGGCCGACCTCGAGGCCACGCTGGCGCGGCTGAACGCGCTGGAGGGCGAGGCCGCCTTCTTCCAGGGCGATGCCGCCGATGAGGGCGCGGCGCAGTCGATGGTGGAGGCGTTCGCCGCCCGCTTCGGCGGCATCGACGTGCTGGTGAACAATGCCGGCGGGCTGGTCGGCCGCAAGCCGCTGGCCGAGATCGACCGCGCCTTCTACGAGACGGTGATGGACGTGAACGCCTATTCGGCCCTCGCCGTGACGCGCGCCGCCCTGCCCCACCTGAAGGCCGCGGCGGCGCAGAGCGGGCAGACCAGCGCCGTCATCCTGGTCGGCTCGATCGCGGCCGATGCGGGCGGCGGCCCCGGCGCCAGCCTCTACGGCGCGGCCAAGGCCTTCCTGCACAACATCCAGAAGAACTGGGTGAACTTCCACACCGCCGACGGCATCCGCTTCAACACCGTCTCGCCCGGCACCTTCGACACCGCCTTCCACGCCGACAAAACCGAGGAGGTGAAGGCGAACATCTCCAAGGGCATCCCGATGGGGCGCTTCGGCCGGCCGGAGGAATGCGCGCCGGCCTTCCTGTTCCTCGCCTCGCACGCCTGCAGCGGCTACATCACCGGCCAGGTGCTGAACGTGAATGGCGGGCAGTTCATGCCCTGAGGCCGCCTATGCCCTGAGGCCCTGCGGGGGGGGGCGCGGCCTTGCGCCCCCGCCCCGCGACCCGCAGGCTGCCGCGTGGGCCGGCATGCGGGTTGCCGCGCCGGCCCTGGAGTCACCGCGGCCGCCAGGGGGCGGCCCCGGGACGCGAACCCTGGGGGAGGCCAAGCATGCCCGAATTCGATCTCGTCATCCGCAACGGCACCGTGGCGACGGCGAGCGACGTGTTCCAGGCCGATATCGGCGTGCGCGGCGGGCAGGTGGCGGCCCTGGCGCGCGGCCTCGGCCCCGGCGCGCGGGAGATCGAGGCGGGCGGCAGGCTGGTGCTGCCGGGCGGGGTGGACACCCACACCCATATCGAGGAGCCGCGCAGCCCGCCCACCGCCAGCGCCGACAGCTTCGCCAGCGCCAGCGCCTCGGCCGCGGCAGGCGGCACCACCACCGTCATCTGCTTCGCACGCCAGAGCGCCGCCAAGTCCGCCACGGACGCGGTGGCCGAGCACATGGCGCGCGCCCAGCGCAGCCGCATCGACTACGCCTTCCACATCATCCTGACCGACCCGACGCCGGAGGTGCTGGAGCGGCAGCTCCCCGCCCTGGTCGAGGCCGGGCACCGCAGCCTGAAGATCTTCCTCACCTATGAGGGCGCGCGCATCACCGACGCGCAGGCGCTGCGCGTGCTGGCGGCGGGGCGCCGGCTCGGCGCGCTGGTCTGCGTGCATGCCGAGCACCACGAGATGATCGCCTTCTACACCGAGGCGCTGCTCGCCGCCGGGCTGACCCTGCCGAAGCACCATGCCTGGGCCAAGCCGATGGTGGTGGAGCGCGAATGCGTCCACCGCGTCTGCGCCATGGCCGAGGCGCTGGACACGCCGGTGCAGATCTTCCACGTCAGCGGCGCCGAGAGCGCCGCCGAGATCGAGCGCGCCCAGGCGCGCGGGTTGAAGGTGTGGGCCGAGACCTGCCCGCAATACCTTGTCCTCACCGCCGACGACCTCGACCGCCCCGGCCTCGAGGGCGCCAAGTTCCTGTGCAGCCCGGCGCCGCGCACCGTGGCCGACCAGGAGGCGCTGTGGGAGGCGCTGCGGCGCGGCGTGCTCTCCAACGTCACCTCCGACCACGCGCCGACCCGCTATGCCGGGCCGGACGGCAAGACGGCCTTCGGCGAGGACGCCCCCTTCACTCGGATTCCGAACGGCCTGCCGGGCCTTGCCGCGCGCATGCCGCTGCTGTTCAGCGAGGGGGTGTCGAAGGGGCGCATCGACCTGCAGACCTTCGTGGCCATCACCGCCACCAACCCGGCGCGGCTGTTCGGCCTGGACCCGCGCAAGGGCAGCATCGCGGTCGGCGCCGATGCCGACATCGCCATCTGGGACCCCACCCGCAAGGTGACGCTGACCAACGCGCTGATGCTGCACGACAATGACCACACCCCCTATGAGGGCATGGAGGTGACCGGCTGGCCCGAGGTGACGCTGGTGCGCGGCGTGCCGGTGGTGGAGGGCGGCGCGCTGGTCGGTGCCGAGGGGCACGGGCAGTTCCTGCCGCGCGGGCCCTACGCCATGATCGCCCCGCGCGGCGTCTTCCCGACGCCGTTCAACCCCGTCGATCGCACCCTGCTCTGAGCGGTGCGGAGCGCCCCCCGGGTGCCTTCCGTGGAAAGTCCGCCCTGAACTTGTGTCCTGCGCCAGTATCGTGACGGAACAGCCCCGTTCCTAGCGCGGAAGGGGCAATGCGAATATGGATTACAGGTGAAATCCTCCCGGAAAGTTCAGCAAAAAAATAATACTTCGTACATTTTGATGACTATGAATTCATTGCCCCCCCAACGTTTCCTTTGTCATCCTCCGGTGGAGGAACAGGGTGCATCAGCGCCCGCATGGCGCATGGTGCATCGGGGGCGGGCTCATCGTGAATGAACAGAAGGGGGGAATGAACAGAAGGGGGGCGGCCCGAACGGTGTCGCGGCGCCGCATCCCGGATATCGCGCCACCCTTCTGGGCCTGCGGCTGCATCTGGTGCTCATGTGCCTGGCCCTTCTGCTGCCGGCCCTCCTGGCAGGAGGGCTGACGGCCTGGCAACTCGGCGCCGCCTACCGGCAGGCCTCGGAGACGGGGCTGCGCGGCACCGCCCGCGCCACGGCCGCCGCCATCGACCAGCAGCTCACCACCGCCATCACCGCCGCGGTCACCCTGGCCGGCTCGCTGGACCGCTCGCCGGGCGGCCCTGCCGCCCTCTCCGGCTTCTACGCCCAGGCCCGTGCCGTGGGCGAGGCCTTCGGCGGCTGGGTGGTGCTGGCGCAGGCCGATGGCAGCCAGCTGCTCAACACCCTGCATCCGCTGGGTCAGCCCCTGCCACGGGCGCGCGGCCTGCCCTGGATCACCCGCGCGCTGGAGACCGGCGAGGCGGTGCTCAGCGACCGCCTGTTCACCGGCGGCACGGTGCAGCGGCCGATCCTGGCGGCGTTCGTACCGCTGCGGGAGGATGCCGGCCCCCGCACCGTGCTGATCCTGGCCTTCGAGCCGGCGCGGCTGGCCACGCTGCTGGGGCAGATCCGCGAGGGGCAGATCGCCGGGCTGATCGAGGTGGAGAGCGGGCGCATCGTGGCGCGCTCCGTCGCGCATGAGAGCCAGGTTGGCCAGGTGGCGCCGCGCTGGGTGGCGGAGGCCCTGGCCAGGGAAGAGGGAGGGGTCACGGCCGGGCCCTCGATCGAGGGGGCGGGCATCGTCCTCGCCTTCCAGCGGCTCGAGGGCGTGCCCTGGGCAGCCGCCGTCACCATGCCGCGCCAGGCCTACGACATGGCGTGGCAGAGCCCGCTGCTGAATCTGGCGCTGGGCGGCCTGGCGCTGCTGCTGGCCGCGATGCTGCTGGCCGCATGGCGGGCGCGCCGCTTCCTGGCGCCGCTGGACGCGCTGACCGCCGAGGCCGAGGCGGTGGCCGCCGGCCGCCCTGTCCCCGCCGCCTCCTCCCCCTTCACCGTCGCCGAGTTCGAGACGCTGCGCCAGGCCATGGGCCAGGCCACCACGGCGATGCGGGCGCGCGCCATGGCGGAGGGGCGCGCCGCCGCCGCGCTGGAGATGATGGCCGCGCTGCGCACCGAGCGCGACCGGGCGCGGCTCTACTTCGACGCGGCCGGCACCATGCTGCTGGTGCTGAGCCCGGAGGGCGCCGTGCAGGGCATCAACCGCCATGGGCTGGAGATCCTCGGCCTGGCGGAGGAGGCGGAGGTGCTGGGCCAGGACTGGTTCGCCGGCTTTGTCGCGGCCCGCTGGCAGGCGCGTGCCCGCGCCGCCTTCCGGGCCATCAACGAGGGGGCCGAGGACGCGCCGGAGCCCGACCTGCTGCCGGTGCTGCGGCCCGATGGCGAGGAGCGCCTGGTCGCCTGGCGCAGCACGGCGCTGCGCGACCCGGAGGGGAACTTCCTGGCCCTGCTCGCCTCGGGCGAGGACATCACGGAGCGCCGCGCCAGCGAGGAGCGGCAGGTGCTGCTGATGCAGGAGGTGGACCACCGCGCCAAGAACGCTCTGGCCCTGGTGCAGTCCATCATCCGCCTGACGCGGGCGGACCATCCGGCGGATTTCGCCGATGCGGTGGAGGGCCGTGTCGGCGCGCTGGCGCGGGCCTATACCCTGCTGGCGCGCGAACGCTGGGCCGGCAGCGACCTGCGCGAGCTGGCCGAGGCGGAGCTGGCCGCCTATGCGGCGGGCGGGCGGGTGGCCCTCTCCGGGCCCGTGGTGCGGCTGGCGCCGGAGGTGGTGCAGCCGATGTCGATGGTGCTCTACGAGCTGGCCTCCAACGCGGCGCGGCATGGCGCGCTCTCCACGCCGCAGGGGCGCGTGACGCTGTCCTGGGAGCGCGCCGCGGGAGGGGCGCTGCGGCTGGAATGGACCGAGCTGGGCGGCCCGGCGCTTGTCGCCGGCCAGCCTACGCGGCGCGGCTTCGGCTCGCGCATGATCAAGGTGGCGGTGTCCGGGCAGCTGGGCGGCAGCCTGGCCTTCGACTGGCGCCCCACCGGGCTGGCCTGCGTGCTGACCGTGGCGCCGGACCGCGTCTCGATCCGCCAGGCGCGCGCCCCCCTCCCGCCCTTGTCTCCTCCCGCGCCGGTGGAGGAGGCCGCCTCCCTTGTCACGGTGCTGCATGGCCGCCGCGTGCTGCTGGCCGAGGACGAGGCGCTGGTGGGGCTGGAGCTGGCCGAGACGCTGACGGCGCTGGGCTGCGTGGTGTCCGGCCCGGCCGCCAGCCTGTCCGAGGCGATGCAGCTGGCCGAGCAGGCGCCGCTCGACCTCGCGGTGCTGGACGTCAACCTGCGTGGCCAGGCCGCCTTCCCGGTGGCCGACCTGCTGGTGCGGCGCGGCGTGCCGGTGCTGTTCGTCACCGGCTACGGGGAGATGCCGGGCGGCTGGGCGGCGGGCGACGGCCAGGGGCGCACCGCGCTGCTGCGCAAGCCGCTGGCCTCCGGCGCGCTGGGCGGGGCGCTGCGGCGCCTGCTGGACAGCACAGCGCCCCGCCCCCCCCGTCGCGCCCGAGCCGTTGCGCGGCGCCCCGCCGCCCTCGCGCCTGCTGCGCGGCTGCGGCTGAGCCGCCTTACTCCAGGCTCTCGTACCAGGTGCGGCCGTCGCGCTCGATCATGGCGATGGCGGCGCTTGGCCCCCAGCTGCCGGCGGCGTAGGGGCGCGGCGCCTCGGGGCGGTCCTCCCAGCCTTGCAGGATCGGCTCCACCCACTGCCAGGCGGTCTCCACCTCGTCGCGCCGCATGAACAGGGTGGCGTTGCCGCGCACCACATCCATCAGCAGCCGCTCATAGGCATCCGGGTAGCGCTGGCCGAAGGTCTTCTCGAAGCTGATGTCGAGGCCGGTGGGGCGCAGGTGCAGCCCGCCCGGCCCCGGCTCCTTGGTCATCATCTCGAGGCGCATCCCCTCCTCCGGCTGCAGCCGGATCAGCAGGCGGTTGGGCTGCATCCCCGCCGCCTCGCGCGGGAAGATGCTGAAGGGCGGCGTGCGGAACTCCAGCACGATCTCGGACATCTTGCGCGGCATGCGCTTGCCGGTGCGGAGGTAGAAGGGCACCCCCGCCCAGCGCCAGGAATTCACCTGCGCCTTCAGCGCGACGAAGGATTCCGTCAGGCTCGGCGCCTCCAGCCCCAGATCGGTGCGGTAGCCCGGCACGGGCTGCCCGGCGATGGCGCCCGCCGTGTACTGCCCGCGCACGCTGAACAAATGCGCCTCGTGCGGGGCGATGGGGCGCAGCGCGCGCAGCACCTTCACCTTCTCGTCGCGCACCGCGTCTGCGTCGAGGGAGATGGGGCTTTCCATGGCCAGCAGGCAGAGAAGCTGGAGGATGTGGTTCTGCACCATGTCGCGCAGCGCGCCGGCGCGGTCGTAATAGCCGCCGCGGCCGCCGACGCCCACCTCCTCGGCCACCGTGATCTGCACGTGGTCGATCATGTCGGCGTGCCAGAGCCGCTCGAAGATCGGGTTGGCGAAGCGCAGCGCCAGCAGGTTCTGCACCGTCTCCTTGCCGAGATAGTGGTCGATGCGGAAGATCTGCGCCTCGGGCAGCACCTGGCCCACGGCCTGGTTGATCTCGCGCGCCGTCGCCAGGTCGCGCCCGATGGGCTTCTCCAGCACCACGCGGGACAGCGGCCCGAGCGCCCCGTGGCGCGCGAGGCGCTGGCAGATGGGGCCGTACAGGTCGGGCGACGTGGCGAGGTAGAAGGGGCGCACCTGCTCCGGCCGCTCCTCCAGCAGCGCGATCAGGGCGGGCCAGCCCTCCTCGCCCGCGCCATCCACCTGGCGGTAGTGCACCAGCCGCAGGAAATCCTGCAGCACCGCCGCGTCCAGGCTGGTGGCCGGCACGTGCAGGCGCAGCGCGTCCTCGGCCATGCGGCGGTAGGCTTCCTCGTCCATGGCGGTGCGGGCGGCGCCGATGATGCGGCTCGTCTCCGGAAACTGCCGGTCGCGGAAGCGGTGGTAGAGCGCCGGCAGCAGCTTGCGCATGGTCAGGTCGCCGGTCGCGCCGAAGACGACGCAGTCGAAGGAGGCGACGGGAAGGATACGGGCCATGCGGAACTCCAGCCGGTTTCGGGCGTCCGCCGGCAGGGCCGGCGGACGGGCAGTGTAGGGGAAGGCAGCCGGCGGCCACCACCGCGCCGCCGTTAAACCTTTCAGCCCATGCGCCGCGCCAGCGCCTCGCCGATCATGACGCAGGTGAAGTGCAGGTTGGCGCGGCAGTCGGTGGGCATGATCGAGGCATCCGCCACGCGCAGCCCCTCGGCGCCGCGCACGCGCAGCTCGGGGTCCACCACGCCGCGCGGGTCCTCATGCGCGGTCATGCGGCAGGTGCCGGCGGCGTGCTGGATGTCGCCCGCCTCGCGCAGCATCAGCGCGTCCAGCGCGTCGTCGGGCAGGCCGGCGGCCTCGGCGAAGGGCAGGCCGCTCTCGCCGTATCCGGTGCGGAAGCGAGGGCGGCCAGCGCCGGCTGGCGCAGCAGCGCGGCCAGGCGCCGCACGCCGTCGCGCAGGCGCAGCCGGTCGGCGGGGTGGGAGAGCATGTTCTCCTCCACCTCGGGCTGCGCCGACGGGTCGGGCGAGACGAGGCGCAGCGCGCCGCGCGAGAAGGCGTCGTAGAGCGCCACGGCCACCGCGCCGGCCGGCGCCGGCTCCGCCCCGGACAGGCCGCGATGGTTGTAGGCCACCATGATCATGTCCCGCTCGCCGCCGCCACCCAGGCCGCTGCTGTAGGTGAGGGCGCAGTTGGTGTGGCGCGCATCGGCGCCGCGCGCCGCGTCCTCCGGCGCGAGGGCGAAGCCGGCGCGCAGGATCGGGTGGTCCATCAGGTTCTGCCCCACCGAGGGCTGGTCGTGCAGCACCGGCAGGCCGAGCGCGCGCAGCGCGGCGGCGGGGCCGATGCCGGAGCGCATCAGGATGGCCGGGCTGTGGATGGCGCCGGCGCAGAGCACCACCTCGCGCGCCGCGATCTCCCGCCAGCCCCCCTCCCCCTCGAAGCGCAGCCGCACGCCACGGGCGCGCCGGGCGTCGTCGAACAGCACGCGGTCCACCAGCGCGCCGCCGCGTATCTCCAGGTTGGGGCGGCCGCGCGCCGGCTCCAGATAGGCGTCGTTGGTGGTGACGCGCCGGCCGTCGCGGCTGTTGATCGGGTGGCAGGAGACGCCCTCGTCCTCCGGCGCGTTCTGGTCAGGCTTCCAGGGGTAGCCGGCGGCCAGCGCCGCATCGCGGAAGGCACGGTCCACCGCGCCCCATTCGGCGGACGGCGCCCGGTGCACCGGCAGCGGGCCGCCGGGGCGGCCCATCTCCGGGTCGTCCTCGATGGCGCCGAAGAGCGGCATCACTTCGGCGGCGGACCAGCCTTCGCAGCCGGCCTCGGCCCAGGCGTCGAAGGCGGCGGGCACGCCGCGGATGGCGATCTGCGCGTTGACCGTGGAGGAACCGCCGAGGGCGCGGCCGCGCCAGTAGAAGCGCGGTTCCTGCGCGGCGGTGCGGCGCGCCATCAGCCCTGGCCATTGCCACTCCGCCTGGTGCGCCGGGTCGTGCATGAAGGGGACGATGTTGGCGCTGCGCAGCGCGTGCGGCGCCTCGGCGGCCCGCCAGTCCCGCCCCGCCTCCAGCAGCAGCACCCGGCGGGCCGGGTTCTCCGAGAGCCGCGCCGCCAGCGGCGCGCCCGCCGAGCCGGCGCCGACGACGATGACATCATAGGGGGCGGTGTCTGTCATGCGGTGCGGCGTCCTCGCGCGGGGATGGGGTCGGGCCGCAGCGTAACAGCCGGGGCGGAAGCGGAAAGCCCATGAAAAAGGCGGGCGGGACCTTCGCCCCGCCCGCCCGCCGCCGCTCCCGGCCCGGTGGCTCAGCCGACGATGGCGTTGGCCACCAGCAGCGTGACCAGTGCCGTGGCCCAGCCCAGCGTGGTGGGCACCGACCAGGTGAGCAGCTGGTGCTTGGCGTTCTTGACGCCGAGGATGCGGTTGATCACCCAGAAGTAGCTGTCGTTGAAGTAGCCGAACACCATGGAGCCGATGCAGGCCGCCTGCGCCGCGAGCGCCAGGTTCACCCCCTCGATCTGCGCCAGGATCGGCGCGGAGATGGAGGCGGCGGTGATGATGGCCACCGTGCCGCTGCCCTGGATCAGCCGCACCAGCGTGGCGATGACGAAGGGGATCAGGATCGCCGGCAGCGGCAGCGTGGCCACCCACTCGCCGATGTACTGGCCCGTGCCGCTGTCGCGCAGCACGCCGCCCAGCGCGCCGCCGGCGCCGGTGACGAGCATGATGATGCCGGCGCTCTCGACGCCCTTCTCCATCTCGCCCACCGCCTCGTCGCGCGTCATGTGGCCGGCCAGGCCATAGGCCGCGAGCGCCACGCCGATGCCGACCGCGATCACCGGATTGCCGATGAAGGCGCAGAGCTGCACCAGGGTGGACTGCGCCATCGCCGCGTCGCCGCTCGCCTTGGCGATGCCGGTGACGACGGTGTTGACGAAGATCAGCAGGATCGGCACCAGGATCGGCAGCACCGAGCGGGTCAGGGAGGGCAGCTCGCTCTCGCGCTTCGCCGCCGCCTCCTTGAACTGGCCGAAGGCCGCCGCCGCGTTGCCGCCCAGGGGCTCGCCCGTGTCGCGCAGGATCATCGCCTCGATGCGCGGGCCCATGGCGCGGGCGTACCAGATCAGCACGAAGGTGGCCGGCAGGGTCAGCACGATGCCCCACAGGATCATCATGCCGATGTCGACGCCGAAGATGCCGGCGGCGCCGAGCGGCCCCGGCGTCGGCGGCACCGCGTGGTGCGTCAGCATCAGGCCGCCGGCCAGCGCGATGCCCATGGTCAGCACCGACTTGCCCGAGTTGCGCGCCAGCGCGCGGGCCAGCGGGTTGAGGATGACGAAGGCGCTGTCGCAGAAGATCGGGATGGAGACGATGTAGCCGGTGGCCATCATCGCCCATTCCTCCTTCTTCTCGCCGAGCCAGCGGACGAAGGTGATGGCCAGCCGCTCCGCCGCGCCCGTCACCTCCAGGATGCGGCCCATCATCACGCCGAAGCCGATGACGAGGCCGATGGTGGCGAGGGTTCCGCCGAAGCCCTTGGTGATGGAGTTGACCACGGCGTCCGGCGCCATGCCGGCGGAAAGGCCGGCGATGGAGGCGGCGATGACCAGCGCCAGGATGGCGTGGATCTTGGTGCGGAGCACCAGGAAGATCAGCAGGGCGATGCCGAAGACAAGGCCGACGATCGCCGCCGGGCCGACTGTGCTAGCCGCACCGTTCATGGGGACTCTTCTCCGATAACGTTCTCGTCATTGGCGGCGGGCGACCCACGCCCGCCGCGCGTCCGTATCCTTGCGCGGGGGAAGGAGCCCGGCCCTTTCCCCCGCCCGGCCCTTCAGCCGATGAACTCGTCCTTGTACTGGCGCACCACCGCGTCGAAATCGGTGTCGCGGGTGAAGCCCAGCGCCAGCGGGCGCGCCACGTCGAAATCGCCCGGCCAGCTGCAGACGATGTCGATGATGCGCTGCTCCGGCTGCGCGGTGACGCGGGCGCGCGCCGCGGCGCCGCCGACGCGCTCCAGGCTCTCCAGCATCCCGGCCACGGTGACGCAGAGGCCCGGCAGGTTCAGCGTGCGCCGCCCCTCGAACTTCCCGCCCGGCACGGTGATGGCGTGGACGAGGTTGTCGATGACGGTGGCCGGCGAGGAGATCCACATGCGGGTCTCCGGCGGCACCGGACAGTTGGAGGCCTCGCCGTTCAGCGGCTCGCGGATGATGCCGCTGGCGAAGGAGGAGGCCGCCGCGTTCGGCTTGCCCGGCCGCACCACGATGGTGGGCAGGCGGCAGACGCGGCCGTCGATGAAGCCCTTGCGGGAATAGTCGTTGACGAGCAGCTCGCCGATCGCCTTCTGCGCGCCGTAGGAGGATTGCGGCAGCAGCGCCAGATCCTCCGGCACCACCTCGGGCATTGGCCCGCCGAACACGGCGAGGGAGCTGGCGAAGACGAAGCGCGGCGCGGTGCCGAGGGCGCGGCAGGCCTCCAGCAGGGCGCGGGTGCCGTCGAGGTTCACGCTCATGCCGAGGTCGAAATCCGCCTCCGCCTGGCCGCTGACCACGGCGGCCATGTGATAGACGGCCACCGTGTCCGGCGTCACCGCGGCGCGGATGAAGGCGGGGTCCGAGACATTGCCGGTGACGGAGGTAACGCGCGGGTCCTCGACCGTGCAGGGCGCCAGGTCCACCGAGACGATGGCATCGAAGGCGGGCAGCCCCTCCACCTGGCCGGTGCGCGCCAGCAGCGCCTTGATCAGCCGCGTGCCCAGGAAGCCGGCACCGCCGGTGACGATGATCTTCATGCGTGTTGTCCTGTCAGGAGGTCCTGCGGGCGGCCGGCATGGCGCGGGCTACCCGGCGATGTGCAGGGTGATGCCGGCGCGCCGTATGGCGTCCCGGACGGTGTCGGGCAAGCCGGCATCGGTGACGATGGCCGAAAGCGCCTCCAGCGGAACCGCGTTGAAGGTGCCGAGCTTGCCGTACTTCGTGCTGTCGGTGACGAGCACGCTCTCATCCGCGCTCTGCACGATGGCGCGCTTCACCGCCACCTTGTTCTCGGATGGCGTGGAGACGCCGCGCATGCCGAAGGAGGAGGTGGAGATGAAGGCGATGTCGAAGTTGAAGCGCCGCACCGCCTCCGCCGCCGGGTCGCCGACGCAGGAGCGGTTCTCGCGCTCCACCTCGCCGCCGGTGTGGTAGAGGCGGCAGGCGGCGTTGCGCATCAGGTGCGAGGCGATGACGAAGTCGTTGGTGACGACCGAGATGTCGTCGCGTCCGGCCAGGGCATGGGCGATCTCCAGCGTCGTCGTGCCGGCATCCAGATAGACCACGGCGCCGGGGCGGACCATGGTAGCGGCGAGCCGCCCGATGGCCACCTTCTCCCCGTGCCGCAGCCGCGCCTTGGCCAGGTGCGAGGGCTCGGTGAGGATCTTCTCCGGCAGCTGCACGCCCCCCGCCACGGTGGTGACGCGCCCCGCCCGCTCCAGCTGCTGCAGGTCGCGCCGCACCGTCATGTGCGACACGCCCAGCAGCTCGGTCAGCTCGGCGATGCTGAGCACGCCGCGGCTTTCCAGCCGGGAGACGATCAGGTTCTGGCGCTCGGCGGGGATCATGGGCGGCGGTTTGTCAGGTGGCGTCCGCCACCATCTCCTGCGCCTGGAAGAAGAAGCGCTCCTGGCCGAAATTGCCCGACTTCAGCGCCAGCGAGAGCGGCTTGCCCACCGCCCGCACCCAGGGCACGCCGGGCGCGATCTGCGGCCCGATGGCGAAGCCCCGGATGCCGAGCGACTGCGTGACGATGCCCGAGGTCTCGCCGCCCGCCACGATGAACAGGCCGAAGCCCGCCGCCTCCAGCAGCTTCGCCAGGGCGCCGAAGGTGTGCTCCACCGCCTCGCTGGCGCGGGCGGCGCCGAAGCGTTCCTGCACCGCCTTCAGTTCATCGGGCGGCATGGTGGCATAGACCAGCGGCGCCAGCCCGTCGCGCGGCTGCGCCTGCACCCAGGCGGCCAGCGCGGCGGCATAGCCTGCATCCTCCAGGCAGCGCGCGACATCGACGGCCAGGGACGGCGCCTCGGCGCGGTAGGCCGCCACCTGCGCGTTGGTCATCTGCGAGCAGGAGCCGGAGAGCACCACGGCGCGCCCGGCCACCGGGCGGCCGGCCTCGGCCGCCTGCGCCGCGTCGCCGCGCAGCTCCGTCCAGGCGCGGGCCATGCCGTCGGCGAGGCCGGAGCCGCCGGTGACGAGCTTCATCCCCGCCACGGCCTGCCCCATGGTGACGAGGTGGGCATCGTTCAGCGCGTCCAGCACGGCGTAGCGCACGCCCTCGGCCTTCAGCTTCGCCAGAGCAGCGCGCACCGCCTCGGGGCCCTGGTCCATCACCGTGCTCGGCACGTTGCCGGCGCGGCCCGCGGACTGCGCTTCCATCACGCGCATGATGTTGCTGTCCGTCATCGGCGTGACGGGGTGGTGGCGCATGCCGGATTCATGCAGCGGCACGCCGTTCACGAAGAGATAGCCGTTGTAGATGGTGCGGCCGTTCACCGGCAGCACCGGGCAGATCACCGTGAAATCCTCGCCCAGCGCGGCCAGCAGCGCATCCGTCACCGGGCCGATATTGCCCTTGGGCGTGCTGTCGAAGGTGGAGCAGTACTTGAAGAAGAATTGCGGGCAGCCGCGCGCCTGCAGCCAGCGCAGCGCGGCGAGGCTCTGCTCCACCGCCTGCTCCGGCGGGCAGGAGCGGGTCTTGAGGCTGATCACCACCGCATCGGCCTCCACCTGCAGCGCGTCGTCCGGCACGTCGTTGAGCTGGACGGTGCGCAGGCCGTTGGCCACCAGGAAGCCCGCGATGTCGGTGGAGCCGGTGAAGTCGTCGCCGATGACGCCGAGGCGCATGATCACTTCTCCCGCTTCACGCCGGGAAGCTGGATGCCGGCGAAGGTCTTGATGACGGCCGCGTCGTCCTCCTTGCCGTAGCCGGCGTTGGAGGCGTTGGCGAACATGGTGTAGGCGGTGGTGGCCAGGGGCAGCGGGAAGTTCATCGCCAGCCCGGTCTTGGTGACGAGGCCGAGATCCTTGACGAAGATGTCCACCGCCGACTTCGCCGTGTAGTCGCCATCGACCACGTGCTTCATGCGGTTCTCGAACATCCAGCTGTTGCCGGCGGCGTTGGTCACCACCTCGTACATGGTGCCGAGCGGGATGCCGGCGCGGGCGGCCAGCGCCATCGCCTCCGCCCCCGCCGCGATGTGCACGCCGGCGAGAAGCTGGTGGATGATCTTCACCGTGGCGCCGAGGCCGATCTCCTCGCCGATCTCGTAGACCTTGCCGGCCACCGCATCGAGCACCGGGCGCAGCCGGTCGAAGGCGGCGCGGGTGCCGGAGGCCATCACCGTCATCTGCCCCGCCGCCGCCTTGACGGCGCCGCCCGAGACCGGGGCATCGAGCGGCAGCAGGTCCTGCGCCGTGAGGCCGGCGGCGATCTCCTTCGCGTCCTCGGCCGAGATGGTGGCGGAGACCATGACGCCCGTGCCCGGGCGCAGCTTCGCCGCCAGCCCGTCCTCGCCGAACAGCACGGCCTTGCACTGCGCGGCGTTCACCACCAGCAGCAGCACCGCGTCCAGCTTCTCCGCGAAGGGCAGGGCGCTGGTGCCGGCCTCGGCGGCGCCGGCCTCGCGCAGGGCGCTGGTGGCGGCCGGGTTCAGGTCCACCCCGTAGGTGTGCAGCCCCGCCGCGAGGCAGGAATGCGCCGCCCCCATCCCCATCGAGCCCAGCCCGACGACACAGACATGGTAGGCGTTGCTGGGCGGCATGGCGGAACCTCGCGGTGTTAAAACTTGTGCATGACCGGTACGGTGCCGCCCTCATAGTCACAGCCTTCCGGGCTGTAAATCGCTCCGTCACCAAATTTTCACAAATCCGAACACACTGGCGTCAGGGCGCCGTGCGTGGCGGCTCCGCCTCGATCAGCCGGTGCACATGGCCGACATGCCCGGCCATTGCCGCCGATGCGCCCTCGGCATCGCCCTCCACGATCGCCCCGACGATGCGGGCATGCTCGGCGAAGGAGGGATGGTCGGGCGGCGGACCGCCGGGGCGCAGGCGCTGCCGGTCCCAGGTCAGGGTGCGGCGGAGCGTGGCGAGCTGGTCGAACAGGTGCAGCAGCGCCAGGTTGCCGGCCGCGGCGGCGATCTCGCGGTGCAGCCGCGCATCCTGCCCCTCGAAGCCGCGCCAGGACTGGCCGGGCGCGCAGCCATCGCGCAGCGCGGCGCGCAGGGCGGCGTGCTGGCGCGGCGTGGCGTGGCGGGCGGCCAGGGCGGCCAGCTGCGGCTCCAGCACCATCCGGGCCTGCCGCACCTCCTCCAGGCTGCTCCGCGCCGCCAGCTCGGCCACGCCGCCGATGGCGGCCAGCGGCCGCGACCCCAGGAAGGTGCCCTTGCCGACATGCCGCCAGAGCTGCCCATCCCGCTCCAGCGCCGCCAGCGCCTGGCGCAGCTCGGCGCGGGAGACGCCCAGCTCCTGCGCCAGGGCGCGCTCGGGCGGCAGGCGGCCGCTGGCCGGCAGGCTGGCCTTGGCCAGATAGGCCTGCAGCAGGGTCAGCACCGGCGCGCCGCCCTGCCCCGCCGCACCGTTCTCGTCACGCTCGTTCCGCATGGCCCCTGCCTTTAGGGCACGGCGCCCGGCCGCACCAAGGGCGGTTGACGCGCCGCCCCGACCCTTCTAACCAATCGGCGAATTGGTTTCGCGCCGCAAGGGCGGCGCGCCAGGAGGAGGGTTACGCCCATGCGCTACGTCGTCGAGCCGCCGCCGGAGGCCGTGGTGCCGGTCCAGGGCGAGGAGGGCGTGTTCCCCGTCCGCCGCATCTGGTGCGTCGGCCGCAACTTCGCCGACCATGCGCGCGAGATGGGCCATGACCCGGACCGCGAGCCGCCCTTCTTCTTCGCCAAGCCGGCCAGCGCCGTGGTGCCGGGCGGCGGCACCCTGCCCTTCCCGGTGCAGACCAAGGACCTGCACCACGAGATCGAGATGGTCGTGGCCATCGGCAAGGGCGGCCGCGACATCGCGGTGGAGGACGCCCTCTCCCATGTCTATGGCTATGCCATCGGCCTCGACATGACGCGGCGCGACATCCAGGCCGAGGCCAAGAAGCTCTCCCGCCCCTGGGAGCTGTCGAAGGGTTTCGACCAGTCCTGCCCGATCAGCGAGATCGTGCCCGCCGCCCGCATCGGCCACCCGGAGAAGGGCAGGATCGAGGTCACGGTGAACGGCAAGGTGCAGCAGACCGGCGACCTCAACCAGATGATCTGGACCGTACCGGAATCGATCGCCTACCTCTCCCGCTACGTGGAGCTGCTGCCGGGCGACCTGCTGATGACCGGCACCCCCTCCGGCGTCAGCGCCGTGAAGCCGGGCGATGCGCTGCACGGCGTCTGCGAGGGCGTGGGCGAGATCAAGGTCACCTACCAGACCGTCTGACCGGCGCCTCGGCGGCCGGAAACGGGAAAGAGCCCGGGGGAATTCACTCCCCCGGGCTCTTTTCGTCTGTCCGCCCGCAAAAAATTCCCTATCTCCCGCGTGGGTTCGCGCCGCCCCGTCCGTATCAGGGGGGACACGACGCGAGACCCATGCCGAACGCCCTTCTCTCCATCGCCGGCTGGGAGGCCCCAATCACCGAGCGGTCCTCCCCCGACGCGGCCCCCAAGGCGGGTGCGGTTCCGCCGCTGGCCCGCGACCGCGCGGCGGCCGCGGACGCGGTGCTGCTCGGCTGGGCGGCGGCGGGCGACCGGCTGGCCTTCGACCAGCTGGCCACCCGCCACCTGCCGGCGCTCTACCGCATCGGGCTGCGCATCACCGGCAGCGCGGCGGAGGCGGAGGAGGTGGCGCAGGAGGCATTGCTGCGCGCCTGGCGCAACGCCGCGCGCTTCGACCCGGCGCGGGGCCAGGTGGGCACCTGGCTGTACAGCATCGCCAGCCATGCCGCGATCGACCGCGCCCGCCGCGCCGCCCCCCTGCCGCTGGACGCCGCCCCCGAGACCGCCGACCCGGCGCCCGACCCGGAGGCGGCGCTGGCCGCGCGCGAGCGGCAGGCCCTGCTGGGCGCCGCCCTGCGCGAATTGCCACCCCGCCAGCGGGCCGCCCTGGCCCTCTCGCACGACCAGGGGCTGAGCGGGGCGGAGGCCGCCGCGGCCCTTTCCATCTCCACCCGCGCCCTGGAAGGGCTGCTGCGCCGCGCGCGCTTCCTGCTCGCCAGCCGGCTGCGCGGCATCCTGGAGTGACGCCCATGCGCCCCGAGACGTTTTCCGGGCTCCTCGACACCCACGGGGCGGACCCCGCGCGCTGGCCGCCCGCCGAGGCCGAGGCGGCGCGGCGGCTGCTGGCGGACTCCGCCGAGGCCCGGGCGCTGCACCGCCGCGCCCAGGCCCTGGCCGCGCTGCTCGACGAGAGCCTGCCCGGCCCGGATGCCCAGGCCCTGGCGCGAATGCGCGCGCGGCTGGCCCAGGCCGTGGCCACCGCGCCGCCGCCCGCGCCGGCCGGTGCCTCAATCTGGGACTCGCCCGGGGCCTCCCCCTGGGCCTGGCTGCGCCCGCTCTGGCCCGCCGGCTGCGGCGCGCTGGTGACGCTGGCCGCCTGCCTGCTCTGGCTGAACCTCGCCCCCGGCCCCGCCGCGCAGCCCTGGCTCGGCGCGCCGCCCCTGCTCGCCATGGTGGAACTGCCTGAATGAGACCCCCCGACTGGTCGCCCTGGCTGAAGGGGGCGCTCGGCGCCTCCCTGGCGCTGAACCTCGTGCTGGGCGGCGTGCTGCTCTCCCGCCCGGCAGGTGGCGGCGGCCCCAGCATCAGCCGCATGCAGGCGCAGATCGAGCGCGCCCTGCCGGAGGCGGACCGCGCCCTGCTCCGCCAGGCGCTGGAGGCCGGCCGGCCGCGCTACGAGCCGCTTCTGCAGGCGCTGCGCGAGAGCCGCCCGGCGGTGCGCGAGGCCCTGGCGCGCGAGCCCTTCGACGCCGCCGCTCTGCGGGCCGCCATGGCCCGCTCACGCCAGCGCTGGCAGGAGTTCAGCGCGCAGTACGACGACAGCCTGGCGAACGGCCTCGCCGCCCTCTCGCCCGAGGGGCGGCGGCTGATCGCGGCGGACATGGCGGCGCATGAGCAGCGCGGCCGGGAGAAGCGGAACTGACCATGCCGATGTCCCTGAGCCGCAAGGCGTGCCACGCCACGGCATGGTACCCGCTGGCGCTGCTGGCCCTGCTGGCCGCCTGCGGCCCGAAGCCGGAGCCGGCGCTCTCCGGCCTCGACCTGCCTGGCCGTTTCCTCGACCCCGCCGCCGCGGCGCCGGTGCGCTGGCCGGAGCCGGAATGGTGGCGCGGCTTCAACGCGCCGGCGCTGGATGCGCTGATGCAGGCGGCGATTGCGGGCAATTTCGACCTCGCCGCCGCCGCCGCGCGGGTGCGGCAGGCCGATGCGCAGCTGCGCATCGCCGGCGCCGCCCTGCTGCCGACGCTGGCGGTGGACAGCGGCGTCACCCAGTCCCGCAGCACCGCCTCCGGCCTTTCCCGCAACCGCAACGCGACGCGCTACGACGCCACCCTCACCGCCAGCTACGAGATCGATTTCTGGGGCCGCAACAGCGCCTCCGCCGAGGCCGCCGCGCAGAATGCCCGCGCCACCCGCTTCGACGCCGGCACGGTGCTGCTGACCACCGAGGCCTCGGTGGCCAACACCTATTTCAACCTCCTCGCCGCCGAGGAGGAGCTGCGCGTGCAGGAGGCCAACCTGGACGCGGCGCGCCGCACCCTGGGCGTGATCCGCCAGCAGGTGAACTTCGGCGTGGCCACGGGGCTCGACCTTGCGCAGCAGGAGACGGTGGTGGCCCAGGTGGAGGCCAACATCCCCGGCCTGCGGCAGAGCGCGGCGCAGAACCGCAACGCCCTGGCCCTGCTGACCGGCCAGCCGCCGCAGAGCTTCACCCTCGGCGCCGGTGCCTTCGACCGGCTGCGCATCCCCGAGGCGGCGCCGGGCCAGCCGGCCGACCTCCTGGCCCGCCGGCCGGACGTGCTGGCGGCCGAGGCCGGCCTGGCCGCCGCCAGCGCCAATGTGGCCGCCGCTCGCGCGGCGCTGCTGCCCAGCATCAGCCTCTCCGCCCAGGGCGGCTTGCAGTCGGCGGCGCTGGGCACGCTGCTGCGGCCGGAGGCGCAGTTCTTCTCCCTCGTCGCCGGGCTGGCGCAGACCATCTTCGACGGCGGCGCCCGGCGCGGCCAGGTGGCGCTGAGCCAGGCACAGGCGGAGGAGCTGCTGATCGAGTACCGCCGCGCCATCGTCGCCGCGCTGCAGGACACGGAGGACGCGCTGGTGGCGCTGCGCGAGACCACGGCGCAGGAGGCACTGCGCGCCGAGGCCAATGCGCGCGCCGAGCGCGCCTTCGGCATCGCCGAGGCGCAGCTGCGCGCCGGCACCATCAACCTGATCACCCTGCTGAACACGCAGCAATCCCTGTTCTCCACCCGCGTCAGCTTGGTGCAGGCGCGGCTCGCCCGGCTGCAGGCCGCCGTCGCGCTGTTCCGCGCGCTGGGCGGCGGCTGGCGATAGAGCCCTGGAACGCATGATGTCCCGCTCCCGCCTTCTCCTTCTGCTGTTGCTCGTCCTCGGGGCGGGCGGCGGCGGCTACTACCTCTGGAAGCAGCGCCAGGAGGCCGCCGCCCCGGCCGGGCAGAGCGCCGCCCAGACCGCGCCCGGAGCCCCGGGCGGCCGGCGCGGGCCGGGGGGCGGCATCCCGATCCCTGTCACCCTGGCGGCGGCGGCGCAGAAGGACCTCGTGCTGACGCTCGACGCGCTGGGCACGGTGCAGGCGCTGAACAGCATCACCGTCCGCTCGCAGGTGAGCGGGCAACTCATGGAAGTGCGCTTCCAGGAGGGGCAGGAGGTGAAGGCCGGCGAGATCCTGGCCCGCATCGACGACCGCACCTACGCCGCCGCCCTGGCCCAGGCCGAGGCCAGGAAGGCCTACGACCAGGCGCAACTGGAGAACGCCCGCGCAGACCTGCGGCGCTACCAGGGCCTGCTCTCGGCCAGCGGCGTGACCCGCCAGCAGGTGGACACGCAGCGCGCCCAGGTGGCGATGTACGAGGCGCAGGTGGCGCAGGACCAGGCGGCCATCGACACCGCACGCGCCCAGCTGGACTACACCACCATCCGCGCGCCGATCGATGGCCGCATCGGCCTGCGCGGCGTGGACGCGGGCAACCTGGTGAGCAGCGGCGATGCCACCGGCATCGTCACCATCACGCAGATGCGGCCCATCGCCGTCAGCTTCACCCTGCCGCAGGGCGAGCTGGCGCGGCTGCGGCGTGCCATGGCGGCAGGGCCGGTGACGGTGGAGACGCTGCCCGAGCCGGTCTCCGGCCAGGCCACCACGCGCGGGGCCGGCGCGCCGCCCGCCGCGGCCGCCGTGGCGCGGGCCGAGCCGGCGCGCGGCACGGTGCTGACCATCGACAACCAGATCGAGGCCACCACCGGTACGGTGCGGGTGAAGGCCGTGTTCCCGAACGACGACATGCGGCTCTGGCCGGGCGCCTTCGTCAGCCTGCGGCTGGCGATCGAGACGGTGCCGGGCGCCATCGTGATCCCGCTGGTGGCGGTGCAGCAGGGGCCGAACGGGCCCTATGCCTTCGTCGCGAAGCCCGACAACACGGTGGAGCAGCGGCCGCTCGCCCTGGGCGCCGTGACCCTGGCCGAGGCTGTGGTGCGTGAGGGGCTGAAGCCCGGCGAGCAGGTGGTGACCTCCGGCGGGCTGCGGCTGAACAATGGCAGCCGCATCGTCCCCGCCAGCGCCGAGGCGCCCGCCGGCGCCGCGCCGCCCGGCGCCGGGGCCGAGCGCCGCCCGCGCCGCCAGGCGGCCAATGGCGGCGGCACGCCATGAACATCGCCGCCCCCTTCATCGCCCGGCCGGTCGCCACCACGCTGCTGGCGGTGGCCGTGCTGCTGGCCGGGCTGTTCGGCTACATGCGGCTGCCGGTCTCCTCGCTGCCGGAGGTGGACTTCCCCACCATCGAGGTGACGACGCAGCTGCCCGGCGCCTCGCCGGATACGGCGGCGGTGCTGATCACCGCGCCGCTGGAGCGGCAGTTCGCGCAGATCGCGGGGCTGCAGGTGATGTCCTCGGTCAGCGGGCCGGGGGTCAGCCGCATCACGCTGCAATTCCGGCTGGACAAGAGCATCGACGAGGCGGCGCAGGACGTGCAGGCGGCGCTGGACGCGGCGCGCGGCACCCTGCCCTCCTCCCTGCCCTACCCGCCCGTCTATGCCAAGGTGAACCCGGCCGACCCGCCGGTGATCACCCTGGCGCTGACCTCGGAGACGCTGCCCATCATGCGGCTCTCCGACCTCGCGGACACGCTGATCGCGCAGAAGCTCTCCCAGGCCAGCGGCGTCGGCCGCGTCACGGTGCAGGGCAACATGCGCCCCGCCGTGCGGCTGCGGGTCGATCCGCTCCGGCTGGCGGCCTATGGCCTCAGCATGGAGACGGTGCGCACCGCCGTCACCGCCGCCAACCAGAACAGCCCGAAGGGGTCGCTGGATGGGCCGCGCCAGGCCTCCTCCATTCTCGCCAACGACCAGATCAACTCGGCCGCCGAGTTCGCCGACGTCATCATCGCCTGGCAGGGCAACGCGCCGGTGCGGCTGCGCGACGTGGGCGAGGCGGTGGAGACGCTGGAGAACGAGCGCAACGGCGCCTGGTTCAACGGCCGCCCCGCCGTGCTGATCGACGTGCAGCGCCAGCCCGGCGCCAACATCGTGCAGACGGTGGAGCGCATCCAGCGCCTGCTGCCCGAGTTGCAGGCCGCCATCCCCGCCGGCGCCCGCCTCCAGGTGGTGTCCGACCGCACGGAGACGATCCGCGCCTCGGTGCATGAGGTGCAGCTCACCCTGGTGCTGGCGATCGCGCTGGTGGTGGGGGTGATCTACCTGTTCCTCGGCAGCGGGCGGGCGACGCTGGTTCCCGCCGTGGCGCTGCCGCTCTCCATCGTCGGCACCTTCGGCATCATGGCGGTGATGGGCTACTCGCTCGACAACCTCTCGCTGATGGCGCTGACCATCGCGACGGGCTTCGTCGTCGACGACGCCATCGTCATGATCGAGAACATCGTGCGGCTGATCGAGAAGGGGATGCGCCCGCTGGAGGCCGCCTTCGAGGGCTCCAGGCAGATCGCCTTCACCATCGTCTCGCTCACCCTCTCGCTGGTGGCGGTGTTCATCCCGCTGCTGTTCATGGAGGGGGTGATCGGCCGGCTGTTCCGCGAATTCGCCGAGACGCTGACCGCCGCCGTGCTGGTCTCCATGGTGGTCTCGCTGACGCTGACGCCGATGATGTGCGCCCTCGTCCTGCGCGGCGGGCACCAGCCGGGCTGGAGCACGCGCTGGTTCGAGAACGGCTTCGAGCGGATGCGCCTCGGCTATGGCCGGGCGCTGGCCGTCACCATGCGCCACCAGGGGCTGACCCTGCTGGCGGCGCTGCTGACCGTGGCGCTCACCGCCTGGCTCTACGTCGTCATGCCCAAGGGCTTCCTGCCGGTGCAGGATACGGGGCTGATCAGCATCACCACCGAGGTGCCGCAGGATGCCTCCTTCGCCCGCTCGGCCGAGGCGCAGGCGAAGCTGGCCGAGGTGGTGCGCCAGGACCCCGCCGTGGCCTCCGTCACCGCCGTGGCCGGCGCCGGCGCGCTGAACCCGGCGCAGAACACCGGCCGCATCACCGCCATCCTGCGCCCGCGCGCCGAGCGGGGGCTCGACGCGCAGGGCGTCATCGAGCGGCTGAAGCCGAAGCTGGCCGAGGTGCCGGGCATCGTCGCCTACCCGCAGGCGGTGCAGGACATCCAGATCAGCCCGCGCATCAGCACCACCCAGTACCAGTACACCCTGACCGATTCCGACGCCGCCACCCTCTCCCTCTGGGCGCCGCGCGTGCTGGAGCGGCTGCGCGCCCTGCCCGGCCTGCGCGACGTGGCGACCGACCAGCGCGACGAGGGGCTGCGCCTGGCCATCGAGGTGGACCGCGACCGCGCGGCGCGGCTCGGCGTCTCGATGCAGGCGATCGACAACGCCCTCTACAACGCCTTCGGCCAGCGGCAGATCTCCACCATCTACGGCCAGAGCAACCAGTACCGCGTGGTGCTGGAAGCCTCCGACCGGCTGCGGCAGGACCCCACCGCCATCGGCCAGCTGCGCGTGCCGGGCGCCGACAACGCCCAGGTGCCGCTGGCCGAGATCGCCCGCTTCACCCGCACCAGCGGCCCGCTGCTGGTGACGCGGGAGAACCAGTTCCCCGCCGTCACCATCAGCTTCAACCTGGCGCCGGGCATGGCGCTGGGCCAGGCGATCGCCGACATCACCGCCGCCGGCCAGCAGATCGGCCTGCCCGACAGCATCGCCGGCCGCTTCGCCGGCGACGCGGCGGAGTTCGCCTCATCGCTGGAGGGGCAGCCCTGGCTGATCCTGGCCGCCGTGGTGGTCATCTACATCGTGCTCGGCGTGCTCTACGAGAGCTTCATCCACCCCATCACCATCCTCTCCACCCTGCCCTCGGCCGGCATCGGCGCGCTGCTGGCGCTGGAGCTGTGGGGGCTGGATCTCTCCGTGGTGGGGCTGATCGGCATCATCCTGCTGATGGGCATCGTCAAGAAGAACGCCATCATGATGATCGACTTCGCGCTGGAGGCGCAGCGCGACCACGGCATGAGCCCGCGCGACGCGATCCGCGAGGCGGCGCTGCTGCGCTTCCGCCCGATCATGATGACCACCGCCGCCGCCCTGCTCGGCGCCCTGCCTCTGGTGCTGCAATCGGGCGTTGGCTCCGAGCTGCGGCTGCCGCTCGGCGTCTCCATCGTGGGCGGGCTGCTGCTGAGCCAGCTCGTCACGCTGTTCACCACGCCCGCGGTCTATCTGGGGCTCGAGGAGCTGCGCGCCGTGCTGGGCCGGCGCGGCCGGGA
Source organism: Teichococcus aestuarii (assembly GCF_003116135.1). GTDB lineage: Bacteria > Pseudomonadota > Alphaproteobacteria > Acetobacterales > Acetobacteraceae > Pseudoroseomonas > Pseudoroseomonas aestuarii. Next base: position 114,057 of record NZ_PDOA01000012.1, on the reverse strand, counting down.
AAAGGCGGCCTGAGGCGATGTTCTCCATCTCCGCCCCCTTCCTGCGGCGGCCGGTGGCCACGGTGCTGCTGGCCGTCGGGCTGGCGCTGGCCGGGCTGGTGGCGCTGCGCGAGCTGCCCGTCTCGGCCATGCCGCGCGTCGATATCCCGACGCTGTTCGTCAGCGTCAGCCAGCCCGGCGCCAACCCGGAGACGCTGGCGGCCACCGTCATCGCGCCGCTGGAGCGGCGCATCGGCGAGGTGGCGGGCATCACGGAGATGACCTCCTTCGCCAGCACCGGCACCGGCAACATCATCATCCAGTTCGACCTCTCCCGCACCCAGTCGGACGCGGCGCGGGACGTGCAGGCGGCGGTGAACGCGGCGCGCGAGGACCTGCCCTCCGGCCTGCCCAACCCACCCAGCATCCGCAAGATCAACCCGGCCGACGCGCCGGTGCTGATCCTGGCCATGACCGCCGACACGCTGCGCGCCAGCGCGCTCTACGACGTGGCGGACAGCATCGTGGCGCAGCGCCTGGCGCAGGTGAAGGGTGTCGCGCAGGTGCAGGTGGGCGGCGCCGACCAGCCGGCCGTGCGCATCGCGGTGAACCCGGACGCGGCGGCGGCGGCGGGCGTTTCCTTCGAGGACATCCGCACCGCCGTCACCCAGGCCAACATCACCCAGCCGGTGGGGCATATCGAGGGGCCGGAGCAGGCCACCAGCCTCGCGGTGAACGACCGGCTGGACCGCGCCGCGCAGTACGCGCCGCTGGTCATCCGCACCGCGGAGGGGGGCGTGCTGCGCCTGTCGCAGATCGCCAGCGTCACCGACGCCACCCGCTCCCGCCGCCAGGCCGCCTGGTTCAACGAGCGCCCGGCCATCCTGATGATGGTCTTCAAGCAGGCCGACGCCAACGTGCTGGAGGTGGTGGACGGCGTGCGCGCCATGCTGCCGCAGCTGGAGCGCTGGGTGCCCGGCGGCGTGCGCATCGAGACGATGAGCGACCGCTCCGGCACCATCCGCGCCAGCGTCGAGGAGGTGGAGCTGACGCTGCTGATCACCGTGGCGCTGGTGATCGGCGTGGTGGCGCTGTTCCTGCGGCGCACCGGGCCGGTGGTGGCGGCCAGCGTCACCGTGCCGCTCTCGCTGCTCGGCACGCTCTTCGTCATCTGGCTGATGGGCTACTCGCTCAACAACTTCTCGCTGATGGCGCTGATCGTCTCGGTGGGCTTCGTCGTCGACGACGCCATCGTCATGATCGAGAACATGGCGCGGATGCGCGAGCGCGGCATGGCGCCCTTCGAGGCGGCGCTGGAGGGCGCGCGACAGATCGGCTTCACCATCGTCTCCATCACCCTCTCGCTGGTGGCGGTGTTCATCCCGCTGCTGGCGATGGAGGGCATCGTCGGCCGGCTGTTCCGCGAATTCTCCGCCACCATGGCCATCGCGGTGCTGATCTCGGCGGTGCTGGCGCTGACGCTGACGCCGATGCTGGCCGCCCATCTCGGCCGTGCCGAGGAGCGCCCGCCCGGCCGCTTCGGCCGCGCCTTCGAGGCGGGCATGGACGGGATCATCCGCGGCTACATGTGGTCGCTGGGCTGGGTGCTGCGCTTCCGCTGGCTGTCGCTGCTGGCCAGCCTCGGCTTCCTGGTGCTGACGGTGTGGCTCTACATGAGCGTGCCCAAGGGGCTGTTCCCGGAGCAGGACACCGGGCTGCTGGCCGGCAACGCCCAGGCGGCGCCGGACACCTCCTTCGCCACCATGGTGGGCTACCAAGAGCAGCTCACCCGCATCATCCTGCGCGACCCGGCGGTGGCCAGCGTCGGCTCGCAGATCGGCGGCAGCAGCTGGAGCGGCGGCACCAACACGGGGCAGTTCTACATCGCGCTCAAGCCGCGCGCCGAGCGGGATGCCTCGGCGGCGCAGGTGATCGAGCGGCTGCGCGCCCCGCTCGGCCGCGTCCCCGGCGTCAACGCCTTCCTGCGCGCGCAGCAGGATCTGTTTGTGGGCGGCCGGCCGGGCAACGCCGCCTATTCCTACATCCTGCTCGGCACCGACCTGGAGGAGCTCCGCACCTGGACCAACACCATGGTCGAGAAGCTGCGCACCGTGCCCGGCATCGCCGATGTCTCCAGCGACCAGGAGCGCTCCGGCCTCACCAACCGCGTCATCATCGACCGCGACGCGGCGGCGCGGCTCGGCGTCTCCATCACCGCCATCAGCAGCGCCTTCAACAACGCCTTCTCGCAGCGGCAGATCTCGACGCTCTACGGCGCCCGCAACCAGTACAAGGTGGTGCTGGAGATCGACCCTGCCCTGCAGCAAGGCGCGGTGCAGCTCGACCGCATCTTCGTCCCCGGGCGGGACGGCGCGCAGGTGCCCCTCGCCGCCGTGGCGCGGGTGGAGCGGGACGTGGCGCCGCTGCGCGTCACGCATCGCGGCCAGTTCCCGGCCACCACCATCAGCTTCAACCTCGGCCCCGGCCTGGCGCTGGGCGACGCCACGGCGCTGGTGCAGCAGGCCGAGCGCGAGGTGATGCTGCCCGGCACGCTGCGCGCGCAATATGGCGGCAACGCCGCCGCCTTCCAGGATTTCAGCCGCTCGCAGCCGCTGCTGATCCTGGGCGCGGTGCTGGCCATCTACATCGTGCTGGGCGTGCTCTACGAGAGCTTCATCCACCCGCTGACCATCATCTCCACCCTGCCCACGGCGGGGTTGGGCGCGCTGCTGGCCATGGTGATCACCGGCATCCCGCTCTCGGTGATGGCGCTGATCGGCATCATCCTGCTGATGGGCATCGTCAAGAAGAACGCCATCATGCTGGTGGATTTCGCGCTGGAGCATGAGCGGGAGAAGGGCATCGGCGGCGAGGAAGCCATCCTGGCCGCCTGCCGGGACCGCTTCCGGCCGATCCTGATGACCACGCTTGCCGCGCTGCTCGGCGCGGTGCCGCTGGCGGTGGGCACCGGCACGGGGGCGGAGATGCGCCAGCCGCTCGGCATCACCATCATCGGCGGGCTCGTCGTGTCGCAGCTGCTGACGCTCTACACCACCCCGGTCATCTTCCTGGCGCTCGACAGGCTGCGGCACCGTGGCGGGGCGCTGGTGCCGCGGCGGGCATGAAAAAAGAAAGGCGGGGAAGAATTCCTTCTTCCCCGCCCCCCATCATCTTCTTCCTGTCCGTCACGCAGCCTGCGGCAGTTCCTCCGCCACGTCGCCCAGCATGGCGCGGTCGGCCACCTCGGCCAGGCGGGCCCGGTCGAAGCCGTTGAAGCCGGTGCGCAGGCAGGCGCCATAGGCCCCGAGCTGGCCGATCTCGATCCAGTCGCCCTCCCGCACATCCTCCGGCAGCTCGAAGGGGCCGCGCATGATGTCGGCGCTGTCGCAGGTCGGGCCGAAGAGCGAGAAGCCGCGCCGCACCGGCGAGGCGCCGCCCTCCGGCCGCAGCAGCCGCGCCGGGAAGCGGAAACCCGGCGCACCGGCATCGGAGAGGCTGCCATAGACGCCATCGTTCACGTACAGCATCCCGCCGCGCCGCATCTGCACCTGCACCACCACGGAGCCGCCGGCGGCGGCCAGGGCACGCCCCGGCTCCGCCCACAGCTCAGCCTGCGGCAGGCCCAGCGCCTCGAAGGCCGCCTCGATCTCGGCGAAATAGGCGCCGAGCGGCAGCGGCTCGATCTCCGGATAGGCCACCGGGAAGCCGCCGCCGACATCGACCACCTCGACCGCCACCCCGGCCATGCGGATCGCCTGGCCCGCCAGCGCGATGGCACGCCGGTAGGCCAGCGGGTCCATGCACTGCGAGCCGACATGGAAGGAGATGCCGAGCCGCGCCGCGTGCGGGCGCGCCGCGCGCAGCAGGGCCACCGCCTCCTCCAGCCCGGCGCCGAACTTGCCGGAGAGGTCGTACAGCGCACCGCCCCCTGGCGGCGGCGCGATGCGCACCACCAGCCCCAGCCCATCGGCCGCGCCGGCGCCCGTCTCCGCCAGGATCTTCGCGAGCTCGCTCGCATCGTCCAGCACGAAGTCGCGCACGCCCTGGTGCTCCCACGCCTCGCGGATGGCGGGGCGGGACTTCACCGGATGCATGAAGTGGATGGCGGCCTCGGGGAACAGGCTGCGCACCAGCGCCACCTCGGCGGCCGAGGCGCAGTCGAAGTGCCGCACGCCGCCTTCCCAGAGCGCGCGCAGCACGGCGGGCTCCGGGTTGCACTTCACGGCGTAGAGCACGGTGCCGGGGAAGCCGCCGACGAAGTCCCGCGCCGCCTCGGCGATGACAGCCGGGCGCAGGCAGAGCACCGGCTCGGCCGGGCGCTCGGCGGCGACCAGCGCCTCCACGCTGGGCAGGCGCGCCTCGGAACGCAGGGAACGGCGCAGCGGCGCCACGGCGGAACGCGAGCGGATCAGGCCCATGGACGGAACCCCCACAACATCGGAGCGGAACGGGACGAGAAGAGAAGACGGGCGACGGCGTCAGACCGGGGCGTCAGGCCCCGGCGGATGCGTCAGGCGATGTTGCGATGGTCTGGCATCGCAGCGGTCCGGTCACCGAACATAGCCACTTCCTTCCAGTGAAGCCGGCCCACGGAAATGGCCGGCACGAGCGAGAAGGACGCGTTTACGTCGTTGCTGTGCCCTGCTCTGCGGGGCTCGCGGCACGTGCGATAGCGTCAGCGAATGCGCCAGATAAGCAGCGCGGTGAGCTATTTAAAGCCATGCCGCGCCGGCAGGGACGCGTTTTCGGTGCCTCAGCCCCGGGGCTTGGGCATGGCCACGAGCGCCAGGTATTCCCAGGCGATGGTCGCGGCGGCCAACGCGGTGATTTCCGACACGTCGTAGGCCGGCGCCACCTCGACGATGTCCATGCCGCGCCAGTCCAGCCCGCCGAGCCGGCGCAGGATGCCCTGCGCCTGCCAGGAGGCGAGGCCGCCGATCTCCGGCGTGCCGGTGCCGGGGGCGAAGGCGGGGTCCAGCGTGTCGATGTCGAAGCTGAGATAGGCGGGGGCATCGCCCACCACCGCGTGGATGCGCTCGGCCACGGCGGCGGGGCCGGCCTCGTGCACCGTCTGCGCGTCGAGGATGGTGACGCCCTGCGCCAGGGTCCAGTCCCACACCTCGCGCTGCACGGGGGAGCGGATGCCCACCTGGATCATCCGCTGCGGGTCCACCAGCCCCTCGCGCAGCGCGTGGTAGAACACCGAGCCGTGCCCGTAGATCTGGCCGAAATTGTCCGGCCAGGTGTCCACATGCGCGTCGAAATGCACCAGCGCGAGCGGGCCGCCCAGGCGGCGCGAGAGAGCGCGCAGCAGCGGCAGGGTGATGCCATGCTCGCCGCCCAGCGCGATCAGGTGCGAAAGGTCCGCCGCCTGCGCCTCGATCGCCGCCAGGCTGCCGGGCAGGTCCCCCAGCGCGATGGAGAACTCACCGAGATCCGCCAGCGAGAGGGTGGCCGGGTCCACCCAGTGCGACGGGTGCGCGCCATCGACCAGCATGCGGCTGGCGGCGCGGATCGCCTGCGGGCCGGAGCGGGCACCGGCACGGTTGGTGGTGCCGAGGTCGAGCGGGATGCCGGCCACGGCGAAATCCGCACCACGGTCGGTGCGGGTGACGCCGAGGAAGCCAGGCGGGGTGGCGAAGGTGGGGACCAGGGACATAGGGCGGGGCCTCACGCGCGGGCGGCGAAGATAGGCGTGGCGGCCCGGCGGGCGCCAGGAGGGCGGGGGCCGCGCATAGGCCCCCGCCCGGTCGGCCGGCTCAGTACCGGCGCGGCGGCCGGCGGTTCTGGTACTGTTGCTGCTGCGACTGATCGTAGAGATAGCCGCCCGCGGCGCCCGCGCCGGCGCCCAGCAGCGCGCCGAAGCCGGCATCGCCGGTGAAGGAGCCGATGATGCCGCCCAGCGCGGCACCCCCGGCGGTGCCGCCGGCCACGTTGCGCGTGGTCGGGTTCATGTTGGCGCAGGCGCCGAGGGCCAGCGCCGCCAGCAGCGGCAGGGCGAGGCGGGCGGGACGCAGGATGGTGGTGCTCATTGCGACGGCTCCCTCTTAGCGACTGGCCGGGCGGCTGGCGCGCGGCGGCGTGGTCTCGGCCGGGCAGGGATAGGTGGCCTGGGCCCAGCGGTGCAGCCCGTCCAGCGCCGGCTCGGCGGCATACTGCGCGTTCTGCCGCGCCCAGGCGGCGAAGGCGATGCCGGTCTGCGCCACGGAGGGCGCCGGGCTGGGCACGCAGTAGAGCGGCTTACGGCCGCTGCCGGCCGGGAACATGGCGGCGTGGTACTGGCCCGCCGCGGTGATGTAGCCCTGGCAGTAAGCGATGGCCTCCAGCCGCAGCGGGCCGGGGGCGGGGTCGCAGATGGCGGCCAGATCGGCCACGGTGCGCACCTGGGTCACGGGCGGGCTGGAAGGAGCTGTCGTGCTGGTCTGCGCCAGGGCGGGAGAGGCCGCCGCGGCCGCAAGCGCGGCAGCCACAATAATGTTCCGCATCGATGATGATCCTCGCGGTTAAAACAGTGGCGTGGCGGAGATTATTCTTTCCTGGCTGGCAGTAAAGCCCACCCTTTCACAAGATCGGCTTCATGTCTTGCAGGCAAGATCAGCAGGAATGTTTTTGTCAATTCGAAGGCGGGAAAAGGCGAGACGGCAATCTGCACCGTCCCGCTCCCGCTGGGGCAGAGGGAGCGGTCTCCTTCCCGCCTCAACGGTGGCAGCAATCCTTCCGCGCGGCCTTGTCAGGCCTTGCCGCGCGGCACCGGCTTGGCCTTCGGCTTGGCGGCCGGCCTGGGCGTGGGCTGGGCGGCCGGCTGGGTAGTTGCAGGCTGGGTAGTTGCAGGCTGGGTAGTTGCAGGCTGGGCAGCGGATTTGGGCGGCGGCTTCGGCTTGCCGGATTTGGCGGGCTTGGCCGGTGCCGGTTCAGGCCGCTCCTCCACCGTGGCCGACCGGGCGGGGAGCGCCTCGTCCTGCGGCACGGCCGGCAGCGGCTCCTCCGGATAGCTGGGGCTGGTCATGCTGGGCGGATCGCTGGCGGGAAAGGTATCGGCCAGCTGGTCGTCCAGGCTGCCGGAAGGCGGTTCCATCTCCTCCCGGGCGCGGTGCCAGTAGTGCTCCGCCTTCCCCTCCTGCCGGCCCTCGGCTTCCCACATCTCGTAGGCACGGGCGCGGATGCGCTCCTCCCGGTCCGGTGACGTGTCGCTCATGCACAATCTCCTCTCGCGGGCGCCACGTCCGGCCGGCCCGCCTGCGCAGACATCGGGTGGCGCGTGGCGGCGCTGCTCACAATTCCCGGGCCAGCAGCCGGTTCACGGTGCGGCAGGCGGCCACCACGGCCAGCAGCAAAAGCCCCTGGCGGATCAGCCCGGCGGGGGTCAGATCGTAGGCGCCCAGTTGCAGTTGCGTCGGCAGAACGTGCAGCATCGCCTGAAGTTCCGGCTCGGCCGAGATCTGGCCGACCAGGCGCAGCGCCCCCCACCAGAGCGCGCCGACGAACAGCAGGAGCGGCGCCAGCAGCTCCGCCAGGAGCTCGATGAAGGTGACGGCGAAGCTGGCCAGCGCCTTGGCCACGACGGCCAGGCCACGCAGCGCCGGCGAGCCATGCGCCATGGCCGGACGTGCCTCCAGGCCATGGCGGGATGAGGGTGAGCGCATCGATCGAACTCCGCCGCGTCCCCGGAAAGACGGGAACGGCCGGAATGTGACCCGCTCCGGTTGTGCCGTCAGGTAACGCTGCCGCGAGCGCGGCGGGCGGCCCGCTCATTGCGCGGCGTTGACGTTCCGCGGCCATTCTGTTGACCTTCCGGCAAAGGGCGGGCGGAGGGGGTATGCCCACCGCCGGCGCGACAGGGAGAAAGACCGCCCCGAACGGCCGGCCACCCGCATGGATGGCGGGCCGGACACGGCGCGAGGTCGACGGCTTGCAACCGCCTGGAGAGGAGAGGTCCGCCTATGTTCAAGGCATCCCGCCGCACCGCCACCCGGCCGATGATGCGCTGGCTCGGGGGCGCCGCCCTCCTGCTGGGCGCGCTCGGCGCCGCCGCGCCGGCCGGCGCGCAATCCGCCCCGCGCGACGCCCTGCTGGTCCTGCGCGAAATCGACGCCGACCGCTACGACCCCGCCCGCACCTCCTCCCTCGCGGCGGGCGAGGCGCTGTTCCTGCTGTCCGACACGCTGGTGACGATGGACTGGGACCAGCGCACCATCCGCCCCGGCCTGGCCGAGAGCTGGAGCGTCAGCGAGGATGGCCGCACCTACACCTTCAAGCTGCGCCAGGGCGTCACCTTCTGCGACGGCAAGCCCTTCACCGCGAAGGATGCCGCCTATTCGCTGAAGCGCTGGGTGGACCCGGCGACGCGCAGCCCGGTGCGCTGGCGCGCCGGCCCGGTGCAGGACATCCGCGCGGTGGACGACCACACCCTGGTCTATGAGCTGAAGGAGCCCTTCAGCGAGCTGCTGCTGCAACTGACGCAGTATTTCGGCAGCATCGTCGACCAGGCGACGGTGGAGCGGCTGGGCGACAATTTCGGCGTGCAGGGCTTCAACGGCACCGGCCCCTATTGCTGGCAGTCCTGGACGCCGCGGCAGGAGATGGTGCTGACGAAGCACCCCCGCTACAACTGGGGCCCGCCGATCTACAAGAACCCCGCGCCGCAGGTGGAGCGCATCATCCTGCGCATCATCCCCGAAGCCACCACGCGGCTCGCCGCCGTGCAGTCGGGCCAGGGCGACGTGACGCAGTGGATCCCCTATTTCGCGCTCGAGGGGCTGCGCCGCATCCCGACGCTGAAGCTGCAGCAGCAGCCGGTGCACTTCTTCGACCACTTCCTCGGCTTCAAGGTGGACAAGCCGGTGAGCGGCGACCCTGCCATCCGCGAGGCGGTGAACCTAGCGGTGGATAAGCAGGCCATCGCCAAGGCCGTCTTCTTCGGCGCGGGCGAGGCGGCCACCGCCTACCTCAACCCCGCCGCCCTCGACTTCAACCCCGAGGCGGCCAAGCTGGTGCCGCAATACGATGCCGCCGCCGCCCGCCGCGTGCTGGACGAGGCCGGCTGGACGCCCGGCCCCGACGGCGTGCGGGTGAAGGACGGGCAGCGCGCCTCGCTGCTGCTCTACGCGCTGCAGACCGCGGTCAACAGCACGGTGATGCAGGCGATCCAGGCCGATCTGCGGCGCGTCGGCATCGAGCTGCGGGTGCAGCTCTGGGATGCCACGGTGGGCTGGGGCAAGCTGGCGACGCAGGAATTCGACGCCTTCGTCATGTCCTACCCCTACATGTCGGCCACCGACGCCTTCTCGCTCTACTTCCCGAGCACCAACCGCCCGACACCGAACCGGATGAACTGGAACGACCCCGAGACGGACGAGGCGTTGCGCCAGGCGCGCGGCGCGACCGACCCGGCCGAGCGGGCCCGGGTGATGGGCGACCTGCAGAAGCGCATCGCGGAGGCGAATGTCTGGCTGCCGCTGCTGCGCCAGCCGCTCTGGGTGGTCTCCACCCAGCGGGTGGAGGGGGTGCGGCCACACGGCATCTATGGCGTGGCCCTCTACAAGGGGCTGGATATCCGCCTGACACGCTGAGGCGGGACAAGGGGTTGGCCGGATTTTCCACACCGGCCTCCCGGTTTTATCCCCAGATCGCTCCACGGAATCTGGGGATAACTTTGTGCCGGGGCCGTCTCAGGCGGCGCGGCGGATCTCGCGCAGCCGCACGCCGCTTTCCGCCATGGCGGGCATCCGGTTCAGCCGGATGGAGAGGTCCTGCGGCGGCAGGGCATAGCGCATGGCCTGGCTGAGCAGACGCACGGCGCGGCCCATCAGCGCGATGGTGATCCACTCGCCCGGGCAGCGGTGCCCCTGGTACGGGTCACCCGCCCCCTGCGGGACGAGGGTGTCCGGGTCGCCCGGCCAGCCGTGGAAACGCTCGGGGCGGAAGCGGTGCGGCTCCGGCCAGAGGCGCGGGTCGTGGTTGGTGCCGTAGAGGTCGAGCAGCACCCAGTCGCCCGCCGCGAAGCGGTGGCCGTGCCATTCGAAGGCCTCGCAGGCCCGCCCGCCGATCATCGGGAAAAAGGGATAGAAGCGCCGCACCTCCTGCACGAAGGGCTCCAGGCCGTCCTCCTCTCCCGCGGCGAAGCGGGCCCGCCAGGCGGGGTTCTCATGCAGGGCCAGGGCGGCGAAGGCGATGAAGCGCCCCACCGCGACGGTCGGGCGGAGGATGTTGATCAGTTCCACGGCGGCCGCCTTCTCGTCCAGCGGCGTGCCGTCCGGCGCGCGGTGCGCGGCGATCAGCGCCGCCGCGCTGCCCTCGGGCACCGGCACCGCGCCGGCGCGGATCTCCCGCACCAGGGCGCGCATCCGCCGCTCGGTGCGGGCGCGCAGGCGCAGCGCGTTCAGCGTGCCGGGGCCGACGCGGCCGGAATACTCGATCATGGCCGTGAGCTCGGCGGCCAGGGTGGGGGCGTCCTCCTCCCGCAGGGGCACGCCGGCCCAGTCGCAGGCCACGCGCGTCAGCAGCAGGCCCATCTCCTCGAACAGCGCCACCTCCCCGGCCGCCTCCCAGCGCGGCAGGGCCTCGCGCCAGTGCTTCTCCAGCAGGTCGGCGGCGCCGGCGATGGCGCCGGGCGACATCATGGCCATGAACATCGCCTTGCGGTGCCGGTGCGCCGCGCCGTCCAGCGCCTGCACGCTGCCCTTGTCCTGCAGCAGCCACAGCGTGCTGCGCGGCATGGCGCCCTGGCGGGTGAAGCGGCCCGGCGCGTAGAACATCCGCGCCGCCTCCGCCCCGCGCATGCACAGCACGGGTGTCATCATCAGCCGGGTGGCGAAGAGGTCGGTGCCCAGCTCGTCGCAGCGGCGGCCGATGAAGGTGTAGCCCTCGCGCAGCAGGGCCAGGGTGTCGTCGAGGGCGGGGGCGCGGGGGGTGTCCGGCATGCCCGGCTCCTTCCATGGCGGCGTGGTCCGTCACGGACGGAACCCGGAGCGGGCGGGAGGGTTGCCGCCCCCCCCTCCCCTCCCGCCCGCGGGCACGCTCAGTCGTAGCGCAGCTCGCCCGCCTTGCCGCCGAAGATGCGCCAGGCCAGCAGGGTGTAGGCCAGGATCACCGGCAGCACGAACAGCGCGCCGGCCAGGATGATGGTCAGGCTCTCCGGCGACGCCGCGGCCTGCCACAGCGTCAGCCGGTCCGGCACGATATAGGGGAAGAAAGACCAGGCGAGTCCGGTGAAGGAGAGCACGAACAGCCCCGTGGCGCCCCAGAAGGGCAGCCGCTCCAGGGCGCCGTCCGGCAGCGGCAGGTGCTTCAGCAGGCTGTGCAGGCCGAGCAGCAGCACGAAGGTGGTGGCCGGCAGCGGCGCCAGCAGCACCAGGTTCGGCATCTCCAGCCAGCGCGCCAGGATGCGGGGCGAGGCCAGCGGAGTGGCCAGCGAGACGGCGAGGATGCCGAGCCCCACCAGCCAGAGCGTAGGGCGCGCCCAGGCCACGGCGCGGCGCTGGAGGTCGCCCTCGGTGCGCCAGATCAGCCAGCAGGCGCCGATGAAGGCATAGCCCGCCGCCAGCCCCACCGCCGAGAGGGCGGCGAAGGCCTGCGGCGCGAGGCCCCCCGCGAAGCCCAGCACGTAGCGGCCGAGCATCCAGCCCTGGGAGAGCGCGGCCAGCAGGGAGCCGGCGAAGAAGGCGTGGTCCCAGGCCCGCTTGCCCAGCACCGAGGCGGCCTTGGCGCGGAACTCGAAGGCCACGCCGCGCAGGATCAGCCCGGCCAGCATCACCGCGACCGGCAGGTAGAGCGCGGTGAGGATGGCGCCATGCGCGATGGGGAAGGCCACCAGCAGCAGGCCGACGCCCAGCACCAGCCAGGTCTCGTTGGCGTCCCAGAAGGGGCCGATGGAGGCGACCATGCGGTCGCGCTCCGCCTCCTCGGTGGTGGCGTTCAGCAGCAGGCCGACGCCGAGGTCGTAGCCATCCAGCACCACATAGGCGAGGACGGAGACCGCCATCAGCACCGCGAAGATCACCGGCAGCAGCTCGGGGTCGAGGAAGGGGGTCATGGCGGCGTCCTCAGGAGGCGCGGGCGACCAGGCCGCCGGCGGGCAGCCCCGCCTCCGGCATGGCGCGGCCCTTGCGGGCGAGGCGGAACAGGGCGGCGACATAGGCGGCCAGCAGCACCGCGTAGAGGGTGAGGTACATGGCCAGCGTCAGGCCGATATTGCCCGCCGGCACCGGCCCCACCGCCTGGGCGGTGGAGAGCACGCCGGTAACCAGCCAGGGCTGCCGGCCGATCTCGGTGACGTACCAGCCGGCGAGCGTCGCCACCCATCCGGCGAAGGTCATCGCCACCAGGCCGCGCAGCAGCCACGCCGGCAGCGCGCCGCGCCGCCAGAGGTAGTAGGCCGAGGCCAGCCCCGCGCCGATCATCAGCAGCCCGGTGCCGACCATGACGCGGAAGGCATAGAACACCGGCTTCACCGGCGGGTGGTTGCCCTCGAACTGGTCCAGCCCCGGCACCACGCCCGCGGGGCTGTGCCTGAGGATGATGCTGGCCATCGAGGGGATGCCGATCTCCAGGCGGTTCTCGCGCGCCGCCTCGTCCGGCACGGCGAAGAGCAGCAGCGGCACATGGCTTCCGGTGCGCCAGTTGCCCTCCATCGCCGCCACCTTGGCCGGCTGGTGCTCCAGCGTGTTCAGCCCGTGCATGTCGCCGATCAGCGCCTGGGCGGGGGCCAGGAGGGCGGCCATCACCACGCCGGTGCGGAGCGCGTTGCGCACGCCCGGCGCCGTGTCGCCGCGCAGCCAGCGCCAGGCGGAGAGGCCGGCCATCAGGAAGGCCACCGTCAGCGCCGAGGCCACCAGCATGTGGGTCAGCCGGTAGGGCATGGAGGGATTGAGGATGATCGCCGCCCAGTCCGTCGCGTGCGCCACGCCGTCGCGCAGCTCGAAGCCCTGCGGCGTGTGCATCCAGGAGTTCAGCACGATGATCCAGAAGGCGCTCATCGTCGTGCCGAAGGCGACGAGGAAGGTGGCCAGGGTGTGCAGCCAGCCCGGCACGCGGCGGAAGCCGAACAGCATGATGCCGAGGAAGGTGGCCTCCAGGAAGAAGGCCGTCAGGATCTCGTAGGCCAGCAGGGGGCCGGCGATGTTGCCCACATGCTGCATGAAGCCCGGCCAGTTGGTGCCGAACTGGAAGCTCATGGTGATGCCCGAGACCACGCCGAGCGCGAAGGAGAGGGCGAACACCTTCACCCAGAAGCGGTAGGCCTCCATCCAGGCCATGTCGCGGCTGCGGCTGTAGCGCAGCTTGAAGTAGAGCAGCACCCAGCCGAGCGCGATGGTCACGGTCGGGAACAGGATGTGGAAGGAGATGTTCGCCGCGAACTGGATGCGGGCGAGCAGGGTGGGGTCCATGGGAGGGCTACTCCGTGGGGGTCGGGCGCCGGTTGCGCGCCGCCGGGCGCGCCAGCGAGACGATCTTGTCCTTGGCCTCCAGCAGGCGCGTGACGCGCGCGCCGAGCGCCAGCAGCGCCGCCAGGCGCTCCGTCTCCAGCCGCTTGACGTCGTCGTACCAGGTGGTCAGCCGCTCGATCAGCGTGTGCATCTCGGCGATGCGTTCCTGGGCGTGGCGCTCGGCCTCGCTGCCGGGGGATTGCATCAGCAGCTCGCGCAGCACCGAGAGGGTGGGGTCCACCTCGCGCTTCTTCCGCTCCTCGGCCAGCGTGCGCAGGATCTGCCAGACATCGTCGGGGGTGGTGTAGTGGTCCCGCCGGTCATCCGGGATGTGCTTGGGGATGATCAGGTTCCAGGCCTGCAGCTCGCGCAGCCCCATCGAGACGTTGGAGCGCGAGACGCCGAGCGCCTCGACGATCTGCTCGGCGTTGAGCGGCACGGGCGAGACGTAGAGCAGGGCGTAGATCTGCCCCACCGTGCGGTTGATGCCCCAGCGGCTGCCCATCTCGCCGAAATGCAGCACGAAGGCCTGGGCGACGGGAGGGAGGTTCATGCATTCCTGCCGATTCGGAAATTTCAGTAATTTCTGAAATCTTGATATAGGTCGTTGCGCCGGGCGGCAAGGGTCCGGCCGGCCGCCGGCTGACCCATTGCTGATCGCCGCCCCGCTGGACGCGCGGGCGCGGCGGGGGCAGGCTGGGGCGCATGAGCTTCCTGTCGATCTACCGCCATGGCTTCGCCCGCGTGGCCGCCTGCACCACCCGCGGCACCCTGGCCGACCCTGCCGCCAACGCGCAGGCGATCCTGGCCGCGGCGCGGCACTGCGACGCCGAGGGTGCCGCGCTCGCGGTGTTCCCGGAGCTCGGCCTCTCCGGCTACGCGATCGACGACCTGCATCTGCAGGACACGCTGCTGGACGCGGTGGAGGCGGCGGTCGCCACGCTGCTGGAGGCCAGCGCCACGCTGCGGCCGCTGCTGCTGGTGGGGGCGCCGGTGCGGCATGCGGGGCGGGTGTACAACACGGCGCTGGCCATCCAGCGCGGCCGGCTGCTCGGCGTGGTGCCGAAGCAGCATTTGCCCAACTACCGGGAGTTCTACGAGCACCGCTGGTTCGCCTCCGGCCACGGCACGGAGGGCGGCATGATCCGCCTCGCCGGCCAGGAGGCGCCCTTCGGCCCCGACCTGCTGTTCGACGCCGAGGACGTGCCGGGCCTCGTGATCCATGCCGAGGTATGCGAGGACCTCTGGGTGCCCTTCCCCCCCAGCGCCGAGGGCGCGCTGGCCGGCGCGCTGGTGCTGGCCAACCTCTCGGCCAGCAACATCACGGTGGGCAAGGCGGAGACGCGGCGGCTGCTCTGCCAGTCGCAATCGGCGCGCTGCCTCGCGGCCTATCTCTACGCCGCGGCGGGGGTGGGCGAGTCCACCACCGACCTCGCCTGGGACGGGCAGGTCTCGATCTTCGAGAACGGCGCCATCCTGCGCGAGAGCGAGCGCTTCCCCGACGCCGACCAGATCGTGCTGGCCGATATCGACCTCGACCTGCTGCGGCAAGAGCGGGCGCGGCAGGGCACCTTCGACGACAACCGCCGCCGCCACGCCCCCGCCTTCCGCCGCCAGGCCTTCCGGCTGGAGCCGCCGGAGGGCGACATCGGCTTCCACCGCGCGCTGGAGCGCTTCCCCTTCGTGCCGGCCGACCCGGCGCGGCTGGAGCAGGATTGCTACGAGGCCTACAACATCCAGGTCTCCGGCCTGGTGCAGCGGCTCACCGCCACGCGCGGCGGCAAGATCGTCATCGGCGTCTCGGGCGGCCTCGATTCCACCCAGGCGCTGATCGTCGCCGCCCGGGCGATGGACCGGATGGGCAAGCCGCGCACCGACATCATCGGCTACACCCTGCCCGGCTTCGGCACCTCGGCCGGCACCAAGACCAACGCCCACGCGCTGATGCAGGCGCTCGGCATCACCGCGCTGGAGCTGGACATCCGGCCGGCGGCGAAGCAGATGCTGACCGATCTCGGCCACCCCTTCGGCCGCGGCGAGCCGGTCTATGACGTCACCTTCGAGAACGTCCAGGCCGGGCTGCGCACCGACTACCTGTTCCGCGCCGCCAACCACCATGGCGGCATGGTGCTCGGCACGGGCGACCTCTCGGAGCTGGCGCTGGGCTGGTGCACCTATGGCGTGGGCGACCAGATGTCGCACTACAACGTCAATGCGGGCGTGCCGAAGACGCTGATCCAGCACCTCATCCGCTGGGTCATCGGCTCCGGGCAGTTCGATGCGGCGGTGGGCGCCACGCTGCAATCGGTGCTGGACACCGAGATCTCGCCCGAGCTGGTGCCGGCCGGCGAGGACCAGCAGCTGCAGAGCACCGAGGCCAAGATCGGCCCCTACGCGCTGCAGGATTTCCACCTGTTCTACACGCTGCGCTACGGCTTCCGCCCGTCCAAGATCGCCTTCCTGGCGCTGATGGCCTGGGGCGACGCGGCCGCTGGCCGCTGGCCGCCCGGCTTTCCGGAGGGGAAGCGCGGCGCCTACGACCTGCCCACCATCCGCCACTGGCTGGAGGTGTTCCTGCAGCGCTTCTTCGGCTTCGCCCAGTTCAAGCGCAGCGCCATGCCGAACGGGCCGAAGGTGGCCGCCGGCGGCTCGCTCTCGCCGCGCGGCGACTGGCGCGCGCCTTCGGATGGCAATGCCAACGCCTGGCTGGAGGAACTGCGCCGCAACGTGCCGCAGGGCTGAGCCATCCGGGAACCGCCGCTCCCCTGGCCGCTTATGCAGGAACGGCACGGCCACGCAGCAGGAGAGATGACGACATGGCTTGGAAGAACGGGTTGCAGCGCGGCCCCCTGACGGCGCGCTGCGCGCATCTCTGCGTGGACATGCAGAACCTGTTCGGGCCCGGCTCGGAGTGGGAGACGCCGTGGATGCAGCGCGTCCTGCCGCTGGTGGTCCAGCTGGCCGGCGTCTTCCCGGACCGCACGATCTTCACCCGCTTCATCCCCGCCCAGCGGCCGCAGGACGCACCCGGCATGTGGCGCGAATACTACGAGCGCTGGTCCTCCGTGACGCAGGATGTGCTGCCCACGGGCATGCTGGAGCTGCTCGAGCCCCTGCAGCGCTTCGTCCCGCCCGCCACGGTCATCGACAAGATGGTCTATTCCCCCTGGCTACACCCGGCGCTGGACGACCATCTCTATTCGCGCGGCATCGACACGCTGGTGATCAGCGGGGCGGAGACGGATGTCTGCGTGCTGGCGGCCGTGCTGGGGGCGGTGGACCGCGGCTACCGCGTCGTCATCCCGACCGACGCCATCTGCTCCGGTTCCGACCGGACGCATGACGCGCTGCTGACCCTCTACAACGAGCGCTTCAGCCAGCAGATCGAGACCGCCTCGACCGACGAGATCCTGCGTTCCTGGCATTGAGCGCGATGGCGGATTCATCCGCCTGACGCCGCCCCGCATTGACAGGCCCGGCCCCGCGCCGGACCCTCCCCGCGCCGCAACGACCGGGAGAGACGCGCCATGCGCCGCAGCCACCCCCTCGCCGCCGCCGCGCTGGCGCTTGCCCTGCTGGCCGGGGCGGGCCCCGCCAGGGGGCAGGCGCCCGCCCCGTCCGGCGATGCCACGCTGACCATGGGGGTGGAGGCCAGCTTCGGCGTGGACCCCCATTTCCTCTTCCTCGGCCCCAACATGGCGGCGTCCCGGCACATCTACGATTCCCTGGTGGGGCGGGACGAGGAGAGCCGCTTCACCCCCGCCCTGGCGGAAGCCTGGCGGGCGCTGGACGCGCAGACCTGGGAATTCTCCCTCCGGCGCGGCGTCACCTTCCAGGATGGCAGCCCTTTCACGGCCGAGGACGTGGCCTTCTCCCTCGCCCGCATCCCGGCCCTGCCGAACAACCCGGGCCCCTACACCTCCAACCTGCGCACCATCAGCCGGGTGGAGGTGGTGGATGCGCACACCATCCGCCTGCACACGGACCAGCCCAACCCCACCCTGCCGGGGCAGCTCACCAACGTCTTCATCGTCTCGGCGCGGGCGGCGGGCGGGCCGGACCCGTGGGGCGCCTCCACCGCCGAGTTCGCCAGCGGCCGCGCCGCCATCGGCACCGGCCCCTTCCGGCTGGAGCGCTTCCGCGGCTCGGAGGGGATGAGCCTCTCCCGCCACGCGGGCTACTGGGGCACGCCCGCCGCCTTCGCCCGAGTCGAGATGAAGGTGATGGGCAATGACGCGGCGCGCCTCGCCGCCCTGCTCTCCGGCGACGTGGACCTGATCGAGCAGGTGCCGCCGGCCGATGTGGCGCGGCTGGAGAAGGATGCGCGGGTCAGCGTGTTCAAGCGCAACTCGGACCGGATCATGTACCTGATCCCGCATCTCGGCGCCGGCGCGCTGCCGCTGCTGGCGGGGCCGGACGGCACCCCCCTCCCCGTCAACCCGATGGCCGATGCGCGGGTGCGCCGCGCCCTCTCCCTCGCCATCGACCGCGAGGCGCTGGCGGCGCGCGGGCTGGACGGCCAGGCCATCGCCACGGTCCAGATGGTACCGGAAGGCTTCGGCGGCTGGAACGCGGACCTGCCCGCGCCACGCCCCGACCCCGAGGCGGCGCGCCGCCTGCTGGCCGAGGCGGGCTTTCCCCAGGGCTTCGGCCTGACGATCGGCTGCTCCAACAACCGCTACACCAACGATGCCCGCGTCTGCCAGGCGGTGGGGCAGATGCTGACGCGCGCCGGCTTCCAGGCGAAGGTGGAGACGCAGCCGGGCACCGTGTTCTTCCCCCGCACCGCCGTGGGGCGGAACGACCTGCCGCTGATGCTGTTCGGCCTCTCCCTCTCCTCCTCGCGCGATGCCAGCTACATCCTCTCCACCGCCGTGCACACGCGCGACCCGGCGCGCGGCTTCGGCCAGGGCAATCGCGGCCAGTTCAGCGACGCGGCGCTCGATGCCCGCATCGCCGGGAGCATCAGCCGGATGGATGCGGGGCGGGAGGCGGCGCTGCGCGAGACCATGCGCGAAGCCATCGCGGCGCTGCCCATCATCCCGCTCTACAACCAGGTGACGATCACCGCCGCGCGGCGGGGGATTGCCTACAGCCCGCGGATGGACGAGCAACTGGTGGCCACCCACGCCCGCCCCACGGAGCCCGCCCGATGACCGAGACACCCCCGACCGGACGCCCCACCATCGCCGGCACGCGCCACGCCGTCTC
Organism: Teichococcus aestuarii; assembly: GCF_003116135.1. GTDB lineage: Bacteria > Pseudomonadota > Alphaproteobacteria > Acetobacterales > Acetobacteraceae > Pseudoroseomonas > Pseudoroseomonas aestuarii. The sequence continues at coordinate 95,443 of NZ_PDOA01000012.1, read as the reverse complement.
GGCCGGGCACTACCTGGCGGCGACGGCCGGCATCGCCATCCTGGAGGCGGGGGGCAACGCCATCGACGCCGGCTGCGCCGCCGGCATCGCGCTCGGCGTGCTGCAGCCCGACCTGGTGAACGTGGCCGGCGTGGCGCCGATCCTGATCCGGATGGCGGACGGCACGGTGGAGAGCATCGCCGGCCTCGGCCACTGGCCGATGTCCCTGCCGCCCGACCTCTTCATGCGCGAGCATGGCGGGCGGATGCCGGAGGGCATCCTGCGCACCGTGGTGCCGGCGGCGCCCGATGCCTGGATCACCGCGCTGGAGCGGCACGGCACGATGCCCTTCCCCGACGTCGCCGCCTTCGCCATCCGCTACGCCGCCGAGGGCTTCCAGACCAATTCGCTGCTGGCGCACACCATCGCCGCGCACCACGACGAATACGCACGCTGGCCGCAGAACGCCGCCATCTACCTGCCCGGCGGCGCGCCGCCGGCGGTGGGCTCGCTCTTCGTGCAGTCCGACCTCGCCCGAACCCTCACCTACATGGCGGAGGAGGCACGGCGGGCGGAGGCCGCCGGCGGCCGCATGGCCGGCCTCGCCGCCGCGCGGGACGCCTTCTACAAGGGCGACATCGCCCGCGAGATCGTGGCCTTCCAGCAGCGCGAGGGCGGCTACCTCTCGCGCGAGGACCTGGCGGATTTCCGCTCCCGCATCGAGCCGGTGGTGCGCCGCCGCTGGCGCGGGCACGAGATCATCGCCTGCGGCCCGTGGTGCCAGGGGCCGGCGCTGATCGAGGCGCTGCTGCTGCTGGAGAAGCTCGGCCTGGACGGGCTGGCGCACAACGGCACCGACTACCTGCACCGCCTGACCGAGGCGCTGAAGGTGGCCATGGCCGACCGCGAGTACCATTTCGCCGACCCTGCCTTCACGGAAGTGCCGGTCGAGGCGCTGCTCTCCGAGGCGCATCTCGCCGCCCGCGCCCGCGCCTTCCGCGAGGAGGCGGCGCACCCGGACATGCCGCCGCCGCTGCTCGGCCAGGGCAGCGGGCCGCAGGCCCAGGGCCATGGCGGGCTGCCCGGCATCGAGCCGGACACCTCCTATGTCGCGGTGGTGGACCGCTGGGGCAACGCCTTCTCCGCCACGCCCTCCGACGGCTCCTGGAACGCGCCGGTGGTGCCGGGGCTCGGCATCGTGCCCTCCTGCCGCGGCTCGCAGTCGCGCCCGGACCCGGCGCATCCGAGCGGCGTCGGCCCCGGCAGGCGGCCGCGCCTGACGCCCAACCCGGCCATGGCCGTGACGCGCGAGGGCGGCGTGATGCCCTTCGGCACGCCGGGCGGCGACGTGCAGATCCAGGCCATGCTGCAGGTGCTGCTGAACCTCCTGCATTTCGGCATGGAGCCGCAGGCGGCGGTCGAGGCGCCGCGCATCGCCTCCTACGCCTTCCCCTCCTCCTTCGCGCCCTATGAGTACTACCCGCGCCGCCTGGCCGTGGAATCCCGCATCCCCCAGTCGGTGCGGGAGGCGCTGGCGGCGCGCGGGCACGAGGTGAAGGAGTGGCCGGGCACCACCTGGCTCGCCGGCAGCGTCGAGCTGGTGATGACCGACCCGGCCAGCGGCCTGCGCCTGGCGGCGGCCGACCCGCGCCGGCCGGCCTACGCCATCGCCGGCTGAGCGCCGCCTCCGTCCTCTGGCCGGCCGACCGGCGACATCTGCCGCAGGAAGGCCGCCAGTTCGGAGAAGCTCTCCCGCCGGGGGTCGGTGCCGCGCCAGACGAGGCCGATCCGCCGCCCCACCCCCGGCTCCGCCAGCCGCCGCAGGCTAATGAGCCCGCCGAGATCGGTGCGGCCCTGGACCGCCAGCTGCGGCAGCAAGGAGAAGCCCTCGCCGGCGGCGATCATGTGGCGCAGCATCTCCAGGCTGCTGGCGAAGCGCTCCTCCCGCCCCTCGCGCGGCAGCGGACAGAGGGAGAGCGCCTGGTCGCGCAGGCAATGGCCCTCCTCCAGCAGCAGCAGCTCCCCCGATTGCAGCGCGTCCAGCGAGATGCGGCGCTGCGCCCGCAGGGCATGGCCCTGCGGGAAGGCCAGCAGGAAGGGCTCGAAGAACAGCTCGGCGCTCTCCAGCGCCGCGGAGGGCGCCGGCAGCGCGATCAGCGCCGCGTCCAGCTCGCACTGCTCCAGCGCCTCCACCAGCGCGTCGGTGCGGCCTTCCTGCAGCCGCAGCACCAGCTGCGGGAAGCGCGCCCGCACATCCCGCAGCAGGGCGGGCAGGTAGTAGGGGCCAAGCGTGGCGATGACGCCGATGCGCAGCCGCCCCTTCATCGGCTCGGCCTGCTGCTGCTGCGCCAGGTCCAGCAGCCCGCGCGCCTCGCGCAGGATCGCGCGCGCCCGCTCGATCAGCGGCGCGCCCTGCGGTGTCACCGCCACCCGGCGCGGCAGGCGCTCGAACAGGACGACGCCGAGCAGGGCCTCCAGCTTGCGGATCTGCTCGCTGAGGGTGGGCTGGCTGACATGGCAGCGCTCGGCGGCGCGGCCGAAATGGCGCAGATCGGCCACGGCGACGGCGTATTCCAGGTCGCGCAGCGACAGGCCGGCCATGTTGTGCAGGGTCATGAGGGTGGTTGCCGTTCGGTCATGCCTATCGCAACAACATAGAAGATCGATTTAACCGATCAATCCCCTCGAGCTAGACAGTCTGGACCCTGCCGAGAGGAATTCCAGAATGTCCGACCCGACGCAACGCCCCGTCCTGACGACCACCGCCGGCGCCCCCATCGCCGACAACCAGAACAGCCTCTCCGCCGGGCCGCGCGGCCCGCTGCTGCTCCAGGACTACCAGCTGATCGAGAAGCTGGCGCACCAGAACCGCGAGCGCATCCCCGAGCGCGTGGTGCACGCCAAGGGCTCCGGCGCCTATGGCACGCTGACCGTCACCGGCGACATCTCGAAATACACCCGCGCCAAGGTGTTCCGCCCCGGCAGCCAGACCGAGCTGCTGCTGCGCTTCTCCACCGTGGCCGGCGAGCGCGGCGCGGCCGATGCGGAGCGCGACGTGCGCGGCTTCGCCATCAAGTTCTACACCGAGGAAGGCAACTGGGATTTGGTGGGCAACAACACGCCCGTCTTCTTCATCCGCGATCCGCTGAAGTTCCCGGACTTCATCCGCACCCAGAAGCGCCACCCGGCCACCAATCTGCGCTCGCCCACCGCGATGTGGGATTTCTGGTCGCTCTCGCCCGAGAGCCTGCACCAGGTGACCATCCTGTTCAGCGACCGCGGGCTGCCGCAGAGCTACCGCCACGTCAACGGCTATGGCAGCCACACCTTCTCGCTGTGGAACGATGCCGGCGAGCGCTACTGGGTGAAGTTCCACTTCAAGACGATGCAGGGCATCCGCACCTGGACCAACCGCGAGGCGAACGCGGTCATCGCCGAGGACCGCGAGAGCGCGCAGCGCGACCTGTACGAGGCGATCGAGCGCGGCGACTTCCCGCGCTGGAAAATGCAGGTGCAGATCATGCCCGAGGCGGATGCGGAGAAGACGCCCTACAACCCGTTCGACCTCACCAAGGTCTGGCCGCACGCGGATTATCCGCTGATCGATGTCGGCGTGCTGGAGCTGAACCGCAACGCGGCGCACTATTTCGCGGAGATCGAGCAATCCTCCTTCTCGCCCTCCAACATCGTCCCCGGCATCGGCTTCTCGCCGGACAAGATGCTGCAGGGCCGGATCTTCGCCTATGCGGACGCGCACCGCTACCGCGTCGGCACCCATTACGAGGCGCTGCCGGTGAACCGCCCGCACGCGGCGGTGAACACCTACCACGCCGACGGCGCCATGCGCTTCGACGCGCCGCGCGGCACGGACCACTACTACGAGCCGAACTCCTTCGGCGGCCCCGCCGAGGCGCCCGCCGCCAAGGAACCGCCGCTGCGCATCAGCGGCGACGCCGACCACTACAGCCACCGCGAGGGCAATGACGACTATGCCCAGCCCGGCACGCTGTTCCGGATGATGACGGCGGACCAGCAGCGCCAGCTCTTCGAGAACATCGCCGGCGCCATGCAGGGCGTGCCGCGCTTCATCATCGACCGGCAGCTGGAACACTTTCGCCGGGCCGACCCGGCCTATGCGGAAGGCGTGGCGGCGGCGATCGCGCGCATCCACACCGCGCCCGCCTCGGCGCCGACCACGGCGGCCGATGTCGGTGGCCAGGCCGCCGCCGGATAGGGCGCGCCGGACCGCGGGAAGGGCCTTCCCCCGGGCCGTCCGTGCCCGTGCCCTTCCCGCCTAAGCCTCATGGCGCGGGCGGCGCCTACCCCCTGCCGCCCACCATGGGGGCGGGCCGGCCGGCCTCATCGGGCAGGCCGGCCCTTCTTTCCCCCTCGCTGCTGGATCCCTGCCGATGTCCGCTGCCCTCCAGGCCGCCCCGGCGCTGGCGCGCCCCTCCCTGGTTCCCGCCCGCTCCTTCCCAGGGGCCCCGCTGCGTGCCGGCACCCGCGCCTCGCCGCTGGCCCTGGCGCAGACCCGCCGCGTGCTGGCGGCCCTCGGCGTGGCGCCCGGCGAGGCGCAGCCCGTGCCGATGCAGACCAGCGGCGACGCCGAGCAGCGACGACGCCTGGCCGATCTGGGCGGCAAAGGCCTCTTCGCCAAGGAGATCCACGAGGCGCTGCTCGACGGCCGCGTGGCCTTCGCCGTGCACAGCCTGAAGGACCTGGAGACCGAACTGCCGCCGGGCCTCGTCATCGCCGCCGTGCTGCCGCGCGCCGATGCGCGGGACGCGCTGGTGCTGGCCCCCGGCTGCCCGCCCGAGGAGCGGCGCGGCCCGCTGCCGGGCCTGCCGTCCGGGGCGCGCATCGGCACCGCCTCGGCCCGGCGGATGGCGCAGCTGCGGCACCTGCGGCCTGACCTCCGCTTCGGCCTGCTGCGCGGCAATGTGCAGACCCGCCTGCGCCGGCTGGAGGAGGGCGACCACGCCGCCACGGTGCTGGCCATGGCCGGGCTGCAGCGGCTGGAGCTGGAGGCCCGCGCCGCCCGCCCGCTCTCGACCATGGAGATGCTGCCCGCCGCCGGCCAGGGCATCATCGCCGTCACCGCCCGCGCGGGCGACAGCGCCACGCGCGCACGGCTGGCCGGTATCGACCACAGCCCCACCCATCTCGCCGCCCGGGCCGAGCGCGCCGTGCTGGCGGCGCTGGATGGCTCCTGCCGCACCCCCATCGGCGCACATGCCAGCCTCACCCCGGATGGCGCCCTGCATCTCGAGGCGCTGGTGGCGCGGGAGGATGGCTCCTTCCTGCTGCGCCGCGCGCTGCGCGGCGCCCCGGCCGATGCGGAACGGCTCGGCGCGGCGCTCGGCGCCTCCCTGCGGGCGGACAGCCCGGCGGATCTCTTCGCATGACCCACCATCCCCTCTCCCTCCGCCCGGCGCCGGCCGCTCACTCGCGCGCGGCCGGGCAGGTCGGCGTGCTGCTGGTCAATCTCGGCACGCCGGACTCGACCCGCTATGGCGATGTGCGCCGCTACCTCTCGGAGTTCCTCTCCGACCGGCGGGTGATCGAGGTGAACCCCTGGCTGTGGCAGCCGCTGCTCCAGGGCGTGATCCTGACGACGCGGCCCTTCCGCAGCGGCGCCGCCTACCGGCGCATCTGGAACGAGGCGGCCGATGAATCGCCGCTGCGCACCTACACCCGCGCCCAGGCGGAGCTGCTGCGCCAGGCCCTGCCCGCCAACGGCCCGCGCATCGACTGGGCCATGCGCTACGGCCGCCCTTCCATCGCCAGCAGGCTGGAGGCGTTGCAGGCCGCGGGGTGCGACCGCATCCTGGTGGTGCCGCTCTACCCGCAGTACAGCGCCACCACCACCGCCACGGTGAACGACGCCGCCTTCCGCGCGCTGATGACGATGCGGCGGCAGCCCGCCCTCCGCATCGCGCCTTCCTTCCCCGACCATCCGCTCTACATCGAGGGGCTGGCACGCTCCATCCGCGCCGGCCTGGCCGGGCTGGAGCGGCCGCCGGAGCTGCTGCTCGCTTCCTTCCATGGCCTGCCGCGCCGCTACGTGAAGGCGGGCGATCCCTATCCGGCGGAATGCAACCGCACCATGCTCGCGCTGCGCCGGCGGCTGGGGATGACCGCCCGCGAATTCCCGATGACCTTCCAGTCCCGCTTCGGGCGGGAGCGCTGGCTGGAGCCCTACACGGATGAACGCGTCACCGCCCTGCCGCGGCGCGGCATCCGCCGCATCGCCGTCATTACGCCGGGCTTCCTGGCGGACTGCATCGAGACGCTGGACGAGATCGGCCACGAATTGCGGCAGGAGTTCATGGCCGCGGGCGGCGAGGAATTCACCCTCATCCCCTGCCTGAACGACACGCCGGACGCCATCCATCTGCTGCGCGCCATCATCGGGCAGGAGCTGGCGGGCTGGGCCTGAAACGCCGAAAGCCGGGGGAAGACCTCCCCCGGCTCTGCTGCGCCTTCTCAGACGGCGGGCCGGCCGCCGGCAGGCCCGCCAGGCTTCAGATCCGGCGGTCCGCCGGATCGGCGCCGGTCATGCCGGAAGCCGTGCCGCCGCCCACATGGCGGCTGGAGGGCGTGCCCGGAATGTCGGTCACGGGGGCGTCGGGGTCGTAACCCTGCCAGCCGCCGGCGCGGTAATCCGCCTCGCGCTTGCGCACATCCACCGGGCTGTGGCGGTCGAGGATGGTCTCGGCCTCCACGGCGCGCATGTCGTCGGTGCGTACCGTCACCATGCTGCCGCCGCGGCGCACGCTTTCGGCATAGACGGGCGCATCCGCCTCGCTGACGCCCGCGCCGGTGAGGCTGCCGAGCAGGCCGCCCGCCGCCGCGCCCGCGCCGGCGCCGGTCAGCGCCGCCACCAGCGCGCCCGCCGCGACCACCGGCCCGATGCCGGGAATGGCCAGGGCGCCAAGGCCCGCCGCCAGCCCCGCGCCGCCGCCCACCAGCGTGCCCAGCGTGGCGCCGATGCCGGCACCCGACTTGGTATGCTCCTCGGAATGGTGTTCCGTCGAGGGGTCCACCGCCGGGGTGGTGTCGCGCTTGGCGTCGTTGGCGACGATGCCGACATCGTCATGCGAGAAGCCCGCGGCCTCGAGGTCGCGCACCGCCGCCATGGCGTGCTCGCGCGTGTCGAAGAGCCGGGTAATAGTCCTGCTGGCCATGATGTTTCCTCTTCTTGTGCTAGGTCAAAAGCCGGCGCGCGCTCAGCGGGGCGCGGCGTTGCCGGTCACGACATTGCCCTGGAAGTCGAGGCCAACTTCGGCCGTCTGGCCGTTGCGCATCGCACGGCCGCGCCAGACGCCCTTGTCGTCCTTCTGCAGCCCCTGAACATCCGTGTAGCCGGCGGCCTCGATGCGGCTGCGCGCCTGGCCTTCGGTGAAGCTGTTGGCGCCCTCGGCCGGCGTGGCCGTGGTGGGCGGGTTGTCGGTGCCAGGCGCCGCCGCGCCGCGGTTCGGCGCCACGTCAGGCGGCGCGACCCGGCCGGGCGTGGTGGTGGTGCCGGGAGTGCCCTGACCCATGGTGGTGCCACCGCCCCCAGGGTTGGAGGGCGAGCCGACAGTGCCCTGCTGCGCCATTGCGGCCGGTGCCACCATCAGCGCCGCGGCAAGGACCATGGCCATGCTTTTCGACTGCATGCGATCTCTCCCATTGTTCTTTCGTCACGGCACGGGGTGCCGCATGGCAGAGGAACGGCCGACGTCTCTTTTCGTTGACTGACGGGCGGAAAAAATATCCAAGCTTTGGCTTGTCTTTATTGATGAATTCTTCTTGGATTTGCGTTGAATCCAAGGAACAGGCCAGCGCGCCCGTCTCCCGCGGCCGCCGCAGGCACCGGGACGGAGGCAGGAGAACTCCGAAGGATTATGCGAAAAATTAATCCGTCCTGTGCCTCATCGGCGCATGACATGTGTGCCTGTTCTTCGGATTCTGCTCCCGGTCCTGCTGGCGCTGGCCCGCTGGCCCGGCGCCTGGGCCGGGACGGCCGATTGCAATACCGCCATCCGGGCCGCGGAGCGGGCAGAGGAGCTGCCGCGCGGCCTGCTGGCCGCCATGGGCCGGGTGGAAAGCGGGCGGCGCACGGGCCGCGGCAATGTCGAGCCCTGGCCCTGGACGGTCAATGCCCGCGGCGAAGGCCATGCCTTCGAGACACGCGGCGAGGCGCTTCGCAAGGTACGCCGGCTGCAGATGGAAGGTGTCCGCCTGATCGATGTGGGCTGCCTGCAGATCAACCTTCACCATCACCCGCAGGCTTTCGCCTCGCTGGAGGAAGCCTTTTCTCCCCAGGCCAATGCGCGCTATGCGGCGCGGTTCCTGCGCCGGCTGAAGGAGCGCCAGGGCGACTGGATGCGCGCCGTGGCGCATTACCATTCCGGCCAGGCTGAACGCGGCGGAGCCTATCGGCAGCGCGTCCTGCTGGCGATGCGGGGTGAGCCGCCTCCCGCTTCCCGCACCGCGGCGGCCCGTGCGCCATCCTCCGTCTCCCGCCCGCACCCGCGGGCATCGGACCCGGAGGGATCGGGCGAGGCTTCGCTCTGGCTGCGCGCCGCGGAAGCATCGCCCGGGCCGGGGCGGCGATGACCGCCCCCCCGGAAGGGCAGCTACCGCCTTATCGGTGCGTCTTGGCCAGGCGCAGCAGGTGCTGGCCATACGCCGTCTTGGCGAAGAGGTGGCCGCGCCGCTCCAGCTGGTCGAGATCGATGAAGCCGTTCAGGAAGGCCACTTCCTCAAGACAGGCGATCGGCAGGCCCTGGCGCTGCTGGATGGCGCGGACGAACTCGCTGGCATCCAGGAGGGAGTCGTGGGTGCCTGTGTCGAGCCAGGCGTAGCCCCGCCCCATGCGCTCCACCTGCAGCTTGCCGGCTTCCAGGTAGCGCTGGTTGACATCGGTGATCTCCAGCTCGCCCCGGCTGGAAGGCTTGATGGAGGCCGCGATGTCGATGACGGCATTGTCATAGAAGTAGAGGCCCGTGACCGCCCAGTTGGATTTCGGCTGGGCAGGCTTCTCCTCGATGGAGATGGCGCGGCCCGTCGGGTCGAAATCGACGACGCCGTAGCGCTCCGGGTCATCGACGTAATAGGCGAAGACCGTGGCGCCATCCGTCCGCGTCGCGGCCTGCTGCACCATGGCGGACAGGTTGGCGCCGTAGAAGATGTTGTCGCCCAGAACCAGCGCGACCGGGTCCTCGCCGATGAACTCCCGCCCCAGCAGGAAGGCCTGTGCCAGCCCCTCCGGCTTCTCCTGGACCACATAGCTGAAAGACACGCCGTACTGGCTGCCATCGCCCAGCAGGCGCTTGTACATCTCGATGAAGTCGGGCGAGGAGATGACCAGGATTTCCCGTATCCCCGCCAGCATCAGCACGGAAATCGGATAGTAGACCATCGGCTTGTCGTAGACAGGCAGCAACTGCTTGTTGACCGCCAGCGTGGCCGGATGAAGCCGCGTGCCGGAGCCTCCGGCGAGCACGATACCTTTCATAGCCTCTCAGAATTCCTTTGCCTCTCGGGGGATTTGATCGGGCCATCGCCCAAAGCGCTCGCTGCCGGCCGGCTTCCGGAAGACGCGGCGGCTATAGCCGCGTGGCGCGGGGCTGCGCCACCCTCTTCCTCGCTCCCCGGAACGGAGTGTCCGCCACGGCCGGGGGCGCCGCCAGACTGGCATGGGCTGGGCCAATGCACCGGGCGAAGGGCTGGCCCGCATCGCGGCGCCCCACCATGGCGCTCAGGGAACCAGCGCATCTCCCAGCGGCAGCAGGGGCCGGCCGTCATAGGCAAAGGGGCTGTCGAAGCCGCGCAGCGACGGCTGCTTCTGGTCCTTCTCGGACAGGATGGCGGCCGCGGCGTCGAGCGGCCACGCGATGGCGATGTCGGGATCGTTCCACATCAGGCCGCTGTCGCAATTTCGGTCGTAATAGTTGGAGGTCTTGTAGGCGACCTCCGTATCCGGCTCCAGCGTCATGAACCCGTGCGCGAAGCCGATGGGAACCAGGAGCTGCTCGCCATTCTCGGCCGAGAGGACGCGGCTCACCCACTGCCCATAGGTCGGCGAGCCCTTCCGGATATCGACCGCCACGTCGAAGATCTTCCCCCTCAGGCAACGCACGAGCTTGTCCTGCGCGAAGGGCGGGGTCTGGAAGTGCAGGCCCCGCAAGGTTCCGACCTGGCCGGAGAGGGAATGATTGTCCTGCACGAATTCCAGCTTCAGGCCGGCCGCCGCGAAGCGCTCCTTGTTCCAGGTTTCGGAGAACCATCCCCGGGAGTCCCCGAAGCGTTTGGGACGGACAAGCTGGACCGGGCTGGCTGACATCATTCGTTTCCGTTACAAAGAAGATTTAATATTTCAGGCTTTTATAGATCATAAAAATTGCCGTGCAACAGGATTTGATAAACGGTCTTTATTTGAGTTATATCAATAAATCCATCATCTTGTAGAAAATATTCTACAAATATTTGTCGACGTCAGAAATATTCTATAATATTTTCACTTGTTTATCCGGCTGGTGCCCGCTTTTCTCTTCGGATTTGCTGCGCCGTACACTCCACCTGTGCCGCTTTCGTCGCGCGTACAAAGCGCGGGGGCGGTTCGAGGCCAATGTCAGCGATGAACAACAGGGAAGTGTTCATCGTACGGTCTGTCGGAGAGGGCGCCGCTTGGCCGCCTTGCCTCGCCTTCTGCACCAACCCGCTTTTCCTGCCGAGGACGCTGCGGATGCAGGATCTGGCCGCTGATCCAGGCGGCATCCAGCCCTGGCCTCGCCCCGGGGGCATCACGGGGGAGGACGCCAATCCCTCAATTCAGCATGTCTCTCCGGTCCGGAGCCGGCGCGCGCAAGGCAATGCCGGACCTCGGCCGGGCCGCCGCCCGGAGCACCAGCCACATGGGCTTCGCGCGCCCGGCAAGCGGCAATCCTGGCCGTCCGCCCCGGGCGGGCGGCCAGGCGCCCACGGCTCCCCTTCGCAGGACAGGGCCGAGGCAGATCTCAGTTCGCCGTGATGCCGCTCTCCCGGACCAGCGGCTCCCATTTCGCCATCTCCGACCGGAGCCAGGCCGCGGCACTGGCGGGCGTGCTGTCGGAGCGCGGCTGGACCGAAAGCTCGGTGAAGCGCTGTTGGACATTGGGCATGCGCACCACCTTGTTCACCGCCTGGTTCAGCGCGTTCACGACCTCCTCCGGGGTGCCGGCCGGCGCGAAAAGCATGTGCCAGGTGTACGCCTCGTAACCGGGCAACCCGGCCTCGGCGAAAGTCGGCACATCGGGCAGTTGCGGCAGACGCTGCGCGGAACTGACAGCGAGTGCCCGCGTGGCGCCGCTCTGCACGCTGGCGATGCCATCGGAGGCGACGTTGAGGAACATCGTCAGGTTGCCGTTCAGCAGGTCCGGCATGGCGGGGGCCGAGCCGCGATACGGGATGTGGTTGACCTTCAGATCGCCTGCTTGCCGCAGGAACAGCTCGGTGGCCAGATGCACCGCTCCGCCGGCGCCGGAACTGCCGTAATCGTACCGGCCGGGCTTGTCGCGGAACAGCGCGATCAGCTCCTGCAGGTTGCGCGCCGGAACGTCCTTGTTCACCATCAGCAGCATCGGCACCGTGCCGACCAGCGCGACCGGCCGGAAATCGGCCACCGGATCAAAGCTGAGGCTGGAGAAGAGAGGCCGCAGCACCGCATGAGCGATGGTGCTGTAGAGTATGGTGTAGCCATCACGTGGCGCCTTGGCCACGGTCTCGGTGCCGACCACCACGCCGGAACCGGTGCGGTTCTCGACCAGCACGCGTTGCGGCAACACGTTGGTCAACCCGTCCGCCACCAAGCGTGCGGCGACATCGGTGGGGCCGCCCGCGGCGAAGGGGCAGATCAGGCGCACCGGCTGGCTGGGCCAGGCCGAGGCCGCCACGGGCGTGGCGCGTGCCGCCGCGACCAGGCCGCCGAGCGTCGGCAACAGCAGGCGACGATGAATTCCAGGCATGCTTCCTCCTTGCAAACTCGCCCGGCCCCAAAGCGGGGCTGACGGCGCAGCAGGAGTCTTTCCGCCCCATGCAGGCTGCGCCACAGGCCGGGTCAGTGTCGCGTAAACGGCTTCGGGGCACTATCCCAAAGCGTCCATCCCGCCTCTCCTCGGGTTCCGCGTCTGGAGCCGCTGCCGTGGTGGCGAGCATCGCGCCGGCGGCAAGGCAGGCAGGAGGTTCCTGGCATCCGGACCTCGGCGCAGGCGGGGGCGTACAGGAGAAGGACGCGGAAAAGACGATGATGCGGCCAGCCCAGCCAGGGCGCATCGGCTGGCTCCGGGCGGCTGCGGGGCGGTTTTCAACCAGGAAAACTTCCTGAAAAACCATAATCTACCATAAGTAGATTACCATTAATATTCCTTGAATATTTTGGCGCGCCTAAATAATTGAGCAATGTCAACAAGGTGTTACAGAAAGCGGTGCTGCGCCGCGCTGTATGGTGGGAGATGCTCCGCCTGCATCCCGAAAGCGGCAGGAAGGGGCGGCGAAACTCGAACCCGGTTCGCTTCTGCGGCTGCTTTCCGCGCAGGTACAGCAGCGTCCGGCTTTGCTTTGAAGGATTATGCACGGTGCACTTACCGGCAGCAGCAACCGGCCACGGCAAAGTGGAACGCCGCGATCTCTTCGGCCACATGGCGTTGTTCGGATCCGATCTGGCCGTTGTTGACGAGACCGGCCGGGCCTGGTCCCACAAGGAATTCGCTGCCTTCGCCGATGCCGCCTGCGCTTCCCTGCCACGGGAGCGCTGCCTGGTTGCCGTGCAAGCCTCCAACACGCTCCGCTCCCTGGCAGCCTATGTGGGCGCCTCGCGGGCCGGGCACGCGGTGCTCCTCCTCAAGGACACGGAGGGCGAGGACTCCCCGCTCGCGATGCGCTTCCAGCCCGATTTCCTCTACACTCTGGAGGATGACCGCTGGCACCCGCGGCAATCCCCTTCCACGGCCGGGCTGCACCCCGACCTGGCGGTGCTGCTCGCCACATCCGGCTCGACGGGGGAGCCGAAGCTGGTTCGCCTCTCCAACAAGAACCTTGTCTCCAACGCGCTCTCCATCGCGGAGTACCTGGAGTTCGCCCCCGGAGAGCGGGCGATCACCACCCTGCCGTTCCATTACTCGTATGGAATGTCGGTCATCAACTCGCACCTGGCCACGGGCGGCGCCATCATCCTGAACGAGGCATCGCTCACGGAGGATGCGTTCTGGCAGCGGTTCGAAGCCTTCGGGGCGACGAGCCTCGCCGGCGTGCCGCACAGCTTCGACCTGCTCGAGCGGGGCGGCTTCCTTGCCAGGCCTCCTCCGGCCTCCCTGCGGTACTTCACCCAGGCGGGGGGCAAGCTGCCGCAGGAGACGGTGCGCCGCTTCGCGGATTTTGCCGAAAGGCATAGCCGCCGCTTCTATGTGATGTATGGCCAGACGGAGGCGGCGCCGCGCATCGCCTATGTGCCGCCCGCGCTGGTGAAGCAGTATCCGGCCGCCATCGGCGTGCCGGTCCCTGGCGGAGCGATCTCTCTCCTGGACGAGCACGGCGCCCCGATCAATGCCCCCGGCATCGAAGGCGAGCTTGTCTATGCCGGCCCGAACGTCATGATGGGCTATGGCCTGCAGCGGGCGGACCTTGCCGGGGGCGCCGAGCTGACCGAGCTTCGCACCGGCGATCTGGCGGTTCTCAACGCCGACGGCCTCTACACGATCACGGGGCGGAAGAGCCGGTTCATCAAGCCTTTCGGCCTGCGCATCGGTCTCGACGACATCGAGGCGCGGCTGCGCCAGGCCGGCATTGCCGCCGCGGTGGCCGGCGATGACACGGGCCTGCAGATCGCGGCGGTTGCGCCGGCTTCGGCTGAGGCCGTGGCCGATCTCGTTCTGCGCCACCATGACCTGCCGGCCGCCAGCATCCAGGTCATCCAGCTGCCCGAGATTCCGCGCCTTCCTTCCGGCAAGATCGACTATGCCGGCATCCGCGGGATGTTCGCCGCACGGGCGGCCGCCACGCGCCTGTCCGAGCAGCGCCTCTCGCTGCACGCGGCCTTCGCCAGGCTTCTGGGCCACCCCGATCTGGGCCGGGACCAATCCTTTGCTTCCGCCGGCGGCGACTCGCTCAACTACATCAACGCCTCTCTGCTCATCGAGGAGCATCTGAACTTCCTGCCCGAAGGCTGGGAGCAGATGACGATCCGCGAGCTCGAGGCCATACCGCGCCGCCAGGCCGGCGATGCGGCCCAGCAGGCGGGTCCGTCGAAATTGTACTTCCTCGACCAGGTCCGTGCCGCCCTCATGCTGCTGGGCATCCCGTTCCACGCAGCCCTGGCCTATATCGACTTTCCCTGGATCGTCAGGGCGGGCGAGCCATCGGCTTTCCTGACGGGCTTCGCGGATTTCATCAGCACCTTCCGCATGCCGGCCTTCTTCCTGCTGGGCGGCTTCTTCGCGATGATGTTCGTCGATCAGCGGAACGCCATGAAATGGTGGCGGCAGCGGACGGTCCAGCTGGGCGTCCCGCTGATCTCGACAATCCTCCTGCTCAATCCCCTCATGATGCTGGCCTACGCCCTGAACAACGGCTCCGGCACGGGCGTCCTGTCCGGCTGGCTGTCGCGGCTCGGCACGCCGGGCCCGCACTGGATCGAGCACGTCTGGTTCCTGATCTTCCTGATCGTCTATACGCTCCTGCTGGCGCTGCCATACCGCTTCGGGCGGCCAGACTCGGTCTCGCGCATGGCTTCCGCCGCCGGCGGCCTGATCCTGGGGAGCCGCGTGAACCTGGCCCTCGCCGCCATCGCCGCCGGCGCCTTCAGCATGCTGAGCGTGGCCGTCCTCAAGGTCCTCGGCATGACCTTCATCTTCTGGAACATGATCTACCTGAGCGAGATGGCTTCCCTCCTCCCTGTCTTCGCCATGGGATGCCTGCTTGCCGCGCGCAGGGAGTACATCGAGCGCTTCGCTTCCATCGACGGCCTGGCCGTTGCGTTGGCCCTGGCGGGAACGGCCACCCTCATGCAGATTCATCTGCGCGAGGAGGCCGTCTATCGCGCGCTGACGTTCTTCCTCGTTCCCCTGACCGGCATCTACTGGTCGAAGATCCTGCTCTTCGTGGCGCTCCGCTGGCTCGACACGCCGAACGTCTGGGTCCGCAAGCTCGTCAACGCCTCCATGACCATCTACCTGGTCCACATGGTCATCATCGTGTTCCTTGGCGCGGCCTTCGCCCTGGTGGATCTGCCTCCGGTCGGCGAATTCCTGATCATCACCGTGGCCACCGGGGTCCTGTCCCTGGGCTTCCACCAGCTCGTATCCCGCAACTGGCTGCTCATGTTCCTCTTCACCGGCATCGCGAAGGGCCGCCAGAGCAGGCCTTCTCAGGCACGGAACGAGGCCCATCCCCTGATCCCGGGGCCTCTGTCGCAATCCCGCCGGTGAGGCAGGCCCTGGGGCACCGAAGCCTCGGGGCGCCGCATGTTGTTAGCTGCCGCTGCCCCCCCCCTGGTGTACCAGGGGGCATGCACCGGCCCTGTTCAAATCCTCTGACCGTGTCTCTCGACCGGAGACGCTTCCTCGCATTGCTCGGCCTGGCCGCCGCGGCGCCACGCGAGGCCGAGGCGCTGGAATTCACGGATGCCGGCCGTCTCGTCACCGACAATCGTGAGAACGGCGTGCGGATCCTGAGCGCACAGGGCGAGTTCGTCGGCGCGCGCGGCGCGTATTACGGCCCGCCCGTGCCGTTCGCGCAGTTGCCGAAGCACCTGATCAACGCGCTGGTGGCCAGCGAGGACCGGCGCTTCTACGACCATTGGGGCCTGGACCCGCGGGCCATGGCGCGCGCCGTCTGGTCGACGCTCACGGGGCGCACCCAGGGCGGCAGCACCCTGACCCAGCAGACCATCAAGGAGATCTACCTCAAGGAGCACAGCCCGATCGTGCGCAAGCTCCTGGAGGAGCCAGTGCTGGCGCCGATCCTGGAGCTGAACCTGAGCAAGGAGGACATCCTGTTCGTCTACCTCAACAGGGTCTTCTTCGGCGGCAGCGCCTATGGCATCGAGGCCGCCGCGCGGGTCTACTTCAACAAATATGCCCTCAGCCTGAGCGTGCTGGAATCGGCCATGATGGTCGGCCTGCTGCCCGCCCCCAACCGGTACAACCCGCACCGCAATTTCGAGCTCTCGCGCGACCGTGGCTTCCGGGTCATCGAGCAGATGGTGGAGGCCGGCTCCCTCTCGCGGAGGGCGGCGGACCGCGCCAAGCAGCAGGCTGTCGCCATCGCCCCGTCGCGATCCGCCTGGGGCGGCGTCTATCCCCGCGGCACGCAGATCGGCTGGTTCGCGCGCTGGGCGGAGGCGGAGGCCAATGGCAATTCCACGCCTGAAGGGCGGCAGGGTACGAGGACCATCTCCACCACGCTGGACATGAAGATCCAGGCGTCCGCCGAACGGCACATGCAGCAGGCGCTGCGCCGCCACGCCGGCGCCGGGCAGATCGAGGAGGGCGCGGTGGTCGTCATGCGGCATGACGGCGCCGTGGTGGCGCTGGTGGGCGGCCGCGACTACAGGCAGAAGGAATGGGACCACGCCACGCAGGCCAGGCGGCAGCCGGGCTCCGTGGCCAAGGTGTTCGTGTATCTGGCGGCCCTCCAGGAAGGCAGCACGCCGGACAGCATGGTCAGCGATGCCGCCCTGGAGCTGGGGGGGCGGCCTGTCAGGAATTTCGACGACAGGTATCTCGGCGACATCACCCTGGCCGCCGCGCTGGAGAAATCCTCCAACACAGCCGCCGTCCGCGTGGCGATGCGGAACACCGGGGCGGTCCGCGCCCTGATCAGGACGATGAACATCGACGACGATCCGGAAGGCGAGGCGGGCGACCTGGCGCTGGGCACCTACGAGGCCAGGCTGGTCGATCTCACCGCGGCCTTCGCCAGCATCGCCAACCACGGCCGGATGGTCGTGCCGTATTCGGTGCAGAAGGTCCAGGATTCGGCCGGCACCGAGATCCTGACGCGCGTGCTGCCGGCACGGTCGGAGATCAGGCAGGCCCTGGCCCCGCGCCATGCGGATGCCATGCGGCAGATGCTCTCGGGCGTTGTCGAGCGCGGCACCGGAAAGGCCGCCGATCCCGGCTTCTGGGCGGGGGGCAAGACGGGAACGACCACCGCCAACCGCGACGCCTGGTTCATCGGCTTCACCGAGGAGTACGTGGCCGGCATCTGGCTCGGCAATGGCGACAACAAGCCGATGCAGGGCGTGTCCGGCGGCGGGCTGCCGGCGCAGATCTGGCGTGCCGTCATGATGGACATCGGCAGGGGCTCCTGACGGGGCGCGCAACGGCCCGCGGCTCGGCGCAACGCCCGCGGGCATTCCGGCCGGCTTCCGTCTCGGAGCCGGCTCGGTCCGGAGTGCCGGTTTCCGTCCGGGGGGCTGCTCTGCTATGGCGTGGGTCATGTCCATCATCGGGCCGGCAATGGTCTTATCTCTCTCCGAAGGCCACCGCCCCGAGCCGCCCCGGCAGCCTTGCCGGAGGGGGCCGCGCCGATGAGCGAAACCATGGCCCACGGCCAGCAGATCCTGAACGGCGCCATCGACCCCGCCATCATCAGCTTCGACCTGGAAGGCCGGATCACCAGTTGGAGCGAGGGCGCCCGGCACATCCTCGGCTGGACCGAGGCGGAGATGCTCGGCGCCCCGGCCGACCGGATCTTCACGCCGGAGGATGTGGCCGGCGGCAGGCCTGCCTTCGAGCGGGACGAGGCCCTCCGCACGGGGCGCGGCCGCGACGAGCGCTGGCATGTCCGCGCCGACGGCTCGCGGGTTTTCACCCAGGGCGAGATGATGGTGCTGCGCGCCGGGACGGGCGCCGCCTCCGGCTTCATCAAGACCCTGCGCGACCGCGGCGGACAGCGGCGGGTGGACCAGCCCCTGCGCGGCAGCCAGGACTGGGCCGCGGCCGCCCTCGGGACGGGGCTGGTCGGCTTCTTCGACTGGGATGTGGCGGCCGGCCTGGTCCGGGCCGATGAACGCTTCGCCACACTCCATGGCCTGGATGCCGCCCGGCTGGCCGAGGGCATGCCGCTGGCGCAGGTGCTGGCGGCGGTCCATCCTGAGGACCGGGTTTCCGCCGAGAGGCTCTCCGCCACCCTGGCCGGGCGCGGGGAGTACACCAGGCAGTTCCGCGTCGTGCCCGGGGCGGGAAAGGCCCGCAGCGTCCTCATGCGCGGCCGCTGCTACGAATGGGACGGAAAGCAGGCCCTGCGCTTCACCGGCATCGTCATCGACATCTCGGCCGCCCTGGACGCCCAGGAGGCGCTGCGGGCGAGCGAGGCGTTCAACCGCCAGGTGCTGGCCAGCTCCCCCGACTGCATCAAGGTCCTCGATCTCGACGGCACGCTGCGCTTCATGAGCGAAGGCGGGCTCCGGGCCATGGAGATCGACGATTTCGCCGCCTTCAAGGGATGCCACTGGCCGGATTTCTGCCATGGCTACGAACGGGGTGCGCTCCAGGCGGCGCTGGCCACCGCCAGGGCCGGCGGCCGGGGCCACTTCCAGGGCTATGCCGACACCGTGAAGGGCAACCGCCGCTACTGGGACGTGGTGGTGACGCCGATGCTGGATGCCGGGGGCCGGCCGGACCGGCTGCTGGCGATCTCCCGCGACGTGACGGAGGCGCAGGCCGCCGGCGAGCGGATCGGGCTGGCGCTGGACACGGGCGTCGTGCTGGGCACCTGGGTGTGGAACGTCGCCCGGGACCAGCTCACCGGCGATGCCCGCTTCGCCGACACCTTCGGCCTCGATCCGGAGGCCCTGACGACAGGCCTCGCGCTGCGCGCGGCCGCCGCGGCGATCCACCCCGATGATCTGGCCCAGGTCGCGGAGCGGGTCGGGCAGGCCGTGTCGCGGGGCGAGCCGTATCGCGCCGAGTACCGCGTCCGCCGGCCCGACGGCTCCTGGCGGTGGATCGAGGCGAATGGCCATTGCGAGCTGGATCCGGCCGGGGAACCCACGCGCTTTCCGGGCATCCTGATCGACATCGACAGCCGCAAGCGGCAGGAGCTGCGCCAGGCCGCGCTGATCGAGCTCGGCGACCATCTCCGCGGCCTCAGCCATCCGGCCGCCATCGCCGCCGCGGCATCGCAGGTTCTCGGCGCGGCGCTGCAGGTGTCGCGGGCGGGCTATGGCAGCGTCGATGCCGCCCGCGAGGTGATCGAGATAGAGCCCGACTGGTGCGCCGGCCCGGGGATCGCATCGGTCGCCGGGCGGCACGCCTTCCGGGATTTCGGCTCCTACATCGACGACCTCAAGCGCAACGAGGTCGTCGCCATCCCCGATGTGCGGCAGGACCCCCGGACCGGCGCGGGCGTGGCGCGGCTCGGTGCCCTGCAGATAAGGGCGCTGCTCAACGTGCCGCTGATGAAGGACGGGCGGCTGGCGGCCGTTGTCCTCGCCCACACGGACGCCGAACACCCCTGGACGGAGGAGGAGGTCGCCTTCGCCCGCGCCGTGGCGGACCGCACCTGGGCCGCCATGGAGCAGGCCCGGGCCGGGGCGGAGCTGCAGCGGATCAACGAGACGCTGGAGCAGCAGGTGGCCAGGCGCACCCAGGAGCGCGACGGCATCTGGAACGCCTCGCAGGACCTGCTCGGCGTCGCCGATGCGCACGGGGTCTGGCTCAGCGTGAATCCGGCCTGGACCGACAAGCTGGGATGGAGCCGCGAGGAGATCCTCGGCCGCACCTCGGAATGGCTGGAGCATCCCGAGGACCGTGCCGCCACCCATGTGGCGGTGATCCGCCTCGCCGGCGGGTCGCGGGTGGCCGATTTCGAGAACCGCTTCCGGACCCGGAACGGCGGCTACCGCAGCTTCTCCTGGGTCGCGGTGCCGGTCGAGGGCAAGCTCTTCTGCTCCGCCCGCGACATCACCGAGCAGAAGCTCGCGGCCGAGCGTCTGGCACGGGCCGAGGAGGCGCTGCGGCAGAGCCAGAAGATGGAGGCGGTCGGCCAGCTCACCGGCGGCGTCGCGCACGACTTCAACAACCTCCTGACCGGCATCACCGGCAGCCTGGAGCTGATGAGCCTGCGCATCGGGCAGGGGCGGATCAGCGAGCTGGAACACTATGTGGCGGCGGCGCAGGGCGCGGCCAGGCGCGCCGCCGCCCTGACGCACCGGCTGCTTGCCTTCTCGCGCCGCCAGACCCTCGCGCCGAGCCCGACGAACATCAACCGCCTCGTCGCCGGCATGGAGGAGCTGATCCGCCGCACGGTGGGGCCGGAGATCGAGGTCGAGGTCGTCGGCGCCGCGGGCCTGTGGCCGGCCCTGATCGATGCCAACCAGCTCGAGAACGCGCTGCTGAACCTGTGCATCAATGCGCGGGACGCCATGCCCGAGGGCGGGCGCATCACCATCGAGACGGCGAACCGGTGGCTGGACGAGCGGGCGATCCGGGAGCAGGACCTGGCGCCCGGGCAGTATCTCTCGCTCTGCGTCACCGACACCGGAACGGGCATGGCGCCCGAGGTCATCGAACGCGCCTTCGACCCCTTCTTCACCACCAAGCCCCTCGGCCAGGGGACCGGGCTGGGGCTCTCGATGATCTACGGCTTCGTCCGGCAGTCGGGCGGGCAGGTGCGGATCTACTCCGAGCCCGGCCAGGGCACGACCATGTGCCTCTACCTCCCGCGCCATCACGGCCCGGGGGAGGAGAGCGCGAGGCCGGACCTGCCCTCCGCCGCCCCGGGCGCCGGGAAGGGCGAGGCCGTGCTGGTGGTCGATGACGAGGCCACCATCCGGCAGCTCATCTCCGAGGTGCTGGAGGAGCTGGGTTACGCCGTGCTCGAAGCGGAGGATGGCGCCGGCGGCCTCGGCATCCTCCAGTCCGATGCGCGCATCGACCTCCTGGTCACCGATGTCGGCCTGACGGGCGGCATGAACGGGCGGCAGATGGCCGATGCGGCACGGCTCGCCCGGCCGGATCTGAAGGTGCTCTTCATCACCGGATATGCCGAGAACGCGGTGATGGGAAGCAGGCCGCTGGAGGCCGGCATGCACGTGCTCACCAAGCCTTTCGCGATGGACATCCTCGCGCACCGGGTCACGACGTTGATCGCCGGCGGCTAGCCGGCGCGGAGGCCGCGGGCGCCCGGCCCGGAGGAAGCGCCTTGCCGTTTCCCTGGTGACAAGGCCAAGGCCGGTTGCTAGCCAGGCCGGGCCATGCCGCGCTCAGCCCGCCTGATGCTTCGTCTTCTGGCCGTGCTCCTGCTGGCGCAGTGGAGCGGCGGGCTGCCGGCGCATCTGCGCGCCATGGCCGCCATGGGCGAGGCGGTGGTCATCTGCTCGCCGGATGGCACCTACACCCTGCACCTCGGTGCGGATGGCAGGCCGGCGAAGCCGGCCCCGGCAACGGCCATATGCTGCCTGCTCTGCCAGACGCCGGCAGGAGGAGACCTGGCGCCGCCGCCGGCCCTGCCGACGCCGCGCAACATGGCCGCGCCGGAAGTGGCCATGGCCGCGGCCGTGCGGGCCTTCTCCTTCCGGCCGCTGCCCCGCACCCAGCATTCGCGCGCTCCGCCGGTCTCCTGAAGCCCTGGCCGCCTGCCGGCCGAGCCTTCCCGCATCTTCAGGAGATCTTCCATGTCCATTCTGCCCCACAGGCGGATCGGCGCGGCCGCGTGCGGCTGCGCCGGCCTCTCCGCCCTTCATCCTGCGCCCCGACCTCTGGACCGGAGGGAGGGGGCATGACCGGCGATCCCCGCCCCGCCGCCTCCCCGGCCGTGGAGCTCAGGGCCTTCATCGCCCGCCTGCACTTCTATGTCGGGCTGTTCGTCGGGCCCTTCCTGCTGGCCGCTGCCCTGACGGGGGTGCTCTACGTCCTGACGCCGCAGTTGGAGGAAGCCCTGTACCGCCAGGCACTGCGGACGGATTCCGCGGGACCTGCACGGAGCCTCGCCGCCCAGGCCGAAGCGGCCCGCGCCATTGCCGGCCCCGATGCGCGCCTGTTCGCCGTGCGCCCCGCGGCCGCTCCTGGCCGGACCACGCGCGTCATGTTCGTGGAACCGCAGCTCGGCGCATCCGAGAGCCGCGCAATCTTCGTGGATCCGGCGACCTTCGCCGTGAAGGGCGACCTCGTCGTCTATGGCACCAGCGGCATCCTGCCGTTCCGCACCACCCTCGACCATCTGCACCGCGACCTCCTGCTCGGCGAGCCGGGGCGCTACTACAGCGAGCTCGCCGCGTCCTGGCTCTGGGTGGCGACGCTGGGCGGCGTGCTTCTCTGGGCCTGGCGGCGTACCGGCCGGCTGTCCCGGAAGGCTCCGCAGAATGCCCGCCTGCGCACCCGCCGGCTGCACGGGCTGATCGGCGTGTCGCTCTCTCTCGGCCTGCTGTTCCTCTCGGCGACCGGCCTCACCTGGTCGCGATGGGCGGGCGGGCGGATCGACGCGCTGCGCGGCGGGCTGGGCTGGGTCACGCCCTCCGTCTCGCTGAGCCTCGATGCGGCGGCCGCGCCTGCGATGGGCGACCATGCCCACCACCCTGCGGGTGCCCCCCCCGGCGTGGCTGGACAGGATACGGCGGGGCAGGATGCGGCGGGACATCTGGATGCCGTGCTGGCCACCGCCCTGGCGGCGGGAATCGACTCCCCCATGGTGGAAATCCGCCTGCCGCGCCCCGGCAGCGCATGGCTGGTGCGGGAGTACGACCGCTCCTGGCCCACCCAGGTGGACAGCCTCGCCATCGATCCGCGCACGATGCAGGTGACAAGCCGCGCGGATTTCGCGGGCTTCCCCCTGGTCGCCAAGCTGATCCGCTGGGGCATCGACATGCACATGGGGATCCTCTTCGGCGTGGCGAACCAGGTCCTGATGGCGGCGCTGGGCATTGGCCTGATGGTGGCGGCCCTCCATGGCTACCGCATCTGGTGGCAGAACCGCCCTGCGCCGGGCGCGCTGCCGCGCAGCCTGGTCCAGAGCTGGTGCCGGTTGCCGCCGCGGACGCAAATCATCGTGGCCCTGGCCATGGCGGCGCTGGGATGGGCCCTGCCGGTGGCCGGGCTCAGCCTGGCCGCCTTCCTGGCCGTGGATGTCCTGCGCTGGCGCCATGCACGGACATCGGCACGCTCCCTGGCGGCCGAATAGCACCTGAGGCAGGGCGCGCGGGGCTACCCCCGGGCGCCCTTGCGCGGCACCTTGCGGAGCCCCTGCGGAGCGCGGCCTGCTCCTACCCGCTGCCTGGCGGCTCCTCCCCGGGCGTCGCGCCGCACGGGCCGCTCGCGGAGAACACGGCCGCGTCGCCGCCCAGCGCCAGGGTCAGGCGGGCGGCCTCGCGGAACACCAGGCTGCGGATGCCGGCCAGCCGCTCCGCCTCCGAGAAGCGCGTGGCGGTGCCGGCGACGCACAATGCCCCGGCCAGCCGCTGCCCGGCGCCGAAGACCGGCGCCGCCACGGCCGCCAGCTCGGGGTCGCGCTCGCCGATCGTGGCGGCGACGAAGGCGGGCTCCAGGGCGCCGGGCCCGGCTGCCCCGAAATGCCTCAGGATCCGCCCCGCCGCACCGCGGTCGATCGGCAGCAGCGAGCCCACCGGGATGTGGTCGCGCACCTGCCGCCAGCCATCGACCCGCATCAGGCACAGCCGCCGGTCGCCCTGCCGGATGTAGAAGGAGGCGCTCTCCCCCGTCTCCTGCGCCAGCACCCGCAGCGCCGGCGCCAGCGCGCCGTTGAGATCGACGGAGCGCTCATAGAGGCCGCCGAGGCGATAGAGGGCGGGGCCGAGGCCGTAGCGCCCATCCTCGTGCCGCAGCGCGAAGCGGTGCTGGATCAGCGTCGCCATGATGCGGGAGAGCGCGCTCTTGTAGAGGCCGGTGCGGCGGGACAGCTCCCCGAGCGTCAGCCCGCGCTCGCCCTCGCCATAGGCCAGCAGGACGCGCAGCGCCCGGTCCACCGCCGCGATGCCCCCCGCCTCGCCCGCCTCGGGCGGCTTCGCGGGGTCGTGCGGGCCCGGGAATGACTTGACAGCCATGGCAGGGAGTCCGAACCTGAAAAAGTGGAATGGCCGTCCTGCTGAATAGGACGCCATGCCCAGGCTGTAAAGCGGGCCGCAGAGCCCGGCGCGAAGGATTGGGGAAACACTGCCGGCCAAGCCCGCGGGCCCGCGCGAAGGGCCCGCTTCCGTGCCCCGGCGCCAATCGCCCCGGAGCCACCGCGCTCCGGCCGATGGACCGGCACGGGCTTCGCCGCGCCAGACAGGGAAGGACACGCCGCATGAACATCATCGCAGGCAGGCGCGCGCTCGGCGCGGGCATGCTGGGTCTCGCCGGGCTGGCCGCCGCGCGGCCGGCCACGGCCTTCGTCGGGCCGCGGCCCGAATGCCTGGCCCCCTCCGCCCCGGGCGGCGGCTGGGACTTCACCTGCCGCACGGTGGGGCGGCTGATGCAGGAATTGCAGGTCGTCGACCAGCCGGTGCAGGTGTCGAACATGCCGGGGGCGGTGGGCGCCGTCGCCTTCGCCAACGTCACCAGCCGCCGCGCCGCCGACCACAACCTGTTCGTCGCCACCAGCACGGTCGGGCTGACGCAGATCGCGCAGCGCCGCTATCCGGGGGACATCGACCGCGTCCGCTGGCTGGCCATGCTGGGGGCGGATACGGGGGTGATCCTGGTCCGCGCCGATTCCCGCTTCAAGACGCTGGCCGACTTCCTCGGCGCGCTGAAGAGCGACCCGGGCGGCATCGTCACCGGCGGCTCCAGCAGCCTCGGCGGCTACGACCATCTCCGCCTGCTGCTGCTGGCGCAGAAGGCCGGCATTCCCGCCGCCGACCTGAAGCGCTTCCGCTGGATCCACTACGATGGCGGCGGGCCGGCGGTGACGCAGATGCTGGGCGGGCATGTCGAGGTCGTCTCGACCGACCTGGCCGAGATCGCCGGCTTCGTCGAGGCGGGGCAGATCCGCGTCCTCGGCGCCATGGCCGAGGCGCGGCTGGCCGGCGCCTTCGCCGACATCCCGACCGCGCGCGAGCAGGGCTACGACGTGGTGGGGCTGAACTGGCGCGGCTTCTACACCGGCGGCCGCGTCAGCGACGAGCACTACAACGCCATGATCGCCGGGCTGAAGCGCGTCTATGACAGCGAGGGCTGGAAGGAGGCCGCGCGGCGCTCCGGGCTGCAGCCCGTCTGGCGCTCGGGGCCGGAGTTCGAGCGCTTCGTGGCCGGCATGGTGTCCGAGCTGCGCGGCCTGTCCCAGGAAATCGGCATCATCTCATGAGCGACCGGATCGTGGGCGTGCTGCTGGCACTCTTCGCCGGCTGGTACGGCTGGGAGGCGGGGTCCTACAGCGTCGGCTTCGGCGACCCGATGGGCCCCGCCCTGTTCCCCGAGGCCCTGGCCCCGCCGATCGGCCTGCTCGGCCTCTACCTGGCCCTGCGCCCCGATCCCGAGCCGGAATGGTCGAGCGGGCGATACCTGCTCGCGCAGCTGGCCACCGTGGCGGCGCTGGTGGCCTATGCGCTGCTGCTGCAGCCGCTGGGCTTCATCCTGGCCACGCTGCTGCTGGTGGCCTGCCTGACCGCCATGCTGGGCGCGCGGCTGCCACAGGCGCTGATGGGCGGGGCGGCCACCAGCCTCGGCTTCTTCGCGCTCTTCGACTGGTTCCTGGGCATCCCGCTGCCGCCCGGCCTCGCTTTCGGAGGATAGGGCGCGATGGACACCCTCTTCTCCCTCGCGCACGGCTTCACCGTCGCGACGCAGCCGGTGAACCTGCTGGTGGCCTTCATCGGCTGCTTCGTCGGCACGGTGATCGGCGCCCTGCCGGGCATCGGGCCGGTGAACGGCATCGCCATCCTCATCCCGCTGGCCTTCAGCCTGGACCTCTCGCCCGTCTCGGCGCTGATCCTGCTGACCAGCGTGTATTACGGCAGCATGTTCGGCGGGCGCATCGCCAGCATCCTGCTCAACATCCCGGGCGATTCCTCCGCCGTCGTCACCTGCATCGACGGCTTCCCCATGGCGAAGAAGGGGCTCGCGGCCGATGCGCTGGCGATCTCCGCCATCTCCTCCTTCGCCGGCGGCACGCTGGCGACCATCGGGCTGACGGTGCTGGCGCCCACCCTGGCCATGGCCGCCATCCATTTCGGCCCGCGCGAGTACTTCGCCCTCTATGTCATGGCCATCGTCATCGTCGGCGGCATTGCCACCGGCAACCCGGCCAAGACGCTGGTGGCCGGGCTGCTGGGCCTGGCCATCGGCACGGTGGGCATCGACCCGGCCACCGGCATCCCGCGCTTCACCTTCGGCGCCTACGAGCTGTACGAGGGCATCGACTTCGTCATCGTGGCGATCGGCCTCTTCGCCATCAGCGAGTTCCTCGTCTACATCGAGCAGCGGCGGTCCGGCCCGGTCGAGCAGGTGCCGGTGGGGCGGCGCAGCACGGCGCTGCGCCGGCTGACCTACCCCGCCACCTCGCTGCGCGCCGGGCTGCTCGGCTTCGTCATCGGCGTGCTGCCGGGCGCCGGCGCCACCCTGGCCAGCTTCATGGGCTACGCGCTGGAGAAGCGCGTCTCCGACAAGGACGGCACCTTCGGCAAGGGCGACCCGCGCGGCGTCGCCGCCCCCGAGGCGGCGGACAACGCCGCGGCCGGCGGCAGCCTGGTGCCGATGCTCACCCTCGGCGTGCCGGGCAGCGGCACCACGGCCATCATGCTCGGCATGCTCGTCACGCTGAACGTGCAGCCGGGGCCGCTGCTGTTCCAGCAGCAGCCGGAGATCGTCTGGGGGCTGGTGGCGGCGCTCTATGTCAGCAACGTCATCCTGCTGGTGCTGAACATCCCGCTGGTCGGCCTCTTCGCGAAGCTGCTCACCGTGCCGCCGCACTACCTGATGCCGGGTGTCGTCACCGTCAGCTTCCTCGGCGTCTACTCGGTCAACCAGAACTCCTTCGACCTGCTGATGATGGTGGGCTTCGGCGTGTTCGGCTACCTGCTGCGCAAGCTCGGCATCCCGCTCGTGCCGGTGGTGCTCGGCATCATCCTCGGCACGCCGATGGAGCAGAGCCTGCGCCGCGCCATGGCCGCGAGCGGCGGCGATGTCTGGACGCTCCTCGAAAGCCCGCTCGCCCTCGCCCTGCACGCCGTCACCGCCTGCATGATCCTTGTCGCCATCGTCCGGGAAGCGCGCCGCCGCCATGGCGAGGCCGCCGCCGCGCGCGGCGCGTGAACGCGCCCTTCCCGCCCCAGAAACGGAGTCGCCCCGCATGTCCGATCTTCCCAGCCACATCGAGATCTTCGAGGAAGGCCCGCGCGAGGGCTTCCAGATCGAGGCCGGCCCCATCGCGAGCGCGGACAAGATCGCGCTGATCGACGCGCTCTCCGGCACCGGCATACGCCACATCCAGATCTGCTCCTTCGTCTCGCCCAGGCTGGTGCCGGGCTGGGCCGACGCGGAGGCGGTGGCCGCCGGCTTCACCCCGAAGCCCGGCGTCGCCTACAACGCGCTGTGGTTCAACGAGGCGGGGCTGAAGCGCGCCCTGGCCTTCCGCGACCGGCTGAGCATGACCGGCTCCATCTCCCTCGCCGCCTCCGAGGCCTTCTCCCGCCGCAACCTCAACCGCGACAGGGCCGGCAACATCGAGGCGATGCGGCGGCAGACGGCGGCCCATCTCGCCGCCGGCATCCCGGTCGGGCGCGTCGGCGTGATGGCGGCCTTCGGCTGCAACTTCGCCGGCGACATCACCCCGGAGCAGGTGGTGCAGACGGTGGCCGACGGGCTCGCCATCGCCGCCGAGCACGGCCAGGCGATCCACGACCTGTCGCTCGCCGACACGATGGGCTGGGCGACGCCGGCGCGGATCGAGCGGGTGGTGGGGGCGGTGCGCGGGCGCTGGCCGGAGCTGGCCCTGCGGCTGCACCTGCACGACACGCGCGGCCTTGGCATCGCCAACGCCATGGCGGGGCTGCGGCTCGGCGTCGCGCGCTACGATTCCACCGTGGGCGGCCTGGGCGGCTGCCCCTTCGCCGCGCACAAGGGCGCGCCCGGCAACATCGCCACGGAGGAGCTGGTGCTGCTCTGCGAGGAGATGGGCATCGCCACGGGCATCGACGCCGACGCGCTGATCGCGGCGGGGCACCTGGCCGAGCGCATCGTCGGCCACACCCTGCCGAGCGCCGCGCTGCGCGGCGGCAGCCTGGCCGCCTTCCGGGCGCGCGCCGCATGAGCGGCCCGCTCCCGCTCGCAGGGCTGCGCGTGCTGGAATTCAGCCACACCATCATGGGCCCCTGCGCCGGGCTGCTGCTGGCCGACATGGGGGCCGACGTGGTGAAGGTGGAGCCCGCGCCCGATGGCGACCGGACGCGGCGCCTGCCGGGCTTCGCCGCCGGCTTCTTCGCCACCTTCAACCGCAACAAGCGCAGCATCGCGCTGGACCTCAAGCACCCCGAGGGGCGCGCCACCCTGCACCGGCTCGTGGCGGATGCCGACATCGTGCTGGAGAACTATGGCCCCGGCACCATGGAGCGGCTGGGCTGCGGCTGGGAGGATCTGCACCGCCTCAATCCCCGCCTGATCTACCTGGCGCTGAAGGGCTACCTCGGCGGCCCCTACGGCAACCGCCCGGCGCTGGACGAGGTGGTGCAGTTCCAGACCGGCCTCGCCTACATGACCGGCCCGCCCGGCCAGCCCCTGCGCGCGGGCGCCTCCGTCATCGACATCCTCGGTGCCGTCTTCGGCGTGACCGGCGTGCTGGCCGCGCTGCGCGAGCGGGAGCGGACAGGCGAAGGCCAGCGCGTGGGCAGCGCGCTGTTCGAATCCGCCGCCTTCCTGATGGGCTCGCACATCGCCGGCGGCGCCGCCATGGGCGAGCCGCCGCCGCCGATGCCGGCCCGCCGCGGTGCGTGGGGCATCTACGACGTGTTCCAGGCAAGCTGCGGCACGCAGCTCTTCATCGGCGTCACGAGCGACGCGCAGTGGGAGCGCTTCTGCGCCGCCTTCGGCCTGGAGGAGCTGGCGGGGGATCCGCGCCTCGCCACCAACGCGCAGCGGGTGCGGGAACGCGCCTGGCTGCTGCCCGCCCTGCAGGCGGCGGTCGGCGCCCTCGAATTCGGCGCGGCCACGCAGCGCTGCGCGGCGGCCGAGGTGTCCTGGTCGCCGGTCGGCAGGCCGGGGGACCTGCTGCAGGACCCCCATCTCACCGCCAGCGGCGGCCTGCTCTCCACCGCCATCGCCGCGCTGGGCGGCGGGCCGGAGGTGCCGCTGCCCGCCCTGCCCCTGGAGTTCGGCGAGGCGCGCAGCCGCGCCCCGCTGCGGCGGCAGCCACCCAGGATCGGCGAGCACACGCGGGAGGTGCTGCTGGCGGCCGGCCTGCCCGGCGAGCGGATCGCGGCACTCCAGCAGGCCGGCGTGCTGGCCGACGCGGCGGCGCCGGCGCGGCTGCAGCAGGCCTGACAGGGCGCCAGGGGCGCGGCCCTGCTGCTAACGGCCGCAGGCCGGGATTTCCGCCCCGGCCGCCTGGTCCGCGGATGCCAGCGCCAGGAGATCCTCCACGTTGCGGCTCAGCTGCTGCCAGGCGAGGGACAGGCCGAGAATCTGCTCGGCCTCCTCGCGCTTCGCCTGGCTCAGCTGGCCTTCGGCGCGGAGGCGCTCGACGAGCCTGCCCACCTCCTGCGCCAGCGCGTCGAAGCGGCTGGCCGCCGGCGGAGGCTTGCCGCAGGTGAGCGCCTGGCCGGCCTCGTACAGGAATCGCTCCGCTTCTCCCGCCGCCTGCCGCACCGGCGCGGCCATGGCCTCCCGGACCGCATCCGGCAATGGCCGCGCGCTGAGGCGGTCGGCCATTGCCAGCGTGTACCACAGCCGCTCCACCTGGTTCAGGAGGGAGGACAGAAGGACGTATTGCTCCTGCTTCCGCCGCAGGCGCGTCTGCCGCGACATGGAGCCGGCCAGGGCCAGCTCGCGCGCGATGCGGGCGTGCAGCGGATGCAGGTCCCGCTCATCCTGCGACAGCAGCTTGTCCATGCAGGCGCTCAGCAGCGCGCCGCAGCCGGCCAGGGCCTGCACCAGATGCTGCTCGGCCGCGCGGTGTGCCTGGCGGGGGAGGACCAGCACGCTGGCCAGCGCGCCGGCAGCCGCGCCGAGGCCGATGGCGGCGATCTTGAGCAACCCGTCCTCGACCAGCTCCGTGCCCGGGGCGACGGTCAGGACGGCGACGGGTACCAGGCCGTAGTTGAGTTGCGGCCTGACGCCGGCGATCAGGCTCATGATCGCGACCCCCGTCACCAGGGAGAGGATCGTCCGCCACGCGCCGGTGCCGATCACCGACACGCAGAGCAGCGCCAGGAGGGCGCCCAGCACGGCACCCTGGACCCGGTCCATCGCCGCCGTCAGGGTGCCGCCGATGCTGCCCTGAATGACGAACAGCGCGGAGAACACGGCCCAGGACGGTTCCGGCAGATGCAGCCACAGGGCGGCCGCATAGGTGACCAGGACCGCCAGGACCGTCTGCACCGCCAGGCGGGCCGGGTCCCCCCGGATCAGGCCCAACCCCCGCGCGCAGGAGCCGAGGATGCGGGGCCAGCGGAGGCGGCGCTGCCCGGAGGATGCTGAGGGGCCCTTCATGAGGCCGCAACCGCCAGGCCCGGACTTTGTTCCTCGGCCCTGCCCTCCGCGTCCGGGCGGTCCGGCCACGCAGCGAGATGGACGGCGGCCCTGGAGCCCCGCCGCAGCGCCCGGCAGTCCGGAAACGGCAATCGATCCGGTCGATCGCGTCAATCGGAAAAAATCGTTTCTATCGATCCCATGCCGCGCATAACCTTCCCCCAAAACACCTGGGAGGAAGTCAAGACCATGGACACGAATGTGGGCGGTCCGCTGGGCTGCCCTATGAAGAAGCCGGCCGCCATGCGGGCCCTGCTGGGCCGGACCAACCGGGACTGGTGGCCGAACCAGCTCTCCCTCGACATGCTTCACCAGAAGGGTCTGCACGGCAACCCGATGGGCGAGGACTTCGATTACGCGAAGGAATTCCTCTCCCTCGACTACGCGGCGGTGAAGAGGGACCTGCACGCGCTGATGACCGACAGCCAGCCTTGGTGGCCGGCCGATTACGGCCATTACGGGCCGTTCTTCATCCGCATGGCCTGGCACAGCGCCGGCACCTACCGCACCGGCGATGGCCGCGGCGGCTCCTCCTCCGGCTCGCAGCGCTTCGCGCCGCTGAACAGCTGGCCGGACAACGCCAACCTCGACAAGGCGCGGCGCCTGCTCTGGCCGGTCAAGCAGAAATACGGCCGCAAGCTTTCCTGGGCCGACCTGATGATCCTGGCCGGCAACGTCGCCATCGAGTCGATGGGCGGGCCGGTCTTCGGCTTCGGCGGCGGGCGCGAGGACGTGTTCGAGCCGGAGAAGGACATCTACTGGGGCACCGAGGAGGAATGGCTGGGCGATACCCGCATCACCGAGGAGAAGGTGCTGGAGAGCCCGCTGGCCGCGATCCAGATGGGCCTGATCTACGTCAACCCGGAAGGCCCGGGCGGCGAGCCGGACCCGGTCCGCTCGGGCCGCGACATCCGCGAGACCTTCGCCCGCATGGGCATGAACGACGAGGAGACCGTGGCCCTCACCGCCGGCGGCCACACCTTCGGCAAGTGCCACGGCGCGGGCGACGCCTCGAAGGTGGGCGCGGAGCCGGAGGGGGCGGACATCGCGCAGCAGGGCCTCGGCTGGCAGAGCGGGCATGAGACCGGCATCGGCGACCACACCATCACCAGCGGCCTGGAAGGCGCCTGGACGCCGAACCCCATCCGGTGGGATGGCGGCTACTTCCACATGCTGCTCGACTACGAGTACGAGCTGGTGACCAGCCCCGCCGGCGCAAAGCAGTGGCAGCCCATCAACCCGGCGCCCGAGGACATGGCACCGGGCGCGCACAGCCCGCACCGCCGCGTGCCGACGATGATGACGACCGCCGACATGGCGATGCGGGAGGACCCCGCCTACCGCAGGATCTCCGAGCGCTTCCGCGACCACCCGGAGCAGTTCGCCGATGCCTTCGCCCGCGCCTGGTTCAAGCTGTGCCACCGCGACATGGGCCCCAAGGCGCGCTACCTGGGCCCGGAGGTTCCGGCCGAGGACCTGATCTGGCAGGACCCCATCCCGAAGGCGGATTACGCGCCGATTGACGCCGCCGATATCGCCGCCCTCAAGCGGCAGATCCTGGCCTCCGGCCTCACCATCGCGGAGCTGGTGGCGACCGCCTGGGCCTCGGCCTCGACCTATCGCGGCTCGGACCATCGCGGCGGCGCCAATGGCGGGCGCATCCGGCTGGCGCCGCAGAAGGACTGGGAGGTGAACGAGCCCGAGCGGCTCGCCCGCGTGCTGGGCGTGCTGGAGGGCATCAAGGCCGGGTTCGACGCCGCGGCGCCGGGCGGAAAGAAGGTGTCCATCGCCGACCTCATCGTGCTCGGCGGCACGGCCGCGGTCGAGCAGGCGGCGCGCGATGCCGGCCACGAGGTGGAAGTGCCCTTCACCCCCGGCCGCACCGACGCCTCGGCCGAGCAGACGGACGTGGAGAACTTCAAGCCGCTGGAGCCGCGGGCGGATGGCTTCCGCAACTACCTCCAGGTCGCGTTCAACGTGCCCACCGAGGAGCTGCTGCTCGACCGCGCCCAGCTCCTGACGCTGAGCGCGCCGGAGATGACCGTCCTGGTCGGCGGGCTGCGGGTGCTGGGCATCAACCATGGCGGGCGCAAGGAAGGCGTGCTGACCGAGCGCCCCGGCCAGCTCACCAACGACTTCTTCGTCAACCTGCTGGACATGGGCACGGCGTGGAAGATGGTGGACGGGCACGCGGACGATGTCTTCGTCGGCACCTGCCGCAAGACCCATGCGGAGAAGTGGACGGCGACGCGGACGGATCTCGTCTTCGGCTCCAACTCGCAGCTCCGGGCATTGTCCGAGGTGTACGCGGCGGCCGATGCGGGCCGGAAGTTCGTCGACGACTTCATCGCCGCCTGGAACAAGGTGATGAACGCCGACCGCTTCGACCTGGTCCGGCGCTGACCGCCCGGGCGCCTGCCCGGCGGTGAGACGCCCCGTCCTGCCGCGGCGCCGGAACGCCACGGCAGGAAGGGCGCCATGCGGAAGGAGGAGGCCGATGCACCGGCGTGATGTCGATCTGCTGGACCCGGGGCGGGCCTACTGGGTGCCGGCGGTGGTGGCGCCCGAGCGGAACTGGGCGGGCGCGCCCGGCTGCCGCAAGGGCGCCCGCTACCTGGTGAACCGGGAAACCCTGCGGCCCAGCCGGGACGAGTTCGAGCCCTTCGACAGCGAGGCCAGCTGCCTGCGCTGGATCATGCACAACCGCGCCGATCTCAACCGCACGCTCCCGGGCGCCAGGATCCGCGCGGTTCCGCTGGGCCGCTGGCTTCTCGGCCTGGACTGAGCGGGGCGGCCCGCGCGGCTGTCAGCCGGTGGCCTGCGGCTGGCCGTGGCTGGCCGCCGGTTCCGGCTTCATGCTGCCGGTGCGCTGGCGCCGCAGATGCCAGGCGAAGGCTTCCTCCAGCAGGTGCGGCGTATGGCCGCCGCGCTCGCGGGCCGCGCGGTCCGCGTAATCCTGCAGGGCATCGCGGTAATCCGGATGGGCGCAGCGGGCGATGGCCGTCCGTGCCCGCTCGCGCGGGGCCAGGCCGCGCAGGTCGGCGAGGCCGTTCTCGGTCACCAGGATGTCCACGTCGTGCTCGGTGTGGTCCACATGCGTCACCATGGGCACGATGGTGGAAATGCCGCCGCCCTTCGCCGTGGAGCGCGCGACGAAGACCGACATGTAGGCGTTGCGCGCGAAGTCGCCGGAGCCACCGATGCCGTTCATCATGTGGGTGCCGTCCACATGCGTGGAGTTGACGTTGCCGTAGATGTCGCATTCCAGCGCCGTGTTGATGCCGATGATGCCGAGGCGCCGGATCACCTCCGGATGGTTGCTGATCTCCTGCGGCCGCAGCACCATGCGCTGCTTGTAGCCTTCGAGGCCGGCGTTGAAGCGCTTCGTCATCTCCGGCCCCAGCGTGATCGAGGAGGCGGAGGCGAAGGCCAGCTTGCCGGAGTCGAACAACGCGATCGTGCTGTCCTGCAGCACCTCGCTGTACATGCGCAGGTCGCGGAACGGGCTGTTGATGAGGCCGTGCATGACCGCGTTGGCGATGGTCCCAATGCCGGCCTGCAGCGGCGCCAGGCTCATGCCGAGGCGGCCCTGCTTCACCTCCTGCTTCAGGAACTCGATCAGGTGGCCGGCGATGGTGTCCGTCTCGGCATCCGGCGGCTCGTTGGCGGACGGGCTGTCGCTCTGCTCGGTGAAGACGATGGCGGCGATCTTGGTCGGCTCGATCGGGATGTAGGGCAGGCCGGGGCGGCTGTCGCAGGCCAGCACCGGCACCGGCTCCCGGTGCGGGCGGCGGGTCGGGATGTAGATGTCGTGCAGCCCCTCCAGCGCCAGGGGCTGGCTGAGGTTGATCTCGACGATCACCTTCTCCGCCAGGATGGCGAAGGTCGCGGTGTTGCCGACGGAGGTGGTGGGCACCACCCCGCCATCCTCGCGGATCGCGACGGCCTCCACGATGGCGTAGTCGATCGGGCCCATCTGCCGGGAACGCAGCTGCTCGACCGTTTCCGACAGGTGCTGGTCGATGAACATCACCTCGCCGCGGTTGATGGC
The DNA here is from genome assembly GCF_003116135.1 of Teichococcus aestuarii. Lineage (GTDB taxonomy): Bacteria > Pseudomonadota > Alphaproteobacteria > Acetobacterales > Acetobacteraceae > Pseudoroseomonas > Pseudoroseomonas aestuarii. The sequence goes on along the minus strand of NZ_PDOA01000012.1, from coordinate 60,772 downwards.
GCCGCGCAGCACCGGGTCCACCTGGAAGGGCAGCCGGCGGCGCAGCACCCCGGCCTCCGTCAGCCGCCGGTCGATGTCGTTGCCCAGGGAGGCGCCGGTCATCAGGGTGATCTTGAACGGGTCGGCCGCCGCCCGCTCGGCCATGGCCAGCGGGACCGCCTTGGCCTCGCCCGCGCGCGTGAAGCCGCTCATGCCGACCGTCATGCCGTCGCGGATCAGCGCCGCCGCCTGCTCGGCGGTGCAAACCTTGTCGATCAGCGACGGGCGGCGCATGCGGTGATTGTACATGGCGGGAAGGGGCTCCTGGTGACACGCGCCTGCTCTGCCAAGGCATGGCCAGTCAGGCGTGGCCAGTAAAGCACATGGCCCGCCGCCGCGCATTCCGCCGCCGCGCATTCCGCCGCCCTGGCAACAGCGCCGCGGCCGGCACGTTCAACCGGCAGGTCAACCGGCATGATGGAGGGCGGCCCGGATGAAGACGCTGTCGAGGAAGGAGAGCCGGTGAGCGGCCATGGGAGGCCCGGGCGCCTGGCATGGGGGCTGGGCGCGGCGGCCCTGGTGCTGGGCGCCCTGGCGCTCGGCAACCGGGTGGCGGCCCGGCGGGCGGAACGGCGGCATGCCCCGCAGGGACACTTCGTCACGGTCGGCGGCGTCCGGCTCCACTACCTCGACGAGGGCCAGGGCCAGCCGGTGGTCCTGCTGCATGGCAATGGCGCGACCGTCGAGGACTTCCGGGCGAGCGGCGTGCTCGGCGGGCTGGCGCGGCGTTACCGGGTCCTCGCCTTCGACCGGCCCGGCTTCGGCCACAGCGGGCGCCCGCGCGGCACCGTCTGGACGGCCGGCGCGCAGGCGGAGATCCTGCGCAAGGCCCTGCGGCAGCTCGGCATCCACCAGCCGCTCCTGCTGGGCCATTCCTGGGGCGCGCTGGCCGCCCTTGCCATGGCGCTCGACGCGCCGCGCGACACGCGGGGCGCCATCCTGCTGTCCGGCTACTATTTCCCGGGCCCGCGGCTGGATGTGCTGCTGCCCTCCCTGTCCGCGCTTCCCCTGCTCGGCGACATCCTGTGCCACACCCTCTCGCCCGTGCTGGGCCGGGCGGTCCTGCCGGCCCTGCTGCGCAGGATCTTCGCCCCACGACCGGTGTCCGCCGCCTTCACGGCCGGGTTTCCCCGGGCGATGGCCCTCCGGCCCGGCCAGCTCCGCGCCAGCGCGGCCGACACGGCCCTCATGCTCCCCGGCGCCGCGGCCCTGCTGCGCCGGCATGGCGATGCGTCGTTCCCCGTCATCCTCCTCGCGGGCGCGGAGGACAGGATGGTGACGACCGACCGCCAGTCCCGCCGGCTGCAGCCGCGCATCCCGGGGAGCGAGCTCCGCATCCTGCCGGGCGAGGGCCACATGATCCACCACACCGCCCCGGGCGCGATCATCGCCGCCGTGGACGACGCGATGCGGCGGGCGGGCGCGCCCGCCCGCCAGGAGGGACAGGCTCCCTGACGCCCGGCGCGGCGCCGCGGGAATCAGCCGTGCGGTGGGCCCAGCGCCGCCAGGATGGCGGGAACCTCGCCCGGCAGCATCCGGGCCAGGAAGCCCACCGGCCCCTGGTCCGCAGCGAGCCGCCGTCCCGCCTCGCCATGCACATAGACCCCCCACAGCGCCGCCTGCAGCGGCGTGGCGCCCCGCGCCAGAAGCCCGGCGAGGATGCCCGCCAGCGTGTCGCCCGAGCCCGAGGTGGCGAGGCCGACATTGCCGCGGTCGCATTCCCAGGCCTCGCCCTGCGGCGTGACGATCCGCGTGCATCCGCCCTTCATGACGACCACGGCCTGGAAGCGGGAGGCCGCCTCCCGCGCCGCGGCGAGCGGGTCCGCCAGCACCGCCGTACGGGGGATCTCCAGCAATTCCGCCATCTCCCCGTCATGCGGGGTGAGGATGGCACGCCCGGCATGCCGGCGCAGCGCGGGGCGGCAGCCGCGCAGCGCCGCCAGGGCACCGGCGTCCAGCACCAGCGCCGGGCCTTCCAGCGCCTCCAGGAGCTGGGCGGTCAGCGCCTCGCTCTCCGCGCCGGCCATCGTGCCCACGCCCAGCACCATCGCCCGGGCGCGGGCACCACGCTGCGCCAGCACCGGCGCCGCCGCCGCGGCGATGTGGCCCTGCTCCGTCTCGGCCAGGCCGATGACCCGCGCCTCCGGCACCGCCACCCCGACCGGCACCGCGATGGAGCGGCACACCGCCAGCTGCAGGCGCCCCGCCCCCGCTTGCAGGGCGGCCAGCCCCGCCAGCAGCACGGCGCCCGGCACCTCCACGCAGCCGCCCGCCACCAGCACGGCGCCGCGCGCATTCTTGTCGTCGCCCTTCTCATGCCGCGGCAGAGGCATTCGCCGCAGCAGCGCCTCGGTCACCGGTTCCGCCGCGCTCACCGGGGTGCCCCGCCATGCGGCTGTGCCGTCACCGGCGCAGCCTCCGTCTCCAGCGGGACGGTCCAGTTGTAGCGGTGCAGGCGCATGCCGCCGCCCTGGGCGTCGAAGACATATTCGGTCAGCCCGCAATTGGCGATGTCGCCCTCGCGGTCGATCGCCAGGATCTCCTCCTCGGTCAGGCCTTCGAGCAGGTAGCGCAGGCACAGCACCACCACTTGGTGCCCGACGATCAGCACGCGCTGGCCGCCATGCCGCAGGCAGAGGCTGTCGAGCGCGCTGCGCAGCCGGAGGATCACGTCGCACCAGCTCTCGCCGCCAGGCGGCCGGTGGTAGAACTTGCCGAGGATGCGGCGGAACTCGACCTGGTCCGGATGGCGCTGGGCGATGCCCTGCGTCGTCAGCCGGTCCAGCACGCCGAACTCCTTCTCGCGCAGCCGCTCATCGAGGATGAAGCCGCGGGAGTGAAGGCCGGACGGGCTCGCGGCGCGGATGAGCTCCGCCGTGTGGCGGGCGCGGCGGTAGGGCGAGGAGACAATGACCTCGGGCCGCTCTTCCGCCGGCTGCTCCGCGAACCAGCGGCCCAGCGCCCGCGCCTGCCGCTCCCCCACCGGGCTGAGCGGCACATCCACATCCCGCTCCGCGATGTCGATCATCGCCTGCCGCGCCGCCAGCGCCGCCGCGCGGGCCACATTCCCCGCGCTCTCCCCATGCCGGACGATCCAGAGCCGCAGGGGCCATTGTGGTTGCATGCTCGTTTCCGTCCCCCTCGCCTGCGCTGTGCCACAACCGGCCAGACCGCGCGGCGTTCCGCAGGGGGCGCGCCCATGGGAGGCACCCATGCAGGAGGCACCCATGCAAAAGGGCCCCGGAGTTTCCTCCGGAGCCCTCGAACATTGCCTGCGAAGCGTTCAACCGCCGCGCATGGAGCAGATCAGCCCGCGACGTTCCTCGCAGCGGAGATCCAGCTCACGGCGGCCGACGCAGCCATCAAACAATGAGACACTGGATCACCTCCTTTCTGTTGTTGCCGATAGGTTCCCAGATGGGAAAGCGGCTGCCGGTCCGCAAGCCTCCGCCAGCAAATAGTGCCGGCGCCAGCAGGCGGATTTCGCCCCCCGCCGCCCTCACGGGCCGGGCACGGGCCGCGCCCGGCTCAGCGCCACCAGCTCCCCCAGCGAGGTGACGATGGTCTCCCCGGACGCATCCAGGCGCAGCTCCGCCAGCAGCGGGCTTGCCGCCTCCGCCTGCCACAGCCCCACGACGATGCGGGCCTGCGGGAATTGCCGCTGCAACCGGCGCAGGAGGTAGCGGATGCCATCGGCGGTGTTGCCGGCCTCCAGCACCGAGAGGCAGCAGAGCCAGGCCGCGCCGGCCTCGTCCGGCGCCGCCGCCTCGGCTGGCAGGGCGACCGCGCCCAGCCCCTCCGCCCCGAGCGCCCGCACCGCCATGGCCGCCGTCAGGTCGTCCAGCGGGCCGCGGCCGGCGGCGCAGACCACCTGCGCCGGGCCGGGCGCCGGCGCGGCCTCCAGCCCCTCCAGCAGGGCCGAGACCTCGGCCCGCACATTCTCCATCCGCTCCGGCGAGAGCTCCTCGCGCGACCAGTCGCGGTCGGCCAGGGCCAGGGCGGGCAGCCCCACCGCGTCGAGGTAGCCGCTCAGCGAGCCATGCGCGCGCAGCTCGCGCTGCGCCTGGCGGGACAGCTCGCGCGTGTCGCGCTGCAGGGCACGCTGGTAGAAGCTCTCATGAGCCTGCAAAGGCGGGCGGTCCCCCAGCATCACGTCGAGGAAGCCGAGGCTCGGCACATGCCGGCCGAGCACCACCAGGCAGACGGTGAGCGGCGTGGCCAGCAGCAGCCCGATCGGCCCCCACAGGAAGGTCCAGAACGTGGCCGCCACGATGACCGCGACCGGCGAGAGGCCGGTGCTGTGGCCATAGACCGCGGGCTCCAGCACCTGCGCCATCAGCGGCTCGGCCACCAGGAAGAGCAGCAGCACCCACAGCGCCATCGACCAGCCCGGATCGACCGCGACCGCCAGCAGCAGGGGCGGCACCAGCGCGATGAAGGTGCCGATGAAGGGCACGAAGCGCATCAGCCCGGCCAGGATGCCCCAGAGCGCCGGGGCCGGCAGGCCGAGCAGCCACAGGATCAGCGCGATCGTCACGCCCATCAGGCTGTTCAGCGCCACCTGCGCCAGGAAGTAGCGCGACAGGCGCCGGGCCGCGTCGTCCAGCGCCAGGGTGGTGCGCTGCAGGTCGCTGCTGCCCGCCAGGCGGATCAGCCGGTCGCGCAGATCCTCGCGGTAGACCAGCACGAAGATGGCGAAGAGGAGGACGATGCCCGCCGTCGCCAGCGGCGCCAGCACCGGCCCGGCCAGGCTGCCGATGACGGCGAGCGGGCTGCCGCCCTCGGCGGCGGGCGCGGTGGTCACCGGCGGCGGCATCTCGGCGGCGCCCGGCGCGGCCCGGTCGGCGAGGCCGTCGCCCATCATCTGGCGCAGGTTGCGCAGCGCCGCGTCCGCCTCCTGCATCAGCTCGCCCAGCCGCAGCGATTGCAGCTTGGCCGCCATGGTCTGCTGGTAGGCGGGCAGGTCGGCCGTCAGCGAGCCGGCCTGGCGGCCCATCACCACGCCCAGGCCCAGGATCGCCGCCGCCGCCAGCAGCACCGCCGCCACCACGCCAAGGACCTGCGGCACCCGCAGCCGGTGCAGCACCACCACGACGGGCGCCAGCACGAAGGCCAGCAGCACCGCCAGCACGAGCGGCACGATCAGGTCCCGCCCCAGCGCCAGCACGGTGACGCTGAAGGCCGCTGCCAGCAGGCCGAAGATGGCCTGCAGCACGCGCAGCGTCTGCGCCTCCGGAGGGGCCTCCGGCCGCATGGCCGTGGCGTCGGCGGGGGAAGGGGGCGGCATTTCGGCCATGGCGACGTTCTCTTGGAGCGGGCTGCTGTAACGCCAGGCCATGGCAAAGGTTCAGCCCTCCCTTCAACCCGAGGCGTCGTGCGGCGTTATTCCCCGCCACCACCCGGATTCCGCCCTTGCCCAGCCTCGCCACGACGTCTTTCCTGCAACGCCAGGCTGAGCGCGCCCTGCCGCAGAACCCGCGCCCGGTTCTGATCGCCGCCTTCCTGCTTGTCCTGCTGGCGATCGGCGCCGGCGTGGCGCAATGGGCGCTCGCCGGCCGCGCCCGGGAGGCCAGCGCCGCCATCCACGCCCATGTGCTGCAGGCCGAGGCGCTGCTCTCCGCCGTGAAGGACGTGGAGACGGCGCAGCGGGGCTACGCGCTGACCGGCCAGGACGACTACCTCGCGCCCGACAGGGAGGCACGCCGTGCCATCGCGGCCCTGCTGCCGCAGCTGGAGGCCTCCGGGCTGCCGGCCGGGCGGCTGCGGCCGCTGGTGACGGCCAAGCTGGACTGGTCCGGCCAGGTGGTGGCGCTGCGCCGCGCCGGGAGCTCGGTGGAGGCGGCGCGTGCGGTCGAGACCGGGCAGGGCAAGGCGCTGATGGACGCGCTGCGCCAGGAGGTGGCGACGGCGCAGCAGGAGACGCGCGCCCTGGCCGCCCGGCAGGCCACCACGGCAGCGCGCCTCTCCGCCTGGCTAAGCGTGCTGATGCTGGCGGCGCTGCTGCTCTCGGGCCTGTCGCTCGGCCTCTACGCCATGGCACGGCGGCGGGCCGAGCAGCGTGCCACCGCCCTGCTGGACGGCGTGATGGAGCACGCGCCCATCGCCCTCGGCTTCCTCGACCGGCAGATGCGCCTGGCCCATGCCAACAAGGCGCTAACCATGCTGGGCGAGAAGGTGCTGGCCGACGGGCAATGGCCCGAGGCGGTGCGCGCGCAGCTGGCGCCGCGGCTGGAGGCGGTGCTGAAGAGCGGCCAGGCGCAGTCCGACATCGCCGTGACGGTGCCACCCCCCGCCCCGGGCGGCGGGCTGGAGCGGCAGCTCCAGATCAGCCTGTTCCCGCTGGGCCGGATGGCGGAGGGCATCGGCGTCGCGGCCATGGATGTCACCGCCCGGCGCCGGATGGAGGCGCGGCTGCGCCGCAGCGAGGCCAGGCTGCGGCTGATCGTGGATTCCGTGCCGCAGATGGCCTGGATGACCGACCCCGAAGGCGAGATCCAGTGGTACAACCGCCGCTGGTACGAATACACCGGCGGCACGCCGGAGACGATGAAGGGCTCCGGCTGGAGAAGCGTGCACCACCCGGACCACCTGGAGCGGGCGGCCGAGCATTTCCGCGCCGCGATCACGGCCGGCGAGGCGTGGGAGGACACCTTCCCGCTGCGCGGCGCCGACGGGCAGTACCGCTGGTTCCTCTCCCGCGCCCTGCCGCTGCGCGACGCGCCGGACGAGGAGGCGCCGGAAGGCCGGCTCATCGGCTGGTTCGGCACCAACACCGACATCACCGAGATGCGCGAGGCGGAGGAGGCCCTGGCCGCGGCCAAGGCGGCCGCCGAGGACGCCAACATGGCCAAGAGCCAGTTCATCGCCAATATGAGCCACGAGCTGCGCACCCCGCTCTCCGCCGTCATCGGCTATTCCGAGATGCTCGAGGAGGAGGCGGAGGAGCTGGAGGGGGCGGAGGCCTTCCGCGAGGACCTCGCCAAGATCAACGCTAATGCCCGCCACCTGCTCTCCCTGATCAACGACGTGCTGGACCTCTCGAAGATCGAGGCCGGCAAGATGGAGGTGCAGCCGGAGGATTTCGCCCCGCAGGCGCTGCTGGAGGAGGTGGTGGCCACCGTGGGCGCGCTGGTGGCCAAGAAGGACAACACGCTCGAGGTCGCCATCGACCCGGCGCTGCCGCCGATGCACTCCGACCCGGTGAAGCTGCGGCAATGCCTGTTCAACCTGCTCGGCAACGCCGCCAAGTTCACCGAGGGCGGGCGGATCACCCTCTCCGCCGCCCCCGACCCGGAGGAGCCCGGCTGGGTGGTGCTGAAAGTGGCCGATACCGGCATCGGCATGACCGCCGAGCAGCTGGAGCGCCTGTTCCAGCGCTTCAGCCAGGCCGACAGCACCACCACGCGCCGCTTCGGCGGCACCGGCCTGGGGCTGGCCATCACCAAGGCGTTCAGCGCCATGCTGGGCGGCCACATCGGGGTGGAGAGCCAGCCGGGCCAGGGCACCACCTTCACGCTGCACCTGCCGGCGGATCTGCGCCTGGTACGGCCGGAGGCGGAGGATGCAGGGGTGCAGGCCGCCGAGGCGGTGCCGCAGCAGGATGCCCCCTCCCCCGCCGAGCGGCTGGGCGGCCTCGTGCTGGTGATCGACGACGACGCCGCCACGCGCGACCTGCTGGCCCGCTTCCTGACGCGCGAGGGCTTCGCGGTGCGTACCGCGCCGGACGGGCGGAGCGGCCTCCACCTGGCGCGCGAGATGCGCCCCGACGCCATCCTGCTGGACGTGATGATGCCGCGCCTCGATGGCTGGGGCGTGCTGTCGGCGCTGAAGGCCGAGCCCGACCTGGCCGCGATTCCCGTGGTGATGGTGACGGTGGTGCAGGAGCGCGGACTCGCCTTCTCGCTCGGCGCGGCCGACTACCTCAACAAGCCGGTGGAGTGGAGCCGGCTGAAGCATGTGCTGGAGCGCTACCGTGCGCAGCCCGCGCCCGGCCTGGCGCTGCTGTTGGACCCCGATGCCGAGCAGCGCGCCACCCTCCGCGCGCTGCTGGAGCGCGAGGGCTGGGCGGTGGAGGAGACGCCGGAGCCCGACGCGGCGCTGGCCCGCATGGAGCGCGGGCCGGCGCCCGACATGATGCTGGTCGAGGTGCAGGGCGGGGAGGACAGCGACGGCTTCGCGCTGATCCGCAAGCTGCGTTCGCGGCCGGAATGGGCCGCGCTGCCCATCATCGCCCTGACCGCCGCGCCGATGTCGGAGGAGGAGATGGCGCGGCTGCGCGGCAAGGTGCATGGCGTGATGCCGGCCGATGACGGCGTTCCGGAGGAGCTGCTGCGCGAGCTGCGGCAGATCGCCGCCACGGGTAGGAAAGGACACTGACGATGACGAAGATCCTGCTGGTCGAGGACCATGAGGAGCTGTGGGATTTCCTCTCCCGCCGCCTGCGCCGCCGCGGCTTCGATGTGGTGCTGGCGCATGACGGGCAGCAGGGCGTGGACATGGCGCAGGCCGAGCGGCCCGACATCATCCTGCTCGACATGAACCTGCCGGTGATGGATGGCTGGACCGCCGCACGCACCCTGCGCGGCATCGAGGGCACGGCGCGCATCCCGATCATCGCGCTGACCGCGCATGCCATGTCGGGCGACCGCAACAAGGTCATCGAGGCAGGCTGCGACGACTACCACCCCAAGCCGGTGGATTTCTCCCGCCTGCTGGGCCAGATCGACACCGCCCTGCTGCAGCGGGAGGAAGAGCCGCCGGCCTGAGGCCGGCGGGAAAGACGGGGCGGGAAAGGCGGGGCGGGAGGAAGGCGGGGCGGCCGGCCCCGGCGCCCTAGCCGGGCGTCAGCCCCCAAACCCAGGCGATCATCGGCACGCCGACCGCCAGCACGATCAGCGTCAGCGGCGCGCCCAGCCGGGCGTAGTCGCCGAAGCGGTAGCCGCCCGGGCCCATCACCAGCGTGTTGCACTGGTGGCCGATGGGGGTGAGGAAGTCGCAGGCGGCGCCGACGGCCACCGCCATCAGGAAGGCATCCGGGCTGAGCCCCAGGCGCTGCGCCAAGCTGGCGGCGATCGGGCCCATCATCAGCACCGTGGCGGCGTTGTTCAGGAAGGGCGTGACGGCCATGGCGATGGCCATGATCAGCCCGAGCGCGCCGAGCGGCGGCAGCTGCCGCGTCGCGCTTTCCAGCCAGGCGGCGATCAGGTCGGTGCCGCCGGTGCTGCGCACCGCCTCGCTCACCGGGATCAGCGCGCCGAGCAGGATCAGCACGGGCCATTCCACCGCGCCATAGGCCTCCTGGTGGCTCAGGCTGCGCAGCATCAGCAGCAGCACCGCGGCGCCGAAGAAGGCGATGGCGACAGGCACCACATGCAGCGCCACCAGCAGCATGGCGCCAAGCAGCACCAGCATGGGCACCCAGCTGCGCCGGCTGCGGCCGAGGGCGATGCTGCGCTCCGTCAGCGGCAGCACGCGCAGCGCGGGCAGCGCGCCGCTGATGGCGGGCGCCGCGCCCCGCAGCAGCAGCACGTCGCCGGCGCGCAGCCGCAGCCCGCCGAGGCGGCGGGCGATGCGCTGCCCGCTGCGGCTGACCGCCAGCAGGCCGATGCCGAAGCGCTCCGGCAGCCTCGCCCGCTCCGCCGTCTCCCCGGCGAGAGGGGATTCGGCGGTGACCACGCCCTCCGCCACATTGGCCTCGCCCTCAGTGTGTGCGGCCACCAGCCGCAGCCCCGCGCGGGCGATGACGCGCTCCAGATCCTCCGGGTCCCCCTCCAGCAGCAGCGTGTCGCCGGCGCGAAGCCTGCCCTCGGGCGTCGGCACGAAGCGGCGGAAGCGCTCGCGGATGATGATGGCGACGCCGACGCGCCCCGGCTCCATGGCCAGCAGCTCCGCCACGCCCCGGTCCACCAGCGGCGAGCCGGGCGGCACCTGCACCTCCGTGGTGTAGTCCTCCACCGCGGGGGCGGCCTCGGCGGTGCCGCGCCGGCCGGTGGGCAGCAGGCGCCAGCCGAAGGCCAGGAAGGCCATGCCCGCCAGCGCGATGCCGAGGCCCACCGGCGTGTAGTCGAACATGCCGAAGGGCTCGCCCGTCACCTCCGCCCGCACCCGCGCCACGATGATGTTGGGCGAGGTGCCGGTGAGGGTGATCAGCCCGCCGATCAGCGAGGCGAAGGCCATCGGCATCAGCAGGGCGGAGGGGCGGGTGCCGGTGCGCCGGGCCAGCTGCAGGGCGACGGGCATGAAGATGGCCAGCGCGCCGATGTTCTTGGTGAAGATGGAGGTGACCAGCACCGCCCCCGCCAGCGCCGGCACCTGGGTCGAGGCATGGCCCAGATAGGGCAGCACCGGGCGCATCAGCGTCTCGATGGCGCCGGAGCGGGCGACGGCGGCGCTGACCAGCAGCGCGCAGGCGACGATCACCACCACATCGTCGGCGAAGCCCGCGAAGGCGCGGTCGATGGGGATGATGCCCACCAGCACGCCGGCCAGCAGGGCGAGCAGGGCCACCAGCTCGTAGGCGATGCGGCCCCAGAGGAACAGCCCCACCGTGGCGCCGAGGATGCCGAAGGCCAGGCCCTGGTCGAGCGTCACGGGCGGCCCTCGCGGCCGGGATGGGCGCGCGGGATGCGGAATGGCGGTGGCATGCGGGAATTCCTGTTTGGTCGCTTGGGTCGATCGCTCGGGTCGGTCGCTCGGGTCGGCTGCATGTGCCGGCCGCCCGGGCGCAACCGGCGGAAGCGCGGCGAGTTGCCAGGGAGGTTGCCCCTCGCGCCATCTCCCACCGCGCCCGTTGCAGGAACGCCGCTATCATGACGATCAGGACCCGGCGCCTACTGCAATGGCTCGGCCTCGCGGCGGATGGCCGCTCGGAGCTGATGGAGCGGCAGGCGCTGGAGCTGCCCGCCACCCTTTCCGCCGCGCCGGCGCCCGGGGCGATGCCGCCACGCCCGCTGCCCCCGCCGCCGCAGCTTCTGCTGCAGGAGCAGGTGGCCGCCAAGCTGCTGCATGGATGGCTGCAGAACCGCCATCAGACGCTGTTTCCGCTGGCCCTCAACGTGAACAACCTGCCACCGGCGCACCGGATGCTGCTCGTCCGCTGCATGCAGGCCACGGCCGCCATGACCGGCGCGCCCCCGCCCCTCGAGGCGCTGGCGGCGATCGGCGGGGGCACGGCCGAGAAGGCGGCGCTGGACGAGGCGCTCCCTCCTTTGCCCCTGCTCCTGGAATCGGTCCGGCGGGAGGAGCTCGGCGCCCATGCCTATACCGCCGCGCTGCTCTCGGCCGCCGATGGACCGGCCGGGCAGGCCTGGCTGGACTACCTCGCCGCGGCCTTCGCGCTGCCCGCCACGGTGACGGCCGACCTGCGGCGGCGCGGCCGGCGGAGGCTCAGGCCGCGGACTCGGTGAGGCCGCGCAGCGCCTGTTGCAGGCGCGCATCCTCCACCAGCAGCCGCCGGGCGACATCGGCCAGCGTCACCCATCCCACCACCTTCCCCTGCGCATCCTGCACCGCCAGGCGGCGGAGGTTCTGTGCCGTCATCAGGTCCATGGCCTGACGCAGCGTGTCATTGGGGCGGCAGGCGATGGCGGGGCTGCTCATCACCTCCCGCACCCTGAGGCCCGCCGGATCCCTGCCGGCCGCCACGACGCGATAGAGGAGATCGCGGTCGGTCACCACGCCCCGCAGATCCTCGGCGCTCCCGACCGGCAGGGCACCGACGTCGAGCTCACCCATCAGCTCCGCCGCTTCCTGCGCCGTGGCCTCCGGTGCGATGAATTCGACCTCGGCACTCATGACTTCCGCGACGTCCATGCTGCTTCCCGCTGCTGAGGGATGATGTGACCGATGGCGATGGGAGGGGAATCAGGGATGCCGGGATACCATCGGTCAGGGGCGGGGCCGGCCTCCCGCGGCTTTGGCCTCGTCAGCGCCCACGCCTCAGCAGGCGCCGCGAAGCGACCACCGCCGGAATCAGGAGGGCGGCGACCATGACGCCGCGCAGCAGCGCCGGGTTCACGGCGCTGACCCGTGGCTGCGCGACCGCCCCGAACCTGCCCTGCCCGGCATGGCGCCCGGCAACGGGTGCGAACAGGTTGTCCGGCTGCCCGGGCGGACGAGCCTCGGGCGCCATCTGCCCATCATAGCCCTGCCGGGCCAGCAGCCGGTCCAGAATACCGGGCGCCAGCATGGTGCCGATGATGGCGCGGATGCCCGACCAGCCCACCCACACTTCGCGCGGGGCGGTCTCCGCCGCCCGGCACACGGCTTCCGCCACGGCATCGGGCTGGAAAATGGGCGGCACGGGCTGGGCCCGGCGCGGCATGTGGCTGCGCGCCCAGTCGAATTGCGGCGTGTTCACGGCCGGCAGCTGCACCATGGTCAGGCGGACACGGCTTCCGTCGTGCCGCAATTCGCTGCGCAGCGCGTCGGTGAAGCCGCGAATGGCGAACTTCGCGCCACAATAGGCGGATTGCAGCGGAATGGCCCGGTAGGCGAGCGCGGAACCGACCTGCAGGATCGTGCCATGATCCTTCGCGCGCATCTGCCGGAGCGCCGCCATCGTCCCATGCACATAGCCGAGATAGGTGACCTCCGTCACGCGGCGGAACTCCTCGGGCGACAGGGCGGAGACCGGCCCGAAGACCGTGACCATTGCATTGTTCACCCAAAGCTCGATGCCGCCCAACTCGCGCCCGAAACGCCCCGCCGCGTCGAAGACGGCGGAGGCATCGGCAACGTCGATGGCGGCCACACGGACCTGCGGCGCACCCGCCGCTTCCGCCTCATGGCGTACGGCCTCCAGCGCGCCGGCATCACGCGCGATCAGGCCCAGCTGCCAGCCGCGCCGGGCCAGGGCGTGGGCGACCGCCCGGCCAACACCTGCGGAAGCGCCTGTCACCACAGCGGTTCGTACCGGAATTTCGCCTGTTCTCACCGCCCCACCTCCGGCCCATAGAACATCCCGCCCCTCGCATGGTTTCGGGCAGGGCCGCGGCGCGCCCGTGGCGCGTGACCATGCTTCAGGTCCGCTGGCGTGAGCGGGCGCTATCCGGCGCCTCATCCGGCGCGGCGGGGCGCGCCGCGAAGGCGCCCCCCGTCCGGCGAGATTCTACTTCGTCCCGTACAGACGGTCCCCGGCGTCGCCCAGGCCGGGGCGGATATAGGCGTGCTCGTCCAGCTCGCGGTCGACCGAGCAGGTGAAGACCGGCACGTCCGGATGGGCGCTGGTCACGACATCCACGCCCTGCGGCGCCGCCAGCAGGCAGGCGAAGCGGAGCTGCTCCGCCCCGGCCTGCTTCAGCCGCGCCAGCGCCGCGGCGGCGGAGTGGCCGGTGGCCAGCATCGGGTCCACCACGATCACCAGCCGCTCGGAGACGTCGTCCGGCAGCTTCAGGTAGTACTCCACCGGCACCAGCGTCTCCGGGTCCCGGTACAGGCCGATATGGCCGACGCGGGCGGAGGGGACGAGGTCCAGCATCCCCTCCATCAGCCCGTCGCCGGCGCGCAGGATGGAGACGATGCAGAGCTTCTTGCCGGAGAGAATCGGCGCCTGCATCGGCTCCAGCGGCGTCTCGATGGCGGCGGTCTCCAGCGGCAGGTCGCGGGTCAGCTCATAGGCCATCAGCAGGCTGATCTCGCGCGCCAGGCGGCGGAACTCGCCGGTGGAGGTCGCCTTCTGCCGCATCAGCGTCAGCTTGTGTTGCACCAGCGGGTGCTGGATCACGGTCACGTCGCGGGGGCCGTTCGGCGCGTCGGTCATGGTCGGGCTTTCTGTCAGAACACGGTGCCATCGCTGGCGAGCGTCAGCGGCGGCCCGCCATCCGGCCGCATCGCGCGGGCGATGCGGCGGCCGGCGGCCCAGCTTCCCCCCTCCAGCACGCGGGCCAGCGGCAGGGCGGCGGCGTCGAGGCCGAGCCGCGCCCGCACCAGCTCCGCCAGCCGGTCGAGCAGCGCCACGGTCAGCGCCCGCCACTCGACGATGGCCGGATGGTCGGCGGGCAGGGTTTGCCGTGCCAGGGTGGGGTCGCGCAAGGCCAGCACGCCGAGATCGAGCAACAGCCCGCCATTGCGGTACTCCGGCAGGCCGGTCAGGGCGTCGAGGCCGGTGACGGGCAGCCCCGCCTCCTCCAGCACCTCGGCCAGCGAGTAGCTCAGCCATTGCGAGAGCTTGTGGAAGGGCACCAGCCCCGCCGCCGGCCCCTCCGGCGCGGCCAGCGGGTGGCGCCAGACATCGCCCAGGTTCTCCCCCTCCAGCGAGAGCCGGGCCGGCCAGACCGGCGCCAGCCCCTCCAGCAGCGCGGCGAGGATGGCGGCGGCGGGCAGGCCCTCCGGCGTGGCCCGGGCGCGCAGATAGTCGAACAACCGGCCCGGCCTTGCCGGCGCGGCGCCGAACAGCGCCGGCGCCCGCAGCAGCGCGGCACCGAGGTTGCGCATCAGCGCGGCGCGCCCCTCCAGCCCCTCCAGCGGGTTGCCCGGCGCGTGCTGGAAGGCGGCGCCCAGCCGCGCCGTGTCCAGCGCCAGCAGCGCCTCGGCATCCACGCGCAGCGGGTCGGCCGGGTCGCTGGAGAACAGGCCGGCGGCGAAGCCATGCAGGCTGGCCACGGCCAGCCCCTCGGAGCGGTTGGTGCGCGTGCCGTCCGGCTCGGTGAAGGACCAGGCCGGCCCCGCCCCCGCATCCAGCAGCACCGAGACGACGCAGAGGTCGATGCGCCGCCGCGCGACCGCCTCCGTCCCCTCCCCCGCCAGCCGCGCCGCCAGCGCGCCCCAGCGGTCCACCCCGCCGGCCGCGAAGTGCCGCCAGCGCGCGTGGTAGGGGATGCGCAGGTCCGGGTAGTTCTGCCGGATGGTCTCCGTCACGTAGTCGGCCGCCGCCGGCAGGCGCGTGGGGTGGAAGGTGAAGTGCGGCAGCGCGTCGCGCTCGGCCAGGGCGAGGAGGGCGTGGCAGCGGGCGCGGATCGTCTCCGGCCGGCGCAGCAGGGCCAGCGCACCGCTCACAGCGCGCGGCCCTTGGCCACGGCCAGTTCCGCCGCGTCCGGCACGGCGGGGGAGAAATAGCCGGCCGCCTTCTTGGCATCCATCTCCACCCGCGCATCGGCCGGGATCAGTTCGTCGGGGATCGGGATGCGCTCCACCACATCGATGCCGCTGGCGGTGATCGGCGCGAACTTCATGTTGCTCATCGACACCAGCCGGTCGATGCGGGTGATGCCGAGCCAGTGCAGCACATCCGGCATCAGCTCCTGGAAGCGCATGTCCTGCACGCCGGCCACGCATTCGGTGCGCTGGAAGTACTGCTCCGCCCGGTCGCCGCCCTCCTGCCGCTTGCGCGCGTTGTAGACAAGGAACTTCGTCACCTCGCCCAGCGCCCGCCCCTCCTTGCGGTTGTAGACGATGACGCCGACGCCGCCCTCCTGCGCCATGCCGATGCAGGCCTCGATGCCATGCGCCAGATAGGGCCGGCAGGTGCAGATGTCGGAGCCGAACACGTCGGAGCCGTTGCACTCGTCATGGATGCGGCAGGCGATGCGCGTCTCCGCCTGGCCGAGCTTCGCCGTGTCGCCGAAGAGATAGACCGACATGCTGCCGATGGGGGGCAGGAACACCCGCAGGTCGGGCCGCGTCACCAGCTCGGGGAACATGCCGCCGGTCTGCTCGAACAGGTTGCGTCGCAGCGCGGTCTCATCGATGCCGAAGCGGGCGGCGATACCGGGCAGCCACCACACCGGCTCGATGGCGATCTTGGTGACGCGCACATCACCATTGCCCAGCAGCACCGCGCCATCCGGCGCCAGTCGCCCGGCCCGCACCGCATCGGCCAGTTCCGGCATGTTGATGTGCGCGCGGGTGATGGCGATGCTGGGGCGGATGTCCAGCCCCGCCGCCAGCTGCTCCGCGTAGAGTTCCGGCACCATGTGCCCGAAGGGGTCGAGCGAGACGATCTTCGCGGGGTCCCCCCAGGCCGGGAAGGGGCCGATCGGCTGGGCCGGGCGGGTGTCGCGGAAATCCGGCCGGTGGTCGGCGCGGAGCTGCCCCGAGGCCACCGCCAGCGCCCGGTACAGCGCATAGGAGCCCGCATGGGTGCCGATGGCGTTGCGCGCCGCGGGGTCCTGCGTGGTGGCGATGACGGGGCCACGCCGCGCCGGCTCGGCCGCGCCCCAGTGGAGCGGCAGGGCCTTGGCGCCGCCGCGCTGCGGATGGGAGGTCAGGATGATCGGGCGCGGGGCAGTGCCCTTGCCGTCGCGCAGTCGGTTCGGACCGGTCATCGTCGCGCTACGCCTCGCTCTGTGCGGCACCGGCGGGCCGCGCCCGGCGGGGCGGCTTGGTGCGTCGGCGATATGACGCTAGAAGAAAGCTGACCAAATGGTCAATAATTTCCCAAGGCCCCCGATTGGCCCATTTGCAAGGCAGCAGGCCGGAATTCTGATCATGACGCAGGCAGGGAATGCACAGGCCGGGCCACGTGCCCGCCAGCGCCAGGCGCGCATCGCGCAAATCCTGGCCGGGGCCGAGCGCGTCTTCGCCGAGGCGGGCTTCGAGGGGGCCAGCATGTCGGAACTCGCCGCCGCCGCCGGCCTGCCCAAGGCCAACCTGCACTACTACTTCGGCACCAAGGAGGCGCTCTACACCACCCTGCTCGACAGCATCCTCGCCCTCTGGCTCTCGGCCACGGACAGCATCCGCCCCGAGGCGGAACCGGCCGAGGCGCTCACCGCCTATATCCGCGCCAAGATGCGCTGGTCGCGCGAGCGGCCGCAGGCCTCCCGCGTCTTCGCCAACGAGGTGCTGCACGGCGCGCCCTATCTGCGCAGCCACCTGGCCGGGCCGCTGCGCGCCTTGGTGCAGGAAAAGTCGGCGGTGCTGGAGGGCTGGATCGCGGCGGGCCGCATGGCGCCGGTGGACCCGCCCCACCTGTTCTTCAGCATCTGGGCGATGACCCAGACCTATGCCGATTTCGGCGCCCAGATCGGCGCCGTGCTGGACCTGCCGGAGCCGGACGCCGACTGCTTCGCCCGCGGCACCGACACCATCCTGCAGCTGGTGTTGCGCGGCTGCGGACTGGAGCCGCCTGGACGCTGAGGGCGGCGCCCTGGCCTTGCCCTGCCGCGCTCCACCCGCCACCCTGGCCGCGAAACGAAATCCCCGGGGAGGGACCCAGATGACGGCAGGACTTTTCGACCTGACGGGGCGCCGCGCGCTGCTGACCGGCTCCAGCCAGGGCATCGGGCTGGCGCTGGCGCGCGGCCTGGCCGAGGCCGGCGCGCAGGTGGTGCTGAATGGCCGCGACCCGGCGAAGCTGGAGGCCGCCCGCGCGGGCCTCGCCGCCTCGGGGCTCGCCGCCGAGGTCGCGGCCTTCGACGTGACCGAGGCGGCGGCGGCCGAGGCGGCGCTGGCGGAGATCGAGGCGCGGCTCGGCCCGGTGGACATCCTGGTGAACAATGCCGGCATCACCCGCCGCATGCCGGCGCTCGACGTGCTGCCGGCGGTCTGGCACGAGATCCTGCGCACCAATCTCGACGGGGTGTTCTTCGTGGCCCAGGCCGCCGCGCGGCGCATGACGGCGCGCGGGCGCGGCAAGATCATCAACATCGCCTCGGTGCAGAGCGACCTGGCGCGGCCCGGCACCGCCCCCTACGCCACCAGCAAGGGCGGTGTGCGGATGCTGACCCGCGCCCTCTGCGCCGAGTGGGCGGCAAGGGGCGTGCAGGTGAACGCCATCGCCCCCGGCTACTTCGCCACGGAGCTGACGCGGCCGCTGGTGGAGGATGCGGAGTTCACCGCCTGGCTCGCCCGCCGCACGCCGGCCGGCCGCTGGGGCCGGGTGGAGGAGCTGGTGGGCGCCTGCGTCTTCCTGGCGGCACCGGCCTCGGACTTCGTCAACGGGCAGATGCTCTACGTGGATGGCGGCATGACGGCGGTGGTCTGAGGAACGCCCCCGCCAGGGCCGGAAGGCCGCTGCATCCCGGCTTGCCGCCGGGATGATTTCTCCGCACGCTCCGGCGGATACGGCTTCCTGCCCTCTTCGTCCTCGCTCCCGGATCACCCGATGCCCCGCAAGATCATAGTGCTCGACCCGATCACGGCCGAAACCGCGCGGCGGATGCGTGCGCTGCTGCCGGCCGGCCTGAAACTCGACTACGCGCGCAGCCGCGACCCGGCCCATCTGCGGGAGATCGTGGCCGATGCCGAGTTCCTGGTCTCCGGCCAGATCGCGGTGGACGCCGCGCTGCTGGCCGCGGCGGGCCGGGCCAGGCTGCTGCACAAATGGGGCGTGGGCGTCGACAATTTCGATCTGGCGGCGGCCAGGGCGCGCGGCATCACCGTGGCCCGCACCACCGGCAGCAATGCCGTGCCGGTGGCCGAGTTCACCCTGGGCCTGATGATCGCCCTGCTGCGCAACCTGGCCTTCGGCCATGCCACGCTGCGCGCCGGCGCGTGGCGCACCACCACCCTGCCCAAGCCCAGCTTCATGCTCACCGGCAAGACGGTGGGGATCATCGGCTATGGCGCGATCGGGCAGAATGTCGCGCGCCTGCTGAAGCCCTTCGGCTGCCGCATCCTCTACAACAAGACCCGCCGCCTGGTCCCCGCGGAGGAGGCCGCGCAGGATGTGCGCTTCGCCAGTGTTCCGGAGGTGCTGGCCGAGAGCGACGTCGTCTCGCTGCACTGCCCGATGACGCCGGAGACCGCCGGGATGATCGACCGGGCCGCGCTGCGGTCCATGAAGCGCAGCGCCGTGCTGATCAACGTCGCCCGTGGCGGGGTGGTGGTGGAGGCCGACCTCGTCGCCGCGCTCGAGGCCGGCGAGATCCTGGGCGCCGCGACCGATGTCTACGAGACGGAGCCGACGCCGGCGGAGAACCCGCTGCTGCGGTTCGACAACGTCGTGGCAACGCCGCACATCGCGGCCCTCGCCGCCGACAATTTCGAGAAGGGCATTCGCCAGATCTTTGGCAACATCGAGCGCGTCCTGCGCGGCGAGGCCGTGGCGGCGGCGGATTTCGTCTGCTGAAGCCGCCCTCTCATTCCGCCGCCAGCAGCGCCCGCACGGCGTCGGCGGGCATGGCCATGCCGTAATGGTGGCCCTGGCCAACATCGCAGCCCAGCCTCTGCAGCAGCCGGTGCTGCGCGCCGCTCTCCACCCCTTCCGCCACCACCTCCAGGCCCAGGCCATGCGCCAGCTGGATCAGCATCTCGACGATCAGCCGGCTGCCGCCCTCCTGCTCGACATCGTCGATGAAGGATTTGTCGATCTTCAGGGAGTGGATGGGGAAGTCGCGCAGATGCACCAGCGAGGCATAGCCGGTGCCGAAATCATCCAGCGCGATCCGCAGGCCGGCATCGTGCAGGCGTTGCAGGATGTGAGTCACGGCGGGCCTCTGCGGGCCGAGGAACACGGTCTCGGTCACCTCGATCTCCAGCGCCTCGGGCGGCAGGTCGCAGGTGCGCAGCCGTTCCAGCACGCGCTCCACCAGCCCGTCCGACAGCACGTCAGCCTCGGTGACGTTCAGCCCGATCCGCGTGGGCGGAAGGCCGTCCAGCCGCCAGTTCGCCAGGTCGCGGGTGATGGCCGCCAGCATCCGCATGCCGATCAGCTCGGCCGTTCCCGGCTCCTGCAAGGCCGGCCAGAACTGCGCCGGGCCGCTGACCGTGCCATCCGGCTCCAGGACCCGCATCAGCGCCTCGAAGCCCATCAGCCGGCCGCTCGTGAGGCACAGCTTCGGCTGGTAGAACGGGCGTAGCCGGTCCTCCGCCAGGGCGCGCTGCACATGGTCGATGGCCGCGCGCCGCTGCTGGAACTGCGTGGCGATGGATGGCGAGAACAGGGTGATGCGCGCCTTGCCCTGCCGGCGCCCATCGGAGAGCGCCATGTCCGCCTGCCGCAGCAGCCCGATCGGGCTTGCGGCATCGTGCGGCCAGCGGGCCACGCCGATGCTGACGGAAAGCGGCCGCCAGCTCTTCTCGCCCGGCAGGCGGGTCTGCAGGGCGGCGACCATGCGCTGCGCCATCTCGCGGATTTCCGGCAGGGTGCCGGGGTTGGGCAGCAGCAGGGCGAACTCATCGCTGCCCGTGCGCGCCGCGAAGCCTGGCTCTGCGACCAGGCGGCGCAGCCGCTGCGCGACGCCGCTCAGCACCTGGTCACCTTCCTGATGACCGTGGCGGTCGTTCAGGTCCTGGAAGCCATCCAGGTCGAGCACGTACAGCGCCGCCTCATGGCCCTCCGGCATCGCGCGGAGGGCCTCGAGCCGCTCGAACAGCGCGGTGCGGTTGCCCAGGCCTGTCAGGCTGTCGGTGTGCGCCAGCTTCCGGAGGCGGCCCATCATCCGCCAGCCTTCCGTCACGTCCTGCACGATGCCGAGGACCCGCACCGGCACGCCCTGCTCCGTCTCGATTTCCGCCAATGCGCGCACACGCCGATGGCGGCCGCGGGCCGTGACGAAGTCCGCCTCGAAATCGAGCGGCCCTTCACCCTTGATGGTGGTGTCCATCATCTCCTGGATCCGGGCACGCTCATGCTCCGGATAGAACTTCAAGGCGCCCGCCAGGGAGATGGGCGTGCCGACCGGCAGGTCATGCAGCCGGTAGATGATCTCGGACCAGTAAACCTTCTGGCTTTGCAGGTCGATCTCCCAGGCGCCGAGCTGCGCCATCCGCGCTGCCTGATGGAGCAGGCGGTTGTGCCGCCGCAATTGCAGGCCATGCTGGCGCAGCTCCATCAGCACGTCGCGCAGCCGCACCTCCTGCATCCGGTCGTGCAGCAGGGCCTGCGCGACCAGCGCGAAGCGCCGCATCGTCTCATGCTCCCCCGCTCCGGCCCGGCGCGGGCTGCCGTCCATCGCGCAGAGCACCCCGAGCTCCACGCCGTTCACGGTCAGTGGAATGCCGATATAGAAGCGTGTTCGTCCCGGCTGCACGGCCATCGGGTGATCATGGAACTGCGGATGGGACCAGGCGTCCTCGACAGCGAGCAGATCATGGCCGCGCAGCGTGGCGTCGCAGAGGGCGTTCAGCCGCGGCATCTCCCCAACACCCAGGCCCACCGAGGCACGCGCTACAGGGCGGTCCGGCCCGGCGAGGGACAGCATGGCCATGGGGCAGCGCATCGCCTCGGCGAACACGCGGATCAGGGCGTCGAACTCGGGCCCGGCGGCCTCCTCTCCGAGGCAGGGCATGCGCCGGGGATTCTCATCGGCGGCGTTCGGCGAGGCCATGGCTTCTCCCAGGACAGACGCCGCCTGCGGCCCGGAGACACGCAGCCGCGTCGCCACTCTCACCCCGCCGGCAGGGCGGGCACGACCCGCCCATCTTCCATGGTCACGATCCTGTCCGCCATATCCAGAATGCGCGGATCATGGGTCACCATCAGGATGGGCACCTGACGCTGCCGCGCCATGCGCCGCAGCAGGGCAGCCACCTCCTGGCCGCTGGCCTTGTCCAGCGCCGCTGTGGGCTCATCGGCCAGGATCAGCCCCGGATCGCCCACCAGCGCCCGCGCGATGGCGACACGCTGCCGCTGGCCGCCCGAAAGCTGGGAAGGAGGCTTGTGCCGGTGATCCTCCAGCCCCACGGAGGCCAGCATCGCATCGGCCCGGGAGAGGCGCTCGCGCTCGGTCAAGCCAGCCTGCAACTCCAGCGCCATGGCGACATTCTGCCGGGCGTTGAGGAAGCCGAGCAGGTTGTGGTTCTGGAAGATGAAGCCGATGCGCCGACGCAGGGCGCGGCGCTGCCCCTCCCCCGCCCCGGCCAGCTCTGTCTCCAGGACCCTGGCGCGGCCGGCCTGCATGGCCCGCAGCGCGCCGATCAGGGTGAGCAGCGTCGTCTTGCCGGAACCGGAAGGGCCGGTCAGCAGCACGATCTCTCCCGGCATCACCCGCAACGCGACGTCACGCAGCACGGCCCGCCGCAGCTCGCCTTCGCCGAAGGCGTAGGAGACCTCCTCCAGCACCACGGGGTCGGCCATCAGAACATGTCCGCGGGCTGCGCATCCCGCAGCTTCCGCATGGCCAGCAGGCCGGCGGCGGCACACATGCCGAAGATCAGGCCGAACACCAGCCCGGCCCGCGACCAGCTCATGCCCAGCGGCAGGAAGGTGGCGCTGCCGACCACGTCGTAAAGCACGGCCGAGACGACGGCCCCCGGCACAAAGCCCAGCACGGCGAGCAGCAGCGCGGCGCTGAGCACCACCCGCGCCAGATAGCCATTGCTGTAGCCGATCGCCTTCAGCGTGGCGTATTCGCGAAGATGGCCGGCAATGTCGCTGAACAGGATCTGGTAGACGATGACCATGCCGACGATCAGCCCCATCAGGCTGCCGAAGGTGAAGATGAAGCCGATCGGTGTCGCTTCCTCCCAGTAGCGGCGCTCCCAGGCCACCAGCTCGGGCTGCGTCAGCACCACGACATCCTCGGGCAGAAGGGCCTTCAACCGCGCCTGCGTCGCCACGGGATCGGCGCCCGGCTGCAGGCGCAGCGCCACGAGATCGACATTGGCGACCGAGCGGTTCGGCAGGAGGCGGCGGAAATTCGTCTCGCTCAGCACCAGGTTGCCATCCGCGCCGAAGGAGGGGCCGATATCGACCAGCCCCATCACGTTCATCTGCCGCCCGCCGATCTGCACCGGCAGCGGCGTGCCCGGTTGCCCTGCGAGCAGCCGCCCCACATCGCCGAATTCCGGCCGGGAGCGGCGGTCGAACGCCACGGCGTCGGGCTGTTTCAGCCGGTCGGCCAGGGCGGCGAGGCCGTTGAAGCCCATCGCATCGCTCTCGATGTCGAAGGCCACGAGCTGGATGGCCCGCCGCGTGCCGCTCTCCGGGTTCCGCCAGGTCACCTGCGCCATGTAGACCGGCACGGATTGCCGCACTTCAGCCAGGGCCAGCGCCTGCTGCGCCCGGATGCGTGGCAGCGGCTCCGGCCGGAAGCTCGCGGTGGTGAGCGGGTTCATCAGGAAAAGCTCGGCCCGCATGGCGGAGAGCAGGGCGGTGGCTGAGTCGAACAGCGCGGCGCGGAAGCCGATCTGCATGAACACCAGCACGCAGGCGAACATCACGCCCGCCATGGCCGCCAGCAGGCGCGCCCGCTCGGCGCGGAGCTGGCGCCAGGAGAGGCGCAACGGCAGGTAGAGCGACTGCAGGAGGCTCATGGCCGGATTGCCACCTGGACCTGCATGTTGGACCGCCGCCTCAGAAGCGCTGCGCCGGCCTCGTCCAGCCTCAGGCGCACCGAGACGGTGCGGGCGTCGACCGCGGCGACGGGATCGGTTCCGGCCTGGACGGTGCGGCGCACCTGCCAGCCGATTTCCGTCAGCACGGCGGAGAGCCGCTGCGCCTCTCCGGGCACGATGATCTCGGCCGGCTGCCCGAGCCGCAGGCGCGGCAGATCGGTCTCATAGACATCGGCTACTACCTCCATCTGGCGGAGATCGGCCAGCTCCAGCAGCCCGTCCTCGCCGATGCGGTCGCCCGGCCGGGCGTGGATGCTGAGCACCGTCCCGGCGATCGGCGCGTAGAGGCGGCTCAGTGCCAAGTCTGCTTGAGCCACCCGCAGCCGGGCCTGCGCCGCCCAGATCTGTGCCTCGGCCACGGCGAGGTCTTCCGGCCTGGCGCTGCGCAGGCGCGCGAGCACGGCTTCCGCCTCGGCCGCCTCGGCGCTGGCCCGGGCTGCCGCGAAACGGCGGCGCTCCGCCTCGGCCTGCCCGCCCGCGCCACTGGGCACCAGCTGCTCGGCGCGGAGGGCGTCCCGACGGGCGCTGGCTTCCACCGCCCGCAGGGCTTCGAGCCGGGCGCGCTGGGCATCGATTTCCTCGGGGCGGCCCGCCGCCTGAACCAGCGCCATCTGCCGCTCCGCCTCGGCCAGGGCGGCCTCGGCCTGGCGGAGCTGGGCGGCCTTCTGCTCGGCATCGGCCAGTTCGGCCAGAAGCTGGCCTTCTTCCACGGTGTCGCCCTCCACCACCAGGAGGCGGGCGAGCCGCGTGACGCTCATGCCGCCCGGCACGCCCAGGCGGCGGATGCGCGAGGCCGGCTCGACACGGCCCAGCGCTCCCACGCCCACGGGCGCTGGCGTGGTGGCCGGGGCGGGCGGCGGGTCTGCCGGCCACACCACCAGCGCCGCCAGCACCGCCGCCAGGCCGGCAGCCACGGGAACAATCCAGAAGCGTCGCTTCATACGGTGCGTCTCGACTTGGCCGATAGATACTCTGCCGTGATCCGTGCGCCAGCCCGGCGGGCCTCAGGCAAGCCCGCCGGGCCGCCCCGGTCATTGACAGCTGTCAATGACGCGCGTTGACAGCTGTCAATGAGGAAGGTGGGAAAGGCTTTGCGGCGGATCGACATTCCGATGATATACTAACGCTGAAATGCCTCTTTGCCGGAGAAAAGCGTCGGTCATGCATTCCCCTGAGGACAACGCCCCGGCGCCGGCGGCCATGGACACATTGATCAGCCAGGATGCCCAGGCTCTCAGTGCACAGCTGGCCCTGCTGCGCAACCGCATCTTCCCGCCCGTGGCCCAGAAATCGCTCCGGCGCTTCAGCAGCGGCGAGGCCGCGGCCCTCCTGCAGATCAGCGATTCCTATCTGCGGCAGCTGGCCCTTGCGGGGGAAGGCCCGGCTCCGGCCAAGAGCAGCGGCGGCCGGCGCGCCTATACGCTGGAACAGATCAACGAGCTGCGCGGGCTGCTGCGCGGCAAGGGGCGGCCGGCCCTGCCGCGCCGCCGGCCAGGAGACCATCTGCAGGTCCTGGCGGTGGCCAATTTCAAGGGCGGTTCGGGCAAGACCACCACCAGCGTCCATCTGGCCCAGTACCTGGCCTTCCAGGGGTACCGCGTACTGGCGCTGGACCTCGACCCGCAGGCCAGCCTCTCCGCCCTGTTCGGCTACCAGCCCGAGCTGGATATCGGCGAGAACGAGACGATCTACGCGGCGCTGCGCTACGACCGGCAGCAGCGCCCGCTGCGCGAGGTGATCCGGCCCACCTATATCGACGGGCTGCACATCGTCCCTGCCAATCTCGAACTGCATGAGTTCGAGCACGACACGCCCCGGCTGCTCGCCCAGTCGGAACGCTCACGGGAGACGCTGTTCTTCACCCGCCTGACCGAAGCGCTGGCGAGCGTGGAGGCGGATTACGACGTGGTGGTGATCGACTGCCCGCCGCAGCTCGGCTTCCTCACCCTCGCCGCCCTGTGCGCCGCCACGGGCGTGCTGATCACCGTGCATCCGCAGATGCTGGACATCGCCAGCATGTGCCAGTTCCTGCTGATGACGGCCGACCTGCTCGCGGTGGTGCGGCAGGCCGGCGGCAATCTCGACTATGACTTCCTGCGCTATCTCGTCACCCGGTACGAGCCGCAGGACGGGCCGCAGACGCAGGTGGTGGGGTTCCTCCGCAGCCTGTTCGGCGCGCGGGTGCTGACCAATCCGATGGTCAAATCCACCGCCATCTCCGATGCCGGCCTCACCAAGCAGACCCTCTACGAGGTGGGCCCGCAGAATTTCAGCCGGGACACCTACAACCGGGCCGCCGAGGCCCTGGACGCGGTGAATGGCGAGATCCGGCAGCTGATGCTGCAGGCCTGGGGGAGGACCAGCCGATGAAACGCAAGAACACGTTGCGCGACCTGCTGAGTGCCGGGCCGGAGGCGGAGGCGGCGGCGCAGCCCACCACCGCCCGCGTGCCCTCCGGCGCGGTGCGCGCCATGGGCCTCAGCCTCGGCCACCTGCGGGAGGAGGCGCAGGCCCTGCGGGCCAGCATCGAAGCGGGCGACACGGTGGTGGAGCTGGACCCCGCCCTGGTGGAGGGCTCCTTCGTGAACGACCGCCTCGCCGCCGACAGCGAGGGGGAGTTGCGCGCGCTGGTGCAGAGCATCGCGGAATCCGGGCAGCAGGTTCCGGTGCTGGTGCGCCCCCACCCGGACAAGACAGGGCATTACCAGATCGCCTATGGTCACCGGCGGCTGATCGCGGTGCGGCGGCTGGGGGTGCGGCTGAAGGCGGTGGTCCGCGCCCTGAGCGATGCCGAGCTGGTCGTCGCCCAGGGCAAGGAGAACATCGAGCGCCGCAACCTGACCTTCATCGAGCGCGCCCTGTTCGCCGCGCATCTGGAGGCGCATGGCTTCGACCGCCCCACCCTGCACGCCGCCCTGGCCGTGCAATCGGCCGAGATGACGCGCTACCTCCAAGTGGCGCGGAGCATCCCGCGGGCCGTCATCCTGGCGATCGGCCCGGCGCCCCGGACCGGCCGGCCCCGGTGGCTGGAGTTGCAGCGCCTCTTCGCGCAACCGCAGGCGGAGGACATGGCGGCGCAGGTGGTGGCAGGTCCGGGCTTCCGCGCCCTGAGCAGCGATGCCCGCTTCCAGCGCGTCTTCGAAAGCCTGCGCCATGGCGGGGCAGCGCCGGAGGCAGGCCGCTTCTGGCGCAATCCCCGGGGAGAGCCGGTGGTGCGGATCGAGCAGAGCGCCCAGGGAATGCGCCTGACCATCAATGAACGGCTGGAGCCGGAGTTCGGCACCTATGTGGCGGAGCAGCTGGAAGCCCTCTACCAGGGCTTCCGGTCCAGCCGCGAAGGACGCAAGGCGCGCTGAAGGGGTGTGGACTTTGCCGACCGGTCCTCCGGTGCAGCCCTCGTCCATCGCTGCAGGACTGTGGACTCTGCCGACCGGCGGTTCGCGGAACGCCGCGGGAAACAGGGATTTCCGGCGCCAGGAGCACCATCCGGAGTCGCAGCCCCCCTCCACAGGGCACAGCGTGGACTCTGCCGACCATACCGTGGACTCTGCCGACCGGAGGCCACCGCGATTCAAAGGTTTAGTCGGGTTATCCCGTGGACTCTGACGGCACAGAGCAAATAGAAGAATCAAATACTTCCAAATAGCTATGGTCGGCAGAGTCCACATCGACAGCGGCGCCCGATTGCGCCAGTTTGCCGGGCAATTCGCAGCGGATGGTCATGGGCAAGGTTCATCATCTCATCGAAGCCTATGGGCGGCAGGCCACCCGTGACCTGCTGGACGGCCGGCGTGCGCCCCGCATCGTGGAGGCAGCGGCGTCCTGGTCGTCGGATGAGGAGATGGGCACCGGCTACATCCATTCCGGATGGTGCCAGACAGCGCTGCCGCACCGCCGCCCGCAGGATGACAGCGCGATCTGGAAGCTCGAGACGGACAGCATGACGCTGCTGGTCGAACCGGGCGTCAGGCTGAAGGCGGACGGCACGCCTTGCCATGTCGGCGTGCCTTTCGGCGCCATCGCCCGGCTGATCCTGATCTACCTGCAATCCGAGGCGCTGCGGACGGGGTCGCGGGACATCCAGCTCGGCCGGTCGCTGCGCGACTTCCTGGGCCGGCTCGGGGTGTCCGTGGGCGGCAAGACCACGAAGCTGGTGCGGGAGCAGGCCGACCGCATCAGCCGCTGCCGCCTGTCCTTCCACTTCACGCGCAACGGCGCGACCGTGCTGGTCAACCAGAACATCGTCGACATCGCCATGTTCGTCGACGACCCGACGAACAGCGCGGCGGGGCAGGGGGATCTCTTCGTCGAGACGGCCCGCCTGTCGGAGAGCTTCTTCCACCAGCTGCGCCAGCACGCGGTGCCGCTGGACGAGGCGGCGATCCGGCACATCCGCAATTCCTCGATGGCGCTCGATGTCTATTGCTGGCTCGCCTACCGCCTGCATGCCCTGCAGGGCGACAAGATGGTGAGCTGGGGTGCCCTGGCAACGCAGTTCGGCGCCGGCATCCGGCTGCGCAAGCACTTCAAGGCCGCCTTCACCGAGAACCTGCAACTGGCCCAGGCAGTCTATCGCGACGCCCGGGTGACGCTGACCCCGGACGGGCTGCTGCTGCAGCCCTCGCCGCCGCCCGTGCGCAAGCTGACGCGCTGAGACGTACCGGGTCGGCAAAGTCCACACCCGGCCCGGGAAATTTCGCCTCCGACTCAGCCGTTAGCGCCACCATGGCGTTTACCGCGCAGGAGCTCCCGCTCCATACCCGAGCCGGAGGCACTGAGCGCATGCCCGACATCCGAATTCCCGACGCGGCACCATCGGCCAAGGTCGCGCCCGCCGAGGCTCCCGACATACGAAGCCTGACAACCCTGGCCGGAGCCGTCGTGGTGGTGGCGGGCCTCTACCTCGGGCGGGACGTGCTGATCCCGGTCACGCTGGCCATCCTGCTCAGCCTCGTCCTGTCTCCACTGGTGCGACTGCTGCGGCGGGCCAGGCTGGGTCGGGTCGGCTCGGTGATCCTGGCGGTGCTGGTCGCGATCGGTGTCCTGGTGGCGGCCGGGATCGTCATCGGCGCCCAGCTGGCGGAGCTGGCGCAGAGCCTGCCGCTCTACCAGCACAGCCTGCAGCAGAAGATCGACACCCTCCGGCAGATGACGGTGGGGCGCCTGGGCGAGGTGCTGGAACGGATCGGCGGGGAGGCCACGCGCACCGCCCCCTCCGTCGTGCCGCCCGTCACCCCGCAGGGGGGCACGGAACCGCCGCCGGTGCGGGTCGAGGTGCTGGAACCTGCCCTCACGCCGGGCCAGATGGCGACCAACCTGCTCTCGCCCCTGGCCGGGCCGCTGGCGCAGACCGGCATCGTCCTGGTGGTCACGGTGTTCATCCTGGTGCAGCGGGAAGACCTGCGCGACCGGTTGATCCGCCTGTTCGGCTCCACCGACCTGCACCGCACCACCGTGGCGATGGATGACGCCGCATACCGGCTCAGCCGCTTTTTCCTGGCGCAGCTTTCCATCAACCTGGGCTTCGGCGCCGTCATCGCCGCCGGGCTGCTGCTGATCGGCGTGCCGAGCCCGCTGCTCTGGGGGCTGCTCGCGGCGCTGCTGCGCTTCGTTCCCTATGTGGGCGCGGTGCTGGGCGCGGTGCTGCCGATCGGGGTGGCCGCGGCGGTGGATCCTGGCTGGTCCATGGCGCTCTGGACCGCGGTGCTGTTCCTCGCCATCGAGCCCTTGATCGCCCATGTGGTGGAGCCGCTGGCCTATGGCCACAGCACGGGGATGTCCCCCGTCTCGGTCGTGGTGGCGGCGATCTTCTGGAGCTGGATCTGGGGCCCGATCGGGTTGATCATCGCGACTCCGCTGACGCTGTGCCTGGTGGTCCTGGGCCGGCATGTCGACCGGCTGGAATTCCTCGACGTGCTGCTGGGCGACCGCCCGGCCCTGACGCCGGTGGAGAATTTCTACCAGCGCGCCCTCGCCGGCGACCCGGACGAGGTGCAGGAGCAGGCGGAGCTGCTGCTGCGCGAGCGCTCGCTCTGCTCCTACTATGACGAGGTGGCGCTGAAGGGCCTGGCGCTCGCCGCCAGCGATGTGCGCCGCGGGCTGGTCACGCCCGGCCAGCTCGCCCGCATCCGCGAGGCGGTGCAGGACCTCGCGGAGGGGCTGGGCGAGCTGCCGGATGTCGACCCGCCGGCCGTGCCGCCCAGCGGCAATGGCGGGCGGATCCTGCGGCTCTCCTCGGCCGAGCAGCGCCTGCCCGCGCCTGTGCCGATGAAGCTGCCGGACGCGCGGGACATCCCGCCACCCTGGCGGGCCGAGGGAGCGGTGCTGTGCGTGGCCGGCCGCGGGCCGCTGGACGAGATTTCCGCCCTGCTGCTGGCGCAGATCCTGGGCAAGCATGGCCTCGGCGCCCGGGTGGTGCCGCATGCGGCGGTGTCGCGGCGCGACATTGCGCGGCTGGACACCCGGGGCGCGCTGATGGTCTGCGTCTGTGTCGTGCAGATGCCGGGCGCGCCGTCGCATCTGCGCTACCTGCTGCGCCGCCTGCGGCAGGTCTTGCCGCAGACGCCGATTGTCGCCGGCATCTGGACGGGGCAGGAGGCCGGGCTTGACGAAAGGCTGCAGGACAACCTCGAAGCCCGGCACATCGTCAGGACGCTGCGGGATGCGGTGCTCGCCTGTGCCCGCGCCGCCGTGGAGGAAGCCGATCAGGACGCACGGCGTCCGGCATCTCCCTGACGGCGCGAGCCATGGCGGGCGTCAGACGACGCCGGCGCGCAGGAGGTCGTGGATGTGGACGATGCCGACCGGCACCCTGTCCTCGACCACGAAGGCGCTGGTGATGGCGCTGTTGCTGAGCTCGGCGAGCAGGGCGGATGCCAGCATGGCGGGGTGGATGGTGCGCGGCGACCGCGTCATGATGTCGTCCACCAGGCTGTCGACGAAGCCCTGGGTGAAGGCGCGGCGCAGATCGCCGTCGGTGACGACGCCGATGAGATGCCCTGCGCCATCGAGCACGCCGGTGACGCCGAAGCGCTTGGAGGTCATCTCGACGATGGCCTCCGAGAGCCTGACCCCGGAGCGGACCAGGGGCATGTTCTCTCCGCCATGCATCAGGTCGCGCGCCTTGCGCAGCTTGGCGCCCAGCTTGCCGCCCGGGTGGAACTGGCGGAAATCCTGCGCGCTGAAGCGCCGCAGCGAGAGCAGGGCGACGGCGATGGCGTCGCCCATCGCCATCTGCATGGTGGTGGAGGTGGTGGGAGCCAGGCCGTTGGGGCAGGCCTCCGGCATCGCCGGCAGGATCAGCGGCACGTCGGCGGCGCTGCCGAGGGCGCTGGCGGCGCGCGAGGTGATGGCGATCAGCGGCACCCCGAAGCGCTTGCAGTAGACGATGATGTCGGACAGCTCGGGCGCCTCGCCGGACCAGGAGAGGGCGAGGACGGCGTCCTCGTGCTGGATCATGCCGAGATCGCCATGGCTGGCCTCGGCGGGGTGGACGAAGTGCGAAGGCGTGCCGGTGGAAGCCAGCGTGGCCGCGATCTTGCGCCCGACATGGCCGGACTTGCCCATGCCGGTGACGATGACGCGGCCGCTCTTCGCCTGCGCCTTCTGGATGGTGCCGATGGCCTGGGTGAAGCTGTCGCCCAGCGGCCCGTCGAAGGCGGCACGCAGCGCCGCGAGGCCGCTGGTCTCGACCTCCAGCGTCTCGCGCGCGGCCTGCAAGGGGGAGGTGGCCTCCAGCGCGCTTTCCAGCGGTGCCATGTCGTCTCTCCTGCTGTTCAGGCCGTGGCCGGCCGCGCCAGGAGCGCGCGCGCGCGCTCGAGGTCATGGGGCGTGTCGACGCCGAGCGGCACCTCGGCCACCTGCATGGCGTCGATGCGCATGCCATCCTCCAGCGCGCGCAGCTGCTCGAGCTTCTCGCGCAGCTCCAGCGTGGAGGGGGCGAGGGTGACGAAGCGCTCGAGCGCGGCGCGGCGCCAGGCATAGAGGCCGATGTGGTGGTAGAGCGGCCCCTCGCCCCAGGGCGCCGTGGCGCGGGTGAAGTAGAGGGCGCGGAAGCGGCCGCCGCCCAGCGGGCTGCCGACCATCTTGACGACGCTGGAGGCGGTGCGCTCCTCCTCCAGCACGATCGGGGCGACGGCGGTGCCGATGGCCACCTCCCTGTCGGCCAGCGGCGCGGCCGCGGCGCGCAGCGTGGCCGCGGCCACGGTGGGCAGGTCGCCCTGCAGGTTGATCACGGCGTCGAAGCGGCGGTCGGGGTCGACGCGGCCCAGCGCCTCGCAGACGCGGTCGGAGCCGGAAGGATGGCCGGCGGCGGTCATCACCGCCTGGCCGCCGGCGGCCCGCACCGCCTCGGCGATGGCCGGCGTGTCGGTGGCCACCCAGATGGGCGCGAGATCCGCCTCGACGGCGCGGCGCCAGACATGGACGATCATCGCCTCGCCATGGATGTCGGCCAGGGGCTTGTCCGGCAGGCGGGTGGCGGCGAGGCGGGCCGGGATCAGGATGACGGGGTTCATGCGGCCGTCTGCTCCGGCCGGGCCTTGGTCAGTCGGTCGATCGCCTGCAGCTCGCGCAGCAGCCCCTCGAACTGGCGCAGCGGCACCATGTTGGGGCCGTCGGAGGGCGCGCGATCGGGGTCCTGGTGGGTCTCGATGAAGAGGCCGGCGACACCGACGGCGACGGCGGCGCGCGCCAGGACGGGGACGAACTCGCGCTGCCCGCCGGAGGAGCCGCCGAGGCCGCCGGGCTGCTGCACCGAATGCGTGGCATCGAAGATGACGGGCGCGCCGGTGCGGGCCATGATCGGCAGGCCGCGGAAGTCGGAGACCAGGGTGTTGTAGCCGAAGCTGGTGCCGCGGTCGGTGAGCAGCACGTTCGGGTTGCCGGCGCCGGTCAGCTTCTCGACCACGTTCACCATGTCCCACGGCGCCAGGAACTGGCCCTTCTTGACGTTGACGGCGCGCCCCGTGGCGGCGGCGGCCAGCAGCAGGTCGGTCTGGCGGCACAGGAAGGCCGGGATCTGCAGGATGTCCACCGCCTCGGCGACGGGCGCGCACTGGGCCGCGTCATGCACGTCGGTCAGCACGGGCAGGCCCAGGCTCTCGCGGATCTCGGCGAAGATGGGGAGGGACCTCTCCATGCCCAGGCCACGCTGCGCGCTGGCGCTGGTGCGGTTGGCCTTGTCGAAGCTGGTCTTGTAGACGAGGCCGATGCCGAGCCGCGTGGAGATCTCCTTCAGGGCGGAAGCCATTTCCAGTGCATGCGCCCGGCTCTCCAGCTGGCAGGGACCAGCGATCAGGGCAATCGGCAGCCTGTTGCCGAACCGCACGGAACCGGCTTCAACAATGCTGTTGGTATCCATCAGGAAATCCTCTCCGGGCGCGAAGCGCCTATCCATCCGTGCATTATAAAGCAGAATGCTGCTCACGCCGCGACCGGAGCCCGGCAACTGCATTGCTTCCATGCGGGGTTTGTGAACTTATTCCTAATTTTTGCTCGGCTCCGGCTCAGTTGCGGAATCCGATAGCCGACTCCATCCCGCGTCGATGCCGGGATGATGCATCAGGCGCGTTATGCGGCAGGGCGCTCCGGCCTCACGGAACAGGTCAGCCATGGCAGCAGGATCGTAGCATAAGAGGCACCCATGCCGGCCCTGAGCCCGACACCCCAGGGTGCCGCTTATGGTCTCCGGGCCCGCACCAGCCCGGCTGGCAGGCTCCGCATCAGTTCAGGCGATTATAGCCGCGGTACCAGCTGACGAACCGTGCCAGCCCTTCCTCGATCGGGGTGACCGGCGCGAAGCGGACCGCCGCCTGCAAGGCGGAGACATCGGCGTAAGTCCGTTCCACATCGCCAGGCTGCATCGGCAGCATCCGCCGCTCTGCCTTGCGACCGATGATGTTCTCCAGCACGTCGATGAAACGGTCCAGCTTCACCGGCGTGTGGTTGCCGATGTTGAAGATGCGATGGGGCACGCCAGGATCGATCCGCCCCGGCTCGCCGGCCGTGGGGACACGGTCGGCGGGCGGCTGCACCACCAGGCGCCGGATCGCCTCCACCACCTCATCGATATAGGTGAAATCGCGTTCCATCCGGCCATGATTGTAGATGTCGATGGAGCGCCCGGCAAAGATCGCGTCGGTGAACTTGTAATAAGCCATGTCCGGCCTGCCCCAGGGTCCATAGACCGTGAAGAAGCGCAAGCCGGAGGCGGGAATGCGGAACAGGTGGCTGTAGGTTTGCGCCATCAGCTCGTTCGCGCGCTTGGTCGCGGCGTAGAGCGAGACCGGCCGATCCACCGGGTCGCTTTCGGAGAATGGCACCTTGCTGTTGCTGCCGTAGACCGAGGAGGAGGACGCGTAGACCAGATGGCGCACCGGAAAAGCCCGGCAGGCTTCCAGGACCGACAGGAAGCCGTCGATGTTGGAGGATGTGTAGGCGGCAGGATTTTCAAGCGAGTAGCGCACGCCCGCCTGGGCCGCCAGATGCACCACGGCATCCGGTGCGAACCGCTCGAATGCCGCGCGGGTTGCCGCCGCGTCGGCGAGGTCGATGCGCTCGAAGGCGAAGCCCGGCCGGCCGGCCAGATCCTGCAGGCGCGCTTCCTTCAGCCGCGTATCGTAGTAGGGGGTCAGATTGTCGAGGCCCAGAACCTCGAACCCATCCTGCAGGAGCTGCACGCTCACTGCACGGCCGACGAAGCCCGCAGCGCCGGTGACGAGAATGCGCTTCATGTCCTCCCCTCAGGGTCGGCCGCTGGAACAATGGTGGAACCGGGTGCCATGTATGTCGTCCGTGCTGGGCTTGAAGCCCACGCCTAGCACGGCGATGGTCCTGCCCTCCACCGGGCCGCCGCAGGTGGCGATGGTGCGCCGGCCATCCGCCCGCCGCGGGATTCTTCGGCGGCCTACCCGATCCCCACCTTGATCACTGCGCCGCCGGCTTCTTCATCCCCTGCATCGGGGATCCCGCGCAGGCTTCAAGGCTCCTCCGGCGCATCCCCGCGAGGACGCCTCAGCAGAGCTGAACGGACGCTGAGCGCAAGCGTCCACGCTCATCATCCTGCGCAGGACTGGCAGGTTTCGGCTCCGCGCAATGTCAGGCCAGGCCGAGGGCACGCAGCACGGCGTGGTCGACCCGCAAACCGTGCCGGCCCCGGCGCACCACGCCGAACCCTCCACTGTAGTCCCACACCGTCCAGCCCTGCACGTGGCGGGACAGGGCGGCCTGGATGTCCGCGAGGTAGCGCAGGCGGTCGGCCGGGTTCACGCCCCCATCGCGGAAGACGCCGAACTCCGTGCATACCAGCGGCACGCCGTGCTGGCTGGCCCACTCGCCGGCTTCCGCGAGCAGGGCCTCGAGCGCGGCGCCGTCCCATCCCGCGCCATCCCGCGCCTCGGCCGCGATTGCCTGCCGGTCCGCCGCGGGCGCGGCCGCCCCGGCCGCCCTGACATCTGCGGCGCGCAGGGGATAGGGCACGCCCTTGATACGCGCATAGGGCTGCGCCCACGCCGCGCCCTGATGCGTGAACAGCATCGGCGTATAGCAGTGGAAGCTGTAGATCAGATTGCCGTCCTGCAGCGGATCGAGCTGGCGGAGGTCGCCCACCGTGGAGAAATTCCCGCCGGTGACAAGGATCGTGTGTCCGGGGGCTTCCGCGCGGATCGCCTGGACCAGCACGGCCTGCAGCCGGGGCCATCGCGGCCCGAGGGCTTCGCCCGGCTCGTTGAGCACCTCAAGGACAAGGCTTTCCGGGTCGAGCGGCGCCAGCGAGCGGGCGATGACCGCCCAGGTCTCGGCGAACCGTTCCGGCTCGCCGGGCACGGCCACGAGGCGCTCACGGAACAAGTCCGGCGGGTGCATGTCCAGGATGACCGCCAGCCCGCGCGCCTGCGCCGCCGCGATATCGCCCGCCAGCCGGTTCGCCAGGCGCCGCGCGACCTCCGGCCGGCGCGGTATTCCGGCGACGGCGGGAGACATGTCGATCGGCAGCCGCACATGGCGAAAACCGAGCGCCGCGATCTCAGCCAAGGTCTCGCGGCCTTCCGCCTCACCCTTCGGGGCTGCCAGCGGATCCCGCCAAAGGCTGAGATTCACCCCCCGCCCCAGCCGCCTGGCACGGCGCCACGGCACATTGCCGGTATCCGGCACGAAGGCCGCACGGGGCGCTCCCGGCTTGGGCAGGGATGCGCCGAGAGCCGCGCCCAGCAAGGCCCGGCGTTGGACGGAACGGTACATCGTCTTCCCCACCCCCTCACTCGGCCTGCGCAACGGGACATTACTAAACAATAACGTGTAAGTCAGGAATTATTTCTGGTGGGGAACAGAGTCCAAAGTGCAAGTAAATTCTGTTGCGCTCACGCAATCGAGATTCAGCTTGCGAGTGCTGGGTGTGACCTGTAAGCGTTCGTTGCTCCGGATTCGCAATCCGGAGTTGCAACGAACTGCTTACGGAGTATTTTGTGGCCACTGTCCCCAGCACCACGCCGAAACTGACCTTCCAAGAGGATTTCAGCAACCCGATTGACATTAGTCCCAACGGACGAGACTCGACAGGCCAAGGAACTTGGAAATCGCAGTGGTTCTGGGATTCGAGATACTCGGACGACAAAACGGATGGAGTCTATTTTTCTGACTCGTCCACCGGGTACAATCCATTCTCGCAATCGAACGGCGTTCTCAAGATTACTGCGAAGCCGATCGACCAGACCGGGGTGCCGAACGAGCCCGACTGGGTGACCCATGCATCCGGCATGCTGCACACGGACGAGATGTTCTCGCAGCAATACGGGTATTTCGAGTTCCGTGCGAAAAATGCCCCTGGCGACGGCTTTCTCAGCGCGCTGTGGATGATCCCCTCCGACCATTCCTGGCCGCCCGAGATCGACGTCTCCGAGGTCAGCGGGGGCGAGCCCAACACGGTCATCAACACCGTCCACACCCAGACGGGCAATGCCCGTTCCGACTGGACCGACGCCGCGACCTCCACCACGGCCGAGTTCCACACCTATGGCGTGGACTGGGGCCCGAACGAGATCGTCTACTATCTGGACGGCCAGGAAACCTTCCGGACGCCGACGCCCTCCGACGCCAACAAGCCCATGTACCTCACCCTGTCGCTGCATGTCGGCGCCGATGGCGCCTGGCACGGCAATGCCGATGACGGGGCGACGGCTTCCATGGAGATCGACTACGTGAAGGCGTGGGAGTGGGGCGGCGGTATTCCGGCCGGCGCGGTCGGCTCTGCCGAGCCGGACAGCGCCACGCCCGTCCCCCCGCCGGTCGCGCCGGTGGAGGAGCCCGCGCCGGCGCCGAGCGTGCCCGGGCGCGTCATCGACGGCAACGGCCGCAGCAACACCCTCACCGGTACCGACGGCGATGACCAGATCTATGCCGGTGCGGGCAACGACACCATCACCGGCGGCAAGGGCAACGACCAGATCTGGAACGGTCCGGGCCGCGACACCAACGTGTTCCACAAGGGTGACGGCAACGACATCATCCAGGACTTCGCCAACGGCACCGACAAGCTGAAGCTCGTCGGGCTGCAGCGCGGTGACGTGGACTGGGCGCAGGAGAGCCATGACGGCGTCTCCGGCACCCTGCTGCACGCCGGTGCCGATGAGATCTGGATGCCGAACGCGGCGGTCACCGCCGCGGATCTGATCTTCGCCTGAGCCGGCCCGGAGGCCCCGGTCGCCGGGGCCTCCCCCTGCCGCCCGGGGCGTTCCCGGTGCGGGGAGCCATCGGCCGGCCCGGCGTCACGCCCGGGCCGGCCGGCCGCCCGGCGGCTGATTGGCCACCAGCGCCCCCGCGAACAGCATCGCGACCCCGAGCGCGTAGACCGTGTAGGCCTCCTCCTGGAACAGGCCGTTCACGATCGTCATGGCCACCCCGATGAAGATGGCGTCCGTTGCCTGGGGCCGGGCGTGCCGCCATCCACGCCGCGGCCTGGCCGCCGCCAGAAGCGCGGCGAAGGCCGCGAGGTGGAGAAGCAGGCCCAGGCCCAGCTGGTAGAGCAGCACGCCGATGGCGCTCTCCAGCGCGAAATCCGCCCCGTTGTTCTGGAGGTCGATCATGTCGACGCCGGCGCGCGCCGTGTCCGACAGGTTGCCGCCCACGCCGATACCGTGCCCCAGCGGGTTGCGCAGGAATCCATCGACGCCGCCAATCAGCCCGATGACATGGAAATCCCCACTCCGCAGGCCGACGTGGATCACCGCCGCCGAATACGTCACGACGGACACCGCCATGACCGCCAGCAGCAGGCGCGCCCGGCCGGCCCAGTGCCAGAAGAGCCACAGGCCCAGTGTCATGACCAGGGTGAGCATGGCGCCCTTCACGCCCATCGCGGCCAGGACCGCCGCCGCCAGCACCACGCTGCCGTACCACCGCAGGGCCAGCGCGGCGATGCCGCCCATGGCGATCACATAGGCATAGCTGATCGGGTGGATGTTCGGGCCGCCGAAGCGGAAGGACAGCGCGGTTGCCTCGCTGCCCGTCACGTTGAACAGGACGCTGGTGCGGGTCGCGATCAGGTCGCGTGCGGTGTGGAAGGGCCAGTCCAGCTCCGCGGCGGTGTATTTGAGGTTCATGAAGGGGATGCCCCCCGTCATCTCGTAGAACCAGGCCGGATCGGCCACCTCCAGCGCGCTGTAGCCGAGCCCCGCGGCAAGCGAGACCAGATAGCCGATGGCGAGGCTGCGGAAGCTCCAGACGCGGCCGGCATCCAGCCCCACCAGCAGCATCAGCAGCATCCCGGTGGCCGCGCGCAGGTACACGGCGGCCGAGGCGGGGGAGGAGAGCAGGGCGCCGTAGGCGGCATAGGCGGTGGACAGGGCGATGGCGGCGCAGGCCAGCAGGACGATGCGCCGCGCCGGCGCCGCCGCCCCGCGGCGCGAGAGCAGCAGGCGGGCCGCGGCAAGGGCGCCCAGCAGCCCCGTCGCCATGAACCCGGTCCCGAGCAGGACCTGGAAGGAGCCCGGCTGCATGCCGTCGCAGAAGAAGGCGACCATGGCGTTCTGGTAGAGCGCCAGCTGCCAGTACACGACCAGCCCGGCGAGCGGCAGCCAGGCGTAGAGCAGCAGCAGGCCGCCCAGGGCCACGGCCGAGGCGAGCGGCCCCAGCTCCCGCACCAGCAGCACATGCGCCGCCAGCAGCGCCAGCCCCGCCGCCTGCCAGCCGAGCGCGTGGGCGATGGCCAGCCCCAGCGGCATGGCGCCCGGCGTGGCGCTTGGCGTGGCACCCGTGACCGGCCGCGCCGCCGGGTCCGGGCGGAGGCCGGCCGGGGCGAGGGTGGCGCTCATCCGCGCGCCAGATAGTAGCGGCGCATGCGGCGGGAGAAGAAGCTGGCATCGCCGTGCCGGTACTGCTCGTTGTAGCGGGTATCGACCATGCTCATGGTGACGCCCGCCAGCGCGGCGCCGGCGATCCGCAGGCTGCGCAGCGCCGCGGCGGCCTCATCGGCGCGGGTGTGCTCCCAGCGGACCAGCAGCACGGATTGGGAAGCCATACGCGCCAGGGCCGGCACGTCGCCGCCGATGGGAACGGGCGGCGCGTCGATGATCACCAGCTCGGCCTCCGCCTCCATCTGCCGCAGGAGCCGCTCCATGGCCCCCGAGGCCAGGAGCTGCGTCGGGTTCGGCGGCCGGGGCCCGGGGGGCAGCCAGCGGTAGTCCCCGTCCGGCACGGGCCGCAATGCGGCGTGCAGGGTCGTGTCCGCGCGGAGCACGTCGGAGAGGCCGGCCTCGGCCGGGCCGCGGCGGCGCTGGCCGCGCAGGTCGGCGTCCACCAGGATGACCCGCATGCCCCTTCCCGCCGCCTCGGCCGCCAGGGCGCGCGCGACCGTGCTCTTGCCTTCGCCCGGATTGGCCGAGGTGACGAGCAGGCTGCGCGGCGCCACCCCGCCGGGCCGGGGGCGCACCAGATGGGCGCAGAGGCCGGCGATGGCCTCGCGGAACATCGCCTGTCCCAGCCGGTCCCAGCGGCGGCGCCAGAGCGGGATGACGCCGAGCGGCACGACGCCGGCATCGCCGAGATCCTCCACGCTGCGCATGCCCCGCGCCATGGCTTCCCGGGCAAGCGCGGCCACGCCGCCGGCGCCGAGGGAGACGAAGGCCAGCAGGGGGAGCAGCAGCTGGAGGTTCGGCGCGTAGGGCAGGCGGGGCACCGTTGCCTCCGAGACCACCCGCGCGCCGGTGTCGCGGAGCCGTGCCTCCGCCCCGAGCTCCCGCGCGCGGACCAGGAAGTTCTCCGCCACGAGGCGGTCCGCCGAGACGTCGCGCTGCAGCTCCTGCAGCCTCACCTCCACGCCATCCGCCTGCGCCACCTCGCCGCGCAGCGCCCTCAGCCGTTCCGTGAGCGCCCGGTAGTGCGTCTCCGCGACGCCCGCCTCGTTGCGCGTGCTCTGGAGGATCCTGTCGGCCTCCCGGGCGATGTTGCGCCGGATATCGGCCAGCTCCGCGTTGACTGCCTGCAGGGCGGGGTGGGAGCGCCCGTACTGCGAGGCGAGATCCGCCAGCCGCGCCGCCGACTGCGCCTCCTGCACGCGGAACTGCTGGATGGTGCGGGAGTCGAGGACGCTCGCCAGGCCATCCATGTTCCGCGCCGCCATCGCCGCCTCGGCGTCGCGCAGCCGTGCCGCCAGCTCGGAGCGGCGGAGGCGGAGGGCGGTGATCTGGCTGGCGACCTCGGAAATCTCCTGCTGCACGAGGTTGGCGCTGAGATCGGTGCGGGAGAGGCCATTGACCACGCCGTTGGTGGCGCGGAACTCGACCACCGCGCGGGCCGAGGTGTCGATGCGGGCGCGCAGCGCGGCCAGCTCCGAATTCATCCAGGCGCTGATGGACCGCAGCTCCGCCGCCCGCAGCTCGGCCCGCATTTCCAGATAGGCCTCCGCCACGCCATTGGCGATCGCGGCCGCCCGCTCCGGCACCCGTGCCGTCGCCGTGATCTCGATGGCGCGGCTGCGCCCGATGGGGCCGACGGTGACGTTGCGGTCCAGGCTCTGCACGGTCGCGTCGAGGCCGCCCGCCTCCGCGCGCTGCACGCCGAGGAGCGCCAGGAGCCGGTGCACCGGTTCCTCGGACCAGCGGCCCAGCAGCCCGATGAGACTGTCGGCTGCCGCCAGCAGGCGGGAGGGGCGCAGCAGCGGGTTGAAGTCCGGGTCGGCCTCCAGCCCCAGCCTGGCCACGACGCGCCGCAGCAGCTCCCGCGAGCGCAGCACCTCGAGCTCGTCCGCCAGCATCTCCGTGGCCGGCGGCGTACTGGCGGTGACGCCCGGGCGCTGGAAGACCACGGTCTTCGGCGCCTCCAGCAGCACGGTGCCCGAGGCCCGGTAGGCCGGGGGAAGCGCCAGGAGGCCGGCGAAGCCGCCGGTGAAGACCAGAAGCGTGACGGAGAGGATCAGCCATTTGCGGCGCCGCGCGGCCGCCCATGCGCTGGCGGCGACGTTGCGCTCGCGCTCGACCGCCCAGGACGGTTCGGGCGGTGCGGCCGCATCGGCGCTGAGGCGCAGGGTGTAGGGGGCTTTGGTGCTCATCCTCTCAATCCTGCTGCGGGCTTCCGGATCGGGCGGGCGCCGGGGCGCCGGAGCCAGTCCGCGGACGGCAGCCGGCGCGCCAGCCGGCGGAGCAGGATGCCGGGGCTCAGGGAAATGCGCTTTCCATCCACCAGGAAGTGGCCATCGGCCATGGCGGCGATGGTGTGCAGCCCGTGCGGGAACGGCCCTTCCGGGTCCGGCGACAGCACGGCCACCGGCTTCTCGCGGTAGGAGGAGGGCGTGCATTCGAGGATCTCGTTGACCACCAGCGCGGCGCCGTAGGAGGCGGCGCAATCCTGCGCAGGGCGCAGCAGCCGGCCGCCCACCGCCAGCAACGGGCCGGCCGGGCGCGAGGACCTGATGTCGATCTTCACCGGATTCGCCGGATGCGGTGTCCACGGCCCCTCGAGGCTCTCCGCGAACATCAGGCAGAGATTGTCGTGCGGGCCGAAGGAGACATCCGTGTAGGCCAGCCAGCAGAGGCCGCCATGGCGGAAGAAGGTCGGGTCCGCCATCTCCACCTCCTCGGCGACGGTGGCCACGGCGCGCGGCGGCGCGTCCGGCGAGAGCTCGAAGATCACCTGCCGGCGGCTCGCCGCCATTTCGGGGGTGCAGAACACCCGCCCATCCTCCTCCCAGCAGAACGGGTAGGAGAGATGGCCCCTGACCTGCACGGGGAGTTCCTCGGCCAGCACCGTACCGGCCTCGGCCCCGAGCAGCAGCGCGCGGAGGCGCCCGAGGCCGGTCGCGTGGTCGAAATACTCGCACAGCGCCATGCCCGGGCGTCCCGGCCAGGGAAACGGGTCGGCGTGGTAGCCCTCCGCGCTGGGCGGCACGGTCCAGCGGATGCCGGGCATGATCTGGCTCCTCCCCAGCTCCTCCGGCGCGACCTCGGTGACGCCGACCGCCCAGTTCTCGCTGGTCAGCTTGTCGCGTGCCCGCTTCAGCCCGTAGGCGAGACGCCAGCGCCCCGGCCAGTCGGCGGCCTTGCGGGGGAGGGGCGCCCAGGGCCGCGTAGCCCGGCCAGGATGGCGGATGGCCTCGGCCACCAGCGCAGCCGCCGCCTTCATCGCCGCTTCCCTGAGCTCGGGATGGGGGCGCCAGGCGCCGAGATGCGCCTCGGCCAGGACCCTCCCCGGTGCGCCCGCGCGGGAATCCTCCACGAGATGTAGGGACAGCAGGCCCGGCGCCCGGCAGCATTGCCGCAGGCCGAAGCGGGGGGAGCACAGGAACTCCCCATGCTCGTCGACGATCCGCCACGCCCGCCCGCCGGCAGCGGCCGGCTTCCCGGGCGCGACCCGCAGCAGCACGGTTTCGGCACCATCGGCGTCCGGCCGTGCGGAGGCCGGCTCCGCCTCGACCGCCACCCGGACTGCCGGGCCGAGCGAGCGATGGAGCTTCTCGGCGAAGGCAGCCACCGCCGCCCCGCCTGCTATCCGGAGTTCACGCTGCCAGGGCGACATGCTCGGCTTCCTCCTCAGGTGTGAAGGCTATGCAGGACGCGGGAGACCCGGCTGCGCGCCGCCTGGGCGAGCCGGATGTGACGGGGCAGGCTCGCGCTCCAGGAGCGCTCCCAGAGATGCACCGCCAGGGTGTCCTCGGTGATGCAGTCGGGGGTGAACTCGCCGCCGTGGGGATAGGGGAAGAACACCCGCCACGGATAAATCCGGATGTCGCCGATCCAGGCCTCCGCCTGCACATCGGCCGTCTCCGCGCGCAGCCCGTGGCGCCGCATCAGCCGGGTGACGAGCTTCGGGCCGGAGCGCGTCGGCCGGTCGAGGCCGAAGGGCAGGCTGCGCAGGCGCAGCGCGGCCTCCAGAGCCTCGCCGATGAACCAGTGGCCCGGCACGGCGCCGAGGCACCCGTTGGCGAGCAGGTCGCTGGGCTTGGGGGAATCCTGGAAGCTCAGGAAGCACTGGTTGTCGAGCAGCGGGTCCAGCGGCTTCAGGACCTTGAAATCGGTGTCGAGGTAGATGCCGCCATGGCGGTGCACCGCCAACAGCCGCGCGATGTCGGACACCCTTGCCCATTGCCGCCGCCGATAGGCCTCCCGCAGCGGCGCGTGGGAGAAGTCGATGTTGCGCTCGCTCCAGTGCACGAGCTCCCAGTCCGGATGCAGGTGCCGCCAGTGGTCGACGAGGACGCGGTAGCGGTCCGGCATCGGGCCGCCCACCCAGACGTAGTGGATGCGTTTCGGGATCATGTTCTGGGCACCCTGGAGAAGGCCACGGAGAAACCCGGGAAGGCGCCGAGCCGGGCGCGCAGGCGCGCCATCACCGGGATGCAGGCATCGGAGGCGAGGGCGGCCAGCCCGAGCGGCGTGCGCGCGTGCACCAGCGTGCCGAGGCGCAGGTAGGTGTTGGCCAGGCGCTGCTTGTAGGCCTCGTCGCCGCAAAGGAAGTCGACCTCGGTGAAGCCATGGTCGATGGCCCAGGAGATCTTCTCGATCAGGGCCAGCGTGCCGGGCGAGGCGCGGTGCAGGCTCTGCTCATAGGCGCGGTTGAGGCCGAGCAGGCGGCCGCCCT
The DNA here is from genome assembly GCF_003116135.1 of Teichococcus aestuarii. GTDB lineage: Bacteria > Pseudomonadota > Alphaproteobacteria > Acetobacterales > Acetobacteraceae > Pseudoroseomonas > Pseudoroseomonas aestuarii. The sequence continues at coordinate 17,452 of NZ_PDOA01000012.1, read as the reverse complement.
CGGCGATGCAGAGCAGGACGGCGGCGATGCTGCCCCCGGCCTCGAGCACGAAGACGCGCAGGCATCCGCGCGCCTCCAGCGCCGTGGTCAGGCTGCGCAGCATGGTCCCGTCGTCGCTGAACAGCGGTGAAGCGAGGCCGGTGCGCCGCAGCCAGTCCAGCTTCATCTGCCGCAGCCTCTCGACCGCCGGCCACAGCTCCGCCCCTTGCAGCACGCGGAACTGGACCGGCCCGCCCTGCGCCAGGATCTTGCGGCTCCGCCGGTAGTTCTGCCGCTCCCCGGCGGTGAGCGACTGCATGAACCCGGCGCCGCTGCTCCATGCGCCGAGGCGGAGCGCCGACGCGATGGTGGAGCGCCGGCCCGGCCACAGCCGCAGCCGGTCCCGGTCCAGGCACTCCAGCACGCCGCCGGGCCGGAGATGGCTGAGATAGGCGACATCGAAGCCGCCCTGCGCGCGCGCCGCGCGCCACAGGGGAAGGATGAGATCCCCGCGGGAAGGCGCCAGGAGCGCGTCGCAGTAGTCGCTGACATCCTTCGCCGCCCATTCCAGCACCCGCAGCCCGTGACGGCGGCGGACCGCCAGCGGCAGCACGCCGACCAGCTCGTCGCCATCCCATGCCAGGGCGAGGTGGAGCCGGAAGCCGGAGCGGGCGGCGCCGCCATGCCACCACGCCGAGATCCAGTCATGGGACTGGAAGGTACCGGCGCCCGCCTGGGTCTCCAGCGCGCGCCACGCCGGGCCCAGCGCCGCGAGGCGGTCCGGGTCGCGCAGGATCTCGATCAGGGCGCCGCCGCCGCCCGCCGGACCCGCCGGGGGGGAAGCGGCGGCCCGCCCGGCCCGCAGCCTCGGGAATGCCATCATCGGCTGCCTCCGTGCGCGAAGAAGGCCAGGCGGGCGGAGCGGATCCCGCCGCTCACGTAGCGGGGGAGCAGCACCGTCTCCAGCAGGGCCAGGTAGACCAGGCCGCCGGCCATGCCGGCCAGCCAGGAACTGCCGCCGGACAGCCGGTCGCCGGCGAGCATCGCGGCCACCATGCCCGCCCCCGCGGCGGCGAGGCGCAGCGCGTTGCCGACCAGCGGCATGAGGCTCCTGCCCGAGATCTGCTCCAGCACGTACAGGTGGATGGGCACCAGCAGCGCCGAGACCACGGCCCAGGCGACGCCCACCGCGACGATGCCGAAGGGCGAGGCCAGCGCGTAGGCGATGGCGGCGAGGACCAGCTGCCCGCCGGCCAGCCAGGCATAGGCGCTGGGGCGGCCAAGCGCGGAGAGCGCCTGACCGGTGAAGGCCCAGAGCGGCACGGTGGCGCCGCCCAGGGCCATGGCCTGCAGAACCGGCACGGCATCCATCCATTGCGGACCGAAGGTGAAGGGCACCACCGCCGGCGCCAGGAAGCCGAGGCCGATCGCCAGCGGCAGCCAGATGGACAGCGAGGCGGTGACGAGGCGGACATACTCGTCCCGGAAGGCCGCCTGGTCGTGCGCGAGCCGCGCCAGCACCGGCATCATCAGCAGGGCGAGCGGCGACATGGCGATGAACCCAAGCGCCTGCATCATCTTGAGCGCGAGATTGTAGTGGCCGACAGCCACGACATCGAGCATCACGCCGATGATCAGGTTGTCGACCTTGTCGGCGATGGCGGTGAAGATGCCGGCCATCATGAAGGGGCTGCTGAAGCCGGCGAGCCGCTTCAGCGACCGGCGCGAGAAGCGCAGCCGGGGAGTCCAGCGGATCGTCGTCCACATCACGACGAGGATGACGACGGCCTGGATGAGCTGGCACGCCACCAGCGCCCAGACGCCCCACCCCGCCATCGCCAGCGCGATGCCGCACAGCCCGCCGATCACGTAGCCGCTGATGGCGCGCAGGGCGAAGATGGCCATGCGCATCTCCCGCCGGCAGAGCGCCGAATGGACGCTGACCAGCGCGCGCAGCAGGCACAGCACGGACATGGCCTGGAGGACGGGCGAGAGGGAGGCGTCGCCGAAGGCCGCCGAGAGGGTGTGCGCGCTCAGCACGAGGAGGATGGTCAGCACCGCGCCCAGCGCCAGGTTCGTCCAGAAGGCGGTGCTGCGGTCATCCTCGTCCGGCGCCTCGCGCTGGATCAGCGCGTCGGCGAAGCCCTGGAACAGCACCGTGTTGGCCATCGCGGTGATGGCGAGGGCGAGGGCGAAGACGCCATACTCGCCCGGCGTCAGGATCCGGGTGAGGATGACGTAGAGCAGCAGCGCGAGGCCCTGGCTGCCGCCCACATCGAGCATCGTCCAGAACAGGGCGCGCAGCGTGCGGCCATTGGCGTCGCTCCGCCCACCGCTCATCGGCCAGCTCCGCGGCCCGCAGGCCCGGGGCGGGCACGGTCCCTGGCGGCTCTGCCGAAGCGGAGGGCGAAGCGCCCGTAATCCACCAGGTAGCGGCGCCAGAGACGCCTCGGCTCGCGGGCGAGGCGGTAGAGCCAGCGGAGATTCGTCCTGTCGATCCAGGCCGGATAATATTCGAGGCCGCCGGCGGTCTGGTCGAGATAGCCGCCGCAGGTGAAGCCGACGCCGTGCCACCCCGCGGCTCTGAGGCGCAGCAGGAACTCCTCCTGCGGCCCGCTGCCCATGCCGCAGATGACGATGTCGGGTGCCGTGTCGTGCACCGCCCGGACGGACGCCGCCATGTCGCCGTAGCCATGCCACGTTCCCAGGATGCGCAGCCCGGGAAACCGTTCGGCGATGCGGTCCGCGGCGCGCCGGGCGACACCCTCCCGGCCGCCGACCAGGACGACGCCGCTGCCGTATTCGGCCGCAAGGTGCAGGACCGGCAGGGCGAGGGAGGTCGTGTCGAAGCTGATACGCGCCGCGCTGGAGCCGGAGAGGTATCCGGTCGCCAGCGCCATGGCGATTCCGTCCGGCAGCACCAGGTCGAAATTCTGCAGCGCGACGCGCAGCCAGATGCTTCGCTCCGTCGCGGCCACGGTGGCCGGGTTGACGAAGGTGACCAGGAAGGCCTGGCTTCTCGCCCGCGCCGGCAGCCGCATCTGCCTGCGGACGGCCTCCACGGCGGTGGAGAGATCGCGGCAGGCATCGACGACGACACCCAGTGTCAGCGTGCGGTGCACGGCGTGCCGGGTGGGCGCATGGATCTCGCTCTCGGCGTTGGCCAGGCTGGAGGCGCCGGCCGTTCCGTCGGCGGAGCGCGTCGTCCAGGGGGGAAGCTCCGGGGCTGTCCGCACCACGGCTTTCCTCAATCGGCCCGGAAGCTGGCGAAGCCGCCGAGCACGGTGCGCAGCAGCACCTGGAAATCCAGGGCAAGCGACCAGTGATCGACGTACCAGAGGTCGAGCATGATCCGCCTCTGCGCCCGCTCCAGCGTGTCCACCTCGCCGCGCGCGCCATTGACCTGGGCCCATCCGGTGATGCCGGGCCGCACCCTGTGGCGCAGGCGGTACTGGCTCACCACCTCCGCATAGGGCCTGCCTTCCACCTGCATGGCCAGCGCGTGCGGGCGCGGCCCGACCAGGGACATGTCGCCCCGGAGCACGTTCCAGAGTTGGGGCAGCTCGTCCATGCTGGTGCGCCGCAGGAAGCGACCCACATGCGTCACGCGCGGGTCGCGGGCCCGGGTGCGCGCGGCGCCCGATGCGTCGCATCCCTTTATGTACATGGACCGGAACTTCAGGACCTGTATGGGCCTGCCGCCCAGGCCGACCCGCCACTGGCGGAACAGGACCGGCCCTGGCGATTCCAGGCGGATGGCCATCGCGATCAGCAGCAGGAGCGGCGCCATGAAGGCCAGGGCCATCAGGGCGAATGCCACGTCGAGGCCGCGCTTGACCGACCACTCGGCGCTGCGGACCGGATGGGGCAGGATCTCCACCACGCCGAGGCCGGACCAGCGGAACGCTTCCTCGAGCGTGGGGTCGAAGGACATCGGGTCGGCGAGGAAGCAGAGCCGCGCGGGCGCCTCGGCCAGGGCCCGGCCCACATCGGAAAGGCGGTTCGCGTCAAGCCCGCCCGTGGCCAGCACCACGACGTCGACCTGCTGGCCGAGGATGAGGTGCCGCAACTGCTCGATCTCGGCATCGACCGCGCCGCCCACCCGGGCGACCACGACCGCGCCCTGCCCGGACCGGTGCCTCAGCCCTGCCTCGAAGGTGGCGAACCGCGCCGCCGGGCCGACCAGGGCCAGGCGCATCGGCACTGTCTGCCGCAGCCCTATCAGATAGGCCGTCATGGCATGGGCCGTGGCGCTGAGCGGCATGAAGCCGCCCAGCAGCCAGAGGAATTCCGCGGTGGCATCCGCCCGAAGCAGGACATGCTCCGAGAGGGCGATGATGAGCGACGTCGCGGCCGCGGCAAGCGCCGCCCGGAAGAACAGCCGCCGCGTCGTGGCGCCGGAGGATTGCTCGAGATCCGCCAGTGCGACCCGGTTGAGCAGGGCGGAGAGCAGGGTGCCGCCCAGCACCAGGAGCGCATGATGCGCGACCGGGAATGGCGCGCCCGGTTCCCAGCCCGGGACAGGCACGGAAAAAAGAATGAGGAGCAGAAAATCGACGCACCACGGGAACAGCCTGCAGAAGGGAAGGTCCGCCCAGCCCTGCGCGGCGCGAAGGGCATCGATGGCCCCCGGCCTGCCGCCTCGCAGGCCGGATGCCGGCACCATCCTCGGAAGTTCCTGATGCGAAGGCGTTTCCACCCCTGCGACGCTGGGCTCGGGCAGAACGTAGGAGGGGGCGCGCGGGGTGCGTGTCATTGCTGAGCCTCGATCACCTTCGCTGTGCTGCATGCTCCAACGAGATTACATTTGCTTACCATAACGAAATAAGTTCCGACAACGAAACTTTTAGTTTCTTTTCTTCGCCGGAATATAAATTTTGAATTTTTCAGTGTGACTGTTGGAAACCGGACAACCTCGGCGTGTGCTGTGTTCAGGGTCTGTCCGGCGGGCTTCTTGCGCTTTGATCCGGCCGTGTTTCCTCGCTGCGGGAGGTGCTGCCGCGGCTGACCGGTTCCGGCACGGGCGGGGGCAGGTCCGGCGGATCTCGTCCTGCTTTCCGCTCTCCCACGGAGTGCCGCGGGCCGGCGATCAGCGCGTCGTCGGCGGCTTCATCCGCTGGAGCCGCAGGGGCGGCTGAACGCCAGGCTGCGCCTCTCCGTCTCTCTGCCTGCGCGCGCGGCGGAGGGGGGACCGTTCCTGCCCGGCCATGCCGGCGCGCAGATTGGCCCAGGCTTCACAGCCGGCCGGCCGGCCATGCCGTTGGCGTCCGGATCCTGCGATCCCGCTGCATGCTTGCCCAGACCGCGCGCCGCCCCTTAGTCTATCATCGTACAAGGAGAACGACCCGCCGAAGCGGGCGTTGGGGAGAATGTCCATGAATGAAGTGTCTCGCCGCGGCCTGATGGCCTTCGGTGTGGCGGCGGGTGCCGCCGGCCTGCTGGCGCGTCCCGCCCTGGCCCAGTCCCGCTACCCGACCCGCCCCATCACCCTGCTCTGCCCATGGGGCGCCGGCGGCGGCACCGATGCCACGGCCCGCATCATCGGCGCGCTGCTGGAGAAGGATCTCGGCCAGCCGATCAATGTGGTGAACCGCACCGGCGGCAACGGGGTGGTCGGCCATTCCGCCATCGCCACGGCGCAGCCCGATGGCTACACCATCGGCATCATCACGGTGGAGATCGCCATGCTCCATCATGCCGGGCTGACCAACCTCACCTACAAGGACTACCGGCCGCTCGCGCTGATGAACGAGGACCCGCCGGGCGTGCAGGTCAGCGCCTCCTCGCCCTACAAGGACATCAAGGAACTGGCCGAGGCCATCAAGGCGGCGCCGGCGGGCAAGATGAAGGCCTCCGGCACCGGCCAGGGCGGCATCTGGCACCTGGCGCTGATCGGCTGGCTGCAGGCGATGGGGCTGAAGCCCGACCATGTGCGCTGGGTGCCCTCGAACGGCGCGGCGCCCGCCATGCAGGACCTGGCGGCGGGCGGCGTGGACATCGTCACCTGCTCCGTGCCCGAGGCGCGGGCCATGCTCGACGCCGGCCGGGCGCGCAGCCTCGCCATCATGGCGCCGCAGCGCAACCCGCAATTCGACACGGTGCCGACGCTGAACGAGAAGCTCGGCATCAGCTACTCCACGGGCGCGTGGCGTGGCATCGCGGCGCCGCGCGGCCTGCCGGACGAGATGGCCAAGACCATCACCGCGGCGCTGGAGCGCGCCTACAAGGCCAAGGAGTTCACCGACTTCATGAACGCCCGCGGCTTCGGCACGGTCTGGGCGGACCCGGACGGGTTCGCCACCTTCATGGGCCGCTCCGACGCGGCGATGGGCGAGGCGATGCGCGCCGCCGGGCTGGCGCGCGGCTGACGGCCCCGTGCCGCGCAACTGCCCTGAGCCACGCTTTTCCTGCCCCGCGCGGCCTCCGGCCGCGCCTTGCGGAGCGCATGCGCGATGCGGGTGAACGATGCCGTGCTCGGACTGGCCCTGCTGCTGCTGGCCGGCACGATGATCTGGCTGACAACCTACTTCCCCTCCTTCCCGGGCCAGGATTACGGCCCGGAGCTGTTCCCGCGGCTGCTCGGCGGCGGGCTGGTCCTGTGCGGGCTGCTGCTGGTGGGGCGCGGCCTGGCGGCGCGGCGGCGCGGCGAGGCCTGGGTCGAGCTGGCGCCCTGGTGGTTCCGGGGAGGGCAGGCCCTGTCCTTCCTCAGCATGCCGCTGGCGGTGGTGGCCTATCTTCTCTTCGCCGAGACGCTGGGCTTCATTCCGCTCGCCTTCGCCCTGCTGCTGGCGCTGTTCCTGTGGTTCGGCGAGCGCCCGGTGCGGGCCGTGCCGGTCGCGCTGGTGGCGACGCTGGTGGTGCACTGGTTCTTCAGCGGGATGATGCGCGTGCCCCTGCCGCGCGGCCTGCTGAATGACATCCTCTGAGGAAGGGCGGCAATGGACCCGATCCTGACGGCCTTCGGCCTGGTCTTCGACCCCTCGGTGATGCTGGTCATCCTGGGCGCGGCGGTGTTCGGCATGTTCGTCGGCGCCATGCCGGGGCTGACGGCGACGATGGCCACGGCGCTGCTGGTGCCGGTCACCTTCTTCATGGACCCGGTGCCGGCGCTGGGCGCCATCGTCACCGCGACCGCCATGGCGATCTTCGCCGGCGACATCCCGGCGGCCATGCTGCGCATGCCGGGCACGCCCGCCTCCGCCGCCTATGCCGACGAATCCTACCTGATGGCCAGGAAGGGCCAGCTCGACCTCAACCTCGGCGTCAACGTGGTGTTCTCGGCGCTGGGCGGCATCGTCGGCGTGTTCTTCCTGGTGCTCTGCGCCCCCTCGCTCGCCGAGATGGCGCTGAACTTCTCCTCCTTCGAGTATTTCTGGCTGGCCTGCCTCGGCCTCACCTGTGCGGTGTTCATCGGCACAGGCGACCCGCTGAAGGGCTTCGTCTCGCTGCTGCTGGGCCTGGCGATTGTCTGCATCGGCATCGACCCCGCGGCGGGGGTGCCGCGCTTCACCTTCGACAATGTCGACCTGATGTCGGGGGTCAACTTCATCGCCGTGATGATCGGCGCCTTCGCCGTGTCGGAGCTGCTGCGGGGCGCGGTGGACCTGCACCGCCAGGGCCATGTCATTGTGCCGCAGGTCGGCAACGTGTTCCGCGGCGTGGGCGGGGTGATGCGGCGCTACTGGCTGAACTTCATCCGCGGCTCGCTCATGGGCACGCTGATCGGCGCGCTGCCGGGGGCGGGGGCGGACATCGCCGCCTGGGTCTCCTACGCCATGGCCAAGCGCTTCTCGCGCACGCCGGAGAAGTTCGGCACCGGCCATGTGGAGGGGGTGGTGGAAGCCGGCGCCTCCAACAACTCCGCCGTGGCGGGCGCCTGGATCCCGGCCCTGGTCTTCGGCATCCCGGGCGATTCCATCACCGCCATCGTCATCGGCGTGCTCTACATGAAGGGGATGAACCCCGGCCCCACGGTGTTCACCGAGAACCCGCAGTTCATCTATGCGGTGTTCATCATCTTCATCCTGGCCAACATCATCATGGTTCCGCTCGGCTGGGCGGCGATCAAGAGCATGAAGCAGGTGCTGCGCATCCCGCGCACCATCCTGCTGCCGCTGATCCTGCTGTTCTGCATCGTCGGCGCCTTCGCCATGACCAACAGCAACTACGGCATCGTGCTGATGCTGATCTTCGGCGTGCTGGGCTGGTTCATGGAGGAGAACGGCGTGCCCGTGGCGCCGATGATCCTCGGCCTGGTGCTCGGCGAGATGCTCGAGCAGAACTTCATGACCTCGATGATCAAGTCGGACGGCCTCTGGCTGGCCTTCTTCGAGCGGCCGATCGCCGGCGCGCTCGGGGCGCTGACGCTGCTGATCTGGCTGCTGATGCTGGGCCGCGGCGCCCTCACCGCCCTGCGCCGGCCGGCGCAGGCGTGAGCCGGTGCAGGGGCGGGCCTCAGCCCGCCTCGGCCATCGGGGCGGGGAGCGGGCCCGGGCTCATGCGCACCTGGTTCCTGCCGCCCCGCTTGGCGGCGTAGAGCGCCTGGTCGGCCCGGCGCAGCAGGCTCTCGCCGCTTTCCGCCAGGCCCAGGGTGGCGACGCCAAGGCTGATGGTGACGGGGATGGGCCGCCCCTCCTCATCCTGCAGCGCCAGGCCAGCGATACCCTGGCGCAGCGCCTCGGAGAGCTGCACGGCCTGGGTCAGGCCGGCGGCCGGCAGCAGGGCGGCGAATTCCTCGCCGCCGAGGCGGCCCACCAGGTCCGTCTGCCGCAACAATCCGCCGCAGGCCGTGCCCAGGCCATGCAGCACCCGGTCCCCCGCCGGGTGGCCGAAACCGTCATTGATGCGCTTGAAGTGGTCCACGTCGAACACCGCCAGCGAGAGCGGCGTCCGCTCCTCCCGGGCCCGTTCCACCGCCTCGTCCAGGCAGGCCAGGAAGTGGCGGCGGTTGGCCAGGCCGGTCAGCGCGTCGAAATGCGCCAGCTCGTACAGCTCGCGCTCGATGGCGCGCAGCTTCAGCATGTTGCGCAGCCGGGCGAGCAGCTCCACCTCGTCGGCCGGCTTGGTCAGGAAGTCGCTGGCGCCGGCCTCCAGCGCCTCGTACAGCGCGCTGCGCTGCTCGAGCGCCGTGATCATGACGGCCGGCACCGTCTGGCAGCGCGGCAGCTGCCGGAAGGCGCGCAGGAAGGCCACGCCATCCATCTCCGGCATCAGGTAGTCGACGAACAGCACGTCCGGCGGCTGCGCGGCGGCATCCTCCAGCGCCAGGGTCGGCGAGGCATGCGTGACCGAGACCGTCTCCGCCACCCGCGCCACCAGGGCGGCCAGCCGCAGCCGGTTGGTCGCGCTGTCATCGACGATCATGATGCGGAACGGCATGGCGATCTGCCTTTCTGGCCAGATGGGAAGCGCGGGGGGAGGAAAGGCGCGGAGAACCTGCCCCGCACGGCCGTGGCCCGGCGGAAATAGTGGCGCCCAGGCTGCGCCGCAATGGCTGGCGGGGATTGCCCTGGCCTCGCGGCGGCGCGCCGCTCAGCCCGGCAGCAGGATGGGCTGGCCGTGCGGCGTGGCGGCGGCGGCGCGTGCCCAGGCTTCCTGGCGCTCCGCCAGCTCGGCCTTGGAGAGGATGCCCTTCTCGGCCAGCAATTCCTCGAGCGCCGCCAGCCAGTGCGCATAATAGGGCGCCTCGCAGGCGGCGAGGTGGCGGCCGAGCGCCGCCGTCCATTCCGCCCAGGTGAAGCAGCCGGCCTGATGCGCGGCCACCGCCATGGCGAAGGCCTGCGCCTCCCAGGGCTCGCGGAACACCGGCCCCGCCACGTCGCGCGGCAGGCCGGGGGCCTCGGCGGGCATGGCTTCAGGCTTCAAGGTAGGACTCCCAGGCATCGATGGAGACGGTCAGGTCCGGGTCCGCCCCTTCGCCCCACAGTTCGGCGGCGGCGAAGCGGACGGTGTAGAGCCATTGCGGCGCCTCGCCACGGCCATGCGCGTTGCTGTCGGGGAAGACGAAGACGCCCTGCACCCGGTCGACCACGCCCCGCCGGCCGCGCGCGTAGCGGGGCAGGCGGGTATGCTCCGGGGTATGGAAGTGGCGGGTGCGCACCGCCGCGCCCACCGCGAAGCGCGCCGGCGCCGTGGCCGGGCGGTCATAGGGCGAGCCGCGCATCAGCGCCGGCTCCACCGCCTCGGCCCGCAGCGGCGGCAGCGCCGGGCCGGGCGCCCGCATCCGCCCCTCGCGCAGCTCCTCCGCCGTCACCAGGCCGCGCGCCAGCAGCAGCTTCTCCAGCCCCTTGATCCAGATCTCGTAGTAGCCGGAGGTGAGATACTCGCCGGGCGGCAGGGTCTCGCGCGCATGGCGGCTGGCATCGATGTTCCATTGCCCCAGCGCCCCGGCGGCAAGCGTCACGGCCAGGGCGCGCTTCTCCCAGGCGGCGTGGAAGCGCAGATGCTCCGGCTCCGGCCGCACCGGGCCGAAGCCCATCATGCCGCCCAGGTCCTGCGCGCCGTTCATGCCGGGGCCTCCGCCATCGGCGCGGCGCCGGGCTGGCGGGCCAGGGCGGTGCCGATCATGGAATCGCGGCTCACCAGCGCGGCGAGCCGTTCCTCGCTCCAGCCCTCGGTGCCGGCGGGGCGCATCGGGATGACGAGGTAGCGCGTCTCGGCGGTGGAATCCCAGACGCGGATGCGCGTCCCCTCCGGCAGCGCCACGCCGAACTCGGCCAGCACGCCGCGCGGGTCCATCACGGCGCGGGAGCGGTAGGCAGGCGCCTTGTACCAGGCCGGCGGCAGCCCCAGCACCGGCCAGGGGTAGCAGGAGCAGAGGGTGCAGACGACGAGGTTGTGCTCCTCCGGCGTGTTCTCCACCGCCACCATGTGCTCGCCCTGCCGGCCGGTGAAGCCCATGCCGTGGATGGCCGCCGTGGCGTCCCGCCGCAGATGGTCGCGGAACGCCGGGTCGGCCCAGGCGCGCGCCACCACCCGGGCGCCGTTGCGCGGGCCGATGCGCGTCTCGTAGATCTCGATCAGCGCGTCCAGCGCGGCCGGGTCGGCATAGCCCTTCTCGACCAGCAGGGATTCCAGGGCGCGCACCCGCAGCGCCATGCCGGAAAGCTCGCTGCCCTCATGCTCATGCTCATGCTCATGCTCATGCTCGTGCGCGTGGCCATGGTGATGCCCGGTCATGCTGGCGCTGGTCCCTCGCTGCGTTCGGCCGGCGCAGGGTGCGTCCTTCCACCCGGTCCGGTCAAGCAAGGCCCGGGCGCCGGAGACCCCCCTCGCGCGAGGCATGGCTGGCGGTGGGGCCGGCGGCCGCGATACGGTCCGGCGGAAGCGGGATGAGGGAGCTGCGATGCAACGGGTGACTGTCACCCTGGACGACGCGCTGGCGGCCGAGCTGGATGCGGTGGTGCGCCGGCGCGGCTACCAGAACCGCTCGGAGGCGATGCGCGACCTGCTGCGGAGCGGCCTGCAGCAGAGCGCCGGCGCGGAGGGCGCGGCCGGGCCGAGCCTGGGGGCGCTGGTCTACACCTATGCCCATGAGCAGCGGGACCTGGCGCGGCGGCTGACCGGCGCCTTCCACGACCATCACGGCCTGTCGGTGTCGTCGCTGCACCTCCACCTGGACCATGAGATGTGCCTGGAAGTGGCGGTGCTGCGGGGCGAGGCCGGCGCGCTGCGCCACTTCGCCGAGCATGTGATGGCCGAGCGCGGGGTCCGCCACGGCCGTCTGGTGCTGTTGCCGGACGATGCCGGCGAGACGCCCGTCCTTCGGAGAGGGTGAGGGCGGGCAGGGGAGTGGCGCGGCCGGGGCGGGTGCCGCCGGCCGCGCCGGTTCGGGTCAGTCGCCCAGGCGCTGCTTCAGGTCCTTGGCGGGCTTGAACTTGACGGACTTGCTGGCGGCGATCTCCACCACTTCACCCGTGGCGGGGTTACGCCCCTGGCGCGCGGCGCGCTGGCTGACGGCGAAGCTGCCGAAGCCGGCCAGGCGAACCTCGCGGCCAGCGCCGAGGGCGTCGCCCACCGTGGCCAGGACGGCCTTCAGCAGGGCATCAGCCTGGGTCTTGGGCAGGCTGGTCGCGGCGGCGGCGGCGTCGACCAGGTCCTGGCGGCTGAGCGGGCGGGTTTCTTCGGTCAAAAGGCGAACTCCGGCAGTAATGAGGTAACGCGCGCAGGAGAGACACACTCCGCCGGGGGTGGTCAAGCGCGTGCCGCTGGGCTGGGGGGGCGTCAGCCCCCACCTTCACGCCTTTTTTGTGTATCGGGGCGGAAAGCGGCCCACAGGATTGCATCCTGTTCATCCAGGCCGGTCTCCCATGCCGCCGGATCTCACGGAGCCGAGGGCTACCAGGGCCGGGAGCCATTCCCTAAAAGAGCCCTCCGCAAACGGGGAGCCCTGCCATGCCCAGCATCACCGACCGCCGCCGCGCCACCCAGATGCGGGTGGCCTGATGCGCGTCCTCGTCGCCGGGCGGACCGGCCAGCTCGCCCTCGCCCTCGCCCGCCGGCTGCCGCAGGATGGCCATGCCGTCACCGCCCTCGAGGCGCCGGAGCTGGACCTGACCGACGCGGCCTCGATCGCCCGCGCGGTGGAGCAGGCGGCGCCGGAGGCCATCATCAACGCCGCCGCCTACACCGCCGTGGACCGCGCCGAGGACGAGCCGGAGCTGGCCCTGGCCATCAACGCGACCGGCGCCGGGCTGCTGGCCGCCGCCGCCGCGGCGCGCGGCCTGCCCTTCCTGCACGTCTCGACCGACTACGTGTTCGACGGCACGAAGGGCGCCCCTTACGTCGAGACCGACCCGACGGCGCCGGCCAGCGTCTATGGCCGCACCAAGCAGGCCGGCGAGGCGGCGGTGATGGCGGCCAACCCGCGCTCGGCCATCCTGCGCACCGCCTGGGTGTGCAGCGCCGACGGCAACAATTTCCTCAAGACCATGCTGCGCCTCGGCGCCGAGCGCCCCGCCCTCTCGGTGGTGGCCGACCAGCACGGCGCCCCCACCTTCGCCGACGACCTGGCCGACGCCATCGCCCGCATGCTGCCGCGCCTGGCGGCGGCGCCGGCGGGCGACCCGGCCTTCGGCCTCTTCCACCTGACCGGCGCGCCCTGGACCACCTGGCACGGCTTCGCCGCCGAGATCTTCGCCCAGGCCGAGAAGCGCGGCGCGAAGGTGCCGGCGCTCTCCGCCATCACCACCGACCAGTACCCGACCAAGGCGCGCCGCCCGGCCGATGGGCGGCTCGATTGCAGCCGCATCACCGCCGTGCACGGCATCCAGCCCGCCGACTGGCGGCAATCCCTGGCACGCTGCCTGGAGCAGCTGCTCCCCGCCGCGCCGGGGCGCTGAGGGCCCGGGCGAGGGGCTGAGGCAAGGGGGCGGGGCCGGGCACGGCCCCGTGGCCCGGCTCTTGCTGGTCCTGCGGCACCCTTGGAACCGGGAGCCCCGCCGATGACCGCCTCGCCGAAGCCCTCTCTGCCGCGCCGCCTGATCCTGGGTGCCGCACTCGCCCTGCCGGCGCTGCGCACCGCCCGCGCCCAGGCGCCGCTGCGCTTCGCGCTCGACTGGGCGCTGCAGGGCAACCACGCCATGTTCTCCCTGGCCGAGGACCGGGGCCTGTTCCGGCGCGAGGGGCTGGCCGTGCGGATGGACCGCGGCTTCGGCTCCGGCGACACGCTGGTGAAGGTGGGCTCCGGCGCCTACGACATCGGCTTCGCCGATTTCTCCGGCGCGGTGAAGTTCAACGCCGAATACCCGCAGAACCGGCTGGTGATGATCTACCCGGTGTTCGACCGCACGGCGGCGGCCATCGTCACGCTGCGCGGGCGCGGCATCGAGAAGCCGCAGGACGTGGCGGGCCGCCACCTCGGCGCGCCGGAAGGCGAGGGCAGCCGCCTGCTCTTCCCCGCCTTCGCCCGCGCCGCCGGGATCGACACGGCCCGCATCCGCTGGACCTCGATGGCCGCCAACCTGCGCGACACCATGCTGCGCACCAACCAGGTGGACGCGGTGAGCGGCTTTCTCTTCACCGTGCACTTCAACCTGGTGGGCCTCGGCATCCCGGAGGAGCAGATCCTCGGCTGGCCCTACGCCGAGCACGGGCTGGACCTGCCCGGCTCCGGCCTGTTCGCCCGCGCCGAATGGCTGGAGCGCAACGGCGAGAGTGCCACGCGCTTCGTGAAGGCCTCCATGGAGGGTCTGAAGCTGCTGCTGAACGACGTGCCCGCCGGCATGGCCTCGCTGAAGAAGCGCGAGCCGCTGTTCGACGAGGCGCTGGAGACGCGGCGCTTCGCCATGACGCGGGACCGCTCCATCATCACCCCCAACAGCCGCGCCCAGGGGCTGGGCTCGCTCGAGATGGCGCGGGCCGAGGCGCTGGTGCGCGTCAATGCCGAGGCCTATGGCATCGGCACCCCGCCGGAGGCCGCCAGCATGTTCACCGACCGCTACCTGCCCCCCCGCTCGGAGCGCATGCTGTGACGGTGCGCCGCCTGATCCACGGCGCGCGGGTGCTGGCGCCGGACGCGCTCTCCGCCCCCTTCGCCGAGATCCTGGTGGAGGAAGGCCGTATCGCCGCCCTGCTGCCGCCCGGCAGCGCGGTGGAGGATGCGGAAGGCTTCGACGCCACGGGCCGGCTGGTCATCCCCGGGCTGGTGAACGGCCACACCCATGGCCATGGCGGTCTGGCCAAGGGCGTGGGCGACAAGTGGGACCTGGCGCTGCTGCTGGCCCATGCCCCCTGGGTGGGCGGCGGCCGCGGCGTGACCGAGCTGAAGCTCTCCACACAGCTCACCGCCGTGGAGATGCTGAAGAAGGGCTGCACCGCCGCCTTCGACCTGCCGGCCGAGTTCCCCGGCCCCACCCCGGAGGGGCTGGAGGCGATGGCCGAGGCCTATGCCAGCGTCGGCCTGCGCGCCGTGCTGGCGCCGATGGTGGCCGACCTCACCTTCTTCCAGGCGACGCCCGGCCTCGTGGAGGCGCTGCCCGAGCCGCTGCGGGCCCGCGCCGAGGCCATGCGCATGGCGCCGGCCGAGGCGACGCTCGCCACGCTGCGCGCCGCGGCGAATGGCTGGCGGCACGGCGCCGCCGGCATTGCGCTTGGCCTCGGCCCCACCATCCCGCTGCATGGCTCGGAGGCCTTCCTGCGCGGCTGCGCCGCGCTGGCCGATGAGTTCGGCCTGCGGGTGCAGACCCATGTGGCCGAGGCACGCTACCAGGCCGCCGCCGGCGCGGCACGCTATGGCGGCACCCTGCTGGAGCACATGGACCGGATGGGGCTGGTCGGGCCCCGCTTCTCCGTGGCGCATGGCGTCTGGCTGACGCAATCCGACTTGGATCTGCTGGCGGCGCGGGGGGGGGCGGGCTCTCGCACAATCCGGGTGCCAACATGCGGCTGGCCTCCGGCGTCGCACCGGCGCGGGCGGCGCTGCGGGCGGGGGTGGCGCTGGGCATCGGCACGGATGGCTCCTCCTCCTCCGACAACCAGAACATGTTCGAGGCGATGCGCCTCGCCGCCTTCGCCTCCCGGCTGTGGGAGGAGGCGGAGGAGGAGGACTGGCTCGGCACCGCCGAGACGGTGCGGCTGGCCACCGCCGGCTCCGCCCGGCTGCTGGGGCTGGAGGCGGGGGAGATCGCGCCCGGCCGGCTGGCGGATCTGGTGCTGCTCGACCTCGCGCACATCAACTGGGCGCCGTTCAACGACGCGGCGAACCAGCTCGTCTGGACCGAGGATGGCAGCGCGGTGACCGATGTGATGGTGGGCGGCGCCTGGAAGCTGCGGGAGCGCCGCGTGCTGGGGCTGGACGAGGCGCGCCTCGCCGCCGAGGCCAATGCCGCCGCCGAGCGCCTGCGCGGCGTGAATGCCGGGGCGCGGGCATGGTGCGAGGCCATCGCCCCGCATGTCGCCTGCCACTGCCGCGCCCTGGCGCGGGGCTGGACGCGCTCCCGCCGCCTGCTGCGCGCCGAGTGAAGGATGGCTTGACCGCCGGCGGCCCGCATGGTGCAGCCAGGAGAAATGCACGCACCCGCCCGGGGTGCGCGAGCCATGGGAGGAAAAGCGATGCCGGACCCGGTTCTGGTTGAGGTGACGCGCGGCGGCCGGGTGGAATCCCGCCATGCCGGCGCCTTCGCGGTGGTCGATGCCGAGGGCGGGGTGGTGCTCTCCGCCGGCGATATCGAGCGGCCCGTCTTCCCGCGTTCCGCCGTGAAGGTGATCCAGGCCCTGCCGCTGGTGGAAAGCGGCGCGGCGGACCGCTTCGGCCTGGACGATGAGGCGCTGGCCCTGGCCTGCGCCTCGCATGGCGGGGAGCCGCGCCATGCCGCCGTCGCCGCGCGGATGCTGGCGGCCGCGGGGCAGGGCGTGGCGCAGCTCGAATGCGGTGCCCACTGGCCGAGCCATGCCGGCGCCGCCCGCGCCCTGGCCTGCACCGGCGCCGAGCCCAGCGCGCTGCACAACAACTGCTCCGGCAAGCATGCCGGCTTCGTCTGCCTCGCCTGCGGCACGGACACCGCCCCGGCGGGCTACATCCAGCCGGGCCATGCCGTGCAGCGCCAGGTGAAGGCGGCGCTGGAGGGGGTGACCGGCTTCCGCCTGGAGGAAGGCAGCCACGGCATCGACGGCTGCTCCATCCCGACCTACGCCATTCCGCTGCGCGCCCTGGCGCTGGGCTTCGCGCGGATCGGCACCGGGCACGGGCTGGAGCCCGTGCGGGCGGCCGCCGCGGCCCGGCTGCGCGCCGCCGTGGCCGCTCACCCCTTCATGGTGGCGGGCAGCGAGCGGTTCGACACCCGGGTGATGGAGGCGCTGGGCGCGCGGGCCTTCGTGAAGGTGGGGGCGGAGGGCGTCTTTTGCGCCGCGCTGCCGGAACTCGGCCTCGGCGTGGCGCTGAAATGCGACGATGGCGCCTCGCGTGCTGCCGAAGTGGTGATGGCGGGCCTGCTGCGCCGTCTGCTGTCCCTGGGCGAGGCGGAGGAGGCGGTGCTGGCCCCGTTGGCCGCGCCTGTGCTGCGCAACTGGAATGGGCTTGAGGTGGGCCGCATGCGGCTGGCGGAGGGCTGAGCCGCCGGATCATGCGTCAGCCGCCGGGCTGGGCTGCGGGCGGCCGGCCCGGAAATCGCCGGCGGGGCACCGAATCCTGTTTGACAGGGTATCGCCCAGGGCCTAGAAGGCGCGCCCTGCTGTGTTGTTGGTTTGTGGCGCGGCGGGTTTTCGGAAGAAAGCTTCAGTTCTGGCATTGACGGGCGAAGTAATCGCCACTAGATAGTCGGTCATCGCTGAGGGGTTCTTCTGAGGCGGTAAAGAAGAGGCTGAAAAAACTGCTTGACGGGTTTGGTCAGGTAGGCTAGAAAGTCTCAACGTTGATTGAAAATCGCATCGGGTTTTCTGGAAGTATTAAGAAGCTTGGTTTGGTTTGACCTTTTTTAGGTTGGGCTGAGTGGGTTTCATGCTTTTGGGGATGTTCTGTCTGAGCTGCCTTTTGGGG
>NZ_PDOA01000011.1:118824-159922 GCF_003116135.1 Teichococcus aestuarii | reverse complement strand
ACCGTGAGGCCTGGCCGCCTCGATCAGCGGCTCCCACACCGCCCAGGTCGCATCCGTGAGAAGCTGCTCGTCCTTGCCCTTCGCCATACCCAAAACATGGGAGTAGCATTCAAGCTCTAACAGGCCTTAATCAGGACGTGGAAGGCATGGCACCCTTATCTTGGATCATGAAAGAGCGAGAGCGCGCGAATTACGGGTCATGCCCGATGATCGAGCCCAATGCGCCTGCCTCGTTAGAAAAAATTACAAGGAACGTCTTAAGGACTCTTCTAAATCAGTATGCAAGTGATCCCGATTACATATGGGCCTTCCAAAAAGAGCATGCGATTCTTGCGATGCCGGTATGCCTTTTCAGGGATGTAGGGAAGAAGCTGAGTGGGCTTGCAGTTCTCCACGATGATGATGTGGAGAAATGCAGATCATACTTTAGGGACAAGAATGGTCCTTACGAAGTCCTCTTGTCGATTATGAAGAGGGTGACGGAGGCATAGCATACGCCAAATAGCCGCTTTCCGCCCAACCCTGCCTGATTGGCGTTCAGCGGCGTACGTCCTCTCTGGGGGGGGGAAGCCGTGGATCCATCTGGATGTCCGAGAAGGGCACAAAGCGGAACCGGGAGCCACAGCCATTCTCACCGCCTCCCGCGATTCGCCGCTTCGTGACAGCCTGCTCAAAACCTTGACAAAAGGCATAAATTCCTAATACCCTACCGCTCCCCCACCGGAGCGGCCCTCATGTCCCGGCTCACCCCGCCCGCCCCCTGGACCCCGCTGTCCGACGCCGCCTGGGCCGCCCTCCAGCCTTTCCTCCCGGCCCTCTCCCCCCAGGGCCGCCGCCTGGCCGATCCGCGCGCCCGGCTCGATGCCATCTTCCACCTCGCCCACCTTCCCGGCGCCGCCTGGAAGCACCTGCCGGAGCGCTTCGGCCGGCCGGACACCGTCGCCCGCTTCTTCCGCCGCCTCACCCATGCCGGCTTCTGGCACGCCCTGCTGCGCGCCCTCGCCAAGGCGCCGCCCGGCCACCCGCTGCGCGCCCTGGAATACGCCATCTGCCGCGCCTGCCGCCGCACCGCGCGGCTGGGCGGCCTGCCGCTCCTGCGCCTGATCCGCCGCCTCGGCCTGCGCTCGGCGCTCGGCGCGCCGCCCTGGCTGCTGCCCGATCCGCTTTTGTCCGAAACCCTGCACCGCCTGCCGCTCGGCCCGCGCCCGGGGGCCGCGGTGCTGCGCTCCCTCGGCCGGCTGCTGCGCGATGCCGCCGGCCGCGCGCGGATTCCCCGCTCCGTCCGCCTCGGCTGGGCATGAGCGCCTTGCCGGCGCCGCCCCGCTGCGGCAAACCCCTGGCCTTCGCTCGTTCGGACAAAGGGACCCACGCTATGGCGGTCAAGGACGTGAAAAAGGTGGTGCTCGCCTATTCCGGCGGGCTGGACACCTCCGTCATCCTCAAGTGGCTGCAGACCACCTACCAGTGCGAGGTGGTGACCTTCACCGCCGATCTCGGCCAGGGCGAGGAGTTGGGCCCGGCCCGCGACAAGGCCCTGATGCTGGGCATCAAGGAAGAGAACATCTTCATCGACGACCTGCGCGAGGAATTCACGCGGGATTTCGTCTTCCCGATGTTCCGCGCCAACGCGCTGTACGAGGGCCAGTACCTGCTGGGCACCTCCATCGCCCGCCCGCTCATCGCCAAGCGGCAGATCGAGATTGCGGAGATGGTGGGCGCCGACGCGGTGAGCCACGGCGCCACCGGCAAGGGCAACGACCAGGTCCGCTTCGAGATCGGCTACTATTCGCTGAAGCCGGACGTGAAGGTCATCGCCCCCTGGCGCGAATGGGACCTGACCAGCCGCACGAAGCTGCTGGAATTCGCCGAGGCCAACCAGATCCCCATCGCCAAGGACAAGCGCGGCGAGGCCCCCTTCTCGGTGGACGCGAACCTGCTGCACTCCTCCTCCGAGGGCAAGGTGCTGGAGGAGCCGTGGGACGAGCCGCCGGAGATCGTCTGGCAGCGCACCATCCGCCCCGAGGATGCTCCCGACGTCGCCACCGAGATCACCATCGAGTTCGAGCGCGGCGACGCGGTGGCGATCAATGGCGAGCGCCTCTCCCCCGCCACGCTGCTGACGAAGCTGAACGCGCTGGGCCGCGAGAACGGCATCGGCCGGCTCGACCTGGTGGAGAACCGCTTCGTCGGCATGAAGTCCCGCGGCTGCTACGAGACGCCGGGCGGCACCATCCTCTACGTGGCGCACCGCGCCATCGAGAGCATCACGCTCGACCGCGAGGTGGCCCACCTCAAGGACAGCCTGATGCCGCGCTACGCCGAGCTGATCTACAACGGCTTCTGGTTCGCGCCCGAGCGCCGCATGATCCAGGCGATGGTCGACGAGAGCCAGAAGAGCGTCTCCGGCACGGTGCGGCTGAAGCTCTACAAGGGCAACACCATCGTCACCGGCCGCCAGTCGCCCAACAGCCTCTACTCGATGAAGTACGTCACCTTCGAGGAGGACCAGGGCGCTTACGACCAGTTCGACGCCCAGGGCTTCATCAAGCTGAACGCGCTGCGCCTGCGCCTCGGCGCCATGGCCGGCCGCAAGGGCGGTGCGCTCTGAGCCGTTGAAAAGGCCGGGGGAAGGAATGCCCCCGGCCCCCCATCTCCCTTCTGCCCGCCTCCGGGCCTACGGCTGGGCAGGAAGGCGGGCAGGGGGCGCGAGGCAACCTGCCGGCGCCCCTCGCGTTCCTTCGGCATCGGGCCGCCCATCGGGGCGGCCGCAGACGAGCATGAAGGAGAAGGCAGCAATGGCCCGTATTTCCCTGACGATCGCGGCGGCGTCCCTGGCTCTGGCGGTGTCCGCCCCGCTGGCCCACGCGCAGATGGGCAGCGCCGTTCCGCCCGGCAACAGCATGGGCAGCGGCGGCATGCCGGGTGGCATGTCCGGCAGCATGGGCTCCGGCAGCAGCATGCAGGGCAGCAGCAGCATGCAGGGCAGCGGCGCCGCGATGGGCGGCCCGGGCGCCGCCAGCGGCGGGACCATGCAGGGCTCCGGCATGAGCGGGTCCGGAATGACAGGCCAGGGCATGAGCAACCCGGGCATGAGCGGCTCGGGCATGAGCGGTTCCGCAACGACGGGCCAGGGCATGAGCGGCTCAGGCATGACGGGGCAGGGCATGGGTGCCTCGGGCATGCAGCGCCCGATGGGCTCGGCCTCGACCTACGGCATGGGCGGCATGACGGGCCAGGGTTCGGCCGGCAACACCATGTCCACGCCGGCGCAGCCCCTGGCGGGCGTGCAGTTGCCGCAGCAGGGCGTCGGCAACGGTGCCTACAATGGCGGCGGCGTCGTGCTGGAGCACCTGCCGGACGGTACGACGCGCATCGTCCGCTGAGGCGAAGCGGCGGCAGCCGTCCGGCACTGCGGCGCCGGGCGGCTGCGATGAGGATTTAAGGGGCCGCTCCCGCGAGGGATCGGCCCTTTCGCCGTTCAGGCGGTGACAGCCTGGCGACGGCCCGTGAGCGCGGCGGTGGAGAGCGCCCAGGCGCCGTTGCCGAGGCCCGCCTGCACCAGCAGCGCCACCGTCCAGAACAGCGGGAACTCCCAGCCGCCGCCCGGACGGCTGAACACCCAGCCATTGCCGAGGTGCTGCATCGTGGCGCCGACCAGGATCGGCACCGCCAGCAGCGAGACGAGGCGGGTCCAGAGGCCCAGGATCAGGGCGATGCCGGCGGCCGTCTCGGCCAGCGCCACCACGGCGCCCAGCACCGGCGGATAGCCCAGGCTGCCGAAATAGCCCATCGTGCCGGCAAGGCCGAAGGTCATCACCTTCATCAGGAAGCCATGGGCCAGGAACATCACCCCGAGGCTGACGCGCAGCAGCAGGGTGGCATAGGGGATCAGGCGGGGGTCGTTCATCGGTTCGCTCGCTTGCGGAGGATGGAAGGACGGCCTTCCCGGCCGTGTCGCCGCTTTCCTAGACCCGGCGAGACCCTGGCTTCCAAACGCCATGCGGAACGGTCATCATTCGCGCCATCAATGGCCGACCTTTCCACCCTGGACCTGAACCTGCTGCGGGTGTTCGACGCCGTGGCGCGCGAGCGGCACGTGACGCGCGCGGCGCAGCGGCTGAACCTGTCGCAGCCCGCCGTCTCCAACGCCCTCTCCCGCCTGCGGCTGGTGCTGAAGGACGAGCTGTTCCTGCGCCGCCCGGGCGGGGTGGAGCCCACCGCCCTGGCCCTCTCCCTGGCCGAGCCGGTGGCGGAGGTGCTGGACCGGCTGCGCGGCGCGCTGGCAGCGCACGCGCCCTTCGACCCCGCCACCTCGGACCGGGTCTTCCCCATCGGCCTGTCGGAATATGCCGAGGCGGTGCTGGCGCCGCCGCTGCTGGCCGCCATGGCGCGGGAGGCGCCCGGCTGCCTGCTGGCGATCCGCCACGCGGACCGGGTGAACGCGCTGGAGATGCTGGAGGCGGATGCGGTGCAGATAGTGCTCGGCATGCTGGCCGAGCCGCCTGCCCTCTACACCCGCCTGCGGCTGCTGCCGGAAGGCTTCCTCACCCTGATGCGCCGCGGCCACCCGCTGGCCGAGGGCGAGATGACACTGGCGCGCTTCACCGCCTGGCCGCACCTGCTGCATTCGCCCAACGGCTCGCGCGATGGCGCGCTGGACGGGCCGCTGCGCGAGGCGGGCCATCCGCGCCGGCTGGGCGCGGTGGTGGCGCATCTCTCGGCGGTGCCCGCCATCCTGAAGGGCACCGACATGGTGATGACGCTCTCCGCCCGGCTGGCCACGCAGATGGCCGAGGCGCACGGGCTGCTGCTGCGCCCCTGCCCGGTGGAGACGCCGCACATGCGGCTGTCGCTGATCTTCCCGCGCCGCTTCGAGGCGGACCCCGGCCATGCCTGGCTGCGCCGCCGCCTGCTGGCCGTGGCGCGCGAGGCCACGCCCGCCGCCAGCTGAGCCGGGGGCTCTCCGCGCCCCCCGCGCCGCCTGGAGAGGCCACGCTGCCTCCGGCCCTTACCAGATCGCGATGCGCGGACCCTGCGCCCCGCCCGAGGCGGGCGAGCGCCCAGGTGGCGCGCAGCCAGGCGAAGCGCCGGCGCCCCCGGGCGGATCGGCCATGGCGGATCGGCCATGCTCCGCGGAAGCTGGGATCAGCCCCAGGGGCCGCGCTGCCGCCGCGGCGGCGCCGCGCCCCAGGGCCCCGGCGCCGCACCCGTGCCGCCCGCCGGCGGCAGGCCCGTCTGCGGAATGAAGGAGGCCTGCCCCCGCCCGCGTGGCGGCCCCATCTGCCCGGCCAGCTCCATCAGCGCCGCCACGCGGTTCTCGGTCTTGGGATGGGTGGAGAACAGCCCGTCCATCCGCAGCCCGGCCAGCGGGTTGATGATGAACATGTGGGCGGTGGCCGGGTTGGCCTCGGCCGCCTGGTTCACATGCGTCAGGCGGCCCTGCTCCAGCCGCCTCAGGGCGTTGGCCAGGCCCAGCGGGTTGCCGCTGATCTCGGCCCCCGCCCGGTCCGCCTCGTATTCGCGGGAGCGGCTGATGGCCATCTGCACGATCATCGCGCCGATCGGCGCCAGCAGCATCACCAGGATGGCGGCAATCGGGTTCATGCCGCGCTCGCGGTTGCCGCCGAACAGGAAGCCGAACTGCGCCAGCATGCCGATGGCGCCCGCCAGGCAGGCGGTCATGGTCATGATCAGCGTGTCGCGGTTCCGGATATGCGCCAGCTCGTGGGCGATGACGCCGGCCACCTCGTCGGGCGGCATGCGGTTGAGCAGGCCGGTGTTGACGGCCACCGCCGCCTTCTCCGGGCTGCGGCCGGTGGCGAAGGCGTTCGGCTGGTCCTCGTGGATGATGTAGAGCGCCGGCATGGGCAGCCCGGCATTCTGCGCCAGCCGCGCCGTCATCCGGTAGAGTTCCGGCGCCTCCTGCGGGCCGACGGGCTGCGCGTTGTGCATGCGCAGCACCATCCGGTCGCTGTTCCACCAGGCGAAGAGGTTGGTGGCGCAGGCCACGCCGAAGGCGACCATCATGCCGCTCCGCCCGCCGATGACGCCGCCCACGGCGACGAACAGCGCCGTCATCGCCGCCAGCAGGAGGGTTGTGCGCAGATATCCGTTCATGCCCTCTTTCCGTTCCCCAGCTTCCCACCCCAGATGGGGAGCATGACGAGCCCTGAGCAAGAGGCCGCCCCGCCGGCCCGCCCCGACCCGACCCAGCCCCCCGCCGCAGCCCCGCAGGACCAGGCGGCGGCCCCCGCGCCGAAGCCGCCCGCCACGCCAATGCCGCCCGAGATCGGCGGCCCCGCCGGGCCGGAGCCGACCCGCTTCGGCGACTGGGAGCGCAAGGGCCGCGTCAGCGATTTCTGAGGCGCGGCCGGCCGCCAGGACGGGGCGGCGGATGGGGAGAGGGAACGGCCCGTGAATCCCGCCGCCGCCGCGTCAGCGATTCGTTCGCGCGACTCGGCGGCCTGCTTTCCGGCTTTGTTCTATCCATCCCCTCGGCCCCGGCGCTGGCCGGCCAGCCAGACACTGACGCCCAGCACCCCGGCGCCGCAGAGCAGCAGCGCCGGCGATGGCCCCGCCGCCGCCTGGGCCAGGCCGAACAGCACCGGCCCCACCGCCTGCCCCAGGAAGTAGCAGAAGGCGTGCAGCGCCACGGCCGAGCCGCGCGCCAGCGGCGCCACCTCCGTCACGCGGGTCTGGATGCTGTTGTGCAGCATGAAGAAGCCCAGCCCCACCAGCAGCGCGCCGCCAATGCCGAGATCCGGCTGCCCGGCGCTCCAGCCCAGGGCGAGGGCGGCCATGCCCAGCGCCACGCTGGCGCCGGCCAGCCGCATCATCTGCGCCTGCCCCAGCCGGCGCAGCAGCAGCGGCGCCAGCAGCGTGTAGCCGAAGCCGCCCAGGCCGAAGGCCGTCACCGCCAGCCCGGCGCGCAGCAGCCCGTGCCCGTCCTGCCCTAGCAGCACGGCGAGGAAGGGGAACATGCCGAAGACGAACATCCCCTCCAGCAGCACGCCGAGATAGAGGGGCCGCGCCGCCGGGGTGCGCAGGATCTCGCCATAGCGCCGCAGCACCATGGGGATGGAGGGCGGGGCGGCGGGCAGAACGGGCGCCGGCCGTCGGCGCGCATCCCACGCCATCACCGCGCAGGAGAGGGCGGCGGCCCCGGCGCAGACCCCCATCACCCCGCGCCAGCCGATGAAGGGCGCCAGCGCCCCCGAGACCGCGCCGCCCGCCAGCTGGCCCAGGATGGCGCAGGCCAGCACCCGGCTGATGGCGAGCTGGCGCTGCGCCATCGGCACCGTGTCGCCGAACAGGGCGAGGGTGAGGGGGAAGATGCCGCCCGCCGCCAGCCCGGCGGCGATGCGCGCGGCGAAGAGGCTGTCCAGCCCCGGCGCCAGGGCGCAGGCCGCCAGCATCACCGCCAGCAGGCCGATGCAGAGCAGCACCACGCGCCGCTTGCCGAAGGCGTCGCCCACCGGGCCGAGCACCGGCTGCACCAGCGCGTAGGGCAGGGTGAAGGCGCTGGCCAGCAGGGCCACCGTCTCGTGCGGGGTGGCGAAGTCCTGCGCCAGCTCGCCCATCAGGGGGTCGAGCGCCCGGCCGGCCAGGGCGCCGGCGAAGCCGCTCATTCCGAACACCGCCACCATCCGGCGGATGGCGGCGGGGTCGGGCTGTATCGATTCCATGCGCCGGATGCTGCGCCCGGGGATGCGCGGCGCCAAGGCCACGCCGCCGCAAAGGCGCCTCAGCCCCCTCACGCATTAGCCTTTGGTGCGCAGCCCGGCGAAGAACGCCCGCAGCAGCGCGCCGCATTCCCGCTCCCGCACGCCGCCCACCACCTCCGGCGCGTGATGGCAGGAGGGGGCGGCGTAGATGCGGGCGCCGTGCTCCACCCCGCCGCCCTTGGGATCGTAGGCGCCGAACACCACGCGCCGCACGCGGAAGAAGCTGGCCGCCTGGGCGCACATCGGGCAGGGCTCCAGCGTCACGGTCAGGGTGCAGCCCGGCAGGCGGGGGGAGCCGCGCGCCGCCGCCGCCTGGCGCAGCGCCAGCATCTCGGCATGGGCGCTGGCGTCGTGGTCCTGCTCCACCCGGTTGCCGGCGCGGCCGAGCACGCGCCCGGCCGCATCCGTCACCACCGCCCCCACCGGCACCTCGCCCCGCGCCGCGGCGGCGCGTGCCTCCGCGAGGGCGATCTCGATGGGGGAGGGGGCCGGCCGGTCAGGGCCCGATGAGCTGGCCGCCATCCACCACGATGCTCTGCGCCGTCACCCAGCGGGCGCGGCGGGAGGCGAGGAACAGCACCACATCCGCCACCTCCTCCGGGTGGCCGAGCCGGCCGAAGGGGATCTGCTCCAGCGTGGCGTTGTAGAGGGCGGGGTTGCTCTGCCGCCGCTCCTCCCAGGAGCCGCCGGGGAACTCGATGGAGCCCGGCGCCACGGCGTTCACGCGGATGCGCTTCTCCGCCAGCATCTTCGCCTGGCTGCTGGTGTAGTGCATCACCGCCGCCTTGATGGCGCCGTAGGGCGGCGTCCGCTTGCTGGCCCGCAGCGCCGAGATGGAGGAGACGTTGATGATGGAGGCGCCGCCCTCCAGCTTCGGCGCCGCCTCGGCGAGGTAGGGCTCGGCCGCATGGCTGGCGCGGACGATGGCCATCATGTCCACGTCGAAGGAGGCGGCCCAGCCCGCCTCGTCATCCGTGGCGCCGAAGCCGGAGGCGTTGTTCACCAGCACGTCGATGCCGCCCAGCGCCTTGGCGGCGGCCGGGATGAAGGCGGCGATGTCCGCTGCCTTCGCGAGGTCGCAGGGGGCTGCGAAGGCGGTGACGCCGAGCGCCGCCACCTCGGCCCGCGTCGCTTCCAGCGCATCCTTCCCGCGCGCGCAGAGCGCGACCGAGGCGCCTTCCTGCGCGAAGCCGAGCGCGATGCTGCGGCCGATGCCGCGGCTGCCGCCCATCACCACCACACGCCTGCCCTGAAGCTGCATCCCGCTCTCCCGCGCTTTCATTGGATGACGAGATCAGCCCAAACCCCGGGGCGGGTAAACCCGCCGACTCGCAGAAAAAAGATGGGGGTCCGGGGGAATTCCTTCCCCCGGCCTTGCCTGCCCCCGACTTCCTCGTTGTGAAGCCGTGCGCCCAGGGGTAGCAACCGCCTCATGCGCACCCTTCCCCTGATCGGCCTGACCCTGGATGCGGAGCAGCCCGGCGGCTACTCGAAGCTTCCCTGGTATGCCCTCCGCCAGAACTACTTTGACAGTGTCGTCCGGGCCGGCGGCCTGCCCGTCGCCCTGCCGCACGCGCCGGAGCTGGCCGAGCAGTATCTCGACACCATCGACGGGCTGCTGGTCACTGGCGGCGCCTTCGACGTGGACCCCTCGCTCTATGGCGGCGGCCCGGCCCACCCCACGGTGGCGCTGAAGCAGGGGCGCACCGCCTTCGAGCTGGCCATGGTGCAGGGCGCGCTGAAGCGGGACATGCCCATCCTCGGCATCTGCGGCGGCGAGCAGCTGCTGGCGGTGGCGCTGGGCGGCACGCTGATCCAGCACATCCCGGACGCCGTGCCGGATGCCCTGGCGCATGAGCAGCCCAACCCGCGCACCGAGCCGGGGCACGAGGTCGCCATCTCCGAGGGCACGCTGCTGGCCCGCGTGGTGGGCGGCGCCCGCATGGCGGTGAACTCGGCCCACCACCAGGCGGTGGAGACGCCCGGCCCGCTGGCGGTGGTGAACGCCGTGGCGCCGGACGGGGTGATCGAGGGCATCGAATCCACCCGCCATCGCTTCGCCCTCGGCGTGCAGTGGCACCCGGAATACGCGGTGGACGCGGCCGACCAGGGCATCCTCGACGCCTTCGTGGCGGCCTGCCGGTGAGCGGCGAGATGGAAGCCGGGGGCACCCCCGGGGGCGGCGCCAAGGGCGAGCGCATCGCCAAGTGGCTGGCCCGCGCCGGCATCGCCAGCCGGCGGGACGCGGAGAAGCTGGTGGCCGAGGGGCAGGTGGCGCTGAACGGCACGGTGGTGGAGAGCCCCGCCACCTTCGTCGGGCCGGAGGATGTGGTGACGGTGGCCGGCAAGCCGGTGGGCACGCCGGAGCGCACCCGGCTGTTCCGCTACCACAAGCCGCCGGGGCTGGTGACCACGCACAAGGACCCCGAGGGGCGCCGCACCGTGTTCGAGGAACTGCCGGCCGGCCTGCCGCGGCTGGTCTCCGTCGGCCGGCTGGACCTCAATTCCGAGGGGCTGCTGCTGCTGACCAATGATGGCGCCCTCTCGCGCAAGCTGGAGCTGCCGCAGAATGCCTGGGTGCGCCGCTACCGCGCCCGCGTGCATGGCCGGGTGGACGAGCGGGCGCTCGCCGAGCTGGCGCGCGGCGTGACGGTGGAGGGCGTGGCCTATGGCCCGATCGAGGCGGGGCTCGATTCCCGCCAGGGCACCAATGCCTGGCTCACCGTCTCGCTGCAGGAGGGCAAGAATCGCGAGGTGCGCCGCGTGCTGCAGCATCTCGGCCTGACGGTGACGCGGCTGATCCGCACCGCCTACGGCCCCTTCACCCTCGGCCCGCTGCCGCGCGGCGCGGTGGAGGAGGTGAACGCCAAGGTGCTGCGCGAGCAGCTCGGGCTGGACGCGCCGCCGCGCGTGCTGCGCGGGGTGGAGCGCGCCCGGGCCGCCGCCGCCGCCCAGGACAAGGCCACCCAGGAGAAGGCCACCCGAGAGAAGGCTGGAGACGCGCCGGCGCGGCCCGCGGCGCCGAAGCCGGAGGCCATGCAGCGCAGCCGCCCGGCCAAGCCGCCGCGCGCCCGCAACGCCACCGAGCAGTTCCGCAGCCCCTGGGGCGCGGTGGTGCAGGGGCCGGACGCCGCGGACCAGCCGCAGGGCCCCGGCGGCCGCCGGCGCGGGCCCTCGGCCGGCCGGCCGCAGGGCGCGGGCGGCGCCGGCGGGCCGCGCGGCCCGCGCAAGCCGCGCTGAGGCCATGCGCATCATCGCCGGGCGCCACCGGGGGCGCCGCCTGGAGGCCGCCCCCGGTGCCACCACCCGCCCCACCGCCGACCGGGTGCGGCAGGCGCTGTTCGACATGCTCTGGCACGCCCCCTGGGCCGGCCGCGCGGCGGTGGAGGAGGCGGCGGTGCTGGACGCCTTCGCCGGCACCGGCGCGCTGGGGCTGGAGGCGCTCTCGCGCGGCGCCGCCTCGGCCTGCTTCATCGAGCGGGACCGCGTGGCGCTGGGCGTGCTGCGCGCCAACATCACCGCCTGCGGCGAGGGGGAGCGCGCCCGCATCCTGCCCGGCGACGCCACCCGCCCGCCGCGCGCCCCGGCGCCTTGCGGGCTGATCTTCCTCGACCCGCCCTATGCGCAGGACCTGGTGCCGCGCGCCCTCGCCGCCCTGGGCGCGGCGGGATGGGTGGCGCCGGGCGCGCTGGTGGTGGCCGAGACGGGGCGGGAGGAGGCGCTGCCGCTGGAGGGGCCGCTCGCCGGCTTCACGGAGCTTGCCACGCGCGAGCATGGCGCGGCCCGGCTGCACTGCCTGCGCGCGCCCGGCTGAGAATTATCTTTCCCTAATGCGGAACGCCATCCGGCGGACGCAGCCATCCACCCAGGCCGCCGGCAGCAGCGGCGAGAGGCGCAGCGCCCAGGCCAGCGGCCAGGGAAAGGCCAGTTGCGCCGCGCCCCGCCGCAGGGCGCGCTCCAGCTTCGCCGCCGCCGCCTCGGCGCTGATGGAGAGCGGGCGGGGCCCCTCCCAGCGGGCGCCCATGGCGCTGTCGAAGAAGCCGGGGGCCACCAGCGTCACCCGCAGGCCGGCAGGGCGCAGCCCGGCGCGCAGCGCCTCGCCATAGGCCCAGAGCCCGGCCTTGCTGGCGCAGTAGCCGGGGCTGTCCGGCAGGCCGCGGAAGGCGGCCAGCGAGGCCACCAGCCCGATATGGCCATGCCCGCGCGCCCGCATCGCCGGCCAGAGCGGCTCCACCAGGTTCATCGCCCCCAGCAGGTTCACCGCCACCTGCTCGTGCGCGGCGGCCAGCCCCTCGGGCGCGCCGCCGGGGCGGGTGCCGGCGGCGATGCCGGCATTGGCCACCACCAGATCGACCGGCGCCGCGGCGTCCCAGCCGGCCAGCAGCCGGGCCATGCCCCCGGCATCGCGCACATCCTGCACCGCCGGGCAGGGCTCGGCGCCGCGCGCCGCCACGGCGGCCGCCACGCGCGCCAGGGCTGCCGCGTCCCGCCCGATCAGCCCGATCCTCACCCCCGGCGCGGCCAGCCGGCAGGCCAGCGCCGCCCCCAGCCCGCGCGAGGCGCCGCTGATGACGACGCTGCGGAAGGCCGGCGCGCTCAGCGCAGCCCCCGCAGGCGCGAGACCCAGCCGCGCAGCCAGCCCTCCACGCCCCGGTGCGCGGTGAGGGGCGAGACCTTCCAGGCGGCGGGGTCGTCCAGCCGCTCCAGGATCAGCTCGGGCGGGCAGGGCAGCTCCGTCACCGGGTCCACCTGCCGGGGGAACAGGATCAGCGTGGCGGCCACCAGCGCGTCCAGGCTGAGGGGGCGGCCACGCCGGGGCGGCGGGGCGCGGTCCTCGGTCAGGCCCCAGCCGGCGTAGAAGGGCTGGCCGTAGGTGACCACCGGCACGCCGCGCAGCAGCGCCTCGAAGCCGGAGAGCGAGGTGAGGGTGTGCACCGCCTCCACCTGCGGCAGCAGGGCGGGCAGGGCGGCGCCGGTCACCACCTGGTCGGCCAGGCCGGCCAGCGCCGCGGCGGGCAGGCGGCCCTTGCGGAAGCCCGCCTCGAGGTCGGGGTGCGGCTTGTAGACCAGCCAGGCCCCGGGATGCGCGGCGCGCACGGCGCGCAGCAGCGCCAGGTTGCCCTGGATCGGCCCGCCGCCCAGCCGCACCGAGGCGTCGTCCTCCACCTGGCCCGGCACCAGCAGCCGGGCGCGGCCGGCGGGTGCCGCGATCTCCGGCGCCGCGCCGGCCAGATTGTACTTGCTGATGCCGCGCGCCACGATCGCCGCGCGCAGCGCCGCGGCGCGGGAGAGCAGCTCGGGCGGGAAGTCGGCGGTGGCGAGCAGGTGCTCCAGCGCGCTGGGCCGGGCGGGGTCGTAGTAGACGCCCTGGTCATCCACCGCATAGGCGGCGCCGGGCAGGAAGCGCGCGCCCAGCCCGCGCGAGCGGACGAAGCCATCCTCCACCGTCAGCAGCCGCACACCCTCGGCCTCGCAGCGGGCGCGGAAGCCCTCCGGCACGCGGCCGGCCCAGGCGGCGATGGCGCCGCCCTGCCGCCGGGCGATGGCGATGGCCCGCTCCGGCCGGCCGGTGAAGCCGGGGGTGCCGCCCGCATGGGCGAACAGCGCGGCGATGCGCGCGCGCTTCCAGGGCGCCATGCCCAGGCACACCGCCACCTGCCGGTTCTCCCGCTGCACCGCCTGCCACCGGGCCAGCTGCTCCAGTGCCTGCTCGAAGGGCCAGGGGCGTTGCAGGAAGGGATCGGCACAGCGGGTGGCGGCGATCAGCGCGGCCCAGCGCGGCGCCGGGTCCAGCAGCCGCCCCGAGACCCGCACCCCGGCGGCGGCCGCCAGCAGCGCCATCTCGGCCGAGGCGCCGTGCAGATCCTCCGCCAGGTCCAGCAGGGTCCAGGGCGAGAGGCGGACCTTGAGCAGCCGCGCCCCCGGCGGCGGGCGCAGCAGCGGCGGCAGCTCCGGCGGGGCGGCCGGGTCGCGTGCCAGCAGCACGGGGCGCCCCGCCGCCATGGCCAGCGCCGAGGCCAGGGCGGCGCGGGCGGCCGGCAGCCGGGCAGGATCGCAGGGGTCGAGCACCAGCACCGCGGCGCGTGCCGGCATGCGCAGCCGGGCGGCACCCGGATCGGGGAGGCAGGGCTCGCCGCCGGCCCGGCTGAGCACCGCCTGTCCGGCCGCCTGCCGGGCGCGGTGCAGCGCCGCCGCGTCGGCCACGGGGGGAGGCGCCAGCGGGGCGTCCTGCAGCATGGCGGGCAGCGGGCCGCACGGCATCAGGGCCACCGGCCGCTGGCGCGGCCCGAAGCGGGGTGCGCGCAGCAGGCCGGGCGCATAGCGGATGAGGCCCGTGGCCGGCGGCAGGGAGGGACTCGGCGCACCGGCCGCAACGGCGTACAGCGCGGCCTCGGCCGCCGTGGCCAGCCGGTATTCCGGCCAGAAGGCAGCCAGATGGGCGGCTTCCTCTGCCGTGGCCTGCGGAAAGGCGATGCTCTTGGAGAGGTCCGTCAGCGAACTCATCCCACGCGCAAAGGGGAAGAAAGACAAACGCAATGCGCGTAATAAATATATTCATCACACGCAAGCATGCGAGTTTTGCCAGCCGCTTTGCACTGCGTTAGGTTTCGGCCATGCAAGAACGTCCGCAAGCCTGCGTGATGGGGCAGTCTGTGAGCAGCTCTGCCCGCCTTCGCCGATTGACAAGCCTGGTTGTGCCAATGCTGGCCGCATTGGTCCTGTCCGGCTGCGATACCCTGTCCGGCATGGGAGGTGGCCAGACGGCCGCCACGCCGGCGGCCCTGCCGCAGAGGCCGCTGGAGCCCCTGGCGGTCTTTGCCTCCCAGGCACGGCCGGGCGAGCAGAGCACGCTTTCGCCGGCCCCGGGGGCGGCGCCCGTGCGGGTGCAGATGGTGCGCAGCTATTACGCCGCCAGCGGGCGGCCCTGCCGTGAGCTGGCCCTGGGCAGCGGCAGCACCTCGCGCCCGGTGCTGTATTGCGAGGAGCCGACCGGCTGGGCCGCGGCGCGCCCGCTGCTGCGGGGTGGAGCGGTGGCCCGGCCGTGATAGCCGATGTGCCCCGCCGCGCGCCGAGCAGCCCCCTGGCGGCGCAGATCCGGGTCATCAGCGCCCTGTTCATGCGCGAGCTGCTGACACGCTTCGGTCGCAGCCGGGTCGGCTACATTTGGCTGATCGGCGAGCCGCTGATGCTGGCACTGATGATCTCGGCCCTGCACTGGGCGAGCGGCAGCCATCTGCCCAACGACCTGCCGACCTTCCTGTTCTACGGCATGGGCTACGTGCCCTTCCTGATGTTCCGTTCCATCGCCAGCCGTGGCGCGGCGGCCGTCACCTCCAACATATCGCTCCTGTTCCACCGCAGCATCACCCTGCTGGACCTGATGATCGCGCGGAACATCATGGAGACGCTGGTCTGCATGACCCTGGTCGCGCTGTTCGTCCTGGGGGGGATGCTGACGATTGGAGAGATCCCGCATCATCCGGGGCAGCTGATCCTCGGCCTCGTCCTGAGCGCGCTGCTCGGGCATGGGCTGGCCATGCTCCTGGGCTCGCTGCAGGTCTTCGTCGAGTTCACCGAGCGGCTGGTGCACCCCTTCACCTACATCCTCATGCCCATCTCCGCGCCCTTCTACATGGTGGAGACAATGCCGCCGAACGTGCGCGAGATGCTGCTGTGGAACCCGCTCGTCCATATCAACGAAATGAACCGCTGGTCCATGTTCGGCGACCGCATCGTGCCGCATTACGACCTCGGCTACGTGATGATCTGGGTGCTTGGCCTGAACCTCCTCGGCATGGCCGGGCTGCGCGCGGCGCGGCCGCGCCTGTCGATGTCGGACTGAGCGCCGCATGATCGAGCTGGAGAACGTCTGGAAGCGCTTCGAGTCCCGCCAGCAGGGGCACCGCTACATCCTGCGTGGCGTGCATGCCCGCATCCGGCGGGGCGACCAGGTGGGCATCCTCGGCCGCAACGGTGCCGGCAAGTCCACCCTGCTGCGCATCTTCGCCGGCGTCGAGGCGCCGACCCGCGGCCGCATCCGGCGGGAGATGTCGATCTCCTGGCCGATCGGCGGCGGCTACGGCATCCAGAGCAGCCTGACCGGCATCGCCAATGCCCGCTTCATCGCCCGCCTCTACGGCATGCCGCTGCAGCGGACGGAGGAGTTCGTCGCCGATTTCTCCGAGCTCGGCCCCTATTTCCGCGAGCCGGTCCGGACCTATTCCTCCGGCATGCTGTCCCGCCTGCTGATGGCCCTGTCCTTCGCGGTGGATTTCGACTGCTACCTGGTGGACGAGGCGCTCTCCACCGGCGATGCCCGCTTCGCCAACAAGTGCCGCGAGGTGCTGGAGGTGCGGCGGGCCAACGCGGCCATGCTGCTCGTGTCGCACAATGCGGGGCATGTGAAGAAGTACTGCAAGACAGCCGCGATCCTGCGGAACGGCATGCTGGAATTCTACGAGGACGTTGATGAAGCTATCGCCGCCTACCAGGGTCTCTGACCCGGGCATGACCGGCGCGGCGGCCAGCCGCCCCGCCGCGTCCCGTTCATCGTCGCCATGGCTGCGGATGCTGTGGCGGCGGCGCTTCTACCTGCTCCTCGTCGTGCTGCCGACGCTGATCGCCGGCCTCTACCTCTACGGCTTCGCCGCCGGGCAGTATGTCTCGGAAACCCGCTTCCTGGTGCGGGGCCGGCAGGAGACGCGGGTGGCCTCGTCGCTGAGCGACATGATCGGCGCCGCCGGCTTCAAGCAATCCTCCGAGGAGGCGCTCAGCGTGCGGGACTTCCTGCGGTCGCAGGACGCGCTGAAGGCGCTGGATCGCAGCATCGACCTGACCGGCCTCTACCGCCGGCCGGAGGCCGACCTCCTGTTCCGCCTCTGGACCGCCGACCCGCCGATCGAGTTTCTGCAGATCTACCATCAGTGGATGAACGCGATCTCGCATGACGCGACCTCCGGCATCATCACCCTCCAGGCGCGTGCCTTCCGGCCGGAGGATGCGCAGCGTATCGCCGAGGAACAGCTCCGCCTGTCGGAGACCTTCATCAACGACCTCTCCGTCAAGGCGCGCGAGGAGACCCTGCGCGTGGCGCATGAGGAGCTGGCGCGCGCCGAGCAGCGGGTGCGGGATTCGCAGATGGCCGTCACCACCTTCCGCCAGCGGGAGCAGGCGGTCGATCCCTCGCGCAGCGCGCAGATCGGGCTGGAGGGCCTCGGCGCGCTGGAAGGCCTGCTGACCGCCGCCCGCGCCGAGCTGCAGGAGAAATCCTCCTACATGCGGAACGACAACCCGCAGATTGCCACGCTGCGCAACCGCATCGCCTCGCTGCAGACCGAGATCGCCCGCCATCGCGAGCGGCTGACGCTCGGCGGGCAGGCGCTGCCGGGCCAGCTGGCCACCTATGAGCGGCTGATGCTGGAGCGCGAGTTCGCCGACAAGCAGCTCGCCTCCGCCACCGCCTCGCTGGAGACGGCGCGGCTGGACGCGCAGCGCCAGCAGCTTTTCCTGGCGCGGGTGGTGCAGCCCAACATGGCGGAGTACCCGCTCTACCCGAAGGCCGGGGTCATGCTGATCAGCATGTTCCTGGTGCTGTCGGTGCTGTACGGGATTGGCTGGATGCTGGCTGCGGGGATTCGTGAACATGCTCTCTAACCGTGCGCTGGTCGCCGCCCTCCTGGCGGCGCTGACCGCCGGCGATGCCCTGGCGCAGTCGAACCCCCTGCTCAGCGCGCCCGTGCCGGCCGGCATGGCGCAGGGCGGCAACAACGCGCCGCAGACCGTGCCGCAGCTGCTGCCGGACACCAGCCTGATCAACCGCGCCGGCAGCACCACCGAGGCGGAGGCCGGCGCCACCGCCGAGGGGCCGCTGGCCGAGCCGTTCCGCCCCGCCGGGCCCAGCCGCACCGTGTTCGGCGCCGCGCTGTTCGCCCGCTCGGCGCCGACGCCCTCGGAGACCAGCAACCCGAACTACCGCCTGGGGCCGGGGGACCGCGTCAGCGTGCGCGTCTGGGGCCCGGTGGAGGCCGAGGTGATGGGCGCCATCGACCCGGAGGGCAACCTGTTCCTGCCCTCGATCGGGCCGCTGCGCCTGGCCGGCACCCGCGCCGGCGACCTGCAGCGCACCGTCGAGACCGAGGTGCGGCGGATCTATACCCAGCAGGTGCAGGTCTATGCCGTGCTGCTCTCGGCCAGCCAGATCGGCGTCTATGTCACCGGCTTCGTCAAGCTGCCGGGCCGCCACCGCGGCTCGGGCTCGGACACGGTGCTGGACTACCTGCTGCGCGCCGGCGGCGTCGATCCGGTGCGCGGCTCCTACCGCGACATCGTGGTCAACCGCGGCGGGCGGGCCGTCACCCGCATCGACCTCTACCCCTTCCTGCTGCAGGGCAAGCTGCCCGGCCTGACGCTGCAGGATGGCGACACCATCGTCGTCGGCAGCCAGGGGCCCACCGTCTCGGTCGATGGCGCGATCCGCAACAACTACCTCTTCGAGGTGAAGGACCGCGCCATGGCCGGCAGCGAGCTGATGGACCTCGCGGGGCCGCTGCCGGCGGCCACCAACGCCGTCATCCGCGGCACGCGCAACGGCCAGCCCTGGTCCCGCTATGTCGACATCCCGGCGCTGCGCCGCCAGTCCCTGCTCGACCAGGACGTGGTGACCTTCATCACCGACGCGCCGGCGCCCACCGTGCGCGTCTTCGTCGAGGGCAGCCGCATCGGCCCCTCGGTGCTGGTGGCCGACCGCGACATGAACCTCTGCCAGCTGCTCGACCACGTCGCGGTGGAGCCGAACCTGGCGGATACCGGCTCGGTCTACCTGCTGCGCAAGCGCATCGCTGCGCAGCAGCGCCGCTCGATCAACGAGGCGCTGGACCGGCTGGAGCGGCAGCTCTTCACCGCCACCTCCGCCACCACCGGCGTCGCCGAGATCCGCGCCAGCGAGGCGCAGCTCGTCTCCAACTACATCCAGCGCGGCCGCCGGCTGGAGCCGGAGGGGCGGCTGGTGGTGATGGACAATGGCGGGCGCTGCACCAATGTGCGGCTGGAGGATGGCGACACCATCGTCATTCCCGAGCGCTCCGACACCGTGCTGGTGGCGGGCGAGGTCTCGACGCCGCAGGCCATCCTGTGGCGCCCGAACATGACCATCCAGGATTATGTGAAGGCGGCCGGCGGCTACACCCAGCGCGGCGACGATGGCGGGGTGATGATCCGCCGCGCCAGCGGCCAGATCATCCTCGACCCGCGCGAGGGGCCGCGCCCGGGCGACGAGCTGATCGTCCTGCCGCAGCTGGGGGCCAAGAGCTTCCAGATCACCCGCGACCTGCTGCAGCTGATCTACCAGTCGGCGCTCTCGGTGCGGGTCTTCAACTGACCGCGCCGAGGGCCGGGGGGAGGTGGTCTGCCCCCGGCCCTCAGCGCCGCAGCAGCGGCGCGGGGTGGGGCGTTTCCCAGCCTTCGCGCTGCAACTCCGGCGTCTCGGAGTCCGCCTGCGGATAGCCCAGGCAGAACAGCCCGATGAAGCGCCATTCCGCCGGCACCGCCAGCGCCGCCGCCATCCCCTCCGGCTCCAAGATCGACACCCAGCCGAGGCCCAGCCCCTCCGCGCGCGCGGCCAGCCACAGCGTGTGCGCCGCCATCACCGCCGAATAGTCCAGGGTCTGCGGCATGGTGCGGCGGCCCAGCCCGTGGCCCTGCGCCGGGTCGGGCAGGGCGAAGAGGGCGAGCAGGCAGGGCGCCTCCTCCAGCCCCGCCAGCTTCAGCCGGGCATAGCGCGCGGCCCGCTCCGCCGGCTGCGCCGCCAGGGCCTCGGCGTTGCTGCGGCGGAAATTCTCCCGCAGCCAGGCGCGGCGCGCCGCATCCTCCACCAGCACGAAGCGCCAGGGCTGGCTCAGCCCCACCGAGGGGGCCAGCGCCGCCAGCGCCAGCAGCCGCTCCAGCGCCGCCTCCGGCACCGGATCGGGGCGGAAATGGCGGACATCCCGCCGCCAGCGGAACAGCGCCTCCAGCCGCGCCTGGAAGGCGGCGTCGAAGACGGGCGGCGTCACCGGCGGCGTCACATCCCGGGCCGCGCGGCGGGGACGAGGAAGTGGCGCTGCTCCAGCAGGGCCAGCCGTTCGTCCAGCCGCCCGGCGCGGGCCAGGCCGAAGCCGGCGAGGCCGATGCCCAGATGCCCGGCCTCCCGGTCGGCCGGCGGCACGCGGCTCAGCAGCTCCACGCGCAGCAGCGGGCCGCCGGCCGGTACGTCCAGCGCCAGGATGGCCGATTGCCCCGCCCGCAGATGCAGCGGCACCGGGGCGGCCGGCGCCGCGTCCTCGCGCTGTGCCAGGATCTCCACCATGCGGTGCGCGGGGGCCGGGGCGCGCAGCTCCAGCTCCAGCCGCAGCGGGCCGGCCTGCTCCGGGCCCAGCGGCAGCGCCAGCAGCGCCTCGCCCGGGCGGGTCCAGGCCTCCTCCGCCGCCAGCGGGTGCCAGCCCTCGCCCTGCCGCACCGCCTCGGCGATCGCCATCTCCAGGCAGGGCCGCCCCGTCTCCAGCCGCCGCAGCCGGTGGCGCCGGCCCGCGGGCACCGGCAGGCGGCCGAGCAGGGAAGGCGGCGGCAGCCCTGGCGCGGTGCCGCCGGCCAGGCGCTCCGCCTCCGCCATCAGCTGCGCCGCCACCGCCTCCCAGCCGCGCAGCGGCGGCGCGGCGGCGATGCGCGCCTCGGCGGCGGCGCGGAATTCCGGCTCGGTGATCAGCCGGGTCAGCTTCTCCAGCAGGTCCGGCTCGCTGCCGGGGGCGAAGAACAGCGCGCCGCCTTCCCCCGCCTCGCGCAGCGCCGAATGCTCGGGCACCAGCGGCACCTTGCCGGCGGCCAGGCTCTCCGTCACCGGCAGGCCCCAGCCCTCATGGTGGCTGTTGTAGAGGGTGAACAGGCATTTGCGGTACAGCGCCGCCAGCAGCGGGTCCGGCACGTCGTGCAGCAGCCGGACGCGGGCGCGCAGTTCCGGCACCGAGTCGAGCAGCGCCAGCGCCGCCTCCGCCCGCCAGCCCGGCCGGCCGACGCAGACCAGCAGCGGCACGGCGCCCGGGCCCAGCCGGCGCAGCAGCGTCAGCCAGGCGCCGAACACCATCAGGTGGTTCTTCCGCCCCTCGATGGTGGAGACGAACAGCACGAAGGGCGTGCCGTCGCGCAGCAGGGGGTGCTCGGGCGGCGGGGCGGAGGGCAGGGCGGCCAGGGGGCGCGGCGCGGCGTCCAGCGGCACCACCGCGGCCGGGGGCACGGGCAGCTCCGGCAGCAGCGCCGCGTGCAGGCGGCGCATGTCGTCGCGCGTGGAGCGGGAGACCGCCAGCACGCCATCGGCATGCAGCGAGAGGCTGGCGAACCAGCGGGCATAGGCCCGCGTCACCCCTTCCGCGCAATGCTCGGGCAGCAGCAGCGGGATGCAGTCGTGCAGCAGCGGCACGTGGCGCAGCCCGTCCCGCTCGCGGGCCAGGCGCAGGCTGGCGAGGTAGTCCGGCTGGCCCCAGGTGCCGCCCAGCGTCACCAGCACCGCGCCGGGGGCGAAGCGCAGCGGTGGCGGGCTGGCCAGCAGGGCCTCCAGCAGCGTGGCGGCGTCGCGCCATTCGGGCGCCTCGGGGTCGGCGCCCTCGGTCATCAGGCGCTCGAGCCGCAGGAAGAGCGGCGCCGGCAGGGCGCGCCAGCCGCCGCCCCCGGCGGGCATGGCGCAGAGCGGCGGCGGCGTGGGCGCGGACAGCGCGGCGCGGGCGAGGCCGAGCTGCACGCGCTGGATGCCGCTCGGCGCCCGCCGGCCGCCGCGGATCCAGGCGGCGAGGTCGGTCAGGTCCAGCACCACGCCGGCGGCGGCCGTGGCCAGGGGCCGCGCCGGGCGCTCGCCGGCCAGGGCGCGCCATTCCCGCCAGCCATCCTCGGA
This sequence comes from Teichococcus aestuarii, assembly GCF_003116135.1. GTDB lineage: Bacteria > Pseudomonadota > Alphaproteobacteria > Acetobacterales > Acetobacteraceae > Pseudoroseomonas > Pseudoroseomonas aestuarii. The sequence goes on along the minus strand of NZ_PDOA01000011.1, from coordinate 138,283 downwards.
TCGCGGGTCCAGCAGCAGGGCATGGCCGTAGGCGGCCAGCGCCGCCTCGCGCGCGCCGCGCAACTTCTCGGCATGGCCGATCTGCAGCGGGATGTCGGCCTCCTCCGGCCGCTTGCGGGCGGCGTCGCGGTAGAGCGCCAGGGCGCCGGCGATGTCGCCCGCCTCCTTCAGGCAGTGCCCCTGCTGCACCTGCATGCCGGCATCCTCGGGGCGCAGGCGCAGGAAGGCCGCGTAGGCCGCCGCCGCCGCGCGCCATTCCCGCCGGTTGCGCAGCTCGTCCGCCTCCCGCCGCAACGCCTCCGCATCGTCCAGCATGTCCGCTCCCGCTTTGGTCTCCGCTGTTCCATCCCCTCCGCGGGGCATGGCGGTCAAGAGCCGGGCACCCTTCGCGGAAAGGGAGCATGGACGGGTGCCCGCCCGCCCGGCTACCCCTGGGATGGATCTCGGCCTAGGGTCTCTCCATGCGCTCCCGAATCTACCTCGACGGCTACAACCTCGCGCTCGACCAGGGCACGGGCGTCGCCACCTATGCCCGCAACCTGAGCTTCCGGCTGGGGGCGATGGGGGCGGAGGTGGGGGTGCTCTACGGCACCCGCGCCAGCCCCAGCCGCAATGAGCTGATCCGCGAGATCGCCTTCTTCGACAACCGCGTGGGCGAGAGCGCCAAGCTGCTGCGCTGGCTGCGCGCCATGCGCCGGGTGGCGATGGGGCCGCTCGGCGAATACGCCACCCGCGTGCCGATCACCGGCAACGTCGTGGCCAGCACCTTCGAAAGCCGGATGCCGCATTTCGACCATCTGTGGAACGTCGAGAACGGCTTTTCCCTGGCGGCCAACTACTTCAAGCACTTCAAGCACCGGCTGACGATCCGGATGCCGCGCCCGCCCGAGATCATGCACTGGACCTACCCGGTGCCGATGCGGCTCTCGGGCGCCAAGAACATCTACTGCCTGCACGACCTGGTGCCGCTGCGCCTGCCCTACACGACGCTGGACAACAAGCGCCGCTACTACCGGCTGAACCGCCTGCTGGTGCGCCAGGCCGACCATATCGTGACGGTGAGCGAGGCCTCGCGCCGGGACATCATCAACCTGCTCGGCGCCGACCCGGAGAAGGTGACGAACACCTACCAGGCCGTCGACCTGCCGCGAAAATTCGCCGAGAAGCCGCTGAACGAGGCGCAGGACGAGGTGATGGGCAGCTTCGGCCTGTCCTGGAAGGGCTACTTCCTGTTCTTCGGCGCCATCGAGCCGAAGAAGAATGTCGGCCGCATGATCGAGGCCTTCCTCGCCTCCGGCTCCGAGCTGCCGCTGGTCATCGTCGGCAAGCAGGCCTGGAAGAGCGAGGAGGAGCTGAAGCTCCTGTTCGACGACCACATCCGCTACCAGGTGCAGGAGGGCTCCATCCTGCGCACCCGGCGCAAGATCATCCTGCTGGACTACGCGCCCTTCCGGCTGCTCATCTCGCTGATCCGCGGCGCCAGGGCGGCGCTGTTCCCCTCGCTCTACGAGGGGTTCGGCCTGCCGGCGCTGGAGGCGATGATGCTGGGCACGCCGGTGATGACCTCCAACACCTCCTCCCTGCCCGAGGTGGTGGGCGAGGCCGCCATCACCGTCGACCCCTACGACGTGCGGGCGATGGTGGAGGCGATCCGCGCCCTCGACACCAATGCGGAGCTGCGCGGCTGGCTCGCCGCCGCCGGGCCGCAGCGCGCCGCGCTGTTCAGCAACGCCGCCTATGAGAAGAAGCTTTCCGAGGTCTATGCCCGGCTTGGCGTCGGGCCATCGGCCGCAGGGGAAGGCCAGTAAGGCATTCTTCTTTTTCTGAAGAAAAAGAAGCAAAAAGACTTTGTCAGTCTGGCGCGGCGCCCGTGGATGGCGCGGGCCAAACTGACAAAAGTTTTTTGGTTCTTTTTTCCAAAAAAGAACCTCTTCCTGGCTTACGCCACCAGCGTCCGCAGCACCGCATACAGCGCCGACTTCTTCTCGAAGCCGATGCCGGGCGTGTCGTGCAGGCGGATGCGGCTCTCCTGCACCGGCGTATCGTCGGCGAAGCCGCCGAAGGGCGCGAACACCTCCGGGTAGCTCTCATTGCCGCCGAGGCCGAGCCCCACCGCGATGTTGAGCGCGAACTGGTGCCCGCCATGCGGCACGCAGCGGCGCGGCGACCAGCCATGCTGCGCCAGCATCTCCAGCGTGCGGAGATATTCCACCAGCCCGTAGGAGAGGGCGGGGTCGAACTGCAGGATGTCGCGGTCCGGGCGCAGCCCGCCATGGCGGATCAGGTTGCGCGCATCCTGCATGGAGAACAGGTTCTCGCCGGTGGCGATGGGGCCGGCATAATGCTCGGCCAGCGCGGCGTGGGTGCTGTAGTCCAGCGGGTCCAGCGGCTCCTCGTACCAGCGCAGCTTGTAGGGGGCCAGCGCCGCCGCGTAGCTCAGCGCCGCGTGCAGGCCGAAGCGGCCGTTGACGTCCACGCAGAGGCGGGAGCCGTCGCCGCCCAGCAGCTTCAGCACCGCCTCGATGCGGGCGATGTCCTCCTTCAGCGCGTCGCGCAGCGGCGTGCCGGGGGCGCCGCCGATCTTCATCTTCACCACCGAGTAGCCCATGCCGAGATAGCGCCGCATCTCCTCGACGAGCTGATCGACGCCCTTGCCGGGGTAGTAGTAGCCGCCGGCGGCGTAGATCCAGGCGCTCTCATCGGCCTGGCCCTGGCGGTAGCGCTCGGCCAGCAGCGCCCAGAGCGGCTTGCCCTCCAGCTTCGCCGCCGCGTCCCACAGCGCCATGTCCAGCACGCCGACCGCCACGGAGCGCTCGCCATGCCCGCCGGGCTTCTCGTTGCGCATCATGGCGGCCCAGGCGCCGGCCGGGTTCAGCGTGCCCTCGGGCGTGGCCAGCGCCACCTCCGGCGCCTCCAGCAGGCGCGGGATGAAGCGCTCCCGCAGCAGGCCGGGCTGGGCGTAGCGGCCGTTGGAGTTGAAGCCGAAGCCGGTGGCGGCGCGGCCATGGCCGTCCTCCACCGTGACGGCGACGATGCTCGCCGTCATCTTCGAGAAGTCGATATAGGCGTTGGCGATGTCGCTGGCGATCGGCGCGACGCCGTCGCGGATGGCGGTGATGCGCATGGGGTCAGATGGCCTTCTTGGCGCGGAGCGTGTCGATCTCCTCCGAGGCGAAGCCGAATTCGCGCAGCACGGAGGTGGTGTGCTGGCCGCGCTCCGGCGTCGGCTGGCGCGGCGGCTCGACGCCGGCGAGCTGCATGGGCGGCCGCACCAGGTTGATCTCGCCGAGCTGCGGGTGGCGCACCGGCCAGGCGAGGCCGAGATGCCGCACCTGCGCGTCGTCGAACACCTGGTCCATGGAATAGACCGGGCCGCAGGGCACGCCGGCGGCGTTGAAGGCCTCGATCCAGTGGGCGGCGGTGTCCGTCTCCAGCTTCGCCTGCAGCACGGCGTTGGTCTTGGTGCGGTTCTGCGAGCGCAGCTTGTCGGTGGCGAGATCGGGGTCGGCCGCCTCCGCCTCGATGCCGAGCACGCCGACGATGCGCCGCCACATCTCGCCGCCGCCAGCGGCGATGTTGATGACGCCGTCGCTGGTGCGGAACAGGCCGGTGGGAATGGTGGTGGGGTGGTCGTTGCCGGCCTGCTGCGGCACCTCGCCCTTCATGGTCCAGCGCGTGGCCTGGAAGTCCATCATGCCCACCATCGCCTCCAGCAGCGAGGTGTGCACCCAGCGGCCGCGCCCCGTCTGCTCCCGCTCCAGCAGCGCGACGAGGATGCCGATGGCGCAGTAGAGCCCGGCGGTGAGGTCGGCCACGGGGATGCCGGCACGCACCGGCCCCTGGCCGGGCAGGCCGGTCACGCTCATCAGCCCGCCCATGCCCTGGGCGATCTGGTCGAAGCCGGGCCGCTTCGCATAGGGGCCGTCCTGCCCGAAGCCGGAGATGGAGCCGAGCACGATGCGCGGGTTGATGGCGGCGAGCGCCTCGTAGCCGATGCCGAGGCGGTCCTTCACGTCGGGGCGGTAGTTCTCCACCACCACATCGGCCTGCGCCACCAGCCGCCGGAACGCCGCCAGCCCGTCCGGCGACTTCAGGTTCAGCGTGATGCCGCGCTTGTTGCGGTGGACGTTCTGGTAGTCCGGCCCCAGCGTGTCGCCGCCCAGCCCCTTGCCGGTGTCGACCGCCTCCGGCGCCTCGATCTTGATGACATTGGCGCCCCAGTCGGCCAGCTGGCGCACGCAGGTGGGGCCGGAGCGGACGCGGGTGAGGTCGAGCACGGTGAAGCGGGCGAGCGGCAGCATGGGCCTGGGTTTCCTCCGGCGGTGGCGCCGTGGAATGGCGCCCGGCCAGAGTAACGCGCGGCGCCGGGGCGGGAAGCCCCCCCGGCCGGCCCCCGCGCTGGCGCCGCGCCGCCGCCCTGCCTAAACCGGGGCTTCCAGCAGGAGAGCTTCGCCGCATGTTGATCCGCCCCGCCCGTGCCGAGGACCAGACTTCCCTCTGGTCCATCCTCGGCCCGACCATCCGTGCCGGCGAGACCTATGCCCTGCCGCGCGACATGGGCGAGGCGGCGGCGCTGGCCTACTGGCTGGGCGCGGACCGCGAGACCTTCGTGGCGGAGGCGGGGGGCGAGATCCTCGGCACCTACTACATCCGCCCCAACCAGGCGGGGGGCGGGGCGCATGTGGCCAATTGCGGCTACATGACCGCGGCGGCCGCCACCGGGCGGGGCGTTGCGCGGGCGATGTGCGCGCACTCGCTGGAGCACGCCCGGGCGCGCGGCTACCGGGCGATGCAGTTCAACTGCGTGGTCAGCACCAATGAGCGGGCGGTGCGGCTGTGGCAGGCCATGGGCTTCGAGATCCTGGCCCGCCTGCCGGGCGCGTTCCGCCACCCCACGGCCGGCGAGGTGGACGCGCTGGTGATGTTCCAGGCGCTCTGACCGCGCCCGCTCAGCCGAGCGGGCTGTCCGCGAGGCGGGCGAAGGGGCCGTAGAGGTCGCAGAGATCGGTGCTGGGGCTGAGCTTGCGGTAGCGCATCGGCGAGAGCGGGTCCCGCGGCTGCACGGCCAGCAATTGCTGCCCGTTCCGGTCGAGGAAGAGGCGGTGGTGGAAGCTGTCGCCGCGGTGGATGACGAAGACGCCGCGCGTCTCCGCCACCTGCTCTCCCAGATCGTCCAGCGCCCAGCGGCGCCAGGTGACGGCCCAGCCCTGGCGGGTGCGGGTGAGGGCGCGCGCATCCATCTCGGCATTGCGGGAAAAGAAATCCCGGTGCGATTCGACAAGCTGGGCGAGGTCGTCCCGCAGGCGGTTGAGGATGGGGTTGAGCGCGGCCGGCGGCGGTGGCGGCGCCGCCTGGTGCACATCGGTGCCGCCATAGCCGGTGAAGCGGGCCTGCTGGTAGTCGGCCAGTGGCGAGGGGCTGCGCCAGCCGCCCGGCACGATGCCGGGGCCCGCGCCGGGCGTGCCCGGCAGGGTGGGGTTTTTCCAGAGACCGCTCATGCCAGATCCTCCGCCCGCAGATGCCGGGGATTCCTGCCATGCTTCCCTGAAGAAAGTCTGAAGGCGCCGCGGCCGGCGCGCTTCAGCCGGTGCCCGCGCGCTTCAGCCGGTGCCCGCGCGCTTCAGCCGGTGCCCGCGCGCTTCAGCCGGTGCCCGCACGCTTCAACCGGTGACGGTGTAGCCTTCCTCCGCCACCAGCGCGGCGACGCGCGCGCGCGGCAGGCCGGTGGCGGCGCGCACCGTGCCGGCGGCGAGGTCCACCGCCACCTCCGCCTTCGGGTCCTCGGCGCGGATCGCCTCGGTCACGGCGCGCACGCAGTGGCCGCAGCTCATGCCCTGCACGGTCAGGGTGTGGGTCTCGGTCATGGCAGCTTCTCCAGTTCGTCCAGGATGGGGCAGTCGGGGCGGGCATCGCCGTGGCAGTGGGCGGCCAGGTGGCGCAGCGAGCGGGCCATGGCCTGCATCGCCTCCGCCTTGGCCTCCAGCGCCGCGACATGGTCGAGCGCGATGCGCCGCACATCGGCGCTGGCGCGGTGGCGGTCCCGCCACAGCGCCAGCAGGCGGCGCACATCCTCCAGCGGGAAGGCGAGCGCCCGGGCGTGGCGGATGAAGCGCAGCACCGCGATGTCGGCCTCCGCGTAGTCGCGGTAGCCATTGGCCAGGCGCCGTGCCGTCAGCAGCCCCTCCGCCTCGTAGTGGCGGATCATCTTGGCGCTGAGGCCGGAGCGCCGCGCCGCCTCGCCGATGTTCATGCGCGCGCCCTCCAGCGGCGGAGCAGCAGCGCGTTGGAGAGCACCGCCACCGAGGAGAAGGCCATCGCCGCCCCCGCCAGTGCCGGCGAGAGCAGGCCGAAGGCCGCGAGCGGGATGCCCAGCGTGTTGAACCCGAAGGCCCAGGCCAGGTTCTGCCGGATCTTTGCCAGCGTCGCGCGGGTGATGGAGAGCGTCGCCGGCACCAGCGCCGGGTCCGGGCGCAGCAGCGTCACATGCGCGGCGGCGATGGCGGCATCCGTGCCGCTGCCCATGGCGATGCCGAGATCGGCGGTGGCGAGTGCTGCGGCGTCGTTCACGCCATCGCCCACCATGGCCACGCGGCGGCCCTCGCGCTGCCAGGCGGCGACGCGCTCGGCCTTCTGCGCCGGCAGCACCTCGGCCGCCACCTCCGCGATGCCGAGGCCCTGCGCCACGGCGCGGGCGGCGGCGGGGCCGTCGCCGCTCAGCATGGCGGTGGCAACGCCCTGGGCGGCCAGCGCGGCCACGGCCGCGCCGGCACTCTCGCGCGGCGTGTCGGCGAAGGCCAGCAGGGCCAGGGCCTGGGGCGGCTCGGGCCGGATCAGCCAGGAGAGGGTTTCGCCGCGCCCGGCGGCGGCCTCGGCCTCGGCGGCCAGCGGGCCGGGGGCGGCGCCGCTCTCGGCCAGCAGCCGGTTGCTGCCGAGCAGCAGGCGCTGCCCGTCCACCACCCCCTCCACGCCGCGTCCGGGCAGGGCGCGGAAGGCTTCGGCCGGGGCGGGCGTGCCGCCGGCCTGTTCCAGCACGGCGCGGGCCAGCGGGTGCTCGCTGCCGGCCTGCAGGCGCGCGGCGGCGGCCAGCGCCCCGGCGCGGTCCTGGCCCGGGGCAGGGTGCAGCGCCGCCAGCCGGGGGCGGCCCTCGGTCAGCGTGCCGGTCTTGTCGAAGGCGACGAGGGTGATGTGCCCGGCCCGCTCCAGCGCCTCGGCGTCGCGGATCAGGATGCCGGCGCGGGCGGCGGCGCCGGTGCCGGCCATGATGGCGGCCGGCGTCGCCAGGCCCAGCGCGCAGGGGCAGGCGATGACCAGCACCGCCACCGCGTGCAGGATGGCCGCCGCCACCCCGCCGCCGGCGAGCCACCAGCCCAGGAAGGTGAGCGCGGCGATGCCCAGCACCACCGGCACGAAGACGGCGCTGACCCGGTCCACCAGCTTCTGCACCGGCGCGCGGCTGGCCTGGGCCGCCTGCACCAGCTTCGCCACCTGGGCCAGCCGCGTCTCGGCGCCGACCGCCGTGGCGCGCAGCACCAGCCTGCCATCCAGCGCCACCGTGCCGGTGGCCACCGTGTCGCCCGGGTGCTTCTCCACGGCGCGGCTCTCGCCGGTCAGCGCGCTTTCATCGACGCCCGAGGCGCCCTCCTCCACCGTGCCGTCGGCGGGGATGCGCTCGCCGGGGCGGACCACCACGCGGTCGCCGGGGTGGAGGGCGGCGATCGGCACCTCCTGCTCCAGCCCCGCCGCATCCAGCCGGCGGGCGGTGCGCGGGCGCAGCGCCAGCAGCGCGGCGATGGCGGCCCCCGTGGCGCGGCGGGCGCGCGATTCGAGGTGCCGCCCCAGCAGCACGAAGGCGATGACCACCGCCGCCGCCTCGAAATAGAGATGCGGCTCGCCCTGCAGCAGCAGCACCAGCGAGAGGCCGAAGGCGGCGCTGGTGCCGATGGCCACCAGCAGGTCCATGTTGCCGGTGCGCGCCTTCAGCGCCGACCAGCCGGCGCGGTAGAAGCGCAGCCCCAGCCAGAATTGCAGCGGCGCTGCCAGCAGCGCCTGCGCCCAGCCCGGCGGCATCCAGTGCCGGCCGAAGGCCATCCCCACCATGCCGATGAGGAAGGGCGCGACCAGGGCGAAGGCGAGCGCCAGCTCCAGCCGCTCCCGCCGCAGCTGGCGGGCCTGCGTGGCCTCCTCGTCCGGCCCGGCCTCGGCGCGCAGGGCATAGCCGGCGCGGCCGATGGCCTCGGCCAGGGGCTCGGTCTCCGTTCCCGCCAGCAGGCGCAGATGCGCCGTCTCCGAGGCCAGGTTCACCGAGACGTCCAGCACGCCCGGCACCTTCCGCAGCGCGCGCTCCACCCGCCCCGCGCAGCTGGCGCAGGTCATGCCCTCGATGGCGAGGTCCCGCTCCGTCTCGGCCACGCCGTAGCCGGCGCGGGCGATGGCCTCGCGCAGCGCCTCGAGGCTGGCGGTGCCCTCGGCCTCGGCCTGCTCGCTGGCCAGGTTGACCCGGGCCTCGGTGACGCCCGGCACCTTTCGCAGGGCACGCTCCACGCGGCCGGCGCAGCTCGCGCAGGTCATGCCGGTCACGGGCAGGGTCAGGCGGGTGGGGGCGGGGGCGAGGTCGGGCATGGCGCCAAGATGGGGATTCCCATTATGGGAAGGTCAAGGGGCGAATGCGGAAACCTCGCCGGAAGCGCGGGGCTGGCCATTGACCCGGAGCCGCCGAGAGAGAACATCCCGCCCGTCATGCACCGCACCGCCCTGCTCTGCGCCTTCCTCGCCCTGCCCGCCACCACGCTGGCGCAGGGTTCCCCGGCACCGGCCTTCACGGCACCGGCTCCCGCTGCCACGGCCCCCACGGCACCGGCTCCCGCCGCCCCGGCGGAGGCGGGCAACCGGCTCCAGCTCGTCAACCGCACCGGGCAGGACGCCACCAGCCTGCAGGCGGTGCGCAGCGGCCGCGCCGACTGGGGGGCCAACACCCTGCCGCGGCCGATGCCGACCGACAAATCCTTCACCCTGCGCACCCGCGCCGAGGCCGGCTGCCGCTTCGACATCCGCCTGACCGTGGCGGATGGCCGGGTGGCGGTGCTGCGGGACCGCGACATCTGCGCCGAGCCGCGCGTGGTGGTGGAGGAGGCCGCGCTGCGCGCCGCGCCCAGCCGCCCGGCCGCCGGCCAGCCGGACCCCAAGGCGCGCGCCGCCTCCGGCACCGGCTTCGTCGTGGCCACCGACCGGGTGCTGACCAACCATCACGTGGTGGATGGCTGCGACCGCATCTTCGTCCGCACCGCCGACGGGCGGACGCTGCCCGCCGTGCCGCCCGCGCGGGTGGATGCCGGCATCGACCTCGCCCTGCTGGCCGTGCCGGGCGACCCGGGCGAGCCGCTGCCCTTCCGCGCCAGCCCCGAGGTGCGGCGGGGCGAGGGTGTCATCGCCTTCGGCTTCCCGCTGGCCGGGCTGCTCTCCTCCGACCCCAAGCTGACGCGGGGCGAGGTGAACGGGCTGAACGGCCTCGGCAACAACCCCAACCACTACCAGATCAGCGCCGAGGTGCAGCCGGGCAATTCCGGCGGCCCGCTGCTGGACATGCAGGGCCACATCGTCGGCGTGGTGGTGAGCAAGCTGCACGCGCAGAACATCGCCAAGCGCACCGGCGACATCCCGCAGAACGTGAACTTCGCGGTGAAGGGCGCGGTGGCGCAGGAATTCCTCCGCCGCGCCCAGATCACGCCGCAGACCGCCCCCAGCGCGGGCGCGGAGCGCAGCGTCGCCGACATCGGCGAGCTGGCCAACCGGGGCACGGTGTTCGTCCGCTGCGAGAAGTGACGGCCTAGAGCCTTTTCCGTTCGCACTGGCTCACAGAAAAGGCTCTGGCTCATTGTTTCCACGAGCATCTTCACGCGATCAGGCGAAGCAGCCTGCTCGCGATCTGCTCTAGACCCGGAAAGCCACGCTGCCGCAGGCGGCGATGTCGTAGCCGCTCAGCCGCTCCGCCCGCGCCGCGAAGCCGGGCGTGCGGGTGAAGCGGAGCAGCGCCTGCAGCTCCGGCCCGAACCAGTCCTGCGCCCGCGCCACGAGGTCGAAGCGCTCGCGGATCAGCGGCAGGAAGTGCAGCCCGCGCGCCGCCGCCTCGGCACGGATGCCGAAGCCGGCCTCGGCACGGCCCTCGGCCACGGCGGCGGCCACCTCGTCCTCCGCCATGGCGGGCTCGGCCAGGAAGCGGAGGGAGTCCAGCCGGATCTGCGCCTCGGCCAGCAGGTGCAGCAGCAGCAGGTGGCTGCCGGCGCGCGGCTGGCGCCCGGCCACGCGCAGTCCCGGCCGCGCCAGGTCGGCGATGCCGCGCACCGCCTGCGGGTTGCCGGCGGGCAGGATCAGCCCCTGCTCGCGCCAGGCCCAGACCAGCCCCACCGCCTGCGCGTCCGGCAGCAGGTCGCGCACCGTGGCCTCGTTGAAGGCGCCGCCATCGGGGTCCGGCAGGTGGGTGGCGGCGGCCAGGGCGCGGCCGGCGGCCAGGGTCTCCAGCCCCATCAGGCTGCCGCCCGCGGCGATGGCCAGGCCGCAGCCGGATTGCCGCACCGCCCAGTCCAGCAGCGGGTCGTGGCTGCCGGCCAGGATGGCGGGCGGGGCGAGGCGGGCCGCCTCCGGCCCGGCGGCGCGGCTCATCCAGCGCAGCAGCAGGTCGCGCGGGAAGATCCACTTGCCGGCCAGGATCACCGCCGGCAGGCGCTGCTGCCGGGCCAGGTCATACAGGGCACGCTCGGACAGGCGCAGCAGCCGCGCGGCTTCCTTCAGGGTGAGAAATTCCGGCATCAGGCGGCAGGCTCCGGCAGGTGGCGGCGGATGCTAGGGAATGGGGCGGCTCCCCGCCAGCGCCTGCCGTGTCAGTTTGCCTGCCCGAGACAAAATGCCGGACCGGAGCCAGAGCCCATGCGCCGCCGCCTCTTCCTGCCCCTGCTGCCCTTGCTCGCGGGGCTGCTCGCCAGCCTGCCGCCCCTGTCGCCCTCCCTGGCGCAGGAGCGCAGCATCACCGTCTCCTCCACCACCTCCACCGAGCAATCCGGCCTGTTCGGCCATATCCTGCCGATCTTCACGGGGAAGACGGGCATCGCCGTGCGCGTGGTGGCGCTGGGCACCGGGCAGGCGCTCGATGTCGGCCGGCGCGGCGATGCCGACGTGGTCTTCGTGCACGACCGGGCGGCGGAGGAGAAGTTCGTCGCCGAGGGCTATGCGACGCGCCGCTATCCCGTGATGTACAACGACTTCGTGCTGGCCGGGCCGAAGGCGGACCCGGCGGGGGTGCGCGCCGCCGGCGCCGACATCGCCGCCGCGCTGAAGGCCATCGCGGAGAGGAAGGCGGCCTTCATCAGCCGCGGCGACCGCTCCGGCACCCATGCGGCCGAGCTGCGGCTGTGGCGCCAGGCGGGGATCGACCCGGCGGCCACCGGCGGCGGCTGGTACAAGGAGATCGGGCAGGGGATGGGCCCGGCGCTGAACACCGCCGCCGCCGCCGAGGCCTATCTGCTGGCCGACCGCGGCACCTGGATCAGCTTCCGCAACCGCCGCGGCCTCGCCATCCTCACCGAGGGCGACCAGCGCCTGTTCAACCAGTATGGCGTGATGCTGGTGAACCCGGCGCGGCACCCGCATGTGAAGCAGGCGGAGGGCCAGGCCTTCATCGACTGGCTGGTGTCGCAGGAGGGGCAGGCGGCCATCGCCGGCTACAGGATCGACGGCGAGCAGCTCTTCTTCCCGAACGCCGGCGACCCGCGGGGCTGAACGCGGGCGCCGGCCGGCGGGGAGGGCCGCGGCTTCTCCCCGGCCGCTGCGTTACAGCCGCACGCCGCGGGTCTGGAAGGCGGTCTCGGCGTCGCGCTGCACCTCGGTGTCCAGCACGAAGGAGGCTGCCGTGGCCAGGATGATGGCGGCCACGACGCCGGTGATGAATGCCTTCATGGTTTCTCGCTCCGCGGAATGGCGTGCCTCAAGCTATGGGCAGCGGCGGCGCGGACCGCAAGAGCTTCTCCGCCTCCGCCAGCTCCTCCGGCGCGTTGGCGTTGAAGAAGGGGTCCACCGGCGTGGCGGGCCACTCGGCCTCGGCGCAGCCGAAGCGGGCGGTCCAGCGGTCGATCTTGCGCTCGCCGCCCTGCAGCGCGGCGCGCAGCTCGTCCCGCAGCGCCACCGGCCAGAGGCCGATCGGCGGGTGCGACCAGCCGCCGGAGCGGGCGCAGGCCAGCGGCGTGCCCGCCGCCACGCGCGCCGCGTGCAGCCGCGCCACGAGGTCGGCCGGGATGAAGGGCGAATCGCCCGGCACCGAGACCAGCCAGGGCAGGTCCGGCCGCTCCGCCGCCGCCCAGTCCAGCCCGGCCAGGATGCCGGCGAGCGGGCCGGGATGGCCGGGCAGCCCGTCGGCCGCCACCGGCAGGCCCCAGGCGGCGAAGCGCGCCGGGTGGCCATTGGCGTTCAGCAGCACGCCCGCCACCTGCGGGCGCAGGCGGAGCAGCACATGGTCGAGCATCGGCCTTCCGCCGAGCGGGCGCAGCGGCTTGTCGCCGCCGCCCATGCGGCGCGCCAGCCCGCCCGCCAGGACGAGGCCGAGCGTCTTAGCCCGCATGGCTTTCCGCCTCCCGGCTGTTCTTGCGCCAGTGGCGGGGGCTTTCCTCACCATCCCGCGCCGGGTCGGCGTCGAAGACGATGCGGTTCTCGCCGGCCAGCGCGATGAAGCGGCTGCCCTTGCAGCGGCCGATGAGGGTGAGGTTCGCCTCGCGCGCCAGCTCCACCCCCCAGGCGGTGAAGCCCGAGCGCGAGATGAGGATGGGAATGCCCATCCGCACGGTCTTGATGACCATCTCGGAGGTGAGGCGGCCGGTGGTGTAGAAGATCTTGTCGGCGCCCGGCTCGCCCTCGCGGAACATCCAGCCGGCGATCTTGTCCACCGCGTTGTGGCGGCCGACATCCTCCATGTAGACGATCGGCTGGTCCGCCTGGCACAGCGCGCAGCCATGGATGGCGCCGGCCTCCAGGTAGAGCGTCGGCAGGGTGTTGATGGCGCGCAGCAGGCCGTAGAGCCAGGAGGTGCGCAACACCGCCTCCGCCGGCAGCCGGACCTGGGCGAAGCCTTCCATCAGGTCGCCGAAGGCGGTGCCCTGGGCGCAGCCGGAAGTCAGCGTCTTCTTGCGCAGCTTCGCCTCGTGGTCCGTGGTCCGCTCGGTGCGGACGACGACGACGCCGAGATCCTCGTCATGGTCGATGGCGGAGACGCGGTCGTCCGGCCGCAGCATCCCCTGGTTCAGCAGGTAGCCGAGGGCGAGATCCTCCGGGTGGTCGCCGATCGTCATCATGGTGACGATCTCCTGCCCGTTCAGGTAGAGCGTCAGCGGCCGCTCGACGGTGACGCTGACCTCGACGGGCCGCCCCGCCTGGTCGAGCCCCGCCACCCGGCGGGTGAGGCGGGGGTCGGAGGGGTCGGGGCGGACGCGCAGCGCATCGGTCATGCGCCAGAGATGCCCATGCCCGGCGGAAAAAAGAAGGGGGTGGCGCGGCGGGAGGGTGCCGCCACCCGCCGCGCCACCCGCCGCGCCACCCTCAGTGGGCCGCCGGTGCCTCGCGCTGGTAGCGCTCTTCGCCGCCGCGCAGGGCCAGGGGGCGCAGCAGGAAGGCGGTGCCCCACCCCCAGCCGCCATTGACGACGGCCCATTGCCACCACGGCGCCTCGAATCCCGGCACGCCGGGAAGCCGGCCGAACAGGGTGAGCCCGAAGGCGCCGAGCAGCGCGCCGCAGAGCAGGTCCGGCAGGGCGTGCACCCAGCGCAGGATCAGCGAGAGGAAGGCGCCGCCGAGCGCACCCACCAGCATCAGCGCGTAGAGCGCCGGGATCTCGGTGCCCGGCAGCGGGGCGAAGAGGAAGCCGCGCTCCGGCACCAGGCGGAAGGCCTGGTGCAGCACGAACAGGCTGGCCTGGTGGAACACGACGATGGCGATGGCCCCCACCACCAGCCCGCCGCCCAGCGCGCGGCGCGGCCCAAAGGGGAGGGGCCAGCGCAGCAGCAGCAGCGCCAGGGCGGTGCCGGCCCCCAGCAGGGCGACCTCGCCCAGCCGGGCGAGGGAGATACCCTCCAGCGCTGGGCCGAGGGGGAGGGGGGTGGTCCCCCCGTTCCCCGCCATGACCCGCGCCACGACGAGGAATGCCAGGGCGAGCACCGCCCCCTTCAATGCAGCGCCGATCATGGAGTTGCCGGCTTGTCTCCCCCCGTCAGGCGCCTGGGCTCAGGCGGTGCGCTCGGCGACGCATTCGCGCAGCGCCTCGCCCAGGATGCCCATGCCTTCCTTCACCAGCGAATCGGAGGCGGTGAGCGGCACCAGGAAGCGGATGACGTTGCCGCGCACGCCGCAGGAGAGCAGCACCAGCCCCTTCTGGGCCGCGCGCGCCACCAGCGCCTTGGTCAGGTCGGGGTCCGGGCGGTTGGCGTCGTCGCCCGCCACCAGCTCCATCGCCACCATGGCGCCGAGGCCGCGGATGTCGCCGATGACGCCCTTCAGGCTGTTGCTCGCCTGCATCTCCTTCAGGGCGGAGACGATGATCTCGCCGATCTGGTCGGCGCGGGCGCAGAGGCCCTCCTCCTCGATCACGTCGAGCACGGCGTTGCCGGCGGCGCAGGCCAGCGGGTTGCCGCCATAGGTGCCGCCGAGGCCGCCGGCCATCGGGCTGTCCATGATCTCCGCCTTGCCGGTGACGGCCGAGAGCGGGAAGCCGCCGGCCAGCGACTTGGCCATGGTGATGATGTCCGGCTGCACGCCGGAATGCTCGATGGCGAACAGCTTGCCAGTGCGGGCGAAGCCGGTCTGCACCTCGTCGACAATCATGACGATGCCATGCTCGTCGCAGATGCGGCGGATGCCGGCCAGCAGCTCGGCCTGGGCGATGTAGAAGCCGCCCTCGCCCTGCACCGGCTCGATGATCATGGCGGCGATGCGCTTGGGGTCCACATCGGCGCGGAACATCACCTCCAGCGCCTCCAGCGTCTGCTCGACCTCCTTGCCGTGGTAGGCGACGGGGAAGGGCAGGTGGAACACCTCGCCCGGCATCGAGCCGAAGCCCGCCTTGTAGGGCACCACCTTGCCGGTCAGCGCCATGCCGAGCAGGGTGCGGCCGTGGAAGGCGCCGGAGAAGGCGATGACGCCGTTGCGGCCCGTGTGGTGGCGGGCGATCTTCACCGCGTTCTCGATCGCCTCGGCGCCGGTGGTG
This sequence comes from Teichococcus aestuarii, assembly GCF_003116135.1. Classification (GTDB taxonomy): domain Bacteria; phylum Pseudomonadota; class Alphaproteobacteria; order Acetobacterales; family Acetobacteraceae; genus Pseudoroseomonas; species Pseudoroseomonas aestuarii. The sequence continues at coordinate 123,048 of NZ_PDOA01000011.1, read as the reverse complement.
AGGAACACCGTCTTGCGGGGCCCGCGCGTCGGCACCACGGCGTTCAGCCGCTCGGCCAGGCGGATGTAGCCCTCATAGGGCATCACCTGGATGCAGGTGTGGCTGAAGTTCTCGAGCTGCGCGGCGACGGCGGCCTTCACCTTGGGGTGCAGGTGGCCGGTGTTCACCACCGCGATGCCGGCGCCGAAATCGATGTAGCGCTTGCCCTCGATGTCGGTGATCTCGGCGTTCTCGGCCTTCGCCGCGAAGACCGGAAGCTGGATGCCGAGGCCGCGCGGCACCGCCGCCTCGCGCCTCGCCTGCAGAGCCGCGTTGCTGTCGGCTGCCGTCACGCCCATGGCCCGTACTCCTGAAGCTGCCATTGTGGAGGCCGGACGATGCGCCCGCATCGCCGCCGCGCGCAAGGGCGCAACGACAGGAAATCGGCCATCGGGCGAGGCTTTGCGCTCCTGGCTATCGCAATGCGATCAAGGGGATGGGCAGGCCTGCCGCGGGCCTGCGCGCGCCCGGCCGGCGGCGGCTCAGCCGCCGGCGAGCCCCAGGGCGAGCGTGGCGAGCAGGCAGGCCCCCAGGCTGAGCAGCACCGGCAGGTCCGGCTCCGCCGCCAGGGGGGCGGCGAAGGCGCAGGCGGGCAGGGCCTGCGGCGTGGGCCGGTTGTCTTCCGCGTGGAGCATGATGGGCTTCCCATTAAACACGTTTGACAACTGTCATATAAATCATTCTACGGTAAGTTCCAAGAAAACACCCCGGCCCCTTCCTTGCGTCTGATTCCTTGCCCCTGCCCGCCGAAGCGGCCCGGAGATGCCGCGCCGGGACGCTGCAAAGCCGGTGATGACGAGGTTCGGGACGATGAGAGGCAGGCGCCGGAACGCCCTTCTGGAAATCACGATTTCATGACGCAGAATAAATTGCCCCGCCGCGCCCTGCCGGGCCTGCTCGCCGCCCTGGCCGCGCCGCTGCTGCCGCCGGCCCGCGCGCCGCGGGCCCAGCCCGCCGAGACCGCCGCCTTTCCCGACCGGCCGCTGCGGCTGATCGTGCCGGTGGCGCCGGGCGGCAGCCAGGATCTGGTGGCGCGGCTGCTGGCCCGCGGCATGGGCGAGGCGCTGGGCCGCGCCGTGCAGGTGGAGAACCTGCCCGGCGCCGGCAGCAACATCGGCTACGAGGCCGCCGCGCGGGCGAAGCCGGATGGCTACACGCTGCTCGCCGGCTCCGACAGCCTGTCGATCAACGCCGCCCTCTTCCCGCGCCTGGGCTACGACCCGCTGCGCGCCTTCGAGCCCATCCTGCCCGGCGTCGCCGTGCCGCAGATCCTGGTGGTGCGGGCCGAGGCGCCGCAGCGCGACCTGGCCGGATTCGCCGAGGCGGCGCGCGGCGGCGCCCTGGCGGTGGGCACGCCGGGCAATGGCAGCCTCTCCCACCTCGTCGGCGAGCTGATGCAGCAGGCGGCCGAGATCCGCTGGACCCATGTGCCCTACCGGGGCGGCGCCCTGGCCATCAACGACCTGCTGGCCGGGCATCTGGAGGGGGTGTGGATCAACATCGGCGCCGTCACCGACCATGTGCGGGGCGGCCGGCTGCGCGGCCTCGCCGTGTCCGCGCCACGCCGCGCCGCCGCCCTGCCGGAGGTGCCGACGCTGGAGGAGGCGGGGCTGCGCAACCTCGCCGCCACGGGCTGGCACGGGCTGGTGGCGCCGGCCGGGCTGCCGCCCGCCATCGCCGCGCGGCTGCACGCCGCCGGTCAGGCGGCCCTGCGCCGGCCAGATGTCGCCGAGCGGCTGGCCGCGCTCGGGGTGGAGGTGCTCGACGAGCCGCCTGCGGCGCTGGAGCGGCGGATCCTGGCCGATGCGGAACGCTGGGCGGCGGTGGTGAGGCGGGCGGGGATCAGGCCCGACTGACCCCCGGTCCCGCCGGCGGCGGCGCGCGTGGCGTCAGGGGGCGGCGAAGTCGCGGGCGAGGCGGCGCCGCGCCTCCGCGTCGCGGGCGATGGCGACGATGGCGCCCGTGCCCTCGCCGGGCAGGAAATCCTCCAGCGGGCGGAACTGCATGTTCAGCGCGTGGCGGCTGGCCCATTCGCGCAGGGCCTGCTCCTGCCCGAGGGAGAAGATGCGAAGCTCGATGGGCTGCGGGGAGGGGGTGTCCGGCATGGGGCGCGTTTCCCCAGGCTCAGGCGCGCAGCACGGGGCCGAAGGCGTCGGTGCTGGTGGCGCGCACCACCGAGGCGAAGAGGCGCAGCGCATCGGGGCCGCCCTGGTCGAGCAGCGAGCCGCCTTCCATTTCGCGCGCCAGGAGCTCGGCATGGCCGGCCAGGGTCTCGGCGGCGCGCCGCAGCGCCTCGCGCGAGAGGGCAAGCTGCTGCTGCTCGGAGAAATCGTGCCAGGTTGCGGGCCGGGGGGGCATGGTCGTGTCCCAGGATGCGGCCGTCTTGGCATTGTGGAGGTCCGTCCGGTGACGGCAGGGGCAGGATGGCGCGGAAAGGTTAAGGGTTGGCGAATGCGGTGGGGCGGATGCGCATCCGCCCCACGCGGTTTCCCTCAGTCCTTCCGGACCAGCTCGTAGAGCGCCACCGAGGCGGCGACCGAGACGTTCAGGCTCTCCACCGCGCCGCTGATGGGCAGGCGCACCAGCTCGTCGCAGGTCTCGCGCTGCAGGCGGCGCAGGCCGGTGTCCTCGGCGCCCAGCACCAGGGCCACGGGGCGGTCCTTCGGGCGGGCCTCGGCCAGGGTGTTGTTGGCGTCGCCATCCAGCCCCATCACCCAGTAGCCGGCGCGCTGCAGCGTCTGGATGGTGCGGGCCAGGTTCACCTCCCGCGCCACCGGCACGCTGTCCAGCGCGCCGACGGCGGCGCGCGCCATGGCGCCGGTCTCCGGCGGCGCGTTGCGGTCCTGCATCACCACCGCCGCGGCGCCGAAGGCGGCGGCCGAACGCAGGATGGCGCCGACATTGCGCGGGTCCGTCACCTGGTCGAGCAGCAGCACCGGCCCGCGCGAGCGCGCCAGCGCATCCTCCAGCGGCACCGGCGGCAGCGGCTCGCACAGCAGGGCGATGCCCTGGTGCACCGCGTCCTCGGTCAGGAAGGTCTGGAAGCGACCGCGCTCCACCCGCTCGGGCTGGATCTTCCAGGGGCGCGGCAGGCGCTCGGCCAGCGCCGCCTCGGCCTCGGTGGTGAGCAGCAGGCGGCGCAGCCGGCGCTGCGGGTTGGCCAGCGCCGCGGCCACGGTGTGCAGGCCGTAGAGCCACAGCGTGTTGGGCTCGGTCTTCTCGCGCGGGGCGGCGGCCTTCTCGCGGCGGGCGGGGGCCGGGCCCGCCATGGGCGCGGCCTCGGGGGCGCGCTCGGCGAATCGGGTGGCGCGGCTGGGGCGGGCGCCGGCGCGCGGCGCCGGCTCGGCCTCGGCCGTGCGGGAGGGCGCGCGCCCGGCGCCGGCCTGGGCGCCGTGGGGCATGCCAGGGGGGCGGCCATGGGCCTGGCCCTGGGGGGCCTGACCCTGGGGCCGGCCGGATTCAGGGGAATGCGTCCGCGAGGACGGGTGTGAGGAGGAACGGGAGGAGGGGCGTGGCCCCTCGGGCCGGCGGGGAGGGCGGGACATGCGCGGCATCCTGCGGATCGGCGGCGGCGGCGCAAGCACCATGCGCGATTTCCGGCGCTTTCTTCGCGAAACCGCATGGAGGCACGTTGACAGGCCGCCCGGAAACCAGATAGTCCGCAGCGCTCCCGCCGGCCGGGAACAGCGCGGAGGGGTGCCCGAGTGGCTAAAGGGGACGGACTGTAAATCCGTTGGCGCACGCCTACGTTGGTTCGAATCCAACCCCCTCCATACCGGCCCGCCCGCGACGTCTGCGGATGTCGCGGGCCCGGGCAGGCCAAGTTTTCCCGGTTGGAGGCGCCACGGCGCTGCGGTCCGTGCCCTGGTTGCAGGGATTCGGCACTGCCGCGCGGTGCGGGTGTAGCTCAATGGTAGAGCCCCAGCCTTCCAAGCTGGTTGTGCGGGTTCGATTCCCGTCACCCGCTCCATTCCCTCATGGGGAAGCGGAGCGGGCGGTGGGTCATGGGCCAGATGGTGCGCCGGTGTCGGCGCTGGACCAACAGGGTGACCGATAGATGGCGAAAGCTAAGTTTGAGCGGAACAAGCCGCACTGCAACATTGGTACGATCGGGCACGTGGACCATGGCAAGACGTCGCTGACGGCGGCGATCACCAAGGTTCTGGCGAAGTCGGGCGGTGCGTC
>NZ_PDOA01000011.1:0-118726 GCF_003116135.1 Teichococcus aestuarii | reverse complement strand
GATGGCGAAAGCTAAGTTTGAGCGGAACAAGCCGCACTGCAACATTGGTACGATCGGGCACGTGGACCATGGCAAGACGTCGCTGACGGCGGCGATCACCAAGGTTCTGGCGAAGTCGGGCGGTGCGTCGTTCACGGCGTATGACCAGATCGACAAGGCTCCCGAGGAGCGCGCGCGCGGCATCACGATCTCGACCGCTCACGTTGAGTACGAGACGGCGAACCGCCACTACGCGCATGTCGACTGCCCCGGCCACGCCGACTACGTGAAGAACATGATCACGGGCGCGGCGCAGATGGACGGCGCGATCCTGGTGGTCTCGGCGGCCGACGGCCCGATGCCGCAGACGCGCGAGCACATCCTGCTGGCGCGCCAGGTTGGCGTTCCGGCGCTGGTGGTGTTCCTGAACAAGTGCGACATGGCCGACCCCGACCTGCTGGAGCTGGTCGAGATGGAGGTGCGTGAGCTGCTGTCGAGCTACCAGTTCCCGGGCGACGACATCCCGGTGATCAAGGGCTCGGCGCTGATGGCGCTGGAGGACAAGTCGCCGGAGCTGGGCGAGAACGCGATCCTCGAGCTGATGGCGGCGGTGGACAGCTACATCCCGCAGCCGGAGCGCGCCAAGGACCTGCCGTTCCTGATGCCGGTCGAGGACGTGTTCTCGATCTCGGGCCGCGGCACGGTGGTGACGGGTCGCGTCGAGCGCGGCATCGTCAAGGTCGGTGAGGAAGTCGAGATCGTCGGCCTGAAGGCCACGGTGAAGACGACGGTGACCGGCGTCGAGATGTTCCGCAAGCTGCTCGACAGCGGCGAGGCGGGCGACAACATCGGCGCGCTGCTGCGCGGCACGAAGCGCGAGGACGTGGAGCGCGGCCAGGTTCTGGCCAAGCCCGGCTCGATCACGCCGCACACGCAGTTCAAGGCCGAGGCCTACATCCTGACGAAGGAAGAGGGCGGCCGCCACACGCCGTTCTTCACCAACTACCGCCCGCAGTTCTACTTCCGCACGACCGACGTGACGGGCGTGGTGAAGCTGCCCGAGGGCGTCGAGATGGTGATGCCGGGCGATAACGTGGCGATGGACGTCGAGCTGATCGCGCCGATCGCGATGGACCAGGGCCTGCGCTTCGCCATCCGCGAGGGCGGCCGCACCGTCGGCGCCGGCGTCGTCGCCTCCATCAGCAAGTAAGATGCCGCCGGCCTTCGGGCCGGCTGCTGGACTTCGGAGCGGGCCGCCCTCGGGCGGCCCGTTTTTTTGTGCCTGCCCCGCCGCCATGAAGGAGTGGTAAGGAAAAAACGACAACCGCCGCATGAGTATGACTAACTTGCAGGTATTCAGCTTGCTGGTGGCCGGCAGCACCCTCGAGGCCATCCGGAGCCTTCCTCCGGCGGCCATCGCGGAGCGGCTCCAGGCCATGATCGACCGCTCCGACGCGGAGGGCCTCACGGAGTTCCTGGGCGTGCTGCCGGATGACCGGATACCGCCCGAGGCGCTGCCCCTGCTGGTCCAGGCGGCGCGCAAGCTCGCCCTGCCGGCGGTGCTGGAGCGCGCCCTGGCGCTGGGCTCGCAGCCCGCCCTCTCCGCCTCGCTGCGCACCCTGCTGATGCAGAAGCTGATGGAGAGCCGCGACGAGGCCTTCAGCCTGGGCGCGTGGCGCGTGCTGACGGCCGACCCGGCGATCTTCGCCTCCCGGTCCGCCGCCAACGCGCTCCGCTGGCTTGCCATCCTGCGCCTGCGCCTGCCCGCCGGCGCGGTACGGGACGCCGCCACCGACCTGCTGGCGCGCCACCGCGATGCCACCAACACAGACCTGCTGGACGGCGTCGAACTGCGTGAGCGCCTGCGCATGCTGGCCGAGGCCAAGGACTGGTCGGGCGTCTGCGCGCTGGCCGCCACCGTGCCGGAGCGCCACCTGACGGGGGATGCGCCGGACTGGCTGCTGACGGCCGCCCTGCAGCGGGGCGACGCCGCCATCGCCGACCGCGCGCTCGGCCTGCTGGAGGAGGCGCTGGCGGTGCCGCAGCGCCGGATCTGGGTGGCCCGGCAGCTTGCGGCGGCGGACATGGTGGCCAGGGGATGGGCGGTGCTGGACCTCCCGGCCTTCCTGGCGCGCTGGCCCGACCTGAAGCTGGCGCTGCTGGAGGCGCTGCCCGTCTTCCTGGCCCGCGCCAGGGGGCCGCTGCGCGTGGAGATCCGCTCGGCTTTCGAGCAGCTCTCCGCGCCGCGGCTGGACCCGGTCAGGACCATTCCCTTTCCCGTGGGCCGTTTCCCGGCGGAGCCGCCGGCGGGGGTATGGCCGGTGCGCGTCCTGCGCTCCGCCGGGGTCAGCGAGGCGCAGGCGGCGACATTCGCCCGCATCGTCGAGGACCATGCCCGGCGCGTGGAGCGTTCCCGGGCGGCGGAGGACAGCAGGGATGTCATCCGCTGGCCGGAGCTGCAGGTCTACCAGGATGTCTGGGTGGACCGGCTGGGGCGGGTGGGGGACGCGGCCGGCCGGGTGGCGCCCTTGCTGCAGGCGCCGAGCGTGGCCGGGCTGCCGCCCCCGCCGGAAGGGGCGGCATTCTTCCCGGAGGCCGCCGTCGCCTCGATGCCCAGGAACTTCTTCCACTGGTTCGCGGAGGGGTTCCCGGCCCTGGCCTGGCGCTTCCGCCAGGATGCGCCGGCGGTGCCCATCCTCACCAATGCGGAGGCGGCGGGCTTCATGCGGGAAACGCTCGACCTGCTGAGCGACGTGCCGCCCGTGGTGGAGGTGGTGCAGGACACGGTCCGGGTCGGCCGGGCGCTCACCGCCTATCGTGGCTCCAACGTGCTGGTGCACTGGAGCTGCTTCGGCGAGCTCTACGGCCGCCTTGTCGCCCGTGCGCGGGAGCGCGGCACGGCCGGCGCCGCCGGGCCGCTGCTCTACCTGTCGCGCCGCGCCGCCGCTTCCCGGCGGCTGGAGAACGAGGCGGCGCTGGAGGAGGCGCTGGCCCGGCTGGGCTTCACCCCCGTGGTGCTGGAGAAGCATTCCCTGGCCGACCAGATCTGCATCCTCGGGCAGGCGGAGGCCGTGGTGGCGCCGCATGGGGCGGGGCTCGCGCACATCGCCGCCGCGCGGCCGGGGCTGAAGGTGTTCGAGATGATGCCGGCGCGGGTCGGGGCCGAGCCGCTGCGCGCCGCCTTCGCCCGCCTGTCGGTGACGCGCGGGCACCGCCACCTGCTCTGGCTGGAGCAGGCGCACCCCCTGGCCGACCGCTGGCGCGTGGACATCCCCGCCATGCTGGAGGCGCTGCGCCGCTTCCTGGAGGAGACGCCGGCGCGCTGAGCGGGGCCGCTTTCAGCCCCTCGACAGGGCGGGCGGGCTGACTTATAGACGCATCCTCGCGCAGCGATGGCGCCGCGCAGGGGCGTAGCTCAATTGGCTAGAGCGCCGGTCTCCAAAACCGGAGGTTGGGGGTTCGAGACCCTCCGCCCCTGCCAGCACCGCCCACGTTCTGCATGGGCCGCCTCCCGCCGGGGGGCCGGGTCTTGCGGGGTGGCTCCGGTCCGGATGCCGCCCGCGAAGCGTGTCTCCCTTGAACCATTAGGGTTGCGATTTTGGCGAAGCTCGATCCTGTGCTGTTCATCCGCGACGTGCGGCAGGAGGTGGCCCGGGTCACCTGGCCGACGCGCAAGGAGACGTTGATCACCACCGGGCTGGTGCTGGCGCTTTCGGCCCTGGCCGCGGTGTTCTTCCTGCTGACGGACAAGCTCATCCAGTTCCTGGTGAGCCTGCTGTTCGGCTTTGGCGCCTGATAAGGACGGGAGGGGTTCCATGGCCGAAATGAGGTGGTACGTCGTCCACGTCTACTCGGGTTTCGAGAAGAAGATCGCCCAGCAGATCAAGGAGCAGGCGGCGCAGAAGGGGCTGGCCGAGAAGTTCGGCGACATCCTGGTTCCCTCCGAGGAGGTGACCGAGGTGCGCCGCGGCCAGAAGGTCAATTCCGAGCGCAAGTTCTTCCCCGGCTACGTGCTGGTGAAGATGCAGATGACCGACGAGGCGTGGCACCTGGTGAAGGACACGCCGAAGGTCACCGGCTTCCTCGGCGCCCGCAACAAGCCGAGCCCGATCTCCGAGGCCGAGGCGCTGCGCATCGTGCAGCAGGTGCAGGAGGGCGTGGACAAGCCCAAGCGCCCCGCCATCGTCTTCGAGGTGGGCGAGCAGGTGCGCGTCGCCGACGGCCCCTTCACCAGCTTCAACGGCACGGTGGAGGAGGTGGACGAGGAGCGCGGCCGCGTGAAGGTCTCCGTCTCCATCTTCGGCCGCGCCACGCCGGTCGAGCTGGAATACGCCCAGGTCGAGAAGGTCTGAGGGCAGGGTCTCCCGCCGCATGAGTCGCCGGGCATGATGCGGGCGCTGCGGGAGAGATGGGCGGGGCTTCTGGCCTCGCCCGGCGGCGCCCGCAGGGTTGCCCGCGGCCTGGCGGCCGGCGCCGCCGCCGCCATGCTTCCGGCCTTCGGGCTGCATCTCCTCTTCGCCGCCGGCTTCGCGCTGCTGCTGCGCGGCAGCCTGCCCGTGGCCGCCGCCGCCTGCCTCGCGCTCGGCAACCCGCTCACCCATGCCGTGCTGCTGCCCGCCGAGTACGCGCTCGGCCGGCTGCTCCTGCCGCCCTCCGTCGAGTTCCTGCCGGAACACGGCCCGGCCTGGCTGCTGGCCCTGCTGCCCGCCGCCGAGGAGACGGTGGCCGGCGGCGTGGTGCTGGCCGGGGTGGCCGGGCTGCTGGGCTGGCTGCTGGCCCGCCGCGCCCTGGTGCCCGGTGCCGCCGCGCCGGAGGCGCCGCTGCGGGTGATTCACCTGAACGGCGCCATCAACAGCGGCAAGTCGAGCGTGGGCCGGGCGCTGGCGGCGCTGATCCCGGGCGCGGGCTTCATCGAGGGCGACGAGCACGGCCTGCCCGCGGAGCTGCCGCCCGAGCAGCGCTGGGCGGGGGCGCTGGGCCGCATCCTGCGGCGCATCCGCGAGAGCAACGCCCCCTGCCTGGTCTCCGCCTATCCGCTGGACGAGGCGGGCTACCGCCGGCTGCGCACCGCCTGCGTGGCGCGCGGCGCCGCCCTCTCGGTGGTGACGCTGGCGCCGCCGCTGGAGGTGGCGCTGGGCTCGCGCGGCGGCCGGGTGCCGGATGCGGCGGAGCAGGCCCGCATCCGTGCCATGTATGCCGAGGGCTACCACCGCCGCCTCTTCAGCGACGTGACGCTGGACAATGCCGGGCTGGCGCCGGAGGAGGCCGCGCGGCGCGTGCTGGCGGCGCTGGCCCATGCCCATGCGGCCAGGGCGCCGGGTGCGGCGGGACGCGCCGCCCCGCCCTGACCGGCCTCAGGGCCGCAGCAGGGAGGGCGCCACGCCGCCCGGCATGACCGTCACCGTGGCCGTCCGCCCCGGGATCAGCCGCATCCCCTCCGGGATCTCCTCCAGCGCGATGCGCACCGGCACGCGCTGCGCCAGCCGCACCCAGGAGAAGGTGGGGTTGACGTTGGCCACCAGCCCGCCCGCCTGCTCGCGGTCCGCGATGCCGCCGGCGATGCTCTCCACCCGGCCGGAGAGGGGGCGCGCATCGCCCATCAGCACCACCCGCGCCGGGTCGCCGGGGTGGATGCGGCCGAGCTTTGTCTCCTCGAAATAGCCCTGCACATGCAGGCTGCCGGCATCGACCAGCGCCATCACCGCGCTGCCGGCGGCGACATAGGCGCCGGGCCGCAGCGTCAGGTTGGTGATGGTGCCATCCACCGGCGCGCGGATCTCGGTGCGCTCCAGGTTCAGCCGGGCGAGGTCGCGCTGCGCCTCGGCCTCCTGCAGCGCGGCGGCGGCGGTGGCCGCCTCGGAATGCGCCTGGTCCTGCCGCTGGATGGAGACGACGCCCTCGGTGAGGCGGTCGTAGCGGCGCTCGTCGCGGCGGGCGCGCTCCAGCGTGGCGGCGCGGCTGGCCACCACCGCCTCGGCCTGCTGCAGGGCGAGAGCGAAGCGGGCCTGGTCCAGCCGCAGCAGGGGCTGGCCCCGCGCCACCACGGCATTGTCGGCCACCAGCACCTCGGCCACGAAGCCGGAGACGTCGGGCGCGATGCCGATGATGTCGGCCCGCACGCGGCCATCCCGCGTCCAGGGCGACTCCATGTAGTAGCGCCAGAGCTGCCAGCCCATCAGCCCGGCGGCGCCGACCAGCGCCAGGGTGAGCAGGATGCGCGCGGCGCGCGCCAGCAGGGGCTTCATGACAGCAGCGACTCCGTGAGGGCGGCGACGCCGCCGAGGGTGAGGATGTAGAGGGCGAGGTCGAAGAGCGGCGGGTGCCAGACCAGCCGGTACAGGCCGGCGCGGCGCAGCAGGGCGCGCAGCAGGGCGAAGGCCGGCAGCGCCAGCGCCGCCCAGACCAGCAGCGCCGGCAGGTAGATGCCGTAGAGGTCGATCTCCGCGATCATGCGGGCAGGCTCCCGTGTTGCGGCGCCGGGGCTGACAGGGCCGGAGGTGGCGCCCCGGGGAAGAGGGCGAGGCGCAGGCCGGAGAGCGAGACCGCCGCGCGCCGCGCCGCGCGGCCGGGCTCGGCGGCGCAGGCGGCCAGCGCCGCGTCCAGCCGCTGCAGCAGCGCCGCGCGGGGCAGGGCGCCGCGCGCCTCGGCGGCGATGGCGGCGAAGGCGGCATCCAGCGCCGCGCCGGGGGCGGCGGGCAGGCTGGCGCGCGCCTCGCGCAGCCGCAGCAGGTTCAGCGCCGCGCGCAGGTCGGCCAGCTCGGAAACCGGCACGGCGCGGGCATCGACGGCGCCGAGCCGCGCCGCCAGCGCCTCGAACCGGTCGAGCATGACGGCGAGGATGCGGCGGAGGTCGGCGGCGCTGCGCCCCTCCGCCAGCCGGGCGAGGTCCCGCCGGTCGGCCCTGGCCAGGCGGCGCACCCGCCAGGCCACGCCGAAGGCGCGCGCCACCCGGGTGATGACCAGCGCCAGCGCCAGCCCGCCCAGCGTCGCCAGCCCGCCATCGGCATAGCTGGCGAAATCGGCGCTGTAGGTCTCCTGCAGGTTGAGCACCGCCGGCACGGTGGCGGCCACGGCCAGCGCCGGCGCCATCATCGCCGGCTGCGCCATCAGCGCGCCGGCCGGCAGGTAGAGCGGCGCCAGCACCAGGATCAGCAGCGGGAAGCCGTCGATGCGCGGCAGGATGGCGAACTGGTAGAGGCCGGCGATCAGCACCGCCGCGGCGGCGCCGAGGATGAACAGGCGCAGCGCCGGCGCCGGGTCGTCGAGCTGGGCGAAGATGCAGAGGGCGACGGCGCCCATCATCGCCAGGCTGGCGCCATGCGCCCAGCCGGTGCCGACCCAGATGGCCCCGCCCAGCAGCACCGCGCCGCCGGCGGCGAGGCCGGAGAAGGCGGCCAGCACCGGGTCCACATGGCCGGGCACGCGGCGCTCGGGGGCGGGGGCGGCCTCGGCCGGCTGCACGGCCAGCAGCCGCTCGGTCAGCAGCAGGGTCTGGCGCCACTGCTCCACCAGCTCGCGCAGCCGCTCCACCAGCCCTTCGCGCAGCAGCGCGGCCCAGGGGTCGGCGGGGGCGGGCGCGCGGGCGGCCTCCTCCAGCCGCTGCCGCAGGCGCTGGGCGGCCAGGGTCCGCGCCGGCCCGGGCTCGGCCTGCATGCTCGCGGCCATCCAGGCCGCCACATCGGCCGCGAGGGGGGTGAGGGCCGCCGCCGCCGCGGCGTCCAGCGCCGCCAGGCCGCGCTGCCGCTCGCCGATGGCGGTGATCAGCGTCGGCAGGGCGCGGGCGCGCTCGCGCAGGTGCGGCGCCCAGAGTTGCGGCGCGCGGCGGCTCTCCGCCTCGTAGCGGGTCTGCTGGAACAGCAGCTCCAGCGCCGCGCCGTCGCGCGCGATGCGGCGGCGCTCGGCGGCGAAGCGTTCCGGATCATGGGCCCCGGAGAGGCTGTCCGCGCCGAAGCGGGCGAGGTCGGCCAGCCAGGCGCGGCTGGCGGCCAGCAGGCGCGGCACGCCCCGGCGCGGGAACAGCACGCCGTGCATCAGCCAGGCGCAGAGGATGCCGAGGCCGATCTCCAGCATGCGGGAGACCGCCGTGTCGAACACCGCCTGCGGCTGCTCGACGATAGGGAAGCAGACCAGCGCCGCCGTGTAGCCGGAGAGCATGAAGGCGTAGGCGCGCGGCGTGGGGTCGTAGAAGGAGGCGGCGAGGCAGGCGCCGATCCACAGCGCCAGGGCCAGCAGCAGCAGCGGCGGCGCGCCGGCCAGGTTGGGCAGCACCAGGATGGAGAAGGCGCCGCCGCACAGCGTGCCGACCAGCCGCCACAGCGCCTTGGCGCGCAGCGCGCCGGCGAAGGGCTGGGCGACGATATAGACCGTGGCCATGGCCCAGTAGGGGCGCGGCAGGTCCAGCCCGAAGGCGACGAGCAGCGCCAGCGCGGCGGCGGCGAAGCTGCGCACGGAATAGAGCCAGTCGGCGCGGGCGGGCCAAGCGGGCATCCAGGCGGGCATCAGGGCTGCTCCCCGTTCACGCCGAGCCGGTGCCACATGCCTTCCAGCACCCGCATGGTGGCCTCCAGGTCCTGCGGCGCGGCGGTGCCCAGCAGCTCGGCGCGCAGCGCCTCCAGCAGCCCCTCGGCCTGTTCCGCGGCCCGCCGCCCGGCGGCGGTGAGGTGCAGGATGCGGGCGCGCCGGTCGGCCGGGTCCGCATGGCGCTCGACCATGCCGGCGGCGCAGAGCTGGTCCAGCAGCCGCACCAGGGAGGGCTGCTCGATGCCGAGGGCCTGGGCCAGCGCGCCCTGCCGGCAGGGCGCGTCGCCCCGCGCGCGCAGCAGAAGCAGGGCGGAGGCGGTGGCGTGGGACAGGGAGAGGGGTGCGAGCCGCAGGTCGGCCTCGCGCCGCCAGGCGCGCGTGATCCGCACGAAATGGTCCCCGAAGCGGCGGAACAGCTCGGGCAGGGGCGGGGCGGCGGAGGACATGCGGGAAAGGTAGGGGGCTTATGGTTAGCAGACAAACAATATGGCCGATTGTTCAGGAAGCCGCTGGCGAGGCCTGGCGGCGTGGATCGCGCCCAGCCCTCCCCCGAGCCTCTTGCCGTCAGCCGGGGCTGGCTTCGCCGCTGGGGCCCAGATAGCGGAGCAGCTGATCCCGGATGTCCGGCGCCCATGCCCGTATGCAGTGCAGCAGCCGCTCCCGGTCCTGGGCGAACAGGGCGCGCGCGGCATCCTCGAAGCCCGGCAGATCGCCCGCCATGGCCGACATGAAACGGTAGGCGGCTTCCGTCTGACGGCGTGGCGCACCCGATTCACTGTCGAGCTTGCGTGCCGCCTCCACCAGCCTCCGCAAGGCCACCGATGCGCCGCCGGGCTGGCTGGCCAGCCATTCCCAGTGGCGTGGCAGGAGGGTCACTTCGCGCGCGACCACGCCCAGCTTCGGGCGCCCCCGCTTCGTGGCGGGCCGCGCCAGGGGCGCATGGCGGGCGGCAATCTCCGCCTCGGTTCCGCGAAGATCGAGATCCGTGACCGCGCCGGTGGCTTGGTCGAACACCAGGACAGCCGACCGGGTGCCGCGTTCCTGCGCCCGCTTCGCCGCGAGCGCGGCCTCGGCCAGGGTTCCGGATACGAGGCGCGCGAACCCTTCGAAGACCACGAAACTGCCCGCCCCGGGGCTTTCGGTTTCGTCCGGTGAGTCATTCATGAGATTATTTACCCGGGTAAAAATTCAGCCTAATATTGCCCGGGTGAAAAAGGAGGTCAATCATGGACCGGAGCGCCCGCAAGGCTGCCTGCGCCGCCTACAAGGAACGGAAGCCAGGCTATGGCGTGTTCGCCGTCATCTGCGTCGCCACGGGGGAGACATGGGTCGGACAGAGCCGCCATCTCGACACCCAGCAGAATAGCCTGTGGTTCACGCTGAGGCAGGGAAGCTGCCCTTATGGCGCGCTGCAGACCGCCTGGAACGTCCACGGGCAGGGCGGATTCAGGTTCGAGGAGCTCGAGCGTCTGCGTGACGATTTTCCGGCCCTGACCCGCCCCAGCGAACTCAGGAACCGGCAGTCCATCTGGCGGGAGAGGCTTCGGGCGGCTGCCCTCTGATGCCGCCAGCGGCCGCGATCCTTCCTCTCCGGCGGCCTCCGCGAGGAGGGCGAGCCGGCAGGGGGAACGACCGCGGGCCGCGCCGGTTCCATGGCTGCCACCTCAACAGGATGAACGGTCATGATCCGCCGCAATGCCCTGGCCGCCCTCGCCGGCGCCACGCTGGTCCCCCTGCTGCTTCCCGCCGGCGCCCGGGCGCAGGGCACGATGCCGGCCGGCGCCATGAGCTCCGACCTCATGGAAGCACGGCAGGCGGCGCTGGCGGGCGGCACCTTCGCGCTCAACAGCAGCCAGCTCGCCGCCAGCCGCGCCGGGCAGGCGCCGGTGCGCGCCTTCGCGCAGTTCGAGGTGGCGGAGCAGCAGGCGCTGCTGCAGGCCATGCAGCTCGCCGGCCTGCCGCTGCCCGCCACGGTGATGATGCCGGGCGAGAAGCTGGCGATGCTGCAGCAGCTCGAGACGCTGCAGGGCGACGCCTTCGACACCCTCTACCTCCAGGGCCAGCGCCTCGGCCACCGGGAGCTGCTGGCGGCGCACCAGGCGCTGCGCGGCGGCGGCCTGCGGGAGGAGCGGGTGATCTCCACCCTGGCGGTGGCCAGCATCAAGCAGCATTTGGCGATGCTGCAGGCCCTCGGCGCCGGCTGAGGCAGCCGGCGGCGGCAGACCTGCCGCGCCGGCAGCGGAGCCATGCGCGGCAGGGCTGGTCTTTGTCTGGACTCGCGCGGGAGAGAGGGGTATACGCCCGCCTCCGCCGCAATCACGCCGTGCTGCGCGCTCCCCGCGTGCCAGGCCGTTGCGGCGTTTTCTTCAGGGACGCGGGAGGCCCGGCCCCAGCCTATCGGGGACAGCCGCAAGCACCGCGCGCCTCTGAGAGCGCAGAGGAACGACTATGGCGAAGAAGATCGTCGGCTACATCAAGCTGCAGATCCCGGCGGGCAAGGCGAACCCCTCGCCGCCGGTGGGCCCGGCCCTGGGTCAGCGCGGCCTGAACATCATGCAGTTCGTGAAGGAATTCAACGCGGCGACGCAGGGCATGGAGCCCGGCACGCCGACGCCGGTGGTCATCACCGCCTTCTCCGACCGCACCTTCTCCTTCATCACGAAGACCCCGCCCAACACCTACTTCCTGCTCAAGGCGGCGAAGCTGGACAAGGGCAGCCAGACCCCCGGCAAGGGTGGCGTGGTGGGCCGCGTGACCAAGTCGCAGCTGCGCGAGATCGCCGCGACCAAGATGAAGGACATGAACGCCAACGACGTGGAGGCCGCCGTGCGCATGCTGGCCGGTTCCGCCCGCTCGATGGGCATGTCCGTGGTGGAGGGCTGATCATGGCCAAGCAGGGCAAGCGTCTGAAGGCGATCTACGCCGGTCTGGACCGTGACAAGCTGTTCGCGCTGCCGGAGGCCGTGGCCACGGTGAAGGCGAACGCCAAGGCGAAGTTCGACGAGACCGTCGAGATCTCGATGAACCTCGGCATCGACCCGCGCCACGCCGACCAGATGGTGCGCTCCATGGTCTCCCTGCCGCACGGCACGGGCAAGACCGTCCGCGTCGGCGTGTTCGCCCGCGGCGCGAAGGCCGAGGAGGCGCAGGCCGCCGGGGCCGACGTGGTGGGCGCCGACGACCTGGCCGCGCTGGTGCAGGAAGGCAAGATCGAGTTCGATCGCTGCATCGCCACGCCGGACATGATGGGCCTGGTCGGCCGCCTCGGTAAGATCCTGGGCCCGCGCGGCCTGATGCCGAACCCGAAGCTCGGCACCGTGACGATGAACGTCAAGGACGCCGTGGCCGCCGCCAAGGCCGGCCAGGTGGAGTTCCGCGCCGAGAAGGCCGGTATCGTCCATGCCGGCATCGGCAAGGTCTCCTTCTCGGAGGAGCAGCTGGTCGAGAACGCGCGCGCCTTCGTCGAGGCGATCCAGCGCGCCAAGCCGACCGGCGCCAAGGGCACCTATGTGAAGAAGGTGGCGCTCTCCTCCTCGATGGGCCCCGGCCTGAAGGTGGACGTCACCTCGCTGGCCTCGGCGTAAGCCGGGCCACAGAGATACGCGCTCCGCTCCGGCGGGGTGCGGGCAAGGGGGCGGGCTGGCCCGCCCTCTGAAACCTGTCCGAGAACGCATGTGGCCCAAGGGCTTTAAGGGGGCATCCGCCCCGCAGGCGTGAGATGGGGATGCCGAGAGAGATCGCAGCCTTGGCCGCACAGGCGGCCGGGCGTGATGGCTTGGTCTTCCGCAGACTCAGACAGGCGAACCGGGGCTTGCGCGGGTGAACACCTGCGTCGGCCCCCGTGTGAACCGGCCGGACCCCCTCCACAAGGGCCGGCCACCGACGGAGACGGGAGTTGGATCGTACGGAGAAGCGTGCGTTCGTTGCCTCCCTCGCGGAGGTGTTCGCGGATACTTCCTTTGTGCTCGTCGCCCAGAACAAGGGTCTGACGGTCGCCGAGGTGAGCAATCTGCGGCGCCAGATGCGAGCGGCGGGCGCGACGTATAAGGTCGCGAAGAACCGGCTGGCCACCCTCGCCCTCGACGGCACCCGCTTCCAGGGCATCTCGCCGCTGCTGAAGGGGCCGACCGCGCTTGCGTGGTCGACCGACCCGGTGGCCGTGGCGAAGACCGCCGTGGAGTTCGCCAAGGGTAACGACAAGTTCGTGATCCTGGGCGGGGCAATCGGGAACCAGACGCTGAACGCCGATGGCGTGAAGGCCCTGGCGACCCTGCCCTCGCTCGAAACCCTGCGCGCGCAGCTGGTGGGTCTCATCCAGACCCCGGCGACGCGGATCGCTGGTGTGCTTCAGGCACCCGGCGGGCAGGTGGCGCGCGTGCTGGCGGCTTACGCCAAGAAGGACGAGGCGGCCTAACAGGCGCCTTTCGCGGAAGACCCCCCGGGCGGCCTCACTCCGCCGGCCGGGGATTGCATTCATCATGCCAAGCGATTACATCGAAGGATAGAAAACCATGGCCGATCTCGCGAAGCTGGTTGACGAGCTCTCCAGCCTGACCGTTCTGGAAGCCGCCGAGCTGTCCAAGCTGCTGGAAGAGAAGTGGGGCGTCTCCGCCGCCGCTCCGGTGGCTGTTGCCGCGGCCCCGGCCGCTGGCGCCGCCGCCGCGCCGGTTGAGGAGCAGACCGAGTTCACGGTCACTCTGGCGAGCGCCGGTGACAAGAAGATCAACGTCATCAAGGAAATCCGCACCATCACCGGCCTGGGCCTGAAGGAGGCCAAGGATCTGGTCGAGGGCGCGCCGAAGACCGTGAAGGAAGGCGTTTCCAAGGACGAGGCCGAGAAGATCAAGAAGGTCCTCGAGGAGAACGGCGCCAAGGTCGAGGTCAAGTAAGACCGTCCCGGCCCCGCGCCATGCGTGGGGCCGGGTCAGACTGGGCGAGTCGGGCAGGGACCCTCGGGTTCCTGCCCGCGACTGCGTTTCGCAGGGCAATCTTGCGGCGCGCCAGAAGGTGGGGTGACCCGCCGGCCGGGACGGTTGGGCCGGAGCGAAGGGAAGCAGGACGGGCATGAACGCGATCACGAAGTCGTTCACCGGGCGGAAGCGCATCCGGAAGTCTTTCGGGCGGCTGCCCGAGGTGGCGCCGATGCCGAACCTCATCGATGTGCAGAGAGCCTCCTACGAGGCGTTCCTGCAGATGGGGGTGGATCCGGACGCTCGCACGAATACCGGGCTTCAGGAAGTGTTCAAGTCGGTCTTTCCGATCGACGATTTCGCGGGCCGCGGCCGCCTGGAGTTCGTGCAGTACGAGCTCGAAGAGCCGAAATACGATGTCGAGGAATGCATCCAGCGCGGGCTGACTTTCGCCGCGCCGCTGAAGGTGCGCCTGCGTCTCATCGTGTGGGACGTGGATGAGGATACGGGCTCGCGCTCGGTCCGCGACATCAAGGAGCAGGATGTCTACATGGGCGACATGCCGCTCATGACGGACAACGGCACCTTCATCATCAATGGCACCGAGCGTGTCATCGTCAGCCAGATGCACCGCAGCCCGGGCGTGTTCTTCGACCACGACAAGGGCAAGACGCACAGCAGCGGCAAGTACCTCTTCGCCGCCCGCGTCATCCCCTACCGCGGCTCCTGGCTCGACTTCGAGTTCGACGCCAAGGACATCTGCTACGTCCGCGTGGACCGGAAGCGCAAGCTGCCCGCCACGACGCTGCTCTACGCCCTGGAATCCGCCCGCACCGAGCAGCTCCGCGCCGAGCGCGGCGAGGCCCTGGAGCCGGGCGAGGTCCGCGGCATGGACGCCGAGGAGATCCTCAACACCTTCTACGACCAGGTGGTGTTCCGCCGCGGGCCGAAGGGCTGGAGCCAGCCCTTCCAGCCGGAGGGCTTCCGCGGCCTGAAGCTGATCGAGAACCTGGTCGACGCCGAGAGCGGCGAGGTGGTGGCGGAGCGCGACACCAAGCTGACGCCGCGCCTGGCCCGCAAGATTGCGGAGAACGGCACCAAGGAGGTGCTGGTCTCCCGCGCCGAGCTGCTGGGCCGCTTCGTCGCCGAGGACATGGTGGACCTCACCACCGGCGAGATCTGGGCCGAGGCCGGCGAGGAGCTGACCGAGCCGAAGCTGGCGCAGATCGAGCAGGCGGGCATCGACACCCTGCCGACGCTGGCGACCGGCCAGAATGTCGGCCCCTGGCTGCGCAACACCCTGGCGGTGGACAAGAACGCCACCCGGGACGAGGCGCTGATGGACATCTACCGGGTGATGCGCCCGGGCGAGCCGCCGACGCCGGAGACCGCCGAGGCCCTGTTCCGCGGCCTGTTCTTCGACGCCGAGCGCTACGACCTCTCCACGGTCGGCCGCGTCAAGATGAACATGCGCCTGGGCTTCAGCCTGGACGACGTGCCGGACCACATCCGCACGCTGCGCAAGCAGGACATCCTGGCCACGGTCAAGACGCTGCTCGAGCTGAAGGACGGCAAGGGCCAGATCGACGACATCGACAACCTCGGCAACCGCCGGGTGCGCTCGGTCGGCGAGCTGATGGAGAACCAGTACCGCGTCGGCTTGCTGCGCATGGAGCGCGCGATCAAGGAGCGCATGGGGTCGGTCGATATCGATACCGTCATGCCGCATGACCTGATCAACGCCAAGCCGGCGGCGGCGGCGGTGCGCGAGTTCTTCGGCAGCAGCCAGCTGTCGCAGTTCATGGACCAGACCAACCCGCTCTCCGAGGTGACGCACAAGCGCCGCCTCTCGGCGCTTGGCCCGGGCGGCCTGACGCGCGAGCGCGCCGGCTTCGAGGTGCGCGACGTGCACCCGACGCATTACGGCCGCATCTGCCCGATCGAGACGCCGGAAGGCCCGAATATCGGCCTGATCAACAGCCTCGCCACCTTTGCCAAGGTGAACAAGTACGGCTTCATCGAGACGCCGTACCGCCTGGTGAAGGACGGCAAGATCGTCGGCTCGCCCCGCTACCTCTCCGCCATGGAGGAGGAGAAGCTGGTGGTCGCCCAGGCGGATGCCGAGGTGAACGCCGACAGCGGCGAGTTCCTGTCCGACCTCGTCTCCGTCCGCCAGGGCGGCGACTTCCGGCTGGTGAAGCCGGAAGAGGTGACGGCGATCGACGTCTCGCCCAAGCAGCTGGTCTCCGTCGCCGCGGCGCTGATCCCGTTCCTCGAGAACGACGACGCCAACCGCGCGCTGATGGGCTCCAACATGATGCGGCAGGCCGTGCCGCTGGTGCGCTCCGACGCGCCGCTGGTCGGCACCGGCATGGAAGCGGCCGTGGCGCGTGACTCCGGCGCCACCATCGTGGCGCGCCGTGGCGGCGTGGTGGACAGCATCGACGGCGCCCGCATCGTGGTGCGCGCGACGAGCGAGGAGGACGGCACCACCCGCGGTGTCGACATCTACCGCCTGCGCAAGTTCCAGCGCTCCAACCAGAGCACCTGCATCAACCAGCGCCCGCTGGTGAAGGTGGGCGACCAGGTGGCGACGGGCGACATCATCGCCGATGGCCCCTCCACCGAGCTGGGCGAGCTGGCGCTGGGCCGTAACGTGCTCGTCGCCTTCATGCCCTGGAACGGGTACAACTTCGAGGACTCCATCCTCATCAGCGAGCGCATCGCCAAGGATGACGTCTTTACCTCGATCCATATCGAGGAATTCGAGGTGATGGCCCGCGACACCAAGCTGGGCCAGGAGGAGATCACCCGCGACATCCCGAATGTCGGCGAGGAGGCGCTCCGCAACCTCGACGAGGCCGGCATCGTCTATGTCGGCGCCGAGGTGAACCCGGGCGACATCCTGGTGGGTAAGGTGACGCCGAAGGGCGAGAGCCCGATGACGCCGGAGGAGAAGCTGCTCCGCGCCATCTTCGGCGAGAAGGCGTCCGACGTGCGCGACACCTCGCTGCGCCTGCCGCCCGGCACGACCGGCACCATTGTGGACGTGCGGGTGTTCAACCGCCGCGGCGTCGACAAGGACGAGCGCGCCATGGCGATCGACCGCGCCGAGATCGAGCGGCTGGCCAAGGACCGCGACGACGAGAAGTCGATCCAGGAGCGGAGCTTCCACTCCCGCCTGCGCGAGCGTCTGCTGAACCAGAAGGCCTCGGGCGGCTTCAAGGGCGTCAAGGCCGGCACCGTCATCAACGACGAGGTGCTGGACCAGTTCGCCAAGGCCACCTGGCGCCAGATCGGCGTGCAGGACGACGCCGTGATGGTCGAGATCGAGGCGCTGAAGCGCGAGTTCGACGCCGCGGTCGAGAAGCTGCAGAAGCGCTTCGAGAGCAAGGTGGAGAAGCTGCAGCGCGGCGACGAGCTGCCGCCCGGCGTGATGAAGATGGTCAAGGTCTTCATCGCGGTGAAGCGCAAGCTGCAGCCGGGCGACAAGATGGCCGGCCGCCACGGCAACAAGGGCGTGGTCTCCCGCGTCGTGCCGGTGGAGGACATGCCGTTCCTGGAGGACGGCACCTCGGTCGACCTCGTGCTGAACCCGCTGGGCGTGCCCTCGCGCATGAATGTCGGGCAGATCCTGGAGACGCATCTGGGCTGGGCCTGCGCCAATATCGGCAAGTCCATCGGCGAGCTGGTCGAGGATTACCGCCGGGCCGGCGCGGCGCGCGAGGCGCTGCTCGACAAGCTCCGCGATGTCTATGGCGACGAGATCTTCGGCCGCGACATCGAGGACATGTCCGAGGACCAGCTGATCGAGCTGGGCGAGAACCTGAAGAAGGGCGTGCCCATCGCGACGCCGGTCTTCGACGGTGCCCGCATGTCGGACATCGAACAGATGCTGGACAAGGCGGGGCTCGACACCTCCGGCCAGAGCCAGCTAACCGACGGCCGCACCGGCGAGATCTTCGAGCGCAAGGTGACGGTCGGCTACATCTACATGCTGAAGCTGCACCACCTGGTGGACGACAAGATCCACGCCCGCTCCATCGGCCCCTACAGCCTCGTCACCCAGCAGCCGCTGGGCGGCAAGGCGCAGTTCGGCGGCCAGCGCTTCGGCGAGATGGAGGTCTGGGCGCTGGAAGCCTATGGCGCCGCCTACACGCTGCAGGAGATGCTGACGGTGAAGTCGGACGACGTGTCCGGCCGCACCAAGGTGTACGAGGCCATCGTCCGCGACCAGGACAGCTTCGAGGCGGGCATTCCGGAGTCCTTCAACGTCCTGGTGAAGGAGTTGAAGTCGCTCGGCCTGAACGTCGACCTGGAGAACCGCCCGGCGTGAGTGCCTCGCCGAGCCTGAACCAAACTTTGCTCAGCCGCGCCGGGTTCGCCCCGGCGCGGCGGCCTCACCTTGAGAGGACGGCCGCATGAACGAGCTGATGAAGATCCTGGGCCAGACCGGCCAGGCGATGACGTTCGATCAGATCAAGATCACCATCGCCAGCCCGGAGCAGATCCGCTCCTGGTCCTACGGTGAGATCAAGAAGCCCGAGACGATCAACTACCGCACCTTCAAGCCGGAGCGGGACGGGCTTTTCTGCGCGCGCATCTTCGGTCCGATCAAGGACTACGAGTGCCTGTGCGGCAAGTACAAGCGGATGAAGTTCCGCGGCATCATCTGCGAGAAGTGCGGCGTCGAGGTCACGTTGGCCAAGGTGCGCCGCGAGCGCATGGGCCATATCGAACTGGCCTCGCCCGTCGCCCACATCTGGTTCATGAAGAGCCTGCCCTCGCGCGTCGGCCTGATGGTCGACATGTCGCTGAAGGAGCTGGAGAAGGTCCTGTACTTCGAGAGCTACGTGGTTCTCGAGCCGGGCCTGACCGACCTCAAGCTGCACCAGCTGCTGACCGAGGACCAGTACCTCTCCAAGCAGGACGAGTTCGGCGAGGACGCGTTCTCCGTCGGCATCGGCGCCGAGGCGGTGAAGCAGATGCTCGCCGGCATCGAGCTGGACCGCGAGAGCACCCAGCTGCGCGCCGACCTCAAGGAGACCACCTCCGAGGCCAAGCGCAAGAAGCTGGTCAAGCGGCTGAAGATGATCGAGTCGTTCAAGGAGGGCGGTGCCCGCCCTGAGTGGATGATCCTCGACGTCGTGCCGGTGATCC
Source organism: Teichococcus aestuarii (assembly GCF_003116135.1). Classification (GTDB taxonomy): domain Bacteria; phylum Pseudomonadota; class Alphaproteobacteria; order Acetobacterales; family Acetobacteraceae; genus Pseudoroseomonas; species Pseudoroseomonas aestuarii. The sequence goes on along the minus strand of NZ_PDOA01000011.1, from coordinate 100,157 downwards.
CGCCCGAGCTGCGCCCGCTGGTGCCGCTGGATGGCGGCCGCTTTGCCACCTCCGACCTGAACGACCTGTACCGCCGCGTCATCAACCGCAACAACCGCCTCAAGCGGCTGATCGAGCTGCGCGCGCCGGATATCATCGTGCGCAACGAGAAGCGCATGCTGCAGGAATCGGTCGACGCGCTGTTCGACAACGGCCGCCGCGGCCGCGCCATCACGGGTGCCAACAAGCGCCCGCTGAAGTCGCTCTCCGACATGCTGAAGGGCAAGCAGGGCCGGTTCCGGCAGAACCTGCTGGGCAAGCGCGTCGACTATTCCGGCCGTTCGGTCATCGTCGTCGGCCCCGAGCTGAAGCTGCACCAGTGCGGCCTGCCGAAGAAGATGGCGCTGGAGCTGTTCAAGCCCTTCATCTACTCGAAGCTCGAGAAGTACGGCCACGCCACCACCATCAAGGCCGCCAAGCGGATGGTGGAGAAGGAGCGTCCCGAGGTGTGGGACATCCTCGAGGAGGTGATCCGCGAGCATCCGGTGATGCTGAACCGGGCGCCGACGCTGCACCGCCTGGGCATCCAGGCCTTCGAGCCGATCCTGGTCGAGGGCAAGGCGATCCAGCTTCACCCGCTGGTCTGCACCGCCTTCAACGCCGACTTCGACGGCGACCAGATGGCCGTGCACGTGCCGCTGAGCCTCGAGGCCCAGCTCGAGGCGCGCGTGCTGATGATGTCGACCAACAACATCCTCAGCCCCGCCAACGGCAAGCCGATCATCGTGCCGAGCCAGGACATCGTCCTCGGCCTCTACTACCTCTCGCTGGAGACGCCGGAATTCCGCGCGGCCCAGAAGGAGCTGGAGGAGATCAGGGCGCTGATCGCCGGCACCGACGGCAAGGCGCCCGAGGCGCTGGGCGCGGCGGAGAAGCGGGCGCTCAACCACCGCCCCTATGTCTTCGGCGACCTCGGCGAGGTGGAGCAGGCGCTGGCCGCCGGCTCCATCACCCTGCACACGGCCGTCATGGCCCGCGTGCCGGCGCCGCTGGAGGGGAACCCGAAGCGGCATGAGACGGTGCTGACCACGGCCGGGCGCATGATGATGGGCGCGCTGCTGCCGCGCGACCCGCGCACGCCCTACAGCCTGGTCAACCGCCAGCTCACCAAGAAGTCCATCTCGGACGTCATGGACGCGGTGTACCGCCATTGCGGCCAGAAGGAGTCGGTGATCTTCGCCGACCGCCTGATGGCGCTCGGCTTCCGCCAGGCGGCCAAGGCCGGCATCTCCTTCGGCAAGGACGACATGATGATCCCCGCCGAGAAGGAGGGGCTCATCGCGCGCACCAAGGCCGAGGTGAAGGAGTTCGAGCAGCAGTACCTCGACGGCCTGATCACGGCGGGCGAGCGCTACAACAAGGTGGTCGACGCCTGGTCGCGCTGCACGGACGAGGTGGCGGGCGCGATGATGAAGGAGATCTCCAAGCAGGAGATCGGCCGGCCCATCAACAGCGTCTGGATGATGTCGCATTCCGGTGCCCGTGGCTCGCCGGCGCAGATGCGCCAGCTGGCCGGCATGCGCGGCCTGATGGCCAAGCCCTCGGGCGAGATCATCGAGCAGCCGATCATCGCGAACTTCAAGGAGGGCCTGTCCGTCCTGGAGTACTTCAACTCGACCCACGGCGCCCGCAAGGGCCTCGCGGACACCGCGCTGAAGACCGCGAACTCCGGCTACCTGACCCGCCGCCTGGTGGACGTGGCGCAGGACTGCATCATCGTCGAGAACGACTGCGGCACCGAGCGCGGCATCACCGTGCGCGCCGTGATGGATGGCGGCGAGACGGTCTCCTCGCTCTCCGAGCGGATCCTGGGCCGTACCGCGCAGCGCGACATCGCCGACCCGGCGACGGGCGAGGTGCTGCTGCCGCGCAACACGCTGATCGACGAGCCGAGCGCCGACCTGATCGAGAAGGCGGGCGTCGAGGAAGTCTACATCCGCTCCGTGCTCACCTGCGACGCGCGCTCCGGCGTCTGCGGCTTCTGCTACGGCCGCGACCTGGCGCGTGGTACCACGGTGAACATCGGCGAGGCTGTCGGCGTCATCGCCGCGCAGTCGATCGGCGAGCCGGGCACGCAGCTGACCATGCGTACCTTCCACATCGGCGGCGCGGCGCAGCGTGGCGCCGAGCAGTCGGCGGTGGAGGCGACCAGCGACGGCACCGTGGCCGTGCTGAACCGCAACGTCGTGGCGAACAGCCAGGGCGTGCCGATCGTGATGTCGCGTAACTGCGAGATCGTGCTGTCGGACGCCAATGGCCGCGAGCGCGCCCGCTACCGCGTGCCCTACGGCGCGCGCCTGCTGGTGCTGGAGGACGGCGCGGAGGTGACGCGCGGCCAGAAGCTGGCCGAGTGGGACCCCTTCACCCTGCCGATCATCACCGAGAAGGCGGGCACCGTCGAATACGCCGACCTGATCGAGGGCATCACCCTCGTCGAGCGGCAGGACGAGGTGACCGGCCTCTCCTCCCGCGTGGTGGTGGACTACAAGCAGGCGGCGAAGGGCGCCGATCTGCGGCCCCGCATCATCCTGAAGGATGAGAAGGGCGGGATCGTCAAGCTCGCCAACGGTGCCGAGGCCCGGTACTTCCTGTCGCCGGACTCGATCCTCTCGGTCGACAACGGCGCCCAGGTCCAGGCCGGCGACGTGGTGGCCCGCCTGCCGCGCGAGAGTTCCAAGACGCGCGACATCACCGGCGGTCTGCCGCGCGTGGCCGAGCTGTTCGAGGCCCGCCGCCCGAAGGACCACGCGATCATCAGCGAGATCGACGGGCGCGTGGAGTTCGGCAAGGATTACAAGGCCAAGCGCCGCATCCTGGTGGTGCCGGAGCAGGTGGGCGACGAGCCGCCCGTGCCGCGCGAGTACCTGGTGCCGAAGGGCAAGCACGTCTCGGTGCAGGAAGGCGACTATGTGAAGGCCGGCGACCCGCTCGTCGACGGCCCGCGCGTGCCGCACGACATTCTGCGCGTGCTGGGCGTCGAGGCGCTGGCGAACTACCTGGTGAACGAGATCCAGGACGTCTATCGACTGCAGGGCGTGAAGATCAACGATAAGCATATCGAGGTGATCGTCCGCCAGATGCTGCAGAAGGTGGAGATCCTGGATCCGGGCGACACCACCTTCCTGGTGGGCGAGACGGTCGAGCGCATCGAGTTCGAGATCGAGAACGAGAAGCTGCTCGCCCGCAAGGAGCGCCCGGCGCGTGCCGAGCCGGTGCTGCAGGGCATCACCAAGGCCTCGCTGCAGACCACCAGCTTCATCTCGGCCGCCTCCTTCCAGGAGACCACCCGGGTGCTGACCGAGGCGGCGGTGGCCGGTAAGGTCGACTACCTGGCGGGCCTGAAGGAGAACGTCATCGTCGGCCGGCTGATCCCGGCCGGCACGGGCTCGGTGATGAACCGCCTGCGGGCGCTCGCCGCCCAGCGGGACGGCCAGCGCCTGCCGGGCCAGGGCGCGCTGCCCAAGCCGGGCAGCCAGGCCGCCGAGTAAGCGGATCAGGCCGCGGGGAGGGGGTCTCTCTCTCCCCGCGGCCGCTTCGGGGGTGCCCCTTACGGGGATTCACGCCCCCACAAACCCGGCCCTGCGCCGGGTGCATGGGAGCCGGGCCTTTCAAGGGCCCGGATTCAGGTGTTCGGGGGTGCGGCGCGCTTGACTCATTGGGGGTCGGGGCGTAGGTTCCGCGCCCTCGACGGGGCTTTGTCCGCCATAGGGACATAGCTTGCGGAGTTCTGGACGACAGGTTCTGGGCAACCGGCGCCGCCTCTACTTCAGGGGCTGAGGCCGGGGGCGGGACAAGCCCGAGGGGTGGCGCTGCTGCGCCGCCTTTGCGGGCGCTCTTGCTTGTCAAGGGCCTGGGCGTTCGAAATAGGGCACGAAGGGGCGTCATGCCGACGATCAACCAGCTCATCGCCACGGGGCGTGAGCCCAAGCCGAGCCGTAATAAGGTTCCGGCCCTGCAGGGCTGCCCGCAGAAGCGTGGCGTCTGCACGCGCGTTTACACCACCACTCCGAAGAAGCCGAACTCGGCGCTGCGTAAGGTGGCCAAGGTTCGCCTGGTGAACGGCCACGAGGTCGTGAGCTACATCCCGGGTGAGGGTCACAACCTGCAGGAGCACTCGGTGGTGCTGATCCGCGGCGGGCGCGTGAAGGACCTTCCCGGCGTACGCTACCACATCCTGCGCGGCGTTCTGGATACGCAGGGCATCGCCAAGCGGCGCAAGCGGCGCTCGCTGTACGGCGCGAAGCGGCCGAAGTAAGGGAAGAGAGCGATGTCGCGTCGCCACAGCGCCGAGAAGCGCGAAGTTCTGCCGGATCCGAAGTTCGGTGACATCGTCCTCAGCCGTTTCATGAACGTGCTGATGTATGACGGCAAGAAGAGCACGGCCGAGCGTATCGTCTACGCCGCCATGGACACCCTGAAGCGCCGCGGCGGTCCGAACAGCGACCCCCTGCGCCTGTTCCATGAGGCGATGGACAACGTGAAGCCGGCCGTCGAGGTCCGCTCCCGCCGCGTCGGTGGTGCCACCTACCAGGTGCCCGTCGAGGTCCGCCCGGAGCGCCGCCAGGCTCTGGCCATCCGTTGGCTGATCGAGTCCGCGCGCAAGCGTGGCGAGCACACCATGGAAGAGCGCCTCTCCTCCGAGCTGATGGACGCGGCCAACAACCGCGGCACGGCCGTGAAGAAGCGCGAAGACACGCACCGGATGGCAGAGGCCAACAAGGCCTTCAGCCACTACCGCTGGTAACGACACCCGATCGGGGACTGAAGACAATGGCGAAAGCTAAGTTTGAGCGGAACAAGCCGCACTGCAACATTGGTACGATCGGGCACGTGGACCATGGCAAGACGTCGCTGACGGCGGCGATCACCAAGGTTCTGGCGAAGTCGGGCGGTGCGTCGTTCACGGCGTATGACCAGATCGACAAGGCTCCCGAGGAGCGCGCGCGCGGCATCACGATCTCGACCGCTCACGTTGAGTACGAGACGGCGAACCGCCACTACGCGCATGTCGACTGCCCCGGCCACGCCGACTACGTGAAGAACATGATCACGGGCGCGGCGCAGATGGACGGCGCGATCCTGGTGGTCTCGGCGGCCGACGGCCCGATGCCGCAGACGCGCGAGCACATCCTGCTGGCGCGCCAGGTTGGCGTTCCGGCGCTGGTGGTGTTCCTGAACAAGTGCGACATGGCCGACCCCGACCTGCTGGAGCTGGTCGAGATGGAGGTGCGTGAGCTGCTGTCGAGCTACCAGTTCCCGGGCGACGACATCCCGGTGATCAAGGGCTCGGCGCTGATGGCGCTGGAGGACAAGTCGCCGGAGCTGGGCGAGAACGCGATCCTCGAGCTGATGGCGGCGGTGGACAGCTACATCCCGCAGCCGGAGCGCGCCAAGGACCTGCCGTTCCTGATGCCGGTCGAGGACGTGTTCTCGATCTCGGGCCGCGGCACGGTGGTGACGGGTCGCGTCGAGCGCGGCATCGTCAAGGTCGGTGAGGAAGTCGAGATCGTCGGCCTGAAGGCCACGGTGAAGACGACGGTGACCGGCGTCGAGATGTTCCGCAAGCTGCTCGACAGCGGCGAGGCGGGCGACAACATCGGCGCGCTGCTGCGCGGCACGAAGCGCGAGGACGTGGAGCGCGGCCAGGTTCTGGCCAAGCCCGGCTCGATCACGCCGCACACGCAGTTCAAGGCCGAGGCCTACATCCTGACGAAGGAAGAGGGCGGCCGCCACACGCCGTTCTTCACCAACTACCGCCCGCAGTTCTACTTCCGCACGACCGACGTGACGGGCGTGGTGAAGCTGCCCGAGGGCGTCGAGATGGTGATGCCGGGTGACAACGTGGCGATGGACGTCGAGCTGATCGCCCCGATCGCGATGGACCAGGGCCTGCGCTTCGCCATCCGCGAGGGCGGCCGCACCGTCGGCGCCGGCGTCGTCGCCTCCATCAGCAAGTAAGCGGCAGCGGAAGAAGAGACAGGCGCCAGACATGGACAGCCAGAACATCCGCATCCGCCTCAAGGCGTTCGATCACCGCGTGCTGGATGGCAGCACGCGGGAGATCGTCAACACCGCGAAGCGGACGGGCGCGCGCGTGCGTGGGCCCATCCCGCTGCCGACGGAAATCGAGCGTTTCACCGTGAACCGCTCGCCGCACGTCGACAAGAAGAGCCGTGAGCAGTTCGAGATCCGGACTCATCGGCGTCTGCTTGATATCGTCGACCCCACTCCGCAGACCGTGGACGCGCTGATGAAGCTCGACCTGGCCGCCGGCGTGGACGTCGAGATCAAGCTCTAAGGCCCGGGGAGCAATCTGCCATGGCCGCGAAGAATGGTCGCACCGGCCTGATCGCGAAGAAGCTGGGTATGACCCGGCTGTTCAACGACGACGGCTCGACCGTGCCCGTTACCGTGCTGCACCTGGATCAGGTGCGCGTGGTGGCCGCCCGCACGGAAGAGAAGGACGGTTACAATGCGGTTCAGCTTGGCTTCGGCCAGGCGAAGCCGAAGAATGTCTCGAAGCCCAACAAGGGTCACTTCGCCAAGGCGGGTGTCGAGGCGCCGAAGAAGGTCGTGGAGTTCCGCGTGGCGGCTGACGCCATGCTGGAGCCTGGCGCGAAGCTCTCCGCGAATCATTTCGTGAAGGGCCAGATCGTCGACGTGACGGGCACCTCGAAGGGCAAGGGGTTTGCCGGCGCCATGAAGCGCTGGAACTTCTCCGGCCTCGAGGCCTCGCACGGCGTGTCGATCTCGCACCGTAGCCACGGTTCGACGGGCAACCGTCAGGATCCGGGCAAGACCTTCAAGAACAAGAAGATGGCTGGCCATCTGGGCGTTGAGCGCGTGACCACGCAGAACCTGGAGGTCGCCGGTTTCGACCTCGACAAGGGCCTGCTGATGGTCAAGGGCGCGGTGCCTGGTGCGAAGGGCGGGTATGTGCTGGTTCGTGACGCCGTGAAGGTGTCGCGCCATGCCGACGCGCCGTTCCCCGCGGCCGTGGCCTGAGGGTAAGGACATGCAGGTTCCTGTCATCACCCTGGACAACGGTCAGGCCGGCGAGATCGACCTCCCGGACGCGCTGTTCGCCGCCTCCCCCCGCGCCGACATCATGGCGCGCGTGGTGCACTGGCAGCTCGCCAAGCGCCGCGCCGGCACCCACAAGGTGAAGGGCATGGGCGAGGTTTCCGGGACGACCAAGAAGCCGTATCGGCAGAAGGGCACCGGTAACGCGCGCCAGGGCTCGCTCCGCGCGCCGCAGTTCCGCACCGGTGGCGCCGTGCACGGCCCCGTCGTGCGCGACCACGGCTACTCGCTGAACAAGAAGGTCCGCCGCCTGGGCCTGATCAGCGCGCTGAGCCAGAAGGCCGCCGAGGGCAAGCTGATCGTCCTCGACACCGCCTCGCTCGGCGACGCCGCCAAGACCTCCGCCATGGCCTCCAAGGTCAAGGCGCTGGGCTGGAAGAGCGCGCTGGTGGTGGATGCGTCGGTGGAGGACGGCTTCGGCCGCGCCGTGCGCAACCTTCCGAACGTGAACGTGCTGCCCACGCTGGGCGCCAACGTTTACGACATTCTGAAGCATGACGTGCTGGCGGTGACCCGCCAGGCCGTCGAGGCTCTGAAGGAGCGGCTGGCATGAGCGAGACCGCGACCAAGAAGAAGCCCGTGATCTCGCGCGAGAAGATGTATCTGACCATCCTCGCGCCGGTCATCACCGAGAAGGCCACCGGCCTCGCGGAGCAGAACCAGGTCACCTTCAAGGTGCCGCTGACTGCCTCGAAGCCGGAGATCAAGGCCTCCGTCGAGGGCCTGTTCGGGGTGACGGTCGTCGCCGTGAACACCCTCGTCATGAAGGGCAAGACCAAGCGGGTGCGCGGCCGTGAGGGCGTGCGCTCCGACTGGAAGAAGGCGGTCGTCCGCCTGGCCGAGGGCCAGAGCATCGACCTCACCACGGGGCTCGCTTAACGCCATGGCGCTGAAGCACTTTAACCCGGTCACCCCGAGCCTGCGCGGCACGATCCTCATCGATCGTTCCGAGCTGTACAAGGGCAAGCCGGTCAAGCAGCTGACGGAGGGCAAGAGCCACTCCGGCGGCCGCAACAATCATGGCCGCATCACCGTCCGGTTCCGGGGCGGCGGGCACAAGCAGAGCTACCGCGTCGTCGATTTCAAGCGCCGCAAGTTCGATGTGCCGGCCACCGTGGAGCGGCTGGAATACGACCCGAACCGCACCGCCTTCATCGCGCTGCTGAAGTACGAGGACGGCGAGCTCGCCTACATCCTCGCGCCGCAGCGCCTGAAGGTGGGCGACACGGTCGTGGCCGGTGAGCGTGTGGACATCAAGCCGGGCAACGCGATGCCGCTCGGCTCGATCCCGGTCGGCACGATCATCTACAACATCGAGATGAAGCCCGGCGCGGGTGGCAAGATCGCCCGCTCGGCCGGCACCTACGGGCAGCTCGTCGGCAAGGACGCCGGCTACGCGCAGGTGAAGCTGATGTCCGGTGAGCTGCGCCTGGTGCGTGGCGAGTGCATGGCCTCGATCGGTGCGGTGTCCAACCCGGACAACCAGAACCAGCATATCGGCAAGGCCGGCCGCTCGCGCTGGCTGGGCCGCAAGCCGCATCAGCGCGGCGTCGTCATGAACCCTGTCGACCACCCGCATGGTGGTGGCGAGGGCCGGACCTCGGGTGGCCGCCACCCGGTGACGCCGTGGGGCAAGCCGACCAAGGGCTACAAGACCCGCACCAACAAGCGCACGGACAAGCTGATCGTCCGTCGCCGCAACGTGACGAAGGGCTGACCGCGATGTCGCGCAGTGTCTGGAAGGGGCCGTTCGTCGACGGCTACCTGCTGAACAAGGCGGACGCGGCCCGTGCGTCGACGCGCAACGAGATCATCAAGATCTGGTCGCGTCGCAGCACGATCCTGCCGCAGTTCGTCGGGCTGACCTTCGGTGTCTACAACGGCAAGAAGTTCATTCCCGTCCAGGTGTCCGAGAACATGGTGGGCCACAAGTTCGGCGAGTTCTCGCCGACGCGCACCTTCACCGGGCACTCCTCGGACAAGAAGGCGAAGCGGGGCTAAGCGATGAGCAAGCCAAAGCACGAGCGCACGCTCGCCGAGACCGAGGCGAAGGCCGTGACCCGGAACATCCGGGTCTCGCCCTACAAGCTCAACCTGGCCGCCGGGCTGATCCGTGGGAAGAAGGCGCAGGACGCGGTCGCGATCCTGACCTTCTCCAAGCGCCGCATCGCGCAGACGGTGAAGGCGACGCTGGAGAGCGCCATCGCGAACGCGGAGAACAACCACCAGCTCGACGTCGACCGCCTGGTCGTGTCGAAGGTGGAAGTGGGCCGCGCCATCGTGATGAAGCGCTTCCACGCGCGCGGCCGCGGCAAGGCGGCCCGCGTGGAGAAGTGGTTCAGCCACCTGTCCATCGTGGTTGCCGAGAAGCAGGCGGACGCCGAGCCGGCGCAGCAGGAGGCCGCGTAAACATGGGCCATAAAGTCAATCCGATCGGGCTGCGGCTCGGCATCAACCGGACCTGGGATTCCCGCTGGTTCGCCGATGCCGACTATTCCCGGCTGCTGCACGATGACCTGAAGCTTCGCAACACGCTGAAGTCGCGCCTGAAGGGCGCCGGCGTGTCGAAGGTGATCATCGAGCGCCCGGCGAAGAAGCCGCGCGTGACGATCCACGCCGCCCGCCCGGGCGTCGTGATCGGCAAGAAGGGCGCCGACATCGAGGTTCTGCGCAAGGATCTGGCCAAGCTGGCCGGGGCCGAGGTGGCGCTGAACATCGTCGAGATCCGCAAGCCGGAGATCGAGGCGCAGCTGGTTGCCGAGAGCATCGCGCAGCAGCTGGAGCGCCGCGTGGCGTTCCGCCGCGCGATGAAGCGCGCCGTGCAGTCCGCCATGCGCCTCGGCGCCGGCGGCATCCGGATCAATTGCGGCGGCCGCCTGGGCGGCGCCGAGATTGCCCGGATGGAGTGGTACCGCGAGGGCCGCGTGCCCCTGCATACCCTCCGCGCGGATATCGACTATGGCACGGCGACCGCGAAGACCACCTACGGCACCTGCGGTGTGAAGGTCTGGATCTTCAAGGGCGAGATCATGGCGCACGACCCGCTCGCGCAGGATAAGCGCGCGGCGGAGCAGGCGCCGCAGCGCTGAGGATAACGGACAATGCTTTCCCCGAAGCGCACGAAGTTCCGTAAGGCGCACAAGGGCCGTATCAAGGGCGTGGCGAAGGGCGGCTTCACGCTGTCCTTCGGCGGCTTCGGCCTGAAGGCGCTCGAGCCGGAGCGCGTCACCGCGCGCCAGATCGAGGCCGCGCGTCGTGCCATCACCCGCGCCATGAAGCGCCAGGGCCGGGTGTGGATCCGCATCTTCCCCGACGTTCCCGTCTCCACGAAGCCGGCGGAAGTCCGCATGGGTTCGGGCAAGGGCGCGCCGGAGTACTGGGCGGCCCGCGTCAAGCCTGGTCGCATCATGTTCGAGATCGACGGCGTCTCGCTCGAGACGGCGCGCGAGGCGCTGACCCTCGGTGCGGCGAAGCTGCCGATCAAGACCAAGCTCGTGACCCGCCTGGGCGCGGCGGAGGCCTGATCCTATGACCAAGATCGTGGATGTCCGCGCCAAGAGCGCGGACGAGCTGAAGACGATGTTGCTGGACCTCCGCAAGGAGCAGTTCAACCTGCGCTTCCAGCGCGCGACAGGCCAGCTTGAGGCGGTTTCCCGCATCAAGGTGGTGCGCCGCGACATCGCCCGTGTTAAGACCGTCCTGGCCGAGCAGTCCCGCTCGGCCGCCAAGGCCTGACGAGGAGACCCCGGCTATGCCGAAGCGCGTCCTCACCGGGCGGGTGGTTAGCGACAAGATGGACAAGACCGTCACGGTTCTTGTCGAGCGTCGCGTGATGCATCCGCTCTACAAGAAGTTCATCCGGCGCTCGAAGAAGTACGCCGCGCATGACGACGCCAACCTGTGCAAGGAAGGCGATGTCGTGGCGATCGAGGAGTGCCGCCCGATCAGCAAGCGGAAGACCTGGCTGGTGATCGAGCGCAACGGCGCCGCGGTCGAGACGGCCGGCTTCACCGTGGGCGCCCCCGTGGCCGCCGACGCGCAGGCCTGAGAATCGAGACTGACCGATGATCATCGTTGAGTCCAACCTCGAGGTCGCCGACAACTCGGGCGCGCGCCGCGTCCAGTGCATCAAGGTGCTGGGCGGCTCCAAGCGCCGCACCGCCTCGGTGGGCGACGTCATCGTGGTGTCCGTGAAGGAAGCGATTCCCCGCGGCAAGGTGAAGAAGGGCGACGTGCAGCGCGCCGTGATCGTGCGGACGGCCTATCCCGTCCGCCGTCAGGACGGCACCGTCATCCGCTTCGATCGCAACGCGGCCGTGCTGCTGAACAAGCAGAACGAGCCGATCGGCACCCGCATCTTCGGGCCCGTCGTGCGCGAGCTGCGCGCGCGGAAGTTCATGAAGATCATTTCGCTGGCGCCGGAGGTTCTGTAATCCATGGCCGCGAAGATCAAGAAGGGCGACCGCGTCCAGATCCTGACGGGTAAGGACAAGGGCAAGCGCGGCGAAGTGCTGCGCGTGCTGCCCGCCGAGGGCCGTGCCGTCGTGCAGGGCCTGAACATGGTGAAGCGCCATACCAAGCCGAAGGGCATGGGCCAGCAGGGCGGCATCGTGGAGAAGGAAGCGTCGCTGAACCTCTCCAACATCGCCCTGATCGATCCCAAGTCCGATAAGCCGACCCGCGTCGGCTTCAAGGTGCTTGAGGACGGCAAGAAGGTCCGGGTCGCGAAGGCCTCGGGCGAGGTGATTGACGCATGAGCGACGCCAAGGAACTGCCCCGTTTCCAGCAGCTTTACGCTGAGACGCTGCGCCAGGCCCTGACGGAGCAGTTCGGCTACCAGAACCCGATGCAGGTTCCGAAGCTGAGCAAGATCGTCATCAACATGGGCGTTGGCGAGGCCGCGGCCGATCAGAAGAAGCTCGATGCCGCGCTGGCCGAGCTGACCGTGATCGCGGGCCAGAAGCCGGTGAAGACCCTGGCGAAGAAGGCGATTGCCGGCTTCAAGATCCGCCAGGGCCAGGCCATCGGCTGCAAGGTGACGCTGCGTCGCGCCAAGATGTTCGAGTTTCTCGACCGTCTGGTGACGATCGCGCTGCCGCGCATGCGTGACTTCCGTGGCCTTCCGGGTAATAAGGGCTTTGACGGCCGCGGGAACTACGCCCTCGGCCTGAAGGAGCAGATCGTGTTCCCCGAAATCAGCTATGATAAGGTGGACGTGGTCCGCGGCATGGACATCGTGTTCGTCACGACGGCGAAGACGGACAAGGAAGCCAAGGCTCTGCTGAAGGGCTTCGACCTTCCTTTCGTCAACTGAGTTTGGAAAACCGCCCAGGTGCCCTCAGCCAGGGGTGCCGGGCAGGTTCCGGAGGATTTAAACCGCATGGCCAAGACCTCGGCTGTCGAGAAGAACAAGCGCCGCGAGCGCCTCTCGAAGCTGCATTCCGCCAAGCGCTCTGCGCTGAAGGCCACGATCATGGATCGTGAGCTGCCGGTGGAGGAGCGCTTCGAGGCGACGCTGAAGCTCGCGGAGATGCCGCGCAATGCTTCGCGCGTTCGCGTGCGCCTGCGCTGTGAGCTGACCGGCCGCCCGCGCGGCAACTACCGCAAGTTCAAGCTGAGCCGTAACGCGCTCCGTGACCTGGCCTCGAACGGCCAGATCCCGGGTCTCGTCAAGGCCAGCTGGTAAGGGGGACGCATGTCGCTGTCCGATCCGCTGGGCGATATGCTGACTCGCATCCGCAACGGGCACCGTGCCCGTAAGGCGCGCGTCACGTCTCCCGCCAGCCGCCTTCGCGCCGATGTGCTCGAAGTCCTGAAGCGTGAAGGCTTCATCCGCGCGTACCGGGCCGAGGAAGTTCGCCCCGGCATCAACGTGCTGGACATCGAGCTGAAGTATTCGGAGGGCGAGCCCGCCATCAAGGAGATCATGCGTGTCTCCAAGCCTGGCCGGCGCGTCTACTCCAAGATCAAGGAGCTGCCGAAGTTCTACAACGGGCTCGGCATTTCCATCCTCTCCACGCCGCGTGGCGTGATGAGCGACAACGAGGCCCGCGCTGCCAATGTCGGCGGCGAGGTCCTGTGCCGCGTGTTCTGAGGGAGGGATAGGTATGTCGCGCGTCGGCAAGTATCCCGTCACGGTTCCCGCCGGTGTTACGGTCGCTCTGAAGGACGGCGTCATCTCCGCCAAGGGCAAGCTGGGCGAGCTCTCGCTCCCGCTGGTCACGGATGCGGTGGATGTGTCCGTCGAGGACAACAAGGTCACGGTCAAGCCGCTGGGCTCGGACCGCCGTGCGCGCACCCTCTGGGGCACCACGCGGAGCCTGATCAACGGCATGGTCACCGGCGTCTCCGCTGGCTTCACCAAGTCCATGGAGATCACCGGCACGGGTTACCGCGCCGCTGTCCAGGGCAAGGAGCTGGTGCTGAACCTCGGCTACAGCCACGAGATCCGCTACGCGATCCCGGAAGGCATCAAGATCACCACGGAGCGCCCGACCGCCATCAAGGTCGAGGGCGTGAACAAGCAGGTGGTCGGCCAGGTTGCCGCTGAGATCCGCGCCTTCCGCGGCCCCGAGCCGTACAAGGGCAAGGGCGTGCGGTACACGGACGAGACGATCCTCCGGAAGGAGGGGAAGAAGAAGTAAGATGGCGAACAAGCTCAACCTGCTGGAGCGGCGGCGCAAGCGCCTGCGCTACCAGCTGCGCCTCAAGAGCGGTGGTCGGCCCCGTCTTTCGGTCTTCCGCTCCGGGAAGCACATCTACGCCCAGGTCATCGACGACAAGGCGGGCCGTACGCTCGCCGCGGCCTCCTCGATCGAGAAGGCCCAGCGCGAGGGCCTGCGCACGGGCGCGGACCGCGAGGCGGCGACCGCGATCGGCAAGCTGCTGGCCGAGCGCGCTCTGGCCGCCGGCGTGACCCAGGTCGTGTTCGATCGTGGTCCCTACCTGTATCACGGCCGGGTGAAAGCCCTGGCGGACGGCGCCCGCGAGGGCGGGCTGTCGTTCTAAGGAGCACAGAATATGGCACGTGAACCGAGGAGCGGCGGCGGCGGTGACCGCGATCGCCGCGGCCGGGGTCCGGACCGCAACACTGAGCGCGAGCCGGGCGACGAGCTGAAGGACAAGCTGGTCACCATCAACCGCGTCGCCAAGGTGGTGAAGGGTGGCCGTCGCTTCTCCTTCGCCGCGCTGGTCGTGGTGGGTGACGAGAAGGGCCGCGTGGGCTGGGGCGCCGGCAAGGCGCGCGAGGTTCCGGAAGCGATCCGCAAGGCGACCGAGCGCGCCAAGCGGACGATGATCCGGGTGCCGATGCGCGAGGGCCGCACCCTGCATCACGACGTGATCGGCGAGTTCGGCGCCGGCCGCGTGATCCTGCGCGCCGCCCCCGCGGGTACCGGCATCATCGCCGGCGGCCCGATGCGCGCGGTGTTCGAGACGCTGGGCATGGGCGACGTCGTCGCCAAGTGCACCGGCACCACGAACCCGCACAACATGGTCAAGGCGACCTTCGCCGCCCTGACGCGCTGCACCAGCCCCCGCGCTGTGGCCGCCCGTCGTGGCAAGAAGGTGTCCGACCTGCTCGGCCCGCGCAAGGACGCGGAGCCGGCGGCGCAGGAGGCTGCCAGTGTCTGAGGCCAAGAAGACCGTTCGGGTGACGCAGGTCGCGTCCCCCATCGGCCGCAAGCCCGGTCAGCGCGAGACGCTGATCGGTCTCGGGCTCAACAAGATCCGCCGTTCGCGCGAGCTGGAGGATACTCCGGCCGTGCGCGGCATGATCCGCAAGGTCGCGCACCTGATCCAGGTGGGCGAGACCACGGAGAAGTAAGATGAAGCTCAACGAGCTGCGCGACAACGCAGGCGCCCGCCTGAAGTTCAAGCGCGTCGGCCGTGGCATCGGGTCGGGCAAGGGCAAGACCTCCGGCCGCGGCGTGAAGGGCCAGAAGGCCCGCACGGGCGTGTCGCTGAACGGGTTCGAGGGCGGTCAGCTCCCGATCTACCGGCGGCTGCCGAAGCGGGGCTTCGTCAACCTGTTCCGCAAGGCATACGCTCCGCTGAACCTGAAGGCGCTCAACGCCGCGCTCGAGTCGGGCCGCCTGCCGGCGGACCAGCCGATCGACGAGGCGGTGCTGGAGGCGGCCGGCCTGGTCCGCACCGGCGCCAAGATCGCCGGCGTGCGCCTGCTGGCGCATGGCGAGATCAGCCGCGCGGTGACCATCACGGTCTCCGGCGCCTCGGCGGCCGCGAAGGCGGCGATCGAGGCGGCGGGCGGCACCATCACGGTGCTGGTGCCGGCGAAGGAAGCGGCGCCCGCGGCGTGACGCTTGCGCCCCCCGCCTCCGGGGGGCTAGGTGATGCATCGTCAGGGCTGGCAGCGGCGCCGCGGGAATTGCCCCCCGGCGCCGCAGTCATGTTGCCCGCCGGATGAAGAAGGGCGAAATCATGGCGTCCGCCGCCGAACAGCTTGCGGCCAACCTCAACCTCGGCGTCCTTGCAAAGGCCACCGAGCTCAAGAAGCGCATCTGGTTCACGCTGGCCGCGCTGATCGTCTACCGCATCGGCACCTACGTGCCCGTGCCGGGGGTCGATGCCGCCGTCATGGCGGACATCCTCCGCCAGCATGGCAGCGGCATCCTGGGCATGTTCGACATGTTCACGGGTGGCGCGCTGGGCCGCATGACGGTCTTCGCGCTGAACATCATGCCGTACATCTCGGCCAGCATCATCATCCAGCTCATGAGCGCGGCGGTGCCGGCGCTCGAGGCCCTCAAGAAGGAGGGCGAGTCGGGCCGGAAGAAGCTGAACCAGTACACCCGCTACCTGACGGTGCTGATCGCCGTGTTCCAGGCCTACGGCATCGCCGTGGGGCTCGAGCAGATGCAGGGCAGCTTCGGCCCGGCGGTGTACGATGCCGGCCTGTTCTTCCGCATCTCCTGCGTGGTCACGCTGGTGGGCGGAACCATGTTCCTGATGTGGCTGGGCGAGCAGATCACCGCCCGCGGCGTCGGCAACGGCATCAGCCTGATCATCTTCGCGGGCATCGTGGCCAACCTGCCCTCCGCCCTGGTGGCGACGCTGGAGCTGGGCCGCACCGGCGCCCTCTCGCCGGTGTTCATCATCGCCTTCCTGCTGATCGCGCTGGCCGTCATCGCCTTCGTGGTGTTCATGGA
The DNA here is from genome assembly GCF_003116135.1 of Teichococcus aestuarii. GTDB lineage: Bacteria > Pseudomonadota > Alphaproteobacteria > Acetobacterales > Acetobacteraceae > Pseudoroseomonas > Pseudoroseomonas aestuarii. The sequence goes on along the minus strand of NZ_PDOA01000011.1, from coordinate 83,868 downwards.
GCGCGCCCAGCGGCGCATCCCCATCCAGTACCCGAAGCGCCAGGTCGGCAACCGCATGTTCGGCGGCGAGAACACGCACCTGCCGCTGAAGCTGAACACGGCCGGCGTCATCCCGCCGATCTTCGCCTCCTCGCTGCTGCTGCTGCCGGCCACCTTCGCGGGCTTCGCGGCGGCGGACCCCACGGCCGATTCCTGGCTGCTGCGGGTGGCGAACATGCTGGCGCACGGGCAGCCGCTCTACATGGCGCTCTACGTGGCGCTGATCATCTTCTTCGCCTTCTTCTACACGGCCGTGGTGTTCAACCCGACCGAGACGGCGGACAACCTCAAGAAGCATGGCGGCTTCGTGCCCGGCATCCGCCCCGGCCAGGCCACGGCGGACTACCTCGACCGCGTGCTGAGCCGGCTGACGGGCGTGGGCGCCATCTACCTCTGCATCGTCTGCCTGCTGCCCGAGATCCTGATCAGCCAGTACGGCGTGCCCTTCTACTTCGGTGGCACTTCCCTTCTGATCATCGTTTCGGTCACCATGGACACGGTGGCGCAGGTGCAGTCGCACCTGTTCGCGCACCAGTATGAGGGCCTGATCCGCAAGGCCCGCATGGGCGGCGGCCGCGGCGGCACCCCGCGGCTCCGCTGAAGGGAAGGGGACGGAGCATGTGCATGAGGCCGGGAAAACAGCGCCGATGAACCTGATTCTGCTGGGGCCCCCGGGGGCCGGGAAGGGCACCCAGGCCAAGCGGCTGGAGGAGCGCCACGGCATCGCGCAGATCTCCACCGGAGACATGCTGCGCGCCGAGGTGCGGAGCGGCAGCGCCATCGGCCAGCAGGCCAAGGCGATCATGGAGGCGGGCCAGCTGATGCCGGACGCCATCATCACCGCCATGCTGGCCAACCGGGTCTCGCAGCCCGATTGCGCGAAGGGCTTCATCCTGGACGGCTTCCCGCGCACCACGCCCCAGGCCGAGGCGCTGGACGTGATGCTGCGGGACAAGGGGCTGCGGCTCGACCACGTGATCGAGCTGAAGGTGGACGACGCGGCGCTGGTCGAGCGCATCGCCGGCCGCTTCACCTGCGCCCAGTGCGGCGCCGGCTACCATGACAGCTTCAAGCCCACCGCGAAGCCGGGGGTCTGCGATGCCTGCGGCAGCACCGAGTTCGTCCGCCGCGCCGACGACAAGGCGGAGACGGTGGCCGCGCGGCTCGAGGCCTACCACCGCCAGACGGCGCCGCTGCTTCCCTACTACGACGCGCAGGGCAAGCTGAGCCAGGTGGACGGCATGGCCTCGATGGACGAGGTGGCCCGCCAGATCGAGGCGGTGCTGGGCCGCTGAGCCATCGGGGCCGCGGGCCGGGGTGGCGAGGGGGGCGGGTTTTCCGCCCCCTTTTTCATGCGGTCGTTCCGGCTTGACTCCTGGGGCGCGCCCTCGCTAAACCCGCCCCTCTCGCGGGCGGAGGCAACTCCGGCCGCGATGATGGCCGTGTCTGAGGCACTTCCGACCCCGGGCCCGGCTGATCACCTTCGCCGGACACATTCTGCCGGTACCGAACGGGAGCCCATGAAGGCTCCAGGAGCAGGTCATCGATGGCACGCATTGCAGGCGTGAACATTCCTACCAACAAGCGCGTTCTCATTTCCCTTCGCTACATCTACGGCATCGGTCCGTCGAACGCGAAGGTGATCTGCGAGCAGCTCGGCATCCCCGAGGATCGCCGCGTCAACCAGCTGACGGATGAGGAAATCCTCAAGATCCGCGAGCTGATCGACCGCGAGTACCGGGTTGAGGGCGATCTGCGTCGCGAGAACGCGATGAACATCAAGCGCCTGATGGACATGGCCTGCTATCGTGGCCTGCGTCACCGCAAGGGCCTGCCCGTCCGTGGCCAGCGCACCCACACGAACGCCCGTACCCGCAAGGGCAAGGCCGTGGCGATTGCCGGCAAGAAGAAGGTGACCAAGTAATATGGCCCGTCAGCCCACCGGTCGCCCGCGGAAGAAAGAGCGCAAGAACATTGCCTCTGGCGTGGCGCATGTCCTCGCCTCCTTCAACAACACCATCGTCACCATCACCGACAGCCAGGGCAACGCCATCGCGTGGTCCTCGGCCGGCAGCCAGGGTTTCAAGGGCAGCCGCAAGTCGACCCCGTACGCCGCCCAGGTCGCCGCCGAAGACGCCGGCCGCAAGGCGCGCGAGCACGGCATGGAGACGCTGGAGATCATGGTCTCCGGTCCCGGCTCGGGGCGTGAGTCGGCCCTGCGCGCCCTGCAGGCCGTCGGCTTCTACGTGACGGCCATCAAGGACGTGACCCCCATCCCGCACAATGGCTGCCGTCCGCGCAAGCGGCGTCGGGTCTGAGGCGAGGCTGCAGGAGAAACCGTAGTGCTCGAGCGCAACTGGCGTTCCCTGATCCGTCCCGAGAAGCTCGATGTCGAGCCTGGGGCCGACCCCTCGCGCGTTGCGACGGTGGTGGCGGAGCCGCTCGAGCGCGGCTTCGGCATGACCCTCGGCAACGCGCTGCGGCGCGTGCTGCTGTCGTCGCTGCAGGGTGCGGCGGTCACCGCCATCCGCATCGACGGCGCGCTGCATGAGTTCTCCAGCCTGCAGGGTGTGCGGGAGGATGTCACCGACATCGTCCTGAACATCAAGCGCCTGGCCATCCGGATGCAGGGCGAGGGCGCCAAGCGCCTGCAGCTCACCGCCTCCGGCCCCGGCGAGGTGACGGCGGGGCAGATCCAGACCACCGGCGACATCGAGATCGCCAACCCGGAGCTGGTCATCTGCACGCTCGACGACGGCGCCAAGCTGTCGATGGAGCTGACCGTCGATGTGGGCAAGGGCTATGTCCCCGCCTCCGAGAACCGCCCCGAGGATGCGCCCATCGGGCTGATCCCCGTGGACGCCATCTATTCCCCCGTCCGCCGCGTGGCGTACCAGGTGCAGCCGACCCGCGTGGGCCAGCGCACCGACTACGACAAGCTGGTGCTGACGGTGGAGACGGACGGCACGGTGGCGCCGGACGATGCGGTGGCGCTCGCCGCCCGCATCCTGCAGGACCAGCTGCAGCTCTTCATCAACTTCGATGAGCCTCGCGAGCGCAAGGTGGAAGAGGTGCAGGACGACCTGCCCTTCAACCGCAACCTGCTCCGCAAGGTGGACGAGCTGGAACTGTCGGTCCGCAGCGCGAACTGCCTGAAGAACGACAACATCGTCTACATCGGCGACCTGGTGCAGAAGACGGAGCAGGAGATGCTCCGCACTCCGAACTTCGGCCGCAAGTCGCTGAACGAAATCAAGGAGGTTCTCGCCTCGATGGGGCTGAGCCTGGGCATGACCGTGCCCGGCTGGCCGCCGGAGAACATCGAGGACCTCGCCAAGAAGATCGAAGAGCCGTTCTGATTTTCGGCCGCGTGAAGGAATAGGACCATGCGTCACGGGGTTGCCGGCCGGAAGCTCGGCGTTACCTCCACCCACCGTATTGCGATGCTCCGCAATATGGCGACCAGCCTGCTCAAGCACGAGCAGATCACCACGACCCTGCCCAAGGCGAAGGAGCTGCGCCCGTATGTCGAGCGCATCATCACGCTCGGCAAGCGTGGCGACCTGCACGCCCGCCGGCAGGCCTATGCGCAGATCATGGACAAGAAGGTGGTGGACAAGCTCTTCACCACCATCGCCGAGCGCTACAAGGCGCGCCAGGGTGGCTACACCCGCGTCCTGAAGGCCGGCATCCGCTACGGCGACGCCGCCGACATGGCGGTGATCGAGCTGGTGGAGCGCGACGTCGCCGCCAAGGGCCTGGATTCCGGCCCGAAGCCCGAGGTCGCCGAGACCGAGGGCCAGCAGGACGCGGCGTAAGCCGCTCCTGCCACGGCAGGGTTGAGCGGGCGGGGCGGATGGGCAACCATCCGCCCCGTCTGCGTTCGCGGGGATCTTGCGGTGGGCCGTGCCGCGGGGCTTGATGCCCGCCACAGCGGAAGGAGCGCCCCGCCATGCGTGTCTCGGTCGTGCAGATGAACCCTGGCCACGACAAGGCCGAGAACATCGCCCAGGCCACCCGGCTGGTCGAGGCGGCCATCGCGGCGGACCGGCCCGGCCTTGTCGCCCTGCCGGAGATGTGGACCTGCCTCGGCGGCGACCGCGCCACCCGCCTCGCCGCCGCCGAGGCACTGCCGCCCGAAGGCTCCGCCGCGGCGGGCGGCGAGGCCTATGAGTGCCTGCGCGGCCTGGCACGGCGCCATGGCGTGTACCTGCATGGCGGCAGCATCGCCGAGAGCGGGGCGGAGGGCGGGCGGCTGTACAACACCACCCTGGCCTTCGGGCCGGACGGCGCCGAGCTGGCGCGCTACCGCAAGATCTTCCTGTTCGACATCACCCGGCCGGACGGCAGCGGGCACCGGGAGAGCAACACCTACGCGGCCGGCGATCAGGTCGTCACCTACCGGGCGGGCGATCTCCGGGTCGGCTGCGCCATCTGCTACGACCTCCGCTTCCCCGAGCTGTTCCTGGCGCTGCGGCGGAAGGGGGCGGAGCTGATCCTGCTGCCTTCCGCCTTCACGCTGGAGACGGGCAAGGACCATTGGGAGCCGCTGCTGCGGGCGCGCGCCATCGAGACGCAGTGCTGGCTGGCCGCCCCCGCCACCTGGGGCCAGCACCAGGAGCGCGCCGGGCCGCGCCGCACCTACGGCCATTCCCTCGTCGTCGATCCCTGGGGCCATGTGGTCGCCCGCGCCAGCGACGGGAAGGGCTGGGCCACGGCGCGGCTGGACCCGGCGCTCACCGCCCGGCTGCGGCGGGACATGCCGGTGCTGGAGCACCGCGACGCCGCGCGGGTGCGCTGGGCATGACCGCCGCGCTGCTCGGCCCCGGCCATCTGGGCGACATGCCGGACCTGCCGCGGGAGCTGCACGGCCGCATCGCCTTCCTCGCCGCGCCCACGGAGGTGGCGGAATCGGCGCGGGCGCATTTCGTGGCCCTGCATGGCGATGCGCCGCCGGAGGAGGCCGCGGTGGTGGTGGCGCTGGGGGGTGACGGCTTCATGCTGGAGACGCAGCACCGCTTCCTCGGCCGCAACCTGCCGGTCTATGGCATGAACTGCGGCAGCGTCGGCTTCCTGATGAACGCCTTCCAGCCGGAGGACCTGCCGGCGCGGCTGGCCGTGGCGCAATCGGCCACGCTGCACCCGCTGCGGATGCGCGCGGTGGACGCCACCGGCACGCTGCGCGAGGCGCTGGCCATCAACGAGGTGTCGCTGCTGCGGGAGACGCGCCAGGCGGCCAAGATCCGCATCCTGGTCGATGGCAAGGAGCGCCTGCCGGAGCTGATCTGCGACGGCATCCTGGTGGCCACCCCCGCCGGCAGCACCGCCTACAACCTCTCGGCCTATGGCCCGATCGTGCCGCTCGGCGCCAACCTGCTGCCGATGACGCCCATCTCCGCCTTCCGCCCGCGCCGCTGGCGCGGCGCGCTGCTGCCGGCCGACGCGGTGGTGCTGTTCCAGATCCTGGAGCCGGGCAAGCGCCCCGTCGCCGCCGTGGCCGACAATGTGGAGGTGCGCGACATCCGCTCCGTCGAGGTGCGGGAGGACCGGAGCCTGCGCATGACCATGCTGTTCGACCCCGACCATGGCCTCTCGGAGCGGATCATCGCCGAGCAGTTCACCGTGTGATCCCCAGGCTTCGCTTCCCGTGCCTGATGCCGCCGGTCTATCGTTGCGGGTGTGCAAAAAGTTCCTGGGAGGAACGGGAATGTCGAACGGTGTCTCGCGGCGGCTGGCGCTCGCCATGCCCGCCTTGCTTCTGGGCGCCCCGCCGCTGAGCAGGCCCGGGCGGGCGCAGGGTGGCTTTCCCGCCCGGCCGGTGCGCTTCATCGTGCCCTACACACCGGGTGGCGTCTCCGACATCACGGCCCGGCTGATGGCCGAGCCGCTGGCCGGCAAGTGGGGCTTCCCCGTGCCGGTGGAGAACCGCCCGGGGGCGGATGGCATCATCGGCACCGAGGCGCTGGCCCGCGCGGCGCCGGATGGCCACACGCTGGCGCTGGTCTCGGTCGGCCACCCGGTGAACGCGGCCTTCTACCGGCTGCCCTACGACACCATGGCCGATTTCAGCTTCGTCACCCTCACCACGCGCACGCCGCTGGTGCTCTGCGCCGCGCCCGGCTTCGGCCCCTCCACGCCGGAGGAGCTGGTGCGGCATGCGAAGGACAAGCCGCCGGGCACCGTCACCTTCGCCGGCACGGGGGGCGTGGTGCGGCTGGCGCCGGTGCTGTTCGCGCAGCGGGCGGGGGTGGAGTTCACCTACGTGCCCTATCGCGGCAGCACCCAGGCGCATCCGGACCTGATGTCCGGGCGGGTGGACATCATGTTCGACACGGTGCCGGCGGCGCTGGGCCATATCCGGGCGGGCAAGCTGAAGGCGCTGGCCACCACCGGCGCCGAGCGCGCGCCGCAGCTGCCCGACGTGCCCACCATCGGCGAGGCGGCCATGCCCGGCTTCGAGGCCAGCACCTGGGGCATGGTGATCGCCCCCGCCAGGCTGCCGCCGGCGGTGCTGGCGAAGCTCTCGGCCGATTGCGCCGAGGCGGTGCGCCAGCCCCCGGTGGTGGAGCGCCATGCCGCGCTCGGCGCCGCCATCCAGACCTCCGCGCCGGAGGAGACGCGCGCCTTCGTGCAGGCGGAGATGGAGAAATGGGGCGAGGCCGCCCGCCGCGCTGGCATCCAGCCGCAGACGGTGGGCTGAGCGGGAAGGGGCGGGGGGAGAGGAAGCCCCCCCCCGCCGTGCCGTTCAGTTGGCCTTCCGCACGCCCATGGCGACGGTGCGCTCATCCATGCGCGGCTCGTAGGTGAGGCCCTTCCGCACCGCCCAGGTGTTCACCAGCTGGTAGAGCGGCGTGACCGCCACATCGTCCATGGCGAACTTCACCGCTTCCTGCAGCAGCTTCTCGCGCTGCGCGTCGTCGATGGTGGCGGCGGCGCGGGCCGTCATGGCATCCAGCTCGGGGTTGGAGTAGCGGCCGGAATTGCTGGCGCCGGTGCGCTTCTCCCGGTCGTAGGTGCCGATGATGTTGACCAGCAGGTAGCTCGCCTCGCCGGTGGTGCTGCCCCAGCCAGACAGCCGCATGCCGAATTCCTGCCGGTTGGAGCGCACCGAGAAGGTGGTCCAGGGCAGCGCCTCCACCTGGGTCTGCACGCCGATGCGGGTCCACATCTGCGCCACGGCCTGGGCGGTCTTGGCATCGTTCGGGTAGCGGTCGTTCGGGCTGTGCAGGGTCATCCTGAAGCCTTGCGGGAAGCCGGCCTCGGCCAGCAGCTTCTTCGCGCCGTCCGGGTCGTAGGCCGGCGGCTTGACGGCGGGGTTGTAGCCGAAGGTGCCGGGCGGCAGCCACTGGCCGGTGGGCTGGGCGGTGCCCTCCATGATGCGCTCGGCCAGCGCCTCGCGCTGGATCGCCATGGAGAGGGCGCGGCGCACGCGCACATCCTGGAAGGGGTTCTGCGGCAGCGGCTTGCCGGCATTGTCGGTGACGAAGGACACCTCGCCGGTGCGCGAGAAATCCGCCATCAGGTAGATCAGCCGCACGCCCTGGATCTCGGCGATGGTGATGCGGCTGTCGCGGCGCAGCCTGGCGAGGTCGCTGGAGGGCACCTGGTCGATCACGTCCACATCGCCGGCCAGCACGGCGGCGCTGCGTGCCCCGTCATTGCCGATGAAGCGGAAATTGACCTTCTCCCACGGCTCCTTGCCGCCCCAGTAGGCGTCGTTGCGCACCAGCTCGGCGCGGTCGCCGGGGCGGTAGGCCTGCAGCCGGTAGGGGCCGGTGCCGATGGCGGCCTTGCCGCTGTTGTAGTCCTCGGTGGTGGCGCCCTCGCCGGCATGGCGGGAGATGATGGAGATGGCGCCCAGCTCCACCGGCAGCAGCGGGTGCGGCGCGGCGGTGTGGAAGCGGATGGTCAGCGGATCGACCACCTCGACCTTGGTGATCGCGCGCACGAAGCCGCCCATGCCGCCCGGGCTGTTCGGCACGTTGGGCGCGCGGGCGATGCTGAAGGCGACGTCATCGGCGGTGAAGTCACGGCCATCGTGCCACTTCACGCCGGAGCGGAGCTTGAACTCCCACAGGGTGGGTTCCACGGCGCGCCAGCTCTCGGCCAGCATGGGGTAGGGCTGCGCGTTGGCGTCGCGCCCCACCAGGTAGTCGAAGACATGCATGGCCAGCGCGTGGTTGGGCGCCGCGTTGTAGAAATGCGGGTCGGCCGAGGTGACAGCGCCGCCGATGCCGATGTTCAGGGTCTGCGCCTGCGCCGGCAGGGCGACGGCCGAGAAGGCCAGCGGCACCGCGAGCAAAGTAGCGCAAAGCGATATTTTTCTTGGAATTTCCATGTTTGTTTCTCCGGACTGTCAGAACGCCGCAACCTAGCGACCCGGGGCCGCGCCTGCTACACTCCGCCGTGAAGAGGGTGTAATCTCCCGGGGGACGGTATCATGATGATCAGCATGCGGGCGGCCGCGATGGCCGCCGTTTCGGCGTTTGCGCTGAGTTCGGCGGTACCCGCCTCGGCGCAGAACCTCTCCATGGCGGTGGGCGCGCAGGTCACCTCGCTCGACCCCCACTATCATGCGCTGTCGCCGAACCTCGCCGTGGCGACGATGATCTTCGACACGCTGACGGCCTTCGATTCGGAATCCCGGATGGAGCCGGGCCTGGCCGAGAGCTGGCGCGCGGTGGAGCCCACGGTGTGGGAGTTCAAGCTCCGCCCGGGCGTGAAGTTCCACAACGGCAACGCCTTCACCGCCGAGGACGTGGCCTTTACCATCGCCCGCGTGCCGCAGGTGGTGAACAGCCCCTCCTCCTACGCCATCTACACCCGTGCCATCGAGCGGGTGGAGATCGTCGACCCGCTGACGGTGCGCTTCCACACCCGCTCGCCCTACCCGGTGCTGCCGAACGACCTCGGCCAGGTGGCGATCCTCGACAAGGAGACGCATGAGGGCGCCTCCACCGAGGATTTCAACAGCGGCAAGGTGGCGGTGGGCACTGGCCCGTTCCGCTACGTCAACTTCCGCTCGGGCGACCGGCTGGAGCTGGAGCGCAACGACGCCTATTGGGGCGACAAGCCGCACTGGGCCCGCGTGAACTACCGCATCCTGCCGAACGACGCCTCGCGCACCGCGGCGCTGCTGGCCGGCGATGTGGACTTCATCGATCAGGTGCCGACCAGCGACCTCGCCAACCTGCGCCGCAGCGACAAGGTCCGCGTCTCCGAGAAGGACGGGCTGCGCATCATCTTCCTGGCGCTGGACCACCTGCACCCGGAAGGCTCGCCGCAGATCACCGACGCCGAGGGCAAGCCGCTCGGCAAGAACCCGCTGCACGACCTGCGGGTGCGCCGCGCCCTCTCCACCGCCATCGACCGGCCGGCCATCGCCAGCCGCGTGATGGAGGGCACCTCGATGCCCTCCGGCCAGTTCCTGCCGCCCACCGCCTTCGGCGCCATCCCCGACCTCGCGGCACCCAAGGCGGACCCGGACGCGGCGAAGAAGCTGCTGGCCGAGGCCGGCTACCCGAACGGCTTCCGCATCACGCTCAGCGGCCCGAACGACCGCTACATGAACGACGCCCGCATCGTGCAGGCGATCGGCCAGATGTGGACCCGCATCGGCGTGCGCACCCAGGTGGATGCGCAGCCCTGGACCACCTTCATCAGCCGCGCCGGCCGCCAGGAATTCTCCGCCTTCCTGGTCGGCTGGGGCAGCTCCTCCGGCGAGGCGTCGAACCCGCTGCGTTCGCTCGTCGCCGGCTACGACCGTGACAAGGGCTTCGGCACCTCCAATCGCGGCCGCTATTCCAACCCCGAGGTGGACGCCAAGCTCGAAGCCGCGCTGCGCGAGCTGGACGACCCCAAGCGCGAGGCGCTGCTGCGCGACGCGACCCGGCTTGCCATGGAGGATGTCGCCATCATCCCGATCCACATCCAGAAGAACCTGTGGGCGATGCGCCCGACGCTGCAGCATGACAGCCGCGCCGACGAGCTGACCCGCGCGCAGGATGTGCGCCCCGCCAGCAGCCAGCCCGCGGCGCGCTGACGGCCATGGCGGTCTATCTCCTCCGGCGGCTGCTGCAGTCCGCCCTCGTCATGCTGGCGATGTCCGTCATTGTCTTCATCGGCGTCTATGCCATCGGCGACCCGGTCGAGATCCTGATCTCGCCGGACGCCGACCAGATGGAGCGCGAGCGCGCGATCAAGGCGCTCGGCCTCGACCTGCCGCTGTGGATGCAGTACCTCTCCTTCCTCGGCAACGCGCTGCGCGGCGATCTCGGCCGCAGCTTCGTGTTCAACGAGCCGGCGCTGCAGCTGATCCTGCAGCGGATGCCGGCGACGCTGGAGCTGGCCTTCGGCGCCATGTTCATCGCGCTGCTGATCGGCCTGCCGCTCGGCCTCTATGCCGGCCTCAAGCCCAACTCGACCGGCTCCAAGCTGGTCATGGCCGGCTCCATCCTTGGCTTCTCGCTGCCCACCTTCTGGGTGGGGCTGATGCTGATCATGGTGTTCGCCGTGCAACTCGGCTGGCTGCCCTCCACGGGCCGTGGCCCGACAGTGGAGGTGCTCGGCCTGCGCTGGTCCTTCCTCACCTGGGACGGGCTGCGCCACCTGGCGATGCCGGCGCTGAACCTGGCGCTGTTCAAGATCAGCCTCGTCATCCGCCTGACCCGCGCCGGCGTGCGCGAGACGATGCTGATGGACTACGTGAAGTTCGCCCGCGCCAAGGGCCTGAGCCCGGCGCGCGTGACCTATGTCCACGTCTTCAAGAACATCCTGATCCCGGTCGTCACCGTGGTCGGGCTGGAGCTGGGCTCCACCATCGCCTTCTCGGTGGTGACGGAGAGCGTCTTCGCCTGGCCGGGCATGGGCAAGCTGATCATCGACAGCATCAACGTGCTCGACCGCCCCGTGATCGTCGCCTACCTGATGATCATCGTGCTGATGTTCATCACCATCAACCTGCTGGTGGACCTCGCCTATTCGGCGCTCGACCCGCGGGTGCGGCTGGAGAACAAGTAAGATGAGCGCTTCCACAGCCGAAACCGCCGTGCCGCCCGCCAAGGCGCCCAAGGTCGAGACGCCGTTCCGCCGCTTCGTCTCCGAGTTCTGCGAGAGCAAGCTGGCGCTGGTCGGGCTGATCGTCTTCGCGATCATCGTCTTCATCGCCGTCTTCGCGCCCTTCCTGTCGCCGCAGAACCCCTACGACCTGGCGCAGCTCGACATCATGGACGGCCGCCTGGAGCCGGGCACGCGCGACGGCGCCGACACCATGACCTACTGGCTCGGCACCGATGACCAGGGGCGCGACATGCTCTCCGGCATCATGTACGGGCTGCGCATCTCGCTGATGGTGGGCGCGGGCTCCGCCATCATCGCCTGCGCCGTCGGCGCCTCGCTCGGCCTGCTCGCGGCTTACGCCGGCGGGCGGACCGACACCGTCATCATGCGGCTGGTCGACCTGCAGCTCTCCTTCCCGACCATCCTGGCGGCGCTGATGATCCTGGCCTTCCTGGGCAAGGGCATCTTCAACGTCGTCATCGCGCTGGTCATCGTGGAATGGGCCTACTACGCCCGCACCGTGCGCGGCACGGCGCTGGTGGAGCGGCGGCGGGAATACATCGAGGCGGCGCAGTGCCTGGCGCTGCCGACGCGCCGCGTCATCTTCCGCCACCTGCTGCCGAACTGCCTGCCGCCGCTGATCGTGGTCGCCACCATGCAGATCGCCCGCGCCATCGCGCTGGAGGCGACGCTGTCCTTCCTCGGCCTCGGCGTGCCGATCACCGAGCCCTCGCTCGGCCTGCTGATCTCGAACGGCTACGAGTACATGCTCTCCGGCAAGTACTGGATCAGCTTCTACCCGGGCATCGCGCTGCTCGTCACCATCGTCTCGATCAACCTGGTGGGCGACCAGATGCGCGACGTGCTCAATCCGCGGCTGAAGAAGTAAGGGGCGGCATGTCTCAGACCCAGATGCAGACCACCTCCATGGCCGCCACCGCCGCGGCCCCCACGCTCGAGGTGCGCGACCTGCAGACCCACTTCTTCACCCGCGCCGGCGTGGTGAAGGCGGTGGACGGCGTCTCCTTCACCGTCGGCCGCGGCAAGGTGCTCGGCCTGGTGGGCGAGTCCGGCTCCGGCAAGACGGTGACGGGCTTCTCCATCCTCGGGTTGGTGGACGCGCCGGGCCGCATCGTCGGCGGCGACATCCTGTTCCACGGGCAGAACCTGGCGAAGCTCAAGGAAGAGGAGATGCGGCAGCTTCGCGGCAACCGCATCGCCATGATCTTCCAGGACCCGATGATGACGCTGAACCCGGTGCTCCGGGTCGACACGCAGATGATCGAGACCGTGCTGGCCCACACCAAGGTCAGCAAGGAGGAGGCCCGCCAGCGCGCCCGCGACACGCTGGGCATGGTGGGCATCCCCTCGCCGGACGAGCGCCTCAAGAGCTACCCGCACCAGTTCTCGGGCGGCATGCGCCAGCGCGTGGCCATCGCCATCGCGCTGCTGCACCGCCCCGAGCTGATCGTGGCCGACGAGCCGACCACGGCGCTGGATGTCACCATCCAGGCCCAGATCCTGGCCGAGGTGCAGAAGCTTTGCGCCGAGACCGGCACGGCGATGATCTGGATCACCCACGACCTCTCCGTCGTCGCCGGCCTCGCCGACGACATCGCGGTGATGTACGCAGGCCGGGTGGTGGAGCGCGGCGCGGTGAGCGAGGTGCTCGACCAGCCGCTGCACCCCTACACCCACGGCCTGATCGGCAGCGTGCCCAGCCGCAACAAGCGCGGCGAGAAGCTGCGGCAGATCCCGGGCATGACGCCCTCGCTGCTGAGCCTGCCGCCGGGCTGCGCCTTCCGCACCCGCTGCCCCCGCGCCCAGGAGGATTGCGCCCGCGACCCGGCGCTCTCCGAGCTGATGCCCGGCCGCCTGGCGCGCTGCTTCCATCCGCATCTGGCGGCCCAGGGCTCCGCAGTCCGGGGCGCGGCCGCCGAGGGGAACCCCGCATGAGCGCGACCAGCACCGTCCGTTCCGCCGCCTCCGTGGCGGCAGGTGAGGCCGCCGCGCCGATCATCGAGCTGAAGGGCGTCTCCAAGCGCTTTTCCAAGAAGCTCGATTTCGCCGGCAAGATCGCCCAGAAGCTCGGCGCCCCGGTGAAGGACGAGACCGTCCACGCGGTGGACGGCGTCGACCTCGTCGTCCGCAAGGGCGAGGTGGTCGGGCTGGTGGGCGAATCCGGCTGCGGCAAGTCCACCCTCGGCCGCATGGTGGCCGGGATCATGCCGGCCAGCGCCGGCGAGATCTTCTGGCACGGCAAGAAGCTGGACACGCTGACGGGCGCCGAGGCGCGCAACGCCAAGCTGCAGACCCAGATGATCTTCCAGGACCCCTATGCCAGCCTGAACCCGCGCATGCGGGTGGCCGACATCGTGGGCGAGGCGCCGCTGGTGCATGGCCTGACCCGCCGTGGCGAGTGGGACGCCTATGTGGACAACCAGATGCGCCGCGCCGGGCTCGATCCGGCCTTCAAGCGCCGCTACCCGCACCAGTTCTCGGGCGGCCAACGGCAGCGCATCGGCATCGCCCGCGCGCTGGCGGTGCAGCCCGAGTTCATCGTCTGCGACGAGGCGGTGGCCGCGCTCGACGTCTCCATCCAGGCACAGATCCTGAACCTGTTCATGGAGCTGCGGCAGGAGCTGAACCTCACCTACCTGTTCATCAGCCATGACCTCGGCGTGGTGGAGCATCTCTCCGACCGCGTGGTGATCATGTATCTGGGCCGGGTGGTGGAGGAGGCGCCGGCCGAGGAGATCTTCGCCCGCGCCAACCACCCCTACACCCAGGCCCTGCTGGCCGAGGTGCCGCGGATCGAGGCGCGCAAGAAGAGCTTCGCCGGCATCAAGGGCGAGATCCCCTCGCCGCTGAACCCGCCTTCGGGCTGCCACTTCCACCCGCGCTGCCCGCACGCCTTCGCGCGCTGCAAGCTGGAGCGGCCGGCGCTGCGCGAGATCGCGCCCGGCCACAAGAGCGCCTGCCACCTGAACGACGCCGCCTGAGTTACAAGCCGGCGTGAGGGAAGGGGCCGGGGCCTTGCGGCCCTGGCCCCTTCCTTGCGAGGTGGCGCCCATGCGCGGCTTCCCGCTCCCCATCCTCCTCCCGCTCCTCCTGGCCGGCTGCGGCATGGCTGATTCGCGCGACGTGGAATTGTCCCGCACCAGCCTCATCGGACTGACGCGCGCCGACCTGTATGTCTGCGCCGGCTTCCCCACCAAGCGCGAGCGGATCGACGTGGTGCGCGAGATGCTCAGCTACGAGCTGAAGAGCGGCCAGGGCGGCGGGCTCAACCTCACCCTGCCGGTGGTGGGCGACCTGACCGTGACCGGCAGCGGCCATTACTGCCATGCCACCTTCGAGCTGATCGATGCCCGCGTCACGCGCGTGGGCTTCGCGGGGGACAAGGACATCCCCGGCGCGCCGGGCGCCTATTGCGCGCCGCTGATCCGCGAATGCCTGCGCCCCGTGGGCGCCGCCACTAGCCCGCCCGCCGAATAGGGCAGGGGAGAGGGGCCTACTCCTCCTCCGCCTCCGCCACGGGCAGGATGGCGGTTTCCTTGGCGGAGGTGATGGCGAGGATGGTCTCCGTCCGCTCCACCCCCGCCTGGCCGCGCACCTGCTCGGCCACGAAGCGCTCCAGCGCCGCGAGGTCGGGCAGGCGCAGCTTCAGCAGGAAGGTCCAGGCGCCGGTGACGTGGTGGCACTCCAGCACCGGCTCCGCCGCCCGCATGGCGATGCGGAAGGCGTTCTCCTCCCGCCCCGGCCGCATCGAGACGAAGACGAAGGCGAGCATGGGGCAGCCGATGGCGGCGGGGTCCAGGTCGGCGCGCCAGCCGCGGATGGTGCCGCGCTCCTCGAGTCGCTTCACCCGCTCGGCGGTGGCGGAGACGGAGAGGCCGGCCACCTTGGCAAGCTCGGCAAGGCCCGCCGCGCCATTGTCCTGGAGGGCGACGAGGATGTTCCGGTCGATGACGTCCATGGCGCGAGTTTATCCGGCGTTTCCCGCGCAGGAAACGTGCAAATCTCGCGGAGCAGGGTGGCCCGGAAGGGAAAAGGGGAAGGCGGAGGGGAAAATGCCCCTCCGCGGTCCGGTCAGATGTAGTGCTCGGCCAGCGGCGCGAAGCCGTTGAAGCCCTGGCTGGCATAGGTCGTGACATAGGCGCCGGTGGAAAGCAGCTCCACCCGGTCGCCGCAGTCGAGCGCCAGCGGCAGGCGGTAGTTGGACTTCTCGTACAGCGTGTCCGTGCTGTCGCAGGTGGGGCCGGCGATGGTCACCGGACCCTCGGCGCCGCCGTCATGCGGCGTGCGGAAGGCGTATTTGATGGCCTCGCCCTCGGTCTCGGCCAGGCCGCCGAAGCGGCCGATGTCGAGATACACCCAGCGCACCGGGTCGTCCTGCTCCTTGCGGGAGACCAGCACCACCTCGGCCGAGAGCACGCCGGCATCGCCCACGATGAAGCGGCCAGGCTCGATCAGGATCTCGGGCAGGGCGTTGCCGAAATGCTCGACCATGGCGCCCATGATGGCGGCGCCGAACGCGTCGATCTCCGGCACCTCGGCGCGGTAGCGCACCGGGTAGCCGCCGCCGAGATTGGCCATGCGCAGGTTGATGCCGGCGTCCTTCAGGTCGGTGAACAGCATCGCCACGCGGGCGATCGCGGCCTCGTAGGCGGCGGTGCGGGTCTGCTGGCTGCCGACATGGAAGGAGATGCCGTAGGGGTCGAGGCCGAGGTCGCGCGCCATCACCATCAGGTCGCGCGCCATCTCGACCTCGCAGCCGAACTTCTTCGACAGCGGCCACTCGGCGCCGACATTGCCCACCAGGATGCGGCAATAGACCTTGGCGCCCGGCGCCGAGCGGGCCAGCTTGCGCAGCTCCGGCTCGGAGTCGAAGGCGAACATGCGCACGCCGGCGGCGTAGGCGGCCTGGATGGCGCTCTCCTTCTTCACCGTGTTGCCGAAGGAGATGTCCTCCGGCCGGGCACCGGCGTCGAGGCAGAGGCGGACCTCCTCCAGCGAGGCGGCGTCGAAGCAGGACTGCATGTCCACCAGGCGGCCGAGGATCGGCGCGGCCGGGTTGGCCTTCACGGCGTAGTAGATGCGGGCCAGCGGCATGGCGGCCTTCAGCCGGCCATAGTTCTCCGCGACGCGGTCCACGTCCACGACAAGGCAAGGCGTCGCCGGGGCGGCGTCGCGCAGGAAGCGGGAGACCTTCGGGGTCATCGCACACCCTCCGATACGGGAGGACTGCCCCGGTTTTTGCCAGGGTCAGCCCCAAGTTGACGAAACGGTCGAACGAACCAGCGACCAAAGAGAGACCGGATGGGGGCTCGCGCCCTTCGCCGGGGTTGCCAGAACGCTTGACGTCGTTGCGTAAACCTTTGGCCGGACAAGACCGGCCTGGGGCCAGAGGCACGTGCGTACTGCGTCTGAGGGGGCATATAGAGATCTCTGCCCCGCGCGCAAAGCGTTTTCGGTCCTGCGACCCGGTTTTTTTCCGCATACCTCCCCCGCAGCGCAGGAAAGTTCCGGTGAAGAAGCGCAGGGCGGCGGGAAGCCTCGCGCGCCAAAGCCCTGCTTCAGGCGAATCCCTCCGTTTCCGCCGCGGCCAGCGCGGCGGGGCTGCCGTGCAGCCGCACCACGGCCCGCGCCGCCTCCCGCGCCAGGGCCAGGATCTCCGCCTCGGAGGGCGAGTCGGCCAGCCCCAGCGTGGCGCGCAGGAACAGGTCGCCGCGCAGCAGGGCCAGGAACTGGTCCGCCACCAGCGCCGTGTCGGTGCCGGGGCGAAGCTGGCCCCGCGCCGCCTGCTCCTCCAGCCAGCCGGCCAGCCAGTGCCGCAGCGCCTGGGGGCCGGCGGTGTAGAAGGCGCGCGCCAGCTCCGGCGCGCGGATGCACTCGGCCACCACCACGCGGTGCAGCGCGCGCACCCTTGGCTCCAGCAGGAAGCGCAGCCACCGCGCGCCCAGCGCCGCCAGGGCGGGAGCCAGCGCATGGCCCGTCCCGGCCTGCGCCGCCGAGGCCATCTCGTCCCGCATGCGCCGGCAGTTGTTGCCGACGATCTCGGCGAAGAGCGCGTCCTTGCCCGGGAAGTGCGCGTAGAGCGTGGCCTTGGAGACCTGCGCGGCGCGCGCCACCGCGTCCATCGAGACGGCGGCATAGCCTTCCGCCATGAACAGCCGCGCTGCCGAGTCGAGCACGGCGCGGCGCTTGGGGGAGGCGTCGTCGCAGCAGGGGCCGGGGAGGGGCGCGGGGGCGGTTGCGGGCATGATGCGTTGAATAGGGGGAGGAGCAGCCCGGCTTCAAGGAGGAAACTGAACGGTTCAGTTCAGTCTTGACTTGGGGTGGCGCCGGGCGCATCTGCCCTCCGAAATGAACTGAACCGTTCAGTTCCGAGGCTGTCCCGATGAACGCTCCCGTCTCCCCCGCCGCCGAAGCTGCCCGCGCCACCCCGGCCGGGCCGCCGCCCGCGCGCCGCTCCCGCCGCCGCTGGCTGCTGCGCCTGCTGCCGCTGGTGGTGCTGGCCGGCGCCGTGCTGGGCGGCGGCTGGTACTGGCAGGTGGGCCGCTTCCTGGCCGAGACGGACGACGCCTATGTGCAGGGCGACATCGTCGTGCTCAGCCCGCGCATCGAGGCCGAGGTGGCCGAGGTCCTCATTGCCGACAACCAGCGGGTGAAGGCGGGCGAGGTGCTGATCCGCCTCGACGACCGCGACGCCCGGCTGCAGCGCGACCAGGCCGCCGCCGCCTTGGCCGAAGCCGAGGCCGCCGTCACCACGGCGCGCGAGACCCTGGCCCAGCTCGCGGCGCAGGTGGATGCCAGCCAGGCGCAGATCGAGCAGGCCGCCGCCGAGCGGCAGAGCGCCCTGGCCGAGCGCGAGCGGGCCGAATCCGAGCAACGGCGCACCGCGGCGCTGGCCGGCAGCGGCTGGTCCTCCCGCCAGTCGGCCGAGCAGGCGCTGGCAGGGCAGCGCAAGGCCGAGGCTGCACTCCGCGCCGCCGATGCCAGCCGCCACGCCGCCGAGGCGGAGCTGCTGGTGCGCCAGCGCGCCGTGCCGGTGCAGCGTGCCCAGCTCGCCCAGGCCGAGGCGCGGCGGGAGCAGGCGCGCGCCGCGCTGGGCCTGGCCGAGAACACCCTCTCCTACACCGAGCTGCGCGCACCCTTCGACGGCATCGCCGGCAACCGCGCGGCGCGGCTCGGCCAGCATGTGCGGCCCGGGCAGCAGCTCATCGCCGTCTCGCCGCTGCCAGAGACGCTCTATGTCACGGCCAATTTCAAGGAGACGCAGCTCGCCGGCATGCGCCCCGGCCAGCCGGTGGAGCTGGCGGTGGATGCCTTGTCTGGCCACGCGCTGCACGGGCATGTGGACAGCTTCGCCCCCGCCACCGGCAGCCAGTTCAGCCTGCTGCCGCCGGAGAACGCCACCGGCAACTTCACCAAGATCGTCCAGCGCGTGCCGGTGAAGCTGGTGCTGGAGCCGGGGCAGGACCCGGCGCTGCTGGCGCGGCTGCGCCCCGGCCTCTCGGTGGTGGCCGAGGTGGACATGCGCGCCGACCCGCACGCGCCGCGCGGCCTGTTCTCGGCCGCCGCCGCCACGCTCGGGCTGAAGTAAGGGAAGGGAGGGCGCCACGGTGAGCGCCTCCACCGCCGCGCCGCAGCCCGTGGCGCTGACGCCGCGCGCCCGCATCGGCTTCATGGCCATGGTGTTCGGCATGTTCATGGCGATCCTGGACATCCAGATCGTCTCCGCCTCCATCGCCGAGATCCAGGCCGGCCTCGCCGCCAGCCCGGACGAGGCGAGCTGGGTGCAGACCAGCTATCTGATCGCGGAGATCGTCATGATCCCGCTCTCGGGCTTCCTGTCCCGGCTGCTCTCCACCCGGGTGCTGTTCACCCTCTCGGCCGGCGGCTTCACCCTGTTCTCGCTGGCCTGCGCCATGGCCTCCAACCTCGGCGCCATGGTGGCCTTCCGCGCGATGCAGGGCTTCATCGGCGGCGCCATGATCCCGACGGTGTTCGCCGCCAGCTTCCTGCTGTTCCCTGGCGCCAAACGGGCCTCGGCCATGGTCATCATCGGCCTCACCGCGACGCTGGCGCCGACCATCGGCCCGACGCTCGGCGGCTGGCTGACCCAGGCCTTCTCCTGGCACTGGCTGTTCCTGATCAACGTGCCGATCGGCGCCGCCATCGCCCTGGTGGTGTGGAACACGGTGGACATCGACCGCCCCGACCCCTCGCTGCTGGCGCGGTTCGACTGGTGGGGCCTGCTGTTCATGGCGCTGTTCCTGGGCAGCCTGGAATACGTCATGGAGGAAGGCCCGCGCTGGGACTGGCTGGCGGACGAGATGGTGCGCAACCTAGCGGCGGTCTGCGCCGTCTCGGGCGTGCTGTTCTTCTGGCGGGCGCTCTCGCGCGAGGAGCCGATCGTCGACCTGCGCGCCTTCACCAACCGCAACTTCACCCTGGGCTGCATCCTCAGCTTCACCATGGGCATCGGGCTGTATGGCGCGGTCTACCTGATCCCGCTCTTCCTGGGCCGGGTGCGCGGCTACAACTCCATGCAGATCGGCGAGGTGATGTTCATCACCGGCCTGTGCATGTTCCTGGCCGCCCCCGTCGTCGGCCGGCTGCTGGCGCGGTTCGATCCGCGCATCCCGCTGGCGGCGGGGCTGGTGCTGTTCTTCTGGTCGCTCCACCAGACGGCGCAGCTGACGGCGCAGAGCGCCTTCCCGGAGCTGGCCTTCCCGCTCGGCCTGCGCGGCGTGGCCATGATGCTGTGCATGGCGCCGATCAACCAGATGGCGCTCGGCACCATCCCGCCCGCGGCGCTGAAGGGTGCCTCCGGCCTCTACAACCTGATGCGCAACCTGGGCGGCGCGGTGGGGCTGGCCGCCATCAACACCCTGGCGACGGACCGCTCCTACCTGCACCGGCTGCACCTCTCCGAGCAGGTGAACTGGGCGCGGGAGGGGGTGCTCGCCTACCAGGACACGCTGGCCGGCGCCTATGCGGGGCGGCTGGGCGAGGCGGCGGCGGACGTGGCGGCGTTGGCGCGCATCAAGGCGCTGGTGGCGCAGGAGGCGCTGGTGCTGGCCTACAACGACACGCTCCTGGCCATGGCATTCTGCTTCCTGGCCTCGCTGCCGCTGGTGCTGTTCCTGCGCCGCCCCGGCCCGGGCGGCGGCGGGGACGCCCATTGACGGAAGAATTCTTCTTTTTCTGAAGAAAAAGAAGCAGAAAGACTTCTCCAGTTTGGCGTCCCGCTATCCGTCAGCGCCACGCCAAACCGACAAAAGTTTTTTGGTTCTTTTTTTCAAAAAAGAACAATTGCTTTCTAGTTCATCGCCATGCAGCGGCTGCGCGTATCCTCGCGCCGGCTGACCAGCTGGCAGGTGACCCACTTGCCCTTCTTGCGGAGCAGGTAGGCGATGCCGCCGAGATTGCCCGCCATGTCCACGATCTCCCAGCCATCGTCGAGCAGCGCCTGGAGCGGGATGGTCAGCTCCTCGTAGCGCGTCTCGATGCCGGGCTGGGTGGTCTGGGCCGGGGCCTGCGCCGGGGCCAGGCTGGCCAGGGCCAGCCCGGCCAGCAGCGCCGCCCGCCTCACCGGATCAGCCCGGAGAGCGGGCTGGAGGCGTCGGCGGCGTAGTTGCGGGGCATGCGGCCGGCGAGATGCGCGTGCCGCCCGGCCTCCACCCCCGCCTTCATGGCGCGCGCCATCCGCACCGGGTCCTTGGCATGGGCGATGGCGGAGTTCAGCAGCACCGCGTCGCAGCCCAGCTCCATCGCCTGCGCCGCCTCGCTGGCGGTGCCGATGCCGGCATCCACCAGCACCGGCACCTTCGCCTGCTCGATGATGGAGCGCAGCATGAAGGGGTTGCTGAGCCCGAGGCCGGAGCCGATCGGCGCGCCGAGCGGCATCACCGCCACGCAGCCCATCTCCTCCAGCCGCTTCGCCGCCAGCGGATCGTCGGCGCAGTAGACCATCACCTGGAAGCCGTCCTGGATGAGGGCGGCGGCGGCCTCGAAGGTGGCGGGCATGTCTGGGTAGAGGAAGGGCGGCGGTCCCAGCACCTCCAGCTTCACCAGGTTCCAGCCGCCGGCCTCGCGGGCGAGGCGCAGGGTGCGCACCGCCTCCTGCGCCGTGTGGCAGCCCGCCGTGTTGGGCAGGTAGGTGTAGCGCTTCGGATCGACGAAATCCTGCAGCATGGGCGCGTTGCGGTCGGCCAGGTTCACCCGGCGCACCGCCACCGTCACCATCTCGGCGCCGCTGGCCTCGATGGCCGCCGCCGTCTCCTCGAGCGACTTGTACCGCCCGGTGCCAACCACGAGGCGCGAGTGGAAGCGGCGGCCCGCGACCTCCCAGGAATCCTCGGTCTGGTTCTGGTAGCCGTCCATGGACTCAGCCCCCGCCAATGAAGTGCACGATTTCCAGCGTATCGCCCGCGGCCAGGGGGGTCGCGGCATAGGCGGAACGGGGCACGATCTCCAGGTTCCGTTCCACCGCCACCTTGCGCGTGTCCAGGCTGAGCGTGCCCAGCAGGTCCGCGATGGTCGCGTCCCGCTGGATGAAACGGGTCTCCCCGTTGATGGTGATCTCGATGCTGTCCGCCATGCCGCGGAATGTGGCGCGGCGCGGCGCCGGGGGAAAGGGGGGGCGGGGCATCGCCCGCCGTCTTTGCGGCCCGGCGCGGCTCAGATGGCCAGCTGCGGCACACCCGGCAGCTCCGGCCGCGCCGGCAGGGTGGCCGGAGCGGGAAGGGGAGCGGGGGCGGGTGCCTCGGCGGGCGCCTCGGCAGGCGCCTGCTGGGGCGGCGGCAGGCTCTCCTGCGCCGGGGCCGCCGGCAGGGGCGCGGCGGGGAGCGGCGCCGTGGCGGGCGCGGCCGGCGAATCGGCGGCGGCCGGGGCGGGCGGCACCGTGCCGTCCGCGGTGGGGGCGGGGCCGGGCGGGCTCTCGTTCGGCACGGTGTAGTCGGGCACGATGCGCGCCTGGGCGCCGGCGATCACCAGCACCTTCTGCCCGATGGCCAGCGGCGTCTCGTCCCGCTGCGTCACCGAGACCAGCTCGCCATTCGGCTTGCGCACGACATACTCGAAGCCGGGCGAGGAGCCGACGCCCTTCTCCACCGCCGTGCCGAGCAGCCCGCCCAGCAGCCCGCCGCCGATGCCGGCGAAGGCGGAGGTGATGTCGCCGCCGCCCACCCGCGTGCCGACCACGCCGCCGGCGGCCGCGCCGGTCACGGCGCCGGTGGTGCCATCGGCCGAGATCTCGATCTGCCGGCGGCCGACCACCACGCCCTGCTCCACCTTGTTGGCCTGCTGCACGGCGCGGCTGGCATAGGTATCGGGCGAGTAGCTCGGGCTGCAGGCGGCCAGCATGGCCAGCACGAACATGGATGTGGCGATGGCTTTCAGGCCGGTCCTGGCGGCATGGGTCATGACGGCCCCCTTCATTCTCCGCGGCTTGCGCTGCGGCGCAAACTAGAAAGCGGCGTGCCCCGTGTCATCCCGCGCCGGTGTGCCACCAGCCATACGAAGTGTTGCGGGCAAGGTGTGGCGGGCAAGGTGTCGCGGGTCAGGCGTTGCGGGCGTGGCGCGGCAGGGCTGGCGTGCCGGGCCGGGAGGAGCAGGTTTTTCCAGCGGCGCTGTAACTTTTCGTCAAATTCCTAGTATGCGTATGGAGCGGCCGGGCACGCGCGGCCCGGCGCCCTTCGCTGTCGTGACCGCCGAGGAGACCCGCCCGTGCCAGAACCGCACCCACAACGCCCGCAGGCCGCCCCGGGTCAGCGCAGCCTGCAGCCCGTTGTCTTCATCGGCTCGGCCGCGCTGACCCTTGCTTTCGTCCTGTTCGGTGCGCTGGCGCCGGATGCCGCCGGCGCCACCTTCGGGGCGGTGCAGGGCTGGATCACCGCCGATCTGGGCTGGTTCTACCTGCTGACGGTGGCGGTGTTCCTGCTGTTCGTCATCTATCTCGCCATCAGCCGCCACGGCCTGGTGCGGCTGGGGCCGAACCATTCCGAGCCGGATTTCAGCTATGCCAGCTGGTTCGCCATGCTGTTCAGCGCCGGCATGGGCATCGGGCTGGTGTTCTTCGGCGTGGCCGAGCCGGTGACGCACTTCATGGCGCCGCCGGAGGGCGAGCCCGCCACCATCGCCGCCGCCCGCGCCGCCATGCGGCTGAGCTACTTCCACTGGGGGCTGCACGCCTGGGCCATCTACGCGGTGGTCGGGCTGGCGCTGGCCTATTTCAGCTTCCGCCACGGCCTGCCGCTGACCGTCCGCTCCGCCCTCTACCCGCTGGTGGGCGACCGCATCCACGGCCCCATCGGCCATGCGGTGGACATCTTCGCGGTGATCGGCACCATGTTCGGCGTCGCCACCTCGCTCGGCCTCGGCGCCCTGCAGGTGAATGCCGGGCTGTCGCACGTGCTGGGCGTGCCGGTGGGGTTCGGCGTGCAGGTGCTGCTCATCGCCGGCATCACGGCGCTGGCCACGCTGTCGGTCGCCTCCGGGCTCGACAAGGGCATCAAGCTGCTCTCCAACGGCAACCTGATCATGGCGGCGGCGCTGATGCTGTTCGTCTTCGTGGTCGGGCCCACCACCTTCCTGCTGCGCACCTTCGTGCAGAACCTGGGCGGCTATATCGACCAGTTCGCGCTGCGCACCTTCCACATGTACGCCTATGACCCGAACAGCTGGCTGGGCGACTGGACGCTGTTCTACTGGGGCTGGTGGATCGCCTGGTCGCCCTTCGTCGGCATGTTCATCGCCCGCATCTCGCGCGGCCGCACCATCCGGGAATTCGTCCTCGGCGTGCTGCTGGTGCCCACCGGCTTCACCTTCGCCTGGATGACCGTGTTCGGCGACAGCGCCCTCTGGCTGCACCTGAACGGCGTCACCACCGCCGTCTCCACCGCCGTGCAGAACGACGTGACGCTGGCGCTGTTCGTCTTCCTCGAGCAGTTCCCGCTGGCCACCCTCTCCTCCTGGCTGGCGATGGTGCTGATCGTCACCTTCTTCATCACCTCGGCCGACAGCGCGGCGCTGGTGGTCAGCACCATCACCGCCGGCGGGCGGACGGATGTGCCGCTGTGGCAGCGCATCTTCTGGGCGGTCTCTTCGGGCGTCATCGCGGCCGTGCTGCTGGCATCGGGCGAGGGGCTGCGGGCGTTGCAGACGGCCGCCATCGCCAGCGCGCTGCCCTTCGCGGTGGTGATGCTGCTGATCTGCTACGGGCTGCTGCGCGGCCTGCAGCGCGAGGGGCTGCGGCAGGACGCGCTGGCGCAGAACCTGCCGCCGCGCCAGGGCCGCTCCTGGCAGCGCCAGCTGCAGGGCATCCTCTCCCACCCCAGCCAGGCGGAGGTCGCGCGCTTCCTCGACGAGGTGGCGGCGCCGGCGCTGCGGGCGGTGGCGGAGGAGCTGCGCGGGCGCGGCCTCTCGGCCGAGCTGGAGGCGCGCGAGGGCCGGCTGCGCCTGGTCTCGATGCCCGGCGCGCCGGAGGAGTTCCACTACGGGCTGCGCCTGCGCCGCTACGCCATGCCGAGCTTCTCCTACTTCGAGAGCGGCCCGGATGTGGCGCCGCGCGAGCATTACTGGCGTGCCGAGGTGTTCCTGGAGGATGGCAGCCAGGATTACGACGTGATGGGCCTGACGCGGGAGGAGCTGATCCAGGACGTGCTGGCCCAGTACGACCGGCACTTCCAGTTCCTGCACGCCCTCCGCTCGGTGTGAGGCCGGCGGCCCGGCGGCGGCGCAACCCGCGCCGCCGCCACCGGTTGCCCCGCAGACAACCCGGAGCCGAGGAGACCAGCATGAGCCATCACCTCTCGCCCGAGATGCGGGCCTGCATCGAGAACTGCCTCCGCTGCTACAGCATCTGCCTGTCCAGCTTCTCCGGCCATTGCCTGGAGGCGGGCGGCCCGCACACCGAGCCGGCGCATGCGCGGCTGATGCTGGCCTGCGCCGAGATCTGCCGCACCTCGGCGCATTTCATGCTGCTGGGCACGCCGCACCACCGCCACACCTGCCGGGAATGCGCCGAGATCTGCCGCGAATGCGCCGATGACTGCGAGCGCGTGGGCGGCATGGAGGAATGCGTGGCGGCCTGCCGCAGCTGCGCCGAGAGCTGCGCCGCCATGGCCGCCTGAGGGCCGCCGCCGGGGGCGGGCGCGGGCGACGCCCGGCGCGGCCCCCGGCCCGTTCCTCGCCGGCCGGCCCGCCCCGGCCGCGCGTATCGCGGCGTAACGGGGCTTGACCGCGCCGCCGCCCGGGCGGAAACCGGATGCTTGCGGTGTTCGGACCCCTCGTGTTAGGCGCCGCCGCACCGCACCGGACGGAAGCCGCACGTGAACCCGCCGCTGATCTTTGTTCTGAACGGTCCCAACCTGAACCTGCTCGGCACCCGCCAGCCGGAGATCTACGGGGCCGAGACGCTGGACGACATCGAGGCGCTCTGCGCCGAGACGGCGGACGCGCTGGACCTCGCGATCGACTTCCGCCAGAGCAACGTGGAGGGCGAGCTGATCTCCTGGGTGCAGGAGGCGCGCAACCACGCGGCGGGCATCATCATCAACCCCGCCGGCTATTCCCACACCTCGGTCGCGCTGATGGATGCCCTGCTGGCCTCCGACCTGCCGGTGGTCGAGGTGCATCTGAGCAACATTCATCGCCGGGAATCCTTCCGGCACCTGTCCTACGTGTCGCGCGCGGCACAGGGCGTGATCTGCGGCCTCGGGCCGCATGGCTACGCGCTGGCGCTGCGCGGCATCGCCGGCATCCTGGCCCAGTCCGAGCAGGACTGACGCGGCGCCAGGGCAACGGCAGAGAAAGAGGCTCCCCGAGAACGTCATGAGCGGCATTTCCTTCACCCCGGAGGCGATCCGGGCGCTGGCGCAGATCCTGCGCGAGACGGATCTGAGCGAGATCGAGCTGGCCGACGGCGAGAGCCGCCTGCGCGTCACCCGCAGCGTGACCGTGGCGCAGGTGGCGGTGGCGGCGCCTGCCCCGGTGGCGGCCGCCGCCGCGCCGGCCGTGGCCGTTCCCGCGGCCGCCCCCGCCGCGGCCGAGATCACCGCCAGCACGCCGGGCGCCGTCACCTCGCCGATGGTGGGTGTCGCCTATCTCTCGCCCGAGCCGGGCGCGGCGCCCTTCGTGCAGCTCGGCGCCCGCGTGGCGGCGGGGCAGACCCTGCTGCTGATCGAGGCGATGAAGACCTTCAACCAGATCAAGGCCCCCAAGGCCGGCACCGTGACGCGCATCCTGCTGGAGAGCGGCACGCCGGTCGAGTATGGCGAGCCGCTGATGGTGGTCGAGTAAAGGCACCCCGTGATGTTCAAGCCCGGGATGTTCAAGAAGGTGCTGATCGCCAACCGGGGCGAGATCGCGCTGCGCGTCCACCGCGCCTGCCAGGAAATGGGCATCCGCACCGTGGCGGTGCATTCCACCGCCGATGCCACCGCCATGCATGTGCGGCTGGCCGATGAGAGCGTCTGCATCGGCCCGCCGGCGGCGCGGGACAGCTACCTCAACGTCGCGGCCATCCTCTCGGCGGCCAGCATCACGGGGGCGGACGCCATCCACCCCGGCTATGGCTTCCTCTCCGAGAACGCCTCCTTCGCCGAGATGGTGGAGGCGCACGGCTTCGCCTTCATCGGCCCCACCGCCGAGCACATCCGCATGATGGGCGACAAGATCGCCGCCAAGCAGGCGATGCAGTCGCTCGGCGTGCCGCTGGTGCCGGGCAGCGACGGCGAGCTGGCCAGCCTGGAGGAAGCCCAGGCGGTGGCCGAGGCCATCAAGTACCCCGTGCTGATCAAGGCCGCCGCCGGCGGCGGCGGGCGCGGCATGAAGGTGGCCCACTCCGCCGAGGAGCTGGAGGAGGCCTGGCGCGTCGCCCGCACCGAGGCCAAGGCCGCCTTCGGCAACGACGCCGTCTACATGGAGAAGTATCTCGACCGGCCGCGGCACATCGAGCTGCAGGTGATGGCCGACATGTACGGCAACGTGGTGCATTTCGGCGAGCGCGACTGCTCCCTCCAGCGCCGCCACCAGAAGCTGGTGGAGGAGGCCGGCTCGCCCGCGCTGACGCCGGACGAGCGCGCGGCGATCGGCGCGCAGGTGACGCAGGGCCTCTCGAAGCTCGGCTACCGCAACGCCGGCACGCTGGAATTCCTGTGGCAGGACGGCCAGTTCAGCTTCATCGAGATGAACACCCGCCTGCAGGTGGAGCATCCGGTGACGGAGATGGTCTGCGGCGTGGACCTGGTGAAGGAGCAGCTCCGCGTCGCCGCCGGCGAGCGGCTGGGCTACACGCAGGAGGACATCACCTTCAGCGGCCACGCCATCGAATGCCGCATCACCGCCGAGGACCCGGAGAGCTTCGCGCCCTCGCCCGGCCGGGTGAACACCTACCACGCGCCGGGCGGGCTGGGGGTGCGGGTGGATAGCGCCCTCTACTCCGGCTACGCCGTGCCGCCGCACTACGACAGCCTGGTGGCCAAGCTGGTGGTGCACGGCAAGACGCGCGCCGAGGCCATCGCGCGGATGCGCCGCGCCCTCTCCGAGATGGTGGTGGACGGCATCAAGACCACGCTGCCGCTGCACCAGCGCATCATGGACGACGCGCAGTTCCAGTCGGGCGACTACACCATCCACTGGCTGGAGCGCTTCGTCGGCCTGCGCGGCTGAGGCCGCGTCAGGAAAAGTCCGTGCGGCCGAGGCCGCGTCGATGAATACCGGCGGCGCTTCGACAGGGCGCCGCCCCCCCCCCCCGCTGTCCCGCGCCCCGGGGCGGCAGGAAGGCGGCCGGCACCGCGAAAAAGGCGGGTTGCCCCTTTCCCTTCATCTTTTGGCTATGCCCGGGACGCAGCCTGCGCGCCTTCCTGCCGTTAACCAGGACAGGACCGCCCGCCTCACGCCTCCGGGAATGTCGATGAACGGCCCGATTTCCGTCCCCCCGCCCGCGACGCCGCAGCAGAGCGAGGCCATGCCCCCCGAGGCCCGTTCCGCCTGGCGATGGGCCGTTCTGCACCCCTGGCTGCTGCTGGGCGGTGGCGCCCTGATGGCGGCGCTGGCGCTGTTCGCGCTGCATGGCCTCTCGCGCGAGCTGGACTACGCGGCCGTGGTGGCCAGCCTCTCGGCGCAGAGCCCCTGGGTGCTGCTGGCGGCGGTGGCGGCCACGGCGCTCAGCTTCGTCGCCATGCTGGGCTATGACCTCTCGGCGCTGCGGCATGTGGCGCCGGGGGCGGTGCCGCCGCGCATCGCCGCGCTCGCGGCCTTCTGCGGCTTCGCGCTCAGCAACACGGTGGGGGTGGGGGCCTTCACCGGCGCCGCCGTGCGCTGGCGCATCTACGCCGCCGCCGGGCTGAAGCCCGAGCGCATCGCCCGGCTGCTGGTCTTCGTCACCGCCAGCTTCGTGCTGGGTCTGTTCGCCGTCGGCGCGCTCGGGCTGCTGATCACCGCCGAATCGGTCGATGACTGGTCGGGCCTGCCGCCCGTGCTGCTGCGTGGCGTCGCCCTGCTGTTCCTGGCCGCCATGGGCGGCCTGGCGCTGCTCGGGCGGCTCAGGCCCGGCGCGCTGCGCCTCGGGCGCTTCGTGCTGCGGGTGCCGCCCATGCGGCTGGTGCTGTTCCAGGGGCTGGTCTCGCTGGTCGATATCGGCGCCGCCGCCACGGTGCTGTGGCTGCTGCTGCCGGCCGGCGCGGTGGACCTGCCCTTCTTCATTGCCCTCTACGCCGTGGCCATCGCCATCGGCGCCGCCAGCCACCTGCCGGGCGGCATCGGCGTGTTCGAGGCGGTGGTGCTGCTCGCCTTCCGCGACACCGGCGTGCCGCTGGACCAGGTGGCGGCCGCGCTGGTGCTCTACCGCCTCATCTACTTCGCGCTGCCGCTGGGGCTGGCGCTGCTGCTGCTGGCCGGGTTCGAGGTCAGCCGGCGCGCGCACCTGCTGCGGGGCGGCACCCGCGCGGTGCGCGCCGCCACCCGGCTGATGCCGCGCTTCCTCGGCGCCACCGCCTTCGCCGCCGGCGCCGGGCTGCTGCTGGGCGGCGTCACGCCCCCCGCCGGTGAGATGCCCGGCCTGCTGGCCCCCGCCCTGCCGCTGCCGCTGTTCGAGGCCAGCCACCTGATCTCCAGCGTCGGCGGGCTGCTGCTGCTCTTCGTGGCGCATGGGCTGGTACATCGGCTGGACGGCGCCTGGTGGCTGGCGCTCGCCCTGGCGCTGGGCGGCCTTGTGCTCTCGGTGGCGCGCGGCGGCGGCGCGCTGGAGCTGGCGCTGCTCGCGCTGCTGGCCATCGCCCTCCTCGCCTCGCGCGAGCGGTTCGACCGCCGCGCGCGGATGCTGGCGCCGAGCTTCACCCCCGGCTGGTGGCTGGCCGCCGCGGGGGTGGTGGCCGCCGCCGCCTGGCTGCTGTTCTTCGCCCACCGGGACGTGGCGTATTCCCGCCAGCTCTGGTGGCAGTTCGAGCTGGACGCCTCCGCCCCGCGCAACATGCGCGCGGCGCTGGGGGCGGTGCTGGCGCTGTTCGCCGCCGGGCTGTGGGCGCTGCTGCGCCCCGTGCGCCACGCCACCCACCCGCCGACGCCGGAGGAGCTGGAGCGCGCCACCGCCATCCTTGCCCGGCAGGAGCGGGCGGACGCCAACCTGGTGCGGATGGGCGACAAGGCGCTGCTCTTCGCCGAGCAGGGCGATGCCTTCATCATGTATGGCCGGCGCGGCCGCTCCTGGATCGCGCTCTACGACCCGGTGGGGCCGAAGGCGCGGCGGATCGACCTTGTCTGGCGCTTCGTCGAGATGGCCGATGCCCAGGGCGGGCGCGCCGCCTTCTATCAGGTGCGGCCGGAGAACCTGCCGCTCTACATCGATGCCGGGCTGCGGCCGCTGAAGCTGGGCGAGGCGGCGCGCGTGCCGCTGGAGAGCTTCAGCCTGACCGGCAAGTCCCGCCAGCCGCTGCGCAGCGCGCTGAACCGCGCCGAGCGCGAGGGCCTCACCTTCGCGGTGCTGCCGCCCGAGGCGGTGCCGGCGGCGATGGCCGAGCTGTCCTCCGTCTCCCGCGAATGGCTGGCGCAGCACAATGCGCGGGAGAAGGCCTTCTCCCTCGGCGCCTTCGAGCCGGCCTATGTGGCGGCGCAGCCGGTGGCGGTGGTGCGGGACCCGCAGGGCGCCATCATCGCCTTCGCCACCCTGCTGGAGACGCCCGGCCACACCGCCGAGATGTCGATCGACCTGATGCGCCACCGCGCCGAGATCCCGCCCGGCACGATGGACTTCCTGTTCCTGAAGCTGATCCTGCGCGCCAAGGAGAGCGGCCACGCCTATTTCGACCTCGGCATGGCGCCGCTCTCGGGCCTGGCCGCGCACCGTCTGGCGCCGGTCTGGCACCGGCTGGGCGGGCTGGTCTTCCGCCGGGGCGAGCGCTTCTACAATTTCCGCGGCCTGCGCGCCTTCAAGGAGAAGTTCGAGCCGGTGTGGGAGCCGCGCTACCTCTGCGCCCCCGGTGGGCTGGACCCCTGGGTGGTGCTGGCCGATGTCGCCGCCCTGCAATCGGGCGGGCTGCGCGGGGTGATCGGGAAATGAGCATGCAGCGGCGTCCGCTCCTGGCCGGCCTGGCCGGCGCCCTGGCCCTGCCCCCCGCCGCCCGCGCGGCGGCGCCGCGGCGCGACACCGCCGCCTGGCTGGTGGAGATGCCGCCGCGCCAGAAGCAGGGCGACATCTTCGCCATCATCCTCTCCGGCGATGGCGGCTGGCGCGACCTGGACCGGCAGATCGGCCGCCACATGCGGGATCGGGGCATCCCCGTGCTCGGCTTCGACTGCCTGAACTGGTTCTGGAAGCGCCGCTCGCCGGAGGAGGTGGCGGCGGAGCTGGACCGCGTCATCGCCCTCTACGCCGCCCGCTGGGAGACGCCGCGCGTGGCGCTGATCGGCTACTCCTTCGGCGCCGACGTCATGCCCTTCGCCTGGAACCGCATGGCGGCGGAGAACAAGGAGAGGGTGGTGCTGATCAGCCTGCTGGCCTTCGCGAAGGAGGCGGCCTTCGAGATCAAGGTGGGGGATTTCATCGGCCTCTCCCGCCCCAGCGCGCTGCCCACCGCGCCGGAGATCCCCGGCCTGCCGCCCGCCCTGGTGCAATGCGTTTATGGCTCGGAGGAGGAGGCGGAGACGGCCTGCAACGCCTTCCAGGGCACGCCGGCCCAGCGCATCCGCATCAAGGGCGGCCACCATTTCGACGAGGACTATCCGGCCCTCGCCGAGCGCATCATGGCCCGCCTACCGCGCTGAGGCCCGCGGCCATGCCGCAGGCTGGCCTCCGGCCCCCGGCGGCGTCATGATGGGCGCCATGTCCCGCCACCTGGTGGAAATCACCCCCGACCTCCTGCTGCGCGCCTACCGCGCCGGCCTCTTTCCCATGGCGGAATCGCGCGCCGGCAACCGCCTCTACTGGCTGGACCCGGAGCTGCGCGGAGTCCTGCCGCTGGAGGGCTTCCACCTGTCCCGCCGGCTGCGCCGCACCGTGCTCTCCGGCCCCTACACCGTGACGGCGGACACCGCCTTCGCCCAGGTCATCGCCGCCTGCGCCGCCCCCGCCCCGGGGCGGGAGGACAGCTGGATCAACCCCGAGATCGAGCGGCTGTTCAACGATCTCCACCGCATGGGACATGGCCATTCGGTGGAGACCTGGCAGGAGGGCGAGCTGGTGGGCGGCCTCTACGGCGTCTCGCTGGGCGGCGCCTTCTTCGGCGAGAGCATGTTCAGCCGCGCGCGGGACGCCTCGAAGGTGGCGCTGGTGCACCTGGTGGCGCGGCTGCGGCTGGGAGGGTTCACCCTGCTGGACACCCAGTTCATCACCGGGCACCTCGCGCAGTTCGGGGCGGCCGAGATCCCCCGCGCACTCTACAAGCAGCAGCTCGCGGAAGCGGTCGAGCGGCCGGCGCGGTGGGATCTGGACAGCGCGGAGATCGAGGCGGAGATCAGGGGGATGCGGGAGTAGAAACGGAAAAGGCCAGGGGAAGGAATTCCCCTGCACCCTTGCTTTTTCCCGCCCGTCTTTTCTCTGCCCGTCAGCTGCGGGTGGGGGCGGCCCAGAGGAGGTCCTGCTCGGGCAGGGGGAGTTCCTCCAGCTCGGCCAGGAAGCTCTCCGCCCAGCGGGTGGCGGTCTGCTCCTCCAGGCCGCGCATCATGTTCTCCCAGCGCTCGCGGCGCTCGGGCAGCGGCATCTTCAACGCCTTGTCCAGCGTCTCGCCCATCGCCTCGGCATCCAGCGGGTTGACCAGCAGCGCGCCTTCCATGGTCTCGGCGGCGCCGGCGAAGCTGGAGAGCACCAGCACGCCAGGATCCTCGGGGTCCTGCGCCGCCACGTATTCCTTGGCCACCAGGTTCATGCCGTCGCGCAGCGGGGTGACGAGGCCGACACGGGCGGCGCGGTAGAACCCCGCCAGCGTGTCCCGCGCCACCGCGCGGGCCACATAGCGCACCGGCGTCCAGTCGAACTCGGCGTAGTCGCCATTGATGCGGCCAGCGAGCGAGTCCAGCTCGCGGCGCAGGTTGCGGTAGCTGGCCACCTCGTTGCGGCTGCGCGCCGCCACCTGCAGGTAGGTCACCTTGTTCAGATGCTCGGGGAAGTTGGCCAGCAGGGCGGCGAAGCCGCGCATCCGGTGCGGCAGGCCCTTGGTGTAGTCCAGCCGCTCGGCGCCGACGATCAGCGCGCGGTCGCCCATGCTGGCGGTCAGGCGCTGCGTCTCGGGGCCGTAGGCGGCCTTGCGCGCGAGTGTGGCGAAGCCGCGCGTATCGATGCCGATCGGGTGGGCGGAGAGCTGGGCGCGGCGCATCTGGCCGGCCACCTCGCCGCGCACGCCGCCGGTGGCGTCGGGCGTCAGGCCAAGGCCATCCTGGAAGCAGTTGATCATGCCCGCCAGGTCACGCTTGGTCTGCACCCCCACCAGGTCGTAGGCCAGCAGGTCGCGCAGCAGCCGCTCGGCGTCGGGAAGCGCCGAGAGCACCGCGAAGGGTGGGAAGGGGATGTGCAGGAAGAAGCCGATGCGCTGCTGGGCGCCCAGCGCCCGCAGCTCCGCCGCCATGGGGATCATCTGGTAGTCATGGATCCAGACGGTGTCCTCGGGGCCGAGCAGCGGGAGCAGCGCCTGCGCGAAATCCCGGTTCACCTTCCGGTAGGAGGCGGCCTCCGCCCGGTCGTACTCCATCAGCCCGAGGCGGAAGTGGAACAGCGGCCAGAGGGTGTTGTTGGAGTAGCCGGCGTAGAAGCCCTTGTGGTCCTCGTCCGACAGGTCGATCGTGGCGTAATCGATGCCGCCCGCTCGGACCTGGCGGGGCTCCAGGGTCGGGTTCTTGCGGGTCTCGCCGCTCCAGCCGAACCACAGCCCGCCGCTGGCCTTGAGCACGTCCTTCAGCGCCACGGCCAGGCCGCCCGCCGAGGGTTCCCCCCGCCGCGGCACCGCCACGCGGTTGGAGACGACGACTACCCGCCCCACAGACCGTGCTCCCACGAACGGCTCAAACGCATCGCCGACAGAATCAGGCCAACATGGGAATAGGTCTGAGGAAAGTTCCCCCAGAGCTGATTCCTTTTCGGGTCCAGGTCCTCTGCGAGTAGCCCCAGGTGATTCCGGCACGACAGGATGCTCCCGAACATGGCGCGCGCTTCCTCCGTCCGGCCGGCGGCAGCGAGCGCGTCCACGTACCAGAACGAACAAACGAGGAAGGCGGTTTCAGGTTTCCCGAAATCGTCAGACATATCGTAACGGTAAAGAAATCCGTCATGGATCAGCCGCCGCCCGATCATGTCGAGCGTGCCGAGGAAGCGCGGATCGGTGGCCGGCAGGAAGCCGATCTCGGGCAGCAGCAGCAGCGCCGCGTCCATCCCGTCGCTCTCGAAGCTCTCGACGAAGCTGCCGAGATGCGGCCGGAAGGCCTTCTCGCAGATCACCGCGTGCAGCTCGCGCGCCGATTTCGCCCAGCGCTCCGCCCGGTCGTGCAGCCCGAGATGCTTGGCGATGCCGGACAGCCGCGCCATGCCCGCCCAGCACATGGCCGCCGAGAAGGTGTGGATGCGCGCCCGCCCGCGGTATTCCCAGATGCCGGCATCCGGCGTCAGGGCGCGGGCCTCGGCCTGCTCGCCCAGCTTCTCCAGCAGGCGGAACAGCGGCTCGCCGGCGGGGCGGGGCAGGCGCTGGTCGAAGAACATCTGTGCCGCGGCCATGATGACCGAGCCATAGACGTCGTTCTGCACCTGCTCGGCCGCCTGGTTGCCGACCCGGACAGGACCCATGCCCAGGAAGCCCGGCAGCGCTTCCTCGATGCGTTCCGGCATGGGGAGGGAAGGCACCAGGGGGTAGCAGGGTTTCAGCACGCCGCCCGGGGAGATCGCCACCACGTTGGTGACGTAGCGGATGTACTCCTCCATCGTCCGGGTGGTGCCGAGGCGGTTCAGCGCCTGCACGGTGAACAGCGCGTCGCGCAGCCAGCAGTAGCGGTAGTCCCAGTTGCGCTCGGTGTCCGCCGCCTCGGGGATCGAGGTGGTGAGCGCCGCCACCACCGCGCCCGTCTCCTCGAAGGTGCAGAGCTTCAGCGTGATGGCGGCGCGGATCACCGCCTCCTGCCACTCGAAGGGCAGGTGCAGGCCGCGCGTCCAGTCCAGCCAGTAATTCTCCGTCTCGCGGATGAACTCCTGGCCGATCGCCTCCGCCCCCTCCGGCACCGTCTCGTCCGGGCCGAGGATGAGGGTGACGGGCTGGTCGAGCAGGAAGGGCGCCTCCTCGGCCAGGCAGGCCAGTGGCGCGTCGGTGGTGACGCGCAGCGCCGCGTCGTCGGTGAAGTAGCGCAGGTGGTTGGAGCCGGAGCGGCGCACCGGCTTGTCCCGCCCCCAATGGGCGCGCGGGCGGATGCGCAGCCGGATCAGCGGCTGGCCGGAGAGCGGCTCGATCCGCCGCACCAGCATGGGCGGGCGGAAGCTGCGGCCGAAGCGGCGGAAGCGCGGCGCGGCGTCGATGATGCGCAGCCGCCCGCCATGCTCGTCCTCCAGCTCGGTCTCCAGCACCGCCGTGTTGCGGCGGTAGGTCTGGCGGGTCTTGGTGAGCCCGATCAGCTCGCATTCCATGAACCCGTCCTGCGGCTCCGCGCCGCCGAGCAGGGCCGAGAAGATCGGGTCGCCATCGAAGCGCGGCCAGCAGAGCCAGGAGCAGCGGCCCTGCCGGTCGAACAGCCCGGCGATGATGCCGTTGCCGACGGGCGCGAGGTCGAGGGGCTGGCTCATGCCGGCAGCCGGGCGGCGATGCGGTCCAGCCAGGCCAGCACCGCGGCGGGGCCGGCGAAGTCGCGCGGGATGCGGTAGCCGGTGCCGCCCAGCGCGCGGCAGGCCTCGATGCCGAACTCGTCGGTCACGTCGTCGCCGATGAAGATGGGGGTGCGTCCGGCGAAGGGCGCGTGGCGCATCAGCCAGGAGACGGCCACGCCCTTGTCGGTGGCGCGCGGCCGCAGCTCGGCGGCGGCATGGGCGGGCAGCACCTGGAAGTCGGTGCCCTCGGCGAGGCCGCGCAGGAAGGCGGCGGCTTCCTTGCCGCGCTCCGGCACGGCGCGGAAATGCAGCACGAAGCCGTGCTTCTTCTCCTCCAGCAGCAGGCCGGGGCGGGCCTCGGCGAAGGCTTCCGCCGCCGCGCGCCAGTCCTCGGGCGGGAAGGGCGGCAGCGGCATGGGCGGGATGGCGGCGCCCGGCAGGGCGGAGGCGTCGATGATGGTGCCATGCTCGGCGGCGAAGGCGATGGGCGGCGCCTGGGTCAGGCCGCGCGCCACCTCCAGGCCGCGGCCGGTGACGATGGCGACCGCCCCGCCCAGCCCGGCCGAGAGGCGCGCCAGCAGGGCGGGGAGGTGCGGCGGCACCACCACGGCGTCCGGGCGCGGGGCGATCTCGATCAGCGTGCCGTCGAGGTCGAGGAAAAGCGCGGCCTCGCGCTGGGGCAAGGGCGGGGCGTCGGGAAAGGCGTTCTGCTCCATGACTTCCCGATATGGCCGGATGCGGGGAGATGGGGAACCCTGGGCCGGAGGACTCGCGGCGCAAATTCTCCGCCAGCGGGTGCGGCGGAGGCTCCTGGCGGGATTGTGACCCGCGCCCCGGCCGGCCGGGGCGCCGGGCCGGCCCCGCACCGTGTCAGAGGCACTCCAGCACGCGCAGGTCGTAGACCGGGTGCTCCAGCATCGACACGCCGGGCGCGTTGGCGAACATCCAGCCGCGGAACACCGGGAGGCCGCGCGAATCGTTGCGGGTCTCCAGCACCTCCAGCCAGGCGGCGGCGTCCGGCACCTCCTCCGGCGGGCGGGCGTTGCAGGCGTGCACGATCACCCGCAGCGTGCCGAAGGTGGCCGGGCGGCCGAGCGGCGTCTCCAGGATGGTGATGCGCGCCGTCACCTTGTCCAGCGCCTGGAGCTTGGCGTTGCGCTTCGGCACCCAGCCCTGGTCCTGCGGCTGGGCGCGCAGCGGCGCCTCCGCCAGCGGCGTGGCGGCCAGCAGCAGGCCGAGCAGAAGGGGGCGCAGCAGCGGGCGCAGGCGGCGCATCAGCCGGCCCCTCCGGCGCCGGGCCCGGCACGGCGCGGGCTGGGCAGGGCCTGCACCATCTCGGCCAGGATGCGGCGCATCGCCGCCTCGTCGACGCCCATCAGCACGGCATCCTCCAGCAGGTCCTGCAGCAGGGTGGCGGCCTCCCGGTGGTTCTCGGCCAGCACCTTCAGCTTCTCCCGGCAGGAGACGGGCTGGCCGTCGGCGCCCGGCCAGCGGGCGGGCGGCTCCAGGCTCATGGCCGCGCGGCGGGGGCCGGGGCGGGCGCGGGCGCCTCGCCCTCCTGCTGCCGGGCGGTGTTCGAGGTCAGTTCCGTCACCGAGAAGATGAAGCGGCCCAGCAGCGATTCGAGGCTGACGGCGGACTGGGTGATGGTGACCTCCTGCCCGTCCTTCAGCATGGTCTCGGAGCCGCCCGGCACCAGCGCCACGTACTTGCCGCCCAGCAGGCTCTCCGAGGTGATCTCGGCCGAGCTGTCGTCGGGGATGGCGATGTCGGAAGCGACGCGCAGCCGCAGCACCGCCAGGTAGGTACGCGGGTCGATGTGCTGCTCGACGACGCTGCCGACCTTGACGCCGCCGATGCGCACATCGGCGCCCGGGGTCAGACCGTCGATCCGGTCGAACTTGGCGCTGAGGGTGATGCCGCCGCCGCCGCCGACCAGGCTGCGCCCGGACTGGCCGATCGCGAACACCAGGAAGGCGGCCGCCACCAGCACCACCACGGCGCCGGTGAGGATCTCGGCGATGTTGCGGCCCTGCATGCGGCTGCCTCCGGCCTTGCCTGCGGCGATCTGTCCTGACACGGCCTCAGCCACCCGGAGTCCAGGCTTCGTAGTCGCCGGCCGTGGGGGCGCGGCGGGCGCCGGAATAGTCGTGCCCCGGCGGGCGGTAGGCCTGGGCGGTGCCGGTCAGGTTGCGCTGGTGCTCGCGCTGCCACGGGTAGCGCTTCTGCTCCGAGAGCGGCGCGTCGGTCACGTGGTGCAGCCAGCAATGCCACTCGGACGGCACGGTGGTCGGGTCCGGCTCGCCGGCATAGAGCACGAAGCGGCGCTTGCGGCCGTAGCCGAGCCAGGTCTTGCGGCTCTCGTAATAGGTGTTGCCGAAGCGGTCGGTGCCGATCTTGCTGGCGGTGAGGCCAGTGGTCAGCCGCTGCAGGAAGGACATGTCTCGGTCGGTTCCATGACTGGGCGAGGGGGTCGCGGTTACGGCCTCGCTCCGGGGGGGAGGGGGGTGTGCGCCGCCGGCTTCCTTCGCACATGCGGCGGCCGGGGAAAAGGGTGGTGCCGAGGGGGGGCACCCTTCAACGCCGGCGGAGCAGGATATTGGCCGGCTGTTTGCGCAATTACCACCAGATGCGGCTTCCGTGTGGGGCGGGGCAGCGGTAGCCTGGACGCATGGCACGGATCACGGCACGGGTTCCTGGCACTCCCTGGGCCAACACTTCCTGGAGCGGTCTCGCGCTGCGGCGCCTGCGCGCGGCGGCGGACCCCGATTCCGCGCCGCGCCCCGTCGCCCTGCCCGCGAGCTGGGAGGATGCGGCGGCCGAGGCGCTGGCGGCGCTGGCCCCCGGCACCGGCCCCGTCTCGCTGCCCGCCCTGGCCGAGGAATGGATCGGCCGCCTCGCCGCCCGCGCCGTGGCGCCGAAGCTGCTGGACGCGGCGGAGGCCGAGGCCCTGGCGCGGGAGCTGCGCGCCCTGCTGCTGGCCCGGCGCGGCGCCCCCGGCGCCAGCCTGTGGCGCAACGACACCCGCGCCGAGCCGCGCTTCGTGCTCAACCTGCCCGCCTTCCTCGACGAGGCCGGCGGCTTCGACCATGCCGCCTACGCGGCCGCCGTGGGCACCGCGGTGCGCGCGCTGGAAGTGGCCACGGGCGGCAAGGCCACGCGGCTGCGCGTCGGCTTCGCCGATCTCGCCGGGCTGCTGGCGGCGCTGGGCCTGGCCTACGACTCGGCCGCGGCGCGCGAGGTCGGCACCTGCCTCTCCGCCCTGACGCGCGGCGCCGCCGAGCAGGCCAGCGCTGCCCTGGCCGAGCACCTGGGCGCGCGCGAGCCCGCCGCGCTGCTGTGGCCGGCGCCGCCCGCCGGCTGCGCCGTGCCCGGCCTCGCCGCCGCCGCCCGCCGCGCGCTGGATGCCGCCGGCGCCACCCAGGGGCTGCGCCACGCCGGCTGCTTCGCCCTCACCGTGCCGGATGCGGTGGAGGCGCTGCTCGGCGCCGAGACGGGCGGCCTCGCCCCCGCCCAGGGCGCCACCCGCCTGGCGCATGACGAGGCCGGCCGGGTGGTGGAGCAGCCCACCCTGGCCGCGCGCCGCGCCCTCGCCCTGCAGGGGGAGCGCGCCCTGGCCCTGCTGGCCCCGGTGCCCGACTCGGCGCGGGAGGCGATGGACGCCGTCATCCGCCCCTATCTGCACGCCGCCAGCCCGGTGCCGGCGGCCCGGCCGCTGCCGGCCCGGCCGCTGCCGCCGCCGCGCCCCGCCATCGCCCCTGGCGCCGCCCCCGGCACTGGCCTGCACGGGCAGGTCTGGCGCGTCGTCGTCGGCGGCCACCGGGTCACGCTGCGCGCCACGCAGTCGGCCACGGGCGGGCTGGCCGAGGTCGGGCTCACCGCCGGCGGCAAGGAGGGCAGCGGCTTCCGCGGGCTGCTGGAAGGCTTCATCCAGGCGGTGAACATCGGCCTCGCCCGTGGCGTGCCGCTCTCCGACTATGTCGGCAGCTTCGCCTACACCCGCTTCGGCCCCGCCGGCGCGGTGGAGGGCGACCCCGAGATCCTCTGCGCCACCTCGGTGCTGGACTGGGCCTTCCGCCGGCTGGCCATCGCCCATCTCGGCGGCGAGGCGGCGCGGCGCCTCTGGCCCGACCCCTCGCTCGAGGAATGCGCGGTGGAGGCCACCGGCACGCCGGGCGACCGTGGCCCGCTGCTGCCGCTCGACCTGCCGGCGCAGCCCTCGCCCGCCGCGCGCCGCCGCACCCTCCGCCTGGTGGGCTGAGCGGCGCCTTCCCCTTTTCCGCCATTCCCGCCGACACCCAATAGCCACCGAACACAAGGAGACGTCCCATGGCCGGACGCATCGAGGCGCGCCTCGCCGAGCTTGGCATCA
The DNA here is from genome assembly GCF_003116135.1 of Teichococcus aestuarii. Lineage (GTDB taxonomy): Bacteria > Pseudomonadota > Alphaproteobacteria > Acetobacterales > Acetobacteraceae > Pseudoroseomonas > Pseudoroseomonas aestuarii. The sequence goes on along the minus strand of NZ_PDOA01000011.1, from coordinate 44,116 downwards.
CCCTGCCCGTGCCGGCCGCGCCGGTCGCCAACTACGTGCCCTTCACCATCGTCTCGGGCGGCACGCTGGTCGTCGTCTCCGGCCAGGTGCCGATGCGCGAGGGCAAGGTGGCCTTCACCGGCAAGCTCGGCGAGGTGATCGACATCGAGACCGGGCAGCAGGCGGCGCAGCTCTGCCTGGTGAACGTGCTGGCGCAGCTCAGGGCGGCGGTGGGCGACCTCGACCGGGTGACGCGGGTGGCGCGCCTCGGCGGCTTCATCGCCTGCGCCCCCGCCTTCACCCAGCACGCCCAGGTGATGAACGGCGCCTCGGACCTCGCCGTGGCGGTGTTCGGCGAGGCGGGGCGGCATGCGCGCAGCACCATCGGCGTGCCCTCCCTGCCGATGGACGCGGCGGTGGAGGTCGAGGGCCTGTTCGAGGTGGCGGCGTGAGCACGGCGCTGCCGGCGATCGAGGTCAGCGACGCGCCGGACGCCGATGCGGAGGACGTGGTGCTGAAGGGCATCATCGCCTTCAACGAGGCGGCGGTGGGCCCCTCCGGCCGCCGCCCGCTCTCGGTGCTGGTGCGCGACCCGCAGACCGGCGCCGTCCGCGGCGGCCTGACCGGCCGCACGGACAAGAAGTGGCTGTTCATCGAGCTGTTCTGGCTGCCCGAGGATCTGCGCCGCGGCGGCCTCGGCGCCGAGCTGATCGCGCGGGCGGAGGCGGAGGCGAAGGCGCGCGGCTGCGTCGGCGCCTGGCTCGACAGCTACAGCTTCCAGGCCCCTGCCTTCTACATCAAGCAGGGCTACACCGAGTTCGGCCATGTGCCGGACAACCCGGTGGGCCACACCCGGCACTTCTTCCGTAAGGTGTTCTGAGGGGCGCAAGGTGTTCTGAGGGGCCAAAAGAAGCCGGGCCGGGGAATTCATTCCCCCGGCCCGGCTTCCTACATGGGGCGCTGACAGACAAGGCGGAGGCGGATGGCGGCAGGATTGGGTTTGCTGGGCGAGGGACTGGCCCGGCTCACCAGCGAGGCGGAACGGGCGCTCAACGAGACGACGCTGCGCATCGCCATCACCGGCCTCAGCCGCTCCGGCAAGACGGTGTTCATCACCTCCCTCATCGCCAACCTGCTGGCGCTGGGGCGGGGGCGGGACACGCTGCCGGCGCTGCGCCGCCGCATGGCGGAGGAGGGGCGCCGCATCCAGGCGGTGCGGCTGGAGCCGGCCGGCACCCAGGCGCTGGACTGGTTCGACGCCGCCGACAAGCTGCGCGACCTGGCCGGCGCCACGCCGCACTGGCCGCCCCGCACCAGCGACCTGGCCAGCGCCACCCTGACCCTGGTGGTGGAGCGCCCCGGCGACTGGGGCCGCTGGCTGCCGGCGCGGCGGGTGCGGCTGGAGATCCTGGACTATCCCGGCGAGTGGCTGCTCGACCTGCCGCTGCTGGAGCAGAGCTACGAGGAATGGTCGGCCGCCACGCTGGCGCAGCTGCGCCAGCCGCCGCGCGCCGCCCTGGCCGGGGATTTCCTGTCCTTCCTGGCCGGGCTGGACCGCAACGCCCCAGCCGACGATGCCGTGGCCAAGCGCGGCTTCCTGCTCTACCGCGACCTGCTGGCGGCGGCGCGCGACCGGCACGGGCTGCGCTGGCTGCAGCCGGGCCGCTTCCTGGTGCCTGGCCCCAAGGGCGAGAGCCCGATGATGTGGTTCTTCCCCCTCTCCGGCCAGGGCAGCCCGGCCGCGGGCAGCCTGCGCGCCGCCCTGGCCGAGCGGTTCGATGCCTATCGCGACGACATGCGGCGCAGCTATTTCGACCCCTGGTTCGCCCGCTTCGACCGGCAGGTGGTGCTGGTCGACGCGCTGGGCGCGCTCTGCGCGGGCGAGGGCGCCTTCACCGATGCCCGGCAGGCGGTGGCGCAGATCGCCCGCGCCTACGATGCCCGCTCGCGCTCCCGCTGGCTGGGGCTGCGCACGCTGCGGCGCGTGGCCTTCGTCGCCACCAAGGCGGACTACGTGCCGCAGGCGCAGCGTGGCGACTTCCTCTCGCTGTTCCGCGGCATGGTGGGCACGCACGGCCATGCCGGCGGCCCGGCCATGATCCATGCCGCGATCGCCGCGCTGCGCTGCACGGAGGAGGGCGAGCCCGCTCCCGGCGGCGCGCCGGTGGTGCAGGGCGTGCCGATGGGCGAGACGCGGCGGCGGCCCTTCCGCCCCGGCCAGATCCCGCCGCAACCGCCGGCTCCCGACGATGCGTTCTGGCGCCGGCCCTATTTCGAGCTGCCCGTGTTCCGCCCGCCGGTGATCGACCCGGACGGCCGGGAAGGGCTGCCACACCTGGAGATGGACCGGCTGATCGCCTGGCTCCTGGAGGATGCGCTGTGACCTGCCCGGACCGCACTATCCCGGACCGCCCCACCCCGCGAGGCCCCCGGTGAACGCCGGCCCCGGCTGGGCCGACGAGCCCGAGCGCCCGCGCACCGCCACCCGCGCGCCGGAGCCCGTGCTGGCCGGCGATCTTGGCCCCGCCTTGCTGCCCCCGGCCGAGGGCGGGCTGGTCCGCCATGGCGAGCCGGTGGCATTGCAAGGGCCTGGGCCGCTGGCGGGCGCCGGCTGGCTGGCCTCGCTCGGCACGGTGGGGCTGGCGGCGGGGCTGCTGGTGCTGGGCAGCTTCGGCCTCTGGCTGGGACTGATGGTGGCGGATCTGTTCACCGCCTCGCCCGTGCTGGGCTGGCTGGGCAGCGCGCTCGGCCTCGGCGTGGGCGGGCTGCTGGCGGTGGCGGCGGGGCGGGAATGGCGCGCGCTGCGCCGGCTCGACTCGCTGGAGCGGCTGGCCGCCCGCGTCCGCGAGACTCCGGACGCCGCCCCGCCGCCGCCCGCGCTGCTCGACTGGGCGGAATCCGTGGCGCGCCGCCTGCCGGAGGCGGCGCCCGCCGTGGCCACGCTGCGCCGCGCCACCACCATGGCCGAGGCGCGCGGCCTGCTCTCCGCCGGGCTGCTGCCGGTGCTGGACAAGCAGACCCGGAGCTTGGGCGGGCAGGCGGCGCGGCAGGTCTTCCTGACCACCGCCGTGCTGCCCTCCCCGGCGCTGGACGCGGTGGCGATGGGCTGGCTCGGCCTGCGGCTGATGCGCCAGGTGGCGGTGCTGCACGGGGTGCGCCCCGGCACCTTCGTGCTGGGCCGGCTGCTGCGGCGGCTGGCGCTCTCCGCCGGGCTGGCGGCGGGCGCCGACATCGTCACCGAGGCCGGCGTGGAGCAGCTGGTGGAGGGCCATGCCGCCAAGCTGGCGGGCGGCGCCGCGGGGGCCGCGGTGGCCGCGCGCCGCATGGTGCGCCTGGCCGGCGCCACCGCCCTGGCCTGCCGCCCGCTCTAGGACCGGGCTTCCCCGCGCGGGAGAGAGAAGCGGGCGCGGGGCGCCGCCCCGCCTTGCGCGTTCCCGGTTGCGGCGCACATGCTGGGCCATGCCCGATGGTGCCCCCGAGCTGACCCTGCGCCTGCATCCCGCCATCGCGGAGATTCCCGCGGCGGAGTGGGATGCCTGCGCGGGGGACGACAACCCCTTCGTCAGCCATGCCTTCCTGTCGGTGCTGGAGGACAGCGGCTCGGCCTCCGCCCGCACCGGCTGGCTGCCGCAGCACGCCGCGCTGCGCGACCCGGAGGGCCGGCTGCTGGCCGTGGCCCCGGCCTACGCCAAGAGCCACTCCTATGGCGAATACGTGTTCGACCATGCCTGGGCGAATGCCTTCGAGCGCGCGGGCGGGCGCTACTACCCGAAGCTCCAGGTGGCGGTGCCGTTCAGCCCGGTGCCGGGGCCGCGCCTGCTGGCCCGCCCGGATTCCGGCCTGCCGCCGGGCGCGCTGGCCCAGGCCCTGGCGCAGGCGGCGGAGCAGCTCGGCCTGTCCTCCGCCCATGTCACCTTCTGCACGGAGGCCGAGTGGCACGCGCTGGGCGAGGCCGGCTGGCTGCGGCGCATCGGCACGCAGTTCCACTGGAGCAATGCGGGCTATGGCAGCTTCGAGGATTTCCTCGGCGCCCTGTCCAGCCGCAAGCGCAAGCAGCTGAAGCGCGAGCGGCGGGACGCGCAATCGGCCGGGCTCACCTTCCGCACGCTGCGCGGCGCCGAAATCACGCCGCGCCACTGGGCCGCCTTCCACCGCTTCTACATGGACACGGTGGACCGCAAATGGGGCAGCGCCTACCTGACGCCGCGCTTCTGGCCGCTGCTGGCCGAGCGGCTGGGCGAGCGGGTGGTGCTGATGGTGGCCGAGCAGGAGGGCCGCCCCGTGGCCGGCGCGCTGAACCTGATGGGGCGGGAGGCGCTCTACGGCCGCAACTGGGGCACCACGGTGGAGACGCCCTTCCTGCATTTCGAGCTCTGCTACTACCAGGCCATCGACTTCGCCATCGCGCACGGGCTGAAGCGGGTGGAGGCGGGGGCGCAGGGGCAGCACAAGATCCAGCGCGGCTACCTGCCGGTGCCTACCTATTCGGCGCACTGGATCGGCCATGGCGGGCTGCGCCGCGCCGTCGCCGAGTTCCTGGACGCCGAGCGCCCCGCCATGCTGGAGGAGATGGCGGCGCTGGCCGAGGCCTCGCCCTTCCGCCAGGAGGACTAGGCGGAGGACTGGGCGCGCCCCCGCTTGGCGCCACCCCGGAAGCCTGCGACCCTGCGCGCGTCAATGGCCGCGCCGGAGCCGCATGCTGACCGCCTATCTCCAGTTGGGTTCCTCGATGGCGCTGGTCGGCCTCAACGTGGCGGTGGCGAAGCTGCTGGCGGGCGCCCTGCCCATCGCGCTGATCGTGCTGCTGCGCTGCCTGCTGGCCTGCGCGGTGCTGTGGCCGCTGGCCCGGCTGCGCGAGGGCGGCGCCATCCCCTCCGGCGCCGTGCTGCGCAACCTGGCGCTGCAGGCGGCGCTGGGCACGCTGCTCTACAACGCGGCCCTGCTCACCGGGCTGCGCCACACCTCGGCGCTGGAGGCGGGGCTGGTGCTGGCCACACTGCCGGCGGTCATCGCCCTCGGCTCGGCGCTGTGGCTGCGCGAGCGCCTGCCGCCCCGGCAATGGGCGGCGGCGGGGCTGGCGGTGGGCGGCATGGCGGCCATCACCCTGGCGCGGCTGGCCGGCGAGGGCGGGCAGGGCGGCAGCCTGCTCGGCAACGCGCTGGTGTTCCTGGGCGTCTGCGGCGAGGCGGCCTATGTGCTGCTGGCCAAGCGCATCGCCGGCCGGGTGCCGGTGTTCACCGCCAGCCTGTGGATGCAGCTGTGGAGCGCGGCCCTGATGCTGCCCTTCGCCCTGCCGGTGCTGGGGGGCGTGGCGGCGCTGGCCTCGGCCGAGGTCTCGGCGCTGCTGGTGTTCCACAGCCTCACCGCCTCGGTGCTGTGCCTGCTGCTCTGGTATGCCGGGCTGCAACGGGCGCCGGCGGGGGTGGCCGGCATCTTCACCGTGTTCCTGCCGGCCACCGCCGCGCTGGTGGCGGTGGCGCTGCTGGGCGAGCATTTTTCCCCGATGCACGGCGCCGGGCTGGGGCTGATGCTGGCCAGCATCGGGCTGGCCACCTGGCCGGGGAGGCGGCGCGCATGAAGGCCTGGGTCTCCTGCACCGGCGCCGCGCTGCTGGCGCGGGACGCGGCCGACTGGGCCGCGCAGCTTTCCTACGCCCAGGCCGGGCAACTCTCGGAGGTGCAGCGGGCGCAGCGGGAGAGCTGGCGCGCCCTCATCGTCACGCTCCAGGCGGCGCTGCGCGAGGCGGGCGGCGAATCCTGGCAGGTGCTGCTGGAGGTGGAGATGCTGCGGCTGGAACGCCGCATCGACGCCGTGCTGCTGACCGACCGCGCGGTGCTGGTGCTGGAATACAAGCACGGCGCCACCGGCTTCGCCGCGCCCGACCTCGCCCAGGTGGAGGATTACGCGCTCGACCTGTTCGACTTCCACGCCGCCAGCCGGGCGCACCCCGTGGTGCCGCTGCTGCTGGCGAGCGGCGCGGCGGCGCCGGTGAACCAGTGGCCGATCTTCCTCCCTGGCGTGACGACGCCGGTGCTGCGCGCCAGCCCCGCCAGCCTCGGCGCGCTGCTGCGCGGCATCCAGGCCGCCATCCCCGCCCCCGCCGCGCCGCTCGACGCCGCCGCCTGGGAGGCGGCGCCCTACCGGCCGGTGCCCACCATCATCGAGGCGGCGCGGCGGCTGTTCGACCGGCACGGGGTGGAGGCCATCGCCACGGCGCGGGCCGATGCGCGCAACCTCACCCGCACCACGGCGGCCATCCGCGCCGCCATCGGGCAGGCGCGGGCGGAGGGGGCGCGGCGCGTGGTGTTCGTCACCGGCATCCCCGGGGCGGGCAAGACGCTGTGCGGGCTGAACCTGGCCTTCGGCCCCGCCGCGGAAGGCAGCACCGCCTTCCTCACCGGCAACGCGCCGCTGGTGGCGGTGCTGCGTGGCGCGCTGGAGCGGGATGCGCGGGAGGCGCAGGGCCGCGGCGCCCGCCAGCCGCGCCGCGAGGCGCGCGCCGTGCTGCAGAACGTGCACCGCTTCCTGGAACACCATGTCCGCCACCCGGCCGAGGCGCCGCCCGAGCATGTGGTGGTGTTCGACGAGGCGCAGCGCGCCTGGGACGCCGCCCAGGCGGGGCGGGACACGCAGCGCCGCAGCTCCATCCTCACCACCTCCGAGCCCGGCCACATGCTGGAGATCATGGCGCGGGTGCCGGGCTGGTCCGTCATCGTGGCGCTGATCGGCAACGGGCAGGAGATCAACACGGGCGAGGCCGGGCTGGCCGAATGGGGCCGGGTGATCGGCGCCAGTTGGGCCAAAGGGGGCGGTGGCCTCTGGGGGGCGGTGGCGGCGCCGCGCGCGCTCTCCGCCGCGGAGCCGGCGCAGCGCCTGGCGGAGGGCCACCCGCCCTGGCTCACGCTGGAGGAGGATCTGGACCTCACCGTACCGGTGCGCTCCATCCACCACGAGCGCAGCGCGCAATGGGTGGCGGCGGTGCTGGAGGAGCGGCCGGAGGAGGCCGCCGCCATCGCCGCCGATCGTTCCACGGGGGGCGGGCTGCCCTTCTTCCTGACGCGCGACCTCGGCGCGCTGCGGGCCGGGCTGCGCGCCCGGGTGCGGGGGCTGCGCCGGGCGGGGCTGGTCTGCTCGGCCAAGGCGAAGCGCCTGCGCGCCGAGGGCCTGGGCGCGCAGCTGCACGGCGCGGATGACGAGGTGGTCAACTGGTTCCTCAACCGCTGGCCGGATGTGCGCGGCTCGGACGCGCTGGAGGTCTGCGCCACGGAATATGCCTGCCAGGGGCTGGAGCTGGACGTGGTGGGCCTGGCCTGGGGCGGCGACTTCATCCGCGGCGCCCAGGGCTGGCAGGCCCGCCGCTTCGCCGGGCAGGACTGGCAGCGCGTGGCCTCGCCCGAGACGCGGCGCTACCTGCGCAACACCTACCGCGTGCTGCTGACGCGCGCCCGGTACGAGACGCTGATCTACGTGCCGCGCGGCGACGAGGCGGACCGCACCCGTCCGCCGGCCGAGTTCGAGGCCGTGGCCAATTACCTGCAACGCTGTGGCGTTGGAGTGTTTTGAAAACACGTTCTTTTTTGGAAAAAAGAACCAAAAAACTTTTGTCAGTTTGGCGTGGCGCGGGTGGATAGCGGAACACCAGACTCGAAAAGTCTTTTTGCTTCTTTTTCTTCAGAAAAAGAAGATCTCCGACAACACCCCTTCCTCTTCCGCGTTGGCCGTCCAGCACGCCACGCAGCGGAAAGGGAACAGCCATGGCCAAGACGGTCGGGGACTTCGTCTGGGAACGCCTCGGGCAATGGGGCGTCCGCCGGGTCTATGGCTATCCGGGCGATGGCATCAACGGGCTGATCGGCGCGCTGGACCGGGCGAAGGAGCGCATGCCCTTCGTGCAGGTGCGGCACGAGGAGATGGCCGCCTTCATGGCCACCGCCCACGCCAAGTACACGGGCGAGGTGGGGGTGTGCCTGGCCACCTCCGGCCCCGGCGCCATCCACCTGCTGAACGGGCTGTACGACGCCAAGGCGGACCACATGCCGGTGCTGGCCATCGTCGGCCAGCAGGCGCGGGCGGCGCTGGGCGGCCACTACCAGCAGGAGGTGGACCTCTCCGCGCTGTTCAACGACGTGGCGGATTATGTGCAGCAGGCCAGCGTGCCCGAGCAGATCCGCCACCTGATCGACCGCGCCATGCGCATCGCCCAGGGCGAGCGCAAGATCGCCTGCCTGATCCTGCCCAACGACCTGCAGGAGCTGGAGGCGGTGGAGACGCCGCCGCACGCGCACGGCACCATCCACAGCGGCGTGGGCTATGCCGCGCCCCGCGTGGTGCCGGAGCCGCAGACGCTGCAACAGGCGGCCGAGGCGCTGAACGCCGGCGAGCGCGTGGCCATGCTGGTCGGCGCCGGTGCGCTCGGCGCCACGGACGAGGTGCTGGCGGTGGCCGATGTGCTGCAGGCCGGCATCGCCAAGGCGCTGCTCGGCAAGGCCGCGGTGCCGGACGACCTGCCCTGGGTCACCGGCTCGATCGGCCTGCTCGGCACCGAGCCTTCCTGGAAGCTGATGCAGGAATGCGACACGCTGCTGATGGTGGGCAGCGGCTTCCCCTATTCCGAGTTCCTGCCGAAGGAGGGGGCGGCGCGCGGCGTGCAGATCGACCGCAACCCCTCGATGCTCAGCCTGCGCTACCCGATGGAGGTGAACCTCGCCGGCGACTCGGCCGCCACACTGCGCGCCCTGCTGCCGCTGCTGAAGCGCAAGGAGCCCGGCAAGTGGCGGGACCGCATCGGCGGCTGGACGGAGGATTGGTGGGCGCTGCTGGAGAAGCGCGCCATGCAGGCGGCCGAGCCGATCAACCCGCAGCGCGTCTTCTGGGAGCTCTCCCGCCGCCTGCCGGAGCGCGCCATCATCGCCGCCGATTCCGGCTCCACCACCAATTGGTATGCGCGGGACGTGAAGCTGCGGCGCGGCATGATGGCCACCCTCTCCGGCGGGCTGGCCAGCATGGGCAGCGGCATGCCCTACGCCATCGCCGCCAAGTTCGCGCATCCGGAGCGGCCGGTGGTGGCCATCGTGGGCGACGGCGCCATGCAGATGAACGGCATGAACGAGCTGCTGACCGTGGCCCGCTACTGGAAGGAATGGTCCGACCCGCGGCTGGTGGTGATGGTGCTGAACAACCGCGACCTGAACCAGGTGACCTGGGAGCAGCGCGTGATGGGCGGCGACCCGAAGTTCCTCGGCTCGCAGAGCCTGCCGGAATTCTCCTACGCCGCCTTCGCGGAACTCGCCGGGCTGCGCGGCATCGCGGTGGACGACCCCGAGCGCGTCGGCCCCGCCTGGGACGAGGCGCTGGCCATGGACCGCCCCGTGGTGCTCGACTTCCGCACCGACCCGAACGTGCCGCCGCTGCCGCCGCACATCACGCTGAAGCAGGCGCAGGCCTTCATGCGCAGCATGTTCGGCGAGCCGGAGCTTGGCAGCGTGCTGGCCAACACCGCGCGGCAGGTGGCGAGCCGGGTGTTGCCGAAGCGCGACTGAACCGGCACGCGCGGCGGCTTTCGCGAGAGGTTTCCTTCTGTTGCAAGCCTTTGTCGTGGTAGGCTGAGACACCCGCTCAGCAACAGATGACTGAGGCCATGCCGCGCGCTTACGCCGATCGTTCTTCCGACCCGTCTTCCGGCAGCCCCGAGGGCCGCCTGGCCGCCGGCACGCGCCGCTTCGCCTCGCCCGCCGTGCAGGCGGCACTGCGGCGGCGCGGCGCCGAGCTGCTGGGGCTGGTGCTGGCGCTGGGCGGCCTCGGGCTGCTGCTGGCGCTGATCAGCTACAACCCGGCCGATCCCTCGCTGAACACCTCCGCCACGCGGGCGCCGACCAACCTCGCCGGGCCGGGCGGCGCCATCGTCTCCGACCTGCTGCTGCAGGGCTTCGGCTGGGGCGGCTACCTGCCGGTGGGGGTGATGCTGGGCTGGTCCTGGCGGCTGGCCACGCATCGCGGCCTCGCGCCCTTCGTGGGGCGGGTGGCGGCGGTGCTGGCGGCGGCGCCGATGCTGGCCGCCGCCATCGCCCTGGCGCCGCTGCCGGAAGGCGCCCCCACCCTGGCCGGGCCGGGCGGCGCCGCGGGCGAGCTGCTGCTGGGCAAGATCCTCGGCCTCGCGGGCGGCCTGTTCGGCCCCTTCGGCTCGGTGATCGGGCAGGTGGGCACGGTGGCGCTGGCCGGCTCGCTCTCCTTCGCCGCGCTGGGCGTGCCGCTGCTGGCCTGGCGGCAGGCGGGCCGCGCCGCCGGCCATGCCGCGCGCAGCGGCGCCGGCATCACCGGGCGCGTGCTGCGCCGCACCGTGGCCGCGCCCGCCGCCCCGCCGCCGCACTACGCCGCCCCCTGGGAGGAGGTGGAGGATGAGGCCGAGCGCGGCCCCGGCCTCGGCACCCGCCTGGCGGCGCCGTTCCGCGCCATGGGCGGCATGCTGGCCCGCCGCCGGGCGGAGGCGCCCTCGCCGCAGCTGGCCGCCATGCTGCGTGCCGCCGATGCCGCCGCCGCCGAATCGGCGCCGCCCCATGCCGCGCTGCGCGGGCCGCGCCAGATGCCGGTGGTGCCGCCGCCCGGCCGCCGCGTCTCCACGGCCCCGCCCCGCCCCGAGGCGGAGGAGGAGGATGACGAGGCCCTGCCGCGCCTGCTGCCCGAGGCCACGCCCGAGCTGCGTGCCCCCCGTGGTGGCGAGCGTGGTGGCGAGCGGGGTGGCGAGCCGCGCGCCATTGCCCTCCGTGGCGACCTGGAGCTGCCGCCGCCGCCGCCCGTGCGCAGCCCCGCGCCGCCGCCGCGCCCGGCCGAGCCGATGCCGCCGCGCCGCGCCACCCGGCCGGAGCCGCAGCCCGTGGCGCAGTTCCAGCTGCCGCCGCTCGACCTGCTGACCCCGCCCCCCGCGCGCCGCGCCAGCGGCCCGGACGAGGCGGCGCTGCAGGCCAATGCCCGGCTGCTGGAGACGGTGCTGGAGGATTACGGCGTGCGCGGCCGCATCGTCGAGATCCGCCCCGGCCCGGTGGTGACGCTCTACGAGCTGGAGCCGGCCCCCGGCACGAAATCCGCCCGCGTCATCGGCCTGGCCGACGACATCGCCCGCAGCATGAGCGTGATGGCGGTGCGCATCGCCACCGTGCCGGGGCGCAACGTCATCGGCATCGAGCTGCCGAACGACAAGCGGGAGATGGTGTTCTTCTCCGAGATGATGGCGGCCGAGGACTGGGTGCGCCACACCGCCCGCCTGCCGCTGGCGCTCGGCAAGGATATCGGCGGCGCGCCCGTCATCGCCGACCTGGCGCGGATGCCGCACCTGCTGATCGCCGGCACCACCGGCTCGGGCAAGTCGGTCGGCATCAACACCATGATCCTGTCGCTGCTCTACCGGTTCAGCCCGGATGAGTGCCGCTTCATCATGATCGACCCGAAGATGCTGGAGCTGTCGGTCTACGATCGCATCCCGCACCTGCTGGCGCCGGTGGTGACGGAGCCACCGAAGGCGATCGGCGCGCTGAAGTGGACGGTGCGCGAGATGGAGCGGCGCTACCGCGCCATGAGCCAGCTCGGCGTCCGCAACATCGGCGGCTACAACGAGAAGGTGCAGGCGGCGCTGGCGCGCGGCGAGGTGCTGACCCGCCGCGTGCAGACCGGCTTCGACCCCGACACCGGCAAGCCGGTGTTCGAGGACCAGCCCCTGGCGCTGGCGCCGCTGCCGATGATCGTCGTTGTCATCGACGAGATGGCGGACCTGATGATCGTCGCCGGCAAGGAGATCGAGGCGGCGGTGCAGCGGCTGGCGCAGATGGCGCGCGCCGCCGGCATCCACGTCATCATGGCGACGCAGCGTCCCTCGGTGGATGTCATCACCGGCACCATCAAGGCCAACTTCCCGACGCGCATCTCCTTCCAGGTGACCAGCAAGATCGACAGCCGCACCATCCTGGGCGAGATGGGCGCCGAGCAGCTGCTCGGCCAGGGCGACATGCTGCACATGGCCGGCGGCGGCCGCGTGGCCCGCGTGCACGGCCCCTTCGTCTCGGATGCCGAGGTGGAGAAGGTGGTGGAGTTCCTGCGCGAGCAGGGCGAGCCGGCCTATATCGAGGAGGTCACCGAGACCGATGACGAGGAGGGCGGCGAGTCCGGCCTCTCCGGCATCGCCGGCGCCGGCGATGGCGAGAAGGGGCTGTTCGACCAGGCCGTGGCGCTGGTGACGCGCGAGGGCAAGGCCAGCACCTCCTTCATCCAGCGGCACCTCTCCATCGGCTACAACCGCGCCGCCAAGCTGATCGAGCAGATGGAGAAGGAGGGCGTGGTCGGGCCTGCCAACCATGTCGGCAAGCGCGAGGTGCTGGCGCGGCGCAGCGACGATGACTGAGCGGGCGCCGGGGGAGGCTTCCGCCCCGGCGGCCGGCTTCACCATCCGCCGCCTCGGCCCCGGGGATGCCCCGCTGTTCCGCGCGCTGCGGCTGGAGGCGCTGGAGCGCCACCCCGAGGCCTTCGGCGCCAGCCTGGAGGATGAGGCGGCGCAGCCCGAGGCCTGGTTCGCGGCGCGGCTCGAGGACAGCGCCGTCTTCGCCGGCTGGCAGCCGGGCGCGGCGGAGCCGGAGGGGCTGATGGCGCTCGCCCTGCCCCGCGCGGCCAAGACGCGGCACAAGGGGCTGCTCTGGTCGGTCTACCTGCGGCCCGGGGCACGCGGCAGCGGCCTGGCACCGGCCCTGCTGGCGGCGGTGCTGGACCATGCGCGGGGCCGGGTGGAGGAGGTGCGGCTCAGCGTGGTGGCAGGCAACGACACGGCCCGGCGGCTCTACGAGCGCGCCGGCTTCACCGCCTGGGCGCTCGAGCCGCGCGCGCTGAAGGTGGCGGGGCGCTACTTCGACGAGGTGCTGATGCGCCTCCGCCTCGTGGCGGACTGAGCGGCGCGGCGCGCGCCGCCCTCCTCTGGCGTGCAGGCCACGCCCATGCGCCGCAGCCGGCGGGAGAATCCCGGGTCCGCCGTCACCACCGCGAAGGGGATGCCCAGCACCAGCGGCCCGAGGAAGGGCAGGCCCCAGATCCAGGCCGTGCCGCCCGCCGCCAGCAGCGCCGCCATCAGCGCCACGCCCAGCGCCGTGGGCGCCCGCAGCAGCCGTGCCGCGTCGGCCCAGCGCACGCCCAGCGCATCCCGGTTCTGCGGCTGCCAGCCGGTGCGGCCGGCGAAGGGCAGGGCCAGCAGGAACAGCGCCTTGCTGGCCAGGCTCACCGGGTCCAGCAGCGTGGTGAAGCCGGTCTCGGCGAGTGCCCCGCGCAGCACGGCGCGGCGGCCGCCATAGGCTGCCGCGCGCTCCGGCCGCAGCAGCAGCTCCAGGTAGCCGGCGAGCTTCGGCGCGTGGATCGCCGCCCAGTTGGCCAGCAGCAGCGCCGCCAGCGCCCCTGGAGGCGTGGCCGCGCCGCCGCCGGTGGCGGCGTTCAGCACCGCCGCCACCAGCACCAGCAGCCAGAGCGGCGCCGAGAGGAACAGCAGGATGGCCTGCGCCAGCTGCCAGCGGCCCATCGGCGTCAGCCCCGGCAGGCGCAGCAGCCGCCAGTACTGCATGTTGCCGGCGCCCCAGCGCCGGTCGCGGATGAGGAAGTCCGGCAGGGTGGGCGGGTTGCCCTCCAGGCTGCCCGCCTCGATAGGCAGGCAGCGCACCTTCCAGCCGGCGGCGTGCAGCCGCACCGCCTCGATCTGGTCGTGGCTGAGGATGGGGCTGCCATCGGGCAGCGGCTCCAGCCGGGCATGGGCGCGGAAGGGCGCCACGCGCAGCAGGGCGTTGTGCCCCCAGTAGGGGCCCTGGTCGAGCTGCCACCAGGCCTGGCCGGTGGCCCAGCTCCGCATCCCCGCCCGCATGCCGTACTGGAACAGCCGGGTGAAGGCGCTGCGCGCCGGCCGGCCGACGATGAGCTGCTGGACGATGGCCAGCCTGGAATCCGCCTCCATCACCGCCACCAGCCGCAGCACCGCCTCGGCCGACATCTCCGAATCGGCGTCGAGGCAGAGGAAGAATTCGTGGCCGGCGCCGTGGCGGTCGAGGAAGTCCATCACGTTGCCGGCCTTGAAGCCGGTGTTCCGCGCGCGGCGGCGGTAGCGCACCGCCACGGGGCGGCCGGCGCGCAGCCGGGCGAAGCCGGCGATCGCCGCCTCCTCCCGCGCGGCGAGGGCCGGCTCCTGCGTGTCGGAGAGGAACCAGAGGGTGAAGCGGTGGCCCGCCCCGGCCGCCTCCAGCCCGTCCAGCAGCCGGGCGAGGGGGGGCAGCACCCCCGCCATCGCCTCGTTGCGCAGGCAGACGACGATGGCGGTGGCGGCGCGGGGCGGCGGCGGCGCGGCGCGCAGGAGCTGCGGCACCACCCGCGCCGCTGGCTCGGCGTGGCGCAGCCGCAGCGCGAGGCCCACCAGCGCGTTGCCGGCGCAGAGGCAGCTCCAGGGCAGGGTGCCGAGCCAGGCGGCCAGCAGCACCCCCTCCCACAGGGTCCAGCCGCCGGGGGCGAGCACCCGCAGCATCAGCAGCAGGAGCCCCAGGCCCAGCGCCAGGCAGAGGCTGAGAAAGGCCGCGCGGCGAAGGCGCGGCCGCTCGGGCGGCGCGGGGGGAAGCGGCGCGGGAGGAAGCGGCGGGGGGGGCGTCACGCGCCGCTTCTGGCCGGCGATCGTGGCGGGATTGCGCCGGCTTCGTGGAAAGTTCGGGGGCCGCGGCGCGCCGGCCCCCGCTTCCATCAGGCCGGGGCGGCGATGCCGAGCGAGGCGGCGGTCTGCAGCAGGCCGGTCCAGGTGTCGGGCTGCAGCGGCACGCCGCGGGCCAGGCGCTCGGCGCGGGTGCGGGCCTCCGGCTCGCCGGGCAGCAGCACGGGCTGGCCGGGCTTCGCCGGGCGGCTCGAGGCCACCCACTCCACATAGGCCTGGCCCATCTCCTGGAAGGCCGCCTCGGTGCCGAAATGCGCCGGCGAGAGGTAGATGGAGAGCATGCCGTTGGTGATGCGCCCGCGCCCCTCCACCGGGCCGGAAGTGCCGCCGGCGGTGAAGGCGCCGGCCAGCAGCTCGCACATCAGCGCGAGGCCCGAGCCCTTGTGCTCGCCGAAGGCGCGGATGGCGCCGGCGCCGCCCGCCGGGTTGCGCGGCCCGATCGGCGGATAGTCGCCATACAGGGTGTGCGGGTCGCCCGAGAGGGTGCCGTCCGGCTCGATCAGCGCGTCCTTCGGCAGCGCCTTGCCGCCATTGGAGGCGACCAGCACCTTGCCCTCGGCCACATGCGAGGTGGCGAAGTCCAGCACCACGGGGCGGCCCTGCAACGGCGCGCCGATGGCGATGGGGGCGGTGGAGAAGCGCCGCTCGACGCCGCCGAAGGGCGCCACCAGCACGGAACCCGCCACGTTGACGAGGTGGATGGAGATGAGCCCCTCCGCCAGCGCCATCTCGGCATAGTGGCCGATGCGGCCGACATGCCCGGCGTTTCGCAGCGCGATAACGGCGGCGCCGTGCTGCTTCGCGCGGGCGATGCCCATCTCGGCGGCCTGCCGCGCCACGGTCTGGCCGAAGCCGAAATCGGCGTCGAGCAGGGCGAAGGCGCCGCCATCGGTGACGATTCGCGGGGTGCGGCCGAAATGCACATGCCCCGCCTGGTGCCACTCGATGTAGCGCGGCACCCGCACCACGCCGTGGCTGTCATGCCCGGCGAGGTTGGCGCCGAGCAGGTGGTGGGCGATGCCCGCCGCCTCCTCCGCCCCGCTGCCGGCGGCGACGAAGATGTCGCGCACCAGGGTCTCCAGGGTTTTGGCATCGATCAGCACGGGGGGATGGGCGTCCATGGGGCGTTCCTGCACGTTTCTTGGTGCGTGCAGCATGGCGCACGGGGCGCGCTTGGCAAGCCATGCCGCGCGCGCCCCGCCTCCGCCGTCACGGCATCGCCGCCACCTTCTGCGCCTGCGCCGCCTGGAAGCGGTTCCAGGTGGGGGTCACCAGCATCTCGTTGATGCAGACCCGCTCCGGCATGGTGGCGACGAACAGCACGGCCTGCGCGATGTCCTCCGGCTGCAGCATCCGCGCCCGCTCCTCGGCCGGCACCGGCTCGGGGCGGAAGTCGAGGATGGGGGTCACCACCTCGCCCGGGCAGATGCAGGTGGAGCGGATGTTGTGGATGCCGTTCTCGGCGTTCAGCGAGGCGGAGAGGGCGACGAAGCCGCTCTTGGCCGCGATGTAGCCGGGGCCGGAGACGGCGGAGACGCCCTTGCCGGCCATCGAGGCGATCTGCACGATCAGCCCGCCGCCCTGCGCCTTCATCCCTGGCAGCACTGCCAGGCTGGTAAGGAAGGGCGCGCGCAAATTGCCATCGACCAGCGTGCCGACATCGCCGGCGGAGAGCTGGTGCCAGTGGCGGCGCGGCACGTTGACGCCGGCATTGTTCACCAGCAGGCCGATGCCGCCCAGCGCCCCGGCCACCGCGGCGGTGGCCTGCTCCACGGCGGCGGCATCCGTCAGGTCGGCGGTGACGATGTGCGACTCGGTGCCCGCCGGCAGCAGCGCCGCCGTCTCCTCCAGCGGCGCGCGGCGCCGCCCGGTGAGCGCCAGCCGCCAGCCGGCCCCCGCCAGCGCCACCGCGACGGCGCGCCCGATGCCGGTGCCAGCCCCTGTCACCCAGGCGGTCTTGTTCATGCCTCGCTCCCTGACGTCAGAGGACCCGTCCCGATTGCGGGTCCAGGATGTGCATGTTGCTCATGTCCACGGCCATCGGCAAAGGCTGGCCGGGCGCGGCGGGGGCCAGGGGGTCGACGCGGCCGCAGATCTCGGCGCCCGCCATCTTGAAGTGCACCAGGGTCTCCATGCCCATCGGCTCGGTCACCTCGGGCGTCGCGGTCATCGGCGCGAAATGCGGGCGGTCGAGGTTCTTGGCCTCGGTCAGGTGCTCGGGGCGGATGCCGAACAGGATCTCCCGGCCGGCGAGGTTCTGGTAGCGCGCGGTGCGCTCGGCCGGCACGGGCAGCACGATGTCGTTCGGCAGGTGGACGCGCAGCGCGCCGGCGCCGTTCTCCAGCCGGCCGGGGATGAAGTTCATCGCCGGGCTGCCGATGAAGCCGGCGACGAAGCGCGTCTTGGGGTTGTGGTACAGCTCCTGCGGCGAGCCGACCTGCTCGATGATGCCGCCATTCATCACCACCACGCGGTCGGCCAGCGTCATCGCCTCCACCTGGTCATGGGTGACATAGACGGTGGTGGTGCGCACCGTCTGGTGCACCTTCTTGATCTCGGTGCGCATCTGCACGCGCAGCTTGGCGTCGAGGTTGGAAAGTGGTTCGTCGAAAAGAAAAACCTTCGGGTCGCGCACGATGGCGCGGCCCATGGCAACGCGCTGCCGCTGGCCGCCCGAGAGCGCCTTCGGCTTGCGCTCCAGCAGCGGCGTGATGTCGAGGATGCGGGCCGCGTTGTCGACGCGCCGCTTGATCTCCTCCTTCGGGAACTTCCGCAGCATGAGCCCGAAGGCCATGTTGTCGAACACCGTCATGTGCGGGTAGAGCGCGTAGTTCTGGAACACCATGGCGATGTCGCGGTCGCGCGGCGGCACGTCGTTGATGACCTTGCCGCCGATGGCGATCTCGCCATCCGAGATTTCTTCCAGTCCCGCGATCATCCGCAGCGTGGTGGACTTGCCGCAGCCGGAGGGGCCGACCAGCACCACGAACTCGTGGTCCGCGATGTCGAGGTCGATGCCCTTCACGGCCTGCACGCCACCCTCATAGGCCTTCACCACCTTGCGGAGCGTTACCTGCGCCATTCTTCGTTCTCCTCCCTCAGCCCTTGGTGGCGCCGGCCGTCAGGCCCGCGATGTAGTAGTCCATCAGGAATGCGTAGACGAGCAGCGGCGGCAGCGCGGCCATCAGCGCGCCGGCCATGATCTTACCCCACTGGAAGGTGTCCGCCCGGATCAGGTCGGAGACGATGCCGACCGTCAGCACCATCTGGTCCGAGGAGACCAGGAAGGCGATCGGGTAGATGAAGGCCGCCCAGCTCACCGTGAAGGCGAAGATCATCGCCGCCAGGATGCCCGGCAGCGCCACGGGGATGAAGATCTTCCACAGCATCTGCAGGTGCCCGGCGCCGTCGATCAGCGCCGCCTCGTCCAGCTCCTTCGGGATGGAGGCGAAGTAGCCGATCATGATCCAGGTGCAGAAGGGCACCGTCAGCGTCGGGAAGATCAGCACCATGGCCCACATGTTGTTGTACAGGCCGAGGCTGCCGATGATCTGGAACATCGGGATGAAGAGCAGCGTCTCCGGCACCAGGTAGGTGAGGAAGACGCCGGTGGCGAGGGTGGCGCTGCCCCAGAACTTCATCCGCGCCAGGGCGAAGGCCGCCATCACCGAGATGATCATGCTGATGACGACGGTGCAGGTGGTGACGATGACCGAGTTGCGGAAATGGATCAGGTAGTTCCCCTCGGTCAGCAGCTCCCAGTAGTTCTGCAGCGTCGGCGCCGAGACGATCCAGGGGTTGCCCGAGAGGTCGGCGATCTCGGCCGAGCTCTTCAGGCTGGTCATCAGCATGTGGAAGGGCGGGATCATGAAGAACAGCACGAAGACGGCCAGCGCGATGTAGGCGCCGATCAGCGCCCAGCGCCGTTCCCGCTTCAGGCTGCCATGCTTGATCTCGGCGGGGACGAAGGGTGTCGCGGTGGTGCTGCTCATCTCACGCCATCTCCTTCGAGCGCTTGTTGACGCCGCGCAGCGTGAAGATCGCGAAGACCGCCAGCAGCGGGAACATGAACAGGCTCACCGAGGCGCCGAGCGGGAT
Source organism: Teichococcus aestuarii (assembly GCF_003116135.1). Taxonomy (GTDB): domain Bacteria; phylum Pseudomonadota; class Alphaproteobacteria; order Acetobacterales; family Acetobacteraceae; genus Pseudoroseomonas; species Pseudoroseomonas aestuarii. Next base: position 25,332 of record NZ_PDOA01000011.1, on the reverse strand, counting down.
GTCGCCCGACTGGATGCCGACCTGGAAGGCGTAGGTGGCGAAGACATGCGTGGTGTCCTGCGGCCCGCCATTGGTCAGGATGCGGACGATGTCGAAATTGGCGAAGGTGACGATCAGGCTGAACAGCACGGTGATCGAGATGATGTTGCGCATCATCGGGAAGGTCACGTAGCGCAGCTTCTGCCAGCCGCTCGCGCCGTCGATCGCCGCCGCCTCGTAGAGCTGGTCGGGCACCGACTTCAGCGCCGCGAGGTACATGATCATGAAGAAGGGCGAGCCGTACCAGACATTGACCAGGATCACCGAGAAGCGTGCCCAGCCGGCCTGGCCGAGCCACGGCACCGGATCGACGCCGATGCCCATCAGCGCCCAGTTGAAGGCGGAGTAGGATGGGTCGAACAGCCACCACCAGGCCAGCGTCGAGATGGCGGGCGGGATCACCCAGGGCACCAGCAGCATGCCGCGCCATTTCCGCTGCCCCTTGGAGGGGAGCGCGTGCAGCACATGCGCCAGGACAAAGCCGATCAGCGCCTTCAGCAGCACCGCCGAGACGGCGAACAGCACCGACTGGAACACCACGTTCCAGAAGGTCTCGCGCCCCAGCAGGAAGGTGAAGTTCTCCCAGCCGATGAAGCGCGTCATGCGCTTGTTCAGCATGGAGAGGTAGAGCGCGTAGAGGAACGGATAGACCACCAGCCCGAGGATCAGCAGGATCAGCGGCAGCGTCAGCAGGAAGGCGACGGTGGAATTCCGGCGCGACAGGCGCTTCAACGCGCCGCCGCGCGGCGGCGCGGCGGCCGGAGCGGCCGGTACGGAGAGCGTGCCTTGGGACATCCCAGACTCCCTCGCGGTTGCGGGAGATGATGCGGGGCGCGCGGGCCGCTGCCGGCCCACGCGCCCCCTTCAGCCTATGGCCGGCGCGGCCATCAGCCGCGCTTGAAGCCTTCGATCTCGCGTTCCGCCCAGGCGATGGCGCGGTCCGGCGTCTCGTTGTTCTGCACCACGCGGGCGATCATCTTCGCCTGGATGCCCTGGTTGTACATCTGCACCGCGATCTCCGGCGGCGCCGGGTAGCAGGCGATGAACTGCTGCGAGTTGTGGTGCGGCTTGACCGGGTAGTTGTAGACCACGCCCGGCGGCGGGCCCTCCGTCTCCCAGGTCTTGAAGTCGGTCATGCTGGTGAAGGGCGGGATGTCGTAGCCGTTGCTGGCCTTGACCATCAGCTCCGCCTGCTCGCGCTGGCTGAGGTATTCCACCAGCGCCTTCGCCGCGCCCTTGTTGCGGCTGAAGCTCCAGACGCCCCAGAAATACGGCAGGTAGGGGGTGAAGCGCCCCTGCGCGCCCGCCGGGGCGGGGAAGCTCCAGCACTGCTCGGCCACCTGCGGCGCGTCGCGCTTGGCCACCGCCCAGGCGGAGGGCGGGTTGAAGATCAGCGCCGACTTGCCGGAGATCAGCGCCCGGTTGTTCGAGGCGTCGTCCCAGGAGAACACGTCGCCCGGCAGGAAGGTGCAGAGCTGCTTGGCGTATTCCAGCACCTTCCGCACATTGTCGGACTTGGCGGTGATGTCGCCCTTGCTGTTCACCAGCTCGGCGCCGAAGGAGCGGAACAGGCTGCCGATCCAGTCCGTCGCGTCGGTGAACTGGCCGATCGGCAGGCCGAAGGAGAAGCCCGCCTTGTGGCTGGCTTCCGCCGCCTTCAGGAAGGTGTCCCAGTTCCAGTTGCCGGCGGTGCTGCCGGGGTTGGCGTTGGCCGGGAACATCGCCTGGATGTCGATGCCCGCATGCTGCTTCAGCAGGTCCATGCGGCCGAGCGCCGGCTTGTTCTGGCTGCCGGAGATGGCCGGCACGGCGCGCCACTTGCCCTCCACCTTCGCCAGGTATTCGACGATCGGGTTCAGCGCGCCGTATTTCCCGCTGAGCCGGCCCATGATGTCGTCCATGGGTTCCAGCAGCTCGGACTTGGCATGCACCTCCCAGGTGGGGAAGGAGAGCATGTCGTGGCCCTGCTTCGCCTGGCTCTCGGCGGCGATGGTCAGCAGGTTCTTGTTGCCGACCGAGGTGATGAAGTCGAGCTGGATCTCGACCTTGTTCTTCTGCCCCCAGTCCATGACGATGCGGCGCATCTCGTCATTGCCGGCGGGAACCCAGTGGTCCCACAGGCCGAGGGCCAGCCGTCCGCCGGACGTCTGGCCATGCACATTCACCAGGGGGAGAGCGCTGGCCGCGGCGCCCAGCGCGCCCGCGCGCAGCACACCGCGACGGGTAAACCCGTTGCCTTCCATTCGGTAACCTCCTTGCAAGGACGGCTTCCGCCGCCACGGGCCTTATGGCCACTCGTTGCGGGAAGGAGGTTAGGCGGTGGTGGCGCGTCCTTGCAACGTTTCCTGCATCGCCGCGCGCCGCCTTGCCGGCATTTCATCGCGCAACCAGGATGCGCGCCATGCAGATCGAACGCTTCGAGGCCATCGTCATCGGCGCCGGCATGGCGGGCGCCACCGCCGCGGCGCATCTCTCCGCCACCCGCCGCGTGGCGCTGCTGGAGGCGGAGGAGAGCGCCGGCTACCACACCACCGGCCGCTCCGCCGCGCTGTGGGAGCCGAACTGGGGCAACCCGGATGTGCGCGCGCTGACCCGCGCCTCCCGCGCCTTTCTCGATTCACCGCCGCCCGGCTTCGGCACGGTGCCGCTGGTGCGGCCGCGCGGCGCGCTGCACCTGGCGCCGGCGGAGCAGGTGCCGGCGCTGGAACGGGCGCTGGCCGAATGCCCGGATTTCCGCCCCCTGACGCCGGAGGCGGCGCGCGCCCTGGTCCCCGCCCTGCGCCCCGGCTACGCCGCCGCCGCGGCGCTGGAGCCGGATGTGCTGGATATCGACGTGGCGGCGCTGCACCAGGGCTTCCTCGGCCAGCTCCGGCGCGCCGGCGGCGTGCTGGCGCTGCGCCGCCGCGCCGGCCGCGTCTGGAGGGAGGCCGGGCTGTGGCGGGCCGAGACCGCCACGGGCGAGGTCTTCGCCGCGCCCGTGCTGGTCAACGCCGCCGGCGCCTGGGGCGACGCGGTGGCGCGCGCCGCCGGGTTGCGCCCGCTCGGCCTGCGGCCGCTGCGCCGCACCGCGCTGATCGTCGACCCGGCCCCCTGGGCGGTGGCGGAGTGGCCGCTGCTCGGCGATGTCGGCGCCAGCTGGTACGCCCGCGCCGAGGCGGGCGGCCGGCTGATGCTCTCCCCCGCCGACGAGACCGCCTGCGACCCCTGCGACGCAGCGCCGGAGGAGATGGACATCGCCATCGCCGTGGACCGGGCGGCGCAGGCGCTCGACATCGCGGTGCGCCGGGTGGAGCATGCCTGGGCCGGGCTGCGCAGCTTCCTGCCGGACCGCTCCCTGGCGATCGGCCCGGCCGAGGAGGCGGGCTTCTTCCACATGATCGGGCAGGGGGGCTATGGCATCCAGACGGCGCCGGCCCAGGGCGCGCTGCTGGCCGCCCTGGTCAACGGCACCGACCCCGGGCCACTCTCCGCCATCCTGCCGCTGGTCGATCCGCGCCGCTGCCACGAGGTGACTGCATGAACGCCATCCTTCCGCCGCTTCCCACCCATGCCGACGTGCTGGCCGCCGCCGCGCGGCTGCGTGGCCGCGTGGTGCGCACGCCGATGCTGCGCCACCCGCTGCTGGACGAGATCGCCGGCGGCACGGTGCTGGTGAAGCCCGAGCCCTTGCAGCGCACCGGCAGCTTCAAGTTCCGCGGCGCCACCAACGCCGTGCTGAAGCTGACGCCCGAGCAGCGCGCGGCGGGGGTGGTGACGCATTCCTCCGGCAACCATGGCCAGGCCGTGGCCTGCGCCGCCGCCGCCGAGGGCGTGCGGGCGCTGATCGCGATGCCGCAGGACGCCCCCGCCATCAAGGTGGAGAGCACCCGCCGCTGGGGCCCCGAGATCACCTTCTTCGACCGCGCCACGACGGACCGCGAGGTGCTGGCGGCGCGGCTGGCCGGGGAGCGCGGCGCCACCGTGCTGCCGCCCTTCGACCATCCCGACGTCATCGCCGGCCAGGGCACGCTGGCGCTGGAGCTGGTGGAGGATGCGCGCGCCGCCGGGCACGAGCTGGAGGCGCTGGCGGTGTGCACCGGTGGCGGCGGCCTCATCGCCGGCTGCGCGCTGGCCATCGAGGGCGCCTCGCCCGGCACCGAGGTCTGGGCGGTGGAGCCGGAGGGGTGGGACGACACCGCCCGCTCGCTGGCCGCCGGCGAGCGGCTGGCCAATGACGGCCACGGCGCGCTGCTGTGCGACGCGCTGCTCTCCATGCGCCCCGGCGCACTGACCTTCGCGGTGAACCAGGCACGGCTGAAGGCGGGCGTGGCGGTGAGCGAGGCGGAGGTGTTCCGCGCCATGCGCCTGGCCTTCGAGGCGCTGAAGATCGTGGTGGAGCCGGGCGGCGCGGTGGCGCTGGCGGCGGTGCTGGCGGGCAAGGTGCCGGCGCGCGGCCGCACGGTGGGGCTGGTGCTCTCCGGCGGCAATGTGGACCCGGCGGTGTTCGCGCGCGCCCTGTCAGCGAGCCCCATGGCGGCATGACGGGGCCGCTGCGCCGGCTGCGAATCAGCACCCTGTCGCTGCTGGCGGGGCTGGCGGGGGGCGGCGCGGCCTTCGGCTTCGGGCTGCACTGGCTGCACGCCGCCCTGGCCGGCTGGTGCGCGCTGGTGCTGGCGCATCTGGCGCTGCTGCTGCGCCGCCTCTGGTCCGCCGGGCCGGAGGCGATGCGCCGCCACGCCGAGATCACCGATGAGCGCCGCGTCATGGTGCTGACGCTCTCGCTGCTCGCCGCCGCCACCTCGGTGGCGGGGGTGGGGCTCGACGTGGCGATGCGCCCGGGCGGCATCCCCGCCTTCGGCGTGGTGACGGTGGCGCTCTCCTGGCTCTACATCCACACGCTGTTCGCGCAGGACTATGCGCGGGAGTTCTATCTCACCGGCGGCGGCATCCGCTTCCATGGCGGCGCCGGGAATCCGGCCTTCTCCGAGTTCCTCTATCTCTCCATCGGCGTCGGCACGACCAATGGCGTGACGGATGTGGACACGCATTCGGCGCCGATCCGCCGCATCGCCACGCTGCACAGCATCATCGCGTTCTTCTTCAACACGGTGATCATCGCCGGCACGGTCGGCATCGTCGGCGGCCTGCTCGGCGGATAGCGGCGGGCCGGGGGCGCTTCCTCCCCCGGCCCGGCCTCTCAGTGGCCCATCGTGTCGTCGCGGAAGGCCGTGCTCGGCGTCGGGATGGAGGCCGCCTCCGGCGGACCCTTCAGCCCGTGCAGGGCGGGCGGGATGGCCGGCTCGGTTGCCCAGTTGTGGCTGTGCACCAGGCCGTCGTCGAAATCGTCGTCATGCGTCATGGTCGTGTTTCCCTGTGTCCTGCGTTGCTTACTTGGCCATTGCCGGCGCGTGCGCGGCGTCGTGGCCATCGTTGTGGAACTGGGCCGTCTCGGTGCTGTGCGCCATGGCGGTGGTGCTGGCGGTGCCGCCCGAGGCGGCGGTGGCCACCGCGTCGAAATAGCTGACGCCCACCTCGCGCTGGTGGCGCGTGGCGGTGTAGCCCTCCGCCTCGGCGGCGAACTCGGCCTGCTGCAGCTCGGAATAGGCCGCCATGCCGCGCTCCTTGTAGCCGCGGGCGAGCCGGAACATGCCGTAGTTCAGCGAGTGGAAGCCGGCCAGCGTGATGAACTGGAACTTGTAGCCCATCTCCCCCAGCTCGCGCTGGAAGCGGGCCGCCGCCGCCTCGCCCATCTTGCGCTTCCAGTTGAAGCTGGGCGAGCAGTTGTAGGCCAGCAGCTTGCCGGGGAACTCGCGGTGGATGGCCTCGGCGAAGGCGCGGGCGTCGTCGAGGTCGGGGTCGGAGGTCTCCCACCACAGCAGGTCGGCATAGGGCGCGTAGGCCAGGCCGCGGGCGATGGCGTACTGCTTGCCCACGCCTGGCTTGATGCGGTGGAAGCCCTCGGCCGTGCGCTCGCCGCTGATGAAGGGGCGGTCCCGCTCATCGACATCGGCGGTGAGGAGCTGGGCGCTCTCGGCATCGGTGCGGCAGAGCAGCACGGTGGGCACGCCCTCCACATCGGCGGCGAGGCGCGCCGCGTTCAGCGTGCGGATGTGCTGGCTGATCGGCACCAGCACCTTGCCGCCGAGATGGCCGCACTTCTTCTCGCTGGCCAGCTGGTCCTCGAAATGCACGCCGGCGGCGCCGGCCTCGATCATCGCGCGGGTCAGCTCATAGGCGTTCAGCGCGCCTCCGAAGCCGGCCTCGGCATCGGCGATGATCGGCGCCATCCACGGGGTGTCGTCCTGCGCCTTGCCCTGCGCCGCCTCCATATGGGCGATCTGGTCGGCGCGGCGCAGCGCGGCGTTGATGCGCTTGATCACCTTCGGCACCGAATCCACCGGGTAGAGGGACTGGTCCGGGTACATCTCGCCGGCCGAGTTGGCGTCCGCCGCCACCTGCCAGCCGGAGAGGTAGATGGCCTTCAGCCCCGCCTTCACCTGCTGCAGCGCCTGGTTGCCGGTGAGCGCGCCCAGCGTGTTCACATAGGGCTCGCTGTGCAGCAGCTGCCACAGGCGGCGGGCGCCCATCTCGGCCAGGGTGTGCTTCACCCGGAAGGAGCCGGCCAGCGCCTCGACCTCGGCCGGCGTGTAGTCGCGGCGGATGCCGGCGAAGCGGTCGCCGGAGGAGCCGCTGGCGGCGCCGCCATCGGGGGCGCGGAGGGGGGCGGGGATGTGACGCATGCCTGGGGTCTCCTGATGCTGCTTGAGGCGCTCGGCCTGTGCGTCAATAATTCACATTGCGGGCGCGAAGTTCACCCGGCATCTTGCTGTTGCAGGCGCAACAAGGTGGCGGGCTTTACAGTCCGGCCCGTAAATCTGTAAAGGCTGTAAAGAATGTCCCGCCCGCTGATCGGCCGCACCGTCCGGCGCCTGCGCCAGGAGCAGGGGCTGACGCAGCAGGCCCTGGCTGCCCGCCTCGGCATTTCCGCCAGCTACCTGAACCTGATCGAGCACGACCAGCGCGCCGTCACCGCCGCGCTGCTCATCAAGCTGGGCCAGACCCTGCAGGTCGATCTCGCCGCCCTCTCCGGCAACCAGGAGCGGCAGCTCGAGAGCCAGCTGCGCGAGGTGCTGGCCGATCCGCAGCTCGGCCTGGAGGCCTTGCCGGAGGAGGAGCTGCGCCTGCTCGCCGGCAGCGCGCCCAATGCCGGTCGCGCCATGCTCGCCCTCTACCGCGCGCTGCGCGTGGCGCGGGAGGATGCCAGCGGCATCGCGCTCCCCAGCGGCCGGCGCATCCTGCTGCCCACCGAGGAGGCGCGCGACTTCTTCCACGAGCGCGCCAATGTCTTCCCGGCGCTGGAGGCGGTGGCGGAGCGCATCGGCGCCGAGCTGGGCGCGGCGCCCGCCGAGCTGAACCACGCCATCGCCGAGCGGCTGCGCCACCGGCACGACCTGCGCGTGCGCGTCGTGCCGCTGGAAGGGAGCCTGCGCCGCTACGACCCCGCCGCGCGGCTGCTGGAACTCTCCGAGCACCTGCCGCGCGAGAGCCGCGGCTTCCAGATGGCCTTCCAGCTCATGCTGCTGGAGGCGCGCGAGGCGGTGGAGGAGATCCTGGCCCCCGCCGCGCCCAGCACCCAGGAGGCGGCGGCGCTGATCCGCATCGGCCTGCTCAACTACGCGGCCGGCGCGCTGCTGATGCCCTATGCCGCCTTCCTCGCCGCCGCCCGCGCCCTGCGGCACGATCTCGACCTGCTGGCCGCGCGCTTCGGCGTCAGCTTCGAGCAGGTGGCGCACCGCCTTTCCACCCTGCAACGGGAAGGGGCGCGCGGCGTGCCCTTCTTCTTCCTGCGCGTCGATCCCGCCGGCAACGTGGACAAGCGCTTCTCGGCGGCGGGCTTCCCCTTCGCGCGCTTCGGCGGCTCCTGCCCGCGCTGGGTGGTGCACACCGCCTTCGCCACGCCGGGCGCCCTGCGCGTGCAGCTGGCCGAGCTGCCGGACGGCGCCGCCTTCCTCTGCTTCGCCCGCACCGTCACGGGGCCGAGCCGGTGGGGCGAGCCGGCGCCGGTGCATGTCGTCGCCATGGGCTGCGATCTCGGGCGGGCCGCGGAGGTGGTCTATGCGGACGGGCTGGACCTCCAGCGCGCGCGCACCGGCATCGGCCTCTCCTGCCGCCTGTGCGACCGTGCCGAGTGCCGCTCCCGCGCCTTCCCGCCGCTGGAGCACCGGCTCAACCTGGACCCGCACGAGGAAAGCGCGGCACCCTACCGGTTCTCGAAGTAGCGGGGGCGCCGCCCCCGCGCCTCCGCCGGGGTGACAGGGTCACCCCGGACCCCGCCAGTTCCTTCAGGGCCGCCGCATGCGAATCCTCCTGCTCAACGGCAACACCGACAGCGCGATGACGGAGCGGATGCGCGCGCTGGCCACGGCGGCGCTGCCGCGGCTCGGCCTGGCGCATGTCGCGCTCGTGCCCGCCACGGCGCGCTTCGGCGCGCGCTACATCGCCAGCCGGGTGGCGGCGGCCATCGCCGGGCACGCGGTGCTGGAGCAGGTGGCGGAGCACGCCGGCAGCGTGGATGCCATCGCCATCGCCTGCTTCGGCGATCCGGGGCTGGACGCGGCGCGGGAGCTGGCGGGCATCCCCGTCACCGGCATGGCGGATGCGTCGCTCGCCCTCGCGCTCGCCGCGCATCCGCGCGTGGCGCTGCTGACGGGTGGCGCCGCCTGGGTGCCGATGCTGGAGGAATTCGCCCTCTCCCGCGGCTGGCCGCGCGAGCGCGTGCTGGTGCGCGCCGTGGCGCCGACGGGCGACATGATCGCGCGCGAGCCGGAGCGCGCCCTGGCCCTGCTGGCGGGTGCGGCGGAAGACGCCGTGGCGGAGGGCGCCGCCTGCGTGGTGCTGGGCGGCGCCGGGCTGGCCGGGCTGGCGCCCGCTCTCGCGCCGCGCCTCGCCGTGCCGGTGCTGGACAGCCTGGAATGCCTGCTGCGCCACACCGCCACGCCGCTGCCCGTGCCGCCCCCGCCGGGCCGGACGCCGACCGCCGGCCTCTCCCCCGCCCTGGCGGCCCGGCTGGCGCCTTGACGTGCTGCGCCGCAGCAGGCAGGCAAACGCCCATGTCCAAGACCGACCTCGCCTCCCCGGCGCCGCCCTATCATGACCTCATCGGCATCCGCCTCACCGAGTGGCGGGATGGCTATGCCTGCGTCGTCTGCGACGCCGATGCGCGCCACCACAACCGCAGCGGCATCGTCCATGGCGGCGTGATCCTCTCGCTGCTCGACCAGGCGGCGGCCTTCGCCGGCCTCTGGTGCAGCGTGCCGGGCAACATCCGCAAGGCGGTGACGATCGACCTAGATTGCCGCTTCACCGGCCAGGTGTCGGAGGGCGAATTGCGGGCCGAGGGCAAGGTGGTCTCGCGCGGCCGCAACATCTTCTTCGCCCGCACCGAGGTGTTCGACGCGGCGGGCAAGATGGTGGCCTTCGGTGCCTCCACCCATCGCTGGCGCGCCGGCAGCGAGACGGTGGAAGGCAGCCCGGCGGGCTGACGGAAAGAGATGGCGGTGGGCCGGGGGTAGATGTCCTTCCTGACCCCTGTCGCCGCGCTTGTGTCCTAGGCCAGCCCGGCATCCTCGAAGGCTGTCCATCCGCACAGCAGGTGGCGGCTCTCCCGCCCGAAGACGTAGAGATTGCCGCCGCCACGCCCCGGCTGGTCCTCGGCGCGGGAGATCGGCCGCCCGGCGAGGTGGCAGAGCAGCAGCGCCCCCACCGCCCCATGCGCGACGATGGCCACCTCGCCCGTGCTCTCCGCCAGCACCGCTTCCACCGCCGCCACCATGCGGGCCTGGGCGTCCACCGCCCGCTCCCAGCCGCGCACGCTCTCCTCGGGCCGGGCGAAGAAGGCATCGGCCATCGCCTCGAACTCGGCCGGGTGGAGGTAGCCGGTGGCGCTGCGGTCGTTCTCGCCGAGGCCAGGATGCACCCGCACGGGCAGGCCGGTGGCGGCGGCGAGGCATTCCGCCGTCTCCCGCGCCTTGCGCTCGGCGCTGCTGGCGATGTGCCGCAGGCCCCGCGCCCAGGGGAGCCGCGCCAGCGCCTCCGCCCGCGCCCGGCCGCGCGGGGTGAGGCCCCATTCGGTGACCGCCACGGCGGGGTCGATCGCCACCTCGGGGTGGGTGAGCAGCCAGGCACGGCTCATCGCCGGGGCTCCCTGACGGTCAGGAGGATGGCGCCGCCCAGCGCCAGGAAGCCCAGCACGGTGGCCATGCCGGCGCGCTGGCTCTGCGTGGCGGCGGTGACGAGGGCCAGCACCGCCGGCCCCATGAAGCCGGTGATGCGCCCCGAGAGGGCGAAGAGGCCGAAATGCGCCGCCACCTCGTCCGGCGGCGCCAGTCGCGCCATGTAGCTGCGCGAGGCCGATTGCGCCGGCCCGATGAACAGGCCGAGCGCCAGGGCCAGCGCCCAGAACATGCTCTTGTCCTCGGCCAGCACCACGCCCAGGCCGAGCCCCAGCAGTGCCGCCAGTGCCACCAGGATGGTGCGCCGCGCGCCCAGCCGGTCCTCCAGCAGCCCGAAGCCGGCGGCGCCCAGCCCGGCGGTGACGTTGAGCGCGATGCCGAACAGCAGGATCTCGTCGAAGCCCATGCCGAAGGTGCCGGCGGCGTAGATGGCGCCGAAGGCGAACAGCGTGTTCAGCCCGTCCGTGTAGAACAGCCGCGCCAGCAGGAAGCGCGCCAGCACGGGGTTGCGCGGCAGCCCCCGCAGCAGAGCGCCGATCTCGCCCACGCCCTGGCGGATGGCCGTGCCCCAGGCCGGGCGCGGCGGCGGCGGGTCGGGCAGCAGCACCAGCACCGGCCAGCCGAAGCCCAGCATCCACACCGCCACCAACAGGGCGGTGGCGCGCACATGCTCGGCGGCGCCGCGGTCCAGGCCGAGGGGCGAGGGGTCGGGCCGCACCAGCAGCAGCAGCGCCACCACCAGGCAGGCGAGGCCCCCCGCATAGCCCAGCCCCCAGGCGAGGCCGGAGAGCCGCCCCACCCGCTCGGGCGGCGCCACTTGCGGCAGCATGGAATTGTAAAACACCGTGCCCAGCTCGAACCCCACCGTGGCGATGCCGACGCAGGCCAGCGTCCAGAGCGCGCTGCCAGGGGAAGGCGTGGCGAACCAGACCAGGCCGGTGGCGATGGCGGTGAGCAGGGTGCAGGCCAGCAGCATCATCCGCCGCCGCCCGCCGGCATCGGCCACGGCGCCGAGCAGGGGGGAGAGCAAGGCGATAGCGATGCCCGCCCCCGTCTGCATCCAGCCCCACTGGGCCTGGCCGGTGGCGGGGTCGGGCGCGATTCCCTGGGTGAAGTAGGCGGCGATGACAAAGGTGGAGACGACGGTGGGGAAGGCGCTGTTGGCCCAGTCATACAGGGCCCAGGCCCAGGCCTGGCGCGAGAAGCGGGTGTTCATGGGGGGGCAGACTGCCCCGGAGGAAGGCCGGGGGGAATGAATTCCCCCCGGACCCCCCATCTTTTTCTGCCGGTCAGGCGATGCGGGAGAGTTCCCGCACCGCCACCGTCACGCCCGCCAGGTCGGGGCGCGAGGCCGCCTCCTGGGCGATGCGCATGGCCGTCTCCGCCTGCGGCAGCGCGCCCTTCAGCGCGCGGGCGGCAAGGCGGGTCTGCAGTTCGGCCAGGTCGTCCAGCAGCGCGGCCTTGGCGCGGGTGCCGAAGGGGCCGTTGGCCGGGGCCTGCGTCGCCGCCAGCCGCAGGCCGGGGAGGTGGAAGCTCTCCCCCACCGCGGCCCAGGCGCGGGCGGCCTCGTCCGGCGGGACGGCGGCCTGGGCGGCGAGCCGCACGATGGCCGGCGCCGCCTCCAGCGCCGGCGCCGCGGCGACGAGGCGCGCCAGATCGCCGGGCAGCCCCGCCTCGGCCAGCGGGCCGGGCTGGGCCTGCGCCGTCTCGGCGGCCACCAGCGCGCCGATGCCGGGGCTGAGCTTCGCCAGGGCTTCCTCCAGCGGCAGCGCCGTCTCCGGCATGGAGAGCAGCTCCCGCGCCGTGGCGGCCAGCAGCTGGCGCAGCGCCAGCATCGCCGCGTGGCGCGCCTCGGCCGGGGCGGCGGCGGTGTCGGCCGCGTCCATGGCACCGGCCAGGCCCAGCAGGCGGTCGGCCAGGATGGTGGCGCGGGCGGCGGCGGCGGGCTCGCTGCCGGCGGCCAGCCGCGCCAGCCCGGCCGGGCCGAGCCGGTTGGCCACCTCATTGGCCAGGATGGTGGCCAGCAGCTCCCGCCGCAGCCGGTGCCGGGCGATGTAGGGGGCGTAGTCCCGCTGCAGCGCGGTGGGGAAGTAGCCCTCCAGCAGCGGCGCCAGCGCCGGGTCGTCCGGCAGGCCGCTGTGCTCGATCGCCTCGGCCAGCCACAGCTTGGCGAAGGGCAGCAGGGCGGAAAGCTCCGGCCGGGTCAGCGGCACCTGGGCGGCGATGCGGTCGGCCATGCCGGCGGCATCGGGCAGCCCGGCCACGGCGCGGTCGAGAAGGCCGGTGGCCTCCAGCCGCGCCATCAGCGCAGCATGGGCGGGCAGCGCCTCCGCCCCCGCCTCGGCCTCCAGCGAGACGGCCAGCGATTGCTGCGCGTTGTCGCGCAGCACGAGCGCGGCCACCTCGTCGGTCATGGCGCGCAGCAGCGCGTCGCGCTGGCGCTCGGTCAGCGCGCCGCTGGCCCGGGCATCGGCCAGCAGGATCTTGATGTTCACCTCATGGTCGGAGGTGGAGACGCCGGCGGAGTTGTCCAGCGCGTCGGTGTTCATCCGCACGCCCTGGCCATCGGCGCCGAGCCGCGCCGCCTCGATGCGGCCCGCCTGCGTCACGCCGAGATTGGCGCCCTCGCCGATGATGCGCGCGCCCACCTCGCGCCCGTCGATGCGGATGGCGTCGTTGGCGCGGTCCCCCGCCTCGGCCTGGCTCTCGGTGGAGGCTTTGATGTAGGTGCCGATGCCGCCGAAGTAGAGCAGGTCGACCTTCGCCCGCAGGATGGCCTTCATCACCGTCGCCGGGTCCGGTTTCTCCGCCTCGATGCCGAGCAGCGCGCGGGCCTGCTCCGAGAGCGGGATGAAGCGGGCATTGCGCGGATAGACGCCGCCGCCCTCGCTCACCAGCCGCACGTCGTAATCGGCCCAGGAGGAGCGGGGCAGGGCGAAGAGCCGCGCGCGCTCCTCATAGGCGCGCGCCGCGTCGGGCTCGGGGTCGATGAAGATGTGGCGGTGGTCGAAGGCCGCCAGCAGCCGGGTCTGGCGCGAGACCAGCAGCCCGTTGCCGAACACGTCGCCCGACATGTCGCCGACGCCGACCATGCTGAAGGGCTCGCGCTGGATGTCCCGGCCCAGCTCGGCGAAGTGGCGGGCGATCATCACCCAGGCGCCCTTGGCGGTGATGCCCATCGCCTTGTGGTCGTAGCCCTGGCTGCCGCCGGAGGCGAAGGCGTCGTCCAGCCAGAAGCCGTATTCCTGCGCCAGGCCGTTGGCGATGTCGCTGAAGGTGGCCGTGCCCTTGTCGGCGGCGGCGACGATGTAGGGGTCGTCCCCGTCGCGGCGGACGACATCGGCCGGCGGCACCACCGTCTCGCCCTGGAGGTTGTCGGTGATGTCCAGCATGCCGCGGATCAGCGTGCGGTAGGCGGCGATGCCGGTGGCCATGAAGGCCTCGCGGTCCGCGGCCGGGGGCACATGGCCCTTCAGCACGAAGCCGCCCTTGGCGCCGGTCGGCACGATGACGACGTTCTTCAGCCGCTGCGCCTTCATCAGCCCGAGGATCTCGGTGCGGAAATCCTCCCGCCGGTCGCTCCAGCGGATGCCGCCGCGCGCAACCGGGCCGGCGCGCAGGTGGCAGCCCTCCATGTGCGCGGCATGGACGAAGATCTCGCGCCAGGGGCGGGGCAGCGGCATGTCGCCGGCGCGCGCGCTGTCGATCTTGAGCGAGAGGTAGGGCTTGCGCTGGAAGTAGTTGGTGCGCAGCACGGCATCCAGCGCGGTGCGCAGGCGGGCGAGGATGCGGTCCGTGTCCGGGTCCTCCATGCCCTCCATCAGCGCCGCCCACTCGGCTTCCAGGGCGCGCCCGGCGGCCTCGCCGCTGCCGGCGCGGGCGGGGTCGAAGCGGGCGTTGAACAGGTCCACCAGCAGCCGCGCGGCGCGCGGCTCGGCGGCCAGCGCCGTCTCCACCGACCCTTGGGCGAAGGCGAAGCCCACCTGCTTCAGCCAGCGGAAAAGGGCGCGCAGCAGCCAGGCCTCGCGCCAGGCGAGGCCGGCCCGCGCCACCAGGCGGTTGAAGCCGTCCACCTCCACCCGGCCGGACTGGAGCGCCTCCAGCGCCTCCAGCAGGGCGGGGAAGCGCGCCTCCTCCAGGTCGGTGCCGGCCTCCAGGGTGAAGACGTGCAGCACCGCCCGCAGCGCCCCGTTGTCCCGCAGGTGGAAGGGCTGCTCCTCGATGGCGCGGAGGTCGAGGCTCTCGAACAGCGGCAGCGCATCGGCCAGCGGCAGCGGGCCGCCGGGGTGGATCAGCCGCAGCGTCAGCGCGCGCGGCCCGGCGCCGGGCAGGCGCTCGATGCGCGCGGCCGGGCGGCCGGCGGCCAGCGCCGCCTCGGCCAGGTTCAGGTCGGCCACCGCCGTGGTGGCGGAGACGGTCTCGGCATAGGAATCGGGAAAGGCATCGGCCCAGCGGGAGAGCGCCTCGGCGGCGCGCGCCTCGCCCAGCTCGGCGGTCAGCGCCTCGCCCAGCCGGTCGGTGAAGGAGCGGGCGGCCTGGGCGACCGCCGCCTCCAGCGCCGCATCCTCGACGCTGGAGACGTGCCCCGGCACGGTGCCGACGATGTAGTGCACCCGCGCCAGCGGCGTGTCGCCCAGCGCGATGTGGAAGGCGGAGAGGCGGCCGCCGAAGGCGCGCGCCAGCATGGCGCCCACCTTCTCGCGCAGCCGCGTGTCGAAGGTGTCGCGCGGCAGCCAGGCGATGGCGGAGACGAAGCGCTCGAACGGGTCGCGCCGCAGGTAGAGGGCGGGGCGGGGGCGGATGAACAGGTCGAGCGCCCGCCGCGCCCCCTCCAGGATGGAGTCCTCGTCGGCCTGGAACAGCTCGTCGCGCGGCCAGGTGTCGAGGATGTTGCGCAGCGCGCGGCCGTCATGGCTCTCCGGGTTGACGCCGGCGCGGTCCAGGATGCGCTCCACCTTGGCCGAGAGCCAGGGGATGCTGCGCGGGTTGCGGTTGTAGGCGGAGGCGGCGAACAGGCCGAGGAACAGCCGCACGCCGACCACCGCGCCATCCGCGCCGAACACCCGCGTCGCCACCACGTCGGCGTGCTGCGGGCGGTGGACGCGGGCGCGCATGTTGGCCTTGGCGATGGCCAGCGGCGCGCCGTCGCGCAGCGAGGCGCGCACCGCGGCGGGAATGGCGCCGAGGTCGCGCAGCGCGTCGAACACCGGCAGGCCCTCGTCGCGCAGCAGGCCGAGATGGTCCTCGGCGCTGTCGCTTGCCCCCGCCGTGCCGAAGCGGATCAGCCGGTGGCCGAGGAAGACGAAATTGTCCTCCGCCATCCAGCGCAGGAAGGCCTGGCCGGCGGCGGCCTCGGCCGAATCCTCACGGGCGATCTCGGCCTCGGCCGCGCGCAGGCGCTGCAGCACGGCGGGGAAGTCGGCCACGGCGAGGCGCGTCTCGGTGAGCGCCCGGCGCAGCGCCGCCTCGGTGGTCTCCCAGCCCTCGTCCGGCGCCTCGCCGCCGCCGCCGAGCAGCCGCGCCGTGGCGGGGGCGATCTCGACATGCATCATGCTCTCGGCCGCGCCGCCCTCAGCGAAGCCTTCCAGCCTGCCGGCGGCGTCGCGCGCCACGCGCAGCACCGGGTGCAGCAGCCGGCGCGGGGTGCGGCCGGAGAGGGCCAGGGCCGCCAGCACGCTGTCCACCAGGAAGGGCATGTCCTCGGTGACGATCTCGGCCACCGCCACGGCGCCGCGGCCGGGGCCGGGGGGCAGCAGCCGCACCTTGGCCGCGCCCGGCTTCCGCTCGGCGGCGAAGGCGTAGAGGCTGGCGGTGGCGGCGGCGATGCGCTCCGGCGGCTCGGCCGCCAGCTCGGCGGTGGGCAGCGCCTCGGCCAGGCGGTGCAGCAGCGCCGCGGCGGCCGGCGGCAGGGCGGGCGCCTGCTGCCGCAGGGCCTCCTCCGCGGCGCGCAACAACTCCGCGCGGGCGCCGCTCTCGCGGCTCTGGCCATCCGGCATGCTGGGCTCCTTTTGAGTCGGATGCCTCAGAGGATCGGCCAGGGTCAGGCCCGGTTCAAGCCACCCGGTGCCGCAATGCGATGCAATTTGCATAAATATTCAGCGGAGGTTGCGCGCGGCGATTGAACTCTCCCCCGTGACCGCCGGGCCGCTCCAGGGCTATCGTGGCGGCCATGATCCGCACGCTCGCCGACCTCCTCGCCCCCGTCACGCCGGAGCAGTTCTTCGCGGAGTATTACGACAAGCAGCCGCTGCACGTGCAGGGCGGCGCCGCGAAGTTCGCCCCCGTGCTCTCCTGGCGCCAGATCAACCGGCTGCTCGACCAGACGCATATCTGGTCCAGCCAGTCGCTGAAGCTGGTGATGGACGGAACCCCGGTGCCGCCGGAGCAGTACTGCACCCGCGCCACCAGCCGCGACAACGCCGCCGTGCAGCAGCCCAACGCGGCGCTGGTGCAGCAATGGGTGAAGCGCGGCGCCTCGCTGGTGATGAACGACGCCGACAGCCTGACCCCCGGCCTCACCGCCGTCTCCGAGGCGCTGGAAGGCGCCGGGCTCGGCAAGGCGCAGGCCAACGTCTACATCTCCTGGCAGAGCCACAAGGCCTTCCCCGCGCATTTCGACACGCATGACGTCTGGGCCGTGCAGGTGGAGGGCGAGAAGACCTGGAACATCTGGGAGGGCCGCGCCGAGTGGCCGATCCCGCACCCGGTGTTCCGCAGCCTGGGCCAGGCGCATCACGAGCAGGCCAAGGGCCGGCTGCGCGGGCAGGTGACGCTGAAGACCGGCGACCTGCTCTACCTGCCGCGCGGCTGGTACCACGACGCCCTGGCCGAGGCCCCCGCCTCGGTGCATGTGGCCTACGGGGTGCACGCGCCGCTCGGGATGGACCTGATGAACATCCTGGTGGAGCGCGTGCTCTACGAGACGCCTTTCCGCCAGCCCCTGCCGCGCCAGGATGGAACCGCCGCCGCGCGCTTCGCGTTGACCAGCCGTGCGGTGCAACTCGGGCAGCGCCTCTCGGAGCTGACGCGGGATCCCAAGGTGATGGAAGTGCTGACGAAATTCGTGGCCGACTACCGCTATGCCCGCGGCGGCAACGACCTGCTAGCGGCGCGCGGCATCGCCGCCCCCGCCGCCCCGGAGGCGGCGGGCGGCGGGGAGGGCGCGGCCTTCCGCGTGGTCGCCCCCGGCGCCAAGGCGGTGCGGCGCGGCACGGAATGGGTGCTCAAGACCCCCAATGGCGCGCTGCCCCTGGCGCAGCCCGAGGCCGAGGCCACCAACTGGCTGCTCGCCCGCCCCGACGGCACCGAGGCCGAGCTGCGCGGCGCCCACCCCGCCGTGGATGCCGCCGCGCTGCTGCGGCGCCTGGCCGAGGCCGGGCTGCTGGCGCCGACATGACCCTGCTCCTGCCCGCCGCCCTGCTGGCCCTGGCGCTCGCGCCCCTGCTGGCGGGCTCCGCCCTGGCGCAGCCCCGCGCCGCCTTCAACTGCGTCGGCGCCGAGAAGCTGGAGGACGACGTCTTCGAGGTGCCCTTCACCGCGCGCAGCGCCCGCCCGCCGGAGGCGGCGCGCACCCCCGTGGCCGCCGCCGCCGCCCTGGCCAAGGCGGCGCCGGAGCGCAACATCTGCGTGCTGGGCCATGCCATCCGCGAGGGCGGCCAGGCCACCAGCACCCAGCTCGCCGCCCGCCGGGCCCGGGAGGTGGCGGAGATGCTCTCGGTCGGCCACGGCGTCGAGCGGGACCGCATCCGCGCCGAGGCGCGCAACCCCGGCTTCAGCCAGCGCACCGCCAACCGCGAGGCGCGCAGCGTGACCATCGTGGTGCTGCCCGCCCGGCCCTGAGGCTTTCCCCAGACCCGCCCACCAGACCCGCCCGCCAGACCCGCCGTCATCCAGGAGAACGATGCCATGCCCCGCGAGATCGCCCGTGCCCAGGCGGCGGCGTGCCGTGTGGAGACGGGGAAGGGCTTCCGCCTGGCCGATTTCTCCACCCGCGGCGCGGTGGAGGACCTGCCGCGCGAGGCCGCCGAGAGGCTGCTGCGCGAGGGCACCAAGCGCCTCGCCGAGCTGCAGGACCGGCTGGCGGCGCAGGACCGGCACGCGCTGTTCGTCATCTTCCAGGCGATGGACGCGGCGGGGAAGGACGGTGCCATCAAGCACGTCTTCTCCGGCGTGAACCCGCAGGGCTGCACGGTGCACTCCTTCAAGGCGCCGGGGCCGGAGGAGCTGTCGCAGGATTTCCTGCGCCGCCACGTGGCGCGGCTGCCGGCGCGGGGGCAGATCGGCATCCACAACCGCTCCTGGTACGAGGAGGTGCTGATCGCCCGCGTCCATCCCGCGGTGCTGGCCCGGCAGGGCCTGCCCGAGGAGGTGGTGACGCCGCGCATCTGGGATGAGCGGCTGGAGGACATCGCCGCCTTCGAGCGCTACCTGGCGCGCCAGGGCGTCGTCGTGCTGAAGTTCTTCCTGCATCTCAGCCGGGAGGAGCAGCGCGAGCGCTTCCTCTCGCGCATCGACCGGCCGGAGAAGAACTGGAAGCTGGATGCGAGCGACGTCGCCGAGCGGCGTCACTGGGATGCCTACCAGCAGGCCTACGAAGCCGCCATCCGCGCCACCGCCGCGCCGCACGCCCCCTGGTACGTGGTGCCGGCCGACCGGAAGTGGCTGACCCGCCTGCTGGTGGTGGAGGCCGTGGTGGAGGCGCTGGAGGCGATCGACCCGCACTATCCCCGGCTCGACGCTGAGGGGCTGGCCCGCCTGCACGCCGCCCGCACCGCGCTGCGGAACGAGGCGGACTGAAAAAAAGCGGGCGTCGCCAGAGGCGCGCCCGCAAACCGGCAAAGGAAGGAAGGCGCGGGGAACTGCTTCCCCGCGCCTTCCAGGCGGCTTCAGCGGCGCGCCGTCATCAGCCCCAGCACGAAGCCGATGGCGCCGGCCACCAGCAGCGCCGTCACCGGCTGCTGCTCCACCTGGCGCACCACGCGCTCGCCGGCATGCTGGGCGTAGTCGCGGGCCTCGCCATAGACCTCCTGCACGCGGCCGGCGGCCTGGCGGCTCATGCCCTCGGCCTGGTGGCCCTCATCGCCGGTCAGGTTGCCGAAGCCTTCCTGCGCCTTGCCGGCCAGGTTCTGGGCGCTGCCCTCAAGGCGATCGGTGTTCATCGTGCTTGTTCTCCTTCTCAGGGGTGGGTTCAGCGAAAGGAAGCCGCGCGGGCCACCACGGCGCGGGTGCCGGCGCGGGCACCCAGCAGCGAGACAATGGCACCCAGCAGCAGCGCGGCGAAGGCCCAGTACGCCGCGGTGGCAGCCGCGGTGGCGGCGGTGTCGGCGGCCTGGCGGGCCTGCTCCTCGGTGCGCTGCAGGGCCTGCTGCGCTTCCTGCTCGGTCTGCTGGATGCGCGTGCGGGCCTCGTCCTGGCTGATGCCGGCCTCGGCGGCCACCAGGGCGGCCAGGCGATCCTGCTCGGGCTGCGCGAGCTGGCCGTCGGTGACGCGGCGGCCCACCAGGCGGCCGATCTCGGCCTTGCGCTGGTCGCTGTTCATCGCGGCAGGGTCGGCATTGCTGGCGGTGAGGGCGTTCTGCGCGCGCTCGATCGCCGACTGCGTGACGGACTGGATGGTGCCGGTATCCGTGCGGTCGGCGGCCTCGTTGCCCACCATGGCGGTGACGTTGCCGGCACCCTGCGCCAGGCCGCCCAGCATGCTGGAGAGGCCGGTGGTGGCGGTGCTCACCGCGCCGCTGACGACGCTGCCCAGCAGGAAGGCGGAGACCAGCGTGCTGGTGGCCCACATGGCCAGGCCGTGCAGGCTGCCATCGGTGCCGTCGGCCGTGCCGGAAAGCCGCGCGGCCGCGTAGGCGCCGAGCCCCAGGCCGATCAGGTGCGAGACCAGCAGCCAGATGCCGCCGCCGATGCCGAGCGTCGAGGCGTCCGGCGTCGCGCGTTCCGCCGCGTCGACGAGATTGGCGCCGATGGCGGCGCCGAGGATGTTCAGCATGGCGCCCACTGCCAGCGCGATCACCGCGCCAGCCAGCACGGCACCCCAGGAGATGCGGGTGGGCAGACGCGGCGAGCCCTGCACGGCCGCGGTCGCATCAGGGCCGGCATAGGCGCCGGCAGCGGTTCTGGTATTCATGATCGTGGGTGTCCATGGCCGGTGCCGCCCCGCCATCACGCCGGCCGCCGGCCCTCAGGGCTCCAGCGGGATCCGGCGCAGACGGAAACCGGATGCCGCGGCCTGCAGCGTCCGGTCAGCCTGTTGTTCGCAGCCTGTCGCGGGCCCCTCGTCGGGAGCGGCCCGCCACAAGCGGGCCTTACGAGCGGAAGGTGTCCCGCACGGCGTCCTTGGCGTTGCCGACGGCGCCCTGCGCCTTGCCCTCGGTCTTGTCGGCCTTGCCCTCGGCCTGGGTCGAGTGGTCGCCAGTGACCTTGCCGACAGCGTCCTTCACGGCGCCCTTGGCCTGCTTGGCGGCGCCTTCGATGCGGTTCTTGTCCATGGCTTTCCTGCCTTTCTTCTCTTCGGAAGGGCCAGATGGCGCTTCCGGCCGTGTGTGTGACGGCTCACGGGAAGAACGGCCCAGCCCAGCATTGGGTTGCGTGGGGCTGCCGCAGGCCGGAGCGGGGCAGCAATGCGGAGAGCGGGGCAGGCCCGGCGGCAGGCAGCCGGGAAAGAAGGAAACAGGCGAAGAAAAGGGTGAGCGGAGGCGGGCGCCAGGGATGAAGGGGGAGGGGGCGGGCCCCTCCCGCCCGCTTCAGCTCCGCTCGTAGAGCAGGCGGGCGCGCAGCGTGCCGGGGATCTGCCGCAGCGCGGCCAGCACGCCCTCAGGGTCGGCCACCTGGTCGGCGTCCACCACCACGTAGCCGATCTCGGGGTCGGTCTGCAGGTACTGGGCGCTGATGTTCAGGCTGAAGCGGCTGAACACCTCGTTCAGCGCCGCCAGCATGCCGGGCACGTTGCGGTGCACATGCATGTAGCGGGTGCCGCTCGGGCGGGCGGGCAGCGTCACCTCGGGGAAGTTCACCGCGCCGAGCGTCGCGCCCGAGTCGGAGTAGTCGGACAGCTTGCGCGCCGTCTCCTCGCCGATGCGCTCCTGCGCCTCCTCCGTGCTGCCACCGATATGCGGGGTGAGGATGACGTTCGGCAGGCCCTGGAGCGGCGAGACGAAGCGCTCGCCATTGCGCTTCGGCTCCTCGGGGAAGACGTCGGCGGCGGCGCCGAGCAGGTGGCCCTCGCGCAGCGCCACGGCCACGGCGTCGAGATCCACCACGCGGCCGCGGGCGTTGTTGATGAGGATGGCGCCCGGCCGCATCGCCGCCAGCTCCGCCGCGCCGATCAGCCCGGTGGTCTCCGCGGTCTCGGGCACGTGCAGGCTGACCACGTCGGCGGCGGCCAGCAGGTCGCGCAGGCTGGCGGCGGCCACCACGTTGCCGTGGCCCAGCTTCGGGACGGTGTCGTAGTAGATGACGCGCATGCCGAAGGCCTCGGCCAGCACCGAGAGCTGGCTGCCGATGTTGCCGTAGCCGACGATGCCGAGCGTCTTGCCGCGCACCTCGCGCGAATGGGTGGCGGACTTGTCCCAGCCGCCGTCATGCGCCGAGCGGGAGCGGTCCGGGATGCGGCGCAGCAGCATGACGATCTCGCCCATCACCAGCTCGGCCACCGAGCGGGTGTTGCTGAAGGGCGCGTTGAACACCGGGATGCCGAGGCGCTTGGCGGTGGCCAGGTCCACCTGGTTGGTGCCGATGCAGAAGCATCCCACCGCGATCAGCCGATCCGCCGCCTCCAGCACCTCGGCGGTGAGCTGGGTGCGGGAGCGGATGCCCAGCAGGTGCACCCCCTGCAGCGCCGCCTTCAGCGCCTCCCCCTCCAGCGCCTTCGACTCGCGCTGGATGTTGGTGTAGCCGGCGGCCCCGAGCAGCGCGATGGCGCTGTCCGCCACGCCTTCCAGCAGCAGGATGCGGATTCGGTCCTTGGGGAGGGAGATGCGTTGGTTCGGCATGGCAGGCTCAATGCCTGCGCGGCTTCCGTTCGTGAAGTGCGAAACCGGCAGGCGTGTCACGCGTTCCGCACGAGGCCGCTGCCTGCGAAGTCGGCACACGCTGCCGCGAGCCTGGGCATGGCCGCGCCCCATGCATGGCCCCATGCGGCGAGCGAGGGGCAAAGCCTTTGTTTTTTCTTGCCCCGGAAGGCCGCCAGGACCATCTCCGCGGGCTCATGCCTCGCCCTTTCCAGAAGAAGCGGGGACTAGCATCCGGAGATTCCCACCATGGCTGTTGAGACGATGGAAATGCCGCTGGCCGTGCGCCGCCGCGCCACGATGGACGCGCTGGCGGAACTGGCCGAGGGCGGCCTGGCCGAGCGCATGCGGCTGGACGCCGCCGCGCGCGTGCTGCGCACCGCCCGCCGCGCCGTGGACATGACCGGCCGGGTGATGGCGCTGCCGCCCGTCATGCAGGGCTGGGACCCTGCCGCCACCACCGCGCGCGAGCATGTCGAGACGCTGACGCCGCGCCAGATCGACGCGCTGCTGGCCGAGGGATCGCGCTGGGCGGCCGCCCTGCTGCGCGCCGAGCCGGAGCTGCGCCGCGCCGCCTGAGGCAGGGGAGGGCGGGGGCGCCGTTCCCCGGGTCCTCTCCCGCCGTGCCGCCTTCAGCCCCGGTGCGGGCCGATGTCCCAGGGGGGCGCGCTGCGCCTCGTGCCGGGCCTGGCCGGGAGTGAGGCCGATGTCGCGCAGCATGCGCGGCTCCATCCCCGCCAGATCCTGCCGGGTGCGGATGACGCGCAGGATCAGGCGCAGCGCCTCCAGCCAGCCGCGCGGATGCGTGGCGCGCGGCGCGGAACGCAGGACCGGGGAAGAATGGAAGCCGGAGCCGAGCTGGGCGGACATGGTTCGGGGCCTTTCATGCACCGAGAGGTTCATCACCCCGGCACGATGCATGCGCATCCGTAATAAGGAAAACGAATTGTTTTGACGCAAGGCATCAGCGGCGCTGATATGGCGCCATGCTTGCCCTGCCGCCCGGACTGGACCCCGACCTGCTCCGCTCCTTCGTGCTGATCGCTGAGGGGGACAGCGTCACCCGCGCCGCCCAGCGCGTCGGGCGGACGCAATCGGCGGTCTCGATGCAGATGCGCCGGCTGGAGGAGATGCTGGGCCAGCCCCTGCTGGTGCGCGGCCCGCGCGGCTTCTCGCTGACGCCGCACGGCGCCTGGCTGCTGGAGCGCGCGCGCCCCTGGCTGACCATGCATGACGAGATGCTGGCCAATTTCCGCGCCACCGACATCGCCGGCGCGGTGCGGCTGGGCACCCCGGACGATTATGTGCTGCTCTGGCTGCCGGACATCCTGGCCCGATTCGCGGAAAGCCACCCGGCGGCCGAGCTGGAGGTGATCTGCGCCCCCTCCACGGAATTGCTGGAGCGGATGGATCGGGGCGAGCTGGACCTCACCCTCTATTCGGCCGGCAATGAGCGCGGCCAGGCCGGGGTGCCGCTGTGGCGCGGGCCGCTGCACTGGGTGGGCTCGGCCGCCCATGCGGTGCACCGGCAGACGCCGCTGCGGCTCTCGCTGGCCCCGCCCTCCTGCGTCTGGCGCCGGGCGGCCACGGCGGCGCTGGACGCAGCCGGGCTGCCCTGGCGCGTCACCTACCTCTCCAGCGCGCAGATGGGCACGCATGCGGTGGTGCTGGCGGGGCTCGCCATCACGGTGGGGCTGGCCGGGCCGTTGCCGCCCGGCCTGCGCGTGCTGGGCCCGGAGGAGGGATTGCCGCCGCTGCCCGAGTTCGAGATCGCCCTGGCCCAGCGTTCCGAGAGCCCCGGCACCCGGGCGCTGGCCCGGCACATCATCGACAGCTTCAGGCACGAACCCGGGGGGCTACCAAACCATGCTTGATGGAACGGCCCGCGGAATGCTCTCATCCCCGTAAGGAAGGAAGGGGAAGGCCGCCGCCGCCCAGGGACCGCGATGTTCCGGATGCGGAGGCCCGCCCCTTTCGCGGCCTTGCCTTCACCGCCCCCGGGAGAGTGGGCGGGGAGGCCATGCGGAGAGAGGACGTTCAACAATGCTGATTCAACGCCGTGGCCTGATGGTGGCCGCGACGGCCGGTGGCCTGGCCGCCGGAGGGCTGGCCAGCCCCACCGTGTCGCGCGCCCAGACATCCTGGCCTGACCGGCCGATCCGGCTGATCGTGCCCTGGCCGCCGGGTGGCAGCACCGACACGGTGGGCCGCATCTTCCAGCCGAAGCTGCAGGAGATCCTGGGCAAGCCGGTGGTGATCGAGAACCGCGGCGGCGCCTCGGGGGCGATCGGCGCGGGCGAGGCGGCGCGGGCCGAGCCGGACGGCTACACCTGGGTGCTGGTGTACGATACCCAGGCCACCAATGAGAGCGTGATGCGCCTCCCCTTCAAGACCATGGAGGCCTTCACCCCGGTCAGCCTGGTGGGCACCGGGCCGCTGGCGCTGGTGGCGCACCAGACCACCCCTTACCGCAGCTACAAGGACATCGTGGAGGCGGCCAAGAAGGCGCCCGAGACGCTGAACTTCGCCACCAGCGGCGTCGGCGGCCTGGCCCATGTGGCGACGACCCTGCTGCAGCAGCAGGGCGGCTACAAGCTGGTGCATGTGCCCTATCGCGGCGGTGGCCCCGCCACGCAGGACGCGGTGGCGGGCCATGTGCCGCTGTTCATGTCGAATGTGGTGGTGATCAAGCAGCATATCCGCGCCGGGACGCTGCGGCCGGTGGGCGTGACCACCCGGGGCGAGAGCCGCCACGTGGAAGGGGTGAAGAGCTTCGCCCAGCAGGGGGCGGGGGATTTCGAGGCGCCGACCTGGTGGGCGCTGCTCGGCCGTGCCGGCACGCCGCAGCCCATCGTGGACAAGATGTACGACGCGCTGGCGAAGGCCCTGGCCGACCCGGTGGTCCGCCAGAAGATCGAGGAGCAGGGCGCGGATGTTACGGCCAGCACGCCGGATGCCTGCGCCCGTTTCCTTCAGAGCGAGATCGCCAAGTGGGGCAAGGTGATCCGCGACAACAACATCCAGGCGGACAGCTGAGCCTGTCCCCGCCCCGCCGGCCGGCGGGGCGGGGT
>NZ_PDOA01000010.1 GCF_003116135.1 Teichococcus aestuarii | reverse complement strand
GTCTGTCGGATAGCGGCGCCGCTCGAAGGCTGCCTGGCGGGCACGGTGTTCCTTGGTCCACATCCAGCCCATCTGGGCACACGATGTCCCCTGAACACCTCAACACCCGCATTCTCAAACGGGCACTAAGCACCTGAAACGCCAGGGGGCTGCCGCGCCCCCTGGCTGCCCCGCCCGGCCTGCCCGGCGCGGGGCCAGCCGGCCGCCCCGGCCCGGCAAAACGGAACAGAGGGTTGCGGCCGACCCCCTCCCTTGGCTAGTTTGCCGGCCGAGGGTGTGAACAAGACATGAACGATCTCTTCGGCGGCCGTGGCCCCAAGGCAGCGGCAGGGGCTTCCTATTCGGCCAAGGACATCGAGGTGCTGGAAGGGCTGGAGCCCGTCCGCCGGCGCCCCGGCATGTATATCGGCGGCACCGACGAGAACGCGCTGCACCATCTGGCAGCCGAGGTGCTCGACAACGCCATGGACGAGGCGGTGGCCGGCCATGCCGACCGCATCGAGGTGACGCTGGAGCGGGACAACTGGCTCACCATCCGCGACAACGGGCGCGGCATCCCGACCGACCCGCACCCGAAATTCCCCAAGCTCTCGGCGCTGGAGGTGATCCTCACCACCCTGCATTCGGGCGGCAAGTTCTCCGGCAAGGCCTATGACACCTCGGGCGGCCTGCACGGGGTCGGCTCCTCGGTGGTCAATGCCCTGGCCGAGCGGCTGGAGGTGGAGGTGGCGCGCGACCGCACCCTGTTCACCCAGGCCTATGCGCGTGGCAAGCCGCTCGGCAAGCTGAAGAATGCCGGCGCCGTGCACAACCGGCGCGGCACCACCATCCGCTTCAAGCCGGATCCGGAGATCTTCGGACAGCAGCTCTTCCAGGCGGCGCGGCTGTTCCGGCTCTGCCGCTCCAAGGCCTACCTGTTCCGCGGGGTCGAGATCCGCTGGGCCTGCGACCCGTCCCTGGTGAAGGACGACACGCCGTCCCAGGCCACGCTGCACTTTCCCGGCGGCCTGTCGGACTTCCTGGCCGCGGCGCTGGAGGGGCGCGCGCCCGTCATCCCCGCTCCCTGGGCCGGCGAGGCCACCTTCCCCCAGGGCGCCGGCCGCGCCGAATGGGCGGTGAGTTGGCTGGAGCAGGGCGAGGGCTTCCTGCACACCTATGCCAACACCATCCCGACGCCGCTGGGTGGCACGCACGAGGCCGGGCTGCGCAACGCGCTGGTGAAGGGCCTGCGCGCCTATGGCGAGCTGAAGAAGGAGAAGCGCGCCGCCAGCATCACCGCCGAGGATCTGTTCGGCGGGCTGGCGGGCATGCTCTCGGTCTTCGTGCGCGAGCCGCAGTTCCAGGGCCAGACCAAGGACAGGCTGACCAGCCCCGAGGCCGCCCGCCTCGTCGAGCAGGGCCTGCGCGACCATTTCGACCACTGGCTGGCGGGCGACCCCGCCACCGCCGGCAACCTCCTCACCTGGGCGATCGAGCGCGCCGAGGACCGCATCCGCCGGCGCGAGCAGAAGGACACGCCGCGCAAGAGCGCCACGCGCCGCCTGCGCCTGCCCGGCAAGCTGGCCGACTGCGCGCGCGAGGCCGCCGAGGGCACCGAGCTGTTCCTGGTGGAGGGCGATTCCGCCGGCGGCTCCGCCAAGCAGGCGCGCGACCGCGAGACCCAGGCCGTGCTGCCGCTGCGCGGCAAGATCCTGAACGTGGCCTCCGCCAGCGCCGACAAGCTGCGGCAGAACCAGGAGCTGAAGGACCTCATCGAGGCACTCGGCTGCGGCGCAGGCGAGAAGTTCGACATCGCCCGGCTGCGCTACGGCCGCGTCGTCATCATGACCGATGCCGATGTGGACGGCGCGCACATCGCGGCCCTGCTGATGACCTTCTTCTACAAGGAGCTGCCGGAGCTGGTGCGGCAGGGCCGCGTCTACCTGGCGCAGCCGCCGCTCTACCGCCTCGCCACCGCCGGCAAGACCGTCTACGCGATGGACGATGCCGAGCGCGAGAAGCTGCTGAAGAAGGCCTTCAAGCCCAACCAGAAGGTGGAGGTCAGCCGCTTCAAGGGCCTGGGCGAGATGCCGCCCGCCTCGCTGAAGGAGACCACCATGGACCCGCGCAAGCGCACCCTGCTGCGCGTGGTGCTGCCGCCCGAGGAACGCGCCGCCACCTCCGAGCTGATCGAGGCGCTGATGGGCCGCAAGCCGGAATTGCGCTTCCGCTTCATCCAGGAGAACGCGGCCCGGCTGGAGCTGGAGGCGGTGGACGCCTGAGTATAAGCGCGCACCAAACGGGAGACTCCGGCGCCATTCAGTAGACTGGCGCTCTCCTAACCCGTTGCTTTCATTGACAAAGGGCGCGGAATCCTCGCGCCCTTTTTGCTTGCCGAAACGCGGCGAGACCCTGCGCAAGCAGAGTCACCCGGCGCTGGCCTTCCGCCCAAGGAAAACGACAGGTTTCACCCTGCGCGTGCTGCAACCGGCGCCAGAGTCTCCCGTTTACCTTGCGTTATGGGAAGCAGCTCTGAACCCGGCGCCGTGATCGCCAATGAACTCGACGCCCTGCTCGCCAGCGTCCCCCCGCTGTTCGCCGAGGGCATCTCGACGTTTGCTTATGAAGTGGTCGAGCTCGAGATGGAGCAACTGGCTGCAGCGCGGGCGAAGGCGACGGCGTGGCTTGAGAAGGCACGTATCCGCAACGACGGTAACGATGTGGCATGCATTGCGGCGATTGCGGTCCTGGATGCCCGACAGGCACGAGTTATGGAGGGGCTCCGCACCCTATTGCGGCTGCAAGCGTACCTCGAGCGCAGGCGCGACCACATTGTGCCGCCATCGTCGGTGTCGCCCAAGAGCAAGCCTGACAGCAAGAACAGCCGCGTGCGAGATCGGGTCGCCGCCATCCTTGCAGAAGGCGGCCCGACACACCGGACGGAGCTCCTCAAGGTCGTACTGGCGGACGGTCTCCTGGGTGCGGAGCAACGCCCCATGAATCGACTGGCATCAATTCTGGCCAGCAATGGCCACCTATTCGGCTCCGACTCCAGGGGGACATACTTCCTGTTGAGCCCCGAGCCCGAGGAACAGACCCGGTCGCCTAGTCGTACCGGTCTGTCAGCGGGACGCCGCCCGGCGTTTCCCACGTCGCAACCGGAGCAAGGAGATGATGGCCATGCGAGCGCGTGCGCCGTTTATAATACCTAAGGCGGGCCTTCCCGCCTGAAATCCAGACTGTAGCCGCAGACTGAACGCAAGAAGGCACCCCTACCTGGATCTGACCATCCAGGTAGGGGCACCTCTTGTCTTAGCGCCTAGTCGCACCGTCATCAGAACGTGGCCAGGATCCCTTGGGTTGCACAGATGGCACCGGCAACCCGGTTCCTGAGGTTCTCCGGACAACCTGACGCGCCACCTCAATCATGTGGTGACTGCACCTCGTCCCATCTTCGCTGCCGCAGCCCGGCCCGCTACTCGCGCCAGTACGCCCAGGCGAGCCACAACAGCCCGGCTATTCCGCCCGCCGTCGCCGCCGACCCGGCCACCGTGAACACCACCACGGTCGCGGCCTGCCCCACGGTGGCGCCCGGATCCACGATGCCGTCCAGCCAGCCAGCAGGCATTGGCTCACCGCCGAAGACCAGAATCGCAGCGGCTAGCGCTGACACAGCCGCCATCTTCAGTGTGTAGGTTGCCAGCCCCATCGGTCGCTCCCTTGCCCCTGGCATCGAAACGTCCGGGCAGCATAGGAGGTTCATTGCCGCTTGCCAGGGCTCATGGCACCGGGGCTAGGCTCGGTCCGCAGGAGGACCGCCCATGCCGCCCTACCCAAGTGACCCAGCCATCCAAGCCGAGGCCCGGCGCCTCGCCTCCGAAGACCTGGACCGTGACCTTGGCGCCGTCGCCGAGATGCTGGCCGAGCGTGGCCATCATGGTCCCGATGGCAGGCCATACGCCGCACGCACCGTGGCCAACTTGCTCGACGAGGAACTCGTCCATAGGCGCGAGGACCGACAGCGGGCGCTCAGGGCCGAGGCAGGTGCCGACTTCAACCGCTGGCTTGCCCAGCATGGCCAGGGGTTCGTCGCGGGTGGTGCGGATGCCTTCCTTCAGAAGGCAGCCTCGCCCGAGCGCTGATTTCCTGACCTCCGACGAGGCCCTTGTCTGGCGGCGTGACCATCCCGTCCTGCACGATCTCGTCGCCGGTCGACTGGTCCGCCTGCCAGGTACGAAGCAGGCCGAGCTCCGGGAGGTCCCGGCCACCCTCGCCGCCGCGGTGTGGATGGTGGCGAGCCACCTCACGGCGAGCCGTCGGTGGGTGGCGAGGCCAAAGGACGAGTTTGGCGCCGTGCCACTCGGCGTGGCGGCGAAGGACTGTAGCGGTCTCACGCAGTTGCTGCGGTTGCCGGAGGCGATCTGGCCCGGCTGCACCGCTCCAACCCCGTTATGGCGCCGTTCGAGGTAGGCTTCCCGGGCGCCAGCTTGCTACGGGACAGCGGACGCTTTGCCGCTGTGGAAGTTCACCGCCGCTAACGAGTCGAGACGCTTGCGCCTTCGGCTCCGATGACGAGGGTCACACCCTCAATCAAGCGAGTACATCGTCATCGTATCCCTAGCGGACGCCTTCACCTCCAAGCTTAACCTCGAGCTCGCCACGAAGGAACGAATGACCCGCTTGGCAAACTCCTCATCCTCGAAGCCGTCCCGATAGAGCGCGCCAATCGCGGTCACGGCCATGATGGACTTCGCAGAGGGGCGGGAGACGCCGACGTCTGACATGCGCCATTCAAAGCTTGTCTGCGAGCCGTCTATCGCCGCCTGCAAAGTGGCGTCGTCACCATCCCGCTGCACCACGAAGATCTCGCTCCAAAACTCGTTCGCAGCGGCGAAGGCCCGAGGATACTTGTCCTCGCCCTTCATGAGGGACCCAATCACGTCCAGCATCTACACCTTCCAACGGCTCAGCCCAAGCAATGGAGATGGGGGGCAGCTTTGGCGCTTTCAATGAACACGTGCGCGACGGGCAAGTCTTCACATGGTCCAGTCTGGGCCACCTTCTGCTTCCGGAGGGTACGACCTCGTACTCGGCTCGTGCTCCTCGCTCGCGCCTCTTCAACAGCGTGGGGCAGTGAACCCAGGCATCGGTGACCGATGCGTGCGGTGCGGCCTATCCGGGCGCCGGATCCGCCCGGTTCCCCCTCGACACAATGAGCATGTCGGCATCCGGCAGTGGCCTCTGGAGTTGCTGGGCGACATCCCAGGGCGCCATCCACCTCAAGGCGATGCCGGTGATGCTGACGACACCGGACGAGATAGACACTTGGCTGCAGGCGCCGTGGGGGATCGCCCGCGAGCTGCAGCGACCATTGCCGGACAACGACATGCTCATCGTGAGCAAGGGTAACCGCAAGGATCCGGCCTAGCCTGGCGCGACCTGATTGGCGGGTCGTCTGGCTGGCAAGCGGCGACTGCACCTCCACACCACCCCTCGGTCATCCACGGATTCCGATTCGGCCCGGCTCTCAGGCGAACGCACCTTGAAGGTAGCAGTCAACGCGGCAGGAACAGGCCCTTGATGCAGGCGGAATTGCAGACGGCAATCTGGGTATGGGTCTTCAAGTAAAAGCCTCCGTCCGGGTAGACGGGCTCGCCTTCGGTGAGGAGACCGCGGACGGTGTCGAACGGGCCCGGCTTCTCGCTTCCGGCAGGCAGATCGTAATCCTCCTCCAAGATGGCATGGAGGCGGCGGATCACGGCGCAGTCCAGGTTGCGGAGCAGCTTGTCGTTGGTCGTGCTGCCCCTGACATCCCTATTACGAGGCAGCGCCTGCCCGCTCTTCTCCCGCGTGGCCACCAGACTGTCATAGGCGTTTCTCAGGAGATTGAGGTTCTCGCGGACCAGAAGGTCCAAGCAGTTGCCCAGGTCGATGACGGCACCCAGAACAAAGGGCTTCTTGTAATCGCCACGGGCGACCTTGTCCTCGGCCCACTCCAGTGCGCGTCCGGGATCGCCCTCCCAGAAGTAAACACCGGGGCCGAGCCAATCATAATCTTTCTCACTCCGCAGCAGGTTCACCTCACCTGCAAGGGCCTTCCTGCCCACCTTCTCATCGCAGTCGTGGTAGCCCAATACGAAGGAAGTGGCGTAGCGACTCAACTACGAGCTGCGGTTGGCTTCTTCGACGGCTTCTTCGGCGCCGGGCCACCGTATTCGGGGGCAAGACGACCATCGGCCGTCCGGATGCCCTCGCGGACCAGCGCTTCACGGGCAACGGCACGGGTGGTCGTGTTCACCTCGGTGTACCGCCTCGCCATGATCTCGAAGGTCTTGCGCTGGGCTTCCGTCATCTACCGCTCCTGTTGCCGGATAACCTAGTGCGCCCCAAGGCTTGAAACGACATCCGCGAGGCTTCCCCCGCAGCCCCACTCCGGGCGCAGGCGGTAACGGGCGTGCAAGGTATAGGACTGATTCAGCGGTGTCTCGCGCCATCCCAGGCGCCAGAGTCGCCCATCACTGTCCAATGTAGCCTTGATACCTCGCCCTCCAAGGCATAGGGTTCCGACATGTCGAAGGAACCCACCCTCCGCGCCGTCGCCCGACCTTCCCCGGACTTCACGGACCGGGCCTACTGGGCCGGGACCATCAAGATGGCGCTCAGCCGTTTCTTCGTCCTCCAGGTGCTGCACGACGGCCCGGCGCACGGCTACGACATCGCCCGTGCCGTCGAGCGGACCACCAACGGCTGCTGCTCGCCCTCCGAGGGTGCCCTCTACCCGACGCTGCGCGAGTTCGAGCAGGGCGGCTACCTGACATCCGCTTCGGAAATCGTCTCCGGTCGCGAGCGCAAGGTCTACACGCTGACCGACAGGGGCCGCGACGCCTTCAAGGTCGGCCTGGAGGCATGGATGGACGCCACGGCGGCCCTGACCGAGACCGACCGCGCCGCTGCTGCCCGCGACCAGGCCAAGGGTGCCTGCCGATGCTGACCGTTGGCTTGCCCACATACATCGCCCACCGAGGCATACCCAAGGGGAACGTCAAATGACGTCTTGCTGCTCCGCCACGCCGCGCCCTCAGAACAGGGCCTCTGAGGGCCACGCCGCCCTCGGATCGCTACCTGTCGCCATCATCGGCGGCGGTCCGGTCGGCCTCGCCGCCGCAGCGCATCTGCTGGAGCGTGGCCTCGAGCCGGTCATCCTGGAAGCCGGTCCCTCGGTCGGCACGGCGCCGCTTGCCTGGGGCCACGTCCCCATGTTCTCCCCCTGGCGCTACAACATCGACCGGGCGGCCCAAGCCCTGCTGGAGCGGCACTGCTGGATGGCGCCTGACGCCGATGGCTTCCCGACCGGACGCGAACTCGCCGACGACTACCTGGCGCCGCTCGCCGCGCTGCCGGAGATCGCTGGCCGCCTGCGCCTGAACACGCGGGTGATCGGCGTCGTCCGGCAACGCGTGGGCAAGGTCCGCGACGCCGGGCGCGAGGACCAGCCCTTCGAGGTCAGGTTCCAGGCCGACGGACGCGAGGGCCGCCTCCTCGCTCGCGCCGTCATAGTGGCCACCGGCACCTGGGGCAGTCCCAGCCCGGCCGGTGCCTCCGGTATGCCCGCCGTGGGCGAACGCGAGGCCGCCGAGCGAATCCGCCACGGCATGCCGGACGTGCTGGGCGCCGACCACGGCCGCTACGCGGGCAAGCGCGTCCTCGTCGTCGGGTCGGGCCACTCGGCCGTTGGCACCCTCATCGACCTCGCCCGCCTGGCCGAACAGGCGCCGGGCACGGCTGTCCTGTGGGCGGCCCGCGGCGCCGACCTGACGCGGGCCTACGGCGGTGGCGCCGCCGACCAGCTGCCGGAGCGCGGCGCCCTCGGCCAACGGCTGCGGCGCCTCGTGGAGGCCGGTGCCGTCGAGCTGCTCGCGCCCTTCGCGGTGGATGAGGTTCGCCGGGGCACCGGTGGTTCCCTGCAGGTCAAGGGTCTCGAAGGCA
The DNA here is from genome assembly GCF_003116135.1 of Teichococcus aestuarii. GTDB lineage: Bacteria > Pseudomonadota > Alphaproteobacteria > Acetobacterales > Acetobacteraceae > Pseudoroseomonas > Pseudoroseomonas aestuarii. The sequence continues at coordinate 156,120 of NZ_PDOA01000010.1, read as the reverse complement.
GGACGGTGGCGGCGGACGAGATGGTGGTCGCCACCGGCCTACGGCCCGACCTCGGAATCCTTGGCGAGGTCCGCCTGGACCTGGACCCGGCGCTGGAGTGCCCGCGCGTGCTGGCGCCGCTGATCGATCCCAACCTGCACTCCTGCGGCACCGTCCGGCCGCACGGCGCCTTCGAGCTCCAGCAGCCGGACAGCGGGCTTTTCCTTGCCGGGATGGCCAGCTACGGGCGGGCGCCCACCTTCCTGCTGGCCACCGGCCACGAGCAGGTGCGCTCCATCGCCGCCTTCCTCGCGGGCGACCTCGAGGCCGCGCGCCGTGTCGAGCTCGATCTGCCGGAGACCGGCGTCTGCAGCTCGAGCCGCGTGCTGCCCGGCGCCGCCGACGTGGTGTCCTCTTGCTGCGCTCCCGCGGCACCCCCGGTCGCCTGCTGCTCCTCGCGGCCGGAGCAGGAGCTGGTCAAGGAAACGACGTGCTGCGGGACCAACACCGCGCGGGCGACCGTACCGTCCGAGCCCGCCGAATGAGCCAGGCCACGACACCGGGAAGCGCCCTTGCCGGTGCGGCAGCAGGCCGCAACCGGCTGACGGTCGTCTCGGCCATCGGCGTCGGCCAAATCCTTGCCTGGGGTTCCTCCTACTACCTGCTAGCCGTCCTGGCCGGACCGATTGCCGCGGACACCGGCTGGCCGCTCACCTGGATCATGGGCGCCCTGTCTATTGGCATGCTGGTGTCCGGCTTGGCTTCGCCGCGCATCGGCCACCTGATTCACCGGCACGGCGGCCGCCCCGTGCTCGCCGCCAGCGCCGTCCTGCTCTCCGCGGGCCTGCTGCTGCTCGGGCTGGCGCCGAGCCTGCCGGTGTTCGTAGTCGCCTGGGTGGTGCTCGGGCTGGCCATGGGGGCCGGGCTCTACGACCCGGCATTCTCGACGCTGGGGCGTCTCTGTGGCGAGCAGGCGCGCTCGGCCATCACCCACGTCACCCTGTTCGGCGGCTTCGCCAGCACGGTCTGCTGGCCGCTCAGTGCCTTCCTGGTTGACCACCTGGGCTGGCGCGGCGCCTGCCTGACCTACGCCGCCATCCACCTCGCCGTGGTGCTGCCGCTCTACCTGTTCGGCGTGCCGCGCGAGTTGGCCAAGCCCGCTGCGGCACCCACGGCCGCCAAGGCTGCCGTGGCGCCAGGCCATGTGCAGGCGGGCCAGCGCTACGCCTTCGTCGTGCTGGCAGCGGGGTTCACCCTGGCGGCGGTCATCATGACCGTCATCTCCGTCCACCTGCTGACACTGCTGCAGTCGCAAGGGCTGGCGCTGGCGGCGGCCGTCGCCTTGGGCACGCTGATCGGCCCGGCGCAGGTCGGCGCCCGCGTGCTGGAGATGCTGTTCGGCAAGAAGGCGCATCCCATCTGGAGCCTGGTCGCGTCCGCGGTGCTGGTGGCGGTCGGCCTGGGCATGCTGGTGGGCGCCCCGGGTGTCATGGCGGTGGGCATCGTCATGTACGGCATGGGCAGCGGCATCCGCTCCATCGCCCGCGACACGGTGCCCTTGGCCCTGTTCGGCAAGGAGGGCTACGCCGTGCTGATGGGCCGCATCGCCATGCCGACCCTCATCGCGCAGGCAGCCTCGCCCTTTCTCGGCGCCTGGCTGCTGGACAGCTTCGGCACGCAGGCGACGCTGGCTATCCTGTGCGGGGCAGCGATGCTGAACATCCTGATGGTGCTGGCACTCGTGCCCAATGCGCTCCGGCGTTCCTGACAGTCATCCTCCATCCAAGAAAACGAGGTTCCCGTGCCTGAACTGATCACAACCGCCCTCACCAATCAGCCCGCCGAGGTGACCATCCGGCCTGCCAGAGAGGCCGACATGGACGCTGTTGCCACCATCTATCGGCACCACGTGCTCCATGGCACCGCCACCTTCGAGACAGAGGCACCGACGGCCGAAGATATGCGGCAGCGACGCATCGCCATCACCGAACGCGGGCTGCCCTACCTGGTGGCCGAGGACACCGATTGTCGCGTGCTCGGCTACGCCTACGCGGGCGCTTATCGGCCCAGGCCTGCCTACCGGAATACACTCGAGAACTCGGTCTACATCAGCGAGGAGGCCCGAGGGCGCGGCATCGGCCGCCGCCTGCTCGAGGCCCTCATCCAGGAGTGCGCCGCACTCGGCTACCGGCAGATGGTGGCCGTCATCGGCGACAGCGCGAACGAGGCGTCCATCCGCCTGCACAAGGCGTTCGGATTTCAGCCGATCGGCACCTTGCGCTCGGTTGGCCGCAAGCACGGGCGATGGCTGGATACTGTGCTGATGCAGTTGGCTTTGGGGGACGGTGACGAGACGGCACCCGAGGTGGAGTAAGGGCCTTCCCCCTGACATCCTTCGCCAGCAAACTGGCGAAGGCGGTACTCGGCATGGTGGGAACCAGCCTCCGCATCAGCAAATGCAGATCAGCTTGGCGACGCTGCCGATTTGGCCGCTATGCCCGACGCAATGGCCGCCACGACCACTCACAGCAATCGACTGCTAGCCCATGGCCCTCCTTGCGCTGCGCCTAGGTAGTGGCCGCTGTTCCCGACAAGGTCTCAATCAGTGGGCATGTGGCCTGCTCCCCGGATTGACATTGCTGCACGGCACCATCCAGTACACGCTCCATCGCCTGGAGGTCGGCAATTCGGGAGCGGACATCCGCGAGGTGTGCTGCGGCGATGCCATGGACCTCGGTGCAGGCGCCTGCACCAAGTTCGAGGAGCGCGCCCACCTCGTTCAGGGTGAAGCCAAGCTCCCGCGCGCGCCGCACGAACCTCAGCCGCCTGATGTCCTCCTCACCGAAGAGGCGGTAGCGCCCCCGGCGGGCCGGTATTGGAAGCAAGCCAATCCGCTCGTAATAGCGGATCGTCTCGATGTTGCAGCCCGTCCGCCGCGAGAGTTCACCGATGGCAACGCCGCTCTGCCCCATCCCATGCGCCTCCTCAGAAAGGACTTGAGTCTGTAGTCGCTACAGACGGTAGGTAGGCTGCATAGCTGAGACAAGGAGGCCGACCGTGTCCGACACCCAAGTGAATGCTACCCCGGCACATGGGGCGGTCCAGGAAGCCGGTGCGATGGTGCTGACGACGACGGGCATCGCCGCAGCCTTCGGTGCGGCCTCCTGCTGTGCGCTGCCGATGCTTCTTGGCTCCCTCGGGCTGGGAAGCGCTTGGCTCTTCGGGCTGGCGGTCCTTCTGGGGCCGTACCGCACGATCCTGCTCGCCGCCGCAGCCGCGTGCCTGGCTGGCGGAGCGGTCCTGCTCTGGCGCCAGCGGGCAGCGGTTGCCTGCGAGCCGGGCTCCGCCTGCTCCCCCAACCCAGCCCTCCGGCTTGTCGTTCCGGCAGGTTTGGCGGTCGGGATCATCCTGTTGGTGCTCGGTTATGCGTACGTGTGAGGACCCGATGATCCTGGAGTCGACAATCACCTGCCCGCACTGCGGCACGGCGAGAACCGAGACAATGCCGACCGATGCCTGCCAGTACTTCTATGACTGCACCGGCTGCGGAACGCTGCTCCGGCCCAAGCAGGGCGACTGCTGTGTGTTCTGCTCCTACGGCACGGTGCCGTGCCCGCCTGTCCAGGTGGACGGGAAGGGTTGTTGCCACGCGGAAGATCCGCCGCCAGCGGCTGGCTGACCCTTTCCCCGCGTGGTCGGCAACGGCGGGATGACCGTCACTCCGCAGCAAGGCCGGGGTTGGCGGGCACCAGCCTCGGCACCCAGCGGATGTAGACCAGCATGGCGACGAGTTCGACGAGCGTCTGCGTCACCACCGCGGCAGGCAGCAGCGCACCGGCTTCCGGGATAGCGAAGGCCAGCGGCAGGACGACCAGGGAGTTCCGGGTGCCGCCGCTGAAGGTGACCGCCCTCGCCGCGCCCGCCTCCAGGCCCGCATACCTGGAGATGACGCTACCTACGACCGGCATCAGCGCGGCGAAAGCGACGTAGACCGGCACCAGCATGGCGACGGAGCCTGCCTGGGCCGCCACGTTCGGGGCAACGGCCGCGATGACCACCAACAGCACCACGGCCATCAGGGGAACGGGCAGCCATCCCATGGCGTCCGCGACCGCCTTCCCGGCGCCGAAGCGCGCCGCCCACGCCTGAGTGGCCGCGGCGAGAGCCAGGGGCACGGCGATCAGCCAGACGAAGGCTTCGATGAAGGGACCGGGCTGCATCATCGCCATGGCCCGCTCGCCGATGAACAGGCCGAGGTAGACGGGGAGCAGCAGCATCTGCGCCACCAGCAGCACCGGCGTCGCCGCCAGGATGAGGCGGGCGTCCCCGCGGCCGAGGTGGGTGAACACGACCACGTAGTCGATGCAGGGCGCCAGCAGCACCATCAGGACACCCAGGCGCAGCACCCATTGCTCGCCGGGCAGCATGGAAGCCAGGGCGAACGCCACCAGGGGCGCGGCAACGAAGTTCACCGCCAGCAGCGTCAGCAGGAAGCGCCCGTTGGCCAGGCTCCTTCGCAGGTCCGCCAGCGGCACCTGGAGGAAGGTCACGTACAGCAGGGCCGCGAGGGCGGGGTTGATGACCGCCCCCCACGCCGCGCCGGGCGCGGCGACGGCCGCGATCGCGCCCGCCACGACGGCGGCGAAGTAGATGGCGACTTGGTTCTCTTCCAGGCCGGTGCGGGTGATGGCCAAGTTGTCGGCTCCTCCGTGGTGAGCGGGCAACCGATGTCACGCCGCGGGTGTGGTGACGTGGTTAGGCTCGCCAGCCGCAGCAGGCAGCCCGCTTTGCAAGGACCGGAACGGAAAGGTCTTCCAGGAAGGTGCACCGGCTGGCCGGGCCCCGGCGCAAGCCGCCGTGCCATACCCCAGGAAGCCGCGCCCTCGCTGTGGCGCCTGCCCACCTGCTGCTCCTGCCAAGGGCAGCAACGATGGGCAGCGCCGTTATCATCATGCCTGTTGCATGCACCACCAAGCAGGCAAGCTGATAAGTTGATGGCGGCTATCGGTCGGACTGCTGTTCTCCCTGGCCTGCCTTATCAAGGTCGCTACGAGCATCACGGATGATTGCCCAGGCGGATTGCAGGAACAGCCCGGCGATGACGAACGCCACGGCGAGGTCTGGCCACGCAGTTTCGGTCCACCAGACCAGGCCCGCCGCGACCACCACGGCCAGGTTGCCGATGGCATCGTTGCGACTGAACAGCCAGACGGCCCGGACGTTGGCGTCGCCCTCGCGGTGCGGCATGAGGACCGCTGCGGAGGCCACGTTCACCACCAGCGCGACGGCGCCGAAGAGGCCCATGAGCTCGGCCTCGGGCTGGTTCAGCACCAGCACCCGATAGCCGGTGGTGGCGAGCACGCCCACGCCAAGCACGGCAAGAAACAGGCCCTGAATGAGGGCGGAGCGGGCACGCCAGGCGAGGCTCCAGCCGATCGCCAGCAGGCCAAGGAAGCTGATTAGGCCATCGCCGAGGAAGTCGAGGGCGTCCGCCTTGAGCGCCTGGCTGCCGGAGATGAAGCCGCCGACCATCTCCACCAGGCCATAACCGACATTGAGGCCGACCACGATCCAGAGCGCCCGGCGGTAGGCGGGCGTGATGTGGGCGAGGTCCTTGGGCAGGTCGTCGTCGTCGCTCATCCGATGCTCCCGAGCCAAGACCGTACCGATACGTTCAGGGGGTGCCGGATCTGAAATAGCGGACCGGCGCGGCGCCCATGGCCATCAAGATGTCGCGTGCTACGAGGTGACGGGCGCCTTTCGTACATTGGAAAGACCTCAGCACCGCCACCCAGATGCACGGCCCAAGATGACCGTGAGCTCAATGCTGGGATCGCTGGCCGCTTCGGAGAGGCCGTCCAAAACCGGCCGATCATTCTGCGTCCATCGCCCTGGCAGCGCTCGTTCGAAAGCGGTCAATCGGCAGCTTCAGGTATGAGGTGCCATTCGCTTCCGGCTTCGGCAGACGTCCGCCGCGGAGGTTCACTTGCAATGCAAAGAGCATCATCGCTGGCAGAGGAAGCGTTCGATCACGTTCCTCCCGCAGCCGAACGAACCCGTCCTCTCCGCCGCTGTCCCGTAGGTGAATGTTGGTTGCCCGCTGCTCCGCTACGGTGGACTCCCAACGCGGTTCGCGCCCGCCCGGACGGTAATCGTGGCCGGTGAAGAGGCGTGTCGTCGGTGGCAACGCGAGGATGCTCTGGATGCTGCGGTACAAGGCCCGCGCGTTACCACCAGGGAAGTCGGCTCGTGCCGTGCCCGCATCCGGCATGAAGAGGGTGTCATGCACGAACGCGGCGTCGCCAACGACGTAGGTGACCGAGGCCGCGGTGTGGCCTGGGGAAAAAATCACCCTCACTTCCGAGGCGCCAAGATTGAAGCAGTGACCATCTGCAAACATGTGGTCCCAATAGTCGCGGCCACCGACCTCGAGATCGGGGATGTTATAGATGTCCGACCAGATCGCCTGAACTGCGAGGGTCTGTTCGCCAATGCCTGTTGGCACGCCAAGGCGCTCGCCCAGGTAGGCGACGGCAGAAAGGTGGTCAGCATGCGGGTGGGTGTCGAGCACCCATTCCGGGATCAGTCCGCGCTCCCGGATATGGGTGGCAATCTCGTCGGCTGGCTGGGTCGCAAGGCTGCATGAATTGCGGTCGAAGCTTAACAAGGGATCGATAACCGCGCATTTCTTTGTTTGCGGATCCGCCACGACGTAGGAGACGCTTCCGGTCTGATCATCGTAAAAGCCCCGTACGATCGGCTGAGACGGCATTCTGTTCTCCCTGTTTTTGCGCGGTGTCGCGGAAGCCGCGATGGTGGCCACCTTGGGACACCGAGCACGATGTCTTTCGGCAAGGGCGCACCCGGCGAGGGCCGAGGAGCGCTAAACCCAGCCGGGCGGAGTTGCATGCTTCGCGGTGTGGCTGACGGCGTATTAGGCGCGCTTCTTAGAATCCGCGGCGCCGCTCATCCGATGCTCCCGAGCCAGGGGAAGAGTTGGAGCATCAGGATGGCGAAGTCAGTCAGGTGGCCGGTAATCATTGCCACCCCCATCGCCACCATGATGCCACCCGCCACGATCTGAAGAACGCGCCCGACGCGTCGCAGGCTGCGGAACGGGCCGCGTAGAAAGGCGTCGGCGAAGGCGGCCACCAGCAGGAAGGGCACGCCCAGCCCGGCCGCATAGGCGGCCAGGAGCATGATGCCGAGGTGGCTGATTTCGCTGGTGGCGGTCAGCGCCAGGATGGCGCCCAGCACCGGACCGATGCAGGGCGTCCAGCCGAAGGCAAAGGCCAGCCCGAGCACGTAGGCGGAGAGCGGCGTGCCGCCGCTGAGAGTCGGCATGAAGCGGAGGTCGCGTTGTAACGGCATCAATCGCAGAACACCCGCAGTCATCAGGCCGAACAGGATAACGACCACCCCGCCCACGATCCCAGCCTCGTAGCGGTAGCGCAGCAGGGCTTGGCTCAGCGCCGAGGCGCCCGCGCCCATCGCCACGAAGACGGTCGCGAAGCCCAGGACGAAGCAGAGGCCGAGGCCGACCGTGGCGAGGCGATCCGGCGCGGTGCGCTCGGCGGCGACCGAGCGCCCGGCGACATAAGAGACGTAGCCGGGCACCAGCGGCAGCACGCAGGGCGAGAGGAAGGAAACCATCCCCGCCAGGAAAGCGGTCAGGAGGCCGGACATCTGGAGGAGCGGGTTCACGCCGGTCCCGCCCTCAGGGTCGCGCCACGGAGGTCGGCGCGCCCGCCGGTTCGCGCCGCCCGCTGACGAGGAGCAGGAGCGCAACGCCGACGAAGATCGCGCTGTCGGCGAGGTTGAAGGCGGGCCAGTGGTAGCCAGCCACGTGGAAGTCCAGGAAGTCCGTCACGGCGCCGTGCCGCAGCCGGTCGACGACGTTTCCCAGGGCGCCACCGACGATGAACCCGATCGAAGCCGCCATCCCGGGGCGCCGGTCGCGCGTCGTCCAGACGACGAGGCCTGCGATGACGGCGAGCGCGAGGGAGGACAGGAGCCAGGGCGTCGCGGGGTGGTCCGCCGACAGCAGGCCGAAGCTGACGCCCCGGTTCCATGCCAGCACCAGGTTGAAGAACGGGGTGACGGGGATGACGCGGGGCGGATCCATGAGATGGGCCAGCACCCACCACTTCGTCGCCTGGTCCAGCGCGAAGGCCAGCGCGGCCGTCCCCGCGCCCCAGGTCCAGGCGAGCCGCGCCCTAAGCAGGCCCTCAGCCATGCGCCATGCCCTTGAAGCGGTACCCGAGCAGGCGCATGGCGTTGAGGGTCACCAGCACCGTGGCGCCGGTGTCGGCCAGCACGGCGGGCCAGAGGCCGGTGATGCCGACCACCGTCGTCACCAGGAAGACCGCCTTGAGGCCGAGGGCGATGGCCACGTTCTGGTGGATGTTGGCCAGAGTCGCGCGCGACAGCCCGACCAGGGCGGCCACGTCCACGACACGGCTGTTCAGCAGCGCCGCGTCGGCGGTCTCCAAGGCCACGTCGGTCCCGCCACCCATGGCGATGCCGACCGAGGCGGCGGCGAGCGCGGGCGCGTCGTTGATGCCGTCGCCGACCATGGCCACGGGCGCCTTTGCCTTGAGGGCGCCGATCTCGCGCAGCTTGTCCTCCGGCAGCAGCCCCGCCTTCACCTTGAGGCCGAGCGCTCCGGCGATGGCCTGACCCGTGCGGACGTTGTCGCCGGTCAGCATGACGGCCTCGACGCCGAGGGCGTCGAGCGCCCGGATGCCCGCGGCCGCGTCCGGCCGGGGCTCGTCGCGCACCGCGACCAGGCCAGTGGGCGCGCCGTCCACAGAGACGACGACCACGGTCTTTCCTTGATTCTCCCACTCGGCGACCGTCCGCGTTGCGTCAGCCGTGAGCGGCGCCTGAGCGGCAGCGTAGGTGGGTGAGCCGACCGTCACGCGCTTGCCGGTCACGACGGCTTCGACGGCCTTGCCGGGGATGGCGCGGGACTCCTTGGCCGGGCGGAGCGGGATGCCGTCCGCGTCCGCCCGCTCCAGGATGGCGCGGCCGAGCGGATGGCTGGAGCCGTTCTCCACCGCGGCGGCGAGGCCAAGCATCGTGCGTTCCGAGCCAGACAGGGCGAGGAGGTCGGTCACGCGCGGGCGTCCCTCGGTCAGGGTGCCGGTCTTGTCGAAGGCGACGGCGCGGATCCGGCCGATGGTCTCCAGGGCGCCGCCGCCTTTCACCAGCAGGCCCCGCCGGGTGCCGACGGCGAGGCCGGAGGCGATGGCCGCGGGCGTCGAGAGGACGAGGGCGCAGGGGCAGGCGACCAGCAGCAGCGCCAGGCCGCGGTAGATCCAGGTGTCCCAGTCCGCGCCGACGATAAGCGGCGGCGCGACGACAACCAGGGCCGCCACGGCAACTGCGATCGGCGTGTAGATGGCCGAGAACCGCTCGATGAAGCGGGCGGTCGGCGCCTTGGCGTCCTGCGCCTCCTCCACCAGGCGGATGATGCGGGCGATTGTGTTGTCGGAGGCAGGCTTCGTCACCCGGACCTGGAGCGCACCGGAGGCATTGATGCTGCCCGCGAAGACAGGGGCGCCCTCCGCCTTGGGAACGGGGATAGACTCACCGGTCACCGGGCTCTCGTCGACCTCGGATTCGCCCTCGGCCACATCGCCGTCGGCGGAGACGCGGTCACCCGGGCGGACCAGGACGAGGTCGCCGACCTTGAGGCTGGCGGCGGGCACCTCCCGTGCCGTGCCGTCTTCGATGCGCAGCGCGGTCCTCGGCACCAGGGCGCCGAGCGCCTCGATCCCCGCGCGGGCGCGCCCGGCCGCGATGCCCTCCAGGAGTTCGCCGACAGTGAACAGGAACACCACCACGGCCGCCTCGGAGGTTGCTCCGATGGCGATGGCGCCGACAGTGGCGATCGACATCAGCATCTCGATGCTGAAGGGCGAACCGGCGCGCGCCGCGGCGATGGCCTTCCTGCCGAAAAAGACGAGCCCGATCAGGGCGGCGGGTACGTAGGCCCAGTGGTCCAGCGACGGGACGGCGAGCGAAGCGGCGAACCCGGCCACCATGAGGGCGCCGATCGCCGCGGCAAGCCGCGCCTTCTTCCCCTTCCACCAGGGCTGGCGTGGGCGAACGAGCGGTACGTCGGCGGCGACCGCGCCAGGCTCGCCCGCGACCACCCGCGGCGCCTCGACCGGGGCGACGCCGTAGCCGAGCTTGCGGATCCCCTCCTCGACGGACGAACGCGGGGTCGCCGCCTCGTCCAGCCGGAAGGCCAGGACCTGGCTGTGGTAGTTGACCCGGATGTCCTCGGCCCCGCCGAAGCGGCCAACGGCAGTTTCGATCTTCGAGGCGCAGGACGGGCAGTCCATGCCCTCCACGTGGTATCGCAGGGCCGCCCTGGACTTGGGGGCTAGTTGAGCCGTTCCGCCGTCAGCCATGGCTGTCATCCTGTTCCTGTTGGTTACGCCAGGGCCGCGACACCGTAGCCCAGACCGCGGATCTTCTCCTCGACGGCCGAGCGTGGCGTGGTCGCCTCATTCAGGCGGAACTCCAGGGTCTGCGTCTTGTAGTTGACCTGGATGTCCTCGGCGCCGCCGATCTGCTCGACCGCACCCTCGATCTTCAGGGCGCAGCCGGAGCAATCCATGCCCTCCACCCGGTAACGCAGGTCGACCGATGTTCCTGCTGCCGTGTCACCATTCGCCATCGCTTGCCTCCTTCGCAGGTGGGTCCCCGCTGGTTGCGGGGAACTGATGACGTCTTATATAGACCCTGTAGTCGCTACAGGGTCAAGGTGATGTCTTTGGAGAACTTGCTGAACATCGGCGCTCTCGCCAGGGCGACCGGGACGAAGGTGGAAACCATTCGCTGGTATGAGCGTGTGGGGCTGCTCCCGGCCCCGGCCCGCAGCGCCGGGAACTACCGGACCTACGGCGAGGCCCACCTTGGCCGCCTGAGCTTCATCCGGCGTGCGCGGGACCTCGGCTTCTCGCTGGATCAGATCCGCACACTGCTCGACTTGGCCGAGGACCGCGAGCGCTCCTGCGACGCGGTGGACGTCATCGCCAGCGAGCACCTGGAGGATGTGGACCGGAAGATTGCCGACCTCCAGGCACTGCGCCGCGAACTGGATTCCCTCATCGGACAGTGCCGCCACGGCAAGGTGGCGGAGTGCCGCATCATCGAAGCCCTCGGTCCCAGCACTGGCGCCTGACCGTTCACACGGCTCTTCCCAGCCGTGTCCACTCCGGGCCGTTTCAGCGGTTGCCCGCCGGAACGGCCATGATCTTAGGCGCGGATCAGGCTCACCGTGTCACCGTTCGGGTCCTCGGGCGCCGGGGCCGGAGGCTGGCCCTGGGCAGGACGCGGCGCCGAGCGGGCTTTGTTGCTGACATAGGCGAGCCCCGTGCGCCGATCCACGGCCACGGTGTTCGGGTGCGTGCCGGTCTGCAGGCTCGCCAGCACGGTCAGCGCGCGCGTGTCCACCAGGCTGACCGTGCCAGCCCCACGGTTGGTGACATAGGCCAGCGCACCGTCGGTCGAGAAGGTGACGGCCAGCGCGCCCGCACCTGTCTCCAGCACCTTGACCGGCTGGCCGGACGCGGCATCCAGCACGGCCAGTTGGCCGCTCTTCTGGTTGGTGCAGAACAGGCGCCCGCTGGCGGCGTGGAAGGCCAAGTTGATTGGCCCGTCCCCGCCGGAGGCGAAGCGGCGCACCCCGGCGCGGCGGGCAAGGCTCACTTCCACCACCTCGTTCGTCTGCAAGGCGGCCACGAAGACCCGGTCTCCCGCAGGGTCATGGGTAAGGCCCGAGATACCCCCTTCCAGCCCTTCCGTGATGACGCTGGCGAGGGTGTTGGCAGCCGTGTCCACCACCCACACGGCGCTCGGCTTCTCCCGGAAGCCGAAGTTGGAGACGAAGGCGCGGTTGCGCGCCTCGTCCACGACGACCTGCCGCGGATGGTTGTTCTCGCCCTCGCCGATCTCCGTCTTGACCTTGCCGGTGCGGAGGTCAATGGCGAGCACCCTGCCTTTGCGCGTGCCGGTGCCGAACAGCATGCCGGTGCTGTCGTTCACGCCGAGGCCGAAAGCTGTGTTCGCGCCGAGCTCGATGGTGGAGCGGACCTCCAGGGTACGCGGATCCAGGCCAAGGATCTTGGCGTCGTCGGCGCCGCGCGGGCCGGTGCTCGCCACATGCACAAGGCCTGTGGTGGTGCTGACAACCAGTTCGCAGAGGCCGGGCGCCAGCTTCACGCTCTTCTCCACCGCGGCGGCACGCGCCGGTGCAGTCCGCAGGGCAAAGCCAGCCGCGCCGAGCAGCGCGAGCGCGTGGCGGCGGCGAAGCGTGGGCATGGCGGGATAGGTGACGGAGTTCGTGTTTGTCATGGCGGGCCTTTCCCGGTGGACGGGTAGCTGAGATTAACTCTCGTTAACAATAACGCGCCGCACCAACAATCCTGTCAGCTACCTGAGCCCGGCCTTCTCGTGGGCTTGGTGTCAGTGGAAACGTCTTTATCCGTTCACGAGCAGAGGTTGTCCTCTCTTGCCTACTGTCCGCACGAGAGCTCCAGCGCCTATCCGACGGCGCCCGAGAGCTTAGCCAAGTCCGCCTTGGCCTGCTTCTCCGCCCGCTCCTTGCGCTCGCTGTAGCGGTCGGTCAGGTGGCTCGAAATGTCACGAGTCAGCAGGGTGAACTTCACCAGTTCCTCCATGACGTCGACGACGCGGTCATAGAGCGGCCCCGGCAGCATGCGTCCCGCCTCGTCGAACTGCTCATGCGCTTTGGGCACGGAGGATTGGTTGGGGATGGTGATCATCCGCATCCAGCGCCCGAGCAGGCGCAGGGTGTTGACGCTGTTGAAGCTCTGGCTGCCGCCGGAGACCTGCATCACCGCCAGCATGCGCCCCTGGGTCGGACGGACGCCGCGGCTCTCCAGCGGCAGCCAGTCGATCTGGTTCTTCAGGATGCCGGTGACGGCGCCGTGCCGCTCCGGGCTGCACCAAACCTGGCCCTCGGACCACAGGGACAACTCTCGGAGTTCCGCCACCTTGGGGTGGTCGGCGGGTACGCTGTCGACCACCGGCAGGTCGCGGGGGTCGAAGACCCGCGTCTCGGCGCCGAGGCGGCGGAGGATGCGCACGGCCTCCAGCGTCAGGAACCGGCTGTAGGACCGCTCCCGCAGCGAGCCGTAGAGCAGCAGGATGCGCGGTGGGTGCGTGCTGGCGCCGGGAATGCCGAGCCGGGTGAGATTCGGCATCTGCAGATGGTCGTCGGCAACGTTGGGCAGCGTGAGGTCGAGGTCGGATGGCATTAGGGTCTCCCCGTCGTCAGGAACGGACGGATGGCGCGCTTGGTCGTGTTGCTCACGGCGTACCCACCACGGGCAGCCAAAGCGCCAGGGCGGCCAGCACGGCCAGAAGCACCGGAGGCGTGATGACGAGGCCGACCTTCATGTATTGCCCCCAGGTGATGGTAGTGCCCTTGCGCGACAGCACATGCAGCCAGAGCAACGTCGCCAGGCTGCCGATGGGGGTGAATTTGGGCCCCAGGTCGCAGCCGATGACGTTGGCGTAGACCATCGCCTCGCGGATGGCGAGCGGGATGCCCCGCGCCTGCTCGATAGCCAGGGCGCCCACCAGCACGCTCGGCATGTTGTTCATCACGGAGGAGATCAGCGCGGCGCCGACGCCCGTGCCGATGGTGGCGGCCCAGAGGCCATGCCCGGCCAGCCATTCCAGTGCGCCAGCCAGATGGTCCGTCAGCCCGGCGTTCCGCAGGCCATAGACCACCAGGTACATGCCGAGCGAAAACACGACGATCTGCCAGGGAGCCTCGCCTAGTACCTTGCGGATGGAGACAAGGGCGCCCTGCCCTCCCCGGTGCCAGCGCCCGGCCAGCACCAGCAGGAGGAGCGCTGCGGCGCCGGTCACGGCCGCCACCGGCACGCCAAGCGGTGCCAGGACGAAATAGGCCAGCAGCAGCACCGCAAGCAGCGGAAAGGCCGCCCGGAAGACGAGGTGGTCGCGGATGGCGGCGCCGGGCCGCTCCAGTCGGTCCAACGCATAGCTCGCGGGCACCTGGCGGCCATAGTAGGCCCAGAGCACGCCGAGTGTTGCCACCAGCGCCACCAGGTTCACCGGCACCATCACCGCCGCATAGCGGTCGAAGCCGATGCCGAAATAGTTGGCCGAGACGATGTTGACGAGGTTGGAGATCACCAGCGGCAGGCTGGTGGTGTCGGCCACGAAGCCGCAGGCGACGATAAAGGCGAGCGTGGCGCCTGCGGAGAAGTTCAGCCGCAGCAGGATGGCCATGACGATGGGCGTCAGCAGCAGGGCGGCGCCGTCATTGGCGAAGAAGGCAGCGATGAGCGCGCCCAGCACCACGACAAGCGGAAACAGCCGCCGCCCGTTTCCGCCGCCCCAGCGCGCCACGTGCAGCGCGGCCCACTGGAAGAACCCGGCCTCGTCCAGCAGAAGCGAGATGATGATCAGCGCCACGAAGGTGAAGGTGGCGTCCCAGACGATGTCCCAGACCACAGGGACATCGGCCCAGCCGATGACGCCCGTCAGGAGCGCCAGCACGGCGCCGCCCATGGCGCTCCAGCCGATGCCGATACCGCGTGGCTGCCAGATGACCAGGACGAGAGTGAGGACGAAGATGGCCAGGGCCAGCATGAAGGGCGTGTTCTCTCGGGCGTCAGGGCGCGCCGGACCATCCGCTGTCAGCGATGGTCAGCGGCTTGGCTCGTCGGTCCCCGGAATGGGAGGGCGCGGGCGCCCGACTCAGATCAGGCGGTGGCCCGGTTCACCGACGACCTTCTCGCCGTCCTCCTTGGTGAAGGCGCCCTGCTGCGGGTTCGGCAGGATGTCGAGCACCGCCTCGGACGGCCTGCACAGCTTCGCGCCGAGCGGTGTCACCACGATGGGACGGTTGATGAGGATGGGGTGCGCCACCATGGCGTCGAGCAACTGGTCGTCCGTAAAGGACGGATCGCCAAGGCCAAGCTCTTCGTAGGGTGTGCCCTTCTGGCGCAGGACGTCGCGCACCGGGACGCCCATGCGCCGGATGAGGTCGGCCAGCACCTCCCGCGTCGGCGGCGTCTTCAGGTACTCGATAACCTTCGGCTCCTCGCCGCTGTTGCGGATGAGGGCCAGCGTATTGCGGGACGTCCCGCAAGCCGGGTTGTGGTAGATGGTGACGTCGCTCATGGGGTGGCCTTCTCGGGCGGGCAGCAGGGAAGCAGGTCGGCGACCAGGGGCTGGCACAGGTCGGCGCGTCCGCCGCAGCAGTCCTTGACGAGGAACAGCATCATCTCCCGCAGGCGCTCGGCATCGGCCCGGTAGACGATGGACCGGCTGTGGCGCTCGGAACGAAGCAGGCCAGCGCGCGTCAGCACCGCCAGGTGCGTGGACATCGTGTTTTGGGGAACCTCGAGCTGTCGGGCGACCTCGCCCGCAGGCAGGCCCTCGGGCTCATGGCGCACCAGCAACCGGAAGGTCTCCAGCCGGGTCGACTGTGACAGGGCGCCAAGGCACGCGAGGGCGTCTTCCGATTCCATATATCGAGTATCGCCGATATGTTGGCGCAGTCAAGCTCATGCGGAGTGCTTCGCCGCATGAAGCAGGTGTCTGCTTCCCAGGCGAGCCTACCCCGGAAGCGGCCTGTCCGTGCCCGGCCAGACCCGGCCATGACGGCTGTGCGCCCACAGCAGCCGGACCTTCAGTGCAAGCCACTTCCCAGAAACCGACATGGCTCACCCTGACCGGCACGAACGCCTTCGGGGCGGAGGGACGGCGCTCCAGGACGATGAGCGGGAAGTGCCGCCACTCAAGCATGTCGCCACGCCGGAGCCACCGAGCGCCACGCCCCAGGCCCAACGGAGCCATGGTGCTCGCGTGGTTCTCCTGGGGAGGCAGACGCAGTTCAAGCAAGGACCACAGGTACCCGCGTTCATACGGGTTTAAGGGGGATTACTTGCGCTTGGGGGCCTCACCTCTTGACGCTGAGGCTAACTGAACATACCTTCAGACTGCACTTGGAACGCTGGTTTGAGCCACTTGGTTCAATCCTAACGGGTGCCCCAGCCTGTGGAAGCAGGTATCTGCGGCACTATCGCGGATCAAATTGGGTATCTATTTACACGGAAGTGTTGCGGAGGGGTCAGGCCGACGGGTCTGGCCCCAAAGCTTTTTCGGGCTATCTGACGCCGTAGAGCTGTCCCGTCTGACGCGTCCTATGAGCAATGTACGCGAAGTTCTCCTCTCTCCCGCCCTTTATCGGGTCGCCGGTGAGGTAAGACGTTTCCACGCTAGCGATAGCGCAGCCGTTGGGCGGGCCAGGCATGAACTTCAGGAAAACGATCCAAGTGTGCGAAATGCCAGGCAGCTTTGTGTGGAGTACCCACTGATAGTTGTTGATGGGCGCCAAGCGCCCGCTCATGGCGCTTCTCAACGTTTCCTTCAGGTTCCGGCTGGCAAACCAGCGAACTGGACACAGGCGCCGCCTCTCTTCCGGCCGCTCGCTTTCAACCACAAGGTCTCCCAAGCCAAGCCTTGTCGAATCCTTGTCCGTGCAGCAGTGATAGCTGAACTTGAAGCAAATGGGCATCCGAACCTTCTCACTGCCCGCCGAACCTTCAGGGCCGGGTGAGCCGGGCGCCAAGATGGTGGTGTTCCATGGCTGGAGATGGGTCAGGTCGTAGACCCCTCCATCGTATCTCGGCTGGCTCTGCCAATAAGGCATAGGCTGCGACAAGGTGCGCTCCGTCGACGACGTTTCCCTAAACCCTCGGGCAAACGGCGCCTGACAGCAGGGACTCAGCCGTTATCAGCAAAGCCAGCGGCCTTGCACCTTGGTCGGAAGACGAACTTGGCCGCGGAAAATACACGACGGAATCGTCACTACAAGTTGATATCTGAGCCTCCTCCACTTTCAGGGGGGGTGCCTGAACAGAGCCTACCGCCAGGCTGGCTGCACCCAGATTGTCGAGGTTCAGGGATTGGGTGGGCAGGTCGCTTCCTGGATCAACCCCGCCTTAGCCCGGTCACCTGTAGCGCGATCTGTCCCCCTCACGGTGAAGGTTTGAGTGGCAGGCTGGACACCGTGCCGCTGTGGGCAGGCCCATGTCACGAACCGCGCTGCGCTCCCTCACCTGAAATATCTTGTCACACTTGGGCAATCTCGGGCTCGCACTCGGAGGCCATCTTGGCCGCATCGAGTTCACGCGGCAGGCCACCGACCTGCCCCTGCTTGCACAGACCGGGGAAGCTCACCGATGCGCCTTGCCACCTCCATCGCGGCCGCCATCCTGGCCGCCATCGCTGCGGCCCAGATTCAGCCTGCCTCTGCGGACTCGGCCTACCAGGCATTCGGCACCCGTGGCCGTGCCCAGGACGTCAGGCGGACGATCGACATCGTCATGCGGGACAACAGCTACCAGCCGCAGCGCATCCAGGTCCGGGCCGGGGAGACCGTCCGCTTCCGGGTGCGCAACGCTGGCGAGCTCCTGCACGAGTTCAACATCGGCACCGCCGTCATGCACCAGCAGCACCAGCGCGAGATGCGGGCCATGTTCGACAGCGGCATGATGTCGGCGACCAGCAAGGATGCCATGGCTGGCATGGACCACTCCAGGATGCCGGGCATGAACCATGGCGCCATGGGACACGGCGGCATGGATCACGGCGCGATGCGCCACGATGACCCGAACGCCGTTCTGGTCGACCCCGGCAAGACGGGGGAGATGGTCTTCAAGTTCACCAGGGCCACCAGCCTGGAGTTCGCCTGCAACATCCCGGGCCACTACGAGTCCGGAATGGTGGGCAACGTCACCTTCTCGCGCTGACCGGCAAGACCAGCCCGCAGTGGACGTGGCCAAGGGGACCGAACGATGACCAATGACAAGCTGAGCAGGCGGCGGGCCCTGGGCCTCGGGGTCGCCGCCCTGGCGTTCCCGGCCGCGTCCGGCGCCTCGGCGCAGCCCGCCGTCGGCCGGGCGATGCCGCGCGAGTTCAACCTGACCCTGTCGCACGTGACGGCCAACATCACCGGGCGCCGCCGCCCGGCCATGGCCATCAACGGGCAGATCCCGGGTCCCGTCCTGCGCTTCCGCGAGGGCGAGGAGGTGGTGATCAACGTCACCAACCGGCTGCGCGAGCACACCTCGATCCACTGGCACGGCCTGATCCTGCCGAGCAGCCAGGACGGCGTACCGGGCATCAGCGACGGCTTCCAGGGCATCGACGCGGGCGGGACGCACCAATACCGCTTCCCGCTCGTCCAGGCTGGCACCTACTGGTACCACAGCCATTCGGGCGTGCAGGAGCAGTCCGGCATCTACGGCTCCATCGTCATCGACCCCGCGACGCCGGAACCCTTCGGCTACGACCGCGACTACATCGTCCAGTTGTCGGACTGGACGGACGAGACGCCGAGCCACGTCATCGCCAACCTCAAGCGCGATCCCGGCTACTACAACTACAACAAGCGCACCCTGGCCAGCCTGGTCGGCGAACTCCGCCGGGCGCCGGACGGCGCCGCGCGGTCAGCCATCGTCTCCGACCGCGTCATGTGGGGCGACATGCGGATGGACCCGACCGACATCGAGGATGTCGGCGGCTACACCTACCTGGTCAACGGCCACACTCCGGCACAGAACTTCACGGCGCTCTTCCGGCCCGGCGAGACGGTGCGCCTGCGCTTCATCAACAGCGGCGCCATGACCCACTTCGACGTGCGCGTCCCCGGCCTCGAGATGACCGTGGTGCAGGCGCATGGCAACAACGTCCGCCCCGTCACCGTGGATGAGTTCCGCATCGCACCGGCAGAGACCTTCGACGTCCTGGTCCGCCCGCGCGACGGGCGCCAGTACCAGGTGCTGGCGGAATCCATGGGCCGCCAGGGCTTCGCGCAGTTCAGCCTGGCCACGCGGGAAGGCCTGCCCGCCCTGCCTCTGCCGCCGCACCGTCCGCGCCCGGTTCTGACCATGGCCGACATGGGCATGAACTACGGGCCCAGCGGACTGGACCGCGGCACACCGATGCCGGAGGTTGACGCCCCGGGCCACGTCGCGCCGATGGACATGGGGGGCATGGATCACTCCG
Source organism: Teichococcus aestuarii (assembly GCF_003116135.1). Taxonomy (GTDB): domain Bacteria; phylum Pseudomonadota; class Alphaproteobacteria; order Acetobacterales; family Acetobacteraceae; genus Pseudoroseomonas; species Pseudoroseomonas aestuarii. The sequence goes on along the minus strand of NZ_PDOA01000010.1, from coordinate 137,052 downwards.
CCATGCAGATGCCCGCCGGGGGTTCCCAGGGCATGCAGGGCCAGTCCATGGGCGGCATGAACCATGGAAACATGGCTGGCATGGGCCACTCCTCCATGTCGGGGATGAACCAACCGGCGATGCCCGGGATGGATCACTCCAGCATGCGGGGCATGGCCCCCTCGTCCATGGCCGGGATGAACCACGGCAACATGCCCGGCATGAATCATGGCTCGACGGGCGCCGGTGCCATGGGCGGCATGGACCACGGCGCCATGGCGATGCCAGACCCCCTGGTGAACGATGTCGGCGCGCCGCCGGGTGCTCGCGTTCTGTCCTACCGCAACCTCCGGGCCGCCAAGCCGCTCTACCCGGTCCGGGAGCCAACCCGCATCATCGAGATCCGGCTGACCGGCAACATGGAGCGGTACTTCTGGTCCATCAACGGCAACAGCTTCAGCCAAGCGCAGCCCATCCAGCTCCACCTCGGCGAGCGTGCGCGCTTCCGCTTCGTCAACGAGACGATGATGAGCCACCCGATGCACCTGCACGGCATGTGGATGATTCCGCAGGTCGGCAACGGGGCCGAGAATCCGCTGCTGCACACCGTCAACATCAAGCCGGGCTCGACGCTCGACGTCGACATCGAGGCGGACGCGCCCGGCGGCTGGGCCTTCCACTGCCACATGCTCTACCACATGGAGACTGGGATGATGCGCAAGGTATCTGTGGTCTCGGCACGCCAGGCGGCTTCGGCGCGGTGACGGTCATGAAGACCAAGAGCATCCTGACCGCCGCCGCCTCGGCCGTCCTGGCCATCGGCGCGCTCCAGGCCGCACCGGCGCACGCGCAGGCGATGCCGCACAGCACCGAGCCCCCGTTCAGCCACGAGGTGTTCACCGGCGCCGTGCTGTTCGAGAAGCTGGAGTACGGCTGGGGGTTGGACGGCCCCAACATCGGCCGCTGGGACGGGCAGGCCTGGTATGGCGGCGACGTCAACCGGGTTTGGCTGAAGACCGAGGGCGAGACGGCGCGGAACGGCCGGGTCGAGAGCGCCGAGATCCAACTGCTCTACTCGCGCCTGATCGGCTATTACTGGGACCTCCAGGCCGGTGTCCGCTACGACATCCGCCCCAGGCCGGACCGCTTCTACGGCGTCATCGGCCTGCAAGGGCTGGCGCCCGGCATGTTCGAGGTCGACCTCCAGGGTTTTGTCAGCGAGCGCGGCGACCTGTCGGCGCGCGCGGAGGTGTCCTACGACGCCTACATCACGCAGCGCCTGGTGCTCCAGCCCAACATCGAGGCCAATTTCGCGCTCCAGAAGGTGCCCGAACTTCACGTCGGCAGCGGCATCAACGACATCGAGGCCGGGCTGCGCCTGCGCTACGAGTTCACGCGCGAGGTCTCACCCTACATCGGCGTCAGCTACGAGCGGAAGCTTGGTGACACGGCCCGCTACGCCCGCAACGACGGTGAGGATGTGGGCGGATGGACCTTCATGACCGGCATCCGGCTGTTCTTCTAAGACGAGACAAAACCATGATGATCCGCACGACCCTTGTCGCGTTGCTGATGATGACGGGGCTGGCCAGCGCCGCTGAGCCAGCCGCCACGGTCCGCCAGTTGAACCGCGGTCCCGTGGCAGGCGACACCTTCGCCTACGATCCCGCTCTGGTGCGGGTCCCGGTGGGCGGCTCCGTCCGCTTCGAGCCCACCGACAAGGGTCACAACGTCGCCCCCATTCAGTCGCTTTGGCCTGCGGGCGCGCCGCCGCTCACCGTGCCGTTCAACAGCGAGGCAACGGTGACCTTCGACCGGCCCGGCGTTTACCCCGTGCAGTGCACGCCCCACACTGGTCTGGGCATGGTGGCCCTGATTGTGGTGGGAGACGCTGACATGACCGAATTCGCAGCGAAGGCTGCATCCGCCCCCGGCCTGGCTCCGAAGGCACGGGCGAAGCTGGGTGTCCTCGCCGGTGCCGCCGGTCAGTCCTGACACGGAGCGGGAGGGGCGGGGCAGCCCGCTCCCCCTCGAGGCTCACATTCTCGTCGTCGAGGACGACGGGGAGATGCGCACGCTCATCGCCAAGTTCCTGCGCCAGAACGGCTTCCGGGTCACGGGGGCGCGGAACGGCGCGGAGATGTGGGACACTATCTCGCTGTCCCCGGTGGACCTGGTGCTGCTGGACGTGATGCTGCCAGGCCAGTCGGGGCTCGACCTGTGTCGGATGCTCCGAGCGAGGTCCGAGGTCCCGATCATCATGGTGACGGCCCGCGGCGAGGAGGCCGACCGGGTGGTGGGCCTCGAACTCGGCGCCGACGACTACCTCCCCAAGCCGTTCAGCCGTCCAGAACTCCTGGCCCGGATCCGGGCCGTCCTGCGGCGCGCCCAGGCCGGGGCAGCCCGGACGGGGCTCGTCACCGGCGACAGGATGGTCTTCGCCGACTGGCTCCTCGACACCCGGCGCCGCGAACTGGCGGCACCCGACGGCTCGGCGGTTGATCTGTCCAGCGGCGAGTATGACCTGCTCCTGGCTTTCTGCGAGCACCCACAACGCGTCCTGTCGCGCGACCAGTTGCTGGACCTCGCCCGCAACCGGATCTCGGGCAGCATCGACCGCTCGGTGGACGTCATGGTCAGCCGCCTCCGGAGAAAGCTGGAGCCGCTGTCGGACAGCCCCGCCATCATCAAGACTGTTCGGGGCGCAGGCTACATGTTCGTCCCTTCGGTCGCGCGTCGATGAGGCGGCTGCTCCCCAGCACCCTGGCTGGCCGCATCATCCTGGTGCTGCTGGTCGGCTTGATGGCGTTCCATGTCGGCAGCCTGTGGCTGCACCAAACAGGCAGCGATATCCTGCTGGGAAGCACGCAGCAGAAGGTCACTGGCGAGCGGGTCGCCGCGGCCGCCCGCGCCATCGGCATGGTGCCGCCGGATGCCCGCGAGGCAGTGGCCCAGGCACTGTCCTCCCCGGGCTTCCAGGTGCGCTGGCGACCCGGTGTCGCAGTGGGGGCCGTGACGGCCCAGAATCTTACCGCCAGCGGCCATCTGGAGGCCGAAGGTGCGGTCAGTCTGCCGGACGGCGGCCATCTCTGGTACCACGCCGACCCGCTGCAAGCGCAGCCGGAGCACGCCACACTCCTCTCCACCACCGCCATGGCCATCGGCATTTTGGTGCTGGGCCTACTGGTCGTGCGCCTCATCGCGCGGCCGTTGCGGGAGCTTTCCAGCGCGGCCGACCGCATCGGCAGGCCCGGGCAGACGGTCACCGTGCCCGAGGAGGGACCCCGCGAGGTTCGGCAGGCGGCACAGGCGTTCAACCGCATGCAGGCGCGCATCGACCGCCTCATTGCCGACCGGACACAGGCGCTCGCGGCCGTCAGTCATGACCTCCGGACCCCATTGGCACGGCTGCGCCTGCGCGCGGGCTTCCTGGACGACGCCGAGGCGCAACGGCAGATCGACGCCGACCTCGACGAGATGGATGCCATGATTGCCTCCACGCTGGCCTACCTGCGGGGCGACGAGGAGCAGGAGGAGGTCCGGTCCGCCGACATCGCAGCGATGCTCCAGACCCTCTGCGGCGACGCTGAGGACATGGGCAAGTCGGTGACCTATGAGGGGCCTTCGCAGGCGCGGCTTCCCTGCCGGGCCATCGCCCTGAAGCGCGCCTTCGCCAACGTCATCGACAACGCGCTGAAGTACGGCCTCTCGGCCCGGGTGACCCTGTCCGACCTGGGGCAGGAACTCGTGGTTCATGTGGACGACATTGGGCCGGGGGTTCCCGAGGCGCAGCTGGAGAGCGTCTTCCAGCCCTTCTACCGCCTCGAGGAGTCCCGCAACCGCAGCACTGGCGGCTCCGGCCTCGGCTTGGCCATCGCACGGCAGGCGGTCGGCCGCCATGGCGGGTCGGTCGCGCTTCAGAACATCACAGGCGGGGGGCTGCGCGCCAGCATCATCCTGCCTAGACCAGCCTAGGAGCGCGAATATGCGTATCGTCACCACCCGTCGAGGTCTCACAAGCGGCCTACTTGGCTTGGCACTGCTGCCCACGGCCTGTGGCGGGCCGCCCAAGGTCGAAGCTTGGCGGGATCGCACCTGCGGCTGCTGCGGTGGCTGGGTCGCGCACTTGCGGGCCGAGGGCTTCGAGGTCGACGACAAGGTCGTGGATGCGGTCGGGCCATACCGGCAGGCGCTTGGCACACCCTCGGACCTGCTCTCCTGCCATGCCGGGAAGACTGGTCGTTACGCCATGGAAGGGCATGTCCCCGCCGCGGCAATCCGGCGCCTGCTCAAGGAAAGGCCCGACGGCGTTGCTGGGCTTTCCGTGCCCGCCATGCCGATCGGCGTGCCGGGCATGGAGGTGCCGGGCGCGGAGCCCTCGACCTACGACGTCGTCGCCTTTGGCCGCGACGGCGCCTGGCGGCCGTGGATGCGGTTCCGCGGACTGGAAGCCCTATGAGCGAGTCCCCCGCCGTCTCAACCTGCAACATGCTGCCTCGAAGCATGCTGCCGTTCCACGTCATGCAAGGCGCGTCGGTCACCCCCTGTGACCGCCTGCTCGCCGTGCAACGTCGTCGCCCCAGCCCGCCGAGGCGGGCCGGGGCGCCTGCCGAACCCCTGCCATCTCAAGGAGGACACATGGTCCACATGACTTCGAAGGCGATCGGGAAGGTCGCATTGGCTGCAACGCTGCTGCTCGGCGTGGCCGCCTGCGCGCAGCCCGGCGGCCCGCCTGCGGCGACCCCGACCTCGTCGCAGATGTCCTTGCCTCCGACATCCACGACGCCGCCGGGTTCGTCCGCCGCCCAGGGCAGCATGGGCTCCATGCAGGGTCACAACATGGGAGGCATGAACATGCAGCAGATGATGCAGCACTGTCAGCAGATGCGGGCGCAGGCCCAGCAGGGCACGATGTCGCCGCAGATGCAGCAGATGATGCAGCACTGTCAGATGATGAACCACTGACGAGATGGGGCGGGACGCCCCAGGGCGTCCCGCCTCGCACCGCGTGGAAGCCGGGGTGCAGTTCCGCTGACATCAATTGATAAGATGGCGCAAGCGGGCTGACACAGTGGCGGCCCATCCTCTCCAGGTGCCGGACGAGAAACGGCAAACCTGATTGAGGATCTCGCTATGACACCCCGCTTCCAATCCGCGCTTTTCGCCCTCTCCCTGTTTGCGGCGATCGGCACTTCCGCCGCGGTAGCGCACGCCAACGGGCCCATCGAGGTTGTTGGGCAGGGCGAGAACTTTGCCGTGGTCTACCCGCCCGGCCATGACGAGAACGTCGTGGGTGGCGGGCGTGTCGCCGTTGCCGGGGGCGGGGAAAACCTGAGGATTCGCTACCTCGATCCCGGCGCCGCGCACCCGGTCCCCGGCGTTCCGGTTCCGACTGGCGGAGAATCGAGCGGCGTCGCCTACATCCAGCCCGACCACCACTACGGTGCGAAGACGGCCGAGGTGATGAGCAACCCGCACGTCCGGCATCACATGTAGCACCGGCCGACGCTGGCGCAGGACGGCATCACAGTCGCCGGAGCAGCCTGCTCCGGCTACGGTGTCCGGCGCAGCTCGTTGCCGGGAAGCTCAGGCGGGCACGGGCTGGTTGGCGTAGCCCGCTTCCTGGATGGCCGCGGCGAGCTCCGTCTGGGATACCGAGGAGATCACGGTCACCCGCCTGTTCTCCACGTCAGCGCTGAACTCGGCAGCGGTGTCCTTGGCCTTGATGGCGCCCTCTACCTTCTTGGCGCAGCCACTGCACTTCATGCCGGGAACGTCGAAGCGGTACATCGTGCTCTCCTCCTCAATGACCGTCCAACAGGTGGGGCTTTCCACTATGGGAAGGTCAAGGCCAGCAGGGTGTCCGATCGGCGCCCTTGACCTTCCCACAATGGGAAACCCCACCTCCTAGAGCACCGAACGTCGAGCACAGCAGTCTTGGAGGAGTCCCGCAGATGGGAGAGCATCACCACCATCACCATGGTCACGGCGCTCATACGCCAGCTAACGACGACCAGACTCTGGTGCGCGACCCGGTCTGCGGGATGACGGTTGACCCTGCCAAGACGCCGCACCACGCCCACCACGGCGGCGCCGCGTTCCATTTCTGCTCGGCTGGATGCAAGGGAAAGTTCGAGGCTCACCCGGACAGGTACCTGAAGCCGGAGAAGGCTGTCGCGCCGACGGCTGCGCAGAAGGCCGCCATCTACACCTGCCCCATGCACCCGGAGATCCGGCAGCAAGGCCCGGGCAACTGCCCCATCTGCGGCATGGCCCTGGAGCCGCTGGAGATTACTGCCGAGGCCGCGCCCAACGAGGAACTCGCCGACATGACGCGGCGGTTCTGGATCGGCCTGGTGCTGACCCTTCCTGTCCTCGTCCTGGAGATGGGCGCCCACATCCCGGGCCTCGGCATCCATCACCTGGTGCCGCCCAGGGTCTCCGTTTGGGTCCAGTTCCTGCTCGGGACGCCGGTCGTGCTCTGGGCGGGCTGGCCCTTCTTCGTGCGCGGCTGGCAGTCGTTCAGGAACCGCAGGCTGAACATGTTCAGCCTGATCGCCCTCGGGACCGGCGCCGCCTACCTCTATAGCCTGGTCGCGACCTTCGCGCCTGGCGTCTTCCCCGAGGGCTTCCGCGGCATGGACGGCACCGTCGCCGTCTACTTCGAGGCGGCCGCCGTCATCACGGTGCTCGTCCTGCTCGGCCAGGTGCTGGAGTTGCGCGCCCGCGAGCAGACTGGCGGCGCCATCCGCGCCCTGCTGAACATGGCGCCCAAGACGGCGCGGCGCCTCAAGGAAAGCGGCGAGGACGAGGAGATCCCGCTGGCCGAGGTGAGCGTCGGTGACCGGCTGCGGGTGCGTCCGGGCGAGAGCGTGCCGGTGGACGGCGCGGTGCTGGAAGGGAGCGGCGCCGTGGACGAGTCCATGGTCACCGGTGAATCCCTGCCGGTCGAGAAGGCGCCGGGGTCCAAGGTCATCGGCGGCACCGTGAACGGCACCGGCGCGCTGGTCATGCGGGCGGGCAAGGTCGGCTCCGACACCATGCTGTCCCGCATCGTCGCCATGGTCGCCGAGGCGCAGCGCAGTCGGGCGCCCATCCAGCGCATGGCCGACACGGTCTCCGGTTACTTCGTCCCGGCGGTCATCGCCGTGGCGGCGCTGGCCTTCGTCGCCTGGGCAGCCTGGGGCCCGAGTCCCGCGCTCTCCTACGGGCTGATCGCGGCCGTCTCGGTGCTCATCATCGCCTGCCCCTGTGCGCTCGGCCTGGCAACGCCCATGAGCATAATGGTCGGCGTCGGCAAGGGCGCGTCCGCGGGCGTGCTCATCAAGAGCGCCGAGGCGCTCGAGCACATGGAGAAGGTCGACACCCTGGTCGTGGACAAGACCGGCACGCTGACGGAGGGCAAGCCCAAGGTCGTGGCCGTGGTCCCGGCACCCGGCCTGACCGAGGCCGAGGTGCTGCCGCTGGCCGCCAGCCTGGAGCGGTCCAGCGAGCACCCGCTGGCGGCCGCGGTCGTGGCCGCCGCCAAGGAACGCGGCATGGCCTTCCGCGAGCCTGCCGACTTCGCGTCCGTCACGGGCAAGGGCGTGACCGGCACGGTGGGGGGGCGCCAAGTCGCGCTGGGCAACGCGCGGCTGATGCAGGAGCTTGGTGTCGACCTGGGTGGTCTCGCCACCCGGGCCGACGAGCTCCGGCGTGAGGGCGGCACGGCGCTCTTCCTGGCCGTGGACGGCAGGCCGGGCGGCGTCATCGCGGTGGCCGACCCTGTCAAGCAGAGCACGCCCGCCGCGCTGGAGAGCCTGCGCGCCAGCGGCATCCACATCGTCATGCTGACGGGCGACAACCGCACGACGGCGGAGGCGGTGGCCCGCAGGCTCGGCATCGAGGACTTCCAGGGCGACGTCCTGCCCGAGGACAAGCACCGCATCGTCCGGGAGCTCCGCGCCAAGGGGAAGGTCGTCGCCATGGCGGGCGACGGCGTGAACGACGCCCCGGCGCTGGCGGAGGCCGACGTCGGCATCGCCATGGGCACCGGGACGGACGTCGCCATGCAGAGCGCGGGCGTGACCCTGGTGAAGGGCGACCTCGCGGGCATCGCGCGGGCGCGGCTCCTGTCGCGCGCGGTGATGCGCAACATCCGGCAGAACCTGTTCTTCGCCTTCGTCTACAACGCGGCCGGGGTGCCCCTGGCGGCGGGCGTGCTGTACCCGGTCCTGGGCCTGCTGCTCAGCCCGATCGTGGCGGCCCTGGCCATGGCGCTGAGCTCTGTCTCGGTCATCGGCAACGCGCTGCGCCTGCGGGCCGTCCGCTTGCAGGATTAGGCCCGCCTGGTCCTGTGAAGGCATCGGCGTGCTCGCCCCCGGCCGCCAGGGCGAGCACGCCGGTGCTGCAAGGCGACAGCAATGACATCCGGCCTGCGATGCCCCGCAGCTCCAGGCGTCGTGGTCGCATTCGAAGCGAGGTTAAGCGAGGCAGCGCAGGTGCGGAAATCTCCGATGTGCCGCGTTCTTCGCAAGCCGAATAGGAAACCATCCGGCAGACGGACGCTTACTGGCGAAGGCTCGTAGGGCGGATGAACCGATGCGCTGGACGGAAAGCGCGATCCAGGCTGTGACTGCTTTGGTGCTCGCCATATGCGTGTCCATCCTTGCTGTGCCTGCGGTGGCACATAACGCCATGTCCCCGACGTCCCCCCCTGCGGCCCTCACCCAGGCGTCCGCGTACGCTGGTCACGCCACGCCCGCTCCCCACCATGCCCGGATGTCTGGTCCGGCTGCGAAGGCAAGGACGGCAGGCAAGAAGTGCTGCCCGAACTGCGACGGCGATGCCGTCCGGCCAGGCTGCTGCGTCATCGGGCACTGCGGGAGCGGCGCTGCCCTCCTGCCGCCGGTCAGCCCGCAGGTCACGCTCCTGGTCAGCGGCAGCGATTTCTTTGCCATGCCGCCACCTTCGATCGCGGGCATCTTCTCCGACCTTCCTTCTCCACCACCCCGATAAGGCGTCCTGAGCGTCTCCGCAGAGCCCCAGGGCCTGCGGAAGGCGGAGCATGGCCGAGCCCTCCGTCCAACGGGCGCCCGCACCCACGCTCGTCACCTCAATTGGGCAGCCGACCTGCCGAGCAGGCTGGCGAACCCCGCCTCACGGACATCCTAACGGAGAAGAAAGATGCATCAGATGACCCCCGCCATGCAGGCTTGCATCGAGGAATGCCTGCGCTGCCACTCCACCTGCCTGGGCACGGCCATGAACCACTGCCTGGAAGCGGGCGGCAAGCACGTGGAGCCGCATCACTTCAGGCTGATGATGGCCTGCGCCACCATCTGCCAGACCTCTGCCGACATGATGCTGATCGGCACGCCCCACCATAAGCACACCTGTGCCGAGTGCGCCGAGATCTGCGAGGAGTGCGCCAAAAGCTGCGAGGCCGTGGGTGGCATGGAGGACTGCGTCGCGCAGTGCCGCAAGTGCGCCGCGTCCTGCCGCGAGATGAGCGCCTGACGCCGGGACAAGGACCGGACAGCGGGTCCGGTCCTTGTCACCTCCACCGGAAGCAAACGCTTCCCGTGCAGATCAAAACGTTCTGACGGAGCGTCGGCATGAGCCAGAATCAACATCTCAGCAGCCTGCTCACGAACCTCACGGACCGGCTGGCTGACACCCTGCACGGCACGCTGGGCGGGCTTCACTTCGATTTCGAGGCCGGTGGCCACGTCCACAACGTCACCTTCGGCGATGAGAGCGCCGACACCTTGGGCGGCACCGACGGCGCCGAGTTCACCTGGGGCCTCGAAGGCGACGACCGCATTGGCGGGGGCGGCATGGACGATGTCCTCCACGGCGGTGCGGGCGCCGACGTGGTCTCCGGCAACATGGGCGACGACGAGGTCGAAGGTGGCGAGGGCAATGACACCCTCTACGGCGGCCCTGGCGCCGACACGCTGCGCGGCGGCCCCGGGAACGACCACCTGGACGAGGGTGAGGGGCACAGCACCGTCGACGGCGGCATGGGCGACGACACCCTGGTTGGCGGAGGCGGCCCGGACGCCTTCATGATCGGCCGGATGAGCGGCCACGACGTCATCAAGGACTTCACCGCCGGTCCCGGCATGTTCGACCACCTGGCGGTCATGGACGGCCTCCAGTGGACAGACCTTGCCTTTGCGGACACCGCAGATGGGGTCCAGGTCAGTTGGGACGGGGGTTCAGTCCTGCTGGAAGGCGTCTTCAAGGCGGACCTGGCGCAGGACGACTTCATGTTCGGCGACGCGGCCGACCTGCCTCCCGGCCTGCGGGTGCCTGACGGCCCAGCCGACGAGGCACCGACGCCCAGCGTTGCGGGCCCCGAGGTATCCGGTGAGCCACAGGCCGGTGCCATCTTCGACCTTTTGGCCGACCACGTCTTCGATAACCGCACCTTGAGTTTCGACATCGAGGGGAACGCCGTCCTCCGCGGCACCGCTGGTGCCGATACCCTGACGGGGTCGTCGGAATCGGACACCATCTTCGGACTGGCGGGAGACGACACCATCTCAGGCCTGGCCGGGGACGACCATCTCCAGGGTGGCGACGACCGTGACACCATGGCGGGCGGCGACGGCATGGACCGCCTGACGGGGGAGGCTGGCGACGACAGGCTCTTCGGCGGGGCGGAGTCCGACGAGCTCATGGGCGGCGACGGGAACGACTACCTCGACGAGGGCGCCGCGCACGGGATGCTGAACGGCGGCATGGGCGACGACACCCTGGTCGGCGGCACCGGCGCCGACGCCTTCATGGTGTCGATGGACAGCGGCCACGACGTGGTCCTGGACTTCGAGGCGACCGGCGAGGCCCAAGGCGCCTTCGACCACATCGCCTTCATGGAGGGCATCCAGCCTGCGGATGTCGTCATTCAGGACACAGCCGGGGGCGCCCTGGTCGGCTGGGGCATGGGCGAGGACGACACCTTCGCGGGGTCCATCCTCCTCGAGGGCATCGCCAAGGACGACCTGCGGCAGAGCGACTTCATGTTCGCCGAGGCGCCGGGCTTCGTGGAGGGCATTGGCGACTTCGGCTCCTGGTACGTCTTCCCGGAGAGCGGCGGCCCGATCGCCTGAGTTCAAGCGGGGGCTGTCTAGCCAGGCTCACCGCCTCCAATGCGACCGGTGCCTGCGGGCACTGGTCGCGCTCCTGCCAATCGAGACCTGTCGCTGAAGCCGGGCCATCCCGGCCAGCGGCCAGAAAGGGCTTCGCCATGAGCTACGCACGTTTCGGTTTGATGATCCTGGTGTCGACCGTGGTCATGTTCGGCCTGATGTACCTGAACACCTATGCCCTGGAGCACGTCTTCTACAGCCAGACCCGGACCTGGATGGCCCTCGTGATGGGGGCGACCATGGCCGTCATCATGCTGCTGTTTATGCTCGGCATGTACCGGAACCGGACCGCCAACATGGCCATCCTCGGCGCCAGCGTCCTGGTGTTCGCAGGGTCGCTGTGGCTGGTCAGGAGCCAGCAGACGGTGGGCGACGTGGCCTACATGAAGGCGATGATCCCGCACCACTCCATCGCCATCATGACCAGCGAGAGGGCGCGGATCCGGGACCCGCACGTCCGGCAACTGGCCGACAGCATCATCGCGGCCCAGGTGCGGGAGATCGGCGAGATGAAGCAGTTGATTGCCGAACTGGAGGCCAACCCTCCGGCACCCTCTGCGCCGGTGCTGCAGCCCGCGCGCTGATGGTGTTTGTGCGGCGCCCGCGGACTTACTGGGGGCGCATGCCATCGGCAGGGCATCCATCGCGAGACCTTCAGCAGGGAGGGTCCGCTTTGCCCTGCCTCACCTTCCGAAGCGGATAGGCGGCTATCGACCAGAGGCTGCCAAACACCCGAACGCAACACCGGAGTCCCTGCCCTCCGAAACCTGGCGAAACCGCCGCGGCAACGAAGGAGCACGGGCGCCATCCTACCCGTTTAGGATTCCCGCTAGGGATAGAAACGCGACCGCGTCCCCGGCCCGCAGCATCCCGACGTCTCGACCTACCCTGACCTAGCCATCGGCCGCTACCAGCGGCATGAGTCGCGCCGACCCTGGCTTGCTGATGTGCTCGACCACGAGGTCCGGCCCGACCATCGCGGGGGCGAACTCTTCCCTCCCCGGCTTCCGGTCCCAGCCGGACGCCAGGCGCGCTGGCAAGGATTTCAGGCCGCCGTCCACAGCCCCGGTAAGCCGAGCTACCAGCGGGCGCCCGAACAGGATGCCGCTAACCAGCGCGGCCACCAGGTTGCCGGGCAGGAACAGGCAGCGCGCCGTGCCGATGCCGCCGAACACCAGTGGCTTGCCCGGCTTCAGCGCCACGGCGCACCAGGAGCCGTGGCCACCGGCGTCATGCAGGGCGCCCAGCAAGTGGTCGGCCTCGCTGCCGGACACGCCGCCCGAGGCGACGATGGCGTCGCACCCGGACGCCCGCTCCAGGGCGGCCGCGATGTCGGATCGCCGGTCAGGCAGCAGGCCCAGGCCAAGGATTTCGACGCCCATGCCCCGCAGCAAGGCGGCCAGCATGGGGCGGTTGCTGTCGTGGATGGCGCCCGGCGCGTGCGGCATGCCCGGCTCGAGCAGCTTGTCACCGGCGGAGGGCACGGCGACCCGCGGCCTGCGCCGGACCGCGACGTCGCCCACCCCAACCGCAGCCAGCAACGCGAGGTGGCGCGGGTCGAGCCGGGTGCCCGCCTCCAGCACCGCCTCGCCCGCTTGGAAATCCTCACCCCGGCGGCGGATGTTGGCATCCTGCAGGAGCGTCGGCGACGCGACACCGGAGTGCGGGTCCACCCGGCAGCCCTCCTGCATCGCGACCGCCCAGACGCCCTCGGGGACGGCGGCGCCGGTCAGCAGGCGCACCGCCTCACCGGCGCCCACACGCGGCAGGCCACCCGCGCCCGCCGGAAGGTAGCCGACGACCTGGAAGGGGCCGGGCCCCGGCCCGCCGACGCCATAGCCGTCCACGGCGGCGCGGTCGAACGGCGGCATGTCCGATGTCGCCAGTACAGGATTCGCCAGCACCCGCCGGGCCGCCGCCGACAATGAAACGAGCTCGACGCCCCGCACCGGATGGACGTCGGCGAGAAGCCGTGCGCGCGCGATCTCGACGTCCACAAGGCCCGCTTGCAGGTCGCAATCGGAGCATGCGGGGCGGGGCGCGAGGCTGGTGGTCACGACCCCGCATTCTCCTTGAGATAGGCCAGCAAAGCGTTCAGGCGTGCCTCGTCCTTCATGCCAACATAGGACATGCTGCCTCCGGGCACGACCTGCTTGGGGGCCTGCAAGTAGGCGTGCAGCGTCGCCTCGTCCCAGGTCAGTCCTTCCGCCGCCCTTGTGCGCATGGCGTTCGAGTAGCGGAAGCTCTCGACGGCTGCCGCGCGGCGGCCCAGCACTCCGGCGAGGCCGGGGCCGACGCGGTTGCGGCTGTCCACGCCGTGGCAGGCGCCGCACTGGCTGCGGAACAGTTGCTCGCCCGACGGGACGGTCTGGGCGAGAGCCGGGAAGGCGAGGAGCGGCACGCAGAGCAGGGCCGAGGCAAGGACTCGCATGGGGTCTCCAATGGCAGGGGGAGCGTGACGACGCAGCCGGGCGGCCGCGTCGCAGGGTGCCCGATCTCAAGTCTGGGCCCGGTACTCCTGGGTCTTCCAAGACAGGTGGCGGACGGCTTCGGGGGCGTCGCTGAGCTTCCGGATGTTCGCCCAGGTCTGCTTGTAGTTTGGTATGACCAACTCGTTGGTCGCCTTGCTGACCACGTTGCCCTGCACGCCCGTCGGGTAGCCGAACAGCATGAAGGTCTGGTTGCGGCCGAGGCCCCCCTCCGGCCATGCGACCGCCTGGGTGGCGCCGTTGCCGTTGAAGACCTCGACGAGGTCGCCCGGCTTTAGCGCCAGCTCGCCCATGTCATCCGGGTTCATGCCGATGTAGGGGTACGGGAAGCGGTCGCGAACAAAGTCGTTGTGCTGGTCGAGGTAGGCCGACTGCCAGACGTGGTTCGCGCGGCCGTTGTTCACCAGGAAGCGTTGCGAGTCCTTCTCTGCCTGCTTGCCCTGGGCCTGCAGCCCCCGCCATGGGGTGGCGGCGAATACCGCCTTGCCGTCCGGGCGGTTGAACTTGCCGTCGGCGTAGAGGCGCTTGGTCCCAAGGATTCGCTCGCTGCCGCCGGTGGTCGCCGCCGGTGTGCCGGTCGCACCGGCGCCCGGCGCCGCCTGCTGGACGGGTTCGCGGCCGCGGGCGCCCTCTATGCCGGGCCCCTGCACCACCATGCCGGGCGAGGCGCCGGTGGTCGTGCCACCAGCCACCGCGCCGGTGGTCTCCAGCCCGACTGCGGGCTCTTGGAACCCGTTGGTGCCCATGGCGCGAAGCCGGGCGTAGGTGACGAACTCGCCGCCCTTCTCGTGCTGGTGGTAGCCATCCATGAACGCGTCCTCCTCCGTCTTCCAGTCGTAACCCCGGAAGCGGTCGGCCACGGCGGCGTTCCCGGCCGTGCGGAAGGAGCGCTCCAGGGCCTGCGCCAGGCGCGCGACGATGAGGCAGTCCGGCATCGCGTTGCCCGGCGGGTCCATGTAGCGCTCGGTCAGGCGCATGCGGCGCTCGCCGTTCATGGAGGTCAGGTTCATCTCCCCCGAGGTCGCCGCCGGGAGGACCACGTGCGCGCAGGAGCCGATCTGGGTCGGCACGATGTCCACGTCCACGCTGAACAGGCCGCCCGCGCGGATGGCCTTCATGATGGCCTCCACCTGGGCGGCGCGGTCACCGGCGGGGACGGAGTCCATCGCCTCCTTCACCATGTTGGTCCGGCGCTGGTAGGCGCGCTTGAACTCGGAGGCGTTCAGGGTCGTCTTGAAGTGGTCGCAGCCCCAGACGTGGTGGATGCCGCCCTTGCCGCCGATGAGGAGCTCGTCGACGTTCTGGGCGGGCTTGCCGACATGGGCGTCGGAGGGGCGGGCATAGCCTTCCTGGTGACCGCCGAGGCGGACGCAGCCGCCGCCGGGGCGACCGATGTTGCCCGTCGCCAGGGCGATGTTCACCAGAGACTGGTTGGTGCGGTAGTTGTCGTTGCCCCAGATGATGCCCTTCTCGTATGCGAGCATCGTGCGGCGCCGGGCGCCACCCTGCTTGGGCTCCGCGATCCAGGCCGCCGCCTTGCGGATGTCCTCCGCCGACACACCGGTGAGCCGGGCCGCCTCCTCCACCGTGGTGCGGTTGGCGCCGATCGCGGCGTCGTAGTTGCTGGTGCTGGTGGCGATGAACGCCTTATCGGCCCAGCCCTTGGTCGCGATCTCGGTGAACAGCGCGTTGAACAGCACGAGGTCGGTGCCGCTGTTGATGCGCAGGTGGAGCACGTTCTCCTTTCCCGCCTCGGCCTCGCAGGCCGCGATGGTCACCGTCCGGCGGGGGTCCACCACGATGATGCGGGCGGCGGCGTGCGGCTCGTTCGGCAGCTGGCTCTGCTTCTTGTCCAGCGTCGAGCCGCGCAGGTTCGGCACCCAGTGGTTCAGGAAGTAGTTGGTCTGGGTCTCGAGGGAATTGGCGCCCGCGATGAACAGGGTGTCCGCGAGCTCGGCGTCCTCGTAGCAGTTGTTCAGCTCACCCACGCCCATGTCGCGGGAGCCGTGCACCTCGGAGTTGTAGGCCGGACGGTTGTGGATCCGGATGTTCTTCACCTTCATGCTCTGGAAGTAGAGCTTTCCGGTCGCCCAGGTGTTCTCGTAGCCGCCGCCCGCTCCGCCGTGGTCGTAGGCGGAGACCAGCAGGCCGTCCTCGCCCTGCTCCTCGATGACCCGGCGCGTGACCTCGGCGACCAGCGCGACGCTGTCGTCCCAGGAGGCGGGCGACATGGTGCCGTAGCGCCAGACCAGCGGGTCGGTCAGGCGCGCCTGCTGCGTCCCGGTGACGGTGGAGTAGGACATCTCGGCCATGCGGGCGCCGCGGATGGAACCGAGGCCGGAGTTCACCACGCAGTCGTGGTCGGGCTTGATGACGATGTGGACGTCCTGCCCGTTGTGCCGGACGACGTTGTACATGGACGGCGCCGCCCAGGCGGCGCTGTCGGCGCCGAGCTGGCCCCGCATGTCCTCGCCGTAGGCGTTGTCGTCCGGCGCCGGGCCGCCCTGGCGGTTCACGGGCCAGGAGTAGGCTTTGTAGCCGCAGCCCACGATGCAGTAGTGGCAGACGACGTTGTTGACCTTGGCGTCCCGCGGCGGGATCGGCAGGCGGTCGATGTTGCGCTTGTAAGCCATGTTCCCGCCCTCCTCAGGCCAGCACGTTGGAGTGGCGGCCGTACAGCAGCTCGTCCACGCCCTCGGCGTGGATGTCGCCACCCGCGTCCACGCGCAGGCGGAACTGGGCCAGGTTCTGGGTCGCGTGGCCCCAGACCTGCAGGCCGCCCTTCTCGCAGTCGAAGCGGCTGTAGTGGCCGGGGCAGTTCAGGGTGCGGTCGTCGGCCTGGTAGAACATGGGGTAGCCCTTGTGTGGGCAGAGGTTCGAGAAGGCGACGACGTCGCCGTCCGGGCCGACGCCACCTTCGACCCGCGTGCCGAGCTTGATGAGCACGCCCGTGCTGTCGGCGTCCGGGTAGCTGATGTCCATGGGCTCGTTGACCTTCAGGTCGCGCATGTTGCCCAGCCTGCTGACCGGGTACGCCACGCGCGCCAGGGCCGGTGTCGCCTTGGCGGGCGCCTGCGGCACCGTGGAGGCCGCCGCCGCGCCAGCCACCGCCAGCGCCCCCCGTCCCAGGAAGAAGCGGCGGCCGCTCTCCGTAAGCTTGTTGCAACCCGACATTTCCGTCTCCCCGCTCTCAGGCGACGACAGCATTGCAGCGGGCGTGCCAACGGCGCCCGTGACGGCGGTGGCTTACGGTGCCTTGGAAATCAGGATGTTGACGGAGGATTGCTGTCACCGGACCGTCACCGGAGTCCAGGAAGCTGGACTTGGCGCCGTCCGGGTCCAGAAGGCTGGACTTTGCGCCCCCGCTCGCAAGGCAAGAACGAAAGGCATCCTGGACCGTTGCGGCGCCTACGTGACATCGTGGTCGGGGCCTCGCCCGACGCCGCACGTCGTGTGTAGTATTGCGCCCCTTCTGCTATCAGTGATGCATCCCATGGCCAGAACATCAACGGCACTGACAGAGCGCGTCGGCGTTCAGGAAGTGAACCTCATCTTCACCAAGCGCCTGAAGTGGTTCTTCCGCGAGCAGACGATCAGCGACTTTGGTGTCGATGCGGAAGTCGAGATTGTTGACGAAGAGGGAGAGCCAACGGGACAGCTGATTGCGCTTCAGGTTAAGTCGGGCACCTCTTTCTTCCAGCACAAGGATGCAGAGGGGTACACGTTCTACGGTGAGCCTCGCCACCTCGAGTACTGGCTGCGGCACTCCCTCCCAGTGTTTCTGATCCTCCACAATCCAGAAACCGGCCTCACCCTCTGGCAACGTGTTGAACGCCATCTGACAAGGCAGACAAAGAAGGGCTGGGCCATCCACATCCCTTCTCGGAACGTGCTGGATGAGAAGGCGAAGCCCGCCCTCGCCAGCGGGATCGGCACGGACCGTGCGTCGATCAAGCGTTATCGCTTCGCGGCCGACAAAGCAGACATGGAGGAATACCGAGACAAGGAAGTCTTCTTCAGTTTCGACTTCTGGGTCAACAAGACCCTGGGTCTTCGCAAGATAGACGTTTACTACGGGAGTTATGAAAAGAGCCAACCGGATTCCCAAATTGGTGTCTGGGGTACAACTCACACGCCTCACGGAGTCATGAACCACTTCTTCCCGTGGCTCACCTACCAGTACGCCAAGCTCATCCCTGCGGAAGAACAGTCCAACGAGATCGAGACCCACATCGTGCAGGTGGAACTGAACGAGGCGGCGAAGCAGTTCCTCGCCGTGGAAGCCTTCTTCGAGGATCCAGATGATCCTGAGCCGCCAGAGGAACCGGAGAGGGATGACGAAGACGAGTGCGACGAAGAAGACTACAATGAATGGGCGTTCAGACGAGCCATGGAACGTGATTAGCCCTGAGCGCTTGTTTCGGAGCCTGGTGTAAGCGCTGCTGCCTGTCAGTTTGGGCGAACCACCGTCCGCTCAGGCTTCATCCGATCACCGCAAACCCAGCTTCCGGATCTTCTCGAACAGCGTCGAGCGGCCGACGCCGAGGATGCCCGCCGCGACCTCCACCTCGCCGGACGCGGCGGCGAGCGCGGCGGAGACCGCCCGCCGCTCGGCGTCCGTGACCGCCTCGGCCAGCGTCCCGACCGCCGCCACGGGGCTGGCGCCGTTGGACGCGGTGCCCCCCAGGAGGTCGTCGACACCGACCCAGGGCCCGTCCGCCAAGGCGGCGGCCCGCTCAACCCTGTTGCGGAGCTCGCGGGCGTTGCCGCGCCAGTCCGCTTCCTCCAAGGCGCGCTCCGCCCGGCTGTCCAAGCCCCGGATGCCGCGGGCCGAAGCCAGGGATGCGTTGGCAAGGAATTGGCGCGCCAGCGGCACGATGTCGTCGCGGCGCATGCGGAGCGGCGGGATCTCGATGCGGATCACGTCGAGCCGGTAGAGCAAATCCTCGCGGAAGCGGCCGTCGCGCACAAGCTGGTCCAGGTCGGCGTTGGTCGCCGCGACGACGCGCGCGTGGAACGCCAGCGTGCCGGAGCCGCCCACGCGGGTGTACTCGCGCCCTTCGAGCAACCGCAGGAGCTTGGCCTGCAGCCCGGGCGCCAGCTCGGCGACCTCGTCCAGGAACAGCGTGCCTGCCCCTGCCCTTTCGGCGCAGCCGATCCGTCGCATGGCGGCGCCGGTGAAGGCACCGCGCTCGTGGCCAAAGACTTCGCTCTCCGCCAGCTCGGCCGGGATGGCCGCGCAGTTCACCGCGACGAAGGGCGCCGCCGCACGTGGGGACAGGCGGTGCAGGAGCTTGGCCGCCACCTCCTTGCCGGTGCCGGTCTCGCCGAGCAGCAGGACCGGGCAGTCGCTGGGCGCCGCCCGGCGCACCGTCGCCTCGATCCGGCGGATGGCGGCCGAGACGCCCAGGGTAGCGTCTGCCGCGGGCACCACGCGCCGGGCCATCAGGGCACCAACGCGGCCGAGGAGGTCCTGGATCTCGACGGGCTTCACCAGGAAGTCGTCGGCGCCCGCCTTCATGAGCCGGATGGCCTGGTCGACGCCAGCGTAGGCCGTCATCACCAGCACGGGCGTCCCGGCGAGACGGCTGCGTTGGGACAGGAAGAGCTCCTCCCCGGAGCCGTCCGGCAGGTGCAGGTCGGACAGCAGCAGGTCGGGCACCCGCCGCTCCAGCGAGGCAGCGGCCTCGACGGCGCCGGTCGCGACCTCGACGCCGTACCCCTCGATGCGCAGGCGCTGGGCCATGGTGCCCGCCGTCGTCGGGTCGTCCTCGACGAGGAGGATCTGGCCTCGTTCAGCTGGCATGGGCGACCTCCTTGGCGTGGGAGGGGACCGGCAGCTCGGCGACCAGCCGCGTTCCCCGCGGTGTCGGCTCGCGCGTGATCCGTCCCCCCTGGCTGCGCGCCAGCCGGGCGGCGGTCCAGAGGCCGAGCCCGCCACCAGAAGGTGGTGGGCCGTCCGGGTCCGCGAGGAGGCTTTCGGCTTCGGCGGGTAGGCCGGTGCCGACATCGCCCACCTCGATGACCGCGCCGCCCTGGCTGAGTCCCTGCGCGCGGAAGCCGAGGACGCCTTGCGGCGGCGAGGCGGCGGCCGCGTTGAGGAGCAGGTTCAGCGCGATCTGCCGGGCCAGCGTCCGGTCGACGCGCACGCCGTCCGGCAGGTCGTTGCGCCAGTCGAGGGTCAGGCCACGGCGTGACACCTCGTGGCGGATGAGCAGCCGCAGGTCCTCGAAGTCCTGAGCCGCGAGTGGTGCCTCGCCCGGCCCCGTCTTCCAGGATGACAGCCCTGCGCGGACCACCTTGCGTATGTCGTCCAGGCCCCGCCTGAGCAGGCCGACGGCCTCCTCGCGGATGTCGCGCCTGTCGCCGTACTCGGAGAGGGTGTCCACCGCCGTCATCAGGCCGCCGAGCGGGTTGTTCACCTCGTGGGCCATGGCCGCCGTCAGGCGCCCAAGCTGGGCGCGGCCCTCCTCCCGGGCCAGCCGCCCGGCCATGAGGTCCCGCTCCGCGATGGCGGCCACGGCGCCGTTCCACGCGTTCACCAGGGCCAGATGCTCAGGGCCGGAGCCCGCCTGCGCATCCAGGGGCTCGGGGCGCCTCCCCTGGGCGGCCTCGAGGAGCCGATGGCGGAGCCGCTCGGTCGGCAGGAGGATGCGCCGGACCAGTAGCGCGCCTGCGGCGGCGAACAGCGCCGCGATGCCGATGTTCGCCAGGACCAGCGCCCTGACCACCGCGTCCCGCTCCGCCAGCAGCGCACCGATGTCGGCCTTGGCCACCAGCCGACCGACCGGCACGCCACCTTCCAGCAGGACCCGCGCCACGACAGCCCGCCCGGCCCGCTCGTCGATGGCGGGCGACCCCGAGGCGATGGCCTGGTCAGCCGGGCCAGACAGAGACCGCGGCAGCGCGGCGCCGGTACGCAGCACCCGCGGGCTCGAGGATGCCAGGACCGAGCCGTCTGGCAGGACCACAACCGACAGGGTGGGCCGGAGGGCTTCGTACTGCCCGCTGGCACGGTCCAGGGCGTCGAACGCCTCCCAGACGTCGGCCCGCACGGCGGCTGGCTGGACAGCTGTCGCCAGCCCGTCGAGGAAGGCCGCCCCCAGGGCCGCCAGGTGGCGCCCCTGGTCCGCCTCCATACGCGCCAGCACCGCCTGCCCGGTGACGGTGGCCACGCCAGCCACCAATGCCGCCACCGTCAAGGGAACGGTGAGCAGCAGCGGCCAACGTCGTGGGTCCAGCTGAGCCCGGAGCCGCCGCGGTCCCGCACGCCTCATGCCCGGCTCTCCAGGTCTTGGGACATCGCGCGGATGCCGTCGTAGAGGCCGGGGCTCCCGGGCATGAAGCCGTCCAGGCGGAGCGCGCGGAGGATCTCGGTGCCCGCCGGGGAACCCGCCATCGCCAGCAGGGCCGCCTCGATGCCGCGAGCCGCGGCGCCCTGCCGCGACACGGTGAGGCAGCAGACCGGCGGGAAGCCCTGCCATGCGGAGCGGGCGACAACGTCAGTCGTCGAGGTGAGCCCAGGCTCCGTCTCGGCCATGGTCTCCCAGACGTAGCCGTCGACGGACCCGCTTTCCGCCAGGCCGCTGCTCACGGCCCGGACCACGTTCCGGTGGCCGTAGGCGAAGAAGGTGGCGCCAAAAAACGTCGCCGGGGACTGGTGCTCGCCCGCGAGGAGCCAACGGGTTGTCAGGCACCCGGAGTTGCTGTCCGGGTCGGAGAAGGCGTGGCTGCGGCCCCGGAGGTCCGCGAGCGACCTCGCCCGCAGGCTGGGGTCCGCGATGAGGTAGGACTGGTAGAGTGGGCGCCCGCGGTGCACCGGCACGGCGAGAACCGACAGCCTGTCGGCGTGCCGCACGTAGGGGAAGCCGCAGATCCAGGCGGCGTCGAGCTGCCCCGTGAGAAGGAGCGCGACAACCTCCTGGTAGGTCCGGCGCTTCACGAGCTCAACAGGGGTACCGAGCGCCGCCGCCATCTGGCTGGACAGCGCCCGCAGCAGGGCAAGGTCGGATTCGAGGAAGACTGGGGTGAGGCCGAAGCGGACCGGGGCCAGAGAGGTCGCACGGGCCCTGCGCGGCCCGGCCAGGGCCACGGCGGCCAGGACGGCCCTTCGGCCTGCGGGGCACGCTGGAGCCATTCGTTCCACCCCCAGGCGACCCACTTACGGGTTCTACCTGCAGCCCTGCATTCGGCGCTCCTTTCGCCGGATTGTCACGTGCTTTGCGAGCGGGGCGTCAGACGGGGGCGTGACGTGCCACGAGGCTCTTGGGGAGCAGGAAGGTCAGGAGGGCGCAGGCGGCGAGCATCGCGGCCGACCCCCAGAGGCATCCTTCCAGACCGGCGTACTGCGTCAGCACGCCCGACAGCAGGATCCCGCCCAGCCGTCCGGCCGCGTTGGCAGCGTAGTAGAAGCCGACGTCCTCGGCGGCCTTCTCGGACCCGGCGTAAGCCAGGATCAGGTAGGAGTGCAGTGAGGAATTCACAGCGAAGGCGAAGCCGAAGATGGCCAATCCGGCGACCACCACGAGGTCGGGGCGCCCGACCGCGCCCGTCGCCAGCACGATGCCGAGCACGACGGGGATGGCCGCGAGCGCCGTCCCCCAGAGCCGCGCCTCCGGCACCTCGCGGGATAGCCCGTCCGGGCTGCGGCGGACCACCTGCGGCGCCAGGCCCTGCACGCCGCCGTAGCCGATCGTCCAGGCGGCCAGGAAGGTCGAGACGCCGACGTAGTTCCAGCCCTGGCCATACAGGAACACCGGCAGGCCCACGACGAACCAGACGTCGCGGGAGCCGAACATGAAGACGCGGGCAGCCGCGAGCAGGTTGACGCCGCGGTTCTTGGCGAAGAGTTCCCTGAAGCTCCTGGACGCCTTGGCCCTGCCCAGCTCCCGGGGGAGCGACAGCAGCACGCCCACCAGGGCCACCACCAGCAACGCCACCAGCGCCCAGAGCGCCGGACGGAAGCCCGCGGCCTGGAGCAGGAAGCCCCCAAGGAAGAAGCCGAAGCCCTTCATGGCGTTCTTGGAGCCGGTGAACCAGGCGACCCAGCGGAACAACTGACCGGCGCCCTGCTGCGAGGACGCCTTGATGGCCGACTTCGAGGCCGTCTTGGTCAGGTCCTTGGCCACGCCGGAGATGCCCTGGGCGCAAACGACCCAAGCCACAGATGCCGCGGCGCTCCAGGCCGGGTCGAGCGCCGACAGCATCAGCAGGCCGCCGATCTGCAGCGTCAGGCCAATGGCCAGCATCCGCGGGATGCCGAACTTCGCGGCCAGCCACCCGCCCCCGAGGTTGGCGAAGATGCCCGCCGCCTCGTAGAGCAGGAACAGGAAGGCCAGTGTGAAGGGGGTGTAGCCGAGCTGGTAGAAGTGCAGCAGCACCAGCATCCGCAACGCCCCATCGGTGAGCGTGAAGCCCCAGTAGGCGCCGGTCACGATGATGTAGTTGCGGACGGCCGACATCAGACGCCGCGCTCCCCGACGATGCAGGCGAGGTCGACCATCCGGCAGGCGTAGCCCATCTCGTTGTCGTACCAGGCGTAGACCTTGAGCATGGTGCCGTCGGTCACCAGCGTGCTGGGCGCGTCGACGATGGCGCTGCGGGTGTCGTTGGCGTAGTCGGCGGAGACCAGCGGGCGCTCCTCGTAGCCGAGGATGCCCGCCAGCGGCCCGGCGGCGGCGTCGCGGAACAGGGCGTTCACCTCCTCCGCCGTGGTCTCCCGCCGCAGCTCGAAGACGGCGTCCGTCAGCGAGGCGTTCAGCACCGGCGCCCGGACGGCGTGGCCGTTCAGGCGGCCCTGGAGTTCCGGGTAGATGAGCGCGATGGCGGTGGCGCTGCCGGTGGTCGTCGGCTGCAGGGACAGCATGGCCGACCGGGCGCGCCGCAGATCCTTGTGGGGGGCGTCCACCACGACGTTGGTGTTCGTCGGGTCGTGGATGGTGGTGATCTGGCCGTGGCGGATGCCGATGGCCTCGTGGACGACCTTCACCACCGGCGCCAGGCAGTTCGTCGTGCAGGACGCCGCCGTCAGAAGCCGGTGCCGGGCCGGGTCGTACTCGTGGTCGTTGACGCCCACCACGATGTTCAGGGCCGCCGCGGCCGGGTCCTTCACCGGCGCCGCCACGATGACGCGCTTCACGCCGCGGTCGAAGTACTGCTGGAGCTGCTCCTGCTTCAGGAACTTGCCAGTGCACTCCAGGACGACATCGCAGCCGAGGTCTCCCCAGGGGAGGTCGCCCGGCGCCGCCGCGGCGCTGAAGCCGACGCGCCGGTCGCCGAGGCGCAACGCCTCGCCGCCCTCCGCCGCGATCCGCTCGCGCCAGCGGCCGTGGATGGTGTCGAACTCCAGCAGGTGCGCCGTCGCCTCGACGCCGCCCTTCAGCTCGTTGACGTGGACGACGTCCAGCCGGTTGCCCGCGCGGGGGTCGTCCGTCTCGCGGTGGACGCCGCCCATGGCGGCACGGAAGGCCAGACGGCCGATGCGGCCCATGCCGTTGATGCCGACGCGCATGTCAGCGCTCCCTTGCGACGGTGAGAGGGGATTCGCCGAGGTCGTCCACGCGGTGGCGCAGGGACAGCCGGTCGAGCGCGTCCACCTTGAGATTGGTGAGGATGCCGAGGCGACGGTGCAGGCTGGCGTAGAGCTCGTTGACCATCAGCTGGCGGTCCGGAGACCCGGCCTCGTAGCGGCCGGGGCCGGGCAGCGGCCATGACGCCGTGATGGCCTGCCCGCCGAAGTCGGGGCAGTGCTGGCCCTGGAGCTCGTCGCAGAGGGTGATGACGAAATCCATCCTCGGCGCGTCCGGCCCCTGGAACTCGCGGTAGGACTTGCTGCGCACCGCGGAGACGTCGTGGCCGAGGCTCTCCAGCTTGCGCAGGACTTCCGCCATTGGCCGCGCCGCCGGATCGGAGCCCGCCGAGTAGGCGCGGAAGCGGCCGCCGCCGAGCTTGTTCAGGATGGCCTCGGCCATGACCGAGCGGGCCGAGTTCCGGGTGCACAGGAACAGCACGTTGAAGGCGGCGACCATGGGGCCGTCCCGCAGGGGTGCTGCCGCCGGTGCCGGAGTCAGGCTGCCGCACAGTTCCGGGCGGCCACCGCAGCAGGTCTCGGTCAGGAAGGTGACGACGTGCCGCAGCCGGTCGATCTGGGCGGCGTAGATGAGGCTGCGCCCCTGCCGCGTGGAGCGGATCAGCCCGACCTGCTCCAGGCCCCTGAGGTGGAAGGACAGCGTGGACGGGACGATGCCGAGCCGCTCCGCCAGGACGCCCGCTGGCAACCCGTCCGGCCCGGCGTCCAGCAGGGTGCGGAGCAGGTCGAGGCGGGAACCCTGGCCGAGGGCGGAGAACACGGACGCGGCTTCGGTGGCTTCCATGCTGTCGCCATAGTCGAACGGCGCGGCCGTGTCCCCCGCGGGCCGCGGCCCGGCGCAGCCACCGCCACCGGCGGCCGACGGGCGCCGACCAGCGGCAGGCGGGTCGAGGTCTCGGGGGTCACGGCCGCGCATCGCCCTTAGCCCGCCGGGCGCCGGTCCATGATGACGCGGTTGCGCACCGCGTCCTGGATGGCGCGGAGCCGCTCCGCCGGTAACGGCACGAGCCCGATGCGGGCCAGGTAGCCTTCCCGGCCCAGGGCGTGATCAGAGGCGTACTCGGCGAGGAATTCCTTGAGGCCGGGCACGCGGTCGATGTTCGGCCGCTTCACGTACAGGAACAGCGGGCGGGAGAGCGGGTACTGGCCAGAGGCGATGGTCTCCACCGTGTCGTCGACCCCGCCGACCATCGAACCCTCGATGCGGTCGCGGGCGGCCTCCAGGAAGCTGAACCCGAAGATGCCCAGGGTGCCGTCGGCGCCGTTCGCGATTTTGGCCACGATGGCATGATCGTCCTCACCGGCGTCGGTCCAGCGGCCGTCCTCGCGCACCGTGGAGCAGACCCGGGTCCGCTCGGCGGCTTCCTCGATGGCCTGGACCTCCGGTGCCGTGCGGCACGCGGGGATCATCGCCAGTTCGGTGAAGCTGTCGCGCGTGCCCGAGGTCGGCGGCGGGCCGATGACGCGGATCGGCCAGTCCGGCAGCTCCGGCGAGATCTGGCGCCACGAGGTGTAGGGGTTCGGCACGAGCCGCCCGTCCCGCGGCACCTGCTTGGCAACGCCGAGCCAGAGCTGAGCCAGCGTGAAGTTCGGCGAGGCGAGGCCCTTCCGGTGGGCGACGACGATGCCGTCGTAGCCGATGGGGATCTCCATGATCTCGTTGACGCCGTTCCGCACGCACAGGGCGAACTCGCCCGCGTTGATGCGGCGCGAGGCGTCCTGCACGTCCGGGTTGCCGAGGCCGTTGCTGCGGCAGAACTGGGCGAAGCCGTGCACCGTGCCGGTGCTGGCCACCCGGACCCGCTCCCCGCCCGCTGCCTTACCGACCGCCTCGGCGACGGCCCGGCTGAACGGGGCCACCGTGGAGCTGCCGGTGACCTGGGTGACCTCTCGGGTCTCGGCCTGCGCGGGCGCGGCCACCCCGAGGAAAGCCGCCGCGGTCCCCGCCAGCGCGAGCAGCCTACCCGCCCGCGGCACCAAGGCCCCTGCCCGGTTTGGCTTCGTGGTCCCGGCCGCTGTGGCGCCGGACGTCGGCTTCGACGACATCGCCGTGAACTCCTGCTTCGCGCATATCGAACGTCGGTTCGATATTTGTGGAAACGTCGTATCATCTCGCCAAGAAGCTGTCTGTTTCAGTTCCGTGAACTCTCCCCGTCGGGGGAGGGGCATTTGATGCCAGTTGATGGCGGGCGTACGGCGCATCAGCGAAGCCCTGGCGGGCTGCCAGCCGTCCTGCCCGCGCCTGGCGGAAGCCGGATGGGAGCCTCCGCGCAGCCAACGACGTGCGCGGAACCCAGAGCGGTCAACCCTGTTTCTCGGCCTGCCGCCGCACCTCGTCGCTGGCCGACTAAGGCATGCCGAACCGGCGGCGCGCGGTCCCCCTGGAATCTATTCAAGATTCGGAGCCGATTCCGCTCGCGGAATCAGTCGGTTACGGGGCTCTTCCCCTACGGATCGCGCGGAACTTCACTACGGATCGCGCCGGAATGGCTTCCCTGGACGCAGTGACGCCGACGCGGCGGCGCCGGTGGCCGATTGACCCTGCGCATTTACCGTGGAGCTCCACGCCCTGTGGGGCGGCGCTTGCTGGCCGTGGAGTTCCACGGTATTCGCGTTGCCCCTTGGCACCGTCGAGGTCCGCCGAGAAACAAGGATTGGGCGCTGCATGGGCACGCCACCGATAGCAGAACGCGACAAGGAACTGCTGCGGCTGCTGCGGTCCGAGTTCGGGTTCGACCTCGAAGGCTGGCTGCGGGCGCACGGCGCCAAGCTGTACTCGGACGCTCTCAGGAGCGTCCTGCACGCGTACTCGCGCGGCCCCGTCGCGGCCAGCGGCGGGTCGGAGCCGATAGGCGAGGCCGCCAGGCAAAGATTTCTCCGGTCGCGCCAGCGCCACGAGGACGATTGGCTGCTGCGCCACGTGCTGGACCCGGTTTCCCCTGACTGCCTGCTTCCTCCGGACCGGGCGAAAGCGCTGCGCGCCCGGCTGCTGGCCAAGCTCCGCGACCGGGCGCGGATCGCCCGTGGCCCTGTCCTGACGGTCCGCGTTTCCGAGGAGACGGCCCTCGGGCTGGACGAGATCGGCCGCAGGCTGTTCGGGTGCACGAGCCGCTCGGAGACGGTGAAGGCGATGGCCCGGGTCGCGACCACGCACCTGAGGTCATCAGAAGGAAAACGGGATGGGTCGGGCGCCGGGTAACCGGGGCTGCCCGCCGCCACGCCGTCGGGGAAAGGACAACCACCATGGGCCGCCGCACGACGCCGAGGCGTGAGAGGATGGCCGCCATGCTGCTCCAGCAGGAGGTCGGCGACGATTGCTTCGCGTGGCTGGCCAAAGCTGGCGTGGCGATGCGGCACCCGGGCGTGCTGAGGCGCGTCGGGCAGTACCGGGAGGCTGGGGGGCCGGAACCCATCCTGGCCTTCCCGCCCGAGGCGACCGACGAAGAGCACAACGCGCTCGCAGATTCATTCCCGGTGCGCCGCACGGCGTGGCGCGCAGCACGTGGCGCCGCGCAGGCGGATTGGCTGACCCGGCACGTGCTGAATCCGCACTCGCCCGACTTGCTGGTGACCGAGAAGTTCGCCGTGGCCACGCGGGCGCGGCTGCTGGCGAAGCTGCGTGACGAGGTGCGCCGGGCAGAGGATTTCCGCACCATCCGAATAGACGCCGAGACTGCCGGATGGCTGGACACGCTGGCCAGTTACAACGGGCTGGGCAGCCGGTCGGCGGCCGTCGAGATGATGGTCCGTGTCGTCATGGAGGCGTCCGGCGGCAAGGCGTCCGCGAAGGATTGACGCCCGGTCATGCGGGCCGTCGCGCGGCCGTCGCCTCCGTCCCGCCGCGCGGCGCCGTTCCTGTGATTGGACCGGCGATCGCGTCGGCGCCACCTTCGCCGCCGCACGCCAGCAAGGCTTGGTCGTTGGTCACCAAGGACGGCGTGCGCGGAAGCAGAAGGAATGCGCATGCCCGGCAAGGACACGACGTTCATCGGCCACACCCCTGCCCCGCTGGCACGCCCGGAGGGACAGCCGCCGGTGGTGCAGGGCGCCGACGGGTCCTGGATGCTGGAGCTGTCGCGGGGCCCCGAGGGCGCGTTCGCTTTCGCCTACGAGCGGGTCGGCGGCATCGTCCGCGTGACCGGCCAAGCGGTGCTGCGGCATCCGGCCGGTCATGTGCTCCAGCCGGTCACCGTCGTTCTGCGCGAGGAGGACGCCGGGAAGCTGGGCGCAGGAATCCTTGGCATCATCGGATCATGAGAGCCGATAGGCGGTCGCGTCGAGACGCGGCGGGCCACAGCCAAATCGGCATAACCCTCTGTGACATTCGCCTGTCGCCGCCCGAGCCAAGCGACTATAGGCTGCCGGGAATTCGCGGATGGCATCCATGGCCGACGACAGCATTGAAACCCCGGCAAAGCCTGGAACCTACCGGCCCGGCGTCGTGATCGGCGCAAGGGTCGCCCTCGCGCACATCACGGAGACTGCTCGAGAGCCCTGCTACGCCATCACCTTCCGGCATCCTCCCCTCTCGGACAGGACGCTCGCGTTCACATCGAGGGGACGCGATCAGCTCATCGATGCGCTCGGCTCCGCACCTGTCGGGCACCTGGTGACCCGGGTGGCGGGCTCGGACATGGCCGCTTTCGATGCGGGGATGGCTGCATTCCAGCAGGCGTCCAGCGGCATGGGATCGGCCGCCAATGCCGGGAACATCAATGACTACGCGACCCGGTCGATGGTCGCCGAGGTGAGCGCCTCGCCGACTTCAAACGATCTCGTCCTCGTCTCTGGACGGCTTCATGAAGGCGGCACCTTCGACATCATCTTGCCGCCGCACGTGGTCCCCGTCCTGATCGGGATGCTGCTCGACTGAGACGCAAGCGAGGCGAGGTGCGGCACCCTCAAGCACGATAGTTCCCAGCGTAATCCTCTGCGGAACGTACGGCCTCGCCCTCTCCACGAGGCGAGCCATCTCGGATGTGGGATCGATCATCGGTTGTCCTCCTGACCTGCCACAACGGAGCAGCGTGCCCCATGTTCGGTCATGGGGGCTGGAAATGGAGCCCTCCAAGCTATCGGCCCGTGCCGATCACCTTACCGCCGCCTGCCCTTAGGCCGCGCCGCATCGAGCAGGCTCCTGCAGCGTTCGAGCGTCCGTTCGTCGACGCACTGTTCCCAGGGCGACCGGCCCAATGCGGGGTGCTTGCCGCGTAGCCACATGTGCGCCCAGTCCGGCTGACCGGGGAAGCGGGCCATCACCTCCGCCTCCAGCCTGCTCCGGCAGCCTGCCACAACGGCGGCAGCCTCCGCCTCCTTGTCGAGGCGGCGCCTCTCGGCTTCCCGGGTCGCCATGATGCGGTCCCGCTCGCCCGCCATCGCCTCGCTGATGCGGTTCCTCGCCTGCCAGTCCAGGGCGAACTGCCCCTCGTCGAGGGGCAGCCCGGTTGCGGCGCTGACCGCATCACAGACCCAGGTCGTGCCCGCATGTTGACCCATCAAGGCGACGGCTCGTGTCATCAGGGTGCCCACGAAGTCCCCTGACTCTTGGCGGCGGCGTTCCGCAGCCTGCCGCGCGAACTCCTCGCGCTCGAGGCGTGCGGCCTCCTGCCGGGCACGCGCCTCGTCCCGGCGCCTCAGCCGCACCGCATCCAGCGGCAGGCCCAGCAAGCCGCCCTCGTACGGACTGGCTTGCGGCTGGACCATCCTCTCGAGCTCATCGAGCCTTCGCATGAGGCGCCCGAAGCCCTCGCCGCCCTCCTCGGCCAGCACACGAGGCACCGCACCGAACTCGGGGACAGCCCTCTCCAGCCAGCCTGCCGTGTCCGCCCAGGGCAGCCCAGCCGCCTTCAGCATGGTGCCCAGCTTGTCCTGGAGTTCACCTTGGCGGCGCCTCGCCTCACTCGCCGCCTCCATCCGCTGCCTGGCTTCCCACCCGACGGTCTGGGCGGCCACCCAGCCCTGGCGGACGCGCATCAGCAGGCCGCGCTCCGCCAGCCAGTCGGCGTAGTCGGCGATGACCTCGTGGGGCGGGCGGAAGCCCGGCACGCGCTCCTGGATGTGCGCGACCAGCTCCGGCTCCCAGTTCCGCCGGATCTGGAACGGCGCCTTGAGCATCTGCCGCTTCTGGAGGGTCCTGAGCGCGGCGTCGCCCGTCACCCAGTGGCCAGCGGCGCCAATGGCGACATGGTCCAGGAACGCCGCCTGCCACGTCTCGGCGACTACCGCGAAGCATCCGTCACCGGGGACGGCCCGGCCGACGAACCCGCCGAAGCCAGCGTCCACGGCCCTGATGCGCCAGCTGGAGTGGCCAGGGCTCACCGGCTCAACCCAGGCGCCCGCGATCTCGTCGGCGATCCGGCCATGGAGCCGCTGCAAGCGCCGCTTCTCGACTGCCGCCCGCTCCGCCGCGATGCGCCGCAGGCGCTCCTCCTCAACGGCGACCTTGGCGTTGTGCAGCCAGTGGCGGGGCGCCGCGCGCAGGACATGCTCGGCGTGCTCGGCACGGGAGGCGTGCCGGGGAACACGGGAGAGGTCTATCTCGACCGCGGGCAGGTTCCGCTCCCGCAGGAGGGCCAGCTTCTCGGGGCCGCAGGGATGGCGGACGTGGAACTCGAGGAGCAGCTCCCTGCCCCGGCCGCGGATGACGGCATCGGGCCGCAGGCCACCCATGTCGACCTCGGCCTCCGCCGCCTCGTAGGGGAAGACGGTGGCGAAGGCGACGTCCTGGCGCAGGCCGTCGACCTCGGCCACCGCGTCCGGCAGGAGGATGTCGCGGGCTTCCAGCACGATCTCCTTGGCCAGCCGGTGCAGGGTGGTTTCCCATGCGCCGACGCAAGCGCGGTCCACGTGGTGGGCGAAGTGGTGGACCTTGATGGCACCCTTGCGGGCCACCAGCCGCTCGCCGCAGCCTGGGCAGCGGCACCGGCACGCCAGCCCCGAGGCCACCTCCGACACGTGGGCCAGGCGGCCATCCTCGGCCAAGCCGTAGGGGAGCCGGGTGCCGTCCCTGTCCAAGTCATGCATCGCGGGAGGCTGGCAGCTGGTTGGTCCGTCCATGGCGCCGGTGAGCTTCGGGGAGGCGGCAGCATAGCATCAACTCGCTGGTTCGGAGCCCCGCCGGACGAGCAGGTCGGCCCCCGCGATGGCTTTGGCTGCCCCGCGGAGGCCATCGTTCAGCCCAACAGCCGACAAGCTGTCCTGCGACTTTGCCAGCCTCGGCATCCCACCGTGGAGGTTCAGATGCGTCGGATCGTAGTGGCGGCAGCAGCCGCAATGACAGCGAGTCTGCTCACGCTGGCGGCGCACAACGCGTCCGCGGCCCCTGCCGCCAGCATCCTGGCTGCCCCGCCAGCCGCTGCCCAGACCGTGCAGTACTGGGACCAGCGGCCGTACGACGGCAACTGGGAGCGGCGCCAGCAGTGGCGGGAGTGGCGCCGGGAGCGGGACGAGGCCCTCATCGCCGAGGCCGCGCGGCGCGAAGCCTGGCGCATCGAGCAGGAACGCGAGCAACGCCGGGCGTGGCGGCACCAGCAAGGTTATGGCCCGCGCTACGAACGCGGTTGGTGATTGGAGGCTAGGAAGCGGCACCTCTAGGGAAGCCGCCCCTTCACCCAGTTGAAGGGCCGAAAAGCGCTGCGCGTACCAGAGCCTCGGTGTCCTCATCGCGCACTGAGATGCGCACCGGCACGTCCCTCGTAAATGGCCGCTTCAGGTTCCGTGCATGCACCTCAACCCGGATCGAGCCGCCGTTTCCGGGGAGGCGGTCGAGCCGCGCCACCACGGCCTGCGTCCATACCCTCGGTTGGACGTGATGGCGGAGAAGCTCGCATTCGAGATCCCATCGCGCCTGCAGGCGTACAGGCGCTCCACCTCGCCAGTAGAAATCCTCCGGATCCCGCGGTTTGGGTTGGCGCGGGAACAAGGAATCCACGGGAACTCGCAACTCCTCCATTGGACTGCGGTAGCCCAAGCCGCTGAGCATCTCGCTACCGTGCAAGCCAGGCATTCCCGGCAGGGGCCCAAGACCGGCATCCCGCATGATCTTCTGCATGCGTTCGTGCTCCGCCAAAGCGGATCCGTATGCGCCGCCCGCCTCGGCAATGCGCATGGCCTCGAGAACTGACATCGTCCTGTTCGGCTTCACAGTGTCCGGGGTCGGCTGGGCCACCTCTCGGTAGATTTTACGCCAGCCGGGGGCTTTGGGCGGCGGCCGGAGCGACGTCGGAACAGGCTGCGCAACAGCATTTGCCTTCCCCGCCGCCTTCTTCTTGGGACCATCATCGAGATCCTTGAGAAGCAGTCCGGCTGTTGCCTCCAGGGATACCCGAACACCTTCTGCGGCAGCGACACCGACGTTCTCCAGGCAGAATTTGAATGATGCGTCGAACTCCGGCCGCTGCCGCTGCTTCGGCAGGTTGTCGATGAGGGCGCGTGCCTCTTCAAGCCAGGTGTCGTACGCGGTGTTGTAGGTGGCGAGCTGCTTCTCCGTCGGCCCAACCCAGTCGAACGGTCCCTCGAGTTCCGCGAGGTCGAAGGGCTGGCCTGCGGCAGGTGTGAACGGATCCTTTTCGTCCGCCTCGGTTGGCCTGGGGAACTCGACCACCCGCGGGTGTCGAGCCTGGAGTTCCGCCAGCAGAGCCTCTACCCGTTCCTCGGCCAGGACCGGGTATCGCACCACATCAAGCGGAACGACCCTAGCTGGGGCATCTTGCAGGCGCACCTCGACCGCGATGGCTGGACCATCGCCCTCCATCTCCTCCAGGCGCCTTTCCAGCTCCTTGATCCGCTTGTCGCGCGTGTCCGGCTCGTCGGGCAGTTGCCAGCCCGGTCGCGTGGTACGCACCACCGGCAGACCGTGGCCCGCCGCCTTTTCGAGAGGCCCGCTGTCGGCGGTGAGGACGGTGCAGTCCTCGCCGATCACGTCGCGGAAGTGCAAGACATCGGCGACGAAGGCATCATCCCCAAGGATGAAGGGAGCCTCCAGGTCAGGCGGCACTGCCCAAGCCCCAGGGCGCGGTGGCGCCATCTCAAGGGTCACCCTTGGATCGGCGGCCCGCAGCTCCACCGGCTGCTTCGTCTCCACCACCTCGGCGATGACAGCCGCGTACTTGCGCGCCCTCTTCTGCGGGCGCCCCTGTAGCTCGAACTTCTTCTTGTCAAGTTCCCGAGCGGTGTTGCGGCAGATCACCAGTCTGATGTGGTCGTCCCCAGTGATCTGCGCCCACGGGATAGCTGCCGGATCTTGGTGGTGCAGGAAGAAGTTGGTGTCGGGGAAGACGATCATGGGCGAGCTCCGGCGGCAGCGTCCGGCGACTGGAAGCCGCAACTGCGCTGCCATGGAATCTGCCTCGTTTCTCGGCTGCGATCCAGCCGGTGTTTCACGTTTCAGAAGGCTCGTCACCGGGATCAGCAAGGCGCCACGCCCGCCACGACGCACGTCGTGATGGTGGGGGCTCCCGGGTTTGAATCCTTGTTGTATTGTTGACGGAGCACGCCGCCGGGCGCCGCTGCCCGCCGGTGGGCAGGCCCGCGCGCGGCGGGACCGGATGTAACCATGCGCTTCGTGGCCGACGGCCCTGACATCCCCGACGCCGTCCGGCGCGCCCTGGAGGACGAGGAACTGGTCCTGTTCTGCGGAGCAGGTGTGTCCATGTCCACCGGGCCCGGCGTCGCCGGAATGCCTTCCTTCAGCCAACTGGTGAACAGCGTCACGGGGGCGCTGCGGCAGGTCCTAAATGACCAGGAGCAGGCTGCCCTCACGGGGTACCAGTACGATCGCGCCCTACACCTGCTGGAGCAGCGCCTGGGCCGAAACCGGGTGCGGCAGGCGGTTGTCGACGTGCTGACGGTCACGGCGCCGTTCGAACGCCACAAGGCGGTGCTCGAGTTGGCCCGGCTGCGGGACGGCGGCTTCCGCATGGTGACCACCAACTTCGACCCGCAGTTCGACCATGCTGCCAAGGCCCTGGGCTACGAGGTCACCAACGACGTCGCGCCCATGCTGCCCGTGCCGAAGCAGCACCGTTGGCGCAGCGTCGCCTACCTTCACGGCAAGATCGCACCCGGCGCCACGGGCGAGCACACGTCGGTGCAGTCACTGGTCTACAGCACCGGCGACTTCGGGCTGGCATACCTCACCGAGCGCTGGGCCAGTCGGTTCGTCACCGACCTGTTCACCAAGTACCCGGTGCTGTTCGTGGGATACAGCGTCGACGACCCGGTGATGCGCTACCTGATGGACGCCTTCGCCGCCGAGCGTCAGCTTGCTGGGTCATCAGCCAAACCGTCGCCACGAGCCTGGGCATTCGCGCCCTACCAGGATCCGACGGCCATGGCCCAGGAGGAGGAGGCGTGGCGCGCGAAGGGCGTCGAGCCCATCCCGTACGCGGCGCCCAATCACGACCACTCGCTGCTCTACGACACCCTCGCCGAGTGGGGGCAGCGGAAGAAGTTCGGGCTCACGGCACGCATCCGTGCGGCCGAGCGGGCCTCCGACATCATCCCGGTCCCCCCCTACTCCGTCGATCACGAGGTGGAGGCGGTGCGCTGGGCGCTGGAGGAACCGGCTGCCGTTCTCAGCTTCGCCAAGGCCGAGGTGCCTGCCCCGATCCAATGGCTGCCGGTGCTCGAGGAGTGGCAACTCCTCGGCGTGCGCGCAAGCCTCCCCGCGACGGGTGCGTCGGTGTCCCAGACCGCCCAGGACGTGGCGGCACGCTGGGTCTCGCCAACCCACTTCCAGCTGATGGTCTGGCTGACGCGGCACCTGGACAAGCCGGAGCTGCTCGACTGGGTGCTGAAAGGTGGCAGCCCTCACCCCGCCCTGCAGACGGCGATCTTGGACCGCTTGGATGAACCCGCCGCCGCGCCGGGTGCCGTCGCGAAGCCGAACGAGAAACCTCATCTCGACACCGGGTTGGAGGCGGCCTGGCGCCTGGTCGCGCATCCTATGGCCCGCGCGCCCATGGCGGACCTCGCGGACGTTCATGCGTGCTGGACGCGCCTCAAGGGCGGGGCGGACGACCATGTCACCCGGCAGGACTTCACGCGGATGATGGCCCCTATCCCACGGATCAAGCGCACCCATCCGTTTTTCGAGCCGAGTGTGTCGCCTCCTGGAGGAACCGCCTCCTTCCGTCTGCCAACGGCTGGAGACCACGTCGCCATCGACATCGAGCTGGCCTGCGGCGACATGCTCGAATCCCTGCTCGAGGCAGTCCGGGGCCGGACGGCCTTTCTCGCGGCGGTGGCGGATGACCTGACCAGCCAGCTGAAGCGCGCGCTCGACCTGTTTGCCCTGGTGGGGCAGGCGGGCGAAACCAGCGATCCGCTCCCTGTCATGTACCGCCCGGTCCGACCCGGCCCCGAGGCCCGTGGTTACGAGGACTGGACGCGGTTGATCGACGTGACGCGGGATTCGATGGAGGCGTTGAGGGAAACGAACGCCCAGGCGGCGGATGCCCTTCTGCTCCGCTGGCGGGCGCTCCCTTACGTCCTGTTTCAGAGGATGGCTCTCGATGCCTACGCAGTCTGAAGCGCGCTTGGCGGCAGGTCTCGACTACCTGCTGTCCGGCGACATCCTGTGGTCAAGGCGTCACGAACCGGAAAGCATGCGCCTCCTGGGGCGGCTCTGGCGGGAACTGCCCGAGGAAAGCGCCGCCCGGCTGGCCGGGAGGGCTGTCGCCGGTCCACCAGATGTCGAGGATGCCGACCGGCGGGCGTGGCAGCTCGCCTCGAGGCTGGCCGAGATGCGCGACGCGGGCGACAGACCGCTGCCGCCCGAAGCATCCGCTCTCCTTGCGGCCTACGAGGCGGCGCACGGCCCCGTGGAAGCGCCGTCGTCGGTGAGGCTCGGGTTCGAGTTCGAACGCCTGGGCGTGCCTGATCGCGCGGGCGTGTCGGAGAGGGAGATGCGCGCGCTGAAGCTGGAGGAGCTCGTCTCGCTCCTGCAAGAGCCCGCCGTCCGCCAGCACCGCGCCTTCGACGACACGCGAGAATCCCTGATGGCGCTCTGGGGCGAGGTGGTTCCGTCACGGCCAAAGGCGGCTGCGAGGGTGCTCGAGCAGCTCGCGGCCCGGGGGATTTGGCCGGGTGACACCTGGCAGGCCACGCTGGTTGCCTTCAGCGGGATGAAGCGGGGTTGTGCCAAGGCCGCCCTGTTCCGCCGAATGGCTCCCCTCCTGCTCCAGGCGCCGGACTCGTTCCTCCAGAACCGGGAAGTCGCCTGGGCCATCGGGTACTGGCTTCCGGGAGCCACGCGAGTAACCGCAGCGGATCCGGCCGACCTTTTCTGGCAGCTCTGGGACCGGCTGGCTCCGATCTTCTTCGCGCTACCTGTCTCTCTCGGCCCGGATACCAGCCCCCTGGACGCCGCGATCAACGAGCCGCCGGGGCGCCTGACCGAGGCGCTCCTGCACCGCTTCTTTGCCTACCAACCGAAAGTGGGCCAGGGCATTCCGGCGGAGGCGGAACTACGCCTGCGTCAGGTGACGTCCGGCGGCGGGGACGGCTTTCTGCTTGGACGCGTGATCCTGGCGCGCCACCTGACCGCCCTGTTCATGACACAGCAGGACTGGGCGCAGCAGCACTTGGTCCCGAAGTTCAGCTGGACGGTACCCCGCGAGGCCGCGGCCCTGTGGAAGGGCTTCATCGCCGGGGGTTCCATTCACCCCAAGGTCTTGTCGGCGCTCAAGGACGATCTCCTGGATACGCTGCGCCATCACGACAGCGAGGTGCACCGCTCGAAGGAGCAGCTCTGGTCGCTTTTGGTGATGGCGTGCATCGAGGTTCCCGGTCTCATCGAGGCAAAGGAAGCCCAATCCCTGCTCCGGTCGGCAGATCCGGAGGCACGCCGCCACGCCGCGTTCCAGTTGTACCGCATGATGCCGGATGACGCGGCGAAGGCGGCGGCTTTCTGGGAAGCCCGACTTGGCCCCTGGATCGACGAAGCCTGGCCCAAGGATGTCGGCCTGCGCGACGCGGGCAGTTCCGAAAACCTCGCACTGGCGGCAGCCGCTAGCGGGGAGGCTTTCCCGCTGGCCGTGGACCTGATCGCGGGCACGGTGGTCCGGTGCAACCAGCACTTCCGCCTTGTCCACAACTTGGCCGAGAACGACCTCCCCGAGCGGTTCCCAAATGACGTTCTGAAGCTACTCGACGCGATTACAGATGGCTTGGGGAACTCCTGGGATGGGCTGGGGCTACGCCGCCTGCTGAGACGCGTCTTGGACGCCAATCCGGATCTGAGCACGGATCCCCGGTACACTCAGCTGGACGCGAACCTGCGCCGACAGGGTGGTTGAGGCGGCACCCTGCGGCGACGCCATGAGAAGGCCATGTGGCAGCCCATGTGCAACCTTGCTGCCCACAGGCGCGGGGCGCCACCGGATCGGAGTTTTGCCGCACCGCGGTTTTCGCTGGATGAGCCGCTGTTCACGATCCGCGGAGCGACATGCCGCATCCGAATGACGATGGGCGCCCAGGTACATGCCTTTTGGGGCCGTTTTGAGAGTCTGCGCCCCGGCCGGTGGTCGGCGCACGGTCTCTGGAATGGCGTACTCGGCGCCCACTGCTAGGCATCTGATCCTACGAGATTTCGGGCATGGCCGTCGGTCGCCAGCGACACCGAACGCGTCGTGTCGGCCCGCGACGCCATGAATGTTGCAAGGAAAACCACAAGGATTCAGGGCGATAGATCGGCTTGCGGGAGGGATTGTCACCCGGTCTCAAGGCAGCTGGTGATGCCTCCTTTGCTGGCAAATCACACCGACGCATGCCTATTGCGCCGGGCGAGATGTTCCGCTTCTGTTCTGGGCATGACGACCGCCCTTCCCTTCCCTGAGGCGACTGAACCGGGTCCCCCTGGCCCGGCGGGGTACGTCGGCGGGCGCGAAAACGGGCACTGGGTCGTCATCCCCGCGCCCGCATAGGGCGCCCGGCGGCCCCTCCCGCGGGCCGCCATCAACACACCGACAACCACCCATCAGAGACAGGAGGCACCATGCTCATCATCGGTGAACGAGGAACCGTGCGCGGCGACGTCGAGGCGGAAGCCAGCAGGCTGGAGGCACTGGCGGCGGACCTGCGGCGGCTCGCGGCGGCCGGGATGCCGTCGGCGGCGGAGCTGTCGGAGGCGCCGCTGCTGGAGGGATGGGCCGTGACCTCGCGCCCGGTCATGTGCCTTGTCGGCGCCGTCACCGGCCATCCGCTGCTGGACGGCCCCTACTGCCGGACCTCAGACCTTTGGGCCTTCGCGCCGACCGTGGGCTGGGCGCGAACGTTGAACCGCCTCTATCGCCTCGGCGCCCCGCGCGCGCCCATGCCGGTCGTGCCGCCGCCCGCCGACCGGACCTGCTCCCTGGGCCTGCGGTGACACCATGCCAAACCCCATCCCCAGCATCTCCGCATCCGCCCCCTCACCTGCCCTGCCGCCCGGCAGCATGGGTGGCGCCGCCGCCCTGACCGGCGACGCGCTGGACCTCGCTATCGAAGGGCTGGCCGAAGCCGTCGAGGAGGAGATCGGCCACGAGCCGTTCCACCTCGGTCCCGTTCCGCCGCAGGCGCGGAAGCCAACGCCCCCGCCCGTCCACCAGCCATCGCGCGTGCGCCTGGAAGACCCTGCCGAGGCCGCAGCCCACGCCATGCTCCGGCGCCTGCTCGAGGCCGATCCGACCCTGCACGGCAGGGCGCGGGAGCCGGGCGCGGTCCTCGTGGTCGAGGTGCCGGACGCCGAGTGGGTCGTCCCCGTCGCCGAGACCTGGCGCATGCTGATCCAGGGCACGGACGAGGTACCGTTCGACGGCGACGACGCCCAGGACCGGCCATACCGGCGGATCAGCAAGATTGAGCCGAGCTGGGCCGAGTTCCGCCGCGACGGCTCCGACCGCTGGCACCGCCCCGAGGACGGCAACGGCGCCGTCCGCACCATGGTCGCCAGCGGGCGCCCGGTCTACGGCTTCAGCCCGGCGCCCGCCCGCTGCCTGCCATCCGATCTGCTGCGGGCCGCCACGGCGACGGTGACCGTCGGCCCGCTGGATCCGGCCGCGCTGGCCGAGGCGGCGACCATGTTGACGGGCGCCGCGCCGGTCACCGCGTCCGTACCGCCGGAGGTGGCGCGGCTGGTCACCGTCGGTGACCTGTGGCTGGCCCGGCTGCCCCACCAGGATGCCGACGACTACCTCCGGCGGCTGGCGGAGCTGGCGTCGCAGCGGCTCTCCGTCCGCCCGCTGACGCTCGACGGCCTGCACGGGATGGACGAGGCCGCGCGGTGGGGCAAGGACGTCGCGCGGGATCTCACCGACTACGCCCGCGGCGCGTTGCCGTGGCGCGACGTGGACCGCGGCGCCGTGCTGGTCGGTCCCACCGGCACCGGCAAGACGACCTTCGCCAGGGCGCTGGCGGCGCAATGCGGGGTGCCGCTGGTGACCGGCTCGCTGGGCCAGTGGCAGGGCGCCAAGGACGGCCACCTCGGCACGACCCTCGGCGCCATGCGCGGGACCTTCGAGGCGGCGCGCAAGGCGGCGCCTTGCATCCTGCTCGTGGACGAGATCGACAGCTTCGGCAACCGCACCACCTTCCGCCACCACGACCGCGACTACTCGGTCCAGGTGGTCAACGCCTTCCTCGAGGAACTGGACGGCGCCGCCGGGCGCGAGGGCGTGGTCGTGCTGGGCTGCTGCAACGACGCCAGCCGCATCGACCCGGCCATCCTGCGGCCGGGCCGCCTGGAGCGCCTGATTGGGGTGCCGCTGCCGGACCAGGCGGCACTGGCCGCCATCCTGCGCCACCACCTCGGCGGCGACCTGCCCGGCGCCGACCTGTCGCGTCTCGCGCTGCTGGGCCTCGGGTCCACCGGCGCCGAGGCCGAGCGCTGGGTGCGCGGCATGCGACGGCGGGCGCGGCACGACCGGCGCGAGCCGACCCTGGCCGACCTGGAGGCGGAGCTGCGCGGCAAGGGGTCGCGCCCGGCTCCGGAGGTGCTGCGCCGCGTGGCCATCCACGAGGCCGGGCACGCGGTGGTGGCGGCGCTTGGGCGGCCCGGTGCCCTGATCTCGGCCACCGTGCTGGCGCAGGGCGACCGCGCGGGCCGGGTGCTATGGACGGAGCCTGCGGATGGCCAGGCCACGGTCACCCGTGCGGCCCTGTCAACATTGCTGCGCGAGGCGCTGGCGGGCCGGGCGGCCGAGGAGGAGCTGCTCGGCGAGGCATCGGGCGGGAGCGGCGGCGGCGCCGAGAGCGACCTCGCCACGGCGACGCGCCTCGCGACGGCGGCGGTGACCGCGCTCGGCCTCGACAAGGGCGGTGGCGCCCTGGTCTGGCGCGGCTTGCCGGAGGCGGCCGGTGTCCCCGCGCTGCTGGCGGCGCGGCCCGACGTCGCGCGCCGGGTCGGCGAGATGCTGGACGCGGCCTACGCCGAGACGCGGTCGGTGGTCCGGCACCACGGCCTGGCCATCTGCCGTCTGGCGGACATGCTGGTCGCCAAGGAGACGGTGCCGGGCGCCGAGATCGAGGCCCTGGTCGCGGCGTCCGGGGCGGCCGCGAAGGATTGCCGACCGCCAGGCGCCGGTCGCCGCCCCCGGAGGGTGCGGCCATGACCGGCCCCGACCCGGACGCCTCGCCAGAGCCGTCCATGAAAATGGCAAGGGGGCGCGAAACCAATCCAGGCGCCAGCCGTCTCTGCAGCCATGATCTCCACGAAGCGAATAGCCACGGACTGAGGATTTGCGGCACGGCGCCCACGTCGCTGTGCCCGCCTGCAGCTTTCCTGGCCTCACCGCTGAGGACATCATGCACCACCACAAATCCTTTGCGCCGACGACGGCGCGGCGCACGCCGCCGCGTGGCGCGCGCGGCTTCCTTCCAGGCTTCCGGGCCAAGTTCCGGCTCCCCACCCTGATACGTCGTTCTCGCGCCGTCTGACGCCGCCCACCGGCGGCATCCCGAACGCTCAAACGATTGGAAGCCACGATGCGCAGATTCGCATTGGGGGCAGTGCCGACGCGCGGCAACTGGAACCCCAAATTCCCGTCCAAGCCCCCCAAGGGGAAGGCCAAAGGCAAGATTGTCAGCAAGGAAGCCGGGGGCGAGGAACCCAAGGAAGAAGAGCAGGACCAACCGAAGGCTCGGACACAGGTCCCGACTTACTACCCGCCAGCCAAGGGCAAGCGGCGTTACGAGCACCTGCGGAGTTATCACCATCGCGACGCCGCGTTCCTCTTGGACGCCCGGCACGAGGTGCTGGGCTGGACCTCCACAGCCGAGGCCATCGAAGTCCACTGGGAATGCAAGGACTTCAAATTCGTCCCCGACTTCATCGTGCATGAGGAGACGCGCTCCTACGCGCTGACAATCCTGCACCCGCTGGCCAAGCCGGACGCGCGCCGCAAGAAGCGCCTCGCCGCCATGCGCGCGGCCTGCGAGCGCCAGGGTCTTGGCTTCGTTCACCTGAACCGCGACGAGGTCACCGAGGACGTCGCGCTGCCCGGTGCCAAGGACCTGTTCTATTACCGCTACTGGCAGTGGCCGGACTCCCTGCCCTTCTCGGTGTCGACCGTGGCCGAGCGTCACGCCCCTGCCACCCTTGGGGAGTTGCACCGGCTGCTGGATGGCCTCGCCACCTGGCATCAACTGCTGTCCATGGTCGCGAACGGGTTCGTGGTTGCCGACATCTCGGCCGGGCTCGGACCGGACACCCCCGTGTTGGCCTGGCGGACTAAGGGGTGGCGCACATGAGCAACCGATACCTGCCCCGACTGGGCCAGATCGTCCGTTGGGACGGCCACCCGTGGATGGTGGAGCGCCTCGACAACGACGGCCTCGACCTGCGCAACCGGATGACCGGCGAGGTCCTGACCTGGGGCCTCGCCTCCTGGATCCTGCACTGGCAGAACGGCAGCCTGCGCCAGCCAACCGTCCCGGAGCCGCTGGACCGGCGGCGCCTCGTCCGCGGCACCTACATCCGCCGCCAGGGCAGCGTCTGGCGCGTGAAGCTGTTCAAGAGCGGCCTGATCCACCTGGAGAATGTCAAGACCGACGAGACCGCCGTCGTCAACAACATCGCCTGGCAGGAGGAGTGCTGGCGCGGCGAGAGCTGGGTCGTCGATTCACCTGACGCGGACCTGCCGGAGCGCATCCGGGAAGTGCTCCGCGTCCCGCTCGACGGCTTGCCGAGCTCGATGAAAGCCAAGGTGCAGTGGAGCGCCGTTTTCGTGGAGGCGTACCGTGACCCGGAGCGCTTCTACCGCGAGAGGATGCCGGACCTCCCCGTCGCCGAGCGCATCGACCTCAGCGGCCGCGTCTCCAAGGCGACCCTCCTCGCCTTCCTGAAACAGGTCGCGAAGGCGACCGGGCAGAAAGCCCCGGGCGTCAGCACGTTCTACGGCTGGCTCAACACGTTGAAGCAGGCAGGCGGGGACATCCGCGCCCTCGCGCCCCGCTTCGACAGGCAGGGACCGCGGGGGCGCAAGATGCCCGCTATGGTCGAGCAGTGGCTGATCGAGACCATCACACTAGTCTGGCTCACGCGGCAGGAAAACCGCAAGTCGAAGGTCTGGAGCGCGCTCAACGACCGGGTGACGAACTGGAACACGGCGAACCCGGACAACCAGCTCTGGTGTCCGAGCGAAAGCCAGGTGGCCCGCTATATCCGCGAGGAAGTTGACCAGCACGTCGCCGTCCGCCGTCGCAAGGGCAAGAAGGAGTTCGACAAGGTCCGCACCATCGGCAACGGTGTGGTCACGACGTTCCCGCTGGAGCGTGTCGAGGTCGATCACTTCCGCCTGCGGCGGATCAGGGTGCTGGACGACCGGAGCGGCCTGGACATGGGCGGCGCCTGGGTCTCCATCGCCTACGACCACTTCACCCGCATGCCGCTCGCGCTGATCGTCCATTTCGCGGGCGAGACCCTCGGCATCGGGTTCAGCGTCCTGCGGATGACGATGACGCCCAAGGGCTTCCTCAAGAAGCTCGTACCGAACCTCGACTACGAGTTCCCGACCGGCGTTCCGATGTCG
The DNA here is from genome assembly GCF_003116135.1 of Teichococcus aestuarii. Taxonomy (GTDB): domain Bacteria; phylum Pseudomonadota; class Alphaproteobacteria; order Acetobacterales; family Acetobacteraceae; genus Pseudoroseomonas; species Pseudoroseomonas aestuarii. The sequence continues at coordinate 93,854 of NZ_PDOA01000010.1, read as the reverse complement.
TTCTTCTTCGACCAGGCCGCGGCGACGAATAATGACCACGTGCGCAACGCGTCCCTGGTCCTGGACATGATCATGGACTACGCCGAGGGCGAGAACCCGCAGCTCAAGGCGTGCATCGAGCGCTTCATCCGGAACTTCCGCGAACAGGCGGAGCGGCCGCTTGCGGGACCCAACCCGCCCAGCCACCGCGAGGATAACGACCCCGAGAAGCCGGATGCCATCATCCGGTACTCCGACCTCGTGCGTCGCCTCTGGACCTGGGTCGCCATGGTCTACGCCAAGTCGTGGCACACTGGGATCGACGACGTGCCCCTTCGCCGCTGGCAGGAGCACACGGACAGGCACCCGCCCCGGGCACTCCGCAGCGAGCACGACCTGACTGTGCTGCTCACCCACCGGCACATGTGCCTGCCGCTGCGCGGAAGGGTCACCACCCAAGGTCTCACGTGGCACGGCGAGGCCATCCGGCAGATCGTCGCCAACCCGAACTACCGCAAAGGCACGAAAATCCAGGTCCTCTTCGACGAGCACGATGTGTCGCAAGCCTGGGTCGTCAACCCATTCACGGGTGCGATCGCAAAGGTCGAACCCTTCAATCGTCGCCTGATGGTCGGTCTCACCCTTCACCAGCACGACATCACTCTCAAATTCAATAGGCGCCTGGAGCGGACCTACGACACCGACGAATTGCGGGCCCTCAAGGCCGCCCTGCTCGAGGACGCCACGCGGCTGCTGGCCAGCGGCAAATCGCTGTCCAAGCTCAAGCGGAATGCCCTGGTCCGCTTCCTGATGATGAACAGCAACCAGCCGTCCGGCGACGACACCGGCGACGTGCAGCCGCAACCGGACGCCAGCGAGCCGCAGGCGGCGCCCGAGAAGTCGGAGAACACAAGCGACGAGGGCCGCGCGGCACGTCCGCGGCGGCAGGCGAAGCGCATGCGCGGCGACGAAGGGCAATGAGCACCATGGACCAGAACGAAATCGACCGTCTCGTCAGGCTCTCGGGCAGGTTCCGCGAGCTCTACCTGCCGACTGACAAGTCGGACGAAATCCAGCGAGATATTCGTCGCCTCCACCACCGCGACCATGGGTCGTCTGGCGAGGCTGGCATCCTTCTCCTTGTCGGGGGGTCAGGCAGCGGCAAGTCAAAGCTCGTCCTGGACTACACCAGCCAGTTCCCCGACCAACCCCGAGCCATCGCTGGCCCGGATGGCGCATTCGCTGACCGCAAAGACGTGTTGTACTTCAAAGCGCCGAACGGAAGCGAGAAGGACGTCGCCGAGGTCTGGTTCGCCGCGCTGACCGGCCAGAGCATCGATCACGTCGTAGGTCGGGGCCGGAAGCGCCTCGTCATCCAGGAGGACATTGTCGCAGTAGGACGCGAAGTGGGGAACAGGCTCGTCGTCGCTGACGAGTTCAGCCAGTGCCTCGAAGGCAAGGACACCGCTGCCATCAAGCGCATCGCGAGTCTCTGCCGGTACATCGTGAACGCCAAGGGCGGACCGTCCCTCATCATCGCCGGTACGGCATCCGTCCTACTGCTCAGGGAGGCCGACGCGGAATTCCGAAGGCGGGCGAGCATCCGGCACGAACTCCTGCCGCTGGACTGGGACATCGCCGAAAGCCGCGAATTCCTGCAGGACGTGTTGATGGAATGGGATGAGTTCCTCCGGGACAACGTCTTCGGCGTGCTGTCCGGCCTCGCAGGAGCCAAGATGGCCTATCCGCTGTGCCGTGCCGCATCGGGATATCTCGGCGACATGGCGACCCTCATCGAGACCGCCGCTGCGGAGGCCGTCTACGACGTCGCGGCCGGGAAGGCGGACAGGCTGACCTACGCCCACCTGGTGAAAGCATACGGCAAGTCGGCAGTGTGGACGGCGGAGCGCCCCGCCTTCCCCGAGGCAGTCGGGCCTACCATCGACACGGGACCCGAAAAGACCCGCCTGCGCGGCCGTACCCGCCGCAGCGACCGCCACCATAACTTCCGGCCCTGAGCACATGGGCATACAGCCACTCTCGCTCGGCATGGGCATCGTGCCGGGCGAGAGCATCCCTGGTTTCATGATGCGCTTCGCGGGCCGCGCCCGCTTCCCCGGCGCCGACCGCCTCGCCATCCATGTCGGCCTGCGCCAGCCTGGCTCCGCCACCTCTGGGGATGACATACGCGGCCTCGCGACCCTGTCCGGCGCCGATCCCGCCGCTCTCGAAGCCGCCACCTACCGCCCCACAGGTCGCCTCGCCCACCACCGTTTCCTTGGCGGTGAGCTCCACCGCGAGTTCATCGACATCTCACGGCGGCGCGCCTGCCCAGCCTGTCTCGTCGCGGCGCCCATCCAGCGTGCCGCCTGGGACTGCGCCCTGGTGACCGCCTGCTCCCACCACGCCCTGCGCTTCGTGGACAGGTGCCACAGACCTCGCTGTCGGGGGCTGGGGTGGAATGTGGCCGACGTCACCCGCTGCGCCTGCGGAACCGACCTTCGGGCGCTCGCCGGAATGCCGGTCCCCTCCGACGAGGCAGAGGCGAGCGCCCGCGTGCTGGCGCTGGCCACGGGCGAGACGATCCCGTGGTTGCCCCCTGCCCTGTCGGCCGTCGGACCGGCCGACCTCGTGCGCCTGGTCATGGTCACCGGCATGTTCCTGACCGCTTGGCACAAGGAAAGACGCATCGAGACCCTCGTCGCGTCCGGGCCGGACGCCGTGGCCCGCGTCGTCGGCGCTGGCCTTGCCGCGGTCGAGGCATGGCCTGTTCCCCTTCACGGATTCCTTGCGGCGACGCGGGCCGTGGAGGCCGCCCGTGCCGGACGCTTCGGCGCCACCAAAACCATGGGCGCCTACTACGGCTGGCTGTCGATGCTGGAGGCCGGGCCGTTCCGCGACGCCCTGGCCGAGGCGACCCGCCAATTCCTTGCCGCCGACCCAGTGCTGGGCCGCCGGATGCACCGCTCGCTGCTGCTGGGCGTCCAGGGTGACGGCGTCGCCTTGAAGGAGGTCGCGCGCATGGTGGGCAGATCCTTGCCCACGACCAAGCGGCTCGCGGAGGCTGGCCTGCTGCCGACGCCTGACGGCACGGGGCGCGGCCTACCAGCGGTGATCGGCCGCGCGAAGGTGGAAGGATTGGCGGCCGAACTGCGCGACGCGCTGACGCTGGACGAAGCCTCAGCCGCCCTAGGGGTGTCCAGGGCACGGGTGCGGCGGCTGGCGGAGGCAGGCGTTCTCGAGGCGGTGCACCGGGCAGCGGCCGATGGCTGGGGCCGCTGGGCGTTCCGGCGCGCCAGCATCGAAGGGCTGCCGGGGCGCATGGCGGCGGGCGCCCCGATCGACACCGGCCTCGAGCGAGGGCTCGTGGGCTTCGAGGTGGCGGCCGAGACGATGCGGCGGCGCGGCGTCGGGCTGGCGGACTTCGTAGGCATGGTGCTCTCGGGCAACCTGCCGGTGGCGGCCCTGGACCATGCCGCGGTCGGCCTCAAGCGCCTGCGGTTCGACCGGGCGGCCGTGCGTCGGGCGGCGGCCCCTCTCGAGCGGGGTCCGTTCAGCGCCTACGCCACCGCTGCGTTGCTCGGCCTCAAGCGCGAGGTGGTGGCCCACCTGATCCGGCGTGGCCTGCTCCGGACCGAGGGCGGCGCCGTCACGGCCACCGAGCTCGACCGCTTCCGGACGGCGTACGTGTCCGGCGCGGAGCTGGCGCGCGAGCGCGGCACGTCGCCGCGGAAGCTGGCGGCAGACCTGCGGGCTGTGGGGGTGCTGCCGGTGACGGGGCCGGGGGTGGACGGCGGGCGGCAAGCGTTTTTCAGGAAAGGACTCGTGGAGGATGGGTCCGGAACCGGATTAAAGCAGCCTGTTGTCGCACCGGACACCGAGGATTAAGAAAGCGCGCTCGACTTGGGGAAGAACATGGCCTCTCGGCAGCTACCGTGGTGGCTCGACTATGACAATGTACCTCCCGAGGATGCCTCGGCACAGGTAATCTGGATCTCGGGTCGATGGCGATACATCCCGTTTGCCTTTGGCCGCCCTCTGGCACGTAAGTGCGGCACCCTTGACGAGGCGCACGAAGCGGTATTCCAGTTCGAGACCGACATCCACGCGAAGGTGGATGAGATTGCGGACCTCCGTGCGGGCGGCCAGGACTCCTAAGCGGATGAAAAGCAGGCCACGCTTGAAATCTATCAGTCCGAGAACCTCGCGGTCGAAGTTGCTATCGATCCAACGGACGTGCCTTACGATGTGGAAATCTACTCGCTGGGAGCCGGTGCACCCAACGAACCGTGCATCATTGTCGATGTTAGCAAGCCTGAAGAAGGCCGCATTCTCTTTCGAGATGCGGCCGCCAACTATTCATCGGCCTTTGAACAAATTGCACGCGGTTCCCCCCGCATGCATTCCAGGTGAGGGCTGTACCGTGACTGCAATCCTCTCCAACGCATTTCCTGTTCATACCTCACGATTTCCGGGGCGGTGCGGTCGAGCAGGCTGAAACGACCATGGACGACCTCGTGCGTCAGGAGCTTTTGTAGTTTCATCGAGGCCAGCCGGACGCGGTCCATGATACTGTTATCCGGACTAGCCTCGAGCACAGTGGCCCAATCCCTCAGGTACCGAACGGCAAGGTCAGAGTCGCCGACCTCAAGCGCGCGTTCAATCAAGCCCAGTTTGCCCGCATCTCCCAAGGACTGCCGAACCCGACGGACGGCCAAGTCGAGGGGCCCGCGGTGGGTTTCCGCGCGCACGGTGACTATCTCGATGTCATGCATTGCGTCTCTCCCTCAACACGATCATCCGCCAGAAGCGTGGGAAAAGGAGCCCAGGAGGGACGAACGCATTTCCTCAGGCGAGACTTCAGACATTAACTCGCTCAGCGCTTCCGACTGGCGCTCGTCATCTGGGCGGAGCGCGATGCCCCCCGTCTCTGGGCGCTGTTTCCCAATACTGTCCCAAAATTTGCGCCACGACCTTGCGGTCCTGCCGTCGACCTCGGCAATCCAAGCGGTGCATCCGGGGGCACCAAGCGGAACTTCGTAGCCATCGCTCACCCGCTTGGGATGCTCGAGACGCAGCGAGGCATCCAGCAAGAGCATGTTGCGGGCGGCCGCCATGACATCATCCATGTCCGCAGGGAGTTGAACCGCCTCGCAGCACTCTTCGAGCGGCAACGCTTCGGTCGAGGAAACCTCGATCAGCAGCACCCTCGGCATGTCCATACCCTTTCGCCTGCGGGGCTTCAGGTTACGGCGTGTCGTGGCAATGGAGAGGTCGCGTGGACGGCGGGCGGCAGGCGTTCTTCAGGAGGAGGGCTGTGTACGATGCCTGAGTGGGTGCGTCTCAGGACACCTGTTCCAAGGTCCAGTCCGCCTTGGTCCCGCCTAGCGCCTCAGGCGTTCGGTCATTCATTTACTGCAAACCTTGCAATTAATGCAGATAACCTCCAGATTGGAGCCGAAATTGGAGGTAGCCATGGCGACCCAGGTTGAGATGCAGGCCAGTGCGGAGGAACTTGACCGCGTCAGGCGGGAGGTGAGGGCGCTGCGGTCGACCGTGGCGCGAGCGCGGGGGAACGCGAAGGTGGAGGTGAATTCCGGCACCCTGCGCGTCCTGCTCAAGGTCTTAGAGGGCATGACCTTCAAGGGTCCGGCGGGAGCCGGTGCAGTGGCGTCCAGGCTCCCGAAGGCGGAGCAGCAGGCACCCCTCCCCGATGAAATCAGCCCGCAGGAGGCTGCCGCTATCCTGCAGATGTCCCGCCCCTCCGTCATGAGGCTGATTGAGAAGGGATTGCTGCATCCGCGCAAGGTTCACAGCCGGAACAAGCTATCCCGCACCGAGGTGCTGGCTTACCAACGGGCCCACACTAAAACTCAGAGGGAAGCACTCGACAGCATCGCTCAACTGACGGATGAGTACGACTTCTGAACGAGGGTAGTCCGAAGCTAGATGGAAGTCGCCGTCTTAGATGCCTGCATCCTGTTCCAAGGCAAGCTGACCGATCTCCTGCTCTGCCTCGCCGAGGCAAAAGCTTTCGAGCCGGTTTGGTCCGACGAAATTCATCTCGAATGGAAGAGGAACTTGGCCCTGAGCATGAGCATCCCGGTGGACAAGATTGATTATCGGCACGCGGAGATGGAGAGGGCCTTTCCGGCCGCCAATGTACCAGGCGACGCTTCTCTGACGGCCACCATCCAGGCGATGTGCAAAACCGCCGCGCAGCGCAAGGATGCCCACGTCGTCGCCAGCGCGGTCAACGCAGAAGCGGGCAGCATCGTGACCCACAACATCAAAGACTTTCATGGAACCGTGCTCGCGCACTACCGCCTGGCGAAGCACAGGCCGGATCCATTCTGCGCCGGTCTACTCGCCAGTCAGCAGGCGGAGGCCCTCGCGGGCCTCCGGGCACACCGTGCCAGCCTCAAGAGGACACCCATGAATGCCACGGAGTATGTCAATTATCTTGCGGGGCCCAAGTTCGGGATGGCGAAACTCTCCACGGCACTCCGGGATCACCTCGGTTCCATCTGAGACAAGGCGCCTGGTGCACTACTGACTGGCTATGACGCCCAGCAACATCCCTGACGTCTCCATCAAATAGGTCTCCGTCGCCGCCAGGAGCTCCAGGTGCTCGCCCCCGGCCTCTGCACGCGACAGGCCCGGCTGCACGATGAAGACGGCGAACTCCCGCTCGGCGCTGCGGATCATGCTCTCTAGCTTTCGCAGGGCGACCAAGTTGCCCCGCTCGAACCGGCTCGGGGCCGCCCACGCCAGGCGCTTGCCCTCGCGTGACAGAAGGTGGCGGAACAGTGCCTCGGCGTCGTCCCGCCAGCGGACGCACTTCTGCGCCTGGCCGCAGACCACGTAGAGGTCGTCCAGCCTCGCGCCCGGCTTCGCCCCTTCGGAGTACTTGCAGTGGTAGAGGTGCACGACGATGCAGTCGGGCGTGGCCCTGATGGCGACCACGTCGGCGGCCTCGCCCGCGTCGTCGTCATCGAAGACGATGTCGAACGCCTCGTTCCCCGTCTGCGCGAGCAGGTGCCGGATCACCTTGTGCTGCACCGCGTCGGGGCGCTTCTGCGCCTTCTGCGACTCCTTGCGGATGGCGGTGCCCGTCCAATCCCAGGCGGCGATGCGCTCGCGGGGGTACGGGATGCGCCCCGTCATGCCTTGCGGGAAGAACAGCTCATTATCGAGCAGCACGGCGCCGTTCGCGAAATGGACCCAGGGGGGATTGTCTGCCAGCCAGTCGCCGAGCGGCGTACGCCTGCCGCCGATGTTGATGTAGGCCGGTGGGCCGCCTGCGGGGAAGTAGCGGACGCCGTTTGCCCCGAACCGGAATTCGAAATCGGCGGATCTGGAGTCGTCGCCCCCTGCCGGAGGCGTGCTTGAGGCGACACAACCCGGCCCGATATGCGCCGCAACGATTGCAGCGTAGCTCCCGAAGCCCTTCAGCCCCGTCCCCGGCTTCCCACCCTCGGACATGGGAGCGGTAGGGCCGATTAGTAGCCATTTAGGTCCATGGCGCGGGTGAAAGGGCTCCCCTTACTGCCTCTCTCCCTTATCATGGGAGGCGAATGGATGCAGCTGGAGGCACGAAGATGGCACCGCGACAGAGATGGGCGTCCGACGCAGCTCGCCTTCTCAATGCCTACGAGGGCGCTGTGCAGAGCGGTAGCTTCTGGCTCATCGCCGAAGGTCTGGCAGATCCGAGCCGCGCGGAGATTCTGAAAAGAATCCGGGCGCCAAAGGCGAAGGAGCGGCTTGAGAACATCATCGCCGCGTTGGAAGCGGCAAAGGCTTCTGGGCAGCTCCTGCCGAAGGATCAGCCAACACCGCATCCGTTCTGGACCATGGACAATCTTCGCGGCGCCCTGAGTTGGTACGAGACGCCCGAAGGCCTCAGGCAGTTGGCGCACAGTGCGCTCGCCCGTGACACTCAGAGGCGACTGATGGCCTTCACGGAGCGGCTGCGATCAGATGGTGGCGATCATCGACCGAAGGGACGGTGCTCCGGCTCGGATGATGTCTCGGATAATTGCCGCTCGATGGCCGCATCGACTTCCTTGTCCGTGGCGTAGTATCCAATCCGCTGCGGAGCGCCCCCAGGAATGTACAGGAACAATACAAAGGCCGAGGGAACAGGAGGCTCAAGGCGATAAACGAGGAATGGCCACCGCGAGCTGTTGAGCAAGGTCTGCTTCTGAACGCTGCTCAGTTTTGCGTTACGGGTGTCATCGCCAGTGCCCTGCGATTTCATCGCCTGCAGATCTTTAAGAATAGCTTCCCTGACCTGGCGCCGAAGTTTCGAACGCTCCATTGCATTGAGGTGACCGGAGGCAGCACCGGATCCAGATCCGGATCCGCTTTCGGCCTCTCCGCCAGAACCACCGTTGCCAGACTTGCCCGTCGCCGAACCGTCCTCATCCGCCGCTTGCTTTGTGCCACGCGCTCGCGGATCTTCGTTACTCGCCAACTCAGTTCCCCTTCGATGGAGAGGCGAAGCATTATCAAGGGAAGGCATACCTGTCGACGTGACCAGGCTGCGACTGCTTAGGCTGACTTCCGCTTGCGGCCCTCGTGATCGTCAATGAAACCAGGGCAGAACCAGACGGCGGCGTCCCAGCTCAAACCCTGCAGGATCCGCCCACGACACCCTCGCGGCTTCCGCCGCCGCTCCCGGTGCCTGCCACTCGGAGGCACCCTTGCTAACCTTGGTCCAAACTGCGCCGAGCTCCGCGGACTGCGCCGCCGGGTCGGCAGGCAGGCGCCCGGGCCTGCAGACCAGAGCTTGCTCGAATCCTTCGTCACCCCTGGGCTTCCGGTCCAGCAGCAGGGTGGACCCGCCCCCCTCGATGTCGAGGGTGAAGCCGTCTGGCGCACCCCGGGCGTTCAGGCGGCGGGCAGCAACCGTGGCGGTCCGGGCCAGGTGCAGCAGCTGGCGGATGGGGTTCCCGGCGACCTGCTCGTCCAGGGCGTACTGGTGGGGCAACGTCAGCCTGTCGCCAATCTTCAGCTCAGCCATCGATGACCCCGCGCGCGACCGCGCCCGGGATGGGCCGCCAGCAGCCGAAATGACGCCAAAACCTATCCTTGTTTCCTAATCGGAATTGCGTCGCCTAAGGCTTGCGTCGGGCTACGTTGGGCGACGTCGAGCGTGTGGCGGTAGGATTAGGGGACTGTTCGCCCTCGCCTGCCGATCGACTGTAGGCGTGCTGTCCTTGTAGTGTGCGGCGCCATGCCGCTACCGCCACAGCCGCGCCTCCCGCCAGGCTACCTGTCGCCAGAGGGTGCGCCACGTCCACACAGCCTTGGCCTGACACCGTCCGCGGACGAAAGCCTCCAAAGCTACATCTTCCGTCTCGCCAATCGGCGGCGGACAGAGACGCCGAAAGCCCTGGGTGAGCGATTGGGCTTCAAGGGACTCGCGTCACGTGCGTCTCTCAACTCTGTCGAGAGGCTTGCCTTGGAGGCGTCGGTTCCCTTTAAATCCTTGCTGCCGCTCTGGCGCGGCGACCCGCACTCCCCCTTTGTCCTGTTCTGGAACCACGAGCTTCCCGGCAGCGCTTTGGACTTCGGGTTGCAAGAGGGGCGCAAGGTGTGCCCCGAGTGTCTGGCTGAACGCGGACGGCACCTAGCCGTCTGGGACCTGTCCTTTATCTCAGCATGCCCGGTCCACCGCAAAGCCCTCGTGGACAAGTGTCATGCGTGCGAGAACCCGATCAAGTGGAAAGGCAACGGTTTAGCATGGTGTGGCTGCCGAAAGGGCGGCGACCTGACGAAAGCCCCGGCGGCGCCGGTCACGCCTGAGCAGGCGAACGCCACGGCCTGCGTCCAGGGATTGTTGGGCGATCCTCAGTTCACCGAGGAGGGGACCGGCGTCCTGGCCCTGCCGCCGTTCCGTAACATGGCGCACGCCCAAGTTATCGAGTTCCTGGTCCGCCTTGGGCTCGACGCGGCCGCGACGCGCCCGCGGCGGTATTTCTTCGGCTTCGAGAACATGGGCGACGTCGAGGTGCCGCCGCATGAGGCGCTGGCCCGCTCTTTGGCAGCGGTCCGGAACTGGCCCGCGGGATTTCACGCCGAACTCGACAACATGCGGAGGCTCCATCTCACGGACGTCACCACGGCGACGCAAAAGGTGACCAAGGGCATCGTGCGCTGGGCGACGCCGCTGCCCAACGGTGGCGGGTGGGCGATCAAGCAGGCAGTGAAGGACTACAGGCGCGCGGCGCGAGAGTTGGACGCGCGGAGCCCTTGAGCCTTAGCTTGGATAAGGCACTCAGACACCGAGACTCAGGTTGCTCGCGGCACGCCATCGCGGCCTCCGGCGAGGCGGGGTAACTCCCGTATCTAGCCGCATAGTGGATGCTTCGGCTTCAGCTGCTCGCGTTCCTACCTCGTCCGGCACCACAACTTGCCGCGCGCGGCAGGCTTCGAAGAACTCACCATCGCCAAGCCATTAACACCCTGACATTGTTGGCAGATTTTCTGGTCTCGGGATTGGCGCACTCGGTGGCTCCGAGTCTGAAGAAAGCCGTGCGCCTGTCCGTGGAACGTGCAGAGGCGCACGCCGCAGATCAAAGGGTTACGGCGTGCGCAGTCCATCTAAGTGCGCGCCGTTATATGAGCAGCGGCGCCCTCATCCGGCCGCGCCGGAGAGCCTGGCCAGATCCTCCCTGGCCAGATCTTCCCTGGCCTGCTTCTCCGCCCGCTCCTTGCGCTCGCTGTAGCGGTCGGTGAGGTGGGCCGAGATGTCGCGGGTGAGCAGGGTGAACTTCACCAGCTCCTCCATGACGTCCACGACGCGGTCGTAGAGCGGCCCCGGCAGCATCCGGCCCGCCGCGTCGAACTGCTCGAAGGCCTTGGGCACGGAAGACTGGTTGGGGATGGTGACCATCCGCATCCAACGCCCGAGCAGGCGCAGGGTGTTGACCGCGTTGAAGCTCTGGCTGCCGCCGGAGACCTGCATCACCGCCAGCGTCCTGCCCTGGGTCGGCCGGACGCCCCGGCTTTCCAGCGGCAGCCAGTCGATCTGGTTCTTCAGGACTCCCGTGACGGCACCATGCCGCTCCGGGCTGCACCAGACCTGGCCCTCGGACCAGAGGGAGAGTTCCCGCAGTTCCACCACCTTGGGATGGTCGGCGGGCACGCTGTCCACAACGGGCAGGTCGCGGGGATCGAAGACCCGCGTCTCGGCGCCGAAGCGGCGGAGGAGGCGCTCCGCCTCCAGCGTCAGGAAGCGGCTGTAGGACCGCTCGCGCAGCGAGCCGTAGAGCAGCAGGATGCGCGGCGGATGCCGGCTGGCGCCGGGAATGCCGAGCTTCCCACGGTCCGGCATCTCAACCTGGTCTTCGGAAAGGTTGGGCAATGAGAGGTCGAGGTCAGCGGGCATCAGGATCTTTCCGTTGTCAGGAAGTGCTGAATGGCATGGACGGTGCCGCGGGCGGACCGGGTGATGCCCGCCAGGGTCGCGGAGGCGGCGCCGGTCCAGTCGCCGTAGCCGAGCAGCCAGAGGCGTGGCTCACGCGTGGAGCGGCCGTTCTCGACGGCCACGCGCCCATCGGCCTCCAGCACGCCGAGCGGCGCCAGGTGGCCGAGATCCGGGCGGAAGCCCGTGCACCAGATGACGGCGTCCACGGGGCTTTGCGTCCCGTCCTGCCAGACCACCCCCTCCGGCACGAAACGGGCGAATGGCCGGACGGCGTGGAGCCTGTTCCGGTCCCGGGCCTCGCGGACCGGCGGCACCATGACGATGTCGCCCAGCCCGCCCCCGGGCGCGGCCGGCTCCCGGCCCTGCATCTGGGCATGCACCCGCTCGGTGGCCCGCGCGAACAGCACGCGGCCATCCACCTCATCCGGCAGGAAGCGGGGCGGCTCCAGCGTGACCCATGTCGTCTCGGCGACCCGGGAAAGCTCGGCCAGGATCTGCGCGCCCGAATTGCCGCCGCCCACCACCAGCACGCGCTGGCCCGCGAAGACGTGCGGCGAGCGGTAGGCGGAGGAATGGATCTGCCTGCCCTGGAACAGCGCACCGCCGGGCCAGGGCGGGATGAAGGGCCGGCTGGCGCCGCCGGTCGCGCTGATGACGGCCCGGGCACGCCAGGTGCCACGGTCGGTCCGCACCGACAGGCCGCCCTCCATGCGCAGGACGCTTTCGGCGCGCACGGGCCGCCGGACGGGCAGGCCGTATCGCTGCTCGTAGCGGGCCAGGTAATCCACGACATGGTCGCGGCCCGGATAGCCCCCCTCCGAGGGCGGCATGGGCCAGCCGGGCAGCGAACTCATCGCCGCGGGCGAGAACAGCCGCAGCGAATCCCATGCCCCGGGCCAGGCGCCGCCCGGCCGGTCATGGGCGTCCAGGATGGCGAAGGAAATGCCGCTCCGGCGCAGGAAGTATCCGGCGGCGAGCCCGGACTGCCCGCCGCCGATGACCACCACATCGTGCAGGGCGCCCTCGCTCATGGCGCGCCCACCACGGGCAGCCAGAGCGCCAGGGCGGCCAGCACCGCCAGGAGGACAGGCGGCGTGATGACGAGGCCGACCCTCATGTACTGCCCCCAGGTGATGGTGGTGCCCTTGCGCGCCAGCACGTGCAGCCACAGCAACGTCGCCAGGCTGCCGATGGGGGTGAATTTGGGGCCGAGGTCGCAGCCGATGACGTTGGCGTAGATCATCGCCTCGCGGATGGCGGGCGGGATGCCCTGCGCCTGCTCGATGGCCAGGGCGCCGACCAGCACGCCCGGCATGTTGTTCATCACCGAGGAGAGCAGCGCGGCGCCGAAGCCGGTGCCGATGGCCGCGGCCCAGAGGCCATGCCCGGCCAGCCATTCCAGCACCCCGGCCAGATGGCCGGTCAGCCCGGCGTTCCGCAGCCCGTAGACCACGAGGTACATGCCGAGCGAGAAGACGACGATCTGCCACGGCGCCTCGCCCACCACCCTGCGGATGGGGATGACGCCGCCCTGCCCGCCCCGGTGCCAGCGCCCGGCCAGCACCAGCAGGATGAGGGCCGCGGCGCCGGTCACCACGGCCACCGGCACGCCGAGCGGCGCCAGGACGAAATAGGCCAGCAGCAACAAAGCCAGCAGCGGGAAGGCGGCGCGGAAGACGAGGGCATCGCGGATGGCGGTGCGCGGCGCCTCCAGCTGCGCCAGCGGATAGCGCGCGGGGATCTGGCGCCCGTAATAGGCCCAGAGCACGGCGAGCGTCGCCGCCAGCGCCACCAGGTTCACCGGCACCATGACGGCGGCGTAGCGGTCGAAGCCGATGCCGAAGTAGTTGGCGGAGACGATGTTGACGAGGTTGGAGATCACCAGCGGCAGGCTGGTGGTGTCGGCCACGAAGCCGCAGGCGACGATGAAGGCCAGCGTGGCGCCCGCGGAGAAATTCAGCCGCAGCAGGATGGCCATGACGATGGGCGTCAGCAGCAGCGCCGCGCCGTCATTGGCGAAGAAGGCGGCGATGAGCGCGCCGAGGAGCACGATGAGCGGAAACAGCCGCCGCCCGCGGCCGGCGCCCCAGCGCGCCACGTGCAGCGCGGCCCACTGGAAGAAGCCCGCCTCGTCGAGCAGCAGCGAGATGATGATGAGCGCCACGAAGGTGAAGGTGGCGTCCCACACGATGCCCCAGACCACGGGCACATCGGCCCAGCCGATGACGCCGGTCAGCAGCGCCAGCACGGCGCCGCCCATGGCGCTCCAGCCGATGCCGAGGCCGCGTGGCTGCCAGATGACCAGCACGAGGGTGAGGACAAAGATGGCGAGGGCCAGCATGGGGCATGTTCTCTCGGGCGTTGCGCGGCGCCGGCCCATCCGCTGCCTTGGATGGCAGCGGCGCCGCGCGCCGCGTTCAGGGACGGAAAGGCGCGGGCGCCCGGCTCAGATCAGGCGGTGGCCCTGTGCGTCGACGACCTGTTCGCCATCCTCCTTGGCGAAGGCGCCCCGCTGCGGGTTCGGCAGGATGTCGAGCACCGCCTCGGACGGGCGGCAGAGCTTCACGCCCAGCGGCGTCACCACGACCGGCCGATTGATGAGGATCGGGTGCGCCATCATGGCGTCGAGCAGCTCGTCGTCGGTCAGCGAGGAATCGCCGAGGCCGAGTTCCGCATAGGGCGTGCCCTTCTGGCGCAGCACGTCGCGCACCGGGACGCCCATGCGCCGGATGAGGCCGGCCAGCGCCTCCCGCGTCGGCGGCGTCTTCAGATACTCGATGACCTCCGGCTCCTCGCCGCTGTTGCGGATGAGGGCCAGGGTGTTGCGGGACGTCCCGCAGGCCGGGTTGTGGTAGATGGTGACGGTCACGACGCCTTCCCTCTGGCTGTGTGCATCCCCGGCGCCGCGCCGCCTCCCGGCCTGTGCCAGGCGGCTGGACGAGGCCGCTGGCGGGGCGCCTCACGGGTCTTGCCGGGCATCCTCGTGCCCTCAGGCTGCGGAGGTCTTGCGAAGGCGGGTGGCCTGGGCCGCCGGCCCGCAGGCAGGGGCGCAGGCGGCTTCGCCACCGCAGCAATTCTCGGTCAGGTAGGCCACCAGCGCGTTCATGGATGCCGGCGCCATGGCGTAGAGGAGCTGGCGGCCGGCGCGGCGCTGCGTGACCAGCCCCGCCTGCAGGAGCTGCTGCAGGTGGAAGGTCAGTGTCGAGGACGGCGTGCCCAGCCGCTCGGCGATGACGCCGGCGGGCAATCCCTCGGGGCCCGCCTCCACGAGCAGGCGGTAGGCCGCGAGCCGATGCTCATGGGCCAGGGCACCCAGGGCCGCCACAGCCTGCTTCGGTTCCATGCCACCCCTCACCTTTCGATGAAATTCGAAATATCTCTGCCTGCGGCCGGAGTCAACGACATTTCGAGGATTATGGGAATCTAGCCCAACCCTGGACGGGGGGAACGCCTTTGTTTCTGCCGCGGATACTTCATCAACCTGGCGCTGCCCGTGCGCGTTAGAGCGGCGTATCCAGACTCGGAAGAAGGAACGCCATCATGACACGCAAGATCCTGCTCGCTGGCGCCGCCACGGCCTTCATGCTGGGCGGTGTCGTGTTGCCCGCCCAGGCGCAGAGCACCGGCCAGGCCCCGGCCGCCGCGCAGACGCGCATCGAGTCCGGCCAGACCCGCGCCAAGGCGATGCTCGACCGCGATGTCTACAGCTCGGACGATGTGGAGATCGGCGAGGTTGAGGACCTGATCCTCAACGCCCAGAACCAGGTCGTGCTCGCGGTCATCGAGGTCGAATCCCGCCTGGGCTTCACCGACAAGTATGTGGCCGTGCCGGTCTCCCAGCTGACGCCCGCCGCCAACAACCGCGACCGGATGACGCTCTCCATGACCCGCGACCAGGTCAAGGCGATGCAGGGCTTCCGCTACGAGGACTGATCCCCGGCCCGCGGATGCATGAAGGAAATGCCCGCCTCTCGGGCGGGCATTTTCTCTCGTGCCCTTGCCGTGGCGCACGGAACCGGAGAGGCGGCGGCCTTCAGCGCAGGGCGGCAGCCTCGGCCGTGGCATGGCCGCGCGGCGCCCACACCCAGGCCGGGCTGCTCAGAGCGGCGGGCACCGTCATCTCCGGCGCGCCGAAGCGGCTTTCCTCCGTCATCACGTCCCGCCCCAGGGCACGCCCCAGCATGGCCATCAGCCGGCCCCCGCTGGCGCCGGCGCCGGCCATTTCCAGCAGTTCCAGCCTTCCCTGCGGCAGCAGCGTGGCGCCCAGCGCCGCCAGCACCCAGCCGCGCTCCTCCGCCGTCTCCGGCTCCAGCACCACCGTACCCAGGGTGACGCGGCCGGCCCCGCCCGGCCCGACCAAGCGGATGCTCTCCAGCGGCGCCAGCTCGGCGGCGACCTCGGCCACCTGCACCAGCCCGTCCCGCGCCATGTCCAGCACCAGCACGGCCACGTCCTCGCCCGCGGCCGCCAGCAGCGCGCCCCAGGCCGTCTGGCGCGGATCGAGCACCAGGAGGTGGCGCGGGGTGGCGGCATCGTGCGGCATGTCTCGGATCCTCAAACTCGGGCCACTCCAGAATGGCCCCGATCCGCCAAAGAATTCCTTGACGCAGAGCAGGTTTCTCCCGGCTTTCGCCTCTGCAGGCACCCTGGCAGATGCCGGCAAGGAGCGGCAGGGGCGGGCTTGCCCCCGCCTCCCGCAATGGGCATTCCGGCCGCACCATGCCCTTCTCCCGCCATGACTGACCTGGCCGAAGCCTTTCTGCTGGCGCTGCGGCTGATCGGCGGCGCCGACCCGGAGCTGACGCGCATCGTCGGCCTTTCCCTGCGCGTCTCGGGCAGCGCGGCGCTGTTCGCCTTCCTGCTCGGCCTGCCGCTGGCGGCGCTGCTCACCATCGGCCGCTTCCGCAGCCGTGGCATGATGCTGGTGCTGGCCAACGCGGCGCTCGGCCTGCCGCCGGTGGTGGTGGGCCTGGTCTGCTACCTGCTGCTCTCGCGCAGCGGGCTGCTCGGGCCGCTCGGCTGGCTGTTCCGCCCCCAGGCCATGGTGATGGCGCAGACCGTCCTGGCGCTGCCCATCGTCACGGCGCTGGCCCACCGCGCGCTGGCGCCGCAGTGGGAGGAGGTGCGCGACCCGCTGCGCATCGACGGCGCCGGCCCGTTCCGCTGCGGGCTGGAGCTGGTACGGATGGCGCGGCCGGCCCTGGCCACCGTGTTCCTCGCCGCCTTCGGCCGCGCCATCGCCGAGGTCGGCGCCATCCTGGTGGTGGGCGGCAACATCCGGGGCGAGACGCGCACCATGACCACCGCCATCGCGCTCGAGACCCAGAAGGGCGACCTGCCGCTGGCGCTCGCCCTCGGCTTCATCCTGCTGCTGGTCTGCCTCGGGGTCAGTGCCGCCACGCTGCTGCTCGACCGGCGGCGCTGAGCCCTTCCCCGCGGCCCGGCGGCGGCGCTACCCTCAGCGGCAATGGGGGAAGGCCGCCAGGCCCTGAGGAGAGACCACATCATGCATCGCCGCCTGTTCCTGGGCGCCGCCGCCGGCGCGCTCGCCCTGCCATCCGTGCTGCGGGCGCAGACCCTGCCCAAGATCACCATCGGCATGTCCGGCTGGACCGGCTTCGCGCCGCTGACCCTGGCCGAGCAGGCCGGGCTGTTCAAGGCCAACGGCATCGAGGTCGAGACGCGCTTCGTGCCGCAGCGCGAGCGCAACCTGGCGCTGGCCGCCGGCGCGCTGAACTGCGTCGTCACCACGGTCGACACCATGATCCTGTGGGGCAGCACCATGCCGCTGGTGCAGGTGTTGGTGCTCGACCGCTCGAAGGGCGGCGACGGCATCGCCGTGCGCCCCTCGGTCGGCGGCTGGGCGGGCCTCAAGGGCAAGACCATCGCCGTGGATGGGCCGGGCACCACGCCCTATTTCGTGCTGGCCTACATGCTGCGCGAGAACGGCATGACCATCAAGGACGTGCAGACCGCGACGCTGGCGCCGCAGCCCGCCGCCCAGGCCTTCGTCGCCGGCCAGTTCGACGGCTGCTCCACCTACGAGCCCTACCTCTCCCAGGTGCGGGCGATGGGCGAGGACAAGGGCCGCATCCTGGCCACCACCATCCAGCACCCCTGCGTGGTGGACACGCTGGCCTTCACCCCGGACTTCGTGGCGAAGAACCCCGAGGCAGTGAAGCGGGTGGTCAAGAGCTGGCACGACGCGCTGGCGATGATCGCGCGCGAGCCGGACAGGTCCTACGAGATCATGGGCAAGCGGGTGAACCAGAGCGCCGAGGCCTTCAAGGCCAGCGCGCAGTTCATCGAGTGGCAGGATGCGGCGAAGAACCGCGCCTATGTGGCCGATGGCCTGCCGCAGTTCATGACCAAGGCGCTGGAGGTGCAGAAGGAGGCCGGGGTGGTGCGCCAATCCCCCGATCTCGGCAAGCTGCTGGACACCCGCTTCCTGGCCTGAGAGCCGGAAGGGCAGCAGGCCGGGGAAACACCGGCCGGGGAACACTGGCCGGGGGAGCACCCTCCCCCGGCCGCCTTTCTCAGAAGGCCATGCTCAGGCCGAAGCGGAAGCCCTCATAGCCGCGCTCGCCGTCGATGTAGGTGGCGCTGAGGCGCACCGGCATGACGCGGCCCACCGTGGCCGTCACGCCGTATTCCTGCCAGTTGGAGACCGCCAGGTCGCTGCCCGTCATGCGGGTGTCGACGAAGGAGGCGCCGATCGTGACGGGGCGGCCGGACACCTCGCCCACCGGCTTGGTCAGCGAGACGCCGTTGCGGAAGTACGGGTTGCTGAGGTCGTACTTGACGTCGTACTCGCCGACCTTCAGCGGCCGCGTCATGTAGTAGCCGAAGCCGTTGGCGACGCCGAGGGTCAGCTGGCCGGGCAGGCCGATGCGCAGGTCGCTGGTGATCGAGCCGCCCCACACCATGCCGACGGCGCCGATCTCCTCGGAGCCGGCGGCGCCCCAGCGGGCGGCGGGCGTCACCGCCCAGCGCAGCTCCGGCGTCGTCACCACCGGCAGCCGCACGCCGAGCGAGCCGGAGCCGATGTAGGACACGGCGCCGCCCGTCTCGGTGATGCTGAGCGGCAGGTTGAAGAACACCTCCGGCCCGTCCTGGCGGAAGGCGTAGGAGGCGGTCAGCGGCAGCTGGTAGACGTTGGTGTCGAAGTCGCGCGTGCTCTGGCTGTTGAAGTTGACGCCAGCGCCGAAATGCCAGCCGGCGGCGCGCGGCGTCATGTCGCCGAGGTCGCCGGGCAGGCGGGTGGCGACGGCGTAGTCGGCCATCACGGACTGGCCGAGCAGCGAGCCCGGGTTGCCCGCCACCGGATCGGCGGTGGTGGTGGAGACCACGGCCTTGGCGATTCGCTGCAGCTCCTCGGTCGCGCCCGGGGCGTCGCCCTTGGCGAAGCTCTCCAGCTCGCGGCGCGAGGCGGCGAGGGTGCCGGCATCGAAGGTGCGCTCCACGCCCGCGCCGGGAACGACGAGCCGGAGGGCGCTGCTACCGGGGGTGGAGACCACCTGGGCCGGCACGCCGCGCAGGTTCACCATGGCGCTGACCGGCACGCCGGGGCGGTAGTTCGGCGCGATGGCCTGGATGCCACCCGGGTCCAGCACGCTCAGCAGGTCGTCCAGGGTGCTGTAGCTGCGGCTGTAGCTCTGGCCGCCGACATTCAGGTCGAGGTTGAAATTGTCCGCGGCATGGCCGGCGCGGGGCGCGAGCAGGGCGCACAGGGCGGTGGTTGCGAGCAGCAGGGCGGAGAGATGGCTGGAGCGCATGAAGAGGGGACTGCCAATGATTGCGAGGCCGACACCACTACCCCAGATTGCGCCTGTCATCTTCCCGCAATTTAAATGGGCAGCACGAAATCGTGAGCATAGTGTTCTGCATGCCACAGCTTGAACTGGGCCAATGATGCCATTGCGGCCGGCCCGTCAATTGCATACCAGTTCTTCACCGCTGTGTTGACGCTGGATGAACGAGGCTCCGTGGAACCCCTGAAACCTGTTTCCGCCTCCGTCCGGGTCCTGCTCGGCATCGGCTTCTTCGCGCTGTTCATCGGCCTCTGGGCGCTGGTGACGCTGGGGGGCTATGTGCAGCCGCTCTTCCTGGCCTCGCCCGGGCGCGCGCTGGCCGCCGGCTGGTCCCTCTTCACCGAATACAACTTCCTCGGCGACATCGGCATGACGGTGTGGCGCGTGCTGGGCGGCTTCCTGGTGGCGGCCGCCTTCGCCGTGCCGCTCGGGCTGATGATGGGCGCCTACAAGCCGGTGGAGGCCTTCTTCGAGCCCTTCATCTCCTTCGCCCGCTACCTGCCCGCCTCCGCCTTCATCCCGCTGCTGATTCTCTGGGCCGGGGTGGGCGAGGCGCAGAAGCTCTCCGTCATCATCCTCGGCAGCGTCTTCCAGATCGTCATCATGGTCGCCGTCATCGCCGGCGCCACGCGGATCGATCTGGTGGAGGCGGCCTACACGCTGGGGGCGCGGCAGGGCGGCATCCTGCGGCGCGTCATCATCCCCGCCGCGGCGCCGCAGGTGATGGAGGCGCTGCGACTCGTGCTGGGCTGGGCCTGGACCTACGTCATCGTCGCCGAGCTGATCGGCGCGCAGAGCGGCATCGGCCACATGATCATGGACAGCCAGCGCCTGCTCGACACGGGGCAGATGATCTTCGGCATCGTCGTCATCGGCCTGATCGGGCTGGTGACGGACCTGCTGTTCAAGGCGCTCAACCGCCGCCTGTTCCGCTGGGCCTCGCTGTGAGCGGCGGCGCGCAGGCGATGCGGGGCCTTCCCATGGGTCTGTCCATCCGCGGCCTCACCCGCACCTTCCCCGGCCAGGGCCGCGCCGCGCCGACGCTGGCGCTGCAGCCCACCGACCTCGACGTGGCGCCGGGCGAGTTCGTCTCGATCCTCGGCCCCTCGGGCTGCGGCAAGTCCACCCTGCTGCGCATCGTGGCCGGGCTCGACCGGCCCACGGGCGGCCATGTGACGCTGAACGGGCGGCAGGTGACGCGCCCGGGGCCGGACCGCGGCATGGTGTTCCAGTCCTACACCCTGTTCCCCTGGCTGACGGTGCGGCAGAACATCGCGTTCGGCCTGCGCGAGCGGGGCCTTCCCGAGGCGCAGATCCGCGAGACCACGGAGAAATTCATCGCCCGCACCGGGCTGCGCGGATTCGAGGAGCACTGGCCGCGCCAGCTCTCGGGCGGCATGCAGCAGCGCACCGCCCTCGCCCGCGCCCTGGCCAACGATCCCGAGATCCTGCTGCTCGACGAGCCCTTCGGCGCGCTCGACCACCAGACGCGCGAGCTGATGCAGGAGCTGCTGCTGGAGGTGTGGGGCGCCGACACGCCGGAGACCCGCAAGACCGTGCTGTTCGTTACCCACGACATCGACGAGGCAGTGTTCCTGGCCAACCGGGTGCTGGTCATGTCGGCCCGTCCGGGCCGGGTGAAGGCGGAGGTGCCGGTGCCCCTGCCCTATCCGCGCGACTGGACGGTGAAGACCACGCCGGATTTCGCCGCGCTGAAGGCCCGGCTGATGGCCGAGATCCGCGAGGAGGTGCGCAAGGCGGCGCTGGCCTGACCCCAAGGGGGGCAGCCGCCGCTTCGCCGCGTCAGCCTTTCTTCTTCCGCCGCGCCGCCTCGCCCGTCACCGCCCCCTCGGCGGCCAGCGCCGCCAGCCGCGCCGGGAGGTTCTCCAGGATGGCGTCGCGATAGCCGGGCATGCGCTTCCAGGCCTTGCGCTCGGGCTTGGTCATGCCGCAGCCGAGGCACCATCCGGTGTCCTCGTCGAGTTCGCAGACCTTGATGCAGGGGCGTTCCATGCTCCCGCAGATGGGAATGCCCGGCGGCGGCGCATCCTGCTCGGGCCGAATGCCAGACCGGCCCCTGGGCCATGCCCGGCCAATGCAGGACGGCAGACGCCGGGTGCTGGACGCTGGCGCGCCGCCTTGCCATCTGTGCGGCCATGCAGATTCCAGACACCATCCCCCGCGTCGCGCTGGTGACCGGCGGCGCCCGGCGGCTGGGGCGGGCCATTGCCCTGGCCCTGGCGGAGGCCGGGTTCGACATCGCCCTGCATTACCGGGGCAGCGCCGATGCGGCCGAGGCGACGGCGGCGGAGATCCGCGCCCTCGGCCGCCGCGCCCTCCCCTTGCAGGCGGCGCTGGAGCGCGAGGCGGAGGTGGCGGGGCTGCTGCCCGCCGCGCAGGCGGCGCTCGGCCCGGTGGGGGTGCTGGTGAACAACGCCGCCACCTTCGAGCGCGACGAATGGCACGACGCCACACGCGAGAGCTGGGACCGGCATATCGAGCCCAACCTGCGCGCGCCTTTCGTGCTGGCGCAGGCCTTCGCCGCCGCCCTGCCGGAGCGGGCCGAGGGGCTGGTGCTGAACATGCTGGACCAGCGCGTCTGGTCCCTCACCCCGCATTTCGTCAGCTACAGCGTCTCCAAGGCCGGGCTGTGGGCGCTGACGCAGAGCCTCGCCCTGGCGCTGGCGCCGCGCATCCGGGTTAACGGCATCGGCCCTGGCCCCGCCATTCCGAGCCCGCGGCAGACGCCCGAGCATTTCGCCGCGCAATGCGCCGGCACCCCGCTCGGCCGCGGCACCAGCCCGGAGGAGGTGGCGCGTGCCGTGCTCGCCATCCTGTCCCTGCCGGCGATGACGGGGCAGATGATCGCCCTCGATGGCGGCCAGCACCTGCAATGGTCGCCCCAGAGGCCGCCCCAGAACGGCGAGAGGGCCGCGCCATGAGCATCGCCCCCGATGTCACCCCCGATGCCACCCCGGACGCGGCCCCGGGCCTGCGGCGCGTCTTCATCCGCCGCCTCGGCGTCGCGGCGCGCCTTGGCGTCTATCCGGAGGAGGAGGCGGCGCCGCAGCGCGTGCTGATCGACATCGAGCTGCTGGTGACCGACGACGCCGCCCCCCATGGCGTGGGAGAGGACCGGCTGGAGCGGGTGGTGGATTACGAGGCGGTGGCCAACACCGCCCGCGGCCTGGCGCTGGCCGGCCACACCCGTCTGGCCGAGACGCTGGCCGAGCGCATCGCCTGCGCCTTGCTGGCGGGCGACGGCCGCATCCGGCTCGCCAGGGTCACGGTGGAGAAGCCGGACATCATCGCCGATGTGGAAGGCGTGGGCGTCACGGTGGAACGGCGGCGCGGCTGAAGCCGTGCCCAGATGCTGGGCACTTCCTGCCTCGGTCCTCGTCCGAGAGGGCCGGACGGGGCGTGTCCGGCCCTCTCGCGGGTCTCGCGGGCCGCGCGAACAGCGCGCCGCGGTATTCGCGGCTGTGCGGCATGACCGCCATGCGCGGCCGGCATGGTTTTCACATTGCCGTTCCGTACCGAGCTCTGCCCGCTTCTCAGGCACTTCGTGAAAATGCGTGTTACGACAAAGTTTCGCTCCAGGGAGAGCGGCGTAATCCACAGGCTTTTCCACCGCTGCGGTGGACAAGTTTCCGTGTCGACACGCCGGCAAAACAGAACACAAAGAGTATATATCACGCTTCCGTGATACTGGCCGTCTCTGCGGACGGGATTTCATCCACCGCCCAGCGCACCCCGCTGCTTGCGGCGCCGCGTCAATGGCATTCTCCCTCTTGACGGGCCGGAAGCTGCTGATTTTCATATAAATCATTTAAAAACAACAGTTTGATTTTTTGCCCAAACTCTAGGCATCGTCGTGTGAAGCGCAGATGACAGCCATTTCCCTGCATTCACCCCCTGTTCATCCACAGGGTTTTCCACAGCTTCTGTGGGCAAGTCCTCCGGCTCCTGCCCTTGAGCCGGCCCGCCCGACATGGTTGATCCGCCCCATGCAGAACACCGGCCCGGACGAGCCAGCCGCCGACGCGCCAGACCCCCACAGGCCCGACCCTGGCGAGCCTGCTCCCGCAGAAGCGGCCACCGGGGGCGACGGCTCCGAGGCGCCCGTGCTGGAAGGCGTCGCGGTGATCGAGGCGGCGCTGGCCACCATGCCCTTCTCGCCCGGCGTCTACCGCATGCTCGATGCCAAGGGCGACGCGCTCTATGTCGGCAAGGCGCGCAGCCTGAAGAAGCGCGTGGTGGCCTACACCCAGCTCGCCCGCCTGCCGGAGCGGCTGCGCCGTATGGTGCACGGCACGCGGCGGATGGAGATCATCACCACCGGCAGCGAGGCCGAGGCCCTGCTGCTGGAGGCCAACCTCATCAAGCGGCTGCGGCCGCGCTTCAACATCGTCCTGCGGGACGACAAGTCCTACCCCTGGCTGGTGCTGACCGAGGACCACCCCTTCCCGCAGATCGGCAAGCACCGGGGCGAGAAGCGCAAGGGCGCCAGCTACTGGGGCCCCTTCGCCAGCGCCTGGGCGGTGAACCAGACCATCACCGCGCTGGAGAAGGTGTTCCTGCTCCGCTCCTGCCGCGACACGGTGTTCGAGAGCCGCGACCGGCCCTGCCTGCTGCACCAGATCAAGCGCTGCTCGGCGCCCTGCGTCGGCCGCGTCAGCCCGGAGGAGTATGCTGGGCTGGTGCGCGACGCCAAACGCTTCCTCTCCGGCGAGACGCCCTCCATCCAGAAGCGGCTGGCGGCCGAGATGGAGCAGGCGGCCGAGGCGCTGGAGTTCGAGCGCGCCGCCGCCCTCCGCGACCGTATCCGCGGCCTCACCCATGTGCAGGGGCAGAACGCCATCAACCTGGAGGGGGTGGGCGACGCCGACGTGGTGGCGCTGCACCAGATCGCCGGGCAGAGCTGCGTGCAGGTGTTCTTCTTCCGCGGCGGGCGGAACAACGGCAACCGCTCCTTCTTCCCCTCCCACCTGAAGGACGATGCCGAGCCGGAGGAGGTGCTCTCCGCCTTCCTCACCCAGCTTTACGACGACCTGCCGCCGCCACCGCTGGTGCTGCTCTCCCATCCCCTGCCGGATGCCGGGCTGATCGCCGAGGCGCTGGCGCTGAAGGCGGGCCGCAAGGTGGAGCTGCACGCGCCGCAGCGCGGCGAGAAGCGGATGGCGGTGGACCACGCCAGCACCAATGCGCGCGAGGCGCTGGAGCGCCGCCTGGCCGAGGGCACGGCCCAGGCCGCGCTGCTGGAGGGCGTGGCCACGCTGTTCGACCTGCCCGAGACGCCGCGCCGCATCGAGATCTACGACAACAGCCACATCCAGGGCAGCCATGCCTATGGCGTGATGGTGGTGGCCGGGCCCGAAGGCTTCCTGAAGACCGCCTACCGCAAATACGCCATCCAGGGCGGCACCGGCCTGGCCGGCGCCGCGGCGCTGCGCCACGGCGCACCCCCGCCCCCGTCCCTGTCCCCGCTGCCGCCGCCGGCCCCGGCGCCGGCCGATCCGCCGGGCGCTCCCTCCCCGCCCGCCGCCGCGCCGGTCGAGGCGCCGGTCGAGGCGCCGCGGATTCCGCCCGAGATCGCCGCCGAGGTGCCGGGCGGCCTGGCCGAGACCCGCCCCTCTCCCCGCCCCGCCAACCGGCGCCCCGGCGGCGGCAGCCGCGTGGCCAGCGGCGGCGGCGACGACTTCGCCATGATGCGCGAGGTGTTCGAGCGCCGCTTCGGCCGTGCCCTGAAGGAGGACCCGGAGCGCCAGGGCGAGGGTTGGCCCGACCTGGTGCTGATCGATGGCGGCGCCGGCCAGCTCTCGGCGGCGCGCGAGGTGATGGCGGAGCTGGGGCTGGAGGATCTGCCGATGGTCGCGGTGGCCAAGGGGCCGGACCGCGATGCGGGGCGGGAATGGTTCCACAGCGCCGGCCGCGCCCCCTTCCAGCTGCCGCCGCGCGACCCGGTGCTGTACTACCTGCAACGCCTGCGCGACGAGGCGCACCGCTTCGCCATCACCACCCACCGGGCCGGCCGCTCCAAGTCGATCACCCGCAGCGAACTGGACGAAATCCCCGGCGTGGGCAGCGCGCTGAAGCGGCGGCTGCTCAACCATTTCGGCTCGGCGCGGGGGGTGCGGCAGGCCGGCCTCGAGGATCTCGGCAACTGCCCGGGCGTCGGTCCATCGATGGCGGCGCGCATCCATGAGCATTTCCACCCTGGCGCGGGCGGGGCGAATTTGGGAAAGCACACATCGGGCAAGCCGCCGGGGCGCCCCGCGGGATAAAGCTCGGGAAGAGAACACTGTGCCGACCGACCTGCCGAACCTGTTGACCCTCGCCCGCATCGTGGCGGTGCCGCTGCTGGTGCTGCTGGCGGCGCTGCAGACGCCATGGGGCGACGTGGCGGCCTGCGCGCTGTTCTCGGCCGCCGCCATCACCGACTATTTCGACGGCAAGATCGCCCGCGAGCGGCAGCTCACCTCCGCCTTCGGCCGCATGCTGGACCCGATCGCGGACAAGCTGCTGGTGGCGGCGGCGCTGATGCTGCTGGCCGGCCTCGGGCGGCTCTCGCTGCTCGGGCTGCTGCCGGCCATCGTCATCATGCTGCGGGAGATCCTGGTCTCGGGCCTGCGGGAGTATCTCGCAGGCCTCGCCGTCGGCCTGCCGGTGACGCGGCTGGCCAAGTGGAAGACCGGCGTGCAGATGACCGCCCTCGGCGTGCTGCTGGCGGGCGACAGCGGCGCCGGGGCCCTCGGCCTCGGCCTGCTGCCGATCGGCGCGCTGGGCGAGCTGCTGCTGTGGCTGGCGGCCGCGCTGACGCTGCTGACGGGGTGGGACTATCTCCGCGCCGGGCTGCGCCATGCCGGGCAGCAGGACAGCGCCCGCGCCAACGCCGCCCCCAAGGAACTCTCCCGCCCTTGAGGCCCCCGCACTTGAGCGGGCGGCAGGGCGGGCGCATCTTTCCCGCAACGCAGTCTCAGGAGGGGCGGATGGCCCAGCTTTCACGTGGCAAGACTCCCGGCAGGCCCGGCCCCTGGGCGCGTCCGGCGGGGCTGGCGCTGCTGCTTGGCCTCGGCGCCTGCGCCTCCTCCTTCACCGGCGACCCGATCACCGTGCCGGCCGACAGCCTGACCACCCAGCGCATCCTCGGCATGCCGACCCAGGCGGAGCCGCTGATGCCGGTGCCCGGCAATGTCTGGCCCACCGAGGAGGACCAGGCCGAGCGCCCCACCCTGGGCACGCCCGACATCCTCAACCGCCCGGCCGACCCGCCGCCGCCGAACCGGCCGATCCCGCGCGGCAGCAGCACGCCGCCCGAGCTGCTGACCCCCGGCACCGTGCTGCCGCGCGACAACCGCGCCGACTTCCAGGCCCCGCCCCCGCCGGCCGAGCCGGCCCCGCCGCCGCGCCGCGCCGGGCGCGTCATCCCCACCCCCTCCGGGCCGGCCGTCACCACCACGGAGGGGGCGGGCTACAGTACCTACAACTCGCCGGGCGGCGGCTCCGGCGTCGCCATCCCGCAGGGGGCCACCACCACGCTGCTGGGCCAGGACGGCTCGGTGCGCCAGGTGCCGACGCCGCGCTGATGGCCATGGAAATCCTCTACTTCGCCTGGGTCCGGCAGAAGGTCGGCCAGGGCGCCGAGACGCTGGAGCCGCCGGCCGAGGTGGCGGACGTGGCGGGGCTGATGCGCTGGCTGGCGGCGCGCAGCCCGGGCCATGCGGCGGCCTTCGCCCAGCCGGGGCAGATCCGCGCCGCGGTGAACCAGGAATTCTGCCCGCCCGACCACCCGGTGCGGCCGGGCGACGAGGTGGCCTTCTTCCCCCCCGTGACGGGCGGCTGAGGCCATGGCCACGGTCCGCGTGCAGGAAGCACCCTTCGACATCGCGGCCGAGCAGGCGGCGCTGGCGGAGGGCCGTGTCGATGTCGGCGGCATCGCCGCCTTCACCGGCCTGTGCCGCGCCGATGACGGCATCGCGGCGCTGGTGCTGGAGCACTACCCCGGCATGACGGAGCGGGCGCTGGCCGGCATTGCCGCCGAGGCGGAGGCGCGCTGGCCGCTCACCGGCTGCACCGTCATCCACCGCGTGGGGCGCATCCTGCCCGGCGAGCCGATCGTGCTGGTGCTGGCCGCCAGCGCCCACCGCACCGCCGCGCTGGAGGCCTGCGCCTTCCTCATCGACTGGCTGAAGACCGGCGCCCCCTTCTGGAAGCGCGAGGAATTCGCCGACGGGCGCGAGCGCTGGGTGGAGGCCCGCGCCAGCGACGACGCCGCCGCCGAGCGCTGGCGGCAGGCCGTCTAGCGCCATGCGCCGGGCCGGGCGCCTCGCCGCCATCCTCGCGGCGGTGCCGCTGCTGGTCTGGCCCGCCTTCCTCAACGGCTACCCGCTGCTGTTCAGCGACACCGGCGCCTTCCTGGCGCAGACGGTCGAGCCGCTGATGATCTGGGACAAGCCCTGGATCTACGGCCCGCTGCTGCACCTGTTCCATTGGGAACAGACGCTCTGGGCGCCGCTGCTGGCGCAGGGGCTGGCGCTCTCGCACCTGCTGTGGCTGACCCAGCGCGTGCTGCGCGCCACCGGGCAGGGCACGGGCGCCACGCCGGCCGCGCACCTGCTGCTCTGCGCCGCGCTCGCCACCCTCACCGCCCTGCCCTGGGTGGCGGCGCTGCTGATGCCGGACATCCTCACCCCCCTGGCGGTGCTGGCGCTGTTCCTGCTGGGCTTCGCCCCACCCGGCGCGCTGTCCCGTGGCGAGGCGCTCTACCTGCTGCTGCTCGGCGCGCTCGCCATCGCGGCGCATCTGTCCAACCTGCCGCTGGCCTTCGCGCTGCTGGTGCTGGCGGCGCTCTACGCCCGGGCGCTGCGGCCGGTTCTGCGGGTGGCGGCGCCGCTCGGGCTGGCGGTGCTGCTGCTGCTCGGCAGCAACGCCGTGGGGCATGGGCGGCTCTCCCTCTCGCCCTATGGCTCCACCTTCCTGCTGGCGCGGCTGATCGGCGACGGGCCGGCGGCGCGCACCATCGCCGAACGCTGCCCGCAATCGGGCTGGTATCTCTGCGCCTGGGCCGGGCGCCTGCCGGCGGACAGCGACGTCTTCCTCTGGACCCCCGACAGCCCGGTGAACCGCGACGCCGAGGGCCGCCCCCGCTTCCTCGGCGGCGTGCTGCTGGCGGAGGAGGCACGGATCATCGTGGCCGAGACGCTGCGGCGCGAGCCCCTGGCCGTGGGCTGGGCGGCGCTCGGCAATGGCGCGGCGCAGCTCTTCAAGGCCGGGGTGGGAGACACGCTGAGCCGCCACGCACTGGGTGATTCGGTCCGCCCGCGCCTCGTCCAGGCCTTCCCGCCCGCCGAGGTGGCGGCGCATGACGCCGCCGCCCAGGCGCAGGACCGGCTGGAGGGCCTCGCCGCGCCCTTCCTCTGGCCGCAGGGCGTGGTGCTGGTGCTGGGTGCGCTGGGGCTGCTGGCCTTCTGGCGCGCGCTGGCCCGGCGCGGCGGCCCCCTGCCCGAGGCGGAGCGGCGGCTGCGGCTGGCCTTCGTGCTGGTGCTGCTGGTCGCGGTCTCGGGCAATGCGCTGGCCACCGGCGCGCTCTCCAAGCCGCACCACCGCTACCAGGCGCGCATCGCCTGGCTGATGCCCTTCGGCGCCCTGCTGCTGGCCCTGCCCCGCCGCCCAGCCGCCCACCCCCTCCCGCCCGGCGCCGATTGACGGCGCCATGGGCACCCGCCAAGGCTGGCGGCCCCCGCCCCTGCGCCGGATCATCCGCCCCATGCGCCATGCCTTGCTCGCCCTGCTCGTCCTCGCCCTGCCGGCCGCCGCGCGGGCGGAGACGGCCTATTCCCTTGGCAATGGCGCGGTTCGGCTGACGCCGACCCTGCAGTTCGACGCCGATGCGGGCAGCTATTTCGGCCAGAACCGGCCCGGCGGATTCCGCCCCGGCGCCAATCTGCGGCGCGGCTATCTGGGCTTCGAGGCCAGCGTTGGCGAAGATGTGACCTTCGCCTTCGCCTGGGATTTCGGCGGCGACCCGAACGACCACAGCGACCTCTACGAGGCCTGGGTGGGCTATTCGGGGCTCGGCATCGGCACGCTGCGGGTGGGTGCCTACGAGCCGCGCCACATGCTGGAGGAAGCCAGCAGCTCGCGCGACCTGCTGTTCATGGAATCCGCCGCCGCCACCAACCTCGCCTCCGGCCTGGCCTCGGGCGATACGCGCCTCGCCATCGGCCTGGAGGCGAATGGCGAGCGGTGGACCGCCTCCGGCTACGTCACCGGCGGCCTCGCCTCGCAGCCCAACAGCTGGGGGCAGCGCGGGCTCGTCGGGCGGGTGACGGCGCTGCTGCCCACGCCCGAGGGGCTCGTGGCGCAGCTCGGCGTGAACGGCGCCTACCAGTTCCGCCCCGGCGACAAGAGCGACCCGCAGAGCATCGCCCTGTCCGACTACCCGGAGCTGCGGCTGAGCGGGCGGCAGCTGCTGGACACGGATGCGGTACGCGCCAGCAATGCCTGGGCGGTGGGCCCGAGCTTCTCGGCCGGCCTCGGCCGCTTCTACGCCCAGGCGGAATACCAGCGCATCGGCGTCGAGACGGAGGAGAGCGGCGGCCGGCAGGTCCAGGCCTGGTACCTGGCCGGCGCCTACACCCTGCTTGGCCGGCCACGCCGGCACGATGCCGAGGACGGCACCTGGAAGCGCCCGACCCCGGAGGCGGACAGCGCCTGGGGCGCCTGGGAGCTGGCCGGCCGCTACAGCGCCGCCGAGCTGCGGAATGGCCCGGTGCTGCGCGGCGGCGCCCAGCGCATCTGGACGGCCGGCCTCAACTGGTACCCCACCGAGACCCTGGCGGTGATGCTGAACTACCAGAACGGCATCCTGCGGCTGGATGAGGAGAACCGCCGCTTCCAGGCCATCGGCCTGCGCCTGAGCTTCTCGCTGTAGGCGGCGGGGGGCGCCGCGCGCCCCCGCGGGGGTTCCGCCCTAGGCGCCGCCCCGCGCCGCCCGCAGCCGGGCCACCGCCCGCTCCCGCCCGATCACCGGCAGGAAGAGCTTCAGCTCCGGCCCGTGCTCGGCACCCGTCAGCGCCCGGCGCAGCGGCAGGAACAGGGCCTTGCCCTTGCGCCCCGTGGCGGCGCCGAGGGCGCGGGTCCAGGCGCTCCAGCTTTCCTCGTTCCAGGGCTCGGGCGGCAGCGTCTCCAGCGCGGCGCCGAGGAACTCCGCCTCCTCCGGCTGCGGCGCCGGCGCGATCTCGCCGCGCGCCACCTCCCACCAGTCCCGCGCCTCGCCCAGCAGGTCGAGATTGCCGCGGATGGCCAGCCAGAAGGTCTCGTCGGCGCCTTCAGGCAGGCGGTCCCGCACCGTGGCGAAGTCCAGCCCGTGCAGGTGGCGGCGGTTCAGCGCCAGCAGTTGCGTCGGGTCGAAGCGCGCCGTGCTGCGCGACATGTTGGCGAGCGCGAAGCCCGGCGCCAGCGCCGCCGGCGGCGCCGCCACCGGGTCCTGCGAGGAGCCGAGCGCCGCGAGATAGCCGACCAGCGCCACCGGCTCGATGCCGTCCCGCCGCAATTGCCGCAGTCCCATGGAGTTCAGCCGCTTGGAGAGCGGCCCTCCATCGGCATCGGTCAGCAGCGGCAGGTGCGCGAAGCGGATGGCGCCCGGCCTGCCCTGCGGGCGGCCGCCCAGCGCCTCGAGGATGTCGATCTGCACGCCGGTGTTGGTGACGTGGTCCTCGCCGCGCACGATGTCGGTGACGCCCGTCTCCAGGTCGTCCACCACCGAGGTGAAGGTGTAGAGGAAGGAGCCGTCGGCGCGGATCAGCACGGGGTCGGAGATGGGCGGCAGCTTCACCTGGCGGCGGCCCAGCACGCCGTCCTGCCACTCCACCGTGCGGGTGGCCAGCTTGAAGCGCCAGTAGGGCTTCTTGCCGTTGTCCAGCGCGCGTTGCAGCTGCTCGGCCGTCATCTTCAGTGCGGCGCGGTCATAGACCGGCGGGCGGCCCTGCTTCTGGCGCTGGTCGCGCTTGAAGCGCAGCTCCTCCTCGCTCTCCAGGCAGGGGTAGAGGTGGCCGCTCTTCTTCAGCTTCTCCGCCGCCAACTCATAGCGGTCGAGCCGGTCGGACTGGCGGAAGCTCTCGTCCCAGTCGAGGCCCAGCCAGCGCAGGTCCTCCTCGATGCCGGCGGCATATTCCGGCTTGCTGCGCTCGGTGTCGGTGTCGTCGAAGCGCAGCACGAAGCGGCCGCCATGGCGGCGGGCCAGCAGCCAGTTGGCCACCGCCACGCGGGCATTGCCGACATGCAGGTAGCCGGTGGGGCTGGGCGCGAAGCGGAGCTTCATCCCTCTTCCCCCTCCTCGCCCGCATCCGCGTCATCCTCGAGCCGGCGGGGGTCGAGGATGCGCCAGTTGCGCTCCTCCGGGTCGCGGCTCGGCGTGGCGGCGAAGTCG
The DNA here is from genome assembly GCF_003116135.1 of Teichococcus aestuarii. GTDB lineage: Bacteria > Pseudomonadota > Alphaproteobacteria > Acetobacterales > Acetobacteraceae > Pseudoroseomonas > Pseudoroseomonas aestuarii. Next base: position 62,200 of record NZ_PDOA01000010.1, on the reverse strand, counting down.
CGGATCTCGGCGCCGCTGGTCCAGCCCTGCGCCTCGGCGCCCGTCACCTCGGCATCCTCGCCGAAGGCGAACCAGGCGGCCAGCACCTCGTCCGGCGTCAGGCCGGGGGCGCGGCAGCGCTCGATGCTGTCGCGCACATAGCGGCGGGCGAAGCCGTTGGCCTGCAGCAGGGTCGGGAAGTTGCGGACGATCTCCACCGGCTCGGCGCCGTTGCCGCCCGAAAGGTCGCGGATCACCACGCTGAAGCCGCCCTTGGGGGCGAAGATGGTGTCGTCGAAATCGCCGCTCATCGGTTGCCGCTCATGCAGATAGGGCTCGTCATTCCGTGGTCGCGTGGGTGAAGCCATGGCCGATGGGGTCGCGGCCGAAGCCGTGGCGGCTGAGGCGGGGCCCCTCCGGCGCGCGGCGGCGGGAGCCGGCCGCCCCGGCCATGCGGCGCCAGAGTTCCGGCACCTCTCCGGGGTCGTATCCCCCGGCGGCCAGCGCGTCCACACCCTTGTGCTCTTCCAGCAGGCCGCGCAGCAGCCCGTCGGTGCCGGCATCGCCCGGCGGGGCGGGCAGCCCGTGGGCGACCGCCAGGGCCGCCAGCTCGGTGCGGAACAGGTCGCGCAGCGGGGCGAAGTGGCCGGCGCGCTGGCCCTCGCCCAGGGCGAGCGCCGTCTTGTCGGCGGCGTTCACCAGCAGGGCGCGGCGCGCCTCCGCCTCGGCCCAGAGCGCGGCCTCGCGGGCATGGCCCGCCTCAGCGCCCGCGGCCTCCGCTGGCCACACCGGCAGCGGCGCGGCCAGGGCGGCGCACAGCGCGGCCGCCTCGCCCTGCGCCGGATCGACCAGCACGCCGGAGAATCCGCCCCGCGCCACCGCCTCGGCCAGGGCAAAGGCCAAAGCGCGCCACAGCCGTGCCGGCTCCGCCTCCAGCGGCGGCAGGGGCTGCGGGGCGCAGGCCCAGCCCTGCGGGCCGGCGCGCCATTCGGTCAGCCAGAGCCCGTCCGCCGCCTCCGGCCAGCGCGCGGCCAGGGCGCAATCGGCGTTCAGGGCGAAGCCGCCGCCGGGCCAGATCGCCTCGCCCTGGGCGGCGTGCAGGTTCAGCGCCAGCAGCGGCAGGCCGGTCTCCACCACGCGCGGCACGGCGCGGTCGATGGCACGGTCGGCCGGCTTGCGGCGGAAGGGGGTGGCGGAGAGCGAGACCAGCAGCTCCGCCCCCGTCTCGGCCAGCGTCTCGGGCACGGCGGGGTCGTCGAGGTCGGCGCCGGCCATCAGGCCGAGGCGCAGGCCGCGGAAGGCCACCGGGCCGGGCGACGGGCCCGGGGCGAAGACGCCCTCCTGCGCCGCCAAAAGCCGGTGGCAGGCGCGGCGGGCGACGACGCGCCCCCCCTCCAGCAGCGCCAGCCCCTCATGCAGCACCGCGCCCTCCGCCCAGGGCAGGCCGACCACCAGCCCCGGCCCGCCATCCGCCGTGGCGGCGGCGAGGCGCGCCAGCGCCACCTCGCAGGCGGCGCGGAAATCGGGGAAGCAGGCCAGGGCGGCGGCGGGCGCGCCGCTCAGCGAGGCCAGCGGCGCGAGCAGCAGCGCGGCGCCCTGGCGGGCGGCCCCGGCGCGGGCTTCCAGCAGGGCGGCGGCGTTCGCCGCGACCGCGCCCAGGCGCGGGTGCGGCGCGGCCAGGGCGATGCGCATTGCCTCCGCCACGGCTCAGCGCCCCCCGCCGAGCACGCCGAGCGCCATGCCCGCCGAGACCATGGCGACGCCGGCCAGCCCGGCCAGGCCCAGCGGCTCGCCCAGCAGCGGCCAGGCGGCCAGGGCGGCGAGCGCGGGGGTAAGCGCGGTGATGGTGGTGGTCAGCCCGCCGCCCAGCGCCACCACGGCGCGGGTGAACAGGAAGCCCGCCACCACCACGGCGATGAAGCCCTGGTAGAAGAACTGGAAGCCGATCGCCCCCGGCGACGCCGTGCCGAGGCTGGAGGGCAGCACCAGCCACCACACCGGCAGGTAGAGCAGCGGCGGGTAGAGCGCGAGCACCGTGGTGGCGGTGATGGCCGAGACGCCCCAGCGGCGGATCAGCACGGTGAAGCTCGCCCAGGAGAAACAGCCGAGCAGGAAGATCAGGTCGCCCCGCCAGGCGCCGGGATAGGTGCCGAAGGTGTCCGAGGCCAGCAGCCCGATGCCCAGCGCCACCACGCCGAGCGAGAGAGCGCGGCCGCGCGAGAAGCGCTCGCCCAGGAACAGCGCCGCCAGCAGCGCCGTGGCGAAGGGCAGCAGCCCGGTCATGATGACGCCGCCATGCGCGGCGGGGGCGAAGCTGAAGCCCCAGTAGGCGGCGAGCGGGAAGCCGAAGGCGGCGCCCGCCATCAGCCCGAGCGCGCGCCGCCAGGGCAGCCGCGGCCAGCCGAAGCGCGCCACCAGCGCCAGCCCCGCCAGCAGCGAGCCGGCGTAGCGCAGCGCGCCGACATCCCAGGGCGTGAAGGCCTGGCGGGCGGAGAGCCGGCCGGAGAGGGCGAAGCCGCTCCAGACCAGCACGACGGCGAAGGCGCAGAGCAGGCCGATCGCCCGCTCCCGGCTGGCGGGGCGGGGGGCGGCGGCGGGGCCCAGGGCGGAATCGGCGGACATGCGCGCGACCCTAGCCCCGCGCCGCGGCGCTGCCCATGGTGGCGGGCGGATGAAGCCCCGCCCGGGGCGCCCATGCTGCGGCGCGATGAAAATCCGCCGGCACCCCGCCAGACTCGGGCCAAGCCCCTTGCGACGGCATTTGAGCCCGCGATATGCAAGCCTTTGTGGTGTGGGCATCTGGCTTCACCCAAGACCTGGGTGGCCCTGTCCCCCGATAGGGAAGGAGGTGCCGCGATGTCCGGCTTGCAAACCGCCGACCGCGACCGTTCCGCCAATCCGCTCGACGTGCTGGAACAGATCGTCGCCGCCAATGAGTGGGTGTTCGAGCGCCGCTCCGATGGCGAGATGGCCGTCGAGGCACCGGGGAAGTGGTGCGACTATGGCCTGTTCTTCTCCTGGTCGCAGGAGATCAGCGCCATGCATTTCACCTGCGCCTTCGACCTGAAGGTTCCATCCAACCGGCGCGGCCCGCTCTACGAGCTGCTGGCGCTCGCCAACGAGAAGCTCTGGATCGGCCATTTCGGCATTGACAGCGAGGATGGCGCGCCGGTCTACCGCCATGCCGTGCTGCTGCGCGGCGCGCCCGGCGCCAGCGCCGAGAGCCTGGAGGACATGGTGGACATCGCCATCACCGAGTGCGAGCGCTTCTTCCCCGCCTTCCAGTTCGTCCTCTGGGGCGGCAAGCCGCCGGCCGAGGCGCTGGCCGCCGCCATGCTGGACTGCGTGGGCGAGGCATGACCGTGCCGGCTCCCACCCCCGCCGCCTCTCCCCTGCCGCCGATCCTGCTGGTCGGCTGCGGCAAGATGGGCGGCGCCATGCTCGAGGGCTGGCTGGAGCGGGGCGTGCGGCAGGCCGTGGTGGTCGAGCCGCAGCCCGCCTCCGTCGCCCCCTTCTCCGACCGCGTGACGGTCTGCGCCGGGGTCGAGTCCATCCCGGCCGGCTTCGCCCCCGCCGTGGTGGTGCTGGCCACCAAGCCGCAGCAGGCCGAGGCCGCGCTGCCCGCCTGCGCCGCCTTCGCGCGGGCCGGCGCGCTGTTCGTCTCCATCATGGCCGGCAAGACGGTGGCGGGCATGACGGCGCTGCTGGGCGGCGAGGCTCGGGTGGTGCGCGCCATGCCCAACACCCCCGCCGCCGTGCGCCAGGGCTTCACCGCCGCCTTCGCCGGCCCCGGCGTGACGGAGGAGCAGCGCGCCCTGGCCGACACGCTGCTCGCCGCCATCGGCGAGGTGGCCTGGCTGGAGGAGGAGGCGCTGATCGACCCCGTCACCGCCGTCTCCGGCGGCGGGCCGGCCTATGTGTTCCTGCTGGCCGAGGTGCTGGAGAAGGCCGCCATCGAGCAGGGGCTGCCGCCCGAACTGGCGCGGCGCATGGCGCGGCGCACCGTCTCGGGCTCCGGCGCGCTGCTGGCCGCCAGCCCGCTGGATGCCGCGCAGCTCCGCGTCAACGTCACCAGCCCCAAGGGCACCACCGAGCGCGCGCTGAACGTACTGATGGCGCCCGAGGCCTGGCCGAAGCTGATGTCCGAGGCCATCGCCGCCGCCACCGCCCGCTCGCGCGAGCTGGCCGGCTGAACCCCCCCGGCTGAAACCCCCGGCTGAAACCCCCTGCCCCGCCGGCTGTTCCCCGGCGGGGCGCGGTGCCCCTGGCCAGCCTCTCCCCCTGGTGAAACCCGGCGCGGACCCCAGACTCCTCCCATGACCGAAGCAAGCTCTCCCCCCGACGAGACCCGCCTGAACGACGCCCTCTGGTCCCTGGTGGCCGAGCAGGGCTGGCATGGCTTCGCCATGGCCGAGCTGGCGGAGCGCGCCGGCACGACGCTCGAGGCGCTGCGCGAGATGGTGCCCACCAAGTTCGCCCTGCTCTGCCGCCATGCGCGCGCCGTGGACCGGGCGGTGCTGGCCGATTCCGCGCTGAGCACCGGCGGCGCCCCGCGCGACCGGCTGTTCGACACGCTGATGCGGCGGATCGACGCGCTGCAGCCCCACCGCGAGGGCCTGCTCCGCTTCGGCCGCGACATGCGGCGCGACCCGGCGCTGAGCCTAGCGCTGGCGCCGGTGCTGGCCGGATCGATGCAGTGGATGCTGGAGGCGGCGCGCATCGAGGCGGGCGGGCTGCAGGGCCTGCTGCGGGTCAAGGGCCTCTCGGCGGTGTGGATCGCCACGCTGCGGGCCTGGGAACAGGATGACAGCCAGGATCTCGGCCCCACCATGGCCGCGCTGGACCGCGCGCTGGACAAGGCGGAGCGCGTGGCGCGGATGCTGCGCCTGGATGCCGCGGAGCCGCCGCCCGCCTCTCCCCCGCCTGCCCCTCCCCCGCCTGCCCCTTCGGCGCCCGCCCCCGAGATCGTGACCTGACGATCCGGGTTGCGCTTCCGGCCCGTTCCGCGCCGCGCTAGAGTGCCACCGAAGCAACGATAAGGAACGTCCATGTCAGACAGGCCCACCCCCCCGCCAGAGATGGACATCATGCGGATGCTTTCCGACTTCCGACTGCCGGTGATGCCGGATGTCGAGGCGCTCGCCGCCGCCCAGCGCCGCAATTTCGAGGCGCTCTCGGCCGCCAACAAGGTGGCGCTGGAAGGCGCCCAGGCGGTCGCCCGCCGGCACATGGAGATCCTGCAGAGCTCCATGGCGGAGATGACCCAGGCCATGCAGGGCCTGAGCGGCGAGGCGGACCCGCAGGCCAAGGCGGCGCGCCAGGCCGAGATGGTCAAGGCCACCTATGGCCGCGCCGTCTCCAACATGCAGGAGATCGCCGATCTCATCCAGAAATCCAACGCCGAGGCGCTGTCGCTGCTGAACCGCCGCTTCGCCGAGGCGATGGACGAGGTGAAGTCGCTGATGGCGAAATCCTCCGGCTGAGCCGGAGCAAAGCCGGCGGCGCCTAGCGGCGCCGCCGGAACAGGGAGCGCATCTGCCGCTTCAGGCTGGGCGGCCGCTCGGGATCGACCAGGTCGCTCTCCGCCAGGGTCTCCTCGGCGGCGCTCAGCTCCCGCAGCGGCAGGGGCTGCAGCCGGCGCCCACCCGAGGCCAGCGCCTCCACCGCGCCGATCAGCGAGCCGTGCTTCCCGACCGCCGCCACGACGGCTTCCGGATCATGGTCGAGATGCTCCGCCAGCAGCCGGTGCCGCAGCGCCAGGATGGCCTGCCGCGTCGCCTCCGGATCGGCGGCCATGGTGGCATCCACCGCCAGGTCGCACTCGGTGTCGTGCCCCATCGAGCGGTTGTTGAGGTTGGCGGAGCCGATCTTCAGCACCCGGTCGTCCATGATCATGATCTTGGCGTGCACATAGATCGGCGTGCCCGCCTCGTTCACCGGGTGCAGGATGCGGAAGCGCCCGTACCGGTCCGCCTTGCGCACCATGTGCACCAGCCGCACCCGCGCCGCGTCCATCGTTGCCTGCTCCAGCCAGCCATCGGCGGATTCCGGGTTGATCAGCAGGATCTCCGGCCCGTCCGGCTCCCGCAGCCGCGCCGCCATGGCCTCGGCCACACGGCGGGAGGCGAAGTACTGGCTCTCGATGTAGAGGCTCTGCCGCGCCGTGGCGATCAGCCGCAGCGTCAGCGCCTCGATCTCGCTCACCTGCGGCTCCTCCTGGTAGGCCGCCATGGTGCGGGCGATGCCGACCTCCACCTGCTGCAGCAGCGGCTCCAGCTCCTCCGGCCAGCTCGGCCCCTCGCCCGGCGCGGCGGGCCAGTCCTCGCCCGTGGCGCGCTTCCAGCGCTCGCGGGCCAGCTCGCCCAGCGCTCGGGCCAGCGGGCCGTCGGCGCAGGTGGTGGCGTCGTGCCAGGGGGGGAGGGGCTTGCCGCCGGGCGTGTGCCGGGCCGGGGCATCCTCGGCATGTTCCGGCGTGTCCCACCGGCCCACCGTCATGTCGATGCCGCCGCAGAAGGCCAGCGCGTCATCCACCACCAGCAGCTTCTGGTGGTGCGCGGCGGTGGGCGGGTGGGCGCCGTCCAGCTTCATCCGCACCCGGTGTCCGAACAGCCAGCGCAGGAAATAGGCCGGCGTCTCACCCCGGCCCAGCGATTGCAGCAGGCCGAGATCCCATTTCAGGATGCCGATGCGCAGCGAGTTCCGGCGCTTGGCGAGCCAATTGAGGAAGGCGCCGACGCGGTTCGGGCCCTCCAGCGTCTGGCCCTGTGGCTCCAGGGTGATGCGGGCGTCGAAATCCCAGCCGACCAGGATGACGCTGTGCCGGGCCCGCAGCATGGCCTGCTTGGCCGTCCGGAAATAGTCCGACGCATCCACCAGCACGGCCAGTTTGTCAGCCCGCGCCACCCGCCAGCAGGTCTCGCCGGGAACCAGCAGGGGCGTGGCGGCGTCGTTCGGCACAGGCGGTCTCCTCGGGAGGGGGTACCAGGGGCAGCGGCCCAGCTTCGGCTGAAAAGCGCCGCCGCCGGGAGGTTTTCATGGACTTTTGTCCATGTTGCTCCCGGCGCATGTCTCAGGCCGGCAGGCGGACCAGGGCGCGCAACCCGCCCAGCGGGCTGCCCTGCAACACGATATCCCCGCCATGGGCGCGGGCGATATCGCGGGCGATCGCCAGGCCCAGCCCGGTGCCGCCGGCGGAGAAGCTGGTGAAGGGCCGGAACGCCTCCTCCCGCGCCTGCTCGGGGATGCCGGGGCCGTCATCGTCCACCGAGATCATCACCCACCGGCCGGTGGAGCGGCCGCTTTCCTCGCGCGGCGCCTCGGTAACGGCCACAGCGATGCGGCGGGCATGGCGGCGGGCATTGTCCAGCAGGTTGCCGAGGCAGCGGCGCAGCGCATCCACCCGCAGCGGCAGCACCAGCGCCTCCGGCGCCTCCACCGAGACGATGGCGCCGTCCCGCTGCGTCCGCGCGGCGAGGTCGCGCACCAGCTCGGTGAGGTCGGCGGGCTGCGACTGCTCCGTCCCCTCCCCGCGCGCGAAGGCGAGGTAGGTGGCGATCATCCGCTCCATCTCCGCCACATCCTCGGTCATGGCGGCGGCATCCTCCTCGGCGCCGGCGGGCAGCATGGCCAGGCTGAGGCGCAGCCGCGTCAGCGGCGTGCGCAGATCGTGGCTGATGCCGGCCAGCATCTCCGTCCGCTGGCCGATGAAGCGGCGGATGCGCGCCTGCATCTGGTTGAAGGCCGCCGCCGCCTGCCGCACCTCGGAGGCCCCCTCGGGCTTGATCGGCCCCACCTCGCGGCCCAGCCCGAAGGCCTCGGCGGCGCTGGCCAGCCGCCGGATGGCGCGCACCTGGTTCTTCATGAACAGGGCGGCGACGAAGAACAGCAGCAGCGAGGTGCCGACCAGCCAGATGACGAACAGGTAGAGCGTGCCGAAGAACAGCCGCTTGCGCGGCGCCTCCACATGCAGCACCCCATCCGGCATCTGCACGCGGATGATGACGCTGCGCGGGTCGGACTGCCAGTCGGTGTCGAAGGGCAGGCCGACGCGCTCGCGCAGCGCCTGTGCCAGGTCCCCCTCCAGCGGCAGGATCGGCAGCCAGCTCTGCCGCTGGCCGGGAATGGCGATGGTGGCGTCCGGCTCGAAGGCCAGGGAGAGGTCCATCCGCCAGGCCGCCTCGCGGAAGATCCAGCCCCGCTCCACCTCGCGCGGGTGGCGGCTGAGCAGCTCCACCACCATGCCGACATCCCCCGCCACACCTCCCGCCAGCCGGCGCGAGATGACGTCGAGATGCCCGCCATAGAAAAGCTGCAGCGCCACGCCCTGCAGGATCAGCAGCGGCAGCAGGATGATGAGCAGGGCGCGCCCCAGCAGGCCGCGGGGCAGCAGCCCGCGCAGCGGCGTGCCGAGCTTCCGCAGCGCGCGGCGCATCAGGGGCGGGGCGGGCTTCATATGCCGGGCTTCAACACATAGCCGCGGTGCCGCACCGTCTGCAGGAAGCGCGGCTCACGCGGGTCGGGCTCGATCTTGCGGCGCAGGCGGGTCACCTGCACGTCGATGGCGCGCTCCCCCGCCTCTGGCGTGCCGAGGGCGGCGGCGATCTCCTCGCGCGTCAGCACCTCGCCGGCGCGGCGGGCCAACGCCGAGAGCAGCGCCGCCTCGCCGCCGGTCAGGCGCTGGCTGCCATCGGGGCCGCGCAGCTCGCCGCGCTCGGGGTCGAACCAGTGGGGGCCGAGCTGCACCGGCGCCAGCGGCAGGCTGGCCGGCAGCGCCGGCGCCACCCGCCGCAGGATGGTGCGGATGCGCAGCGCCAGCTCGCGCGGCTCGAAGGGCTTGGCCAGGTAGTCGTCCGCGCCGCGCTCGAAGCCGGCGATGCGGTCGTCCGGCGCGCCGGCGGCGGTGAGCATCAGGATCGGCACCTCGTGCCCCTCCCGCCGCAGCCCCTCGGTGAGGTCGAGGCCGGATTCGCCGGGCATCATCACATCCACCACCAGCAGGTCGAAGGCCATGGCCTGCAACGCCTGGCGCGCCGCCGCGGCATCGGCCGCCGCGCTGACGCGGAAGCCCTGCTCCGAGAGGAAGCGCTGCAGCAGGTTGCGCAGCCGCGCATCGTCATCCACCACCAGCAGGTGCGGCTCGGCGCCGCCGCCCGGCCCTGCCCCGCTCATGCCGCGCTCCGGGGCTTGGTGCCGATCGGGCGCGCCGCCTCGGGCAGGGCCCGGTCGAGCTGGGCGCGGGCCTCGGGGCCCATCAGCCCGCGCATGACGCGGCGGAACCCCTCCACCGCCACCGGCCCGGCCTCGCGGTAGGCGCGCATCACCCATTCCCGCTGCCGCTCGAACAGGCGCTTCTCCAGCGCCTCGCCCTTCTCGGTCAGCGAAAGCAGGCGCTGGCGGCGGTCGTTGCGCCCGGGTGCCTGCACCACATAGCCCTCCTCCACCAGCGGGTTCAGCACCCGGCCCAGCGACTGCTTGGTGATGCCAAGGATCGCCAGCAACTCGCCCACCGTGATGCCGGGGCGGCGGCCGACGAAGTGCAGCACGCGGTGATGCGCCCGGCCCATGCCGAGCTCGGCCAGGATGGCGTCGGGGCCGGCGGTGAAGTCGCGATAGCCGAAGAACAGCAGGTCCTGGGCGAGCCGGAGCTCCTCCTCGCGCAGGAACAGGAGCTGGCGTCCAGCGCCCACGGGCTTCGCGTCCGGTGCTTCAGGCATTGCAGTCATGCTTCCCTGTTGGGTCAGCGTCATTGACACATCGAACGGGTAATTTTACCGTCGCCTTATTCAGCGCAATTATGTTGCGCAGACAAGAGCCGGAGGATGGCACACATGGCGCTGGTTCCCTTTGACGACCGTGACGGCTGGATCTGGATGGACGGCCAGATGGTCCCCTGGCGGGATGCCAAGCTGCACGTCCTGACCCACGGCCTGCATTATGCCAGCGGTGTGTTCGAGGGCGAACGGGCCTATGGCGGAAATATCTTCAAGCTGCGCGAGCACACGGAGCGGCTGATCGCCTCCGGCCGCATCCTCGGCTTCGAGATCCCCTACACCGCCGAGGAGATCGACGCCGCCTGCATCGCCGTGATGCAGAAGAACGGCCTGACCGACGCCTATGTCCGCCCCCTCGCCTGGCGCGGCTCGGAGATGCTGGCGGTCTCGGCGCAGCAGACGAAAATCCATCTGGCGATCGCCACCTGGGCCTGGCCGAACCTGTTCGGCGACAACCGCATGAAGGGCGTGCGCCTCGGCATGGCGCCCTGGCGCCGCCCGGCGCCCGACACGGCGCCGACCGCCTCCAAGGCCGCCGGCCTCTACATGATCGGCACGCTGTCGAAGCACGCCGCCGAGGCGCAGGGCTACGACGACGCGCTGATGCTGGACTACAAGGGGGATGTGGCGGAGGCGACCGGCGCCAACGCCTTCTTCGTCTTCGACGGCGAGCTGCACACGCCGACGCCCATCTGCTTCCTCGACGGCATCACCCGCCGCACGGTGATGGGGCTGGCGCGGCAGAAGCAGATCAAGGTGGTGGAGCGCACCATCCGGCTGGAGGAGATCGGGCAGGCCAGCGAGGTGTTCCTGGCCGGCACGGCGGCCGAGGTGACTCCGGTGCGGGTGATCGGCGAGCACAGCTACACGCCCGGCGCCATCACCGAGACGCTGCTGCGCGACTACGAGGCGCTGGTGCGCCTGAGCCCGGAGGAGGTGGCGCGCCGCGCCGCCTGACCGGGCCGGCGACGGCCGGCGGCCCGCCCGTGCGGCGGGCCGTCAGCCGATGATCAGGGCCAGGGCCACCAGGATCAGGATCGCGCCTCCGCCCCCGATCAGGGCGAGGCCCAGCCGGGAGCGGCTGCCCGGGCCGACGGTCTGCTCGATGCTGCCGCCCCGCGCCAGCCCGACGGCATTGCCGGGCTGCTGCGTCTCCAGCCTCCGGGCCTGCGCCACCTGCTCGAGGGTGGGCGAAACGCCGGCCGCCTCGTCATCGGCGCCGAGCGGCGCGGCGGCGGGGTCGTGGAACGCCACCTTGTCTCCGGTGCGGCCGCTGTCGATCTCGTGCCGCAGGCGGTCGGTCTGCACCGGTGCCTCTTTCTCGCGCATCGCCCTGTTCTCCATGCGAAAAGGGGGCGTCGTGCCCCCTTTGCCGTTTTCCGCTTTCCGCCGCAGGCAGGCCGCCGTCAGCGGCCGCCGCTGTTCTGCCCGCCCTTGCGGCCGGCTTCCGAAGCCCGTTCCCGGTCCTGCGCGAAATTGCCGCCGCTGGCCTGCCCGCCCTTCTGCCCCGCCTCAGAAGCCCGCTGCGGGTTGTTGGCGAAGTTGCCCCCGCTCTTCTGGCCGCCCTTGCGGCCCGCCTCGACGGCCAGCGCAGGGTCCCGGGAGAAGCTGCGCTGCCCGGGCGGCACGCTCTGCCCGCCCCTGGAGGCGATTTCGTGCTGCCTGTCCGAATCCATCGACGCGAAGCCACGGTTCGAACTGTTCTGGTTGGTCACGGGGTTGTCCCTTCCGTTGTGAACAGTCGCCGACGATGAACCGGCCCTCCCGCGCTCCGGTTCCCGGAAAAGCCCCCGGCCTTTTCCGCCCCGCCCTGCCCGCCATGGCCGGCACGGCTTCCGCTCGCGGAGCCCAGGGGCCAGAATGCGCCGCCACGCCAGGGAGCACCCACCACCGATGAACTGGACCGACGCCACCGCCCGAGCCGCGCTGCGGCGCGTGTTCGACGCCGCCATCCGCGCCGCCGACCCGCGCGCCATCCTGGCCGGCCACCTGCCGCCGCAGCCCCGGGGCCGCGTGGTGGTGGTGGGCGCCGGCAAGTCGGCCGCGGTGATGGCGGCGGCGGTGGAGGCCGCCTGGCCGGGGGCCGATCTCTCCGGCCTCGTCATCACCCGCTACGGGCATGCGGTGCCCACGGCGCGCATCCGCGTGGTCGAGGCCAGCCACCCGGTGCCGGACGCCGCCGGCGCCGCCGCCGCCGCCGAGGTGCTGCGCGCCGTGCAGGGCCTGACGGCGGACGACCTGGTGCTGGCGCTGATCTCGGGTGGCGGCTCCTCGCTGATGGCGCTGCCCGCCGAGGGGCTGACGCTGGAGGACAAGCAGGCGGTCAACCGCGCCCTGCTCGCCTCCGGCGCCACCATCCACGAGATGAACTGCGTCCGCCGGCACCTCTCCGCCATCAAGGGCGGGCGGCTGGCGGCGGCGGCGCATCCCGCGCGGGTGCTGACGCTGGCCATCTCCGACGTGCCGGGGGACGATCCCACCGTCATCGCCTCCGGCCCCACCGTGCCGGACCCGTCGAGCTTCGCCGAGGCGCGTGGCATCGTGGCGCATTACGGCATCGGCCTGCCGCCCGCCGTGGCCGCGCATCTCGCGGCCGCCGCCGACGAGACGCCCAAGCCCGGCGACCCGCGCCTGGCCGGCGCCGAATTCCGCATGATCGCGACGCCGCAGATGGCGCTGGAAGCCGCCGCCGCCGAGGCGCGCGCCCTGGGCCTCACCCCCCTGCTGCTGGGCGATGCGCTGGAGGGCGAGGCGGCGGTGCTGGGCACGGCGCTGGCCGGCATCGCCCGCAGCGTGCGCGCCCATGGCCACCCGGTGGCGGCGCCCGCCCTGCTGCTCTCGGGCGGCGAGACCACGGTGACCATCCGCCCCGGCACGCCCCAGGGGCGCCCCGGTGGCGGGCGCGGCGGGCGCAACGGGGAATGCCTGCTGGGCTTCGCCCTCGCCGCCGCCGGCCAGCCCGGCACCTGGGCGCTCATGGGCGACACGGACGGCATCGACGGCTCGGAGGAGAATGCCGGCGCCATCGCCGCGCCCGACACGCTGGCCCGCGCCACGGCGGCCGGGCTCGACGCGCGCGCGCTGCTGGCGGCGCATGACAGCTTCGGCCTTTTTCACGGATTGGGCGATACCATCGTCACCGGGCCGACACTGACGAATGTTAACGACTTCCGTGCCATCCTGATTGCCTGACGGCGCCTCTGCCGCCATGTGCCGGGCTCAAACTGCCCGGCCTTTCCTCTCATGCCGGGCTGAAGCCCGAGACAGAAGGATACTCCCTTGCCGCCGCGCATCCCGCTCCGCCGCCACCGCCGCACCAAGATCGTCGCCACGCTGGGCCCGGCCAGCTCCACGCCGGAGGTGCTGGAGCGCCTCTACCGCGGCGGCGCCGACGTGTTCCGGCTCAACTTCAGCCATGGCAGCCACGAGGACCACGCGGCGCGCATCGAGATGATCCGCGCGCTGGAGAAGAAGGTGGGCCGGCCCATCGGCATCCTGGCTGACGTGCAGGGGCCGAAGCTGCGCGTCGGGCGCTTCCAGGGCGGGCGGGTGCAGCTGCAGACCGGCCAGCGCTTCCGCCTCGACATGAGCGCCACGCCGGGCGACGTGCGCCGCGTGCAGCTGCCGCATGCCGAGATCATGGACGCGGCCCGCATCGGCACCACCCTGCTGCTCGATGACGGCAAGCTGCGCCTGCGCGTGGTGCACAAGCGGGACGACCACCTGGAGACCGAGATCCTGGTCGGCGGCCCGCTTTCCGACCGCAAGGGCGTGAACGTGCCGGACGTGGCGCTGCCCATCCCGGCGCTGACCGAGAAGGACCGCGCCGACCTCGACTTCGTGCTGCCGCTCGGCATCGAGTATGTCGGCCTCTCCTTCGTGCAGCGTCCCGAGGACGTGGCCGAGGCCAAGGCCATCGCCGATGGCCGCGCCTGGGTGATGGTGAAGATGGAGAAGCCCCAGGCGGTCGAGAATCTCGAGGGCATCCTGGCGCTCACCGACTGCGTCATGGTGGCGCGCGGCGACCTCGGCGTGGAATGCCCGCCCGAGGAGGTGCCGCTGATCCAGAAGCGCATCGTCCGCGCCGCCCGCGCCCTCGGCAAACCGGTGGTGGTGGCGACGCAGATGCTGGAGAGCATGATCACCGCCCCCGCCCCCACCCGCGCCGAGGCATCGGACGTCGCCACCGCCGTGTTCGACGGGGCGGACGCGGTGATGCTCTCGGCCGAGAGCGCCGCCGGTCAGTTCCCCTTCGAGGCGGTGAACATGATGGACCGCATCCTGACCCGCGTGGAGCAGGATGATGGCTGGCGCCAGATCACCGATGCCGCCCGCCCAGCGCCGGAGAAGAACTCGGCCGGCGCCATCGCCGCAGCCGCCCGCCAGGTGGCCGAGACGATCGAGGCGGAGGTGATCGCCACCTTTACCGCCACCGGCTCCACCACGCTGCGCGTGGCGCGGGAGCGGCCCGGCAGCCCGATCCTGGGCCTGACTTCCAGCGAGGCCACCTCGCGCCGCATGGCGGTGGTGTGGGGCGTCCACCCCCTGCTCTCGGCCGAGCCGCACTCGATGACGGACATGGTGCACAAGGCAGTGCGCGCGGCCCAGGCGGAAGGCTTCGCCAGCACGGGGGATGAGGTGGTGGTCACCGCCGGCGTGCCCTTCGGGACGCCGGGGACGACCAACGCGCTGCGCGTGGCCGTGGTGAAGTAGAAAAGGCAAGGCCGGGGGAAGGAATTCCCCCCGGACCCCCATCTTTTTTCTGTCAGCTTGCCGCTTCGCGGTCGAGCAGGGCGCGCTTGCGCGGCAGGCCCCAGCGGTAGCCGGTGAGGCTGCCGTCCCGGCCAATCACGCGGTGGCAGGGCACCGCCAGCGCCACCGGGTTGGCGCCGCAGGCCGCCGCCACCGCCCGCACGGCGCGCGGCTGGCCGATGCGCGCCGCCAGATCGGAATAGGTGGTGGTGTGGCCGGGCGGGATGTCCGTCAGCGCCTGCCAGACGCGGTGCTGGAAGGCGGTGCCGCGCAGATCCAGCGGCAGGGCGTGGGCCGCGTGCGGCTCCTCGATCAGCGCGACCACGGCGCGCAGTTCCGCCGCCATGGCTCCGTCGCCCGGAAGCAATCGCGCCTGTGGGAAGCGGGCGGCCAGCTCCCCCTCCAGCGTCGGCTCATCCGGGCCGAAGGCGATGCGGCAGAGGCCCTTCTCCGTGCGCGCCACCAGCAGCAGGCCGAGCGGCGATTCCGTGAAGGCGTAGCGGATCTCCTCCCCCGCCCCGCCACGCCGGGCGGCGCCGGGCGTCATGCCGAGCAGCCGGCCGGGTCGCTCATAGACACGGCTCTCGCTGCCGAAGCCGGCCTCCGCCACCGCATCGGCCACGCGGGTGCCCCCGGCCAGGGCGGCTTGCAGGCGGCGTGCCTTCACCGCGTCGGCATAGGCGCCGGGGGTGAGGCCGGTCACCGCGCGGAACAGGCGCAGGAAGTGGTGCTTCGCGTAGCCGGCGCGGGCGGCCAGCACCGCCAGGGGCGGCAGGGTCTCCGCTTCCTCGATCAGCGCGCAGGCGGCGCGCACCGCCTCGGCCTGCAGGGCGGCGCGCTCGCCGCGCGGGTCGCAGCGGCGGCAGGCGCGGAAGCCCGCCGCCTCGGCGCCCGCGCAATCGGCGAAGAAGCGCACGTTCCGCCGCAGCGGCAGGCGGGAGGGGCAGCCGAACCGGCAATAGACGCCCTGCGTGGTCACGGCATAGAGCATGCCGGGATTGGGCTGGCGGCCTTGCAGGGCGGACCAGAGCCGGTCGGCCTGCAAAGCCGCCGGGAGGTCCGTGACGCTGTCCATGGCGATGTCCGTGGAGGTTCCGGTGTCGGGGCTCATGGCAGGCTGTGTCGCACGGGCCGGGCGGGAGCGGCCATCCGGCCGTTGCCGCGGCACGGCGCTTCAGGTGCCGGTGCCGTGCACCTTGTCGTGCAGGGCGCGCAGCCGCTCCGCCGCGCCCGGCAGGGTCGGGTGCAGGCTCACCGCCTCCTCCATCGCGCGCAGCGCGCCCTGCCTGTCCCCCACCTGCTCGCGCAGCGAGGAGAGCAGCGCCAGCGCCACGAAGTGCCGCGGCTGCAGCACCAGCACCTGCTGCAGGTCGCTCATGGCGGCCTGCATGTCGCCCAGGGCGGCCAGCGCCTGGGCGCGCATCAGCCAGGCATCGGCATGGCCGGGTTGCAGGGTGATGGCGGCGTCGAAATCCTCCACCGCGTCGGCCGGGGCCTCGGCCTCCAGGTTGCGCCGGCCGCGTTGGAGCAGCAGCGTCACGGCGGGCGAGGCACCCTGCGCCCAGAGGGTGCGGATGCGCGCGGCCAGGGCGGCGCCCGCCACCTCGTCCGGCGCCGCGGGCAGTGCGTCCAGCAGGCGCTCGACCTCCGCCTTGCGGGCTTCGGCGGTGGCGGGGCGCTGCGCCTCCGCCACCCCGGGGGGCAGCAGCGGCAGGGCCAGCAGGAGCAGGGGCAGCAATGCGGCGCGCATGGCGCCATGGTCCGGTGGCCGGGCGGTGCTCCGCAAGCAAAATCCGCCCGGCCGCCGCGCGGGTCCAGCGCGGCGCGTGGCCCGTCGCCCACAAGGTTGAAGGCCAGCACCACCAGGAAGATGGCGAGGCCGGGATAGACCGACATCCACGGCGCCTGGGTGAGGATGCGCTGCGCCGCGTTCAGCATCGAGCCCCAGGAGGCACGGGCGGCTGCTGGCCGAGGAAGGAGAACGAGGCCTCGGCGATGATCGCCTCCGCGATGGCCAGCGTGCCCCGCACCAGCAGCGGCGGGTTGCCCATGGCGCGGACGGCCTCCCCCCGGTCCATCGCCTTGGCCGCCAACGCCATGCCGCGCGCCAGGCGCATGAAGATCGGCGTGGCCGAGATGGCGATGGCCGGCAGCGCCACGGCGATGAACACCAGCCCCGCCAGCAAGCCCGGCCATGGCCAGGCGGCCGGCCGCATGCCGCCCGAGAGCTGGCGCGGATATTCCGCCGCGCGCCGCGCCGCCTCGGGGATGCGCACCTGCTCGGGCGCGGCGATGGCGGCGCCGCGCCTCGGCCGGCAGTTCGCCGATCTCCCTCCCGGCGAGGCGGAAGGTAATGGAGAGGTCGATGACCTCGGGCGCCGGCGAGTTCATGGGCCGGCACCGGCGCCGGCTGGAAGGGGGAGAGGCAGGGGCATGGTGCCGGAAACTTGCACAATCCGGGCCACGGCCGGGCCGCGCTCCGGCTTGGCAAGGCGGGGGGGCGCCCGGCAGCATGGCAGGATGCATCCGCCCCCGGCCGGCATAGCCAGCACCAGCATGGCAGGCAGGGGGCAGGACGAGGAGGCTTCCCTGCCGCCGTTTCGCCACCACTTCGCGGGAAGCCGCCTCCGCCGACGCGGCCTGACACTCCCGCGCCGCCGCCGCGTTGCCGCAGCGGCACCGCCCCCACCGCTTCCGGAGACGACCCGATGACCCTGCCGCCCGCCCTGCCCTCCGCCCCCCTCAAGCGCCGCGCCGCGCTGGGGCTGGCCGCCGCCGGCCTCGCGCTCGCCCTGCCCCGCGCGCCGCGCGCGCAGGACCGCCCCGTCACCATCGGCTCCAAGCTGGACACGGAGGGCGCGCTGCTCGGCGAGATGATCGCCCAGGTGCTGGAGGCGCAGAAGGTGCCGGTGCAGCGCCGCCTGCAACTCGGCCCGACGCGCATCGTCCGCGAGGCGCTGATCGCTGGCGAGATCGACCTCTACCCCGAATACACCGGCAATGGCGCCTTCTTCTTCCAGAGGGAGGACGACCCGGCCTGGCACAACGCCGCCCAGGCGGCCGAGACGGTGCGCCGGCTGGACGCCGAGCGGAACAAGCTGGTCTGGCTGAAGCCTGCGGCGGCCAACAACACCTGGGCCATCGCCGTGCGGCAGGACCTGGCGAAGCAGGCCGGCCTGAAGAGCCTGGACGATCTGGCGCGACACCTGAAGGCCGACGGCGCCTTCAAGCTCGCCGCCTCGGCCGAGTTCGTCGAGAGCCCGGCGGCGCTGCCTTCCTTCCAGAAGGCCTATGGCTTCACCCTGCCGCCCGAGCGGCTGCTGGTGCTCTCGGGCGGCGACACGGCGGTGACGATGCGCGCCGCGGCCGAGAAGCTCAACGGCGTCAACGCCGCCATGGTCTATGGCACGGACGGCGCCATCCAGGCGCTGGAGCTGGTGGTGCTGGAGGACCCGAAGGGCGCGCAGATCGTCTACCAGCCCGCCCCCGTGGTGCGGCAGGCGGTGGCCGAGCGGCTGCCGAAGCTCGGCGAATGGCTCGACCCGCTCTTCGCCTCGCTCTCGCTGGAGACGCTGCAGACGCTGAACGCCCGCATCGTGGTGGAGGGGCAGCCGGCGCGGCAGGTGGCCGCGGCGCATCTGCGCGGCCTCGGCCTCGCGCGCTGACCATGCCGCCGCGACCGGCCGCCCTCGCCGCCCGCGCCGCGCCCGAGCCCGCCGCCCCGCCGCGCGAGGCCACCGCCGTGGCGCTGCTGGCGGCGGGGGCGGCGCTGTGCCCTTTCCTGCTCGGCTGGCTCTCGCTGGCGCCGAACCGGCTGCTCAGCCCCCGCCCCGCCGCCCTGCCGATGACGCCGGGCGTGACGCTGGGGCTGGGAGCCTTCCTGTTCGCTTGCCTGGCCGTGCTGCTGCTGGCGCGGCGGGAGCGGCTGCTGCCCTGGGCCGAGGCCGCCGCCGCCCTGGCGCTGACGGCGCTGCTGGCGACCCTCGGCCTCGGCGCCGGCATGGCGCTGGAGGGCGTCTCGCCGCTGGCGCGCGCCATGCCGGCAGCCGGGCCGTGGCTGGCGGTGCTGCTGCTGGCGCTGGCGGCGGGAAGCTGCGCCGCCGGGCGCGGCGGCACGCCGGCGCGCTTCCTGCTGCTCTCCGCGCTGGGGGCCGCCGGGCTGCTGGCGGCCGGGCTGCTCGACGGCCTCTCCGTGGTGCGGGAGGCGGCGGCGCGTGGGGCCGAGATCCGTGCCGCCCTCGGCCAGCACCTGCTGCTGGCCGGCGGCGCGCTGGCGCTCGCCCTGGCGCTGGCGGTGCCGCTCGGCCTGCTGGCGCTCTCCCGCCCGCGGCTGGAGGCGGTGCTGATGGCGGTGGCCAACGGCTTCCAGGTGATCCCCTCCATCGCCCTGTTCGGCCTGCTGATGGGGCCGCTGGCGGCGCTGGCGGCGGCCTTCCCCGGGCTGCGCGCCTGGGGGGTGGGCGGCATCGGGCCGGCGCCGGCGATGCTGGCCATCTCGGCCTACCTGCTGCTGCCGCTGGCCAGCGCCCTGCTGGCCGGGCTGCGCGTCGCGGGGCCCGCGCTGCTGGATGCCGCGCGCGGCCAGGGGCTGACCGCGCGCCAGACCCTGCTGCGCCTGCGCCTGCCGCTCGGGCGCGGCGTCATCCTGGGCGGGCTGCGGGTGGCGGCGGTGCAGGCGGTGGGGCTGGCCACGCTGGCGGCGCTGATCGGCGGCGGCGGCCTCGGCGC
Source organism: Teichococcus aestuarii (assembly GCF_003116135.1). Classification (GTDB taxonomy): domain Bacteria; phylum Pseudomonadota; class Alphaproteobacteria; order Acetobacterales; family Acetobacteraceae; genus Pseudoroseomonas; species Pseudoroseomonas aestuarii. Next base: position 42,971 of record NZ_PDOA01000010.1, on the reverse strand, counting down.
GCTGGTGTTCCAGGGCATCGGCCAGCTCGCCACCGACCTCATCCTGCTCGGCGTGCTGCCGGTGGTGGCGCTCTCGCTGCTGGTGGACGCCCTGCTGGCCGCGCTGCAATCGGCGCTGGAGGTGCCGCGATGATCCGCTTCGAGGGAGTCTCCCGCCGCTATGGCGACCGCGCCGTGGTGGACCGGGTGACGCTGGAGGTGCCCACAGGCAGCATCTGCGTGCTGCTCGGCGAGAGCGGCTCCGGCAAGTCCACGCTGATGCGCATGGTCAACCGCCTCGTCGAGCCCAGCGCCGGCCGCGTGCTGGTCTCGGGGCGGGACGTGGCGCAGGCCGAGCCGGAGGCGCTGCGGCGCGGCATCGGCTATGTCATCCAGTCGGTCGGGCTGTTCCCGCACTGGCGGGTGGCGGAGAACATCGCCACCGTGCCGCGCCTGCTGGGCTGGGCGCCGGAGCGCGCCGCCGCGCGGGTGGACGAGCTGCTGGCGCTGGTGGGGCTGGAGCCGGAGCGCTTCCGCGCCCGCTTCCCGCACGAGCTCTCGGGCGGGCAGGCGCAGCGCGTGGGGCTGGCGCGGGCGCTGGCCGCCGACCCGCCGCTGCTGCTGATGGACGAGCCCTTCTCCGCCCTCGACCCCGGCACGCGGCGCGACCTGCAGGCGGAGCTGCGCCGCATCCATGCCAGCACCGGCAAGACCATCCTCTTCGTCACCCATGACGTGGAGGAGGCGCTGGCGCTGGCCGATCATCTGGCGGTGCTGGAGGAGGGCCGGCTCGCCGCGCATGGCCGCCCGGCGCGGGTGCTGGAGGATGGCTCGGACCGCAGCGTGCGCCGCCTGTTCGGCGAGGAGAGCCTGGCCTTCCACCGCCTCGGCACCCTGCCCGCCGCCCGCCTCGCCCGCGACGAGGATGCGGAGGACGGCCTGCCCGTGCTGCCCGCCGCCGCCTCGCTGAAGCAGGCGCTGATGCTGATGCTGGAACAGGGCGCCGACCGCCTCGCCGTGCCGGCCGAGGCCGGCTTCCCCGGCGGCACGCTGCACTGGGCCGACCTGGTGCGCGCGGCGTGAGCCGGCCGCTCCTCTGGCTGCTGGCGCAGGCCGCCGCCTTCCTGCTGGCGCTGTGGGCGGCGCCGCGCGCGGAGGGGCTATGGCGCTGGCTGTTCCCCGGCATCGCCCGGCCCGTGTGGGAGAGCCAGGGCTGGTTCACCCTGCTGGGCGAGCACCTGATGCTCTCGCTCGGCGCCGCGGCCATCGCCGGCGCCATCGGCCTCGGCGCCGGCATCCTGGCCACGCGGCCGGGCGGGCAGCGGCTGCGGCCGCTGCTGGACGCGGTGTTCTCCCTGGCCCAGGCCATCCCGCCCGTGGCGGTCATCGCGCTCGCCCTGCCGCTGCTGGGCTTCGGCGCGGCGCCCACCCTGCTGGCGCTGGTGCTCTATGCCAGCCTGCCGGTGATGCGCGGCGCCGTGGCCGGGCTCGACGCCGTGCCGCCCGGCGTGCTGGATGCCGCGCGCGGCACCGGCATGGGGCGTGCGGGCATCCTGGCGCGGGTGGAGCTGCCGCTGGCGCTGCCGGTGATCCAGGCGGGGCTGCGCGTCGCCGTCGTGCTCTCGATCGCCACCACGGCGGTGGGGGCCGTGGCCGGGGCGCAGTGCCTGGGCACGCCCATCGTCACCGGGCTAGCCAATGGCAACATGGCCTGGGTGGCGCAGGGCGCCGTGTTCACCGCCTGGCTGGCGCTGCTGGCGGACCGGGCGCTGCGGCTGGTGCTGGCGCGGAGCACGGGATAGGCGCGGCGGGCAGCACCAGGACTGCCGGGCCGGAGGCCCATGCGCCACACCTGCCGGAGGCTCAAGCGCCACACGTTCAGAATCCTTTACCGTCCCCGGGCATAGCCTCGCGCCACTTTCTCTCCCCCGAGGTAGCCATGCTCGATACGATCTGCGCCGCCCTCCCCCCCAGCGCGGCGGCCCGCATGGCCGCCGTCCAGGCCAGCCAGGCGGTGATCGAATTCCAGCTCGACGGCACCATCCTCGGGGCCAACGACCTGTTCCTGCGGGCCATGGGCTACACGATCGAGGAGATTCGCGGCCGGCCGCACAGCATGTTCATGGAGCCGGGCGCGCAGTCGGACCCCGCCTACCAGCTGTTCTGGCGGGAGTTGCGGGCGGGCCGCTTCCAGAGCGCCGAGTTCCGGCGGATCGCCAAGGGCGGGCGCGAGGTCTGGATCCAGGCTTCCTACTGCCCGGTGCTCAACCGCTGCGGCAGGCCGGCGCGCATCATGAAGTTCGCCACCGACATCACGGCCAGCAAGATGCTCGCGGCGGACCATGCGGGGCAGATCGCCGCCATCCACCGCTCCCGCGCCGTCATCGAGTTCGACCTGTCGGGCAAGGTGCTCACCGCGAACGAAAATTTCCTCGCCGCCACGGGCTACCGGCTGGACGAGATCGTGGGCCAGCACCACTCCATGTTCATGCACCCGGAGGAGCAGCGCCTGCCCGCCTACGAGGCCTTCTGGCAGGCGCTGCGCAACGGCCAGTACCAGGCGGCCGAGTTCCGGCGCCGGGCCCAAGGGCGGCCGCGAGATCTGGATCCAGGCCATCTACAACCCGATCTTCGCGCCCTGCGGCCGGCTGATGAAGATCGTGAAATACGCCACCGACATCACCGCCACGGTACAGGCCCGGCAGCGCCGCCTGCAGATGGGGCAGGAGGTGGCCGGGGAGCTGTCCGGCATCTCCAGGGCGGCCGAGACGACGCTGCACCGCGCGGAGGCCGCGGCCCGCTCCACCGGCGAGACCCTGGGCAAGGTGCAGACCATCGCCCAATCGGCGGACGAGATGGCGAACTCCGTCTCCGAGATCAACCGGCAGGTGCGCAGCGCCTCGGAGGTGTCTCTCGCCGGCCAGGCGGAGGCGGAGCGCGCCTCGGTGACGGTGGCCGATCTGGTGCAGGCGGCCGACCGCATCGGCGAGGTGCTGGGGCTGATCGCCGCCATCGCCGGGCAGACCAACCTGCTGGCGCTGAACGCCACCATCGAGGCGGCCCGCGCCGGCGAGGCCGGCAAGGGCTTCGCCGTGGTGGCCTCCGAGGTGAAGAACCTCGCCAGCCAGACCGCCAAGGCCACCGGCGAGATCAGCAGCCAGGTGGGCCAGATGCGCAGCGCGGTGGAGCAGACGGTGGGGGCGATCCGCTCCGTGGCGCAGCGGATCGAGGCGATCTCGGACATCGCCACCGCCATCTCCAGCTCGGTGGACGAGCAGAGCATGACCACGCGGCAGATGGCCGAGAACATGACGCAGGCCGCCGGGGCGGTGGGGGCCATCAGCCAGAGCCTGCAGGGCATCAACGAGGCGGCGCAGCAGATGCAGAGCAACATCCGCAACGCCGCCGACCTGTCGCAGGCGCTGATCTCCTGAGGGGCGGGGCGCGCCGCCCCGCCCGCCGCCTACAGGCGCACCTTCAGCACCCGGCCCAGCTCGCCCACCACCCCGGCGCGGAAGGCCAGCACGCAGGCGACGAAGATGACGCCCTGGATCACCGTCACCCAGGCGCCGAACTCGGCCAGGTAGTTCTGCATGGTGACGATGACGGCCGCCCCCACCACCGGGCCGAACACCGTGCCGAGCCCGCCCACCAGCGTCATCAGCACCACCTCGCCGGACATCGCCCAGTAGACATCGGTGAGGGTGGCGATGCCGAAGAGCAGCGCCTTGGTGCCGCCGGCGATGCCGGCCAGCGTGGCGGAGAGGGTGAAGGCCACCAGCTTGTAGTCGTCCGTCCGGTAGCCGAGCGAGGTGGCGCGCGGCTCGTTCTCGCGGATCGCCGTCAGCACCTGGCCGAAGGGCGAGTGGACGATGCGGTTGATGAGCAGGAAGCCGGCCAGGAAGACCGCCGCCACCACCCAGTAGAGCGACATGTCGCGGCTGAGGTCCACCACGCCGAGCAGCGCGCCGCGCGGCACGCGCTGGATGCCGTCCTCGCCGCCGGTGAAGGGCGCCTGGAGGCAGAAGAAATAGACCATCTGCGCCAGCGCCAGGGTGATCATGGCGAAGTAGATGCCCTGGCGGCGAATGGCGATCCAGCCCGCCACCACGCCGAGCCCCGCCCCCACCACGCCGCCGGCCAGGATGGCCAGCTCCGGCGTGAGGCCCCACACCTTGGCGGCATGGGCCGCGACATAGCCGCCCATGCCGAAGAACATGGCGTGCCCGAAGGAGAGCAGCCCGACATAGCCGATCAGCAGGTTGAAGGCGCAGGCGAAGAGGGCGAAGCAGAGCAGCTTCATCAGGAAGACGGGGTAGAGCAGGAACGGCCCCACCAGCAGCGCCGCCAGCATCACCAGGAAGGCGATGCTCTGCGCCCGGTTGAAGCCCAAGCCCGAGAGGCCGAGCAGCCCGGGGGCTTCGGGCGCCAGCATCGCCGGCGCCGTGGATGCGTGACCACCGGCCATGGCTCAGGCCCTCCCGAACAGGCCGGCCGGCCGCGCCAGCAGCACGATGGCCATGATGACGAAGATGACGGTGGAGCTGGCCTCGGGGTAGAACACCTTGGTCAGCCCCTCGACCAGGCCGAGGCCGAAGCCGGTGACCACCGAGCCCAGGATGGAGCCCATGCCGCCGATGACCACCACGGCGAAGACGACGATGATGAGGCTCGACCCCATCTGCGGGTTCACCGAGTAGATCGGCGCCGCCAGCACCCCGGCGAAGGCGGCGAGCCCCACCCCCGCCGCGTAGGTGAGCGTGACCATGCGCGGCACGTTGACGCCGAAGGCCTGCACCAGCGCCGCGTTCTCGGTGGCCGCGCGCAGATAGGCGCCGAGCCGCGTCTTCTCGATGACGAGCCAGGTGGCGAGGCTCATCCCCAGCGCCGCCACCACCACCCAGAGGCGGTACTTCGGCAGGAACATGAAGCCGAGATCGACCGGCGGGCCGCCCAGCGCCTCGGGCGGCGCGTAGGGCAGGCCGGAGGAGCCGAACTGGTTGCGGAAGATGCCCTCGATGATCAGCGCCAGCCCGAAGGTGAGCAGCAGGCCGTAGAGGTGGTCGAGCTTGTAGAGGCGGCTGATCATCGTCTTCTCGATCAGCACGCCGAAGGCGCCGACGATCAGCGGCGAGAGCACCAGCGCCGGCCAGTAGCCGATGCCCACCCAGTTCAGCAGCATCCAGGCGACGAAGGCGCCCATCATGAACTGGGCGCCGTGGGCGAAGTTGATGACGTTCAGCATGCCGAAGATGACGGCGAGGCCGAGCGAGAGCAGCGCGTAGAAGGCGCCGTTCACCAGGCCGAGCACGATCTGCGGCAGGCCGAGCTCAATCTGGAAGAGCAATTCCTCAAGCACCGGCGAGACTTCCCGTGGCGAGCGGCTTCAGGGTCCGGCCGGGCGCACCGTGGCGTGCCCGGCCGGAGTGGCGGCGGAGAGGCTGGATCAGCTCTTCACCAGGCTGCAGCCGCCCTCGGAGAGGGGGCGCCAGGCCTCGTCGGCCGGGGTGGTCTGCAGCACCTTGTAGTAGTCCCAGGCGCCCTTCGATTCCTCGGGGCTCTTGACCTCGAAGAGGTAGACGGGGTGCAGCTTGCGGCCATCCTCGCGGATGCGGCCCTGCCCGAAGCAGTCATCGTCGGTCGGCATCGCCTTCATGCGCGCCACCGCCTCGGCGCCGCTGGCCTTGGCCGCCGCCACGCCCATGTCGCCCACCGCCTTCAGGTAGTGCAGCACGGAGGCGTAGCAGCCGGCATGCGACATGGCGGGGTAGTTGCCGCCCATGGCGCCTTTCACCCGGCCGGTGAAGGCGCGGGTGCGGTCGTTCAGGTCCCAGTAGAAGCTCTCGGTGCAGACGAGGCCCTGCGCCGCCTTCAGCCCGAGGCTGTGCACGTCGTTGATGAACATCAGCAGCACGGCGATCTTGGTGCCGCGCCGCGTGACGCCGAACTCCGCCGCCTGCTTCACGCTGTTGATGGTGTCCGTGCCGGCATTGGCCAGGCCGATCACCTTGGCGCGGCTCTGCTGCGCCTGCAGCAGGTAGGAGGAGAAGTCGGTCGACTGCAGCGGGTGGCGCACATTGCCCAGCACCTTGCCGCCGGCCGCCTGCACGAAGCGGGTGGTGTCGCGCTCCAGCGCATGGCCGAAGGCGTAGTCGGCGGTGATGAAGAACCAGCTGTCGCCACCCGTCTTCACCATGGCGCCGCCAGTGGACTTGGCGAGCATGTAGGTGTCGTAGGTCCAGTGCACCGTGTTCGGGCTGCACTGCGCGCCGGTGAGGTCTGTCGTGGCGCCGGTCGAGTTGAAGTAGGCCTTGTTCTTCTCGCGGACGACGGCGTTCACCGCCAGCGCCACCGCCGAGTTCGGCACGTCGACGATGACATCGACACCGTCGCGGTCGATCCACTGGCGGGCGATGGTGGAGCCGACATCCGCCTTGTTCTGGTGGTCGGCGAAGACGACCTCGACATTCACCCCGCGCTGGGCGATGCCGGAATCCTGGATCGCCTGCCGCACGCAGGCCACGGAACCGGGCCCCGAGATCTCGCGGTAGACGCCGGACTGGTCGTTCAGCACGCCGATCTTCAGCGTGTTGGCGCCCTGGGCGCGGGCGCGGCCGGGCAGGCCGGCGAGCCCCGCCCCCAGGGCGGGGGCGATGGCCGCGGCGGCGGCGGTCTTCAGCAGGCTGCGGCGATCTTGTGCCATGTCTCGGTTCTCTCCCAATGCCCCTGTCGTCCCCCGGGGCCGGGTCTGGTGCCTCCGCCGGCGCAGTGCGCCGCCGGCCGGGCGGAGGCGTGCAAGCCTGTGGCGGTCCGGGCCGGGGCGCCGGCCGGACGCCGAGAAGTCAGACGCCGAGGTAGTCGTGCAGCCGGTCCATCGCGCCGGCGAGCTCGGCATTGCTCACCGCATCGACCACGCGGCCATGCTCCACCACGTAGTGCCGGTCCGCCACCGTCTGGGCGAAGCGAAAATTCTGCTCCACCAGCAGCACGGTGAAGCCACGCGCCTTGATCTCGCGGATGGTGCGGCCGATCTGCTGCACGATGACGGGGGCGAGGCCCTCCGTCGGCTCGTCCAGCATCAGCAGCTTCGCGCCGGTGCGCAGGATGCGGGCGATGGCCAGCATCTGCTGCTCGCCGCCCGAGAGCTTGGTGCCGGGGCTGCGCGCCCGCTCCTTCAGGTTCGGGAACAGGGCGTAGATGGCCTCGAGCTCCATGCCGCCCTCCCGCACCTTGGGCGGCAGCATCAGGTTCTCCGTCACGTCGAGGCTGGCGAAGATGCCGCGCTCCTCGGGGCAGAGGGCGATTCCGGCGCGGGCGATGCGGTCGCTGCGCGCGGCCACCAGTTCCTGCCCCTCGAAGCGCACGCTGCCGCTGCGGCGGCCGACCAGCCCCATGATGGCGCGCAGCGTGGTGGTCTTGCCGGCGCCGTTGCGGCCGAGCAGCGTCACCACCTCCCCTTCCCGCACCTCGATGTCCATGCCGTGCAGGATGTGGCTCTCGCCATACCAGGCCTGGAGGTTTTCGACCTTCAGCAGCGGCTCAGCCATGGGCGGCGGCTCCGGCGATGGAGGGATCGGTGCCGAGATAGGCGGCGACGACCTCGGGGTTGCGGGAGACGGTGGCGTAGTCCCCCTCCGCCAGCACGCGGCCGCGCGTCAGCACCGTGATGGTGTCGCACAGACCTTCGACCACCTTCAGGTTGTGCTCCACCATCAGCACGGTGCGGCCCTGCGCCACGCGCTTCACCAGCGCCACGATGCGGTCCACATCCTCGGCCGTCATGCCGGCGGTGGGCTCGTCGAGCAGCATCATCACCGGGTCGAGCGCCAGGGTGGTGGCGATCTCCAGCGCGCGCTTACGGCCATAGGGCAGCTGCCCCGCCGTCAGCGCGGCGTAGGAGGAGAGGCCGACATCCTCGAGCAGCTCCCGCGCCCGCGAATCGTACTGCCGCAGCACGCGGTCGGAACGCCAGAAATCGAAGCTGCCGCCGCGCTGCCGCTGCAGCGCCACGCGCACATTCTCCAGCACCGTCAGGTGCGGGAACACGGCCGAGATCTGGAAGCTGCGCACCAGGCCGAGCCGCGCCACCTCGGCGGGCTTCATGCGGGTGATGTCGCGCCCGTCGAAGCGGATCTCGCCGCGCGTCGGCGGCAGGAACTTGGTCAGCAGGTTGAAGCAGGTCGTCTTGCCGGCGCCGTTGGGCCCGATCAGCCCATGGATGCTTCCCCGCCGGATCTGGAGCGACACGTCGCCCACGGCCACGAAGCCAAGGAACTCCTTGGTCATGCCGCGCGTCTCCAGGATGGTGTCCGTCACCCTGTGCTCCCTTTCATTGCACGCTCCCCGAGATCCCGTTCCGGGACCATTGCGACGCACAATGGACGAGGCGCAAAGCCCTCTGCAAGCAAAGCTTTCAGGGTCTGCCGCGCGGCCTCGCGGCCGCCTCAGATGGCGAAGTTCAGCGCCTCCGGCGTCGGGCGCTGCAGGCCGGCCAGGGCGGCGCGGCGCAGCAGCTCGGCCACGGTGCGGCCCGAAAGCGCCTCCAGCAGCCCCGCCTCCAGCTCCTCCCACAGCGGCATCATCACCCGCACCTGCAGGGGCGAGGGCGGCGGCGGCGCCGGCTCGGCGGCGGTGTCTCCGCCGGTGGCGGCCGCCACCACCTCCGCCAGGGTGATGTCGCGCGCCGCGCGGCCCAGCCGGTAGCCGCCCTTCGGCCCGCGCGTGCTGCCCAGGATGCCGGCGCGCGAGAGGGCCTGCAGCACCGGCTCGATACCCCGGCGCGCCTCGCCCAGGCGGTCGGCGATATCGCCCGCCGGCACGGTGCTGCCGCGCCCCGCGTGGAAAGCCACGTCCAGCACGATCGACACCGCCGTCATCGCCCGATCCCGCCGCAACAACATCGCATTCACCCCTGAACCACGCATCCGATACGTGGTATAGCCTCCCCATGCCCGAAGGAAACACCCCCCGCGCCATTCCCGGCGCCACCCGGCCCGGCGCCACCCGGCCCGGCGGGATGCACGAGAGCATCCTCAGCACCATCGGCAACACCCCCCTGGTCCGGCTGCCCCGGCTGGAGGCAGCGCGTGGCCTGAAGGCGCGGCTGGCGCTGAAGCTGGAATTCTTCAACCCGCTCGGCTCGGTGAAGGACCGGATCGGCCTCGCCATGATCGAGGCGGCGGAGCGGGAGGGGCTGATCCACCCGGGCGAGTCGGTGCTGGTGGAGCCGACCTCGGGCAACACCGGCATCGCGCTGGGCTTCGTCGCCGCCGCCAAGGGCTACCGGCTGATCGTCACCATGCCGGACGGCGCCAGCGTGGAGCGGCGCAAGATGCTGCGCCTGCTGGGTGCCGAGGTGGAGCTGACGCCCGCCGGCCAGGGCATGTCGGGCGCCATCGCCCGGGCCGAGGCGATCGTCGCGGCGACGCCGGGCGCCTGGATGCCGCGGCAGTTCGACAACCCCGCCAACCCGGCGGTGCATGCCGCGACCACCGCCGAGGAGATCTGGGCCGACAGCGCGGGGCTGGTGGATGTGGTGGTGGGGGGCGTCGGCACCGGTGGCACCCTCACCGGCATCGCCCGCGCGCTGAAGCCGCGCCGCGCGGGGATGCGCGTGATCGGGGTGGAGCCGGCCGAATCCGCCGTCCTCTCGGGCGACGACCCGGGCCCGCACGAGATCCAGGGCATCGGCGCGGGCTTCCGCCCCACGGTGCTGGAGCTGCACCGTCTGGACGCGGTGCGGCGGGTGACGGAGCGGGAGAGCTTCGCGGCCGCCCGGCTCTGTGCACGCACCGAGGGGCTGCCCATCGGCATCTCCTCCGGCGCGGTGCTGCATGCCATGCTGGAACTGGGCGCGGAGCCGGCCATGGAGGGGCAGCTGATCGTCGGGATCGCCGCCTCCTTCGCCGAGCGCTACCTCTCCACCGACCTCTTCGCCGGCCTGTAGCGCCGCCTCAGGCGGCGCCCGCCCGCCGCGGGAGGATCTGCGGGCGGGGAATGCGGGGGCCGCCGGCCGGTGCGCCGCTCACAGGCGGCGGAGATAGCTGTGCACCGCCTCCCATGCGTCCCGCGCCGCATGATGGTGGCCGAACTCGTGCACCAGGTCGTAGCCGTAGTTGCGGAAGTCGGTCTTCAGGATGTCGATCCACCGCCGCCGCTGCGGCGATTCCTGCCCCGCCAGAACCTGCTGGATGGCCCGCTCCGCCGCCACCCGCCCCAGGTCGCGTGCCCGCGCCGGGGCGGTATCCTCGGAAATACGTGCATGGATCTCGTGGCCGATCTGATCGAACACCATGCCTCCGCGAATCATTGCAACCATCCCTGGCACTTCATTGTGCACCGACAATGATTTTAGACGATTCCCGACTTTGCGGCAATTCTGTGGCTAGTCTTGGAAGCACCGCAGCATGACACGCTTGCGCGAGGGCTGAGAAGGCGGAGCGACGCGGCGCGGCGCCTGCCGGCACGCCGCCCCCGGCCGCGCCCCGGAGGTGAAAAAGCGACATGAAAAAGCCCGGCCACCTGCGAGGGCGGCCGGGCATTCAGGAAGCCGGAGATGCCCGAAAGGGCATACCGGCCGGCGATCCTTGGCTTGGCGTATCGGGCAGGCGGGATTCGAACCCACGACCCCCAGTCCCCCAGACTGATGCGCTACCAGGCTGCGCTACTGCCCGCTGTGCCAGGATGCCGGCTGGCCTTCAGCACCAGCCGGGGCGGCTGGAGCGTATCGGCTCCGACGACCGGGGGCATAGCACCCGTGCCGCCCCGCCTCAACCCCCCGCCCCGAAGAAGATGGGGTTATTCTGCCCGCGAAACCGCCACGGGGCACCGGCCGTCCGCCGCCCTGGCCCGGGGCGGCTAGCGGCCCATGCGGGCGGCGAGGATGCGCAGCTCGGCCGCGAGCGCCTCCAGCTCCGCCACCGCATCGCGCAGCGCCGTCGCTGCGGGCTCGTGCGGCGCGCCCTCCGCCTCGGGCAGGTCGGCCTCCGCCTCCCCGCCCCCTTCGCCGCCATTGTCGCGCAGCAGGCGCTGCACGCCCTTGATGGTGTATCCCTGGGTGTAGAGCAGGTCGCCGATGCGCCGCAGCAGGGCGATATCCTCGGGCCGGTAGTAGCGCCGCCCGCCTCCGCGCTTCAGCGGCTTGAGCTGCGGGAACTTGGTCTCCCAGAAACGCAGCACGTGCTGCGGAATCTGCAGATCCTCCGCCACCTCGCTGATGGTGCGGAATGCCGTCGGGGCCTTGCGCGGTCGGCCGGTGGCCTCCGGATCCTCTGGCATCGGATGCACCCCGTCATTCATGCGGTCAATTCCACATTGCGGCCGGCATGGCCGGCATCACTCATCACCCGCGCGCACCGCCTCGCCGTTGAGCCGGGCCTTGAGCACCTGGCTGGGGCGGAAGGACAGGACGCGCCGGGGCATGATCGGCACCTCGACTCCCGTTTTCGGGTTGCGACCGACTCGCATCCCCTTCTGCCGCACCGAGAAGGTGCCGAAGGCGGAAATCTTCACGGGGCGGCCGGATTCCAGCGCAGCCGAGATGCGCTCCAGCACATCCTCCAGCAGCGCAGCACTTTCGTTTCGCGACAGGCCGACCTGGGCATAGATCGCCTCGGCCAGTTGCGCGCGGGTGATGGTGTTCATGACCGAGCGCGGCCCATGGCTGTCTAACTCCTCGCAACCCCTTCTGGTTAAAAGAGAACCGGGATGGGTCGCTGGCGTCAACCATGCGGCGGGGTGTGGCGCAGAAGCTTCAATCGGGCGAGACATTTTTGCAACACCCCCTCTCCCAAACGGGCAGACCGGGGGCATGGGCTCAGGCACCATCCGCGCGCGCGGTGGAGAGGAGAAGGGTCTGGATGGGGTCCCAGAGCAGGGCGGTCTGCGGCACGGACACGCCGCCGACTCGCACCATATCCGTGCCGACCAGGCGCCCGCCGAGATGCTGGTAGAACCAGCGGGCGGGATTCTCGCTCAGCACCCAGAGCATGGCGGAGCGGCAGCCGATGGCAGCCAGATGCGCCGCCGTGGCGCGCATCAGGCGCCGGCCCACGCCGCGCTCGCGCCAATCCTCCAGCAGGTAGAGGGTTTCGATCTCGCCCTGCGCCAGGGTCGGCCGGCGCGCGCGGGCACCGGAAGCGAAGCCCACCACCTGCGACGGGCCGCAGCCGGCCTCCGGCTCCGCGATGGCGACGAACATGGCGGAGCCTTCCCGCCGCTCCAGCAGGCCACGCTGATAGAAGGCGGCGACGCGCGGCAGAGACAGGCCAGCGAGATAGGCCTCGGGCAGGATACCGGGATAGGTGCTGCGCCAGGTCTCGATATGGACGGCGGCGATGGCGGCGGCATCGGCCGGGCGGGCCTTGCGGATGCGGATCATCGGCGTGCCCCCATCCCTTCCCGTTCCGCCGCCCAGCCGGGCTATTCCTTGCGGCGCAGCACGGCGGCGAAGAAGCCGTCCGTGCCATGGCTGTGTGGCGCGAGTTCCATCCAGCGGCCATCGCAAGGCGGCGGGCCAGGCGGCGTGGCCGGCGCGAAGGCATCGCTCCAGGCCTCAGCGACCGGGACAGCCTCATACTCGCCGTGACGCGCCAGAAAGGCCTCGACCTGCAATCCGTTCTCCTCGGGCAGCACCGAGCAGGTAGCGTAGACCAGCCGCCCGCCCGGGCGCACCAGTTCCGCGACGGTTTCGAGGATATCTCGCTGTTTGGTGACCAGCTCCTCGAGATCGCGCGGCTGCGTGCGGGTGCGGGCATCGGGGTTGCGGCGCCAGGTGCCGGTGCCGGTGCAGGGCGCATCGACCAGCACGCGGTCGAACTGCCCGGCGCGGCGCTTCACCCAGCGGTCGCCGGCCTGCAGCAGGTGGCGCTCGGCATTGTCCACGCCGGCGCGGCGCAGGCGCTTCACCGCACCTTCCAGCCGCATGGCCGAGACGTCGCAGGCGACGATGCGGCCGCGGTTGCCCATGGTGGCGGCCACCGCCAGCGTCTTGCCGGCGGCGCCGGCGCAGTAATCGACCACGCGCATGCCCGGCCGCGCGCCGGTCAGCAGGGCGATGAGCTGGCTGCCCTCGTCCTGGATCTCGATCAGCCCCTCGGTATAGGCCTTGCTGGCCAGGATCGGCCGGCGGTCGGCGATGCGCAGCCCCCAGGGCGAGAACGGCATCGGCTCGGTGGGCACGCCCTCGGCGGCGAGGGCGGCGGCGGCGGCCTCACGCGTCGTGCGCAGCAGGTTGGCGCGGAGGTCGAGCGGCGCCGCCAGCTCCATCGCCGCCATCGCCGCCGGCAGCTCGGCGCCGAAGCGGGCCTGGAAGCCGGGCAGCGCCCAGCCCGGCAGGTTGTGGCGCACCGCCTCGGGCATGTCCTCATCGAGCAGGGGTGCGCCGGCGAGCGCCTCGATCACGCTCATCTCGCCCGGGTCGGGCGGCGCGGGGTTGAAGCGGCCGCCGCAGAAGGCCTGCAGCACGCCGTCGCGCGTCCAGCGCTCCACCAGCAGCAGGTGGGCCATCACCAGCAGGCGCGGCGTGACCGGCACGCCGCCCGCCGCCAGGTGCCACTCCAGCCGGATGCGCTGGCGCAGCACGCCCCAGGCGCGCTCGGCCACCGCGCGGCGGTCGCCGCTGCCAATGTAGCGGCGCTCGCGGAAGAAGCTGTTGGCCGTGGCGTCGGCCGGGCGGCGCGGCGCGGCGGCCACCTCGGCCAGCAGCGCCACCGTGGCGGCGATCCGCGCGGAAGGTGTCATGTCGGAATGTACTCACCCCAGGCGCAGACGCCCAGACTCGAAGAAAAAAGATGGGGGTCCGGGGGAATTCCTTCCCCCGGCCTTGTGTCGCGCTCAGCCGTCCTGCCGGTAGTTCGGCGCCTCGCGCGTGATGGCGACATCATGCACATGGCTCTCGCGCAGCCCGGCGCCGGTGATGCGGCGGAAGGTGCAGTTGCGCTGCATGTCGGCGATGGTGGCATTGCCGGTGTAGCCCATGGCCGACTTCAGCCCGCCCACGAGCTGGTGGATCACCGGCCCCACCGGCCCCTTGTAGCCGACGCGCCCCTCGATGCCTTCCGGCACCAGCTTGAGCTGGTCCTGCACCTCGGCCTGGAAGTAGCGGTCGGCCGAGCCGCGCGCCATGGCGCCGAGGCTGCCCATGCCGCGATACGACTTGTAGGAGCGGCCCTGGTAGAGAAACACCTCGCCCGGCGCCTCGTCCGTGCCGGCGAAGAGGCTGCCCATCATCACGCAGTCGGCGCCGGCGGCGATCGCCTTGGCGAGGTCGCCGGAGGAGCGGACGCCGCCATCGGCGATGGCGGGGATGCCCTTCTCATGCGCCGCCGCCGCGCTCTCCATCACCGCGGTGAGCTGCGGCACGCCGACGCCGGCGACAATGCGCGTGGTGCAGATGGAGCCCGGCCCGATGCCGATCTTCACCGCATCCGCCCCCGCCTCGGCCAGCGCCTCGGCCGCCTCGGGCGTCGCCACGTTGCCGGCGATGACCTGCACGCTGTTGGACAGGCGCTTGATCTTCTCCACCGCCTTCAGCACGCCGGCGGAGTGGCCATGCGCCGTGTCCACCACGATCACGTCCACCTCGGCGGCGATCAGCAGCTCGGCGCGGCGGAAGCCGTCCTCGCCGGTGCCGGTGGCGGCGGCGGCGCGCAGGCGCCCCATGGCGTCCTTGGCCGCGTTCGGGTTGGCCTGCGCCTTGTCCATGTCCTTGACGGTGATCAGGCCGATGCAGCGATAGGCATCGTCCACCACCAGCAGCTTCTCGATGCGGTGCTTGTGCAGCAGGCCGCGCGCCTTCTCGGCCGAGACGTCGGCGGTGACGGTGACGAGGTTCTCCCGCGTCATCAGCTCGTAGACCCGCACATTCGGGTCGTTGGCGAAGCGCACGTCGCGGTAGGTGAGGATGCCGACGAGGCGCTTGCTGTCGCGCTCCACCACGGGGATGCCGCTGATGCGGTGCGCCGCCATCAGCGCCTGCGCCTCGGCCAGGGTCTGGTCGGGGTGGATGGTGACGGGGTTCACCACCATGCCGCTCTCGAACTTCTTCACCTGCCGCACCTGCGCGGCCTGGTCTTCCGGCGTCAGGTTCTTGTGGATGACCCCGATGCCGCCGGCCTGCGCCATGGCGATGGCCATCGGCCCCTCGGTGACGGTGTCCATGGCGGCCGAGATGACCGGCATGTTCAGCGTGATCTCGCGCGTCAGGCGGGTGCGAACATCCGTCTGGTTCGGCAGCACGGTGGAGTAGGCCGGGACGAGCAGCACGTCGTCGAAGGCATAGGCCTCGGCGATCAGGGTGCGGCGCGGCGCGGCGCCGCGCTCGGCGGGGCCGTCGGTCGGGATGGTGTCGGGAGCCATGGCGGGAGCCTTTCGGACAACTCTTGCGGCGCGTTCCGCAGCCTTGGCGCGTCCCCCTACCCCAGATTCGCCACGCGCCGCAAGCCGCGAGCGCGTGACGATTGGGGGATCCTGCCCCGCGCCCTGCGGGCGACCCCGCCCCGCGCCCTGCGGGCGACCCTGCCCCGCGCCCTACGCCTCCCCGCCAGCCTCGGCCCCGCCGCGGAAGCCCTGGGCCACCACATACATCTCCGCGCTGTCCTTGCGGCTGGAGGGAGGCTTGGCGTGCTTCACGCTGGCGAAGTCCCGCTTCAGCCGGTTCAGCAGGTCGCGCTCCGTGCCGCCCTGGAACACCTTGGCGACGAAGCCGCCGCCCGGCACCAGCACCTTGCCCGCGAAATCCAGCGCCAGCTCGACGAGTCCCAGGATGCGCAGGTGGTCGGTGGCGTTGTGGCCGGTGGTGTTGGGCGCCATGTCGGACAGGACGAGGTCGGCCGGCCCGTCCAGCGTGTCCAGCACGGCCTGCTCCACCGCCGCGTCCTGGAAGTCGCCCTGCAGCAGGGTGGCGCCGGCGATCACATCCATCGGCAGCAGGTCGAGCCCCACCACCTTGCCGCGCTCGCCCGCCTTCTGCACCGCCACCTGGGTCCAGCCGCCGGGCGCGGCGCCCAGATCGACCACGCGCTGGCCGGGGTGGAACAGGCCGTACTTCTCATCCAGCTCGATGATCTTGAAGGCGGCACGGGACCGCCAGCCGGCCGCCTTGGCGGCGCGCACATAGGGGTCGTTGAGCTGCCGCTCCAGCCATTTCTGGCTGGCGGTGGTGCGGCCCTTGGCGGTGCGGAGGCGCGTGGTCAGGCCACGCCCGGCTCCGGTCGGAGTCTTCACGACAGGCAATTCCTCAAGAAGCGGTGTCTCAGGGCGCCGGGTGGGCGGCCCAGCGGGGCGGGTGGGCGGCACGGCGCGGCGGCGCGCGCTCCTGCCGCATCATGCGCAGCAGCATCCCCTCCCGCAGCCCGCGATCGGCGACGGTGACGCAGGAGGAGGGCCACAACCGGCGGATGGCGGCATAGATGGCGCAGCCGGGCAGGACGAAATCCGCCCGTTCGGGGCCGATGCAGGGATGCGCCCGCAGCCCTTCCCGCCCGAGATGGAACAGGTCGCGCAGCGCCTGGTCGGCCACCTCGATGTCCAGCACGCGCCCATCGACCAGCGGCCGGGAATAGCGCGGCAGCGACAGGGCGACGCCGGCCAGGGTGGTGACGGTGCCGCTGGTGCCCATCAGCCGCACGCCGCCGGCGCGCATCTCGCGGCCAATGCTGTGCACCCGGTCGAACTCGGTGAGCTGCTCGGTCACCTCGTCCACCACCCGGCCGAAACCCTCCGGCGTGTAGCAGCACAGCCCCGCCCGCTCCGCCAGGGTGACGACGCCGAGCGGGAGAGAGACATAGCCGATCAGCTCCGCCTGCCCCCCCGCGCCGGCGCGGATCCAGGCGATCTCGGTGCTGCCGCCGCCGATGTCGAACAGCAGGGCACGGCGGTCCTGCGGGCGCAGCAGGGGGGCGCAGGATTCCATCGCCAGCTCCGCCT
Source organism: Teichococcus aestuarii (assembly GCF_003116135.1). Classification (GTDB taxonomy): domain Bacteria; phylum Pseudomonadota; class Alphaproteobacteria; order Acetobacterales; family Acetobacteraceae; genus Pseudoroseomonas; species Pseudoroseomonas aestuarii. The sequence goes on along the minus strand of NZ_PDOA01000010.1, from coordinate 26,066 downwards.
CCTCCCGCGCCGTGATGATGCGGATGGGCAGGCCCGTGGCGGCCTGGGCGCGGGCGACGAAGGCGCGGCCGTTGCTCGCCTGGCGGCAGGCCTCGGTGGTGACGGCGAGCAGCCGCCGCAGCGGCCGCCGCAGCAGCTTCTGGGCGCAGGTCTGGAGCGCCAGCAGCGCCCGCTCCATCGCGCCCTCGGACAGGCGCCCCTCCCCCGCCAGCCCTTCGCCGAGGCGGACGACGCGGCTGTAGCTGTCCAGCACCCGGAAGGTGCCGGACTGGGTGGGGGTGCCGACGAGCAGGCGGCAGTTGTTGGTGCCGAGATCAATGGCCGCGAATGCACCGCCAGCGGCCGCGGAGGGCGGGTGGAAGCGGGCGACAGCAGGATTCGACACGGCATCTGGCATGATATTCGGGGCCTTTCCCGGCTCCGCCCGGGCAGGGGCAGAAGGGGGGCTTGCCAATGATCCGGCCTGCCGGCGCCCGGGGCAAGCGATTTCGCGCCGCAAAGCGGAATGGTTCAACACCCCCCTTGCAAGCCAATCTGGCCGGCGCTATATCGCCGCCAACGCCGTTGGGGAATAGTTTAACGGTAGAACTCCCGACTCTGACTCGGGCAGTCTTGGTTCGAATCCAGGTTCCCCAGCCAAGTTTTCCAACATGCTGAAATATTCCCAGGCTCTGGCACGGCATTCCGTGCGGGGCCTTTTTTGTATTCGACTGCGGCACTCATGCCGCGGAAAGCCGGCATCCTTCCTTCTTCCTGCGGCCATTTCGCGCGCAGGAAAGGCCGGGGAAGCACCCCTCCCCGGCCCGGTCGCTCAGCCGCCGATGCCGCCCAGCGCCAGATACTTCGTCTCCAGATATTCCTCGATGCCGTGGCTGCTGCCCTCGCGGCCGAGGCCCGACTGCTTGAAGCCGCCGAACGGCGCCTCGGCCGTCGAGATGATGCCCTCGTTGATGCCGATGATGCCGTATTCCAGCGCCTCGGCGACGCGGAAGATCCGCCCCACATCCCGCGAATAGAAATAGGCGGCGAGGCCGAACTCGGTGTCGTTGGCCAGCCTGATGGCCTCTTCCTCCGTCTTGAAGCGGAAGAGCGGCGCCACCGGGCCGAAGGTCTCCTCGCGGAAGATCACGGCATCATGCGGCACGTTGGCCAGCACGGTGGGCTGGAAGAAATTGCCACCCTTCTCGTGCGGCTTGCCGCCGGTGACGATGCTGGCGCCCTTCGACAGCGCGTCGGCGATGTGGTCCTGCACCTTCTTGACCGCGTCGGCATTGATCAGCGGGCCCTGGGTGACCCCGTCCTCCATGCCGTTGCCGACCTTCAGCTTCTCCACCGCCGCCTTCAGCTTCTGGCTGAACGCCTCGTAGACGCCCTCCTGCACCAGCACCCGGTTGGCGCAGACGCAGGTCTGCCCGGTGTTGCGGTACTTCGAGGCGATGGCGCCCTTCACCGCCTCGTCAAGGTCGGCATCGTCGAACACGATGAAGGGCGCGTTGCCGCCCAGCTCCATCGAGGTCTTCTTGATGGTGGCGGCGCATTGCTCCAGCAGCACCCGGCCGACCTCGGTGGAGCCGGTGAAGGAGAGCTTGCGCACCAGCGGGTTGCCGGTCAGCTCCTTTCCGGTGCCGGAGGACGGGCCGGTGATGATGTTGCACACGCCCTTGGGCATGCCCGCGCGCTCGGCCAGCACGCCGATGGCCAGCGCCGAGAAGGGCGTCTGGCTGGCCGGGCGGATGACGCCGGTGCAGCCCGCCGCCCAGCCGGGGCCGGCCTTGCGGGTGATCATGGCGGCCGGGAAGTTCCAGGGCGTGATGGCGGCGAAGACGCCGACCGGCTCCTTGGTCACCAGGATGCGGCGGCCCTTGGCGTTCTGCGGAATGGTCTCGCCATTCACCCGGCGCGCCTCCTCGGCAAACCATTCGATGAAGCTGGCGGCGTAACCGATCTCGCCCTTCGACTCCGCCAGCGGCTTGCCCTGCTCGGCGGTCATGATGGCGGCCAGGTCGTCGGTGTTGGCCAGCATCAGCGCGGCCAGCTTCTTCAGGATGGCCGCCCGCTCGCTGGCCAGCATGGCGCGCCAGGCCGGCCAGGCGGCATTGGCCGCCTCGATGGCGCGGCGGGTCTCGGCCTGGCCCATGGCGGGCACGGTGCCCACCACCTCGCCCGTGGCCGGGTTGCGAACCTCCAGGCTCTTGGCGCTGTCCGCCTGCACCCATTCGCCGTCGATCAGGTTGGCCTGCCGGAACAGGTCGGGGTCTTTCAGCGGCAGCTTGGCAACGGTGTCGAGCATCGGGCTCTCCTTCCCTTTTCTCCGGCCCGCCGGAAGGCGGCTGACCGGGCGTTCCGGGAAAGGTAGGCGTGCGATGCCCCGCTGTCAGCCCACCTGCCGATGATCGCTGAAACCTGAGCGCAACACTTTCCGCCGCCCGGGCGTTGACCCGGCACGCCGGCAACCGCAGGCGCAGGCTACAAGGCTGGAGAACGCCATGGGTACGATCCTGCTGATCATCGTCATTCTGCTGCTGATCGGCGCGCTGCCGAGCTGGGGCTACAGCCGCGGCTGGGGCTACGGGCCCTCGGGTGGCCTTGGCCTGATCCTGCTGATCCTGATCGTGCTGCTGCTGATGGGCCGGATCTGACGCCGGCGGCCATTCCCCTCTCCTTTCGGGAGAGGGGGATGGCCGGCTCAGGCGGCGCTGGGGGCGGGCAGGCCCTGCACCGCGAGGTCCAGCGCCTCCAGCCATGCGCCCGCCTTCAGGGCGCGGGCGATGCGGCGCGTCACGAACAGCCGCGGCCCCGACTTCTCCAGCACGATGGCGGCCCACACGGCCACCGCGAGCCCCGCCAGCGGCGCCAGATGCAGGTGCAGGAGCGCCACCAGGATACCGCCATGCAGCGGGGCCAGCCAGGCTGTCAGCACCATGGTCAGCGCCGCCACGAACAATCCGAGCGCGATCGTCAGATCCAGCCGTGCCAGGCGGGAGGCGGCGGCGACCTCAGCCTGCAGCCGGGGCAGCGCCACCCGGAGCGGGTCCTCGACCATCGGCGCACCGCCGCGGCTGGCCAGATAGCGGCGAGCGAGCAGTTCGGTGCGGGCGAGGCGGGTCCGACTCATGGCATGACGGCTCCGGAAGGTTGTGCTGCGACGCAGCATAGTCTCAGGTTGCCGTGACCGCCAAGCAATGGAAAGCGCCTCGGATCCGGTGGTGGAGGAAGGGGCCGGCCGCCCTCTCCGCCGGAGCGGCGCGCCCTGCCACTGGGAACTCCGCATGGCATGGCGCAGTTCCGTCGCCCGGTGGAATAACCGGCGGAACAAGCCGCATCATCACGCCGCACCCGGCCCGGCAGGCCCTAGGATATCGGGCCGGGCCGCGGCCGGAGCGGCCGCCACCACCGGACTGCGCCCCGGCCAGGGACGGGCGACCTTCACTCCACCGTCACCGCCTTGGCCAGGTTGCGCGGCTGGTCCACATCGGTGCCCTTCAGCACCGCCACGTGGTAGGCCAGCAGCTGCACCGGTATCGCGTGCAGGATGGGCGCCACGAAGGGATCGACCGTGGGCAGCACCACCACCCGCTCGGCGAAGCGGCGCAGCGCCGGGGCCCCCACCGCGTCGGTGAAGGCCATGATGCGGCCGCCGCGTGCCGCCGCCTCCTGCAAATTGGATGCGGTCTTCTCGAAGAGCGGGCCGGAGGGGCAGAGGGCGATCACCGGCACCGTCGGGTCGATCAGCGCGATGGGTCCGTGCTTCATCTCGCCGGCGGCATAGCCCTCGGCGTGGATGTAGCTCAGCTCCTTCAGCTTCAGCGCGCCCTCGAGCGCGATCGGGTAGAGGCTGCCGCGGCCGAGGAACAGCACGTCCCGCGCCTGCGCCACCTCGCGCGCCAGCTCCAGGATCTCGGCGCTGTCCTCCAGCAGGGCGGCGGCATGGGCGGGCACCTCCAGCAGGGCGGCGGTCAGGCGCGCCTCCTCGGTGGCGGGCAGCGTGCCGCGCGCCCGGCCGAAGCCCAGCGCCAGGCTGGCCAGCACCGCGAGCTGCGCGGTGAACGCCTTGGTGGAGGCGACGCCGATCTCCGGCCCCGCCACGGTCAGCACCGTGCCATGGCTCTCCCGCGCCATGCTGCTCTCGGCCACGTTCACCACCGAGAGGATGCGCTGGCCGCGCTCGCGCAGCAGGCGCAGCGCCGCCAGCGTGTCCGCCGTCTCGCCGGACTGGCTGACGAGCAGCGCGGCGCCGCCCTCGGGCAGCGGCGGGTCGCGGTAGCGCAGCTCGCTGGCGATATCGGCATCGACCGGGATGCGCGCCACCTGCTCGATCCAGTAGCGCCCGACCTGCGCCGCCAGATAGGCCGAGCCGCAGGCGCTGAAAGAGATCTTGGGCACCGCCACCGGGTCGAAGGGCAGCGCCGGCAGGGCCACGGCGCGGCTGGCCGGGTCGATATACTGGCGCAGCGTGTCGCCGAGCACGACGGGGTGCTCGTGCAGCTCCTTCTCCATGAAGTGCCGGTAGTTGCCCTTGCCCACCGCGGCGCCGGAATAGGCGGTGAGCTTGATGGCGCGCTCCACCGGCCGGTCATCGGCGTCGAAGAAGCGGGCATCGCGATCGGAGAGCACCACCCAGTCGCCCTCCTCCAGATAGGCGACGCGGCGCGTCATGGGCGAGAGCGCCAGGGCGTCGGAGCCCACGAACATCTCGCCCTCGCCATAGCCCACGGCCAGCGGGCTGCCCTGCCGCGCGGCGATCAGGGTGCGGGGATGGCCGGCGAAGACCATCGCCAGCCCAAAGGCGCCATGGATCTTCTTCAGCGTGGCGGAGACGGCCTGCTCCGGCGTGGCACCGCCGGCCAGCAGGTGGTCGAGCAGCTTGGCGACCGTCTCGGTGTCGGTCTCCGTCTCGAATTCCACGCCCTCGGCTTCCAGCTCGGCGCGCAGCTGGGAGAAATTCTCGATGATGCCGTTGTGCACGACGGAGACGCGGGCGGTGCCATGCGGATGGGCATTGCGCTCGGTCGGCGCGCCATGCGTCGCCCAGCGGGTGTGGCCGATGCCGATGGTGCCCGCCAGCGGCTGGGCCTCCAGCACATTCGCCAGGTTGACGAGCTTGCCCTCGGCGCGGCGGCGCTCGATGTGCCCGTTCACCAGCGTGGCGATGCCGGCGCTGTCATAGCCCCGGTATTCCAGCCGCCGCAGCCCTTCCAGCAGGCGCGGGGCGGCATCGTCCCGCCCCACCACACCGACGATCCCGCACATCAGCCCTTCTCCTTCCGGCGGGCGGCGCGGAAGGCCGCGGCCGCCCCGGGTTTCTCAGCCGCCCGCGCGCGGGCGAAGGCCAGCGCATCCGGCGCCACATCCCTGGTCAGCACCGAGCCGGCGGCGGTCATCGCGCCGTCGCCCAGCGCGATGGGCGCGATCAGCGTGGTGTGGGACCCCACGAACACGCCGGCGCCGATCTCCGTGCGGTGCTTGGCGAAGCCGTCATAGTTGCAGGTGATGGTGCCGGCGCCGACATTGGTGCCCGCCCCCACCGAGGCGTCGCCCAGATAGGTCAGGTGGTTGGCCTTGGCCCCCTGGCCCAGCGCCACGTTCTTCAGCTCGACGAAATTGCCGACATGCGCGGCGGGCCCCACATCCGTGCCCGGCCGCAGCCGCGCATAGGGGCCGACCAGCGCGCCGGCGCGCACCACGCAGCCCTCCAGATGGCTGAAGGCCCGGATCTCGGCGCCGTCCTCCACCGTCACGCCGGGGCCGAACACCACATGCGGGCCCACTGTCACATCCTGGCCGAGCCGCGTGTCGTGGCTGAACACCACGCTCTCCGGCCAGGTCAGGGTGGCGCCGCCTTCCATGGCGGCGCGGCGCAGCGCCTGCTGCACCGTGGCCTCGGCGGCGGCCAGCTCGACGCGGCTGTTGATGCCGCGCAGCTCGGCCTCCGGCGCTTCCACCGCAACGACGCGCTTCCCCTCGGCCACGGCCAGCGGCACCACGTCGGGCAGGTAGTACTCGCCCGCCCGGTTCTCGTTGCGCACGCCGCGCAGCCAGCGGAACAGGTCGGCCGCCGGGGCGCAGAGCACGCCGGCATTGCACAGCCCGACGGCGCGCTCGGCCTCCGTGGCGTCGGCGTACTCGATGATGCGGGTGACGTTGCCGCTCCCGTCCTGCATCACCCGGCCATACTTCGCCGGGTCCTCCGGCCGCATGGCCAGCAGCGCGAGGCCGGCCCCCTCGCCGCCTTCCGCGCCGCGCGCCGCGCGCAGGCGGCGCAGCGTGGCGGGGCTGATCAGCGGGTTGTCGGCATAGAGCACCGCCACGTCGCCCGCGAAGCCGTCGAGCAGCGGCGCCGCCTGCAGGGCGGCATGGCCGGTGCCCAGGCGCTCGGCCTGCACGACGGTGGCGTGCGGCGCGGCGGCGCGCTCCAGCGCCGGCATGTCGGGGCCCACCACCACCACCAGGCGGTCGAACACCCCCTCGCAGGCGGCGATGAGGTGGCTGAGCATCGGGCGCCCGGCAATGGGATGCAGCGCCTTGGGCAGGCGGCTCTTCATGCGGGTGCCGAGGCCGGCGGCGAGCAGGATGGCGGCAGCATTCATGCCCCGCTTCTGCCTGGGAAAGCCAAGGCCCGGCAAGGGTTTCCGGCGTCACTTCGCATTGCCGCACGAAACATGGCATGAACCGGCGCCATGCAACGAACCGTGATCTTCGACCTGGACGGCACGCTGGTGGACAGCCGGCCGGACATCCACGCGGCGCTCAACCGGCTAATGCAGGCGCGCGGCCTCGCCCCCTTCACCCTGGCGGAGGTGACGCGCTTCATCGGCGACGGCGTGCCGGTGCTGCTCGCCCGCGCCTTCGCCGCGCGCGGCCTGCCGGCCGACCCCACCGCCCAGCCCGCCTTCCTGGCCGATTACGAGGCCCACGCCGCCGTCCACACGAAGCTGTTCGACGGCATGGCGGCGGTGCTGGACGGGCTGGCGGCCGAAGGCTGGGCGATGGCCGTCTGCACCAACAAGCCGGAGAAGGCCGCACGCCTCCTGCTGGGGGCGCTCGGCCTGGATGGCCGCTTCGCGGCGCTGGGCGGCGGCGACAGCTTCCCCGTCCGCAAGCCGGACCCGGCGCATGTGCTGGCCACGCTGGCCGCGGCCGGCGGCACGCCAGGGGCGGCGGTGATGGTGGGCGACCACCACAACGACATCGCCGCAGGCCGCGCCGCCGGCCTGCCGGTGGTCTATTGCGGCTGGGGCTACGGCCTGCCGGAGATGGCGGAAGGCGCGCCGGTGGCGGACGGCCCCGCCGCCCTGCCCGCGCTGCTGCGGCAGGCGCTGGCGGCGCCGAGGCCTCAGGCGGGGCCCAGCTCCAGCAGATAGGCGGTCAGCGGACCCAGCCAGCGGCCCGGCATCTCCACCCGCACGGGCAGCACCGGGGCACCCGGGCGCGGGCTGGCCATCCAGGCGATGGCCTCCTGCGGCTCGCGCAGGTCCCGCTCGTCATCGTGGCGGAAGCCGGCGGTCTGGCGGCCGGTAAAGCCGCAGCGCACCGCCTCGCCGCTCCAGGCCTCGCGCCAGGGGGCGAGGCGGTCCCGCCCCAGGGTGCGGGCGGTGAACTCGGCGCGGCGGCGGCCGTCGAACACCGTGGCCTCGGCTTCGCAGCGGCCGGTGCGGGCCAGGTTGCGCGCCATCTGCGCCACCGGCGTCAGCGCGTCCACCGTGCCGCGCCACAGGGCGGGCGGCACCGGCTCCCGCTCCGGGTCCTCGGCCGGCACGAGGTGGCGCAGCGTGGCCTGACCGTCGGGGTATTCCAGCACCACCTGGCGCGGCTTGCCACGCCACACCCCATCCCCCACGAAACGCACCGGCTGGGCGCGATGCTCCCGCCACAGCCCCTCGACACGGTTGACCTGCCGCCCGGCGCTGAACCAGCGCGCCAGCCCGGTCAGGTGCACGGCGGATTCGATGCGGTAGTGGCGTGGCGAATCCAGGTCGAACATCACCTCCACCCGCATCACCTGCATGCCCGCCGCCTGCACGCCATAGACGGCCCGCAACGGTTCCGCCCGCCCCGGCAGGGGCAGGAAAAGCGCGGCGGCGAGGAGCGGCAGGAGGAGACGGCGCATCCCGTTCAGATGATGCGCCGGGCGGGTGTTTGTAGATGAGGAATGATTGTGACCCCTGCTTGACACCTTTCCGGCCGCCCGTTATTTCCCCGCCCACACCCGATGGGTGCGTAGCTCAGCGGTAGAGCATCGCCTTCACACGGCGGGGGTCACAGGTTCAATCCCTGTCGCACCCACCATCGGGTCCTCGAATTTCCTGATCGTCAGGCTGCCAACGGGGCCGTGCATCGCACGGCCCCGTTGTCGTTTCTCGCGCGTGGCATGAGCGGCCCAGGGCCGCGGAGAAGCGCGGCGGGCCCGGCGGCGGGGGGGTGGGGAAGTGCCGCCGGGCCGCGCCGCCTCAGCGCGGCGCCTGGGGGGCGGGCTGCGCCTCGGGAGAGGGAGCCTGCGGCGCGGGCGCCCCGGAGCCGCGCTGATGACGGTGGTGGCGCGGGCCACGCAGCTCGGACGCCTCCAGCGCGCCATCGGCATTGGCATCGGCGGCGCGGAACATCGCCACCGCGATCGGCTGCACCTCCTGCATCGTCACGCGCCCGTCGCGGTTGGCGTCGGCGGCCCGGAAGATGGCATCCATGCGGCCTTCCATGGCGTTGCGGACGCGCTCCGGCATGGGGCGGCGCTCGCCACCCGGCGCATGGGCGGCGCGGCGCGCCTGCAGGTAGTCGCGCACTTCGTTGCGTTCCAGCGCGGCATCGTTGTTGGCATCCGCCTCGGCGAAGCGGGCGGAGAGGAAGTTCAGCCCCTCCGTCTCGCTGACGCGGCCATCGCGGTCGGCATCGGCCTGTTGCAGCATCCGGGCCGGGCCACCGTGGCGCGGACCGCCTTGGCCCGGCTGCTGCGCCAGGGCCGGAAGGGCGGCGGCGGCCAGCGCGGCGCCGAACAGGCCCATGGCAAGCTTGGAAGTCATCGTGGCTCTCCCCTCGGGATGGGCGGCGAACAGCGCCGCATGAGGAGAGAGATGGGAGGGGAATGTTACGGGCGCATTGCGCCCTCCCCCTACGCCCGTGATGAAGTGTGACGGAAGCCGGCGCTCAGCGCGCCGGCCGGGCCGGGTTGCGCCGCGCCGGCCTGCGCTCGGGCGTGGCGCGCACGCGGCTGCCGCCATCGCCCTGCTCGATCACCGTGGCCGTGGCGCGGCGGGCCACCGAAAGCCGCCCGGCGCTGCGGGCCGGCGCGGACTGCCGCGCCACCCGCGCCGCCGCCTTCTGCGTCGGCGCAGGCGTGGCACGCCGCGCCACGGCCGCCGTGGCGGCGCGTGCCGGCACCGCACGGGCCGGGGCCACGCGGCTGGGCACCACCCTGCCGGCGACGCCCCGGCCGGGCATGGCGCGGGCCTGGGCCGTCCCGCGCACCCGGCGCAGCGCCGTGGCCGCCGCCGTGCCGCCCACCGCGGCCATGGCCAGGGAGGCCGCCGGCGCGGATTGCGAGGCCATCGCGCCGTAGCCGCCACCCACCCCCATCTGCGCGAAGCCGCGCTCCAGCAGCGCCGCCGCGTGACGGTCGCGCTCCACCCAGGAGCTGCCGCCGAACACCGCGACGATCAGCCGCACATTGTCGCGCCGCGCGCTGCTGACGATGTTGAAGCCGCTGGCGTTGATGTAGCCGGTCTTGATGCCGTCCACGCCCTCATACTCGTCGAGCATGCGGTTGTGGTTGCGCAGGGCGATGGTGCCCATGCGGTGCACGCGGGTGCCGAAGTAATGGTAGCGCTCGGGGAAGTCCCGCTGCAGGCGGCGGCCAAGGGTGGCCATGTCGTGCGCGGTGGTGATCTGCTCCACATCCGGCAGGCCGGAGGCGTTGCGGAAGGTGGTGGAGGTCATGCCGATGGCGCGGGCGCGCAGCGTCATCATCTGCGCGAAGCGCGCCTCGCTGCCGCCGCCCAGCGTCTCGCCCAGCAGCGAGGCGACATCGTTGGCGGATTTGGTGACGAGAGCGTAGATGGCGTTCTCCACCGTCAGGCTGCGCCCGGGCGGCAGGCCGAGCTTGGAGGGCGGCCGGCTGGCGGCGGTCTCCGTCATGTAGAGCCGCTGGTCGAGCTGCAGCTCGCCGGAGCGCAGCGCCTCGAAGACCATGTAGAGCGTCATCATCTTGGTCAGCGAGGCCGGATGGCGCGGTGCGTCGGCATTGGCGCCGAACAGGACCTGGCCGGTGCCCGGCTCGATCACCACCGCCGCATAGCGGGCACTGCCGATCTGTGCCTGCGCCGCCCCCGGAAGGGTGGCGGCAAAAAAAGCCGATGCGGCCAGCAAGCCGAGCCGGCGCATCGCGCGGACAAGTGACATGTCCATCCCCCGAAATGGCCTCACCCCCCAGTGAGGTGCCACATACTAGGCGGGGGCTCGCGGCGCTGTCATCGAGAACTCATGAGGAACATGCCCTTTCAACAAGGGCTTAACCCCTTTCGTTTATGCGCGGTCCCATGAACGGAACGGCGCCTTCCCGAGCCTTCCCCGAGAGTGTTTCACGCTGGTTGCTGCACCGCAAAAATTTTACTGGACTCCCCTGAAATTCGTTGCCATACCGCCCAAATGCTGCGGTGCAACAAAACCCGGCTGCCGACCTGGACCTCGTTTCGGGCGGGTCTTGAGGCCTACCGGAACCAGCGTTCCCTTCCCCTGCGGAGGAAGCGCGCGAGACCGAGGAGGAACATTGAATGGCCAATGAGCCCAAGGTGACGAAGCTGAACACGAAGCCGTCGTCACCCAAGGACAAGGCGATCGAAGCGGTGGTGGAGAATGTTTCCGCCATCGCCGAGACGGCGGCGGATGCGGCTCCGGCGCCGGCGAGCGAGCCGGCGCAGGCGCTGGCGAGCATGACCAAGGACAGCGCGGCACAGACCCGCACGGCGATGGAGAAGACGATGGACCAGACGACCCGTTCGACCGAAGGCCTCTACAAGGCCACCGAGGATGCCATGGAGTTCGGCCGTGGCAACATGGAGGCCTTCAGCAAGGCCACCCAGGCCTATGTCAGCGGCCTGCAGGACCTGAGCAAGCAGGCCTTCGCGGTGATGCAGGCGATGAACGAGCACGCCATGCAGAACGCCAAGGCCGTGGCCTCCGCCAAGAGCCTGAAGGAGGCCGCCGAGCTGCAGACCACCTTCGCCAAGGCGCAGCTGGAGAAGTCCATGTCCGAGGCGACCCGCCTGAACGAGGCCGCCTTCAAGCTGGCCGAGCAGGCCTCCGCCCCGATCGCCGCGCGCATGACGCTGGCGATGGAGCGGATGACCCGCCCCGCCGCCTTCGCCTGACCGACCATGCCGGCGGCGCCCTGGGCACCGCCGGCCAAGCCCCCCCTGCCCCGGCTTCCGCCGCCTCGCAGGGGGTGGCCGCAGGCGTGCGCGCCGCGCCCGCCCCGCGCCCGCCAGCCCGGCCCATGCCCTGGCGCTTTTACGGCGTGGTGGCGCTTTTCCATCGTCATCGACATGCTCGGCCCTTCACCTTGGCCCCGCCCGTCCGATATTCTCGGGCATCATGGGCGCGAGGAGCGGGGTCCAGTGGCGGATTCCAGACCCCTCCCCCCGATTACGGACGGACAGCCCATTGGGTGCAGCAGACAACCGGCAAGCCGGCAGCAGTGACATGACGGACCAGGACAAGCGCCCGGATCAGGACAGCGACAACAACGGCCCCGGCAACAATGGCAATGGCGGCCAGGGCGGCTCGCAGGACGGCACGAATACCGGCGTCGTGGTCAAGGCACGCCCGCGCACGCGCAAGCCTGCCATGTACAAGGTGCTGATGCTGAACGACGACTACACGCCCATGGAGTTCGTGGTGCACGTGCTCGAGCGCTTCTTCCAGAAGAACCGCGAGGAGGCGACGCGCATCATGCTGCATGTCCACCGCCGTGGCGTGGGGGTGTGCGGCGTCTATACTTACGAGGTGGCCGAGACCAAGGTCACCCAGGTGATGGACCTCGCCCGGCAGAACCAGCACCCGCTGCAGTGCACCATCGAAAAGGAATGATGGGGCAAAAAGGAATGATGCGGGGCATGATCATCTCTGTGTAACCTAGTGAAACTTAGAATACCCCTCGCCGTCATAGGGGAGCGAGACCACATTACGGCTATCCTGGGTCGAAAGACCCTGTCTTGCGGCGCCGGACCCTTCCATACCCGGTGCCGTTCCTGGAAGGGGAGCGTCACACCGCATGCTGTCCCGCAACCTTGAGCAGACGCTCCACCGTGCGCTGGCGCTGGCCAATGAACGCCGCCACGAATACGCCACGCTGGAGCACCTGCTCCTTGCCCTCGTCGACGACACCGACGCCGCCACCGTGCTGCGCGCCTGCGGGGTCGACCAGGACAAGCTGAAGCGCGACCTGGCCGAGTTCCTGGACAAGGATCTCGCCGGGCTCGTCACCGAACGCTCCGGCGACCCGAAGCCGACCGCTGGTTTTCAGCGGGTGGTGCAGCGCGCCGCCATCCATGTGCAATCCTCGGGCCGCGACGAGGTGACGGGCGCCAATGTGCTCGTCGCCCTGTTCAGCGAACGGGAGAGCCATGCCGTCTACTTCCTGCAGCTGCAGGACATGACGCGGCTGGACGCGGTGAACTTCATCAGCCATGGCATCGCCAAGGCTCCTGGCCGCAGCACCAGCCGCCCGGTGCAGGGCAACCCGCCCAGCACCGCCTCGGGTGCCGAGGAAGGCGCGGAGAAGGAGGAGAAGCCGCAGGGCCGCCGTGGCCAGGACGCGCTCTCCAACTACTGCGTCAACCTCAACAAGAAGGCGCAGCAGGGCAAGATCGACCCGCTCATCGGGCGCGACTCCGAGATCGAGCGGACCATCCAGATCCTCTGCCGCCGCACCAAGAACAACCCGCTCTATGTGGGCGACCCGGGCGTCGGCAAGACCGCCATCGCCGAGGGGCTGGCCAAGCGGATCATCGAGGGCGACGTGCCGGAGGTGCTGGCCAAGTCCACCATCTTCGCGCTCGACATGGGCAGCCTGCTCGCCGGCACCCGCTACCGCGGTGACTTCGAGGAGCGGCTGAAGGCCGTGGTGAACGAGCTGGAGCAGCAGCCCGGCTCCATCCTGTTCATCGACGAGATCCACACCGTGATCGGTGCGGGCGCGACGTCCGGTGGCGCGATGGATGCTTCCAACCTGCTGAAGCCGGCCCTGGCCCAGGGCACGCTGCGCTGCATCGGCTCCACCACCTACAAGGAATACCGCACCTACTTCGAGAAGGACCGCGCCCTGGTCCGCCGCTTCCAGAAGATCGACGTCAACGAGCCGACGGTCGAGGACGCGGTGAAGATCCTGACGGGGCTGAAGGTCAATTACGAGAAGCACCACAAGGTCAAGTACACGCCGGAGGCGATCCGCGCCGCCGTCGAGCTCTCGGCCAAGTACATCCACGACCGCAAGCTGCCGGACAAGGCGATCGACGTCATCGACGAGGTCGGCGCCTCGCGCATGCTCCAGCCCGAGGGGAAGCGGAAGAAGACCGTCACCCTGAAGGATGTGGAGGACATCGTCGCCAAGATCGCCCGGATCCCGCCCAAGAGCGTCTCCACCGACGACAAGGAGACGCTGCGGAACCTGGAGCGCGACCTCAAGGCCATGGTGTTCGGCCAGGACAACGCGATCGAGGCCCTCTCCGCCGCGATCAAGCTGTCCCGCGCCGGGTTGCGTGACCCGGAGAAGCCGATCGGCAACTATCTCTTCTCCGGCCCCACCGGTGTCGGCAAGACCGAGGTGGCCAAGCAGCTCGCCAAGACGCTCGGCATCGAGCTGATCCGCTTCGACATGTCCGAGTACATGGAGCGGCACAGCGTCAGCCGGCTGATCGGCGCGCCGCCGGGCTATGTCGGCTTCGACCAGGGCGGATTGCTGACCGACAGCATCGACCAGCATCCGCATGCGGTGCTGCTGCTGGATGAGATCGAGAAGGCCCACCAGGACCTCTACAACATCCTGCTGCAGGTAATGGACCACGGGAAGCTGACCGACCACAACGGCAAGACGGTCGATTTCCGCAACGTCATCCTGATCATGACGACCAATGCCGGTGCCGCCGACATGGCCAAGAACGGCATCGGCTTCGGCCGCGAGGAGCGGAAGGGCGAGGATGAGGAGGCGGTGAAGCGCCTGTTCACCCCCGAGTTCCGCAACCGCCTGGACGCCGTGGTGCCCTTCGGCAACCTGACGCCGGAGATCGTCGGCAGCGTGGTGGAGAAGTTCGTGATGCAGCTGGAAGCCCAGCTCGCGGATCGCAACGTCACCATCGAGCTGTCCTCCGCCGCCAAGGAGTGGCTGGCCGAGAAGGGCTATGACCGCCTGTACGGCGCGCGGCCGCTGGCCCGCGTCATCCAGGAATACATCAAGAAGCCGCTGGCCGAGGAGCTGCTCTTCGGCAAGCTGGCCAAGGGTGGCGCGGTCAAGGTGGGCAAGAAGGATGACAGCCTCACCTTCGAGTTCATCGAGGCGCCCCTCCCCGCCCTGCCCAAGCCCGATGACGGCCGGCCGGACGGCGACGGAGAGAATGAGCACGCGCCAGAGGCGGCCAGCTAAGGCCTGACGCAGCGTAGCGAAAGAACGGCCCGGTGGCATTGCCGCCGGGCCGTTTTCGCGTGGGTTGCTGTCTTGGCCTTGCTTGGCCTTGGCAAATCCTTCCGAGGCCGTTAGCTTACCGAAAATTACGTCCTGCCCCCCCATTGGCGGCGTAATTTCCTTGGGCTTCGCTTCCCTCGCGGCCCGGGATATCCCCGGGCGGCGGCCCCAGGCCGCCGCCCGGGTGCGTATCCATCAGGCTCCGCCACGCTTCCGCCAGCAGCCAGCCATGCAGCGCATCGAGCGGCCCCTCTCCTTTGCGGCTGTCCTGCCGCAGCAGCACATAGCTTCCCGCGCTGGCGATACGCGCCGTGCCGGCCACGGCCAGTCCTTCCTGCGGAAGGTTGCCGGGCAGCAGGATGTCCGGCACCAGCGCCACCCCCTGCCCCTTCCGCGCCGCTTCCAGCGCCATGAAGAAATGGCTGAAGGATAGGCCGCCTTGCACGCGCTGCGGGGCCAGACGCACACCCTGGGCGCGCAGCCAGTCCGGCCAGGCATGGCGGCGGGTGGAGACATGGATCAGCGGCAGGGCTGCCAGGGCGGCGGGCTCCAGCGGACCGTTCGGCAGCCATTCGGCGCGGCAGACAGGCACCAGCACATCCGGCAGGAAGGGCATGGCCTCCAGCCCGCGCCAGTCCCGCACCATCTCCAGCTCGATGCGCGGCGCCAGCCGGTGCTGCGGCTGGCCCGGCAGCCGGCCGACGCGGATCGCCAGGTCCGCCTCCCCTCCCGCCAGCGAGACCGGCTCGATGGAGGAGAGCAGCCGCACCTCCAGCCCCGGATGCCGGCGTGCGAAGCCATCCAGCCGCGGCATCAGCCAGGCAGAGGCGATGGTCGGCAGGGCGGAGAGCGTCAGCCGCCGCGGCGGCCCGCCACGCAGCCGCCCCGCCCCCTCGGCCAGCAGTGCCAGCGCCTCCTCCACGGTGCGGTGGAAGGCCGTGCCTTCGGGCGTCAGCACGATGCGGCGGGTCAGGCGCCGGAACAGGGGCTGGCCGAGATCCTCCTCCAGCGCCTTCACCTGCCGGCTGACGGCGCCCTGGGTCAGCCCCAGCTCGGCCGCCGCGCCGGTGAAGGAGAGGTGGCGCGCCGCGGCGTCGAAGCCGCGCAGCGCCGCCAGGGGGGGAAGGGTTCGCCGGGCCATGCATGAGCCTAGCGCATGCATCGCCGACCGGGAATTCGTTTGCCAGTATCCTGCCCCGGCGCTCTGCTCACCACCGAGAGGTATACAGGATGAATGTCATGTCACAGCCGCGGCCCCGCCCGCTGCGGGTCGCCATCGCCGGACTCGGGGCGGTGGGCCAGCGCCTGGCCGAGGCGCTGGATGCCGGCATTCCCGGCTGCGAGTTGTCCGCCGTCGCGGCGCGGGACAAGGCCAAGGCGGCGCGGACCCTGTCTACGCTGCGCCACCCTGTGCCGGTGGTCGACATCGCCGAGCTGCCGCCGCTGGCCGACCTGGTGGTGGAATGCGCGCCGGCGGCGCTGCTGCCGCAGATCGTCGGCCCCTTCGTCGAGGCCGGCAAGAAGGCGGTGGTGCTGAGCGCCGGCGCGCTGCTCTCGCATGAGGGGCTGGTCGAGGCGGCGCGCCGCCATGGCGGGCAGATCATCGTGCCGACCGGCGCGCTGCTCGGGCTGGATGCCGTCTCCGCCGCCGCCGAGGGGGAGATCCACGCGGTACGCATGATCACCCGCAAGCCGGTGCGCGGGCTGGTGGGCGCCCCCTATCTGGAGGAGCACGGCATCCGGATCGAGGACATCCGCGAGCCGCTGCGGATCTTCCAGGGCACGCCGCGGGAGGCCGCCATCGGCTTCCCCGCCAACCTCAACGTGGCGGTGGCCCTCTCGCTCGCCGGCATCGGGCCGGACCGCACCAGCCTGGAGATCTGGGCGGACCCGGCGCTGACCCGCAACACCCACCGCATCGAGGTGGAGGCGGATTCGGCCAGCTTCTCCATGACCATCGAGAACATCCCGAGCGAGAATCCCAAGACGGGGAAGATCACCGCGCTTTCTGTCATCGCCTGCCTGCGCAAGCTGGGCGCGCCGCTGCGCGTCGGCACCTGAACGGCCCGGCCGCGCCCCGTTTCCGGGGCGCGGCCCACCCATAAAAAAACACGCCCCACACGGCCCGCGCGACTCCCGAACCGCAAAGGCCTTCCAATGCATCGCCGTACGCTTCTGCGCCTCCCCGCCCTCGCCCCGCTGGCGGCGCCCGCCCTGTGGCCCGCCGCCGCGCGCGCCCAGGCCGCCGCGTGGCCGAGCCAGCCCATCCGCCTGCTGGTGCCCTTCTCGGCCGGCGGCCCCACCGACCTGCCCGCCCGCCTCGTGGCGGATGAACTCTCGAAATCCTTCGGCCAGCGGGTGGTGGTGGAGAACCGCACCGGCTCCGGCGTCATCGTCGCCAGCGACGCGGTGGCCAAGGCGCCGAAGGATGGCCACACCCTGCTCTACACCACCGTCGGGCATTCGGTGGCGCGCGCCCTCTTCCCGCATCTGCCCTTCGACCCGATCGCGGATTTCCAGCCCGTCGCGCATATCGGCCGCATCCACAACGTGGTGATGGTGAACAAGGCGGTGCCGGCGCAGAGCCTTCCCGAACTGCTGAAGCTGTTTCGCGACAATCCGGGCAAGTACGACTACGCCAGCAACGGCAATGGCGGCTCCATCCATCTCGCCACCGAGCTGCTGCTCGCCATGGCCGGCGGGCTGGAGGTCAACCACGTGGCCTATCGCGGCTCCACCGCCGCCATGCCGGACCTGCTGAGCGGCAATGTCTCGATGATGGTCGATGTCATCTCCAGCGGCATGCCTTTCATCGAGCGCGGCGAGATGCGCGGCCTCGCCATCACGGCGCGGGAGCGCTCGCCCCTCTATCCGGACCTGCCCACCGTGGCCGAGACGGTGCCGGGCTATGAATCCTTCACCTGGCATATGGTGCTGGCCCCCGCCGGCACGCCCGCGGAGACCGTGGCCACGCTGAACCGCGCGATCAACGCCGTGATGGCGCAGGAAGGGGTGCGGCAGACGCTGCGCAAGCAGGCCATGGACATCGTGTCCGACAGCACGCCGCAGAGCAGCGCTGCCTTCCTCCGCGCCGAGATCGAGAAGTGGGAGGCGCTGATCGTCCGCGCCGGCATCAAGGCGAGCTGAGCGGGGCGGCGCCCGCCGGCTCACGAGGGCCGGCTCATGGGGGCCGGCTCATGGGGGCCGGCTCATGGGGGCCGGCCGCATCCCCGGCCCGCCCCCTTGACCCGGCGCGCGCCCGGGCGGAACGTCCGCGCCCTTTTCCGACCCCTGATTGCCGAGGCCCGACTCCCATGCCCGACGACGCCGCCCCTGCCCTGCGCGCCCTGCTCTCCGCCACCGGCGGCGCCGACCCGGCCGCCGAGGTGCAGGATCTGCTGGCCAGCCCCGCCTTCGCCCGCATCGTGGCGGCGCTGGAGGCGGACCACGACCGCTTCGTGCAGCAGCTCATCGCGCTCACTCAGATTCCCTCGCCCCCCTTCGGCGAGGCGGCGCGCGCCTCCGCCTATGCCGGCCTGCTGCGCGACCAGGGGCTGGAGCAGGTGGAGACCGACGAGGAAGGCAACGTCACCGCGCTGCGCCCGGGCACCGACCCCTCGGCCGGCGTCATCGTGCTCTGCTCGCATCTCGACACGGTGTTCCCCGAGGGCACCGACGTGACGGTGAAGCGCGAGGGCACCATCCTGCGCGCCCCCGGCGTCGGCGACGACACGCGCGGCCTGGCCGTGCTGCTGGCCATGGCGCGGGCGCTGGACACGGCGGGCATCCGCACCCGCGCCGGGCTGCTGCTCCTGGCCTCGGTGGGCGAGGAAGGCGCCGGCGACCTGCGCGGCGTGAAGCACTTCTTCCGCGCCAACCGCTGGCGCGACCAGGTGGCCGGCTTCATCGCCATGGACGGCATCGACCCCGCCCGGCTGGTGCATGGGGCGGTGGGCAGCAAGCGCTACCGCATCACCTTCCGCGGCCCCGGCGGGCATTCCTTCGGCGCCTTCGGGCTGGTGAACCCGGCCTTCGCCCTGGCCCGCGCGGCCGACGACCTCGGCCGCATCCGCGTGCCCAGCCATCCCAAGACCACCTTCTCCATCGGCCGCATCGGCGGCGGCACCTCGATCAACGCCATCCCCGAAGCAATGTGGATGGAGGTCGATCTCCGCTCCGCCTCGGCCGAGGCGCTGGCGGTGCTGGAGGCGCGCTTCCTGGAGACGCTGCCCCAGGCGGCGGCGGACGAGAACGCGGCGCGCGACACGGCGCGCGGCGAGATCCGCGTCGAGGTGAAGCAGATCGGCGACCGCCCGGCCGGCACCACGGCGCGCGAGAGCCGCATCGCCCGCGTCGCGGCGGCCACCATCGGCGCCCAGGGCTACGCGCTGAAGCACGAGGCCTCCTCGACCGACAGCAACATCCCGATCAGCCTCGGCATCCCGGCCGTGACGCTGGGCACCGGCGGCAGCGGCGGGCGGGAGCACTCGCTGGAGGAATGGATCGACGTGGAGCAGACGGCCAGCGTGAAGGGGGTCGCCACGGCGCTCGGCACCATCCTCACCCTGGCGGGCGTTGCCAGCAACTGAGCCGCGGGGGGCGCGTGGCCGGCGGCCCGCGCTCCTCACGCTTTCGGCGCGCGCGCTTCCTGGCGGGCCATCCAGCTCGCCGAGCCGAAGATCACCAGGGCGCCGGCCAGCGTGGTCCAGCCGGGGATGTCGCCGAACAGCAGGAAGCCCAGCATCGCCGCCCAGGCGAGGTCGAGGAACTTGATCGGCTGGGTGGCGGAGACGTCCGCGAGGCGGAACGCCTCCGTCAGGCACCAGTGGCCCAGCGTGCCGAGCAGCCCCGCCACCGCGAACCAGGCCAGCTGCACCAGCGTTGGCGCCTGCCAGGAGGCCAGCGCGAAGGGCAGCGTGAACAGCGAGATGGTGATGGCCTGCCACATGACGATGACATCCGGCCGGTCCCGCCGCGTCAGCGCCTTGGTGATGAGGAAGGAGGCGGCGAAGAGCGGCGAGGCGGAGAGCATCACCAGGTTCCACAGCCCGCCGCCGCCGGAGAGCTTGGGCGCCAGCACGATGGCCACCCCGACCAGCCCCACCAGCGCCGCCACCCAGCGCGCCGCCACCACCTTCTCGCCCAGGAACAGCACGGCGCCGACCATGATGAAGATGGGCCCGGTGAAGCCCAGCGCCGTGACATCGGCCAGCGGGATGTGCGGCAGCGCCAGGAACCACAGCAGCAGCCCCGCCGTGTGCACCACGCCGCGCCAGAGCTGGCCGGAGAGGCCGTTCGGCGCATAGGCGCGCGGCCCCTCCCGCCAGAGCAGCGGCAGCATCACCGCGAAGCCGAAGGCGTAGCGCAGGAACTGCGCCTGGAAGGAGTGCATCTCCCGCGTCATGCCGCTCATGATGGCGTTGAGCAGGCTGAACAGCAGGCCGGAGAGGCTCATCCACACCATGCCCCGCAGCGTGGGCGAGAGGCCGCCCCAGGCGGTGCCCAGGCGCAGCCGGAGTCCCGGCGTGGCGGGCGGGCGGACGGCGTGCTGCGACATGGCTGGAAGGTTCCGGCGTTTCCATCGGTGGCAGGCAAGGCCACGCCGGGCAGCATGGCGCCGGCCGCCCGCCTCCGCCAGGGGAATACGGCGCGCCCCTGCGCCGTCTCGCGCGAAAGCGAGCCTAGGCTGCGCCCGGCGCCGGATAGCGGATCGCCACCACCTCCAGCTCCTCCGGCCCCGCCGGGGTGCGCAGCTTCACCAGATCCCCCACCCGGGCCTTCAGCAGCGCCCGCGCCACCGGCGAGACCCAGGAGATGTGCCCGCGGTCGAGATCCGTCTCGTCGACGCCGACGATGGTGACGGTGACCTCCGAATCGTCCTCCCGCGCATAGGTGACGGTGGCGCCGAAGAACACCTGGTCGCGCCGCGGCTGCGTCGCCGCGTCCACCACCTGCACCCGCTCCAGCCGCTTGCGCAGGAAGCGCACCCGGCGGTCGATCTCGCGCAGCCGGCGCTTGCCGTACTGGTAGTCGGCATTCTCGCTGCGGTCGCCGAGGCTGGCGGCCCAGGAGACGATCTCCACCACCTTCGGCCGCTCCTCGCTCCACAGCGCGCGCAGCTCCGCCTGCAGGGCGGCGTGGCCGGCGGGCGTCATGTAGAACGGCGTGCCGGCGGGCAGGCCGGGCGGGGCTTCGTCGTCGTCCTCGTCCATGGCGGCTTCCTTCCCACAGTGGCGGGCGGGGTTACCGCAAGGCCGTGCATTCATGCAACATTTTGTAAAACAAGCAGGGCATCCCTATCGCGTTGTTGGCGAAATCGCGCTTCACTCCCTGCCATGCAGCACATGATCGTGCCGACGGCCAGTGAACCCGCACCAGACCACATTCCACGCGGATGCGGGCTGGATGTCTCCCGCCGTGCCGCAGGTGGTCCTGCCCTCCGGCGGCCCGCATGACTCCCTTCCTGAAGCAGGCGGGCCAGGACTCCCGGCTCTGGCTGACGGCAGGGCTCGCCGTGGGCCTGCTGTTCGCCGGCATGGCGGCCACCAGCTACCAGCTGCTCTACCGCAACGGGGAGAACGAGCAGCGGCTGCAAAGCCTGGAGGGCGGCTTGCAGGACACCGAGCGTCTGCTCGCCCTGCTGGACGAACGACGGGAAGGTGGCGGCTCGCTCGAGGCGGTGCTCGCCTCCCTGGCCCGCCTGGCGGCGGCGGAGCCGCCTCTGGCGCCCGCCCAGCGCGGCCTGGCCGCGGCCGTCGCGCGGCTGCAGGGGGCTCCCGACACGGGCATGGTCGACATGGCGGGCCTGGTGCTGGAGCGGACCATCCGCACGGAGATGCGGCGGCTGCGCGCCGAGGAGCGCCATCAGGAGCGCGTCAGCCTTTCCCTGGGCCTGGCCGGCATGGGCGCGGGTGGCTCCCTGCTGCTGGCGGGGCTGTTTTCGGCGCGGTGGCGGGAGCGGCAGCAGGCGCGCGGCGCACAGCACAAGGGGGCCGAGCTGCGCGCCATCTGCAAGGCCACGCCGGCCGGGCTGGCGCTGCTGGACGGCGAGTGCCGCCTGCGCGAGATCAACCCGGGCTTCGCCGCCCTGGCGGGGCAGCCGGAGGCGCGGCTGGTCGGCCGCCATCTGGCGGAGGCGATGCCGCTGCTGGGCGGCCTGTTGCTGCCCATGCTCCGCGGCGCCCTGGCCCGCGGCGAGGGGCTGCCGGGGCAGGAGGTGCAGGTGATGGCCCCGGGCGGGCGCAGCCAGCACTACTTCATCGCCGCGGAGCCGGTGCTGGGCGGCGGGGCCGAGGCCCGCCTCTCGCTGGTGGTGATGGACATCAGCGACAAGGCGGCCATCGAGAGCTGGCGCAAGGAGCTGGTGGCCGAGCTGAACCACCGGGTGAAGAACACGCTGTCCACCGTGCAGTCCCTGGCGGCGCAGACCATGCGCGGCGCGGGGCAGGACCCCAACCGCTTCGCCGCCGATTTCAGCGCGCGGCTGGGCGCGCTCTCCCGCTCGCACGAGCTGCTCGCCTCGGTCGGCTGGTCCAAGGCCACGCTCGACGGCGCGATCGAGGCGGCGCTGGCCCCTTGGAAGGCGGTGTGGCTGGCCACCGGGCAGCTCGTGATGCACGGGCCTTCCGGCGTGGTGGTGCGCCCGGCCCAGGCGCAGGCCATGGTCATCGCCATCTCCGAGCTGGCCAGCAATGCCAGCCGGCACGGCGCGCTGGCGCATGATGGCCGCGTCACCCTGACCTGGCGCGCGACACCGAACGGCGTGATCCACTTCTCCTGGCACGAGCATGGCAAGCTGCGGCTGCGGGAAGCGCCGGCGCAGCGCGGCTTCGGGCTCCGCTTCCTGGAGCGGGGCCTGGCGCATGATCTGGGCCAGGGCGCGCGGGCCGAGCTGCGCTTCGAGCAGGCGGGGCTGCAATACGATGTCAGCTTCCGCGCCGGCGGCGTGCAGCCCTCCACCTTCACCCTGCAGAAGGGCGCCGCCTGAGCACCCGGCGGCTCAGCCGCCGAGTTCCTCGCGCAGCATCTCCAGCGCCAGCCAGCGCTCCTCCGCCTCGGCCAGCCCAACCTCGGCGCGGGCCAGCAGCTCGGTGGCCTTGTCGAAGCGCGCCCGGTCCCGCGTATAGAGGCCAGGGTCGGCCAGGATCTCCCGCAGCTTGGCCGCCTCCGCCTCCAGCTTGGCCATGCGGGCGGGCAGCGTCTCCAGCTCGTGCTGCTCCTTGAAGGACATCTTCTTCCGGGCGGCCGGCGGCGGGGCGGCGGCCGGCTTCGCCGCCGTGGCGGGCTTCGCCACCGTCTCGGCGCGGGCGCGCACGCCATGGCCGCGCTGCGTCACCATGTCGGAATAGCCGCCGGCATAGTCCTGCCAGCGCCCCTCCCCCTCCCAGGCGATGACGTTGGTCGCCACCCGGTCGAGGAAGTCGCGGTCGTGGCTGACCACGATGACGGTGCCGGAATACTCGGCGATCTGCTCCTGCAGCAGGTCGAGCGTCTCGAGGTCGAGGTCGTTGGTCGGCTCGTCCAGCACCAGCAGGTTGGAGGGGGTGGCGAAGGCGCGGGCCAGCAGCAGCCGCCCCCGCTCGCCGCCCGAGAGCGCCACCACCGGCGTGCGCGCCTGCTCCGGCAGGAACAGGAAGTCCTTCATGTAGCCGATGACGTGGCGCGGCTGGCCGTTCACCCACACCTGGTCGCCACGCTTGCCGGTCAGCGTCTCGGCCACCGTGGCGGTGGGGTCGAGTGCTGCGCGGCGCTGGTCGAGGCTGATCATCTGCAGGTTGGTGCCGAGCTTCACCTCGCCCGAATCGGGCGCCAGAACGCCGGTCAGCATGGAGAGCAGCGTGGTCTTGCCCGCGCCGTTCGGCCCGACGATGCCGACCCGGTCGCCACGGATGATGCGCGTCGAGAACTCCCGCACCACCGCCCGCTCGCCGAAGCTCTTGCTGATGCCGTCGGCAGCGATGACGAGCGTGCCGGAGGCCTCGCCCTCGGCCACCGCCATCTTCACGCCGCCCTGGGCGGCGCGGCGCTCCCGCCGCTGCTGGCGCAGCCCGGCCAGCTCACCCACGCGCCGCACGTTGCGCTTGCGGCGGGCCGTCACGCCGTAGCGCATCCAGTCCTCCTCGCGGACGATCTGGCGGTCGAGCTTGTGGGCCTCCTTCTCCTCCTGCTCCAGCACCTCGTCGCGCCATTCCTCGAAATGCGCGAAGCCGCGGCCGAGGCGGCGGGTGGTGCCGCGGTCGAGCCACACCATCTCCCGCGTCATCGTCTCCAGGAAGCGGCGGTCGTGGCTGATCAGCACCAGCGCCGAGCGCATGGCGCCGATCTCCTGCTCCAGCCACTCGATGGCCGGCAGGTCGAGGTGGTTGGTCGGCTCGTCCAGCAGCAGGATGTCCGGGGACGGCGCCAGCGCGCGGGCCAGCGCCACGCGGCGCGCCTCGCCGCCCGAGAGGTTGGCCGGCTTCTCCTCGCCGGTGAGGCCGAGCTGCTCCAGCAGGTAGCGGGCGCGGTATTCGTCGTCCCCCGCCGTCAGCCCGGCCTCGACATAGGCCAGCACGGAGGGGAAGGTGCCGAGATCCGGCTCCTGCTCCAGGTAGCGCAGCGTGGCGCCGGGCTGGAGGAAGCGGCTGCCGCCATCCGGCTGCGCCAGCCCCGCCGCGATCTTCAGCAGGGTGGACTTGCCGGAGCCGTTGCGGCCGATCAGCGCCAGGCGCTCCCCTGGCGAGACGGACAGCGTGGCGCCCGACAGCAGCGGCGTGGTGCCGAAGCCGAGGCGGATATCCTGGAGGAGCAGAAGCGGGGGAGCGGCCATGCCCGGCTGCGTGGAGCGGCGGCGGCGGCGCGTCAAGCGCCCTGCGCCCAAAGAAGCCGCCGGAAGCCCGCCATCGCATTTTTGAGCGGGTTTCCGCGCCCTTTCCCTCAACCGGCGCGCGACGGCGGGGCGGCGGCGCGGTAGAACCAGGGCCCGCTTGTCATCCCCGGAGGAAATGGCCTTGGATCAGGTCGAATGCGTGGTCGTCGGCGCGGGCGTGGTGGGGCTGGCCGTGGCGCGCGCCCTGGCTCTCGCGGGCCGCGAGGTGCTGGTGCTGGAGGCGGCCGAGGGCATCGGCACCGAGACCTCCTCGCGCAACAGCGAGGTCATCCACGCCGGCATCTACTACCCCAGGGGCAGCCTGATGGCGCGGCTCTGCGTCGAGGGGAAGCACCGGCTCTACGAATACTGCGCCGAGCGCGGCGTGCCGCACCGCAACTGCGGCAAGCTGATCGTCGCCACCAACGAGGAGGAGACGGGCAAGCTCGCCTCCATCCGCGAGCGCGCGGCCGCCAATGGCGTGCCGGACCTGCGGCTGGTCAGCCGCGAGGAGGCGCTGGAGATGGAGCCGTCCCTCTCCTGCACCGCCGCCCTCGTCTCGCCCTCGACCGGCATCATCGACAGCCACGCCTACATGCTGGCGCTGCAGGGCGATGCCGAGAATGCGGGGGCCATGTTCGTCTTCCACAGCCCGGTTTTGGGCGGGCGGCTGCTGCCGGAGGGCGGCGCCGAGATCCGCGTCGGTGGCGCCGAGCCGATGGAGCTGCGCTGCCGCCTGCTGGTGAACGCCGCCGGCCTCTACGCACCGCGCCTCGCCGGCTCGCTGGAAGGCATGCCGGCCGGCCATGTGCCCACCGCCTACTACGCCAAGGGCAACTACTTCACCCTGGCCGGGCGCTCCCCCTTCTCGCGGCTGATCTATCCGGTGCCGGTGCCGGGCGGTCTCGGCACCCACCTGACCATCGACCTCGGCGGCCAGTGCCGCTTCGGCCCGGATGTCGAGTGGGTGGAGAAGGTGGAATACGAGGTGGACCCGCGCCGCGGGGACAGCTTCTACGCCGCCATCCGCCGCTACTGGCCCGGCCTGCCGGAGGGCGCGCTGCAGCCGGGCTATTCCGGCATCCGCCCGAAGATCGTGCCGCCCGGGCAGGCGGCGCAGGATTTCGTCATCCAGGGGCCGGAGACGCATGGCCAGCCCGGCCTTGTGAACCTGTTCGGCATCGAGAGCCCGGGGCTGACCGCCTCGCTGGCCATCGGCGCCCTGGTGGGCGAGATGCTGGTGATGGAGCCGGCCTGACCCGGCCGGGAGCCGGATGAACGGCGGGAGGGGCTGTGGCCCTCCCGCCCGGGCGGCTCACTGGCCCGAGTAATCCCCTGTGCCGAACCAGCGGGAGCGGACGGTGTTGTAGTAGGCCTCCATGTCGTACTGGGCGACGGGGAGGGCAAGGTCGCGGGCGGTGAGGCGCCCGACGGCGCCGGCGAGGTTGTAGCTGGCGGTGACGACGCTGGAGAGCGCCTGCACCAGGGTGACGCGGGCGTTGAGCAGCTCCTGCTCGGCGTTCAGCACGTCGAGCGTGGTGCGGCTGCCCACCA
>NZ_PDOA01000106.1 GCF_003116135.1 Teichococcus aestuarii | reverse complement strand
GCGTCGGGAAACTTCTGAGCGCCGCGCGTCGCCGGGCGGCGGTGGAGCATGTCAGGGCGTCACTGGGCGTCTCGGAGCGCTTCGCCTGCCGTGTGCTGGGGCAGCATCGCGCGACGCAGCGGCAGGCGCCAGCCCCTCCGGACGATGAAGCGGCGCTGACGGCGGCGATCATTGGCCTGGCCCGGCAATACGGCCGATACGGCTACCGCCGGATCACGG
>NZ_PDOA01000105.1 GCF_003116135.1 Teichococcus aestuarii | reverse complement strand
GCCGCCGCTGCCAAGAGCACGACGACGCGCAAGGCCGCCGCGCCGAAGGCGGCCGCGACGCGCAAGAGCGCCGCCGCTGCCAAGACCGCGACGACGCGCAAGGCCGCCGCGCCGAAGGCGACCGCGACGCGCAAGAGTGCCGCCGCTGCCAAGAGCACGA
The DNA here is from genome assembly GCF_003116135.1 of Teichococcus aestuarii. Classification (GTDB taxonomy): domain Bacteria; phylum Pseudomonadota; class Alphaproteobacteria; order Acetobacterales; family Acetobacteraceae; genus Pseudoroseomonas; species Pseudoroseomonas aestuarii. The sequence continues at coordinate 63 of NZ_PDOA01000105.1, read as the reverse complement.
CGACGCGCAAGGCCGCCGCGCCGAAGGCGGCCGCGACGCGCAAGAGCGCCGCCGCTGCCAAGA
>NZ_PDOA01000104.1 GCF_003116135.1 Teichococcus aestuarii | reverse complement strand
GTCGAAGCTGTAGCCCTGGCCGGCGCGCAGGGTGATGCCGAACACGTCCACGTCGCCCGCGCTCTCCACCCGCCCGACGCGGGAGAGGCCGGCGGTCAGGCTGGCCGCCGGCGCGGAGGTGTCCGCCAGGCTGTCGGGGATGGTGTCGAAGAAGCCGCTGCGCAGCGTGTAGCTGCCGGTGCCGGCGCCATCGGCCATGGCGTGCAGGTGGTAGGTGCCGCCCCGGGTGGCGACGAAGTCGATATG
>NZ_PDOA01000103.1 GCF_003116135.1 Teichococcus aestuarii | reverse complement strand
GAGCGCAGCGTAGAAGGCCTCTGGAGCACCATCGGCCAGATCATCGACACCTTCACGCCCACCGAATGCGCCAACTACTTCGCCGCCGCCGGATACGATGCAGCCTGATCGAAAACCGCTCTAGAGGTTGTTATGGACCTCTGGCCTGGTAACGATCAGGTTGCGGGGCATGACTGCCCGCAAGCCGTACCCATCTGATGTGTCTGATGAAGAATGGGTGCTGGTCGCGCCCTATCTGACGCTCCT
>NZ_PDOA01000102.1 GCF_003116135.1 Teichococcus aestuarii | reverse complement strand
AATCTCTGGGCACGCCTGAAAGAATGGCGCGCCGTCGCCACCCGCTACGAGAAGACTGCCAGATCCTTCCTCGGTATCCTCTGCCTCGCAGCCGCCGCTGACTGGATCAAGCTCTAACAGACCCTAGGCTCAGGACCCATTGTCCGAGCCAGAAGGTGACGGTAGCGGCGAGGGTGATGGCGCTGAAGAAGGTGTGGGCACAGCGGTCGTAGCGCATGGCGATGCGGCGCCAGTCTCTGAGTTTGCCGA
>NZ_PDOA01000101.1 GCF_003116135.1 Teichococcus aestuarii | reverse complement strand
GCACCGGAGGTGATCATGCCGGAAAGGGCCAGACCCGTGCCCCACCCCGGTTCCAATGGCTCATCGCCGCCGCCTCTGACCATGCTCCACTAAAATCTTGCCCGGACCAGTTGATGGGGGCTGGTCAGGCGCTGGCCGGGGAGGTGACGCTGGCGTTCTGCTGGGCGCATGTGCGGCGCGGGTTCTTTGACCTGGTCAAGGGCGGCGCGGCGCCGATTGCCAGCGAAGCCTTGCAGCGCATCGCCGCCCTCTA
>NZ_PDOA01000100.1 GCF_003116135.1 Teichococcus aestuarii | reverse complement strand
CGCAAGGCCGCCGCGCCGAAGGCGACCGCGACGCGCAAGAGCGCCGCCGCTGCCAAGAGCACGACGACGCGCAAGGCCGCCGCGCCGAAGGCGGCCGCGACGCGCAAGAGCGCCGCCGCTGCCAAGACCGCGACGACGCGCAAGGCCGCCGCGCCGAAGGCGACCGCGACGCGCAAGAGTGCCGCCGCTGCCAAGAGCACGACGACGCGCAAGGCCGCCGCGCCGAAGGCGGCCGCGACGCGCAAGAGCGCCGCCGCTGCCAAGA
>NZ_PDOA01000099.1 GCF_003116135.1 Teichococcus aestuarii | reverse complement strand
AAAACCTCAGCGGGCGATGGGCCGTACATAAAGGGCGAAGCTCGGCCTGTCTGTACGGTATCGCGCAGGCCCTTCAGGCCAGCACCGGCGGGAGGCGCCGGCCATGGCTGATGCCACTCAGCATCCAAAACCACGCGCTGTTCTAAGTGCCCGTTTGAGAATGGTCATGGGTGGGCGATGCGCCTGATGAGGAGCGCGCCCATGCCGACGTGGATCATGGCTTCGGAGACGTCGCAGCGGCGCTCGTAGTCGCGAACCAGGCGGCGCC